>CAVUNB010000011.1:0-72835 GCA_963742685.1 uncultured Actinomycetota bacterium | reverse complement strand
TTCGACATGAACGCCTTCCTCGCCGGCGACATCGACGCCGCGCAGGCGATGACCTACAACGAGTACGCCCAGGTCCTCGAGACCGTCAACCCGGACACGGGCGAGCTCTACCAGCCCGACGAGCTCAACGTCATCGACTGGAACGACGTCGGCACCGCGATGCTCCAGGACGCCATCTGGGCCTCGACCGACCAGCTCGAGGACGAGGCGTACGCCGACCAGACGGTCGCCTTCATCAAGGCGTCCATCAAGGGCTGGGCCTACGTCCGCGACAACCCGGAGGCCGGTGCCGAGGTCGTCACCGCGGCCGGTTCGCAGCTCGGCACCAGCCACCAGCTGTGGATGACCAACGAGATCAACAAGCTGATCTGGCCCTCCACCAACGGCATCGGCATCATCGACGAAGCCGCGTGGGACCAGACGGTCGAGATCGCCCTCAACACCGAGAACGAGACCGGCGCAACGATCATCACCGACGCGCCGCCGGAGTCGGCGTACAGCAACGAGTACGTCGAGGAGGCCCTCGAGGAGCTGCGTGAGGAAGGGGTCGACGTCGACGGCGCCGACTTCGCTCCGATCGAGGTCACCCTCAACGAGGGCGGCAACTGACCCATCCGTGTGAGCCGGTGGACGGGTGCTCAGGGAGTCCGTCCACCGGCCCTGCCGGTGGTCGAACAGCAAGAAGACGCGCAAGATCTGTAGGAGGAGAAGCAATGACAGAACCAGTCGCAGGGCCAGTCGCAGGGGATCTCGACCGCCACGTCGTCGAGCTTGATCGCGCCCACGTCTTCCACTCGTGGTCGGCGCAGGGAGCGCTCACCCCGATGGTGGTGGCCGGCGGCCTCGGCAGCCGGGTGTGGGACCACGCCGGCAACGAGTGGCTGGACTTCTCCAGCCAGCTGGTCAACGTCAACATCGGGCACCAGCACCCGCGGCTCGTAGCGGCGATCCAGGAGCAGGCGGCGATCCTGACCACGATCTCTCCGCCCACCGCCAACCTCGCCCGAGGGGAGGCGGCCAGGCGGATCACCGATCTCGCGCCCGACGGCTTCAACAAGGTCTTCTTCACCAACGGTGGCGCCGACGCCAACGAGAACGCCATCCGGATGGCGCGGCAGTTCACCGGCCGCGACAAGGTCGTCTCGACCTACCGCAGCTATCACGGCAACACCGGGTCGGCGGTGGTGGCGACGGGCGACTGGCGACGGGTGCCCAACGAGTACGCCCGTGGTCACGTCCACGTCTTCGGCCCCTTCCTCTACCGCTCCGAGTTCTGGGCCACGACGCCCGAGCAGGAGAGCGAGCGCGCACTGCAGCACCTGCGACGGGTCGTCGAGTCCGAAGGCCCGGCCTCGATCGCCGCCATCCTGCTCGAGACCATCCCCGGCACCGCGGGCGTGCTGATGCCGCCGCCCGGCTACCTCGAAGGTGTGCGAGCGCTCGCCGACAAGCACGGGATCATGCTCATCCTCGACGAGGTGATGGCGGGCTTCGGCCGGACGGGTGACTGGTTCGCCTTCGATCCGTACGACGTCGTCCCCGACCTGATCACGTTCGCGAAGGGCGTCAACTCCGGCTACATCCCGGTCGGTGGCGTGATCATCAGTGACCCGATCGCCGCCCACTTCGACGACATCGTGTTCCCGGGCGGGCTCACCTACAGCGGGCATCCGCTGGCGATGGCCTCGATCATCGCGTCGATCGACACGATGGCCGAGGAGGGCATCGTCGACAACGCCGCTCGCATCGGTCGCGACGTGCTCGCACCGGGCCTGGCGGAGCTGGCCGACAAGCACGACCTGATCGGCGAGGCCCGCGGCCGGGGCGTCTTCTGGGCGCTCGACCTGGTCGCCGATCCCGAGACCCGGCAGCCGCTCGCGGCTGCCGTCATGGGCCGGGCCAAGGCGCTGCTGCTCGAACGCGGTCTGCTGCCCTTCCTGGCCGACAACCGCATCCACGTGGTGCCACCGTGCGTGGTCACCGACGACGAGGCCAACACCGCGCTGGCCATCTACGACGACGCATTCACCCTGCTCACCAAGGAGCTCTCATCATGACCACCGATCTGCCCGTCCTCGACCACTGGATCGACGGCGCCTCGAGCGCCGGCAGCTCCGACCGCCTGGGGGACGTCTTCGACCCCGCCCGCGGCGTGGTCCAGAAGCACGTCCGCTTCGCCTCGGCCTCCGACGTCGACAATGCCGTGGCTGTCGCCAAGAAGGCCTTCTCGTCCTGGGGCCAGGCCTCGGTCGCCAAGCGTCAGTCGGTGATGTTCGCCTTCCGCGAGCTGCTCGCCAGCCGCCAGGGCGAGCTCGCCGCGATCCTCACGTCCGAGCACGGCAAGGTGCTCTCCGACGCCGGAGGTGAGATCGCCCGCGGGCTCGAGGTCGTGGAGTTCGCCTGCTCGCTGCCGCATCTGTTGAAGGGCTCGGTGTCGGAGAACGTCTCCACCGACGTCGACGTCTACTCCGTGAAGCAGCCACTCGGCGTGGTCGGCGTGATCAGCCCGTTCAACTTCCCGGCCATGGTGCCGATGTGGTTCTTCCCGATCGCCATCGCGACCGGCAACTGCGTCATCCTCAAGCCGAGCGAGAAGGACCCCTCGGCCGCCAACTGGATGGCCGAGCTGATGACCGAGGCGGGCCTGCCGCCCGGTGTCTTCAACGTCGTGCACGGCGACAAGGAAGCCGTCGACGCGATCCTCACGCACCCCGACATCGCCTCGATCTCCTTCGTCGGCTCGACACCGATCGCGCGCTACGTCTACGAGACCGGCACCGCCAACGGCAAGCGCGTCCAGGCCCTCGGCGGCGCCAAGAACCACATGCTCGTGCTGCCCGACGCCGACCTCGACCTGGTGGCCGACTCGGCCGTCAACGCCGGCTTCGGCTCCGCCGGTGAGCGTTGCATGGCGGTCAGCGTCGTCCTCGCGGTCGACTCGGTCGCCGACCCGCTGATCGAGAAGATCCGCGAGCGGATGTCCACGCTCAAGATCGGCGACGGCACCCGCGGCTGCGACATGGGCCCGCTGATCACCCGCGAACACCGCGACAAGGTTGCGTCGTACGTCGACATCGCGGCCACCGACGGCGCGAGCGTGGTCGTCGACGGGCGGGGGCAGGAGGTGGACGGCGAGACGGACGGCTTCTGGATGGGCCCGACGTTGCTCGACAAGGTGCCGACCAGCTCGACGGCCTACACCGACGAGATCTTCGGCCCGGTGCTGTCCGTCGTGCGCGTCGCCGGCTACGAGGAGGGGATCGAGCTCATCAACTCCGGTCCCTACGGCAACGGCAGCGCGATCTTCACCAACGACGGGGGAGCGGCCCGCCGCTTCCAGCGCGAGGTCGAGGCCGGCATGGTCGGCATCAACGTGCCGATCCCGGTGCCGGTCGCCTATCACTCGTTCGGCGGCTGGAAGGCCTCGCTGTTCGGTGACGCGAAGGCCTACGGCCCGCACGGCGTCGACTTCTTCACCCGCGAGAAGGCCATCACCCAGCGCTGGCTCGACCCCTCGCACGGTGGGCTGAACCTGGGGTTCCCGCAGCACACCTGAGTCGAGCTCCGACGCGCCGGGTTCGCGGCGCGTCGGACGTGCAGAAGTCGGGCGGGCGCGGTCGGCTGAGCGTGAGGCTTGCGGCGTACGGCGACTTCGGGTCGTTCGACGCGCCGGGGACTGGTGGGGATGGGCCCTGAACGTCCACTCGCTCGGGTGGAAGTTCATCCGGCCACGCTGCTCCGTGAGCGGCGGCGGTCGGACGTGCAGAAGTCGGGCGGGCGCGGTCGGCTGAGCGTGAGGCTTGCGGCGTACGGCGACTTCGGGTCGTTCGACGCGCCGGGGGGTTCCGACTCGCTCGGGTGGAAGTTCATCCGGCCACGCTGCTCCGTGAGCGGCGGCGTGTCGGACGTGCAGAAGTCGGGCGGGCGCGGTCGGCTGAGCGTGAGGCTTGCGGCGTACGGCGACTTCGAGCACGTTCGACGCGCCGGGGACCGGTGTCGTGATCAGCCCCCACGGGCGGCGTCAGACGAGCTGGCTGGCGAACCGCTCGACGGCCTCGAGCGTGCGCCGGAGGATCTCGAAGGACCCCTTCCAGTCGCCGGCCGTGTAGAGGATGTGGTCGGCGTCGTCGACCTCGAGCACCTCGAGACCGAGACCTCGTCGCGAGCTCGCTGTCCCACAGCTCGTCCGCGGTCCCGCCGACCAGCAGTCCGGGAGTGGAGCTGTCGAGGAGGGCGTTCGCGATCTCCGGGCGGGTGAGCACGGGTGTCAGCCAGACGCCCGGCCATCCTTGTTCGGCGGCCCAGGGCACCGCGAAGGTGCCGAACGACTTGCCGACGATCAGCGTCCGCTCCGCGGGCCCGGCCAGGTCGAGCGCGTGCTCTGCGGCGTCGGCCACGAACGCCGTCGGGTCGGCGCGGGCCGCATCGTCGATCGTCCAGCGGACGATGACCACCCGCCAGCCGTTCTCGGCGAGCACCTGGGCGGTCCACCACAACAGCGGATGGTCCACCGTGTAGCCCGAGCCGCCGGGCAGGATCACCGCGCGGCCGACCGGGTGCGCCGGCACCGAGTGCCACAGGCTGACGACGGCGTTGCTTCCAGGGTCGCTCATGCCCTCCGACCCTAGTCCGGGTCGGCGTCAGTCGAGCGGCTCGTAGTCCAGCTCGAGGAAGTCGGCGACCTCGGACAACCAGCGGTCCTGCACGAAGCTGGTGTGGACGGGGTGCTGGTTGTACGCCTCATAGGCAGCCGGGTCCGCGAACTCCATCGAGAACCCGAACGTGAAGTCGTTCTTCGCGCTCGTCTGGGCCAGCTGCTCGAAGCGCTCGACGCCGGGGATGGTCGCCAGCTCGCGGGCCGCGGTCAGGAAGTCGGCCTCCTCGGCCGAGCCGGCCGCGTGGACGAGCCGGAAGGCGACGGTGTGGCGGATCATGCCCGGAGCCTAGGCGAGCGTGACAACAAGGACTCAGCCCAGGAACCCGCGCGCGGTCAGCTCCTCGGTCACGTGCTGCCCGAACGCGACGTGCCCGGCTGCAGTCAGGTGCAGCCGGTCGGGCAGGTAGCTGAGCTCCCACGAGCTGGTGTCGACGTACGGGACGGCGTACTCCTCGCACAACGAAGCCAGCGTCGTGTCCACCCGCTCGACGAAACCCGCCCGCGACGGGGCGGAAGCCGGTCCGACCACGACGACGGTGCGGCCCTTGAGGCCGGCGAGAAGGGCGCGGAAGCCGGTGCGGATGTCGGCGGCCGGCTGGTCGTAGTCGTTGAGGCCGCCGGCGACGACGACGAGGTCGGAGCCCCGAGCCGCCGATGTGCGCGTGGAGAACGCCTTGTCACCGCAGTGGCTCGCGTGCCGGGCGAAACCCGAGCCGGAGAAGCCGGCAACCGTGACGCGCCCCGGCAACCTGCTCGGCCAGGAGTCGCCCAGGTCGGAGAGGCCCAGGCCGACGGTCCACGAGTCGCCGATGACGGTGATCGGGAGGCCTGTGCCGGTCACGAGCTGAGCCCGCGCGGCGGCGTCCGACGCGTGCCGCTGGCACAGTGCGGCCTCGGAGCCGCGGGCCCGCGCACTCAGTGCGGTCGCCAGCATCGTCGCCAGGAGTGCCGCCACGAGCAGGACGGCCAGGCTGGTGAAGAGCGGATGACGGCGCGAGGCCCGAGCGAGCACCGACAAATCATGCGCCACGTTGCCGCCCGGAGCGACCGGTTTGCGCCAATCGTTACGCCCACCCGGACGACGTGAGGCAGGTCACCGCAAACTCGTCGCCGCCGGCGGGAACATGGCGGCCTCGTTCCTGCGTTGGACCACATGAGCAGAGTTGAGTTGATTCGACTCAACTTGTTTGTCATTCTTGGCGCTGTCGCGGCAGGATGGCGGCACACAGACATCCCGACACCGGTCGGGCAGCAAGCAAGGCGTCGCGGTGCGGCGCTGTTCCCCAGGAGGCACACACATGGCTCGTGCAGTCGGCATTGACCTCGGGACGACGAACTCCGTCGTCTCCGTCCTCGAAGGTGGCGAACCCACCGTCATCGCCAACGCAGAGGGCGCCCGCACCACCCCGTCGGTGGTCGCGTTCGCCAAGTCCGGAGAGGTCCTCGTCGGTGAGGTTGCCAAGCGGCAGGCCGTCACCAACGTCGATCGCACCATCCGTTCGGTCAAGCGCCACATGGGCACGGACTGGACCGTCGACATTGACGACAAGAAGTTCACGCCCCAGCAGATCAGCGCCTTCGTGCTGCAGAAGCTGAAGCGCGACGCGGAGGCCTACCTCGGTGAGACCGTCACCGACGCCGTCATCACCGTCCCGGCCTACTTCTCCGACGCCCAGCGTCAGGCCACCAAGGAAGCCGGCGAGATCGCCGGCCTCAACGTGTCCCGCATCGTCAACGAGCCCACCGCGGCCGCGCTGGCCTACGGCCTGGACAAGGGCGACGACCAGACGATCCTCGTCTTCGACCTCGGTGGCGGCACGTTCGACGTGTCCCTGCTCGAGATCGGTGAGGGCGTCGTCGAGGTCAAGGCGACCTCGGGCGACAACCACCTCGGTGGCGACGACTGGGACAACAAGGTCGTCGAGTGGATGGTCACGAAGTTCAAGGCCAACAACGGTGTCGACCTGGCCGCGGACAAGATCGCCAAGCAGCGCCTCCAGGAGGCTGCCGAGAAGGCGAAGATCGAGCTGTCCAGCTCGTCCGAGACCACGATCCACCTGCCCTACATCACCCACGGCGAGTCCGGCCCCCTCCACTTCGAGGAGAAGCTGACCCGCGCCGAGTTCCAGAAGCTCACCGCCGACCTGCTCGAGCGCACCCGTGAGCCCTTCAAGTCCGTCCTCAAGGACGGCGGCGTCGCGGTCGCCAACATCGACCACGTCGTCATGGTCGGCGGCTCGACGCGGATGCCCGCCGTGACCGACCTGGTCACCGAGCTGCTCGGTGGCAAGCAGCCCAACAAGGGCGTCAACCCCGACGAGGTCGTCGCCGTCGGTGCGGCCCTCCAGGCCGGCGTCCTCAAGGGCGAGGTCAAGGACGTGCTGCTCCTCGACGTCACCCCGCTCTCCCTCGGCATCGAGACCAAGGGCGGCGTGATGACCAACCTGATCGAGCGCAACACCACGATCCCGACCAAGCGTTCGGAGATCTTCACGACCGCTGACGACAACCAGCCGTCGGTGGAGATCAAGGTCGCTCAGGGCGAGCGCCAGATGTGGGCCCAGAACCAGCCGCTCGGAAACTTCGAGCTGACCGGCCTGCCGCCCGCGCCCCGCGGCGTACCGAAGATCGAGGTCACCTTCGACATCGACGCCAACGGCATCGTGCACGTCTCCGCCAAGGACCACGCGTCCGGCCGCGAGCAGTCGATGACGATCTCCGGCGGTTCGGCCCTGTCCAAGGACGAGGTCGCCCGGATGGTCAAGGAGGCCGAGCAGTACGCCGAGGAGGACGCCAAGCGTCGCGAGGCCATCGAGGTCCGCAACCAGGCCGACAGCCTCGTCTACTCCACCGAGAAGTTCCTCGGCGAGAACGCCGAGAAGATCCCGGACGACGTGAAGACCGAGGTCCAGGCCGACGTCGACGCCCTGAAGGAGACGCTGGCCAAGGAGGACTCCTCGCCCGAGGACCTCACTGCCGGTGTCACCAAGCTCGGTGAGTCCAGCCAGAAGATGGGTGCCGCGATGTACGCCGCAGCCGAGGCCGAGAACGCCGGTGCCGCCAGCGACGGCGCGACCGACGGCTCCGAGGCCCAGGCCGACGACGACATCGTCGACGCCGAGATCGTCGACGAGCCCACCGAGGAGGACAACTCCGAGGGTGAGTCCAAGTGACCTCACCCACCGGTGGTTCCTTCGGCGACGACGCTGCCGAGATGGCCAACGAGACCGAGGTCGAGGCGCCCGTGGAGGGCGCCTCGGCCTCGGCCGGCGCCACCCCTGAGTCGGAGCCGGCCGTCGGCAACGACATCAGCGGCGTCGACAACTGGGTCGAGGAGGGTGGGCCGCTCGAGCCCCAGGACATCGCCGAGGTGGAGGGTGCGCCCGAAGTCGTGACGACTCCGTCGGTCGAGGACCAGCTCGTCGAGCGCACCACCGACCTCCAGCGGCTGCAGGCGGAGTTCCTCAACTACAAGCGCCGCGTCGATCGTGACCGTGGGCTGATCGCCGAGAACGCGACGTACAAGGTGCTCCAGCCGATCGTCGAGGTGCTCGACACCATCGACCGGGCACGCGAGCACGGCGAGCTGGACGGCGGCTTCAAGGCCGTCGCCGAGCAGCTCGAGCGGATCGTGGCCGGCCTCGGCCTGACCCGCTTCGGCCAGCCGGGCGACGCGTTCGACCCGACGATCCACGAGGCGCTGAGCCACCTGGGCACCGACCCGGAGGTCGACGTGATCACCGCGAAGGTGGTGGCGAAGGCCGGCTACAAGATCAACGACCGGGTCGTGCGAGCCGCACAGGTGCTCGTGGTCGACCCGGCTGACGACTGAGGGCTGATGGCCAACGACACGGACGAGAGGGGGTGCGCGCATGGCTGACAACGACGGGTTCCGCAACGACTGGGCGACCAAGGACTTCTACGCCGTCCTCGGCGTGAGCAAGGACGCGACGGCCGACGACATCAAGAAGGCCTATCGCAAGCTGGCGCGCGCCAACCACCCCGACTCCAACCCCGACGACGCCGCCAAGCACGAGAAGTTCAAGGCGGTCGCCGAGGCCTACGACGTCGTGGGCGACGTCGACAAGCGGAAGAAGTACGACGAGTTCCGCACCCTGTCCGCTGGCGGCGGCGGCTTTGGCGGGGGCTTCCCCACCGGCTTCAACCGCGGGGGCACGGGCCAGGGCGGCTTCGACATCAACGACCTGCTGCGTGAGCAGGGTGGGGGTGGCGGCTTCGGGGACATGTTCGGTGACCTGTTCGGCGGTGGCGCGCAGCGACAGCGCCGGGCACCGCGCCCCGCCAAGGGCAACGACCTGGAAGCCACCACGACGCTCGGCTTCGAGGACGCCCTCAACGGGACGACGATCTCCCTGCGGCTGACGTCCGATGCTCCCTGTCCGACCTGCTCGGGCACGGGTGGCAAGCCCGGCACCCGTCCGCACATCTGCCCCGAGTGCGAGGGCGCCGGCTTCGTCGTCGCCAACCGCGGCGGCGGCTTCTCGATGAACGAGACCTGCCCGGTCTGTGGTGGTCGTCAGCTCGTGTACGACGAGGCGTGCCCCACCTGCCACGGCTCCGGCCACGGCCCGTCCACCCGCACCATCCAGGCCCGCATCCCGGCCGGGGTCAAGGACGGCCAGAAGATCCGGCTGCGCGGCAAGGGCGGCAAGGGCGAGAACGGCGGCCCGGCCGGCGACCTCATCGTCATCGTCCGCGTCGGCTCGCACCCTGTCTTCGGCCGCAGCGGCGACAACCTCACCCTCGACGTCCCGGTCTCCTTCGACGAGGCGGCGCTGGGTGCGGACATCAAGATCCCGACCCTCGGCGGCGCACCCGTCACGCTGAAGATCCCGGCCGGCACTCCCAACGGGCGCACGTTCCGCGTGCGCGGCAAGGGCGTGACCAAGAAGGACGGCACCGCGGGCGACCTGCTCGCGACCGTCGAGGTGCAGGTGCCGGCGACCCTCGGTGACACGGCGCGCGAGGCCCTCGAGGCCTACCGAGCCGCCACCGGACCGTCGTCCCTGCGCGCCAAGCTCCTGACGGACGCCTCGTGATGAGCGGCTTCGGCGGACCCGCGCCCGACGCGGCGGTCTACGTGATCAGCGTGGCCGCCGAGCTGACCGGGCTGCACCCGCAGACCCTCCGCGCCTACGAGCGGATGGGTCTGCTCACTCCCGGTCGCACCCCCGGTGGTGGCCGGCGCTACTCGCACCACGACCTCGAGCTGTTGCGCGAGATCGCCGACCTCACCGCCCACGGGATCGGGATCGAGGGCGTACGCCGCATCCTCGAGCTCGACAACCAGGTGACCGCGCTGCGTCACCGCAACGAGGACCTGCAGGCCGAGCTCGCGGCCACCCGGGCGGCGCTCCGCCAGGCCCGCGCGGCCGCCGGCGCCGTACACCCCAACACGTTGCCGGTGCTCCGGCACTCCGTCGCCGGCCAGTCGATCATGGTCTGGCGTCCGGACACGCGCTAGGTCCGCAGCACCGCGCGCTGGGCGATGGTGAGGAACAGCGCGCCCGACAGGTCGGCCCCACGTGCGTCCGCCCCCCGCAGGTCCGCGCCGAGGAAGTCGGCATCGGTGAGGTCGCTGTCGCGCAGGTCGACGCCGAGCATCACGGCACCGCGCAGGGTCGCCCCGCGCAGGTCGAGGGTCCGCAGGTCCCGTCCGGCGAGGTCCTGCCCGGCCAGGTCGAGCGCGTCCGGCCAGCGCGAGCGGACGACGCGACTGGCGTCGGAGAGTACGGCGCCCACGTCGTGTCGCAGGTCGTCGATGTCGTGGGCGAGCAGCTCGTCCGGGGTGCCGCCGATCAGGCCGACCAGTCGCTCGATCCACGGGCCGGCGTCACTTGCACCGCGGCTCGACGCCTCATCGAGCAGCGCGAGCATCTCGTGCAGCTGGCGCATCACCGAGAGCACGGCCGCCATCTCGCCGAGGTTGCCGCCCTCGCGCCACGAGATGCCGGCGTAGGTCACCTGAGCGACCTGCTGGCCCGCCCCGAAGCAGTCGAACGCGACGCAGCCGGACCAGCCTTCCTCGGTCAGGGTCGTGTGGATGGTGCAGCCGTCGTCGGCCGCCAGGTTGTGGCAGGGCCGGCCGCCGGGCTTGGTCTCGGCGAAGCTCTCGCCCTTGGCGAAGGGCAGCAGCACGCAGCAGAGCGCGAAGCACTGCGAGCAGTCGGCCTGGAGGACGGGGAGGTTCACCCGGCCGCCTGGTCCGCGAGGAAGGCATCGACCTCGGCCGCGGTCGGAGCCGTCGCCGGGCCGCGTCGGGTCACCTTGATCGCAGCCGCGGCGTTGGCGCGACGGCACCCCTCGACCCACGGCGTGCCCGCGGCGACCGCCGCCAGCAGCGCGCCGGTGTGGGTGTCGCCGGCGCCGTTCGTGTCGACCGGCGTCTGCGGGAACCCGGGCACGAGGGTCGTCTCGCCGTCGGCCAGGACCGCGCAGCCGGCCGCTCCGTCGCGCACGATCGTGACGGCATCACCGCGCAGCAGCGGTGCGATCGCGGAAGTCACGACCTCCAGGTCGTCGCCGTCGGGAGCGCGGTGGAGAGCGGTCAGCAGGTCGACGGCCTCCTCCTCGTTGCTCGTCCAGACGTCGGTGAGGGCCAGCATCTCGGTCCGCACGGAGGGGGACAGGCCGGCGAACGCGGAGCCCGGGTCGAGGACCACGACGACGCCCTCGTCGAGCGTGCGCAGCCAGGCCAGGAGCGGCTCCCCCGTCTGCTCGAGCGCGAACGAGAACCCGGTCACGCACACCAGGTCGCCGGGCTGCGGCGCCGAGGTCGCGAGACTCTCCACGGTGATCTGCCGCTCCGCGCCCAGGGTCGTGACGAAGGTGCGCTCGGCGCTGGGTTCGATGAGGACGACGCAGATGCCGGTGTCGCTGCCGGCGACCGGCGGGGCACTCAGCGCGACGCCCTCCGCTGCCAGCGCCCCCCGGACCAGGTCACCGTGCGGGCCGGTGCCGTGGGCGCCGGCGTGCACGCACTCCGCGCCGAACCTCGCCGCGGCGACCAGCACCGTCACCGCGCCGCCGGCGTAGTCGGTCACCGACGTGGCCATCACGTTCTGCCCGCGTGCAGGCAGGTCGGGGATCTCGATCACCACGTCGACAAGCGCCTGTCCGGTGTGGATCACCCGCGTCACGTCAGCACCTCCGCGCTGGTCGCGATGGTGATCTGCGGCGGGTAGAGCGCCATCACGTCGAGCGCGGACCGGTGGTTCTCCGGCGTCGACCCCGCGCACGCATCGGACACGATCGTCACGGTCGCACCGGCGTCGGCGGCGGCGAGCGCGGTGGAGATGACGCAGCAGTCGGTGGAGACTCCGGCCAGCACGAGATGAGGCGTCGGGCCGGTGACCTCGGCCAGCGCCGGGCCCCACTTGCCGAAGGTGGGCGCCGTGACCACGGTGCGGGTCAGGTCAGCCAGCTCGTCGACCACGTCGAAGAGCCGGTCGTCGGCCGGCACGTCGGCGAACGGCCAGGCCCGGAGGTACGCCGCCCAGCTGCCGTGCGCCGGGTCCGGCGCCACCCACCTGGTGACGACGGTGCGCTCTCCTGCTGCGCCGGCGAGTCGGCGTACGGGCTCGAGGATGTCGCCGAACATCGGCGATCCCCAGGGACTGTCGGGCGAGGCGAAGATGCGCTGCGGGTCGATGACGACCAGCCAGGCGTCGGGCTGCATGGACCCACGATGTCAGGAGCTGGGCGTCGGCGGTGGCAAGGGCCGCTACGCGTGCCTCGCTCGCGAGCTCAGCCGAGTCGCTTGCGGGCCGAGCCGCCGACACGCGTGGTGCGGCCGAGGTCGGCTCGCTGGCCGGCGGCGTGACCGTCGGCGATGCCACCACCGGACAGGTAGCGAGGTCGGGCAGTGCGCAACGCCGGGTAGGTCTCGGCGGCGGATCGCTCCGCGAGCGTCGCGCGGTCGGCCAGGACGAGGGCGGCCGACGTGCCGGCAGCCGCGAAGTCCGACTCCGACTCGCGCGCCGCCTTCTCCTCGGCGTCCTGGAGTCGCCGCCCGACGGCAGACGCGAAGCCGAGCCACCACGTGCGGCGGTAGGCAGCGGGGTGTTCGCCGGGCGGGACGCGCCGGCGGGTGAGCTCGCCGGTGCCCTGGACCATGAGACTCGTCAGCAGCATCTCGGCGAGCACCAGGTCGGTCGTGTGACCGAAGAGATGCAGGGAATGGGCCGTCTCGCCCGCGCCTCGTTGCTTGCGCAGCACCGCACTGCAACGCAGGCCGCGCGCGACGGCCGCGCCGAGCGTGCCCTTCTCATAGGCGTACGGCGCCAGCAGCTCGACGGTCAGGTCGCCGACCACCTCGCGACCCGGATCGCCGGCCGCGAGCAGGGCCGCGTCGACGCCGTGGCGGGCCATCAGCTCGGCGGCCTTGGCGTTGAACGCCTCCGCCTCGGCGGTGGTGGCCGCCGGGTCCTCCGCCTGCGCGAGCAGCTTGCGGATCCGGGCCAGCTTGTCGTCGTACATCGGTCTCCTTCTCAACAGGAGACGCACGATGGCACGGCGCACCGACAATGCTTCGGGCGGCCCGGTTCAGCGGCCGTAGCCGGTCTGCATGGCAATCGCGTTCACGACGACGAGGACGAGGAAGAGCGCGACGACGTAGCGGTTGTCGGTCCAGTGCTCGCTGAGCCACTTCACGCGTCGAACCTCCCACCACCGGCCGTGCGGCGGTGTCCCCGGACGCGGATATACCCCGATCGGGGGTGCCCCTACGGCCCGGCCAGCCAGGGTTGCTTGAGGTCGTAGAACCGGGGCTCGCCGACGGAGAGGGCATCCATCTCGTCCATCATCGCCTTCAGCTCCGGTGGCGGCTCCTTCTGCTCGCCCTCGCGGGCCTCGGCCTCCGACGTGAAGTAGAGCGCCATCGTCCACTCCCCGTCGGCGTGGTTGGCCAGCACGCTGCCCAGGACATCGGGACGGAACGTCTGCCAGTCGGTCGGGTCGCTGGCCATCAGCTCACGACTCCGCGCGGGGTCGCTGGTCCGGCCCTGCATGACCTGCACGAAGCCGGCCCGGCCGGGATCGCCGTAGGTGTCGACGTCCACCTCCGTGCTGTTGCGGAACTCCGGCTCCGCGGTGAACAGCGCCTCGAGCTGACTCCACCACCCACCCTGCTCCGGACGGTCGCTGTTGCGCTGCGCGGCCTCCTCGGACTCGAACCGGGCGAGCGCCACGAGCATCCCGTCCTCGGTCACCCCGCCCGTGCTGCCGAGCCAGCCCTCGGCCGCGGGCGCCTGCTCCTTGACCCACTGGTCCATGAGCTCGCCCGCCCGAGCGGCGTCACTCACCGGACCCTGGAACACCTGTACGAACATGTCTTCCCTCCTGGTCTCACGGGGCGCAATTCCTTGTCCAGCACGCTACGCCCGTCGGGCGGGCCGGGGTATCGCGCAAATCGGGCAATTGGACAGAGTTGAGTGGAATCGACTCAACTTCTGGCGCGTTGAACAGATGTAGGACCAGAGTGGTCCACCAGCAACCCACGGAGGAGACCGGAAACCTTGAGTCAGTTCGGCGCCGAGAAGTTCACCACCCGCAGTCGCGAGGTCATCGAGGCCGCGCAGCTGTCCGCCACGACCGCTGGCAACACCCAGACCGAGCCCATCCACCTGCTCGTCGCGCTGCTGCGCCAGGAGGACGGCACCGCCCGCAACCTGATCACCAAGGCAGGCCTCGATGCGAGCGTCCTGACAGCGCAGGCCGAGCAGGCCATGACCGCGCTGCCCAAGGCGAGCGGCGCAACCGTCCAGCAGCCTGCGGCCAGCGCTGCGCTCACGCGCGTCCTCGCCAGCGCGATCGACCTCGCGGGGAGCATGAAGGACGACTTCGTCGCCACCGAGCACCTGTTCATCGCCGTGGCGACCGTCGAGTCACCAGCGCGCAAGATCCTCACCGACGCCGGCCTGACCGAGGCCGGGCTGCGCGAGGGACTCACGGCCATCCGGGGCAACAGGCGCGTCACGAGCCAGGACGCGGAGTCGACGTACGAGAGCCTCGAGAAGTACTCCGTCGACCTCACCCAGGCAGCGCAGGACGGACGCCTCGATCCCGTCATCGGCCGCGACGCCGAGATCCGTCGCGTGATCCAGGTGCTCTCGCGGCGGACCAAGAACAACCCCGTCCTGATCGGTGAGCCCGGTGTCGGCAAGACCGCCGTGGTCGAGGGGCTCGCGCAGCGCGTCGTCGACGGCGACGTGCCCGACTCGCTCAAGGGGCGGCGGCTGCTCAGCCTCGACCTGGCCGCGATGGTGGCCGGCGCCAAGTATCGCGGCGAGTTCGAGGAGCGGCTCAAGGCCGTGCTCGAGGAGATCAAGGAGGCCGGCGGCCAGATCATCACCTTCATCGACGAGCTGCACACCGTCGTCGGGGCGGGCGCCGGCGGCGACTCCGCGATGGATGCCGGCAACATGCTCAAGCCGATGCTGGCCCGCGGCGAGCTGCACATGATCGGCGCGACGACGCTCGACGAATACCGCGAGCGGATCGAGAAGGACCCCGCGCTGGAGCGTCGTTTCCAGCAGGTCTTCGTCGGCGAGCCGAGCGTCGAGGACACGATCCAGATCCTGCGCGGCATCCAGGAGAAGTACGAGGCACACCACGGTGTGCGCATCACCGACGCCGCCCTGGTCGCGGCCGCGACGCTGAGCGACCGCTACATCACCGGACGCCAGCTGCCCGACAAGGCGATCGACCTGATCGACGAGGCCTCGTCGCGCCTGCGGATGGAGCACGAGTCCTCGCCCGAGGAGATCGACCAGCTCCGGCGTCAGGTCGACCGGCTGAAGATGGAGGAGTTCGCGCTCGCCAAGGAGAGCGACGACGCCTCCGTCGAGCGGCTGGCCGTGCTGCGCGCAGACCTCGCCGACCGCGAGGAGGAGCTGCGTGGCTTCGAGGCGCGCTGGGAGCGGGAGAAGTCGTCACTGGAAGGTGAGGGCGAGCTCCGCCGCAAGCTCGACGCGTTGCGCATCGAGGCCGACAAGCTGCTGCGCGAAGGCGACCTGGCCGGCGCCAGCAAGATCAACTACGAGTCGATCCCCGCGCTCGAGAAGCAGATCGCGTCCGCGGAGTCCTCCGAGGAGCAGATCACCGACAAGCTCGTCGGTGACGAGGTCGGTGCCGAGCAGATCGCCGACGTCGTCGAGGCCTGGACGGGCATCCCGACGGGCCGGCTCCTGCAGGGCGAGACCGCCAAGCTGCTCGAGATGGAGTCGGTGATCGGCGCTCGCCTGATCGGCCAGCGCGGCGCCGTACAAGCAGTGAGTGATGCCGTACGCCGCTCGCGGGCCGGCATCGCCGACCCGAACCGGCCGACGGGGTCGTTCCTCTTCCTCGGCCCGACCGGCACCGGCAAGACCGAGCTGGCCAAGGCGCTCGCCGACTTCCTCTTCGACGACGAGCGGGCGATCGTCCGCATCGACATGAGCGAGTACTCCGAGAAGCACAGCGTCTCGCGGCTCGTCGGTGCCCCTCCCGGCTACGTCGGCTACGACGAGGGCGGCCAGCTGACCGAGGCCGTCCGGCGTCGGCCGTACAGCGTGGTCCTGCTCGACGAGGTCGAGAAGGCGCACCCTGAGGTCTTCGACATCCTGCTGCAGGTCCTCGACGACGGCCGGCTCACCGACGGCCAGGGCCGCACGGTCGACTTCCGCAACACGATCCTGATCCTGACCAGCAACCTCGGCTCGCAGTTCCTGGTGGACCCGACGCTGAGTCCGGAGCAGAAGAAGGAGCTGGTGATGGGGGTCGTGCGCACGTCACTTCAAGCCGGAGTTCCTCAACCGGCTCGACGAGATCGTCACGTTCGACGCCCTCACCAAGGACGACCTCGCGCACATCGTCGACCTGCAGCTCGCGCTGCTCGAGCAGCGGCTGGCGGTGCGCCGGATCACCATCCACGTCACCGACGCCGCTCGCGCGTGGCTGGCGGAGACCGGCTACGACCCGGCGTACGGCGCCCGCCCGCTGCGCCGCCTGATCCAGTCCGCCATCGGCGACTCGCTCGCCCGGCTGCTGATCGCTGGGGACGTGGTCGATGGTGGGACCGTCACCGTCGATGTCGGGGACGACGGGCTCGTGCTGAGCTGAGTCGTCTGGGGTTGGTCTCTCTGTGTTCGGTTCCCCCGCATATGCGGGGGAACCGAACGTTCCAGAGTGTTGCAACACTCGAGAAGGGAACAGAAACCTCAAGAAGTCCGCGCCGAGGCGAGCGTCAGTCGCGGGGCGTACGCCGCATCCTGCCGACGACGCCACCTCCCTCAGCCGGTGTTCAGGCAGGACTCAGCCTCCTCGGGGATGCTGGGTGCCGTGAGTGATGTGCAGGCCCGTCGCCCGTGGTGGCGACTCCCGGACACGCCGGTGCCCGGCGGCGTGCCCGACCTGGCGAAGGCGCTGCTCTGGACCGAGCTGGCGATCGTCCTGTTCGTCTCGCTGGGACGATCGGCCGTCTACTCGGTCGTCAGCCTCGTCTCCGCGCTGACGGCTCCGGGCCCGCTGTCCTCGCAAGCCGCGAACCTCAACACCACCCTCGCCCCGGACCGGCCCTGGCTCGACCTGACCTACCAGCTGCTGCGGATCGGCTTCGCGCTCGTGCCGGTTGTGCTGGCGGCGTACCTGCTCGTCCGCTCGGGCACCCGGCTGCGCGAGGTGTGGGCGCACGGTGGCGGCTGGGCGTCGAGGCGAGACCTCGGTCGTGGCGCCCTGCTGGCACTGGGCGTGGGCTCGGTGGGCGTCGTGTTCTACCTCGCCACGTTCGCGCTCGGCACCAACCTCACGGTGGTGGCGCAGTCGCTGCCGGGGGAGTGGTGGCAGGTGCCGGTGCTCGTGCTCGCGGCCGCCGAGAACGCCGTGCTCGAGGAGTTCGTCGTCCTCGGCTTCGTGCAAGTGAGATTGCGCCAGCTCGGCTTCGGCGACTCCGCCGCTATCGGGATGGCGGCGCTGCTGCGCGGCAGCTACCACCTCTACCAGGGGCTCGGCGGCTTCGTCGGCAACCTGGCGATGGGCCTGCTCTTCGGCTGGCTGTTCCGCCGCTGGGGTCGCGTGGTGCCGTTCGTGGTCGCGCACACGCTGCTCGACGTCGGCGCATTCGTCGGGTATGCCGCCCTCGCCGGCCGGGTCGACTGGCTGCCCACCCTCGGGTGACGGTCGGTGCGTCAGTCGCGGGGCGTACGCCGCAGCCAGCCGCCGCCGAAGAGCGCGACCAGCACCAGCACGGGCTGGAAGAACAGCCGGACCAGTCGCGCGCGGTCGGTGTCGAGTCCGAAGGCGTCCACCCCCTCGACGTACTGGGCGATGTTGCCCGGGAAGATCGCCACGAAGAACGCGGCGAGCAGCCCGCCCACCAACCGCTGCTGCTTCGGCAGCGCCACGAACGCGGCACCGAGGCCGATCTCGACGGCCCCGGAGGCGAGGACGGTGAAGTCGTCGGGGAGCGGGAACCACTCCGGCACCTGAGCCCGGAACTCCTGCCGCTGGCTCGTCAGGTGCAGCACCCCCGCACCCACCATCGCCGAGCCGAGGAGGATGCGGGCGATGGTGCGTGCTGCGCTCATGGCGTCACTGTAGGGGGAGCACCTTGCCCGGGTTCATCAGTCCCGCGGGGTCGATCGCCGCCTTGATGGCGCGCATGAGCGAGACCTCGACGTCACTCTTGTACGCCGCAGCCGCGGCCGCCTTCCCGGAGCCGAGCCCGTGCTCGGCGCTGATGGAGCCGCCGAGCTCGACGGTGTGGTCGTGCACGATCGAGGACAGCGAGGCGGTGTGCGACACGAAGTCGTCCCCGGACAGATCGACCGGTCGGCTCAGGTTGTAGTGCAGGTTCCCGTCGCCGACGTGGCCGTAGATGATCGGCCGGATCCCGGGGAGTGCCTGCTCCAAGGCAGGGGCGAGGCGTTCCACCAACGAGGAGAGCGAGGTGATCGGCACCGACACGTCGTGCTTGATCGTCGGCCCGAGCGACTCCTGGGCCTCCGAGACGCGTTCGCGCAACGCCCAGAGTCCCGAACGCTGGGCGGGCGAGCCCGCGATCGCGGCATCGAGCACGAGGCCGGCGTCGACGGCGGCACCCAGTGCCCGCTCCAGGTCGTCCTCGACGGGAGCGCCCGACGGACCGGCGAGCTCGATCAGCCCGAACCACTCGGCGTCACTCGACAAGGGGTCCTGCAGACCGGCGTCGAGCACCAGGTCGAGCGCCGGGCGCGACACCAGCTCCCAGGTGGTGAGCCGCTCTGCGGCGTACTCACGCAGGACAGGGAGCAGCGAGGCCGCGGCCGCGACGGACGGGAGTGCGACCCACGCGGTGGCTCGCGCGGGTGTCGCCGGATGCAGCGCGAGCACAGCGGCGGTGACGATCCCGAGGGTGCCTTCCGCGCCGATGAAGAGCTGGGTCAGGTCGTAGCCGGTGTTGTCCTTGCGCAGCGACCGCAGCCCGTCCCACACGCGCCCGTCGGGGAGCACGACCTCGAGCCCCAGCACCAGGCTGCGCATCATCCCGTAGCGCAGCACCGCGGTGCCGCCGGCGTTGGTCGCGATGTTCCCTCCGACCGTGCAGCTGCCCTCGGAGCCGAGGGAGAGCGGGAAGAGGCGGTCGACCTCTGCCGCGGCCGTCTGCACGGATGCCAGCACCACGCCCGGCCTCGACGGTGATCGTCCCGCCGGCCGCGTCGACGTCGCGGATCGCCCGCATCCGCCCGAGCGAGAGCACGATCTGCGAACCGTCGCCGGACGGGACCGCGCCGCCGCACATGCCGGTGTTGCCGCCCTGGGGCACGATCGCGACCCCGGCTTCGTGGGCGAGCCGGACGACGGCCGACACCTCGGACGTCGAGGACGGACGCACGACCGCGAGCGGCGTACCGCCGTAGGCACCGCGCCAGTCCACGGCGTACGCCGCAACGTCGGTCGCGTCCGTCAGCACGTGCTCGGCGCCGACGGCGTCGCGCAGGTCTGTCAGCAGGTCTGGCACAGGTTCCTCCCTGGAACGGTCAGCCGAGCAGCAGTGCGATGAGCAGTGCAACAGGCAGCGAGCAGAGTGTCGTCACGAGGATGGTCTCGCGGGCAACATCTTCCCCGGTCCGGTAGCGCGTGGCGTGCAGGAAGATGTTCTGCGCGGTCGGCAGCCCGGCCATGATGACCACGCCGAGGAGCCGGTGCCCTTCCAGTCCGAAGGCCATGCCGGCGAGCCAGGCCACGACCGGCATCACCAGCATCTTGAGGGTGGTCGCCACCAGCATCTCGCCGTTGTGTCCGGCCTTGCCGGGCCAGGGGGACAGTCGGAGCGCGGCGCCGTACGACATCAGCATCGCCGGGATCGCGAGCCCGGACAGGAGTCGGATCGGGGAGTCGACGACCCGCGGCAGCTCCCAGCCGGTGACGGCCAGCACGACCCCGACCACCGACGCGACGGTCAGCGGGTTGGTGATCAGCCGTCGGATCGTCGACCACGCGCCGGTGCCGCGACCGGTCAGCCGGTCGAGCACCATCAGCGCGATCGGCTGCACCACCATCATCTGCACGAGCAGGGTCGGCACGACGACCGTGGTGTCGCCGACCACGAAGGCGGCGACGGCGATGCCGAGGTTGCCGGCGTTGACGTAGGACGACGACAGGGCCCCGATCAGCACCGAGCCGGCGTCCAGCCTCCACCTCCAGCGGACGATGGCGGCGTACGCGATGAAGCTGACGACCAGCGCCGTTGCCGAGGCGCCGAAGTTCGCTGCCGCGCCACTGATCTCGACCTCGCTGATCACCACGACCATCAGCGCCGGCGACGCGACGAAGAAGGCGATCTCGCCGAGCGTCCGCTGCGAGCGCGCGTCCAGCACGCCGACGTGCGCGAGCGCCGCGCCGCACGCGATGACGATCAGGATCGTGGTGAAGCCGATCAGCAGGTCCATGGGTCCTTCCCGGACATCACGTGATGCGAAGACTGCAATGGACGGGTGTTGAAGCGCCCCGACAGGATGGCCGGATGAGCCAGCCTTGCGTTGTCCGCGTCGGCCCCTTGATGCCGTTCCTGTCCGACGCGCTGGAGAGTCTGTACGCCGCCCCGTCGCTCGCCGACGTCGGCGACCGGACCGAGGGTCTCACCGTCGCGGTCGCCGGAGGCGGCACCGTCATCGGCGCCGCCGAGATGGACGCTCTGCCCGACCTGTTGGCGATCGCCAACTTCGGTGTCGGCTACGACAACGTCGACGTCGAGGAGGCGACCCGGCGCGGCATCGTCGTCTCGAACACGCCCGACGTGCTCACCGACGCGGTCGCCGACCTCGCGGTCGCGCTGGTGCTCGACGTGCTGCGGCAGGTCTCGGCGTCCGACCGGTTCGTACGGCGAGGGGAGTGGGCCGCCGGCCAGCGCTACCCGCTGACCCGCGAGGTGCGCGGCTCGATCGTCGGCATCCTCGGCCTCGGGCGGATCGGTGAGGCGGTCGCACGGAGGCTCGAGCCCTTCGGAGCGAAGATCGCCTATCACTCGCGCAGTCCCAAGGACGTGCCGTGGAGCTATCACGCGAGCCCCGTGGACCTGGCCGGCGCGAGCGACGTGCTCGTCGTGCTCGACTCCCGGCGGCGCGGACACGCGCCACCTCGTCGACGCGTCGGTGCTCGATGCGCTCGGTCCGGACGGGTATCTCGTGAACGTCGCCCGCGGGTCGGTGGTCGACGAGGACGCTCTGGTGGCCGCCCTGGAGGCCGGCCGCATCGCCGGTGCCGGACTCGACGTGTTCGCCGACGAGCCGAACGTGCCGGCTGCCCTGCTCGACCGGGACGACGTCGTACTCCTCCCGCACGTCGGCAGTGCGACGGTCCAGACGCGCGAGGCGATGGCGACCCTGGTGCTCGACAACGTCGCCGCCTTCGTGGCGAGCGGCGAGCTGGTCACGCCGGTGAATTGACTGGGGCATCTGGACACGTCTCAACTTGTCGGATAAGTTCTCAACACATCATACAAGTTGGTTCGACCCGAAGGAACCCACCCATGTCCGACAAGATCCACAGCCTCACTCTCTCCCACGTCGTCCTGCCGATCGCCAACCCGGTCAGCGATGCCAAGGTGCTCACCGGTCGGCAGAAGCCGCTCACCGAGACCGTGCTGCTGTTCGTGGAGGTCACGACCGAGCAGGGCCTGACCGGCATGGGCTTCTCCTACTCCAAGCGTGCCGGTGGCAAGGCGCAGTTCGCGCACCTCAAGGAGGTCGCCGAGACCGCCATCGGGCAGGACCCCAACGACATCGCGAAGATCTACGAGTCGCTGATGTGGGCCGGCGCCTCGGTCGGCCGCTCCGGCGTCGCGACCCAGGCCGTCGCCGCGCTCGACGTCGCTCTCTGGGACCTCAAGGCGAAGCGGGCGGACCTGCCACTCGCCAAGCTGCTCGGGTCGCACCGCGACTCGTGCCGCGTCTACAACACCTCCGGCGGGTTCCTCCAGGCCTCGCTCGAGGAGATGAAGGAGAAGGCGTCCGCCTCTCTCGAGGCGGGCATCGCCGGCATCAAGATCAAGGTCGGCCAGCCCGACTGGCGCCTCGACCTGGAGCGCGTCGCGGCGATGCGTTCGCACCTGGGTGACGTCCCGTTCATGGTCGACGCCAACCAGCAGTGGGACCGCGCCCGCGCCCGCCGGATGTGCCGCGAGCTCGAGCAGCACGACCTGGTCTGGATCGAGGAGCCCCTCGACGCGTGGGACGCCGTCGGCCACGCCGACCTGTCGCGCGAGTTCGACACCCCGATCGCGACCGGCGAGATGCTGACCTCGGTGCCCGAGCACATGGCGCTGATCGACGCGGGCTACCGCGGCATCGTCCAGCCCGACGCCCCGCGCATCGGCGGCATCACGCCGTTCCTGAAGTTCTCCACGATCGCCGCCCACCACGGGCTCGCGCTCGCCCCGCACTACGCGATGGAGATCCACCTGCACCTCGCCGCCGCCTATCCGACCGAGCCCTGGGTCGAGCACTTCGAGTGGCTGGACCCGCTCTTCGAGGAGAGCATCGAGATCCGCGACGGCCGCATCTTCGTGCCGCAGCGGCCCGGCCTCGGCTTCACGCTGTCGGAGCAGATGCGTGCGCACACCGAGGACACCGCGACCTTCAAGGCATGATCGTCGGCGTGAAGAACCGCTCGCAGCACGTCGTCGCCGGGCTCAAGGACAAGATCCTCAAGGGCGACCTCGCTCCCGGCACGAAGCTGCCGTCAGAGGCGGAGCTCGTCGAGGAGTACGCCGTCTCCCGCACCGTCGCGCGGGAGGCGGTGACGCGGCTCCAGGCCGAGGGTCTCGTGGAGACGTTCCAGGGCCGTGGGTCGTTCGTCCTCGCCGTACCCGAGCCGTCGTCCTTCACCCTCGAGACCTCGGCCATCCGCAGCCAGCACGACGTGCTCGCGATGGTCGACTTCCGGATCGGTGTGGAGAGCGAGGCGGCCGCACTTGCTGCGGCGCGGGTCGTGCCCGCGTCGGCGGCGGCGATCACCTCGGCGCACGAGTCGTTCATGGCGGCCGGACACGAAGGGGCTGTGGAGGCCGACTTCGCGTTCCACCGGGCGATCGCGGCGGCCTCGGACAACCGCTTCTATCTCGACCTGCTCGACTCGCTCGGCCCGATGATGATCATGCTTCCTCGGACACGGCTCGGGTCGACGTACTCCATGAGCGATGTGGCCCATGTCGAGCGCGTCCAGCGCGAGCACGACAACATCGCCGCGGCCGTGCTGGCCGGCGATGTCGAGACGGCCCGCGCCGCCATGCGGGTCCACCTCGGGAACACGCGCCGCCGCCTGTCTTCTTGATGGCGAGCTACTAGCGGCGAGCCTTCTTGCCGCGGGCGATCTCGGTCCCGAGCGCGTCGAGCCTGGTCTCCCAGAAGCGGCGGAACTGTTCCACCCAGGCGTCGGCCTCGCGCAGGCCGGTCGGGTCCACGGAGTACAGCCGACGGGTGCCCTCGGCGCGCACGGCGGTGAAGCCGTTGTCGCGCAACACCTTCAGGTGCTGGCTGACCGCCGGCTGGCTGATGCCGAACTCCGCGCGGACGACGCCGGCGACGTCGCCGGCACTCGTCTCCCCGTCCGCGAGCACCTCGAGGATGCGGCGACGGACGGGGTCGCCGAGGACGTCGAAGGCGTGCACGTCAGGCCGGCGGTTCGGCGCCGGTGTAGAAGGCTGCGGTTCGGGCCGCGGCGGCCATCGCCGCGTCGCGGTCGTCGCCGCCGGCTGCCGCTGCCTCGCCCCACCCGGTTGCTGCACCGGTCATGTACTCGCGGCCCTCGTCCGACGTGCTCCAGGCCTCGACAGCCTCCGGGTTCATCGCTCGCTCCGATGTGAGGTGCTCGGCCAGGCCCATCAGGCTGAGCTCCCACCCGATGCCTACGGCTCCGGGGCCGAACATGTCCCAGCGGTCCTGGTCGGTGAGCTCGGCCGTGTGCCGCAGGATCAGGGTGGTCGAGTCGTCGGAGCCGTCGAGCAGCACCTCGACCCAGGACAGCTCCCCGCCGAACTCCCACGTGAGGGCGAGCCGCTTCGGGGCGTCGCAGGCGAGCACCTCTCCCGCGGCGTTGCCCTCGATCTGGAACCGGCCGCCGAGGCGGAGGTCGCCCGAGACGGGAGCGAACCAGCGGGGGAGCCGTTCGGGATCGATGAGAGCGGTCCAGAGGTCGTCGGGACTGGTCGGATAGGTGCGGGTCGCGACCGCGACCTTCGCCGGCCGGCCGTCGTGGGTGGTGGACTCGACCGAGCGCGTGACCGCGCCGAGGTGCTTGGGTACGTCGAACATGATCCGACTGTTTCATTTGGAGCTTATATAAGTCAAGACCGAATTACTCCGCTGGCTGAGCCGGCGCGCCAGCGCCGTGTCGAAACCGAGGAGGTCCAGTGCCTTGGTTTCGACACGCTCGGCCGCGGGCGGCCTCGCTGCTCAACCGGCGGCACGCACGGCTACCAGCGCGAGGTGTTGGGCGTGAAGTCCGGCTCGATGGATTGCATGTAGACGGTGTCCTCGCGTCGTCGGACGCCACAGGACAGGTACTGCTCGTGCAGCACCCCGAGCATGTCGCGGTCGAGCTCGACGCCGAGGCCGGGAGTGGTCGGCACCTCGAGTGCGCCACCCGTGAAGGTCAGTACGCCCGGCACGATCACGTCCTGCGTCTTCCACGGGTAGTGGGTGTCGCAGGCGTAGGTCAGCGTCGGCGTCGCGGCGGCCAGGTGCGTCATCGCGGCGAGCGAGACGCCGAGGTGCGAGTTGCTGTGCATCGACAGCCCGAGCCCCCACGTCTCGGCGATGCCGGCGAGCAGCTGCGATCGGCGCAGGCCGCCCCAGAGGTGGTGGTCGGAGAGCACGATCTGGACCGCATCGGAGGCGATCGCCGGCGGCAGGTGATCGAGGGCGATCACGCACATGTTGGTGGCGAGCGGCACGTCGGTCCCGGCCGAGACCTCGGCCATGCCCTCGATCGAAGGCGTCGGGTCCTCGAGGTACTCGATGATCCCCTTCAGCCGCGCGGCCACCGACAGCGAGGTCGACGGCGTCCACGCCCCGTTGGGATCGAGCCGCAGCGGCAGGTCGGGGAAGGCGTCGCGCAACGCCTCGATCGCGTCGCACTCCTCGGAAGGCGGGAAGACCCCGCCCTTGAGCTTGAGCGACCCGAAACCCCAGCCGTCGACCATCGTGCTGCGCCTGCTCGACCAGCTGGGCGGGGTTCAACGCCTCGCCCCACGAGTCGTCCGGGAAGCCGGGGTGACCGGCCCACTTGTAGAAGAGGTAGCCGCTGAACGGCACGGAGGGCCGCACTCGTCCGCCCAGGACCTCGGCGACCGGCCGCCCGGTTTCATGTCCCTGGAGGTCGATGCACGCGACCTCGAAGGGCGAGTAGACGGTGTCGACCGCGGAGTCGACATCGAGCATGCCGCCGAAGCTGGCACCCGCACCGCCGGTCTCGCGACCGAGTACGTCGACCACGACCCGGCGAAGGCCCGCGAGGTCGAAGGGGTCGATGCCGGGGATCGCCGCGGCCACGGCACCGAGCCGGGCGAGGTGCGCCTCGTCGGCGTACGTCTCACCCAGCCCGAGGAGGCCGGAGTCCGTGTGGACCTCGACGATCGCGCGGAGCGCCCACGGCTGGTGCACGCCGACGACGTTGAGCAGTGGCGGGTCGGCGAACGCGACCGGGGTGACGACGACCCGCGAGATGCGGGACGGGCTCATCGGGCGGGCTTGACGGCCAGCACCGGCGCGTCGAGCTCGAGCAGCAGTCGCTGGGCGTCGCTGCCCATGACGAGCTTGCCGACGGGCGAGCGACGACGCAGGCCGATGACGACCAGCCGGGCGCCATGGCTCTCGACGGCCGAGGTGAAGGCGTCGACGATGTCCGAGCCGTGGTCGGAGTGGTCGAGCGTGGCGGTGACGCCGAGCGCGGCCGCAGCGGAGACCATCCGGGCCTCGTCCTCGGGTCCGACCAGGTTGGTGTCGACGGTGCTGCCGCGACGCGGGCTGTTGAGGATCACGGCGTCCTCGCCGTGGGCGGCCGCCTCGGCGAGCCCGGCGGCGAGGGCGGCCTCGCCGACGGGGGTGGGCACGTAGCCGATGAGCACGGTCATCGCACGCCTGCTTCCTGGTCGTTGTTCTCGGAGGTGAGGGTCTCGGGGGTACGGCGCCGGAAGGCCAGCTTGATCAGCGGCAGCGCGAGCACCAGCACGAGGAAGGCGAGGATCGTCCCGGAGATGGGTCGGGTGACGAAGCCGGTCGGGTCGCCGTCGAAGATCAGCATGGAGCGGCGGAAGCTCGACTCCATGAGCGATCCGAGCACGAAGGCGAGCACCAGCGGGCCGGGCTCGAAGCCGGTCTTCTTCATCAGGTAGCCCAGGATGCCGAAGCCGATCATCACGAAGATGTCGAAGACCGAGTTGTTGATCGTGTAGACGCCCAGGATCGTGATCAGTGCGGTGATCGGGGCGAGGACCGCCGGCCGGATCCGGAGGATCTTCACGAAGATGCCGACCAGCGGGATGCTCAGCAGCAGCAGGATCAGGTTGCCGATGTACATCGAGTTGATGACGCCCCAGAACATCTCGGGGTTGTCGTCGATGAGGGCCGGGCCGGGCTGGACGCCGACGACGAGGAACGCCGCGAAAAGCATCGCCATCGAGGCGTTGGCGGGGATCCCGATCGTGAGCAGCGGGATGAACGACGAGGTGGCGGCGGCGTTGTTGGCCGACTCGGGACCAGCGACGCCCTCGATCGCGCCGCGCCCGAAGCGGGAGGGGTCCTTGGCGACACGCTTCTCTGCGGCGTACGCCGCAAGGCTGGCCATCACCGCGCCGCCACCCGGCAGCACGCCGAGGAAGAAGCCGATGACCGAGCCACGCGCGATGGCGGGGGAGGCCTGCTTGAGGTCCTTGCGCGAGGGCCAGATGTTGGCGATCGCGGCGGGCACGTGTGGCTTCCCGTGCCGCTCCTCGAGGTTGTAGAGGATCTCGCCGACTCCGAAGAGGCCCATGGCGACGACGACGAAGTCGATGCCGCCCTGGAGCTGGAGGGTGTCGAAGGTGAAGCGGTTGGCACTGGTGAAGCTGTCGGCGCCGACGGTGGCCAGCAGCAGCCCGACCGCGGCGGCGACGAGGGCCTTGATGGTGTTGCCGTTGCCGACAGTGGCGACCAGCAGGACGCCGAGCAGGGCGAGTGCGGCGTACTCCGGAGGTCCGAAGTCCAGCGCGTAGCCGGCGACGATCGGCCCGAGCAGCGTGAGCCCGATGATCGACACGGTGGCGCCGAAGAAGGAGCCGATCGCGGCGATGCCGAGCGCGGTGCCGGCCTTGCCCTGCTTGGCCAGGGCGAAGCCGTCGAAGACGGTCACCACGGAGCTGGCCTCACCCGGGATCCGCAGGAGGACCGAGGTGATGGTGCCGCCGTACTGTGCGCCGTAGTAGATCCCGGCGAGCATGATGATCGCCGAGACGGGGTCGCTGGCGTTGTAGGCGATCGGCAGCAGGATCGCCATCGTGGCGGCCGGGCCGAGGCCGGGCAGGACGCCGATCAGCATGCCGATGAGGACGCCGATCAGGCAGTAGAGCAGGTTCGTCGGTTCCGTCACGACGCCGAAGCCGTCGAGGAAGGCATTCCAGTCCATGGGGGTCTCCTCTCGGGTCAGAAGGCGAGCAGGTGGGGGAGCGGGATCTTGAGGCCGTAGAGGAACAGCAGGTAGAACGCCGCGGTCGTGGCGACCGAGATGACGATCGTGCTGCGCCAGGACTCGCCGCCGAGGAAGCGGAGCCAGACGATGCCGAGCAGGATGGCCGGGATCTCGAAGCCGATGGTCGGGAGCAGCAGGCCGAGCCCGACGAACGTCGCGGCGCCGACGACGGCCAGGAAGCTGGCCCGGGTGAACTTCTCGGCGTCGTCGAGGCGGCGTCCGACGACGAGGAGCAGCACGGCGAGCGCGGCGATCAGCACCGAGACCGCGAAGGGCCACAGTCCCGGGCCGGGCCGCCGGAGCGACCCGAGCCCGTAGCCCTGGGCGAGAAACGCGGCACCGAGGCCGAGGACGAGGACCACCAGGGCGGCCACGACCTGGTACGCCGGACCGCCGGCCGGCGGCCGTTCCTCGGCCAGCTCCCGGGCGACCTCCGCCTGGAGCTCGGCCAGGATGTCGGGCTCGTCGGCGGTGCGTGTCTCACGCTCGCTCATGGTCATCTCGTCTCTCGGCTCGGGGTGGGCACGATCAGCTGGCGTCGCCGAGGTCGATGCCGTACTCCTCGACGAGGTCTGCGTAGCGCTGCTTGTCCTCCTCGAGCAGGCTCACGACCTCGTCGCCCGAGATCTCCAGGGGCGTGAGGTTGTTCTGCGTGTTGAAGGTCTTGTAGGCCTCGGTCTCGAAGGTCGCCTGCATGGCCTCGGCGATCGCGTCCTGGACGTCCTGCGGGGTGCCCTTGGGGACGGTCATGAATCGGTACTGCGCCACCTCGACGTCGAGGCCCTGCTCCTGCGCGGTGGGCACGTCGGGGAGGAACTCGACGCGCTCGGGGCCGAAGACGGTCAGCGGGACGATCTTGCCGGCCTCGATGTTCTCCACGGCCTCGCCGACCTGCAGGCAGGCGGTGTCGACCTGGTCGCCGAGGAGGGCGGTCAGTGCGGGGGCGCCACCGTCGAAGGGGATCGCCTCGGCCGGGGTGTCCTCGACGTTGAAGGTCAGGGCGCAGGCGAGCTGGGCGCCGGTGCCGACGCCGGTCGTGCCGTAGGTGATCTTCCCGTCCGCGTTCGCGAAGTCGTCGATCGAGGTGAAGCCGCTGCCCTTGCTCGCGACGAGCACGTAGTCATCGCGGGACACGCCCTGGACCACGTCGAAGTCGTCGATGCTGGTGACCTCGTCCTCGCTGACGGCGAGGGGGGTGATCGCGAAGAGCGACGCGTTCTGCACGGAGATCGTCGAGCCGTCCGGCTCGGCCTTGGCGACCTCGGCCGCAGCGAGTGCGCCGTTGGCACCCTCGCGGTTGATGACGGGGAAGGTGCCGCCGAGCTCCTCGGACAGGCCCTTGGAGATCTCGCGGCTGATCAGGTCGGAGGATCCACCGGCGGACGCGCCGACCGGCATCTCGACCGCACCGGAGGGGTACTCGTCGGTGCCGCTGCCGCCACCGGCCGTGTTCTGGACGCCGCCGCAGGCGGTGAGGGCGATGGCGCCGGCTGCCGCGACGACGGCCAGGCGGGTGGAGGTGCGGGGCTTGCGCATGGAAGGCTCCTTGAACTGGGGTGTGACCACCGACACTAGGTAGCACCCACGATGCTCGTCCAAGCCCGATGTGGCATGGCTTGATACTTTGACCGTATGGCGATCACCCTGGATCAGGTCCGGTGCTTCATCGCCGTCGCGGAAGAACTGCACTTCGGACGGGCGGCCGAACGGCTCAGCATGACGCAGCCACCGCTGTCTCGTCAGATCCAGAAGCTGGAGAAGTCCGTCGGTGCGCAGCTGCTCGAGCGGGACAATCGCCGGGTGTCACTGACCGGCGCCGGGGCGGCGTTTCTCGACGAGGCCTACCGGCTGCTCAACCTCGTCGAGGGCGCGGGCGACCTGGCTCGCCGCGTCGACGCCGGCGCGGCCGGCGTGGTGCGGCTGGGCTTCACGGCGGTGTCGGCCATCTCGATCCTGGGCCCGCTGCTGCGTCGGCTCACGGCCGCCCTGCCGGACGTCGAGGTGCTCCTCTCCGAGCGCGTGACGCTGGCCCAGGTCGACGGCATCCGCCGCGGCGAGCTCGACATCGGCCTCGCGCGGCCGCCGTTCGACACGGCTCTGCTCCAGTCGCGCGTCGTGCTGCGCGAGCCGCTGATGGCGGTGGTGCCCGTCGATCACCCACTGGCTCCGCTCGACCGGCCGTTGACCCCGCAGGACTTCGAGGGCCAGCCGGTGATCGGCTACGACCCGCAGCAGTCGCGCTACTTCCACGAGCTCTCGGTGCGCTTCCTCGCCAACGCCCACCCGCGCATCGAGCAGCGCGTCCACCAGGTCCTCACCGCGATGCTCCTTGTCGCCGCCGACCGGGGCCTCGCTCTCGCACCCGCCTCGGCCACGTCGCTGGGGGTCGAGGGCGTGGTCTTCAAGACGCTCGACCACGGCGGCGGCGACACCACCCTCGACGCCGACCCGGAGCGGCCGGTCGAGCTCTACGCCGTCTGGTCCCGCGAGGCGGTCTCTCCGGTCGTACGCCGCGTGCTGGACGTGATGCTGACTCCCGCCGGTTGAGCGGGCGCCAGCGCCGTCTCGAAACCAGGGGGACGTTGGGGCCGCCCCAGGAAATTCATTTAACTAAATGAACTTCGCCCGGCCGACCCCGCCGCTGGTTGAGCAGTGAGGCCGCCCGCGGCTGAGCGTGTCGAAACCAAGGCAAACTCGCTGGCCAACACCGCGGGCCAGCGGCACGATCGACGCCATGGCCCTCACCATCCAAGCCCTGATCATCGACTCGCGCGATCCCTCGGCACTGGCGTCGTTCTGGGAGCAGGCGTTGGGCTGGCGGCGTACGTATGAGCGGGCCGACGAGGTGATCCTCGAACCGCCCGAGCACTCGCTGCAGGACGGCGTCGCTGCGGACCTGCTGTTCGGTCTGTCGCCCGACGGCAAGGTCGGCAAGAACAGGCTGCACCTCGACCTCCGGCCCGACGACCAGGCGGCCGAGGTGGAACGCCTGCTGGCCCTGGGCGCGAGCCTGGCCGACGTCGGCCAGGACGACGACGAGGTCAGCTGGGTGGTGATGAACGACCCCGAGGGCAACGAGTTCTGCGTGCTGGAGGCCTTCTCCGCCGAGCAGCTCGAGCAGCTCGCGGCCATCCGCGCCGCCCGCACCGCTGGTTGAGCAGCGCGGCCGCCCGCGGCCACCCGCGCCGCCCGCACCGCTGGTTGAGCAGCGAGGCCGCCCGCGGCCGAGCGTGTCGAAACCAAGGGACTGTTAGTCGAGGAACCTCGTGATCAGCGCCGACCCGAGGGGTGAGCCGAGCCAGGCAAATGCCCCGGCCCCGAACGCCACTGCCAGGAGTGATGTGACGATCCGCGTGACGTCCCGCTCCGCACGCTCCCGCCACAGGTCGTACGTTGCCCGGCCGATCGCGAATGCGGCAACGAAGGGAGCAACGCCCAGCGTGGCCAGGGAGCCCAGGCCGAAGATCATGGACACGATCCCACCGTCGGCGTGTGGCCACTGGGTCATCGGGTCGGGCATGCCGTACGCGACCTCAGCCAGCGGATACCTGTCGAGGTCATTGACGTAGAAGGGCAGTGCGAAGAACACGGCGTACGCCGCAGCGCTCCCGATCGCCAGTACGAGCGGAATCCACGCGCGGGACCGTCTCGTCGTGGGCGTCGCGGCCAGGAAGACGGCCGGTGCCTGGGTCGGCGTCACGAACAGATCATGGACCTCGACCCGCCGGTGACGCGGCAGAACGAGGGTGTGAATCCCCAAAGCCGGGGATCGCTCAGGCAGTGATCGCGTCGCCGTGCAGCTTGGCGCTGAGCAGGCGGTCGCGCAGCCGCACGAGCTCGGTGACGGCGTCGAGGAACCGGGTCGTGCTGTCGCCGACCTGGATGTCGTCGAAGTAGAAGTGCCGCATCGCCAGCCGGTCGAGGTGGTGCTCGTCGTGGTCGAGCCGGGTGGCCAGCAAGGCGCTCAGGTCGGAGACGTTCGACTCGTCGATCACGTCGGCACAGTGGCTGACCGGCACCTCGTCGCGGAAACGATCGGTGTCCTGGTGGCGGTCGGTGATGAGGATCGGCTTGTCGGTGCGGAGGTAGAGCCAGTCGAGGCCCACCGACGACACGTCGGTCACCATCGCGTCGCAGTCGGGCATGACGGCGAGGATGTTGCCGGTCAGCACGGTCGTGTGGCCGGCGTCCGGCTCACGGGCGACCGCGTCGCTCATCAGCGACAGGATGGCGAGGTGGCCGGCCTGGATGGCGGGCGCCAGGCTGGTGGTCACCTTGGGGTGCGGCTTGTAGACGACTCGCACGTCGGCGACGTCGAGGATGCGGCGTACGACCTCGGGACCGATGGTGTCGACGGACGTGTAGTCGTTGTAGTCGGCGTCGCCCTCCCAGGTGGGGGCGTAGAGGACCGTACGCCGCGTGGTCGGCGCGAGCAGGGGAGTCGGGTGCAGGTCCAGCTGCGGGCGACCGATCCGCACCAGGCGGCTGGTGTCGAACTCCATCAGCCCGTCGAGGTGGCGCTGCACGGCGGCCTCACCGGCGACGAAGACGCGGTCGTAGGCCTTGGCGTTGTTGCTGGCCATGCTCTGCTTGTCGCTCTCGCCGTGGTTGATGTGCACGTGCAGCATCCGGCCGTCGACGAGCGACTGGAAGTTGAGCGGCGAGTTGTTGCAGTAGAGGACGACGCTCGCGTCGAGCGCGGCATACAGCTCGGTCAGCTCGGAGAACGTCGGCGCCAGGAAGATCGACAGGCTCGTCCGCTCCGCCAGCAGGGCCGCGACGTCCGCGTCGCGAACGACGATCCCCACCGGGTGCTGCGTGCGCAGGACCTCGAGGACCTCCAGCCACTGGATCAGCTGGTAGCTCCGCGTAGGGTCGTCTGCGTAGTACGCAAGGACGTGGGCGTCGTTCACGATCAGATTCTAGGTGCCACAGCCTGAACTCGTGTGCGGTCGGGATGCATGGATCTTGTGCGCGGCGCAATGACCTGTGGTGGGCTTGGCCCCAGCACGTGGGCATTCGGGTGTCCGACGTGGTGAGGGGAGAGCTGTGGAACAAGCTGCTGAGGAGCGCGAGACGCCCACCAGCACCTGGTCGGACGCGCCGACCAGGGCATCGCTGCAGGTGTTGGCCGAAGGTGCGGCCGCCCTCGCCGGGTTCGGCGAGGCGGCCATCAGCGTGCGCCGGGGAGACGGCCTGGAGGTCATCGCCACCACCGGGCTGGGCACCTCCGAGATGATCGGCACGGCGCTGCCGGTCGAGGTGCTGGACGCGGAGCTCGCCAAGGCCGACCACTGGGGTGCCCTGCGGTTCGTCCCGCACGAGCGGGTCGGCGACGAGGTGCTGGAGTACAGCCACCTCGCCGCGACGGAGATGAAGGACGTGCCGGACGCGTGGCACCCGGTGGACCTGCTCGTGGCTCCGTTGTTCGATGACGAGGGCGTGCTCCGCGGCCTGCTGTCGGTGGACTCGCCCGTCGACGGCCTGCGTCCCGGGACGATCCAGCGTGCTGCGCTGAGCAGCTATGCCGGCGTTGCCCGCACGCAGGTGCTGCTCGCCCTCGAGCGCGAGGAGCTGCAGGCCCGGGTCCGGCTCTCCACCGAGACCCGCGCGATCGTCCGCCGCGCGCTGGCCGAGGACTCCCTGGACAAGATGGTCGAGGCCAGCCGTGCCGCCATCGCCGACTGCTTCGACGCGGCCGGGATGTGGCTCTCGGCGTTCGACACGGACGGCGGTGCGTCGAGCGCGTGGTGGTCGCACTTCGGCTACGACCTCCCGATGTTCGCCGAGCTGGACGAGCTCGCGGTCCGCCTCGCCCACGAGTACTGGCAGGACCAGCGCGTCGCGCATCTCTCGCGCGAGCACGTGCTGCACCCGGGGCTGACGTCCGAGGACGCAGCGCTCGCGCTGGACTTCCTGGAGAGTGTCCGGATCGCCTCGGCGCTGTTCGTCCCGCTGGGCGTCGGCACCGAGTGCCTGGGCTACCTCGTCCTCGCGCGGCTGTCGGACACCCCGGCGTGGACCGAGATGGAGTACGACGCAGCGCTCGACATCGGCCACGACCTCGGCCGTGCAATCGCCAACGCGCGGCAGCTGGAGCAGGAACGCGCGCTCGTCAACCGCTTCCGCGAGCTGGACCGCTATCGCACCGAGCTGATGAACACCGTCGCCCACGAGCTGCGCAACCCGCTCGCCTCCGTGTGGGGCCACCTCGAGCTGATCGAGGAGGAGGAGGACCTCTCCGGCGACGTACGCCGATCGGTCGAGGCCGCGATCCGCGGATCCGGGCGGCTCCAGAGTGTCATCGAGGACCTCCTCGCCATGGCTCACGTCTCCGACCCGGACGCCGCGTTCGACCCTGTCGAGGTCGACCTGCGCGACGTCGTCGCGGCCGTCGTCGACGAGTGCACCCACGCCGCCAGTGCGAGGTCGATCACGATCTCGACCGACGTCTCGGGGGATGCCTTCGTCGTCCCGGGGCTCCCCGACGAGCTGCACCGCCTGCTGGCCAACCTGGTGAGCAATGCGGTGAAGTACTCCGACGAGGGCTCGTCCGTTGCCCTCGAGCTGGCGCGCGACGAGCAGGACGTCGTGTTCAGGGTGATCGACCACGGGCTCGGGATCTCGGAGGAGGACCAGCTCGACCTCTTCAAGGAGTTCTTCCGCTCCAACAACCCCGAGGCGCTCGCGCGCCCGGGCAGCGGGCTCGGCCTGGTCATCGTCGACCGGATCGTGCGCCGCCACGGCGGCAGCCTCGACGTCGAGTCCACGCTGGGCGAGGGCACGACCATGACGGTCCGACTCCCGGCGGCGCCCTAGCCGATCCCGGCGTAGCCCTCGCGATAGCTCGGGCGGCTCGGGACCCAGCCGGTCCTTCGCAGGCGGGCGTTCGAGAGTCGCTTGCCGTGGCCGTGCAACGGATCCGCTTCGGGTGGCGCCGGCGCGTCGAGCCGTCCCGCGAGGTACGCCGCCACGTCGCCCAGCTGCGCGGGCTCGTCGTCGGTCCCGAGGTAGAGGTGCTCGGGCTGGTCCGGCATCGTCAGCAGGTGCACGACGGCTGCTGCCGCGTCCTCGCGGTGGATCCGGTTCGTCCAGCGGTGCGGGTCCTCGATCCGTCCCTCGCGCACCTGGTCGAGGAGGCGCGTGCTGCTGCCGCCGTACAACCCGCTCAGTCGCAGGACGGTCCCTCGGGGAACTCGTTCGTGGAAGAGCTGCTCGGCCGCGAGGAGCATCCGGCCGGGTCCGTCCTTGGGCTCCGCCGGCGTCGTCTCGTCCTCGAGCTCCGGCCGTGGCCTGCTGGCGTGGACGGCGGTCGAGGAGACGAGGACGGCCCGCTCGGGCTCCGGTCCGCTCTGGGCGAGGGCGTCGAGAGCGCGGCGCATGCCATCGACGTACGTCGACCGGTAGCTCTCCTCCGTCCGCGGCCGTGCGGTCAGGGCGACCACGAGGAAGTGCGCGCGAAGGCCTGCCAGGACGGGCGTCTCGCGCGTCAGGTCGACGGACAGTCCTCGCAGTGGTGGCGGCACGCGGTCGGCGTTGCGCCGCAGCGCCAGCACGTCGTGCCCGAGCTCCGTGAGCCGGAGACCGATGGCCGAACCGAGGTCGCCGCAGCCGACGAGGAGGACGTCCGAAGTCACCGCCGAACCCTAGACGCACCCCGCCGGTTGAGCAGCGAGGCCGCCCGCGGCCGAGCGTGTCGAGACCTAGGGCCAGCTGGTTCGGCGAGGGGGTAGACAGCTGGGCTTACTCTGTGAGGACTCACGTGTGACACGCCCCGGCCCCCGGCGTCCCCCCTCATGCGGAGAACCGGAGGCCTGTGCCCATGTTCCGCGATCTCGCACGTCTGCCCAATCCCGTCAAGGCTCTCAGCCTGACCGGAGTCGCTCTCCTGGCCGTCGGTCTGGCCGGACTCCCGGCCCACGCCGCTGAGGCGCCGGTCGGTCTCGGCACGGCTGGCTCGTTCGCCGTCCTGGCCGGTCAGTCCGTCACCAACACCGGCCCGTCGGTCATCACGGGAGACATCGGTGTCGGTCCGGGCACCTCCGTCACCGGATCCCGCCCCTCGTCCAGATCGGCGGTGCACTCCACGTCGCGGACGCGGTCGCCATCCAGGCCCAGTCCGACCTGACCACGGCCTACAACTCGGCCGCCGGCCGGTCCACGGTCACCGACGTCACCGGCAGCGACCTCGGCGGGCTGACCCTGACCACTGGCGTGGTCGAGCACACGTCGGCCATGCAGCTGACGGGGACGCTCACGCTGGACGCGCAGGGTGACCCTTCCGCCGTGTTCATCTTCAAGGCGGGCAGCACGCTCATCACCGCTCCCAACAGCACCGTGTCCCTCATCAACGGCGCCTCGCCGTGCAACGTCTACTGGCAGGTCGGCAGCAGCACGACCCTCGACACCAACACCACGTTCATCGGCACCGTCATGTCGCTCACCTCGGCGACGATGAACACGGGCGCGACCCTAACGGACGCATGCTGGCCCGCAACGGCTCGGTCACCCTCGACACCAACGTGATCACCCGGCCCAACTGCGCCACCCCGCCGTCGCCGTCGCCGACGCCGACGGTCTCCCCGACCGCCAGCCCGAGCCCCACGGCGACCGCAACGTCGACCACGAGCGGTGGCGCGCTGAGCACCTCGGCGTCCCCCTCGAACCAGGGCGGCAACCAGGGCGGCAACCAGGGCGGCAACCAGGGCGGCAACCAGGGCGGCACCAGGGCGGCAACGAGTCGGGCAACAACGGCTCGAACAACGGAGGCGACAGCGGCAGTAGCGAGATCACTGGTGGCTCGGAGGGCTCGCCGGTCGTGCCCGAAGGTCACCCCGAGACCGGAATCGGCGGCGCGTCGGATCCTGCCGGTCCGGGTTGGGCACTCTGGTCACTGCTCGCCGCCACGATCGTGGCCGGCGGGGCTCTCTGGACCCGCCGGACGCGACCCGTCCGTCTGCAGTAACAGATGACCGGATCGGTCACTCGCAGGTCAGTCCTGCTGGCCTGCGCCGCAGGACTGACCGGCTGCGGGGGAGCCGAGGTCGTCGCGAAACCACCGTCGTCGACGGCCGAGGCCGAGTCAGTGCTTCCCACCGAGCGCCGGTCGGCCGGCAAGGCAGCCGTCACTCCGCTGCTCCTGTCGATCCCGACGCTCGGGTTGTCCACGCGGCTGATCGACCTCGGTCTGGAGAAGGACGGGACCGTCGAGGTCCCGTCCGATCCGGACCGCGCCGGCTGGTTCCGTCTCGGGACGGTGCCCGGAGAGCGAGGCTCCGCGGTCATCCTCGGCCATGTCGACTCGCTCACCGGCCCGGCCGTCTTCGCTGAGCTGTCATCGATGCGGCGAGCAGACCGCGTCACGGTCTCGATGTCGGACGACTCGGTCGTCACCTTCGAGGTCGACCGGGTCGTGACGTATGCCAACGCCGACTTCCCCGCCGACCTCGTCTACGCGGGCAAGCGCCGGGTCCCGGAGCTCAACCTGGTCACCTGCGGTGGCGTGTACGACCGCGACCGGGGCGGCTATCAGAGCAACGTCGTCGTGTTCACCCGGCGCATCTCAGCTTGAGTAGCGAGGCCATCCCAGGCATGCCCGCTGGTTGAGCAGCGAGGCCGCCCGCGGCCGAGCGTGTCGAAACCAAGGCCACCTACCCGAAATGGCTCTTGGACGCGGCGGCCCGCGAGTGCCACGGTGGACCCATGACCCGCACTCTCGAAGCCGACTACCTCGTGGTGGGCGCGGGCGCCATGGGGATGGCCTTCACCGACGCGCTGATCGACCACTCGGATGCCCGCGTGGTGATGGTCGATCGGCGCTTCGGCGTCGGCGGGCACTGGCTGGAGGCGTACCCCTTCGTCAAGCTGCACCAGTCCTCCGCGTTCTACGGCGTCGCCTCGACCATGCTCGGCGGCGGCAAGCTGCAGGTGAGTGGCCCGGAGGCTGGGCTCCAGGAGCGCGCGACCCAGGCACAGATCACGGCGTACTACGGGCAGATGCTCGACCGGATGGTGCAGACCGGCCGGGTCGAGTTCTTCCCCAACACCGACTACCTCGGCGACCGCACCGTCGTCTCGCGCATCGCAGGCGAACGGTTCGAGGTGCCCGAGTCGTGCCGGATCGTCAACGCCCACTACCTCGCTCCCAGCATCCCGGCCGAGAAGCCGCCGCCCTTCGGTGTCGGCGACGGCGCCCGCGTGCTGCCCGTCAACGACCTGGCGAGGCTGGAGGAAGCGCCGAGCCAGTACGTCGTCGTCGGCTCCGGGAAGACCGCGACCGACGCCTGCATCTGGCTGCTCGCGCGCGGTGTCGATCCCGACGCGATCTGCTGGGTGCGCCCGCGCGACCCGTGGATGTTCAACCGGGCCGTCATCCAGCCCGATCCGGCGATCTTCCTGGGCATGGCCGCCACCGTCATGCAGTCGGCTGCGGCGGCGCCCTCGATGGACGAGCTGTTCCTGACCCTCGAGGACGCCGGCATCATGCTGCGCATCGACCGCTCGGTCACGCCGACGATGGCGAAGACGCCGACCCTGGCGACCTGGGAGCTCGATCAGTTGCGGACGATCGAGAACGTCGTACGCCGCGGGCACATCTCCTCCGTCGACCGGGTCCAGCTCCACTTCGCCGATGGCGCGGTCGGCGTCTCGGACGACACCCTCGTCGTGCACTGTGCGGCCGACGGACTGAAGTACCCACCGCTCGTCGACGTCTGGCGTCCGGACGACATCACGCTCCAACCGATCAGGTCGGGCTTCCCGTGCTTCGGCGCGGCGGTGATCGGGTACGTCGAGGCCACGCGCACCGACGACGACGAGAAGAACCGCCTCTGCGCGCCGTCGCACTACGGCAACTCGATGCAGCAGTGGGCAGGCATGAACTTCCTCGGCACCCGCAACGCGATGGCCTTCTCGGCCGAGCCGGACATCAAGGAATGGGGGGACGGGGTCGCGCTCAACCCGTCGCGGATCCCGCCGGGCTACCCCGCGTCGGCTGCGCTGGACGACGCGCGCGAGCGACTCGGCGTACACACGAAGCCGGCGCTGGAGAGACTGGCGGAGCTACGCGCCGACTGAGGTCGGCTGATCCCTCGTGCTACCGCTTGACCCAGGGCCCGAAGGTTCGGCGATCCGCAGCCCAGTCCACTGAGCCCGTGCTCTCGTCCTTGAACTGGACGGCGACCCGGACTCTCCGCGGGTTCTCGAGGCAGCGTCGCGGGACTCGGATCGACACGGGCTTGCCGGTGAAGATGTCGGCGCGCAGTCGGATCCCTCGACATTCGACGAACTGCCCTCGACGATGACCGAAGGAGCTCACGAGTCTCAGCGCCTCGTCGAAGTCCGAGTTGGCTCGGAATGCGACGTAGTAGTCGGGCTGTGGTCCGTGACCGGCGTCGATCCAGAAGGCATAGAGCTGTCCGGCTGCCAGTGGAACGCCTGATCTGACTCGCACGATCACCGAGTCCCGATGGGCGACCCGGACCTGGGAGATGTCCACCGAGGTCGAGTCTCCGACGGGGTCGTCGAACACCTTGGCATCCGCCATTGCCGGCGCAGGCGCCATGGCCAGGATCAGGGCCAGCGTCCACATGGACAGACCGCGCACTGACCACTTAGTTGCGAGCATGCGCAAACCCCCGTTCACGATGACGACCCTTGGCTTCATCGTCGGGGGTTTCAACGTCCGTAGCAAGGGCTCGCTGCAGCTGGCCGGCACACGGGGCCGCCGGCGGATCCGTCAGGCGCGGTGCTTGCCGAGATTGTCGGGGTCTGTGTCGGGGTCGCCCGACAGGTCCACGAACTCGTGGCAGAGGTCCCGCACGTCGCGCGGGGTCGGCGTGGTGCCGAACCCGATGATCTGCAGGCCGGACGCGTTGAGCCGCTCGACGAGCGGGTGCAGCGACACGAGGTCGCCGACGATCACCAGGACGTGCACGGCGGCCTCGCGGGCCAGGTCCACGGCGTCGATGGTGAGTGCGACCAGCGACCGCTGGGCGTTCTCGCCGCCGAAGTGGTGGTAGGGCTGGATCCCGTGCTGGCGCAGGGGTGCCGGCCACCACGCCCGTGTCTTGGCAGACGACCAGTCGCCGTACGCCCGACAGACGCTGAGCGTCCCCTGGTCGGCCAGGGCCTCGAAGAGCGCATCCGCCGAGTCGGCCGACGTGGTCTCGGCGTCGATCAGCACGGCCAGCCGGCGCGTGGGCTGCGCCACGGGCTGCCGACGACGTCGGGGGAGGTCGGGCAGAGGCATGGCCGGCGTCACCTCCGACTCCTCCGTCTCATCGGACATCGGAGCGGCCGGGTCGACGGGGTCGACGCCGAAGGGGTTGATCGGGGCGACCGGCGTCACCATCGGGGAGATCTTCTCCACCAGTGCGAGGCCGCCGCTGACGAGCGGGTCCTCCTTGGGCGGCGTCCACTTCGGGGGCAGCGGTGAGTCGTCGCCCTCCGGTCGGCCCTGCCGCTCGACGGCCTCCGACGTCCTCAGCCACTGCCGCACGAGCGTGGTGAGAGAGAAGAAGTCCGCATTGGGTGCGGCGTCGTCTTCGACGACGGGAGCGACATCTGTGTCGCTCGAATACTCGGCAATAGTCATGATTTGTTTGCACCATCCCCCCGGAGGCTGTTGATTACATCGAGGGTCTGCCTCTACTCGCAGGTACGTGGCAGAACGGCGGGACCTTTACAAACTTGGCTAGACCAGTGTCCGTCGATGACGGCGAAGGGATCGCGGGCGTGCGCGCGCCGGCCAGCCGCCTCGCTCACCAGTCGATGCGGCCCCCTCGCGGGTAGCACTTGGCGGGGAACACCAGCGTGGCGACCACACCTGCGTGGTCGGACGGCCACAACCCGGAAGGCGTCCTGTCCGCGGCCTCCTCGCCGACGATGGTCGCCCGCGACGCCTTGATGTCGCGGCTGTGCAGGACCAGGTCGATGCGGGTCGTCAGTGGATCTGCCGGATCTCGCAGCGTCGCGTCGAAGCAGCACGTCGGGCCCGGGTCGTTGTGGTGGGAGCGCGTCCAGGCGTCCTCCCCGACCGCGGCCAACAAGGCGGAGTACGCCGGCGCCTGGGGTGCGGCCGAGTTGTAGTCGCCGACATAGACGATCGGCAGCTTTCCCGCCTGTACGGCGATGGCGGCCTGCGCGGCGAGCAGTTCCCCGGCCTGAGCGACGCGCACCTGTTCGGCGTCCACGCCCGGGATGCCGAATGCCTCGAGGTGTGAGTTCACGAAGCGGAACCTGGCTCGCTCGTCCTGTACGTCCACCGAGCCCCACCCCCGCGCCACCGGCAGCGTGGTGCCTCCGAACGGGAAGCTCACGATGTTCTGGTAGGTGCCGGTGCGTGCGTTCGTCACCGCCACGTCGGTCCGCGCGAGGATCACGTCACGGTCGGCGAGGCTCACAGCCCGCGTCGGGAAGGCGGCGCCGGCCAGGATCGGGATGGGTGGCGAGGAGAAGTTGTGGGCCGTGGCCGCGGGCACCTCCGCGTAGCTGGCGCCCCGCGCGGCCAGCTCAGCGAGCAGCAATTGGAGGAAGTCGTAGGCGATGGTCGGATCGCTGACCGCCCCTGTCTGGGGGTTGAAGGCGTACGTCGTCCAGGTGGTGACCTCCTGGAGGCCGATCACTGCCGGGTCGGCCCCGACGATCTCGTCCGCGATCGCGCCCATCCGCTCCTGGGGTGCGGTGGCCTGCACGGCGTTCCAGGTCGCTGTCGCCGCGCCGACGATGGCGTTGTTGTTGCCGCTGGCCAGCGCGGCCAGGATCGGAGCGAGGTCGGCGCCGAGGTAGAGATTGCGGGTCATCACGGTTGCGGTCCGCGCCGAGGAGCCGTGATCGCCACCTCCGTGCCCGCCACCTCCGTGCCCGCCACCTCGTCCCCGTGCCCGCCACCGCCGGCGGATGCGACTCCGCCCGGTGCCAGCACGGTGCTCATCGCGAGGAGCGCGGCACAGAGGCCGAGGAAGAAGTGACGACGGCGGGCAGGCGCACGTCCGAGGGTGCTCGTCATGATCTGAACGTGGCACGCGGTCCTGCACTGCCACAAGACTCAAATCAGGGAACTCGGCAGTCTCCTGACCGCTAGGGTTGCCGCGGTCGACCACCCGCAGGGGCGCCGACGCATGTGGGCGGCAGCGCCCGCACCTGAACCCGTTGGAGGGAATCGGAATGGGGCTCTTCCAGGCAGTGACCGGCGCCATCGGCGGCACGCTCAGTGATCAGTGGCTCGACTTCTTCGGCGTCCCGGACGGGCTGCCCGCCACGGCCGCGGTGTTCCCGGCCGTACGCAAGGGCGAGAACGCGGGCCGCGGCGGCAACGACGACGCCTCCGACGGCGTCATCACCAACGGTTCCAAGATCGTGGTGCCCGAGGGCTACGGCCTGGTGCTGATCGAGGACGGGGCGTTCACCGGCTTCGCCGCGCAGCCCGGTGGCTACATCTGGGACTCCGAGCAGGCCGCGTCGCAGTCGGTCTTCTCCGGCGGCGGCCTCGTGGACTCGCTCATCAAGCAGAGCTGGGAGCGGTTCAAGTTCGGCGGCCGCCCGGGTTCGCAGCAGACCGCGATCTTCGTGGCCCTCAAGGAGCTGCCCAACAACAAGTTCGGCACCCAGTCGGAGATCTACTGGGACGACGCGTTCCTCAACACCCAGGTCGGCGCGATCACCCGCGGCACCTACACCTTGAAGATCACCGACCCCCTGACCTTCATCCGCAACTTCGTCTCCGCCGGCGTCATCAGCGGCAAGGCGATCTTCGACTTCACCGACATCGACAACCCCGCCGGTGAGCAGCTGTTCAACGAGGTCGTCGGCTCCCTGGCCCCGGCCTTCTCGATGTACACGAACGACCCAGCCAAGGGCAACCGGATCAGCCGGCTCCAGCAGGACTCCGTCGGCTTCGCGCAGTCGCTGTCCGCGGCGGTGGAGGAGAACTACCGCTGGCGCACCGATCGTGGGCTCGAGATCGTCAAGACGGCGATCATCTCCATCGAGTACGACGAGAACACCCGTGAGCTGCTCAAGAACGTCCAGCGCGCCGATGCCCTCTCGGGATCCCGCGGCAACTCCAACCTGCAGGCGTCCGTCGCCGCAGGCATCGAGGCGGCCGGTGAGAACGCAGGGCCCGGCGGCGTGATCGGCATGGGGATGGCCACCAGCGGTGTCGGTGTCGGGGGTCTGCAGCAGCCCGTGACTCCTCCCGCGGCACCCGCTCCCGCGGAGCCCGCAGCAGCTCCCGCAGCTCCCGCCGCTCCCGCAGCGGACGACCCGGTCGCGGTGCTCAAGCGTGCCAAGGAGATGCTCGACGCCGGCCTGATCACCCAGGCCGACTACGACGCGGCGAAGGCGAAGGCACTGGGCCTCTGATGACCCAGGACCCTCAGCAGCCCCGAGATCCCAACGCGCCCACCTTCGACGGCCCGCCGCTGTCGTTGGACGAGGAGCTCGCGGCCGCCCGTGCCGAGCCGGAGCCCGGCCCCGACATTGCGACCGTCAACGAGTCCTTGGCGGACGGGCTCAACCGCTGCCCCAAGTGCGGGTCGACGGACGTACGACTGCGTGGCTCGACCGCGATGCTGGTGTGCCTGTTCTGCCGCCACGAGTGGCAGGAGGCGCGCGTCGAGGAGGAGTTCGGCCTCGGCGAGGGCATCGACGAGCTCGAGGGAGTCGTGGTCGCGGGGGGCGCCGAGACCATCTCCAGCGACGACGACCTGATGACCATGACGTGCGGGGGGTGCGGCGCCGAGGTGGTGGTCAACACCGCCCACGCCCTCAACCAGCGCTGCCACTGGTGCCGGCACACGCTCAACGTCAACAAGCAGACGGCGAACGGCGCCGTGCCCGACGCGGTCCTGCCCTTCCGGCTGACGCACGTCGAAGCGGTGGAGAAGATCCGCGAGTTCGCCTCGAAGCGACGGCTCTTCGCGCACGCGCGCTTCAAGAAGGAGTTCGTCCCCGAGAACGTGCTCGGGGTCTACCTTCCCTACCTCGTGATCGACGCGCGCGCCGATGCGGCGTACGTCGGCAAGGGCGAGGTCCAGACGCGGCGCTGGACGGAGAAGAGCGGCGACAACAAGGTCACCTACTACGCAGCCGACGTCTACAGCGTCAATCGCTCGGTCGCGTTCACCGTCGACGACCTGACGATCGAGGGGGCCGCCGACCGTGCGCAGTTCGACGGGTCGACCACCAACAACATCATCAACACGATCCTCCCGTTCGACACCAAGAACGCCGTGAAGTGGAACTCCAGCTATCTCGTCGGGTTCACCAGCGAGAAGCGCGACCGCGACGTGGGCGACCTGCAGCCCGTCCTCGAGGACCAGCTGCTCTCCATCGGTCGCTCGCAGGTGCACTCGTCGCTGTCGAAGTTCGACCGCGGCGTGCGCTGGGAGCAGGAGCAGGTCGACGTCGGCGGCTCGCGCTGGGTCTCGATGTACCTGCCCGTGTGGCTCTACTCCTACTACCAGGAGAACACCAAGATGCTGCACTACATCGCGGTCAACGCCCGCACGGGCGAGACGATGGGCAGCGTCCCGGTCTCGCAGTGGAAGCTGATCACCGCCGCCCTGACCGTCGGCACCTTCCTCGAAGGCATCGCCGGAGCCATCCTGGTGGGCATCGCATGATCACCGAGATCGTCATGACCACGTCGAGCGACGGCGGGCCGCTGTGGCTGCTCGCCGCTGGGCCTGCAGGCGCGGCGGCGACGTACTGGTCGCTCTACCGCTACTACCGCAACACGGACAAGTCCCACGCCTTCGAGCGGGACACCCTCATCGAGCCGCAACCGGTGCAGGGCGAGGAGGAGAAGGTCGACCACATCTCCAGGACCCGCGACTCCGACATCGACGGCGACAACAGCAGCAACCACCGCACTCGCGTGCAGCGCCTCGGCTGACTTCGGCCCTGCGTCGTACGCCGAAGTCGACGACCGACTAGGTCTCCGAGGAACGAGCAGTGGTCTGGCCGGCGACGCAGCGCCACGTGCCCTCGTGCCGCACGTAGACGAACATGGACTTGAAGTCTCCCTCGAACGGCTCGCCCTTCCAGGCCGCCCGGTCGTGCACGTCAAGGGTCACCACGGCCGTGTCGCCGTAGACGCGGACCAGCAGCGTGGACGACTCCTGCGTCAGCCAGACCAGTTCGGACGAACCGACGTACGACGCGAGGTACTCCTCGAGATTGCACGAGACGCCACTGGCATTTGTGTAGGTGAAGTCGGGCGCCAGGATCTCACGCATCCGATCGACGTCCCCGGACACCAGGGCGTCGGCACGGGCAGCCACCAGCGCGGCCACGGCCTCCTCGTCGGTACCCACGAGCGCATTCTCGCGGACGGACTGTCAGCGGGGCCAGCACGACGAGTACTCGCGACAGCGACCGTGACCTTGCCGTAGCCGACGCGGCGCGAGCCTCGTTACCAATCCAGAGCGGGCGCCAACTCGAAGTACTTGTGAGCAGCCGGGTGACGCACCCGGGTGTCCGCCGGATCTGCCGGATTCGACAAGGGGGTAGTGGATCAGTGCGCATGTCAGCGCGTGCCACCTCTGCCCGATCCGGTACGGAGGTCCCTGCGCAATGGACACAGCATCGGCCACGTCCGCCCGGCTCTGGCGGCCAGCAGGGCGCGAGGGTCTTGATCATCGATGATCACGCGTTGTTCGCCGAGACCATGCAGCTTGCGTTGCTTCGTCATGGCTACGACGCGCTGGTGCTGTCGTTGCCTGAGGGGGGCGGCTCGATGGCCACGCTGAGAGCTGCTGCCCTGAGCAGCCAGGCGCACATCGTGTTGCTCGACCTTGACCTCGGTCAGTTCGGTGACGGCATCGAGCTCATCGCTCCCCTGACTCAGGCCGGCGCGAACGTCGTGGTCGTGACTGCTTCGACAGATCAAGCACGCTGGGGAGCGTGCGCGCGGTTGGGTGCGAGGAAGATACTGTCGAAGAGTCAGCCGCTCCGAAACACGCTGAGCGTCGTGCGAAGGATCCACCAGGGTCTGCCGGTGATGAACAGCGAGGAGCTCGAAGGACTGCTCGGTGCGTGGCGCAACGAGCGGATGCTCACCGACGACGCACGGCGCCGCCTCGAGCTGCTGACCCCGCGCGAGAGGCAAATCCTCGGTGCACTGATCGAGGGGCGACACGTCCACGAGATCGCGCGGAACGATGTCGTCTCCGAGGAGACAGTGCGAACACAGGTCAAGTCGATCCGCAGCAAGCTCGAGGTCACGTCTCAAGTGGAAGCGGTCGGTCTGGCCAACAGCGTCGGCTGGCACGCGCCGTGACGGGCCGCGTGACCATGGACGACGGCGGACGATCGGTTCTACCGTGACTGAATGACCGACCCCGCGGAGCTGAGCGACCCGCACTGTCCGACGTGCGGCCAGCCCCTCCGGCACGGCGGCCACCTTCAACCTGACAACGCCACACTGGTGATGGCCTCAGGCAACGCCGGCATCACCTTCGAGACACAAGGGCGCTGCGAGAACGAGGCCTGCGCTGACTTCGGCAGCGAGTTCGCACCCGAACAATGGCTTGGGCCAACCAGCGGCGAGTAGGGGCGACCCGCAGGCGGCGGAATGGGGCACGTCGGTCAGAGTGGATCGGAGCCTCGTCAGCCAAACGCCGTCAGCGGCACGAGCGGCTCGCCTCGCCACGTCGCCGCCGCGTCGCCAGCAGCCTTTGCAGCGGACCGAGTCTCTAAGGCTGCTCAGGTGGCTTGATCCGGCGCCGTCCAAGGTGGAAGCCCGCGCCCCCGGCGACAACCATCAGTCCGAGGGTCACGACCACGGAGCCTGCGAACTGCCATCGAGTCACGATCAGCGCCGACCCGTTGCTCATGGGGTCGCTCCAGGCCATGTGCCAATCGGGGTTGTGGCTCGGCGGTGTGTAGGCAATCCATCCGAAATCGTCCGGACCCGCCTGAGCGGTCAGCGCGACCGCTACGCCGCCGCACACCAGCACAAGGCCCAAGACCCACCACAGATGACGAAGCACGCAGCGAGTATCGCCGACTCGCCAGTCGTGGCGGCGCTTGCGGCGCGAGCCCAGGCGGGTCAACACGCAACTCAACTTCTGCGAGGTCTGTTCGTCCGCGCGGTGGCTGGTGCGCTGCGTGGATCCTCAGGCCAGGCGTGCTTGGGATAGCGCCCGCGCAGGTCGGCACGCACGCCCGGGTAGCCGTTGTCCCAGAAGGACTCCAGGTCTGCGGTGACGGCAGCCGGGCGTCGCGCGGGGGAGAGCAGGTGCAGCAGGAGCGGGACCCTGCCGTCGGCGAGGACCGGTGCTGAGGTCCAGCCGAAGACCTCTTGCAGTCGTACGGCGAGCACCGGCTGATCCTGGGAGTAGTCGATCCGCACGCTCGACCCGCTGGGCACCTCCACGCGCTCAGGGGCCAAGTCGTTGAGCCTGCCCGCCTCCGGCCAAGGCACCATCGCTCTCAGGGCGGCAGTCACGTCGATACGACGAAGATCCTGGGCTGAGCGGACCCGCGCCAGCTGCTGCCCGAGCCAGGAGTTGAGGCTCTGCGTCAGTGCTGCGTCGCTCACGTCGGGCCATGGGTCACCGATCGCGCGGTGCAGGAAGTCGAGGCGGGCGCGCAGCGCCGTGGCCGCCTCCGTCCAGGCGAGGAGAGCGATCCCCTCGCTCGCGAACGCCACTCGGATCGCGTCGCTCACGGCCTGCGCGGGTGGATCGCTGAGCGGGGTCGAGCTGAGCTCGATCGCGCCCAGCAACGTCCGTCGGCGAGCCAGCACCCGCCCACTGGTCCAGGTGACCTCATCCACCTCGGTCCACAGCGATCCCGCTGCCTCCAGCGCGAGGTCCTCGGTGAGGGGGGCCGCCGCGCGGATCCGGGCCTCACGTTGCCCGGGCCGTCGCTCCGCGTCACCGACCGCGAGCCACTCCAGTCCGGCCAGCGGCCCCGGGGCGCGCGAGTCGAGCGCCGCGCCCGTCCCGGACGCCATCAGGTAGCTCGACGTACCGGAGCGCTTGCGGGCGATCCGGTCCGGATGTGCCAGGGCCACCACCAGGCCCACCGCCACGTCGTCGGTGAGTGCTCGGGCGTCGCCCGACGTCCCTTCCCGGTCGCCGGCGATGCCCTGCTTCGCCACGACCTCCTCCAGCCGGGTGACCTGGCGGCGCCACGATCCTGCCCCCTGTTCAGCACGAACTGACCGGAGCGCAGCAACCAGATCTCCGCCGGGAGCGCGTACGTCCTCGCTCAGCATCGCGACCACCTCTGCGGCCCGCCTGGCCCCGACGAGACCAGCCCCATCGATGAGGGCACGCGCCAGCCTGGGATCGACCGGCACGCCGGCCATCACCCGGCCCCGCGGGGTGGCTCTCCCGTCCTCGGTCATCGCACCCAGCCCCACCAGCACCTCCTTGGCCGCCGACAGTGCGTGCGCTGGTGGCTGGTCGAGCAGCGCCATGTCGTGGACGTCGTGGCTGCCCCAGCAGGCCACCTCCAGGGCGAAGGCCGTCAGATCGGCGGTGGCGATCTCGGGCTCCGGGTGAGCGGCCAGATGCGTGTGCTCCGCCTCGGACCAACAACGCAGCACGGTCCCCGGACCCAGCCGTCCGGCCCGTCCCGCCCGCTGCTCGGCCGCTGCCCGGCTCACCGCGACGGTGACCAGAGAAGCCAGTCCGCGACGGTGATCGGTGCGCGGTTCGCGCGAGAATCCGGCATCCACCACGACGCGTACCCCGGGCACCGTCAGCGACGACTCGGCGACCGCGGTCGAGACGATCACTCGTCGACGCGGCCCTTCGCTGAGCGCACGATCCTGCTCGGCGCCGGACAGACGTCCGTGCAGGGCGTGCACGGCCGCGTCCACGCCGGCAAGGCGACGTACGGTCGCCTCGACCTCCGCGACACCCGGCACGAAGACCAAGACGTCCCCTTCGTGCCCGACCAGCGCACGACGCACGGTCGCTGCGACATGGTCGTGAAACGCCGGGGTGATCCCCCGGTCGTCGGTGCGGCGCGCCCCCGCAGGCAGCGGGCACCAGACCGCTTGGACCGGGTGCAGGGCACCCGGGACGCGGATCACCGGAGCGCCCAAGACATCGTCGGGCCCATCGGGATCGTCACCTCGGCCGAGCAGGGCGGCCGTCCGTTCGGCCTCGATGGTGGCCGACATCGCCACCAGGGACAGGTCCTCACGCAGGTTGGCCCGGACGTCGATGAGCAGCGCCAACGTCAGGTCGGCGTCGAGGTGGCGCTCGTGCACTTCGTCGAGCACGACGGCTCCGACGCCGGCCAGCTCGGGATCGTGCTGGATCCGCCGGAGCAGCAGACCGGTCGTGACGATCTCGACACGTGTACGTCGACTGGTGCGTCGGTCTCCGCGGACGGAGTATCCGACCGTCTCGCCAACCGGTTCGCCCAGCAGATGCGCCAGCCGGCGGGCAGCAGCGCGGGCTGCGATGCGGCTGGGCTGCGTGACGACGACCCGTCCGGCGACGACCCCAGCGACGGCGGGCGGGACCAAGGTCGTCTTGCCGGTGCCCGGCGGTGCGTGGACCACCGCGACTCCGCGAGTGCGAAGCGCCTCGACGAGAGCGGCCAGGCCCGCGGAGACCGGGAGGTCGGGCGGCGCGGCGAGCAGGTTGCGCAGCGGGTCGGACACTCTTGCAGTGTGCCTGACGCGCACCTGCGGACGAGGGTGCGGGACACCCGCCTACGGACCTGACAGCCGAGAAGGCTGGATCTGCTTCCGCAGGGTCAGCATCGGCGCTGGACGGCAGCTCACTTGGATGATGCAAAGGCGTCGAGGGTCACCTTGAGGGGGTCGGTCTAGGCGCGTGAGGAGTGTCGCCTACAAGCGGTTGAATGGTTCGGCGTAGGCGAAGTGGCCGATGGGGTGGTCGCCGGTACCGAGGGCTCGCGCTTGGAAGTAGTCGCCCCAGGCTGGGTCAGTTGAATCGACCCCACGCTCTCGCGCCGGCACGAAACCGAATCTCCCGTAGTAGGCCGGGTCGCCAAGCAGCGCGACGAGGGTCTCGCCAGCCGCCTCGGCTCGAAGCAGTAGGTCGCGCACGAGCATTCCTCCGACTCCCTCGCGCTGGCGGTCAGGTCGAACGCTGAGCGGCCCGAGACCGAGCGCGGGCGCACCATCGACGTGCGCTCGGGTGGCCACGACGTGGCCGATGATCTGCTCCCCGGACGTCGCAACCAGCGAGAGATCAGGCAACCAACCAACGTCGCCGCGTAGCCACGTCACCAGGTCGACCTCGCCCGGCGGTCCGCCGACTCGAGTCGGCGGTGCCGAGTGATCGGCAAGAACGAACGCAGCGGCCACGACCGAAGCGATCTCGTCGATGTCGGTGGGGAGCTCACAGCGGATGTCGAACGACGTTGAGGCGGGCGGGGAAGACGTCATGGTCAAAGCAGGCTAACGAGTCACCCACCGCGACGCGTCCGATTTCGCGGCGGTTTGACCCATCTCCGAAGGTCCCGGACAACGATCGTCGCGCGGGACGCGCTCCCGTGCGGGGATAGTGGTGCGGCACCGCCTGTGCGGGAGGGCACGCGCAGCCGCGTCACGCTCCCACGAACCTAGCGGCACCCCGCTGTCGTAGATTGAGCCCATGCTCAGCCTGCAACAGACATTGGCCTTCGCGGCTGCTGCCGCGATCATCATCGCCATCCCCGGGCCCAGCGTCGTGTTCGCCATCAGCCGGGCACTGGCGCACGGCCGGCGGACGGCTATGGCGAGCGTCGTCGGCAACGCCGTCGGTCTGCTGTTGCTCGTCGCCCTGGTCGCCGCCGGCCTGGGAGCCCTGGTGGCACGATCCGAGATGCTGTTCTGGGTCATCAAGTCCCTGGGCGCCGGGTACCTGGTGTACCTCGGCATCCAGGCCATCCGCCACCGGCACGACTTCGGCCAGGACTCGAAGGAACCCGAGCCCGCAACGATCTCTTGGGGCAAGTCTCTACGTCAGGGGTTCGTCGTGGGTGTCTCGAACCCGAAGTCGTTCATCCTCGTCGCCGCTGTACTGCCCCAGTTCGTTGACCGGGGCGCGGGACAGTTCGGGCTGCAGGTGTTTCTGCTCGGCGTCATCCTCGTGTCGATTGCCCTCGCGTCCGACACTGTGTGGGCTCTGCTCGCCGCCCGCCTGCGCACCTGGCTCAGCCGCTCCCCGCGACGCGGCAGGCTGCTCGGGACTGTCGGCGGTGTCTCGATGATCGGACTCGGCGTCTCGGTCGCCTTCACCGGGAATCACTCCAGGTAGCCGCCCCGCTTGTCCTCAGTCACGTCAGCTCATCCCAGTCGGCTCGCGGCTCGAACTGGCGCCTGCGGAGGTCCGTAGTGAACCCCTTGCCGGAACACCTTCAGCTGGCCGCTCGGTCGTCGCGGTCGCGTCCCGCAAGAGCCGTCCGCTGTGCGTCCCGGGGACGGATGGCGGTGCGGCGACAGTTGAGTTCACGGGCGTGGTGTACGACGGGCCCGACCTGAGCGTGGCGTCCTGACACAGCGACGGCCACCGCGTGATCCTTCAGAAGACCTGCGAAAGCACGACTGAAGGAGTCACCACGATGACCGTCGACCCCAACTCTATTGACCTACCCGCGTTCATGGCCGAGCACCTGCAGCGCGCCGAGCCCGACCTGCTCCGCAGCATGTTGTCCACGTTCGTGCAGGCGTTGATGTCGGCCGAGGCCGACGCGATCTGCGGCGCCGGCTACGGCGAGCGGTCCCCGGAGCGGACCAACTCCCGCAACGGCTACCGGACCCGCGACTTCGACACCCGCACCGGCAGCATGGAGGTCGCGATCCCCAAACTCCGGGAAGGGTCGTACTTTCCCGACTGGCTGCTCGAGCGCCGTCGTCGTGCCGAGCGGGCGCTGACCACGGTGGTCGCGACCTGCTACCTGCTCGGTGTCTCGACGCGGCGGATGGAGAAACTCGTCGAAACATTGGGCATCACCCGGTTGTCGAAGTCTCAAGTCAGCGTGATGGCCAAGGAGCTCGACGCCCACGTCGAGGACTTCCGCACCCGACCCCTCGACCAAGGCCCCTACACCTTCTTGGCCGCGGACGCGTTGAGATGAAGGTCCGCGAGGGCGGCCGGGTGGTCAACACCCACGTGCTGGTCGCCACCGGCGTCAACGCCGACGGCCACCGCGAGATCCTCGGCGTGGACATCTGCTCGGCCGAGTCCGAGGCCGGCTGGTTGACCCTGTTCCGTGGCCTGAACGCCCGCGGCCTGACCGGCGTCAAGCTCGTCACCTCGGACGCCCACAGTGGTCTGGTCGCCGCGATGACCGCGACCCTGGACGGCGCGGCCTGGCAACGCTGCCGCACCCACTACGCGGCGAACCTGATGTCGGCGACACCGAAGTCAGCTGGGGCTGGGTCAAGGCGATGCTGCACTCGATCTACGACCAGCCCGACGCGAAGGCGGTCCATGCCCAGTTCGACCGCGTCATCGACACCCTGGACGAGAAGCTCCCCGCGGTGGCCGAACACCTCGAGGAAGCCCGCGCCGACATCCTCGCCTTCACCGCGTTCCCGAAGGAGATCTGGCGCCAGATCTGGTCGAACAACCCCAACGAGCGGCTCAACCGTGAGATCCACCGCCGCACCGACGTCGTCGGGATCTTCCCCGACCGCACCTCCGCGATCCGCCTCATCGGCGCCGTCCTGGCCGAGCAGCACGACGACTGGGCCGAAGGCCGCCGCTACCTCGGACTCGACGTCCTGGCCCGCTCACGGATCGCGCTGATCACCACCGACGAGACCACCACCCAGAAGGAGGACCTGACACCCGCCGCACTCACTGCCTAGAGTGCAACCACCGGATCACGTGGTGACGCCTTCATCCACCACGACCGTGGACTCGACCATGTACCGATCGCTCAGAGGTGGACATCTAGTTCACGACCTCACCGTTGGCCAGCTGCACTTGTCAGTAAGGAGAGCACAACAAGCGAAGGCTGGGTGGCTGATCGTCTCCGCCTAGAAGGACGGCGATCGGGTCGTCATGGTCCCCTGGAAATGCAGACGCGAACTCGACCCTCGGCCTGTTGGCCGGGGGTCGAGTGCTACTCGCCGCACAGCGCCGCACCGGGGGGAACGCGAGTGCGTTGCGGGTCGACCCGTGACGATTGACTTCCCAACCGCGGAGCCTGGAAGAGGGAACGCTCGGGGCTGGTGGAACGCCCGCTTCCTGCCAGTGAGGTACCCAGGGAACCCGCAAGATATCGGGGGCCGCGCATCGTATCTATCCTTCTGAGCGACGCGAGAGACCGTGAGGTCGACGATCAGCCTTGCTGCTCTGACGCCACCGTTGTAGCGGCCAGCGCGGGCGTAGACGTCCCGGGCCGCATCTGCAGGGCGGGATCGATGGTGCGCATCCGGTCCGGCAGGAAGCCGTTGTCCATGGCCCAGATGACCGCCTGGGTGCGCCGCTCCACGCCGATCTTCCGGTAGGCCGAGCGGATGTAGCTCTTGATCGTGTTGGGGCTGGCGAAGGCGCGCTCGGCGATCTCCTTGTTGCTCAGGCCATGAGCGATGAGGGCCACGACCTCGGCCTCGCGCGGAGAGAGCCCCGCGGACCGACCGGGCCAGTCCCCTGCGCCGCCGACGCTCGTCTCGCTCTCTCCGGTCATGATCACGGTCTCGCCGTTCATGATCCGCTCGAGCACCTCGACGACGACGGGTCCCGTCAGCACCTTGGAGAGGTAGCCACTGGCACCGCCGGTCATCGCCTGCCGGATCAGGTCCGGCTCGAGGTTCCAGCTGTAGATGACGACCTTGGCGCCGCTGTCGCGGACGTAGTCCTCCAGGTCGATGCCGTTGCCAGTGACCTGGTGAGCAGCTCGCTGCCACCTTGGTCGCGCACCAGCTCCACGATCTGACGCACGACTTCCTGGCCATAGCCTTTGCGCTGATGCTGGTGGTCGATGAGCAGCTTCCATAGGAACCACGGGCCGTTGAAGTCGGGCGGCTGCGGCTCGACGTCCCAGCTCAGCATCACGAAGCCAACGGGCCGTTCATCGGCGTACGGCTCGGAACGTGCGGACAGATCCGGTGCGGCCTGCGATCGGCGCCTTCGCACGGTGACCCATTCCGCCCAGACAGGCGCCGCGCTTGACCGGATCGGGGATCCGGGCGCGGACCTTTCGATGACCGGTCGCCTCAGACCCACCGAGGGTGCCGCTCAGCTGCTGCTTCGCTGAGCGAGTGCGGCGTATCGCCGAGCGACGGCGGTGTAGGCGAGTTTCGGCTCCCAGGACGCAAGGTCGTCCGATGGCACCTTGACGATGCCGAATCCGGCCATGTCGAGGTCGTATCTCGCGTCGGGGTCGTGCGGGAAGTCGGGCATCACGAAGGTGAAGACGAAACAGCCATGAACGCCGTTGCGCTCGTAGACGTCGATCAGATCGGTGAGGTAGTCGGCCTGGGTCGTCTCGTCGCGATCGTGACCGACACGCACTGTGGGGGGAGACGAGAACCAGTTCACGATGCGAAAGGAACCAGGGCCACGGACATCGCCGCCGCGCTGGGCGCCGCAGCCGAACTCGGTCACGACCACCGGCCTGTCCGTGGAGGCGACGAGAGAGCGGACCCGGGACTCGTAGCCAGCGTGGTCCGTGCCGAAGCGGTAGAGACTGACGCCGACGATGTCGAAGTCAGACCAGTCGACGTCTTCCCAGAACGCGGCCGAGTACGTCACCGGACCCGCGAAGCTCTCCCTCGCGACTGCGAGTAGCTTCGGCAGCATCTTCGCCAGCCGTCGAGTGATCCGATCGTTGAGGAACCGACCCCACCGCAGGATCACTTGCAAGCGGATGAAGGTTCTCGGTCCGGGGACGACGCCGCGCGAGGTCAGCGAGAACTCGCTGCCCACCAAGAGTGTGACCCGGCCCGGGTGCTCCTGGCGTAGTCCCTCCGCCCGCATCGCGGCCTCACGCAGATGAGTCAGCAAGGCAGGCAGACGCTGATCGGGGAGATGGGGGCGGACCCACACATCCAGCCCTTCTTCCAAGGCGGCGCGAGCTGCACCGCACAGCGCATCGAGATCGCTGTCGATCAACATCACAGTTGTGCAGTGCAGCTCGCCCTTGATCGCCTGCATGATGCGGCGCACTTCATCGGGACCATGATTCCCGGTGGCATAGGAAACTCCGCGAACTGCGAGCGACAACGCCGGACTACTCATGCTCGGGCACGGTATCCGACGGTGAGGTGGCGATGCTCCCAACGTCCCGCCTGGTTCCAGTCCGATGCGGATGGTCGCGGTGTGGCGTCGTACGACGTGAATGCCTCTTGATTCGACACGCTCGTTCCTCGCTGCTCAACCAGCGGCCGGCAAGACCCGCTCAACCAGCGGCATCCACGAAGAACGGCGGGCACCCCCAATGGGGCGACCGCCGAGCCCATCACGCGGGTCCCTAGGCGAGGACGGCGTCGACGGTCTTCTTCAGCGCGCTGGGCTGGGAGGGCCGGGTCGGTGCGTTCTTCCTGGCGGCGAGCAGCTCGGTGCCGATCTCCTGCAGTGCCTTGCGACCGAGTCCTTCGCGGACCTTGGGGAACCAGTCCTGTTCCTCCTCCTCGATGTGGTGCGTCACGTTCTCGATGAGGACGGTGGTCTTGGCGTCGAAGCGTTCATCGGTGGGCTTCATGGCAGCGAGCTCGACGACGAGGACGTCTGCGACGTGATGCTCCTCGTAGGACTCGAGGACGTCATCTTCGAGGTCGGGCAACAGCGCGCGAACGCGCGGGTACAGGACTTCGTTCTCGATGTAGGTATGCACGGTGAGGAGCTCGATGATCTTGTCTACGAGCTTTCCCTTTTGGGCGGTGGCGTTCTTGCCGGCCTGTTGGAACTCGCGGAAGATCCGTCGGATCTCCTTGTGCTCCTGCTTGAGCAGAACAATGGCATCGGTGGACATCTGTGCCTCCTGAGCGTTGGGGACGGTCTAAGAGTTGTTGACGACCTGTGGACTGGCGGTCTGGCTCACTGCCCATCCAGGTTGCCGAAACTCCGCCCGCAAGTGAACCGGCCGCGTCCGATGTTCGCCCACACCCAATGGGGGGTGAGCGCCGTGTGATGGGTCACGAGGCCTCTTCGAGTTGTAGCGGAACCGCTTGGGATCTCGCGCAATCGCTGCAGGCGCGCGCGTCGTCTCGGGAGCTACATCGGACGCAGTGACTGATTTCGGTGCGTATCGCCCTGCTTGCCTCGACCGAAGACGTAGTGTGCGGCGCATGGACCCAGTGGAGCGTCCACTCCGCCTGGCCATCGTCGATGACTACGCAGTAGTGATCGCGGGAGTTGCCTCGTTCTTGGCTGACGAACGGATCGACGTGGTCGAGACCGGGGCGTCGCTACCGGTCGTGACCGACGTCGACATCGTCCTCTTCGACACGTTCGGCCAGGTGCCAGATCGCGGCGGCCGCAGCGGCCAGCATCACCAGGACTGCGCCGACCCATTGACGGTCGATGAAACGGTCGCCGAACACATACGCTGCGGCGAGTCCAAAGACGGGAATCAGTGGCAGGAAGCTCCCGGCGACCGAGGCTGGTACGCCCCGCAGACCGCCGACGAAGAACCAGAACGCGAAGCCGTAGTAGACAATCCCCGATGCCGCCGCGAGCGCCCACGTCGCCAGGTCCTCGGGCATGCCGAGGTCGGCGGCGCTCGTGGCTGAGGCGATGCCAGCGACGACGACGGCGAAGCAGAGGGCTGCGACCTGTTGAACAAGGACGACGGCCAGGGAACTGTCGTCGAGGAGCAGCCTTCGGGTGAGCACCGCATAGAACGCACAACAGGCGACGGCGGCGATGGTCAACGCCACACCGATGGCATCCCCAGATGCGCCCGGCCGGTAGATCACCAGCACCACCCCGACCATTGCCGCGGCCACTGCCATCGCGGTTGCCGGCGCGATCCGCTCCCGCAACACCAAGACGGCAAGCAGCATGATCAGGATCGGCTCGGTTGCCCACAGCAGCACCGACATGCTGGCCGTGATGCTCACCAATCCCAGTAACCCAAGCGCGTAGGCAAGACCGGGGTTGAGGATGCCGAGCACGGCGAGCTTGACCATCGCCGGTGACGAGGTCACGCGCACCCCGGACAGCAGCGTTGCGAACAGCAGCAGGAGCGCGCTGGCAGTGAGCTCAACAGCAAGCAGGGTCAGGGGCGGACGCCCCGATCGAGAACCTGTTTGCTCAGTACGGTGCCGCACCCCCAGCAGGCGGTGGCGGCGACCAGCAGAAGGACATGACGGTACGACGACGAGATGGGCATGGCTGTGACTCCGGTCAGAGAGACGAGTGGATGGGCTCGAGTGCTCGGCTGACGCGGGGAGGTGCGTCAGTTCTCAGGCCGCTCGACCCTCGTCGTCACAGCAGTCGTACGAGGGCAGTCGACAGCGCCGTCCAGCCATCGGAGACCCGCCCATGGGGACAATCGTACTTCTCGACAGCGGGGTCGCCGTTCGCCTTCACACTGGCTCCAAGGCAGCCGTCAACATCGGCAGATCCGGACGTCCCCGACAGGCGGCGTTAAGACGCACGGCCTTGGCAATTGCCGATCCGCGCCCAGCTCGGCCAGCGCCCAGCGTGCCAGACTCACAGCCCCGAAAAGACTCAGCTCGATGCGACGATGAGCGCCTACGTTGATCTGTCACAGTTCGTACGGCAGTCCCCGATCCCTCCGAACCGGCACGAGACGAACTGGCTGTCCGAACCGATCGTGATGAGAGAAGCGAGCCGCACATGGATGGACCTAGCTCCGCAGTCGGTCCGCCCAGGCTTCACCACGTCGACGTCTTCACAGACCGCCCGATGGCTGGCAACGGGTTGACCGTGGTGGCATCGGTGGGTCCGCTCGCGGGGGAGACGATGCTCCGGATCGCCCAAGAGCTGAGGCAGTTCGAGACGATCTTCTTGTTCGATGTCGCGGACGACGAGGCCGAGGCGCGGATCTTCACGCCGGAAGAGGAACTCCACTTCGCAGGTCATCCGGTGCTCGGGGCGGCTGCCGTCCTACATGCCCAGTCGCAACCGGATGTGGCTCGCCATGTGTGGACCATCCGGGTCGGCGGTCGTCCCCTACGCGTGACGACAGCTCTACGGGATGACGGCATCATCGGCGCCGAGATGGATCAGGGTCCCGCCATTCTGTCGCCGCCACTTTCGGATGGTGTGGCACTCAAGTTTGCCGCCGCCCTTGGCCTGCGGCCTGAGCAGTTGCGTGAGGACCTGCCCAGCCAGGTCGTCAGTACCGGCCTCCCGTACCTCCTGCTCCCGGTCACGACCGAAGGCCTGGCGGCCAGTCACATCACCGTCGCAGACCTGCCCTCGATGCTGAGCGAGATCGGAGCCGACTTCGTCTATGTGCTCGACCCCGACAGGCCCGAAGGCCGCACCTGGGACAATCGCGGTGTGACTGAAGACGTGGCGACCGGCAGCGCCGCCGGACCGGCAGCCGCCTATCTCGTCAGCTACGGCCTGCGGCCTGCGGACGAGTCCTTCCACGTCCATCAGGGGCGCTTCGTTGGCCGCCCCAGCCGCATCGACGTCCGCCATGCCGCCAACGGCTCAATCCACGTCGGTGGTCTGGTGGCGCCGTTCAGCTCCGGGACGATCGAGCTGACCGCGGTCCGACTGGACCGTGACGACGACTCGTCGCGGCACAAAATGTAGATCACCCACCGGGGGTCAGAAGACGATGCCGACAGTGCCGACACGGTCCAAGCCTCTGGCCGCCGCGCCGACACATCGGAGCCGTTCAGCGGGCCGGGCTTGCACGCTCCCCATTGCATGCTCGCCGTCGAGAGCTACTGCATCCGCGAGCGGCCCTCTGGGCGGGAAAAGTGCACGCTGTCGATGTTTGGTTTGCGTATGAGTCATCGTCGGCTAACAGGCGCGCAGGCGCGGCGAGGAGTGCCGCAGGGTCAGGAGAGTGCCGTGTGCGTAGCGGCGCGAGTTCTTGACAGTCACATGCGGCGATGTGCCGCACTCTTCGACCGCGCGGAACGCGGCATGGTCGCGCTCACCACTTCACTCCGGCGCATGCCGGGCCTGTACGGGCCGGAAGCAGCGCCATGCCCGACGCCACGGCGAACCGCATGCTCGGCCTGGTCGTCGGGGCGGCCGCGCTGGGCATCGGCCTGGCAGTCAGGCTCCCCATGCTCTCGGCCGAGGACCCCAGCATGGACATGACGCCGCAGATCGCCGCCGCGGCGCCGCTCCCCGTCGCCGCGTTCAGTCTCATCGGTGTGTGTTGCGGCGTGATCTTCCGCAGTCAGTCGGCGGCGGTCCTGGTCATCGTGGGCACCTTCGTGGTCGAGCCGTACACGCGCATGCCGGGCAACGCCGCCTGCACCAGCAACGTGGGACTCTTGACGAAGAACTCCAGCTGGTCGAGATGGGCGCGCCAGGTCAGCTCCTCGAGACCCGCCTCAGGCTGGGGCCCGGTCGCGTTCGCGACGACCGCCACAACCGGCCCGAGACGCCGCTCGACCTCGGCAACCAAGGCAGTCACGGCCCCCTCGTCGCCGACATCAGCGCCGAATGCCTCGGCCACACCACCGGCCTCGCGGATCGACCCGACAACGTTCTCTGCCGCCGCCTGGTCAGCGTGATAGTTGACCGCAACTCCCCACCCGTCCACCGCGAGCCGTTGGGAGATGTGCGCCCGAGCCCCGGGAGCCCCCGTCACGAGGGCAACGCGATTCGGACCCATCCGGGCTGGTCCGTAACGTAGACCGGCCGGATTGCTGTCACCTCATCGCGCGAGGACTATCTGGTCGGCGCGCTCATGACGCGGCTGGCGGGGACACATTGACGGCCGCGGTCAACCCAGGCGCGCCGAACCTCTTGCGGCTACCCGCGGACGGGATGCGGCTTCCCGCCCCTGACTGCTGGACAACCGGGCGGTGTACCCCTCGCGGCGTGCGGCCTGCGCGATATCGCGGAGCGTCCGGAATTCCTACCTTCGAACCATGTCCAAAACATCACCGTCCATGTCCCGCAAGGGCAACCCAGAAGGATTCACCATGTCCCACACTCGCCACCGCATGAGCCTGATCGGCCATCGCGCCTGGCACCTCCCGGCGTGGCTGGACCGGATCCTGCCCGACATCGACCTGGACGGTCACCGTGACTCGAGGCAACACCCCGGTGTCGTCACGACCAGCCCGGTCGCGAAGGCCGGTGCGCGATGACCGCCGTTCAGGAGCCGCGCGCAGCCCAGATGCCTGGCCCGACACATCACGACCCGAAGCGTTCGCGGGAGCAGACCGTTGTCATCCTCGCGGTCGCCGCGATCGGCCTCGTGGTGATCCGCGCCCTCGATGATGCCTTCCTGCAGCCGGCAGTCGCTGTCGGGCACTGGGACCACCTGCTCGGCGGACTGGTGCCGGCAGTGATCGGATCAGCCGCAGCCGCCGTCATCTGGCGGACGCGCAGGGGCCTCCGCTCCTTCGCGACGCTGTTGGCGGGCGGCTGGGGTCTGGCCGGGAGCATGGAACTGTTCATCGAGAGCGGCCCCCGCGGCGGCCTACAGGCCGATGACGTGAGCGGGATCCTCTCCCTCGTCGCCGGTGTGTTCCTGGTGGGCGCGTTCGTCTACTTCGCCAGCGTCTCGACGAGCCGAGGTCGGCGCAGGGCGACTCGCGTACTACGCCGAGGTGCGACGGCGGTGGGACTGGTCGTCGCGGCGTACGCGGTCATGCTCCCGCTGGGTGTCGACTACCTGGCGACCCACTACGCCGGAGCAGGGATCACCTCGGCGCCCGACATCGGCGCCGTCACAGAGCGCGTGGAGTTCTCATCCAGCGAAGGCCTGGAGATCACCGGCTGGTACGCGCCGACGCGGAACGGTGCCGTCGTGCTCATCCTGCCTGGAAGCTCGGGCGTCGACCATGCCCGCATGCTCACCCGCCACGGCTACGGCGTCCTGCTGATGAATCGGCGGGGAGAAGGCGACAGCGAGGGCGAGACCAACCTGTTCGGCTGGGCGGACCCGCACGATGTCGCCGCAGCGGCGGAGTTTCTCCGCAACGAACGTGGCGTCGCAGCCGACGCCATCGGCGGACTCGGCCTGTCGGTTGGCGGTGAGGTCCTGCTCGAGCACGCAGCCCGTTCGGACGACCTGTCCGGCGTCGTCGTGGAGGGTATGGGGTCTCGCTCGATCAAGGAGAGCCTGGAGCTCTCCGGTGGCATCAGGGTCGCCGAGCTCGTCACCGCGCCTCTCCTCACAGGAGGCCTGGTCGTGCTCACCGACCAGGCCCCGCCACCCAACCTCGTCGACCTGGCCAAGAGCCTCGGGCCCGCCCGAGCCCTGATCGTCTGGGGCGAGGACGGGCAGCCGGCGGAGAAGGTGCTCGGCCCGACCTACGCCGAGGCAGCCGGGGACGCCGCTTCGTCGTGGGAGGTGCCAGGCGCCGCGCACACCGGCGGCATCGACGCCGCACCCGACGAGTACGAGCGCAGGGTCATCGCCTTCTTCGACTCGACCCTGCTCAACCACCCGTGAAACGCAGCAACCACGAACCACCCGCCGCTCCGGCGGGTCACATGAAAGGAACACGCGCATGACCGCATCACTCATCACCCGGCTCGCCGGCCCCGCAGCAATCGCAGCCGGCACGCTCATGGTCGGAGCTCAGATCGTCCTCTCGACGTTCGACATGACCCAGCACATCGCCACCTCGACCAACCCCCTCTTCCAGGTGACACAGGTCTTCTACCTGCTGGGCTTCATCGCCCTCATGGTCTTCCTGTTCGCCACCTCGAGATGGTTCGAGGAGAAGGGCGGCAAGTTCGGCGTCTTCGCGACGCTCGCCGCGCTGATCGGAACCATGGCCCTGGGCGGCGACATGTGGTTCGAGACGTTCGCCATCCCGTGGATCGCCGACGAGGTGCCCGGCGCCTTCGACACCGACCCGACCGTGGTCCTCGCGCTCGGCGCCATCTCGAGCTACGTGCTCATGGCCATCGGGTGGGCGCTCTACGGCATCGCCAGCTACCGCGCCCGCATCTTCCCGCGGACCCTGTCCGTGGCGCTGGTCGTCGGTGGCCTCCTGGCCTTCAACGCCCTCCTCGCGCCGTTCGGCATCGCGCTTGGCCTGGCCATCGGTGCAGTGGGCGTCTGGCTGGTTCGCAGCACGTCGCGTCCGTCCGACGAGGTCGTGGAGGCCAAGGAGCCCGTCTCGATCGGCTGAGTCAGGGGAGACCCATCTCCCGAGCGTGAACAAGGCACCCGCCTCGCCGAAGCGAGGCGGGTACCGCTCGTGTCGTCGCCTCATGACGCGGGAGACATGTTGACGGCCGCGGTCGACCAGGCGCCCCGAACCGTTTGCGGCTACCCGCGAACAGGATGCGGCTTCCCGCCCCGTGACTGCTGGACAACCGTGCGGTGGACCCCTCGCGGCGTGCGGCCTGCGCCATGTCGCGGAGCGTCTCGAGTTCCTACCTTCGAAACATGTCCAAAACATCACCGTCCATGTCCCGCAAGGCCAACCCAGAAGGATTCACGATGTCCCACGCTCTCTACCGCATCGGCAACTTCGCCGGCCGTCACCCGTGGCGCGTCATCGGCGCCTGGCTCGTCGTCGCCGTCGCGATATTCATGTTCAACTCCACCAACGGTGGCGCCTACGACGAGAAGTTCAGCCTGCCCGGCTCCCAGTCACAGGCTGCCGCCGACGCCATCCAGGACCGCTTCCCACAGGAGACGCTGTACTCCTCGAACGTCATCTTCCACTCAGATGAAGGGCTCACGGGTCCCCGGAGAAGGCCGCGATCGAGCAGGCCGTCGAGCAGCTCTCCGCCGGTCCGCACGTGATCGCTGTGAGCAGTCCCTACGACCCGCGCGGGCCCACGGTCAGCGAGGCCGGAAAGACCGCTTTCGCCACGGTCGGCTTCGACGTCGAGAAGATCGGCAGCACCGAGTACGACGCGGCCCAGGAGGCCGTCCAGGCTGTCCGTGACGCGGGCATCCAGGTCGAGTACGACGGTGGTCTCGGTTACGCGAACCTGCCGGCCGGCGGCAACAGCGAGCTGATCGGCATCGTGATGGCGGTCTTCATCCTCGCGATCGCCTTCGGTTCGCTCATCGCGATGAGCCTGCCCATCGCGACGGCCCTGATGGCCATCGTGGTCGGCAGCAGCGCGATCGGCATCATGTCTGGTCTCGTTGCCGTCCCCAAGATCACCGGCATCGTCGCGATGATGCTCGGCCTCGGAGTGGGCATCGACTACGCGCTGTTCATCCTGACCCGGCACCGCCAGAACCTGGCCGCAGGCCAGTCCGTGCCCGTGGCCATCGGCCGCGCCAACGCGACGGCTGGTCTGTCGGTGCTCTTTGCCGGCGTCACCGTGATCGTCGCGATCCTCGGCCTCAAGGTGTCGGGCATCCCGATGATGACCATGATGGGCTACGGCTCGGCGATCATGGTCGCCGTCGTGATGCTGGCCTCGATCACGCTGCTCCCCGCGATGCTCGGCGTCGCCAAGCACCGCGTCAACGGCGCCCGGGTCCCGTTCGTCAAGCAGAGGCCGGCCTACAACCCCGACGCTGCCTCGGCGCGCTGGGCAGCACGGGTCGTCGCCAAGCCCCTGAGGTACGGCGTCGCGGCAGCCGCAGTCCTCGGTGCCCTGGCTGTCCCGGTCTTCTCCATGCACCTCGGGTTCGCCGACGCGGGCAACGACGCACCGACCTCGACCACCCGCAAGGCCTACGACCTGATGGCCGAGGGCTACGGCCCCGGTACCAACGGTCCGCTCCAGGTGGTCCTCGACACCGAGGGTTCGCCGATTCCCGCTGCCACGCTGGACCGGGTCGAGAACGACCTCGCCGACCAGCCAGGTGTGGCATCGGTGGGCGCTCCGGTCACCAACGAGGCCGGTGACCTCGCGATCATCACGGTGACCCCGACGACCGCGCCGCAGGACTCACGCACCGACCAGCTGCTCGAGCGCCTGCGCGAGGACACCATCCCCGCGGCGGTGAGCGGCACCCGTATCGAGGTGTCGGTCACGGGCTCGACCGCCTTGACCGCCGACGTCTCGTCCCGGCTGCAGCAGCGCATGCCCTGGTTCCTCGGAGCCGTGATCGGACTGTCGTTCCTGGTGCTGACCATCCTGTTCCGCTCGGTGCTCGTGCCGTTGAAGGCCGCCGCCCTCAACGTGCTCGGGGTCGGCGCGGCGTACGGCGTCATCGTCGCGGTCTTCCAGTGGGGCTGGGGCGCGAGCCTCATCGGCGTCCACGAGACCGTGCCGATCATGCCGCTGGCACCGATGCTGATGTTCGCGATCCTGTTCGGGCTCTCGATGGACTACGAGGTGTTCCTGATGAGCCGGGTCCGCGAGCAGTACCGCAAGCACTTCGACCCGCGGCGTGCCGTGGTTGAGGGCGTCGGCTCGACCGCTCGGGTGATCACCAGTGCGGCGCTCATCATGATCAGCGTGTTCGCGTCGTTCATCCTCGATGTCGACGTCACGACCAAGATGTTCGGCATCGGCCTGTCCGTCGCCGTCTTCCTGGACGTCACGCTGGTCCGGATGGTCCTCGTCCCGGCGGCGATGAGCCTGCTCGGGCACTGGGCCTGGTGGCTGCCCGCCTGGCTCGAGCGTCGGTTGCCGACGATCGACATCGAGGGTGGAGACCACGACGGCGAGGATGAGCAGCCCGCTCTCCGTCCTGTCGTCGCCGAGCCGGAGCGCGAGGCCGCGCTGGTCTGATCGACGCGTATGCATCACAACCGACGCTGCGGCCGGTCCCATGGGGCCGGCCGCAGCGCGTGGCTCCGAGCGTCGAAGGTCGGACGTCATCCAGCAAGCGGACGTACTCGTTCGAGTCTAGTGTCCATCGCATGGCGCTCCGGGTCGTGCTCGCCGACGACAACTATCTGGTCAGGGAAGGCGTCACCGCCCTGCTCGCCGAGGTCGAGGACCTCGAGCTCGTCGAGAGCGTCGGCGACCCCCAGTCACTGCTCAAGTCGGTGCGGCAGCACCAGCCGGACGCCGTCCTGACCGACATCCGGATGCCGCCGACCCATACGACCGAGGGGATCGACGCGGCCAAGCAGATCCGGGCCGAGCACCCGTCCATCGGCGTGGTGGTGCTGTCGCAGTACGTCGAGGAGGACTACGCCCTCGCCCTGCTCTCCGACGGGGTGGCGGGGCTCGGATACCTGTTGAAGGAGCGGGTCTCCGACATCGACGAGCTGGTCCGGGCCCTCAACGAGGTGGCTCGCGGCGGCTCCGCACTCGACCCCAAAGTCGTCGAAGGCCTGATGATGCGCAAGTCGGCCGAGGCGAGCTCCCCGTTGCGCGGCCTGACCGAGAAGGAGAGGACCGTCCTGGAGCAGATGGCGACCGGGCGCACCAACTCGAGCATCGCCAAGACGCTCTACATGAGCGAGCGGTCGGTCGAGAAACACATCAGCGCCGTCTTCCTCAAGCTCGGGCTGGTCGACGAGGGCGAGAACAACCGCCGCGTGATGGCGGTCCTCGCCTTCGTCGAGGCGACCCGCTGACCGGCCTGGATCAGTGAGGGGTGCGGTTGACCGCACCCAGGTGGTCGGCTCGCCTCCTCGCACGGAGCTCCGCGCCGGGCGCAGACTGCTGACATGAGGTCGCCTCCGCCCGGCAAACTGCGTGATCGACGCGTGGCCCTGTGCGTCCTGGGGGGATCCTTCCTGGCGGTCACCGTCGTCTACGTCGTCGTCGTGCTGGGCGGTGGTTTGCTGATCGGCCACACCCAGTCACCCCATGTCGGGCTCTCGGTCCTCGCGACTGCCATCGTCGCGCTGGGTCTCGAGCCGCTGAGGTCGCGGCTCGAGGGGGCTGCGAAGTACTGGGTGCACGGGGGTCGGGCCACGCCGTACGACGTGCTGAGCCGGTTCTCCGAGTCGCTCACCGGCGGCACCGGGGCCGGCGAGCAGGCCGACCTCCCCTTGCGGATGGCGCGCCTGCTCGCCGAGGGCACCGGGGCGAGCTGGGCCCAGGTCTGGCTGGTGGTCGCCGACGAGCCGGAGCTGGCGGCCGCGTGGCCCCAGGAGCCCGCGTCCAGACGGCAGGGTTCGGACGCCGACAGACCGGGACTGCGCTCGCTGGACGTCATGCTCAACGACGCGCGGCTCGGCATCCTGCGCCTGCAGGAGCACCGCGACGAGCCGCTGACGCCGGTCGAGGAGCGCCTGTTCGCCGACCTCGCGGCCCAGGCCGGCCTGGTGCTGCGCGGTGCTCGGCTGCGTGCCGAGCTGGCGCGGCGTGCCCAAGACCTGGCAGCGCTGGCCGACGACCTCCAGACGTCGCGCCGACGCGTGGTCGACGCCCATGACTCCGAACGGCGGCGCCTGGAACGCGACATCCACGACGGGGCGCAGCAACACCTGGTCGCGCTCGTGGTCAACCTCCGCCTGGCCCACACCCTCACCGCCCGATCACCCGACCGCGCACGAGCGGTGCTCGCCGAGCAGGGCGCCGCCGTCCAAGGCGCGATCACGAGCCTGGTCGACCTCTCCCGCGGGATCTACCCGAAGGTCCTGACCGACGACGGCGTCGCGGCGGCGGTGCGTGACATCGTGAGCACCAGCATCATCCCGGTCGCGGTGCTCGACCACGGGATCGGCAGGCACGACACCGAGCTCGAGACGGCCCTGTACTTCTGCTGCGTGGAGGCGGTGCAGAACGCCGTCAAGCACGCCGCCGCCACTCAGATCGAGGTCGAGCTCGCCACCGTCGGCGAACGGCTCCGGCTGCTGGTTCGCGACGACGGTCACGGCTTCGACGCGGCAGCCGTCCTGGCGGCCGGCGGGCTCGGGAACATGCTCGACCGCGTGGACTCGGTGCGCGGCGGCCTCGCCGTACGCACGAATGAGACCGGAGGCACCGACGTGGTCGTCACGGCGCCCGTCCCCAGACCCGCCCCCGCGCCGGTGGTCACAGCGAGCGAAAGGACCTGACGTGGACGCCCGACGGATCGCCTGGCTCGCTGCGGGGATGAGCGCGATCCTGGCCGTCGTCGACACGGCGCTCGTCGTGGCGTCGTACCCACCACTGTCGGTGAAGTCGACCGGTATCCACGGCTGGCCGCTCGTCAACATCGCGGCCATGGGGAGCGCGGTGCTTGGCGCCGTGATCCTGGGTGCCCACCCCCGTCACCCCATCGGATGGATCCTGAACTTCGTCGGGTTGACGACCAGCATCTCGCTCGCGGCGGAGTCGTACGCGATCTGGGTGCTCCAGTACGACGGCCCCGGCTCCTCGGCGCAGGCACACCTCAGCGGCTGGATCGCCGCGATCCTGGGAGGTCCGCTGGCGCTGGCATGCCTCACGGGCGCGTTCCTGCTGGTGCCCTCGGGCACGTACCTCTCGCGCCGGTGGAGCTGGGTCGGCCGCGCCACAGGGGCGGCGTATGGCAGCTACGCCCTGGGACTCGTCCTCGTCGGCCCGAGCGGCATCAACCGGAACGGCGACACCATCGATGCCGGTCCGGTCGCCCGGGTCCTGCTCAGTTGCGGCGTCGTCCTGATCATGCTGATGCTGCTGGCGAGCATCGCAGCCATGCTGCTTCGCCTCCGCGGCTCGACCGGCGCAGCTCGGCAGCAGCTACGCGTCGTCACGGCCGGTGCCGCAGGGGTCGGGCTCGCGCTCGTCGTCCTGATCATCGGGCAGAGCCTCAACGGGGGCAGGCAGTCATGGTGGACGAGCGTGCCGCTCTACGTGTCGTACGTGTTGCTGGTCGTGAGCATCGCCGTGGCGGTGCTGCGTTACCGGCTCTACGAGGTCGAGGTGATCGTGAGCCGAGCCGTGGTGCTAGCGATCGCCACCGCCTTCGTGGCGATCGGCTATGTCGGCCTGGTCGTGACGCTGGGTCGCAACGTGGAGGACAGGACCGGCGGCGGCTTCTGGTTGTCGTTGCTGGCCACGGTGGTCGTGGCGCTGGCGTTCCAGCCGCTGCGACGCCGTGTCCTCCGTGTCGCCGATCGCCTGGCGTATGGGCACCGGGCCGCACCCTACGACGCGCTCGCAGACTTCAGCCGGCGGATCGGACGCAGCCCCGCGACCGGCGAGCTGCTGCCGACGATCGCCGCGGCCGCAGGTGAGGCGGTGCACGCGCGACGTGCTGTCGTCCAGCTCGACGGCGAGGGCGACGCCGGGCTGACCGCGACGTGGCCGGCCGCCACGTCGGGGCCGGGCGCCGACGCGCCTGACGGTGGCGTGGTGGTCCCGATCGAGGACGCGTCCGGACTTCTCGGCTCGATCATCCTGACGCTCCCGCCGGGACGCAACGTCCGGCCACTCGAGCGCAGGCTGCTGTCCGACATCGCAGAGCAGGCGGCGCTGGCCCTGCGCAACATCCGACTCGAGCTCGAGCTGGCCGCGCGCGTCCATCAACTCGATCGGCACACGCGCGAGCTCACCGCGTCCCGCAACCGCATCATCGGCGCCGCCGACACCGAGCGACGGCGACTGGAGTCGTCGATCGCCGTGCTGGTCCTGCCCACGATGCTGCGGCTGCGCACCGATGTCGCTCGGTCCGCGACCGGCGGTGCCCGGGCCGAGAGGATCGAAGAGTGCCTCGAACTGGCGACCGAGGCACTCGAGTCACTGCGCGAGCTGACGCGCGGCATCTACCCGACGATCCTGACACGCTCGGGGCTCGGCTCCGCCCTGTCGTCCACGCCGCCCGGATGGGGCGCGCCTACGCGGTGCGGATCGAGTCGGACGCCGCGGGCGCGAGGTTCCCCGCCCACGTCGAGGCCTCGGCCTACTACTGCTGCGTGGAGATGCTCGAGCACGAGGCCGGTCAGACCATCCTCAGCCTCAGCGACGACGGCAGGGAGCTCGTCCTGTCCATCCAAGGCGTGAGCCTGGATGCGCTCAACCGGTTGGCGATCATCGATCGGGTCGAGGCGTGCGGGGGAGTCCTCATCGTGCCCGCCCCCGACAACGGCACGCCCTTCCAGATCCGGATGCCTACGGTCGCTCCGGCATCTGTCGAGTGACCCGATCCGACCACACCTGCCGTAGGCGCTCTGGACTGAGGACAGACTTGGGGATGTACGCGGCCGCGCCGCACCCGGACAGGTCGAGTCGTCCTCGTCGTACGTGGAAAGCAGGACGACGACCGGCGCTGGGGTGGCCCGGCTGATCTGCCGCGCAGCCTCGATCCCATCGATGCCGGGAAGGTTGACGTCCATCAGCACCAGGTCCGGCCCGACTCAGCGGCCACTGCGACCGACTCCTCACCCGACGCGACAGCCCCGACGACGGCAAACCCATCCGTCGCGTCCACAACGGCCGACATCGCACGCCGGAACGTCTCCCGGTCATCGACGACCAGCACCCCGACCTCAGCACTCGCGACCCCCGCCATGTCTCCATGATCCCCATCGAGGCACACCATCCCCAGGGGGTTATCCGCACGATCTGCGGGGGCAGGCCTAACTGCGCCACCTCGTGGGAGGGCGGGTCCTGAGGTTTCCGGCGTGCTCGCCCCCAACGACAGCAACGCCGAGGCGATGACCCGACGCATCAGCGGCTGACCGGTCCCTCAGCGAAAAGCTGGGAGATCGACGATCCGATGCAAGCCGAGGGGATCACGGAGCACCCGGCCGATTGCGAGCGCCGCATCGTCGACTTCTTCCAGCGGACGCTTATCGGCGACGAACCGCCGGGGAAGTAGGGGAACCAAGGGCCACCACACTCCTCTTTGAACGAGTGCTGATGCTCGTCCTCGACCAGATCTGCGTCCTGTCTGATCTACGGATGTGGTGGTGCTGGCGCGGGCCAGCATTCTGCGGCCTGAGGCGCGACGCCTGATCGACCTCAGAACTCGCCGGCGGTGTGTATTGGTTGGCCCAGGCGTTGCTGCGCCCGGTCAGCAGTTGGCGGTTTGGATTTCCTTTTCGTAGACGAGCTCGAGTCCGTCGGCCTCGTCCCATTGCTCGCCTACATGGGCCAAGTGACCGCGGCGGATGACCGCCAGCGAGGCAACGTTGTCGGGCCTGATTGTGGCGCGTACGACCTTCACGGCCGGATGAGATGTCGCCTCCTCCACCAGGGCGTGGAGGAGGCATGCGCGTCGCCGTTGCCGCGGCGCTCGGGGGTGATGGTGTACCCGATCCAACCACGCCCGCGTGGTCGGGGGTCCGTGAAAACCTGCGTGCCCGACAACGGTGGCTTGAGGGTGCAGCACCACGGCGCGGACCAGCCATGGTGCAACGTCTGGTGACCTGCGGAGTTGGTCTAGGCGGATCTGCCAGAGCCACCTTTCCTTGAGGAAGAACGACGGCAACTGCCGGCCGATCATTCAGCTCGCTTCTGCCACGTCGTCGTCGAGCATGGCTTGCAACGCGGAGGCTACGAGGAGCTCGAACGTGAGGATCGGTGGTTGGGTTGACTGGTGCTCAGTTGCTACAACCATCGCTGCCTCCTCGAAGCGGCAACTGATGTCTCACGGTCCACCTGGGCGTGCCCCCGCCGCAAGCATCGCTGCGTCGAGACGTCTCCGCGGATGTGCTCACTCAAATGCCACAGATAGCGTGCGCTGCGGCCATCCGGTCATGCTGATCGAGTGCGCGTCAATCTGGGCGCTAAGGGGCTACGTCTCCTCCCGGCCGATGGGATGTTGGACGAAGGACACCCGCCCTACGGGCCAGTCGGTCCCGCGCGACCATGCCGGCCACGGCCAGCAGCAGCTTCTCGGTGTCGGCGGGAGCCGCTGACGTCAGACCGCCATCGCAGCGCGCACGGAGTCCAGGGCCCCTGCGCCGCCCTCACCCTGCGTCGCGATCCGGCCCGACTCGAGCACGTAGTAGGAGCCCGTCGAGCGCAACGCGAAGCCGACGTGCTGCTCGACGAGGAGCACCGAGAGATCGCCGCGCTGCGTCAGCGACACGATCACCTGCTCGATCTCGGCCACCACGTTGGGCTGGATGCCCTCGGTGGGCTCGTCGAGGATCAGCATCCGCGGCTGGGTGAGCAGCGTCCGGGCGATTGCCAGCTGCTGCCGCTGACCACCGGAGAGCAGGCCGGCACGGCGGTTGAGCAGCTCGGTCAGGGCTGGGAAGGTTTCGAGCACCCCGCTGATCTCGGCCTTCTTCGTCGTGATCAGCTGGAGGTTCTCCATCGTGGTCATCTGCGGGAAGCACTGTTGCCCCTGCGGCACGTAGCCCAGCCCTCGACGCACCCGGGCGCTCGGCCGCAGCTTCGTCACGTCTTGTCCGTCGAGGAGCACCGTCCCGGACTTGACCGGGAGCAATCCCACGGCGACGCGCAACAGGGTCGTCTTGCCGGCACCGTTGTGGCCCATGAGGGCGACCGCGCCGCCCTCGGGCACCCTGATGTTGACGTCGTCCAGCACCATGCTGCGGCCGTAGCCGGCGGTCACGCCCTTCAGCTCACTCATGGGTCGCCCCTTCTACGATCCGGCCTAGATAGACCTCTTGGACCTGGGGGTTGGCCTGGATCTAGGCCACGCTGCCTTCGGTCAGTACCTTCCGGCATGCATCACCGTGACCATGTCGGCGAAGTTCCGGACGAACTCCATGTCGTGCTCGATCACGACGATGGTCCGCTCGGTGCCGATTCGCGTAGCAGTTCGCCGGTCTCATCACGCTCCTCGGCGCTCATCCCCGCGACAGTCTCGTCGAGGAGCATCACTCTGGCATCCTGCACGAGCAGCATGCCGATCTCCAGCCACTGCTTCTGGCCGTGCGCGAGTATCCCGGCGGGGCGGTCGCGGAGTCGCCGAGGCCGATCGTTTCCAGGGCTTCCTCGACATACGACGGAGTCCCTTGACGTGGGCGTAGCATCGCCAGCGCCTTGCGGTGCATTCCTCCGGCGATGTCGAGGTTCTGTAAGACGGTGAGTTGTTCGAAGACGGTCGCGGTCTGGAAGGTCCGTCCGACGCCGGCCCGTACGATCTGGTGGGACTTGATCCGAGCAGGTCTGTGTTCCCGTAGCGCAAGTCCGGTGCCTTTCACCAGACCGGTGAGAGCGTCGACGAGGGTGGTTTTGCCCGCACCGTTTGGCCCGATCAGGAAGTGCAGACGGCCCTGGAGGAAGGTGACGTCGACCCCGTTGATGGCTTTGAAACCGTCGAAGTCCACCGTCAGGCCCTGCGTCTCGAGATAGTCGAGCTTGTCATCGTCCATGCTCATTGGGTCGTCATGTTGGTCGCCTCCTTCTGGCGGAGCCGTCGCAGCCGCCAGTTGGTGGGATCGAGGCGATACCGCCGGGCAGAAACAGGATGACGACGATGAACACATACCGAGCAGGTAGATCCAGAAGTTGGGCCATTGCTCGGAGAGGGGGACTGGCCGTATCCGATCGCCAGAGCACCGAGAACCGGCCCGAATAGCTACCGCCCGTCCGCCGAGCGCCACACCGGCGATCATGAAGATCGAGGCGGCCGCGCCGATGTCCTTGGGGGAAATGATGCCGACAATCGGCACGAACATCGCGCCGCCGATGCCGGCCATCGCGGCCACGACCGAAGGCCATCGAGCTTGATGTTCGCCGGATCGTAGCCGAGGAACCGGACACGTTCCTCGGCGTCGCGGGTGGCAATCAGCATTCGCCGAGCGGCTGCGATAGAACTGGGAGGCCACGACCAGGCAGACTACGAGCAGGGCGGCGGTGATCAGGTAGATCATCCGTTGGTTGATCGGGTCGTTGAGCGACGTACCCGAAGAACGAACTGAAACCGCAGAGTCCGTTGAAGCCGCCGGTCGACTCGATCTGGGAGATGATCAGCGTTGCGAAGGCGACCGCCAGTGCCTGAGAGAGGATCGCGAAGTAGGCGCCCTTGATCTGGCGCTTGAAGACCGCCCAGACCCAGCAGAGGTCGCCACGGTGGCCGGCAGCGCCACGACCATTGGAACAGTGTGAAGGCGCCGCTGCGGAACGGCTCCCACCAGGCCGGCATCGTGCCGTCGCCGTACAGCATCATGAAGTCGGGGATGGCGTCCGGCCCGGCTGCCTCGAGCTTGAGGTG
>CAVUNB010000010.1:0-357343 GCA_963742685.1 uncultured Actinomycetota bacterium | reverse complement strand
TCGAAGGCCTGCTGCACGAGCTCGATGTCCTTGAGGCCGACCCCGGCGTCCTGCATGCCGGCGAACAGCTCCCACTCGTTGCCGAAGCCCCAGCTGCCACGTTCTTGCCCTCCAGGTCGGCGGGCGACTCGATGCCCTTGTCCTTGAAGGAGATCTGCGTGGTCGCGCTGCGCTCGAAGATCTGCGCTACGTCGGTGATGCCCGCGCCCTGCTCGATCGAGCCGAGCACCTTCGGCACCCACGAGATGGCGTAGTCGACGTCGCCGGCCGCGAGCACGTCCTGCGGGACGATGTCGGGGCCGCCCTCCTCGATCGTGACGTCGAGGCCCTCGTCCTCGTAGAAGCCCTGGTCGACCGCTGCGTAGTAGCCGGCGAACTGCGCCTGCGCCACCCACTGCAGCTGCAGTGAGACCGGGGTGAGGTCGCCGGAACCGGAGTCGCCGGCGTCACTCTCGGTGTCGGAGTCTCCGTCGTCGCCGCCACAGGCAGTGACGGTCATGGCCAGGGCCAGCGCGACGATGCCGACCTTGAGCCCGGACACGGTCCGGGATCGTGGTGTCACTCTCATCTGTTCTCCTCAGGGTGGGTGGTGAACTTCGATCAGTTCTGGGGGGCGTGCCGGGCGAACCACAGCTCGACGAGCAGGGTCACGACGTAAAAGGCGAGGCCGAGCACGATGGAACCGGTGACGTAGGCCCAGGCCAGTGGGTAGTTGCTGCTCGCCGCGGCCGAGGTGATCGCCTTGCCGAGGCCGCCGACCGGGCCGCCGAAGTATTCGGCGATCAGGGCCGAGATCACCGCCAGCGACGAGGCGATCCGCAGGCCGGTGAAGACGTAGGGCGTCGCGGTGGGCAGCGTGACGGTGCGGATCACCTGGGTGGGTGTCGCGGCGTACGCCGACATCAGCTCGCGGTGCACGGTCGAGACCTGGCGCAGCCCGCGCAGGGTGTTGAGGTAGACGGGGATGGACACGGCGAGGGCGGCGATGACGATACGACCGGTGTCCACGGCCGCGCCGAACATCGTGTAGAGCACGGGCGCCAGCGCCACGATCGGCACCACCGAGAGCGCGGCCACGATCGGCACCGCCATCTGGTCGATCACCTTCGCCATGCTCGACAGCACTGCACCGAGTACGCCGACGAGCCCGCCGATCAGCATCCCGATCAGCGCATTGCGACCGGTGACGAGCATCCCGTCGAGGATGTTGGAGCGCCCGGCGACGATCTGGTCCCAGATCGCGCTCGGCGCCGGGACGATGTAGGGGTCGATGCCGAGGCCGTCGACCGCGAGCTGCCAGCCAGCCGAGGAAGACGGCACGCCCACGGCCAGCGGGGCCAGGACCGCGCCCAGCCGCAGGTCCTTGAGCCGCAGCCCCGGCCGCGTCGTCGCCTCCGGGGTGAGGACCGCGCTCATCTGCTCTCGACCCCCCTCACGCTGGCGACGGGCGCGCCGTGGAGGTGCTCGCGCACCGCGGCCACGGTGTGGAAGAACTCGGCGGCGTCACGGACCTCGTCGGTGCGCTCCTGCGAGGTGCCCATCCCGTCGCCGCCAGCGGTCACGATGTCGACGATGCGGCCCGGCCGCGGCGACATCACCACGACCCGGTCGGAGAGGAAGACCGCCTCGGGGATGGAGTGCGTGACGAAGAGGACGGCGGCGCCGGTCTCCCGGCAGATCCGGACCAGCTCGTTCTGCATGCGCTCGCGGGTGATCTCGTCGAGCGCGCCGAACGGCTCGTCCATCAGCAGCAGGCGCGGGCTCTCGGCGAGCGCCCGGGCGATCGCGACCCGCTGCTGCATGCCACCGGAGAGCTGGTCGGGGTGGTGGCCCGCGAAGTCCTGGAGGCCGACCAGCTCGAGCAGCTCGGCCGAGCCGCGCCTTGCGCTCGGCGGAGCCGACGCCGTGCAGCTTGAGGGGCAGCTCGATGTTGGACGCGACCGTGCGCCACGGCAGCAGCCCGGCCTGCTGGAAAGCGATGCCGTAGTCCTGGTCACGCCGCGCCTGCCGGGTCGTCTTGCCGAAGACCGAGACGGTGCCGGACGTGGGGGTGTCGAGGTCGGCCACGAGACGCAGCAACGTGCTCTTCCCGCACCCACTCGGGCCGATCAGCGAGACGAACTCCCCCGCGGCGACGCTGACGGTGACGTCACTCAGCGCGACGACCTCGTCCCGGCGGCTCCGGAAGATGCGGTCGACACCGGCCACCTCGATGGCCGTCTGCGTCGGGGTCTGGGAGGTCGTCATCGGCTGGTCTCCGTCAGTCGGAACGGGCGCAGGGCAAGGGTGAGCAGGCCGACGAAGCCGGCGGCCACGAGGCCGACCGCCACGGCCCCGAAGATGGGCGCCCAGGCCTTCGCCGGGTCACCGCCCGCGGACTGGGCATACTCGACGACCATCCGGCCGATGCCGCCGCGGAGGCCGATCGACACCTCGGCGACGACCGACCCGATCACCGCACTGGCGGCGGCCAGTCGGAGGGCGGGCAGCAGGAACGGCACGCTGGCCGGCAGGCGGAGCGTGATCAGCGTGCGCCACCAGCCGACGCCGTAGGTGTGCATCAGCTCGACGTGCGTGCGGGCCGGTGACTTCAGTCCCCGGAGCGCGCCGATGGAGACCGGGAAGAACGCGAGGTAGGCCGCGATCAGGGCCACCGAGTGCTCGTTCTCCCAGGTGAAGGAGCCGAACTCGATCTGGGCGCCCCAGCGGCGTACGAGCGGAGCGATCGCGATCAACGGCACGGTCTGGCTGAGCACGATCCACGGCAGCAGCCCCGACTCGGCGAGCTTGAAGCGCGTCATCAGCAGCGCCAGGAGCAGGCCGACCGTCACGCCGACGACCCAGCCGCGGGCCGCGATCGCGAGCGTGAAACCGCTCGCCTCGAGCACGGCCTCGAGCGCGGTCGGCGCGCCGTTGCAGGCCGGTGGCCGGCTCGAACAGCCGCTGCACCATCTCCCAGGTGTGCGGCATCGCGAGGTCGGTGGCCCGCGGCAGGACCAGCGTGCGCTCGCCGACGAGGAAGCCCTGCTCCGGGCCGAAGGCCTTGTAGAGGTCCCACAACGCGGCGACCAGCACGACGCCGAGGGCGCCCAGCAGGACCGCGCGGAGACGTCCGAGCATCGGCATCACGCCTTCGCGACCACGTGATCGCGCAGCGCCGGCATGATCGTCTCGCCGTAGACCCGCAGGGTCTCCTCCTTGTTGTCGTGCTGGAGGTAGACCGCGAACTGGTCGACGCCGATCTCCTTGAGCTGCCTCGAGCTTGGCGATGTGCTCCTCAGGCGGTGCCAAGGATGCAGAACCGGTCGACGATCTCGTCGGGCACGAAGTCGGCGTGCGTGTTGCCGGCCCGGCCGTGCTCGTTGTAGTCGTAGCCCTCGCGGCCCTTGATGTAGTCGGTCAGCGCCTGCGGGATGTCGCCGCCCTCGCCGTACTTGGCGACGATGTCGGCGACGTGGTTGCCGACCATGCCACCGAACCAGCGGCACTGCTCGCGCATGTGCGCGCAGGACTCGAGGTGTCCTCGCCGACGTACACCGGGGCGGCGACGCAGAACGTGATCGCGTCGGGGTCGCGGCCCGCCTTGTCGGCGGCGTCGCGACCGCGCCGATCATCCACCGCGCGATGTCGACGTCGGCGAGCTGGAGGATGAAGCCGTCACCGACCTCGCCGGCCGCCTTGAGCGCGAGCGGTCCGTACGCCGCGATCCACACCTCGAGCTCGGAGGTCCTGGCCCAGGGGAACTGCAAGGTGGCGCCGTTGACCTCGACCGGCCGGCAGTTGGCGAGCTCGCGGATGACGTGGGTCGCCTCGCGGACCTCCTTGAGCGTGGTCGGCTTGCCGTTGAGCACCCGCACGGCGGAGTCGCCGCGGCCGATGCCGCAGACGGTGCGGTTGCCGAACATCTCGTTGAGGGTCGCGAAGACCGACGCGGTCACCGTCCAGTCACGGGTGGCCGGGTTGGTGACCATCGGTCCGACGATCACCCGGTGCGTCTCGGCCAGGATCGCCGAGTAGATGACGTAGGGCTCCTGCCAGAGCAGGTGCGAGTCGAAGGTCCAGACGTAGTCGAAGCCGTGCTCCTCGGCCTGCTTCGCGAGACCGACGGTCCGCCACGCGGGCGGGTTGGTCTGCAGCACGACACCAAAGTCCATGTGGAGCTCCTTCTAGGAGAGGTATTGAGTGAGGCCGCGCTTGAGGAACTTGCCGTGACCGGCACGGCCATGGAAAGCACCGTCGGAGACCAGCACCGAGCCGCGGGAGATCACGACGTCGACGTGACCGTCGATCTCGTAGCCCTCCCAGGCGGAGTGGTCCATGTTCATGTGGTGGGTCTTGTCGTAGCCGATGCTCGTGTGACCGGCAGGGTCGTAGACCACGATGTCGGCGTCGGCACCGGGCGCGATCACGCCCTTGGTGCCGTAGAGCCCGAACATCCGAGCCGGCGTGGTCGACGTCAGCTCGACCCAGCGCTCGAGGGTGAGCTCGCCGGTGACGACGCCCTGGTAGAGCAGGTCCATCCGGTGCTCGATCGAGCCGATGCCGTTGGGGATCGCCCGGAAGTCGCCCTTCCCGAGCTCCTTCTGGTCCTTCATGCAGAACGGGCAGTGGTCGGTCGAGACCATCTGCAGGTCGTTGGTGCGCAGCCCCTGCCACATGGCGTCCTGGTGGCCCTCCGCGCGGGAGCGCAGCGGGGTGGAGCAGACCCACTTCGCGCCCTCGAAGTCGCCCCACGTCGGATCGCCGGTCGCACCGAGCTGCTCCTCGAGGGAGAGGTAGAGGTATTGCGGGCACGTCTCGCCGAAGACGTTCTTGCCGCGGTCACGGGCGGCCGCGAGCTGCGCGACGGCCTGCTTGGCGCTGACGTGGACGACGTAGAGCGGAGCGTTCGTCAGGTCGGCCAGCATGATCGCGCGGTGCGTGGCCTCCTCCTCCAGCTGCCAGGCGCGGGCGATGCCGTGGAAGTAGGGCGTGGTCTTGCCCTGGTTGTAGAGCTGCTCGGCGAGCACGTCGATGGCGGGGCCGTTCTCGGCGTGCATCATCGTCATCAGGCCGAGCTCGGCGGCCTTCTGCATCGCCTTCAGGATCTGCGCGTCGTCGGAGTAGAAGACCCCGGGATAGGCCATGAACAGCTTGTAGCTGCTGATGCCCTCGTCGACGAGCGTCTCCATCGCCTTCAGCGACTGCTCGTCGACACCGCCGATGATCTGGTGGAAGCCGTAGTCGACCGCGCAGTTGCCGCCGGCCTTCTCGTGCCAGGCCGCGAGCCCGGTCTCCACCGCCTCGCCGTACTTCTGCACGGCGAAGTCGATGATCGAGGTGGTGCCTCCCCATGCCGCGGCGGTGGTGCCGGTCTCGAAGGTGTCGCTGGCGTTGGTGCCGCCGAAGGGCAGCTCCATGTGGGTGTGGGCGTCGATGCCGCCGGGGATGACGTACTTCCCGGTCGCGTCGATCACCGTGTCGACGCTTGCGGCGAGGTCGTGGCCCAGCAGCGTCGAGCCCGGTGGAGTACGGCGACGATCTGCTCACCGTCGACGAGGACATCCGCATCGGTTCGGCCGGTGGCGCTGACCACCGTGCCGCCCTTGATCAGCAACGTGCTCATGTCGAGCCCTCTCTAGGCGCGAGCGATGGCGGTGTAGGAGTCGGGGCGACGGTCGCGATAGAACTGCCAGTCGTCGCGCATCTGCTGCACCATGTCGAGATCGAGGTCGCGGACCAGGATCTCCTCGTGCTCGCCCGAGCCGCGCTCACCGACGAAGTTGCCGCGCGGGTCGATCACCTGGCTGGTGCCGTAGAAGTCGACGGCGAGCTCGCCGTACTCGTTGTCCTCGCGGCCGACCCGGTTGGGCTGCAACACGAACATGCCGTTGGCGACCGCGGCGCACGGTCCCTCCACCTCCCACAGACGGTTGCTCAAACCCGGCTTCGTCGCATTGGGGTTGAACACCATGTGCGCGCCGTTGAGGGCCAGCTCGCGCCATCCCTCGGGGAAGTGCCGGTCGTAGCAGATGTAGACGCCGACCTTGCCGACCGCTGTGTCGAAGACCGGGTAGCCGCCGTTGCCGGGGCGGAAGTAGAACTTCTCCCAGAACCGGTCGAGGTGCGGGATGTGGTGCTTGCGATATTGCCCGAGGATCGTGCCGTCGGAGTCGACGACGACGGCGGTGTTGTAGTAGACGCCGGTCATGTCCTCCTCGTAGATGGGCAGGATCATCACCATCTCGAGCTCCTTCGCGAGCGCCGCGAACCGCTGCACGATCGGGCCGTCGGAGGGCTCGGCGTAGCGGTAGTACTTCTTGTCCTCGGTGATGCCGAAGTAGGGACCGTAGAACAGCTCCTGGAAGCAGATGATCTGTGCGCCCTGCGCCTTCGCGTCCCGGGCGAACTGCTCGTGCTTGTCCAGCATCGACTCCTTGTCACCGGTCCACGTGGTCTGGGTGATCGCTGCACGAACGGTCGACATCTTTGTCCTCCCGGGTGATGGCTACGCTGCCGCTTGGAACGTTATCCTCTTGCTTGAACATTTCCCATCCCTTTCGTGAGGGTAAATTTCCGGCCCCCTCGACGGCACGAACGGAGCAGTCGCCGTGACTCGCTCGCCCGACCTCGACGCGCTGACCGACCGGTCGCCGCAGGGCATCGCGGGCGCGTTCGGGCGCGCGATCCGGTCGGGGGAGCTGGCGCCCGGTGAGCGCCTGCCGACGGTGCGCGAGGTCGCCGCCGAGCTCGGCGTCAGCCCGGCCACCGTCAGCGCCGCCTGGCAGGCGCTGCGGCGTACGGGCGTGGTGGTCTCGCGCGGACGCGCGGGCACCTTCGTGCTGGAGACGCGGCGTGCCTGGCTGAGTCCGCGACAGCAGGGGCTGGTCGGCGCCAGCCCCGACGGCCTGCGCATGGACCTGTCGCGCGGCACTCCCGACCCGTCGCTGCTGCCCAGCCTGGGACCCGCCTTCGGCCGGGTCTCCGCGCGCGCCGGCACCGGCGTCTACCAGGACGAGCCCGTGCTTCCCCAGCTGCGATCGGTGCTCGAGGCGACCTGGCCCTACCCCACCGAGGCGATCACCGTCGTCGACGGCGCCACCGACGGCATCGCGCGCGTGCTCGAGCAGTGCGTCCACCTCGGCGACCGGGTCGCGCTCGAGTCTCCGGGCTACCCACCGTTCTACGACCTCGTCGAGTCGCTCGGGGCCGAGATCGTGCCCGTCGAGATCGACGAGTCGGGGTTGCGTCCCGAGTCGCTGCGCGCCGCCCTCGACGCGCGCCCCGTCGCGGTGGTCCTGCAGCCGCGCGCCCACAACCCCACCGGCATCTCGATGTCTCCGGAGCGCGCTCGCCAGCTCGCGGCCGTGCTGGCGAGGCGCCGCCACCAGCCGATGCCATGGATCATCGAGGACGACCACTCCGGCGCCATCAGCACCAGCCCGGATGTCTCGCTCGGGACCTACCTGCCCGAGCGCGTCGTGCACGTGCGCAGCTTCTCGAAGTCGCACGGCCCCGACCTGCGGATCGCCGCACTGGGCGGTCCCGCCGAGATGGTCGACCCGCTCGTGGCCCGACGGATGCTGGGGCCGGGCTGGACCTCGCGGATGGTGCAGACGATCCTGCACGACCTGCTGACCCAGGCCCGCTCCATGGACGAGGTCTCCGAGGCGCGGCGGCAGTACTTCGGCCGCCAGCGCGACCTCGCCGCCCGACTCGCGGACCAGGGGCTGGACGTCAGCACTCCCGACGGCATCAACCTCTGGCTGCCGGTGAACAACGAGCGCGCCGCCCTGCTCCACCTGGCAGCCGTTGGCATCCGCGTCGCCGGCGGCACCCCGTTCTTCCCGAGCGCCACCAGCACGCCGTACATCCGCGTCACCTCGGGGCTCGTCGACCCCGAGCACGCCGCCGAGGTCGCCGCCGCACTGACGGCGGCCGCGGCTGCCGCATAACCCGCCGACCGGGCTGGTCCCCGGATACGGTGTTCCGGATTCGGGTCTGCACCAGGGGGAAGCACATGCGCGCGATCACTTCACCACGCCGTCTTGTCGAGACGCTGGTCCGCGTCAGCGTGGTCGCGCTGCTGGCGGGACTGTTGCACGTCGCCGGCACGAACCCTGCCAGCGCCACCAGATCTGACGGCTGGGTGGACGTGGTGGTCAGCAACAGCCCCGGCTACGTCACGGTCGCGGGCTGGGCCTGGGATCCCGATGCCCCTGCGACAAGCATCGACGTCCACTTCTACGTCGGGCAGGCAGACATCTGCCCGGCCATGCTCGATCGGCCGGACGGTCTCCCAGGTCTACCCGACGTGGGGGCTACCACGGGTTCTCGGACACGATCGACTGTCCAAGTGACCGGGCACTTGTCGTGGAATGCTACGCATCGACGCCACGGCGTGGCCACTGGCCGATGCAGGGCGGCCAGGCACCGTCCCCGTCAACGGCGCCGGCCCTGTGGGCAGCGTCGACTCCGCCACCTCCCCCGCCCACCGCACGGTCGAGCTGAAGGGCTGGGCCAGCGATCCCAACGCCCCGGCCTCGCCGGTGGAGATCCACGTCTACATCGGCGGTGACGTGGGCACCCCCGGCGTGGAGCTCCACAAGTTCATGGCAGACCTACCCCGCGCCGGTGGCGGGCGCGGCTTCAGCAGGACGCTTGTCACCAGCAAGGGCGACGCCCAGACGATCAACGTCTACGCCCTCAACGTGCCCGGCACTCCTGGCGCGAATCGGCTGATCAAGAGCTTTGCGCTGACCGTCTACGTCGACACCACGCCGCCCGAGACGACGATCACGTCGGCGCCCGCGACTGCGACGACGGCCGATGTCATCCGGGTGACGTTCACCGCCAACGAGTCGAACTCCACCTTCGAGTGCCGCTGGGACCAGGACGCGTGGCTGCCCTGCCAGAGCGGCACCCAGGTCTCGCTGACCCCAGGCAAGCACCAGGTGTCCGTGCGCGCGACGGACAAGTACGGCAACACCGAGCTGACGCCGGCCGTCTTCCTGGTGACCGTCACCGCAGGCCGGACCACCGCCTCCCACCCCGGCCGAGCCGTCCGGGCCCACCATCGCGGCGCGTGCGGTGAAGAAGAAGTCGAAGCTGCGCATCGACGTCGCCCCGGACTCTGCGACGAGCAACTACCGCGTCGTGATCAAGCGCAAGGTGGGCAAGAAGTGGCGCACCGTCGCCCGCGTGCGCACGCGCGGCAAGCGTGACGTGGTCGTGGTCAACCTGCGTCGCGGGAAGTACCGCGTCGTGCTGCCGACGAGCTCCCAGGGGCCCGCCGTGACGACCGGCAGCGTGCGCCTCAAGCGCTGACGCTTCTACAAGTTCACGCATTGCACCTTCCTGCAAGGCGTTCTCCATAGACCGATGCCTCTCGCATTGCCATTTTGTGCAGTGCGCCTGTCACTCCGCAGGCACATCGGGTGGCCGAAGATCCGGCCATGAAGAGAGGAACCCCCGTGACACGCTCACTCTCGAGCACTCCACGACTGGCAGGCCTGGCCGTACTGGCACTGTCGGCAGCAACCCTGGCAATGCCGATGACCTCGGTCGCGCCAGCATCAGCTGCCAAGGCCGATCCCAGCTCCATCGCGGCCGCCAACGACAAGGCGGCCCAGTGGATCGCCAAGCACGAAGGCAAGGTCAAGCTGTCGGAGGGCGACAAGCTCGTCCGCTCCGCCACGTTCGAGGGCGGCAACGACACCGTCGCCGTGGCCTACGAGCGCCTGCACAAGGGGCTGCCCGTCATCGGCGGTGACTTCGTGGTCGTGACCGGCGCCAACGGCGCCGTCCTCAACACCGAGGTCGCCCAGTCCGCGCCCGTCGACGTGGCCTCCACGACGCCGACCCTCGCGCAGGACCGGGCCATCGAGATCTCCCGCGGCCAGGTCGACGCCGTCGAGAACATCGAGCCCACCACGCTCGTCATCTGGCAGGACGGCGCCACCAGCCGCCTCGCCTACGAGACCACCGTCTCGGGCCAGGACGCCGGTGAGGCGTCGCGCCAGTCCGTGTACGTCGACGCGCAGGACGGCGCAGTCCTCGGCACCAAGGAGCACGTGGTCCACGGCAGCGGCAGTGCGGCGTACAGCGGACCCAACCCGCTCGCCTTCGCCACCAGCGGCTCGGGCAGCAGCTTCAACATGACCGACCCGACGGCGACCACGCTGAAGTGCCAGGACTCCGCCAACAACACCACCTTCACGGGGCCCGACGACGTGTGGGGCAACGGCAACGCGACGAGCCGTGAGACCGGCTGCGTCGACGCGTTGTACGCCGCACAGCAGATGAAGGGGATGATGTCGAGCTGGCTCGGCCGCAACGGCATGAACGGCACGGGCGGCTGGGTGCCGATCCGCGTCGGCCTCAACGACATCAACGCCTACTACGACGGCACGCAGGTCCAGATCGGCCACAACCAGGCCAACCAGTGGATCAGCTCGATGGACGTGGTGGCCCACGAGTTCGGCCACGGCGTCGACGACAAGACCCCCGGCGGCATCTCCGGCGGCGGCACGCAGGAGTTCATCGGTGACGCCTTCGCAGCGTCCACCGAGTACTACGACGGCCAGTCCGCGCCGTACGACTCCCCCGACCACACCGTCGGCGAAGAGGTCAACCTCGTCGGCCAGGGCCCGATCCGCGACGGCTCCAACCCGGCCAACGTGGGCGACCCGAACTGCTACTCGAGCGCCATCCCCGGCACCGAGGTGCACGCGGCCGCCGGCCCCGGCGACCACTGGTTCTACCTGCTGTCGCGGGGCGGCGCGTCGCAGTGCGACGGCACCAGCGTCACCGGCCTCGGTGAGCAGGCCGCGATGAAGGTCCTCTACAACGCGATGCTGATGAAGACCTCGTCGTCGTCCTACCTCAAGTACCGCACCTGGACGCTGCAGGCCGCCAAGAACCTCGACAGCACCTGCGCCCAGTTCAACGCGGTCAAGACCGCCTGGGACGCGGTCAACGTGCCGGCCCAGACGGCCGACCCGACCTGTGGCGGCACCACGCCTCCCACCGGCGGCAACATCCTGGCCAACCCTGGCTTCGAGTCCGGTGCGGCATCGTGGGCCGGCACCACGGGCCTGATCACCACCAACGCCGGTCGCCCGGCGCGCACCGGCTCCTACAAGGCATGGTTCGGCGGCAACGGCGCCACCTCGACGGAGAACCTGACGCAGACCGTCACGATCCCGTCCACGGCGACCGCGGCGAGCCTGTCGTACTGGATCCGCACGGACACGGCCGAGACCGGCTCGACCGTCTACGACACGTTGAAGGTCCAGGTCATCGTCGGTGGCGCCACCACGACGCTGCGCACCTTCAGCAACGTCGGCACCAGCGCGACGTACGCGCAGTTCAGCCACAGCCTGCTCGCCTACAAGGGCCAGGCCGTGACGGTGAAGTTCCTGATGAACGAGGACTCGTCGCTCCAGACGAGCTTCGTCGTGGACGACACCGCGGTCAGCGTCAGCTGACAGACAGTTCTCCCTCCCCGGTGCCCCGGTGCGGCCTCGCCGCACCGGGGCACTGTCATTCCCGCACTCTTCGAGGAGTCCTCGTGAAGCGTTCCTTCCTTGCCCCGGCCGCCCTGATGGCGGTCGTCGCGCTTGTCGCCCCGACCAGCCAGGCCGCACCACCCGCCCCCGCGCCGCTCGCCGTCGCGCCCGACATCTCGGTCGCCAACGTGCAGGCGCACCTGGGCCAGTTCCAGTCGATCGCCACCGCCAACGGCGGCAACCGCGCCGCCGGCCGTCCCGGCTACCTCGCCTCGCTCAACTGGGTGAAGGGCAAGCTCGACACCGCGGGCTACACGACGAGCGTGCAGTCGTTCTCGACGTCCGCGGGGACGACGTACAACCTCGTCGCCGACTGGCCCGGCGGCGACCCGAACCACGTGGTGATGACCGGCGCCCACCTCGACTCGATGCCCGCGGGCCCCGGCATCAACGACAACGGCACCGGTTCGGCCGGGATCCTGGAGAACGCGCTCGCCTTCGCGGCCAGCGGCGTCACGCCGCGCAACCACATCCGCTTCGGCTTCTGGGGTGCCGAGGAGCTCGGCCTGCTCGGCTCGAAGCACTACATGTCCACGCTGCCGGCGGCGGAGAAGGACAAGATCGAGCTCTACCTGAACTTCGACATGATCGGCTCGCCCAACCCGGGCTACTTCGTCTACGACGACAACCCGGCCGGCAACGGCGCGCGCGACGACCTGACGTCCTACTTTACGTCGAAGGGCGTCGCCTGGGAGTACATCGACGTGCAGGGCCGCTCCGACCACGCGGCGTTCCGCAGCTACGGCATCCCGACGTCCGGCACGTTCACCGGCGCCGAGAGCACGAAGACCTCGGCGCAGGCACAGAAGTGGGGCGGGCAGGCCGGCCAGGCCTTCGATCCCTGCTACCACGCGGCCTGTGACACGACGGCCAACGTCAACGCGACCGCGCTCGACCGCAACATCGACGCCATCGCGTTCATGCTGTGGAAGTACGCCGATGTCGACTACGGCACCACGCTGCCGCCCGTCGGCGGGAACGTCCTGCTCAACGCCGGCTTCGAGTCCGGCGCTGCGTCGTGGGGTGGCACCACGGGCGCGATCACGTCCTCGTCGTCCAGGCCCGCCCACGGCGGGTCGTGGAAGGCCTGGCTCGGCGGCAACGGAAGCACGTCGTCGGAGAACCTCACCCAGACGGTCACCATCCCCTCGACGGCGACCGCTGCGAACCTGTCCTACTGGATCCGCACCGACACCGCCGAGACCGGCTCCACCGTCTACGACACGATGAAGGTGCAGATCATCGTGGGCGGGGTCACCACGACGATGAAGACCTTCAGCAACGTCGGCACCAGTGCGACGTACACGCAGTTCACGCACAGCCTGCTCGCACACAAGGGCAAGGCGGTCACCGTGAAGCTGCTGATGAACGAGGACTCGTCGCTCCAGACGAGCTTCGTGGTCGACGACACGGCGGTCAGCGTGAGCTGACTCGCACCTGCACGGATCGGCCCCGGGGAATTATCCGGGGCCGATCTGCGTAGGGCCTGTCATGACTGTTCCGAATCTGACCCTTCATGACGGCACGTCCATCCCCCAGCTCGGCTTCGGTGTCTTCCAGGTCCCGCCGGAGGAGACCGCCGCCACCGTGCGCACCGCCTTCGAGGTCGGCTACCGCCACATCGACACGGCGCAGATGTACCAGAACGAGGAGGGCGTCGGCGAGGCCATCAAGGACTCCGGCCTCGACCGGGACGACCTCTACGTCACCACCAAGCTCAACAACGGCTTCCACCGGCCCGACGACGCCCGCCGGGCGCTCGAGGAGTCGCTGACCAGGCTCGGCCTCGACCAGGTCGACCTGTTCCTCATCCACTGGCCGCTGCCGACGCAATACGACGGCGACTTCGTCTCCACGTGGGAGACGCTCGCCGCGCTGCAGGCGGAGGGCAAGACGCGCTCGATCGGCGTCTCCAACTTCCAGCCCGACCACCTGGACACGATCGTCAAGGCGACTGGCGTCGTGCCGGTCGTCAACCAGGTCGAGGTGCACCCGTTCTTCGCCAACGAGGACGTCCGCGCGGCCAACGCCGGCCATGGCGTGCTCACCGAGGCGTGGTCGCCGATCGCGCAGGGCAAGGTCCACGACGACGACGTGATGGGTGAGATCGCCGCGCTCGTGGGCAGGTCGCCGGCCCAGGTCGCGCTGCGCTGGCACCTCCAGCGGGGCGACATCGTCTTCCCGAAGTCGATGCACCGCGAGCGGATGCAGCAGAACTTCGAGCTCTTCGACTTCGAGCTCACGGAGGAGCAGCTGGCGTCCGTCTCCGCGCTCGATCTCGGCGAGGCAGGCCGGATGGGGCCGAACCCGGACACGTTCGACTGGATCCCGAGCTGATCGTCAGCTGCCGGCGGCCGGAGCAGCGGCCGGCAGCTGCACCGTGACGCGGAGCCCGCCAGCACCCCGCGGGGTGAGGGTGAGGCTCCCGTCATGGGCCTCGGTGATGCTCTTGACGATCGCCAGGCCGAGCCCGACTCCTGCGTAGCCGTCGCGGATCCGTCCGGTGCCGCGCTGGAACGGCTCGACGAGCGTGGCCGCCAGCTGTGCGGAGAGCCGCTCGCCGGTGTTCTCGACGGTGAGCACCACGGTCCTGTGGTCAACGCTGGTCGTGACCCACACGCCGCCGTCCGCAGGCAGGTTGTGGACGATCGCGTTGTGCACGAGGTTCGTGGTCAGCTGCTGCAGCAGTGCGTGTGAGCCGATGGTGGGGGCAAGGTCGCCGGAGGTCTCGATGGTGATGCCGCGCCCCTCGGCAAGCGGGAGCAGCGTCTCGGTGGCCTCCTCCGCCATCAGGGACAGATCGACGTGGTCCCGCGTGAAGGACCGTTGGTCGGCGCGGCTGAGCAGGAGCAACGCCTCGGTGAGGTCGATCGCTCGAGTGTTGATGAAGTGGAGACGATCGACGAGCTCGCCGGTGTCACTCCTCGGATCATTGCGGGCGACGTCGAGAAGCGTCTGCGTGATCGCCAGCGGGGTACGCAGCTCGTGGGAGGCGTTGGCTGCGAACCGCTGTTGCTCGGCGACGTGCGCCTCGAGCCGCGCGAGCATGGTGTCGAAGGCGTCGGCGAGCTCGCGGAACTCGTCGTCGCGGCCTTCCAGCTGGATCCGGTGCGAGAGCGATCCGTTCGTGGCCAGGCGCGCAGCATTGGTGATGCGAGTCAGCGGCGCGAGCATGCTGCCGGCGAGGATCCAGCCGCCCGCGAGCCCGAACGCGAGCAGGAACGCCAGCGCGAGTGCGGCCTTCGGCACGAAGGCACGCTGGAGGTCGGAGCGGTTGGGGACGAAGACCCCGTCGGTGTAGATCACGTCGGGCACGTAGCGCAGCAGGAACACCCACACGACTGCGAGCAGCAGGACACCGGCGACCATGAGGAACGCCGCGTAGCTGAGGGTGAGCTTGAGGCGAACGCTCAACCCGGGCTGCCTATCCATCGGCCTCCCCCTCAGGCCCGGTGTCGATGCGGTAGCCGACACCAGCCACCGTGGCGATGATCCAGGGCTGGCCGAGCCGCTTGCGGAGGGCGGAGACGGTGATGCGCACGGCATTCGTGAACGGGTCGGCGTTCTCGTCCCACGCCCGCTCCAGCAGCTCCTCTGCGCTGACCACACCGCCTTCGGCGGCGACGAGGACGTCGAGTACGGCGAACTGCTTGCGCGTCAGGGCGACGTACCGTCCGTCGCGGTAGACCTCGCGGCGGAACGGATCCACGCGCAGGCCGGCGATCTCCCGCACCGGTGGCCGGCTGTGCCCGCGCCTGCGATCGAGCGCCCTCAGCCTGAGCACCAGCTCCTGCAGAGCGAACGGCTTGGTGAGGTAGTCGTCGGCGCCGAGCTCGAACCCGGAGGTCTTGTCGTCGAGCCGGTCGGCGGCGGTGAGCATCAGGATCGGCATGCCGCTGCCCGATGCGACGATGCCCCTGGCGATCTCGTCGCCGGAGGGCCCGGGGATGTCGCGGTCGAGCACGACCACGTCGTAGGCGTTGATGCCCAGCAGCTCCAGAGCGGTGTCGCCGTCGCCGGCGATGTCGGCCGCGATCGCCTCCAGACGCAGACCATCGCGGATTGCCTCTGCCAGGAAGGGCTCGTCCTCAACGATCAGTGCACGCATACGTGGCCGATGCTACGAGCAGGGACGTATCGCCGGCATATCGAAAATCGCATACGTGGTGGCAACACCACATTGCCTTTGCTGGAGGCATGTCCTCCAGCGAACCAGCACGCACCCTGACCCGGCGACTCTCCTGGGTCCTGGTCGCAGGGCTGCTCGCCTTCGCGGCCATGATCGCCACCCTCGGTGAGCCCTTGCTGGCCACCTCGTCCTCCTCCTCGTCACCCATCGACGTCCTGCGCAAGGAGTTCCGTGGAGCGCTCGGCCAGGCAGGTGGCGCGGTCCCGGACCACACGACGGTCTTCGACGACGACCTTCCGGCCGTGGCCAACCTCGATCCCTCTCTGCTCGATGCCCTGCGCTCCGCCGCCACTGATGCCCAAGCCGACGGCGTGGCGTTCGACGTCACCAGCGGCTGGCGGTCGCCGGAGTATCAGGAGCAGCTGCTCGAGGACGCGATCTCGACGTACGGCTCGCGCGAGGAAGCCGCCCGGTGGGTGGCGACGCCGGAGACGTCTGCCCACGTGTCGGGGGACGCGGTCGACATCGGGCCCTACGACGCCACGGCCTGGCTGGCCGAGCGCGGTGCGGCGTACGGCCTGTGCCAGATCTACGACAACGAGCGCTGGCACTACGAGCTGCGCCCCGAGGCCGTCGACGATGACTGCCCGGTCCGCTACGCCGACCCGACCCAGGATCCACGGATGCAGCAGTGACGACCGCCCGCGTGCGCCGAATTCCCGTGCAGGGGCATCCACGCGTCTGCGACACTGCCGTCGTGACTCCTGACGTGCGCTTCCTCGGCATCCTGCCGCCTCCGGTCGACTGACCGGAGCGCCTCCTGACCGACCCGTGGTCCACGGGTCGGGCGGTTGTCGTGCTCCAGACGACGCCCTCACGGTTCTCACCCAGGAGCACACACCATGTCTCTCACCTTGACGCCGACCGCGCGCTCTGCGCGGATCGGCTTGATCCAGATCTCACTCGCCGGTGCCCTCTGGGGCACGGGCGGGCTGGTCGTGCAGCTCATTCGCGACATCACCCCGATGTCGGTGCTCACGCTCAGCGCCTACCGGATGCTCATCGCGGCCGTCGCCCTCGGTGCGGCCACCCTTGTCGTACGCCGCCACGGGCTGCTCCGAGCCCTGCTGGCGGAGCGGCCGGCGCACGTCGTCGCCGTCGGCTGCGGCACCGCTGCCTACCAAGCCCTCTACTTCGCCTCGGTGGTCACCGCCGGGGTCACGGTGGCGACGGTGGTCGCCCTGGGGCTGGCCCCGGTCCTGCTCACGATCAGCGACGCCGTCGGCCAGCGACGAACCGTCTCCCAGTCACGCTTCGTGGTGCTCGTGGTCGCGCTCACCGGCCTGGTCCTGGTGAGCGGGTTCTCCGGGAGCACCGGGCCGCAGCCGGGGCTCGGCATCCTCCTCGCCATCGCCTCGGGCACGACCTATGCCGCCACCACCGCACTCGGCCGCCCGCTGGCCCAGCGTGCCGATCCCTTGGTCCTGACGACTGCGACGACGACGACCGGCGCCCTCGTCCTGCTGCCACTCGCGGCGATGGCCGGGTCGACCGGCCCTGTCTTCCCCACCGAGCCGGCCGTCCTCGCGGGGCTGCTCTACCTGGGCGTCATGACGATGGCGGTGGCGTACGGGCTTCTCTATGCCGGTCTGCGGACGACCCCTGGCAGCGTCGCGGTCGTCGCCAGTCTGCTGGAGCCGGTGACCGCCGCAGTGTCGGCGGCCCTGATCCTGGGTGAGCGCCTCGGCCCTGCCGGGATCCTCGGGACGACCCTGATCCTGGCTGCCGTGGCGGGGCTTGGCCTTCGCGAGACGGAGCCCAGTGATCCGGCCGGCTACGGGCTGACCGGCTCCCAGGCGAGCACCTCGTCGCGCAGCACCTCGGTCGGGGAGGCGCTGTCGAGTCGGAGGACCGGGCAGTCGAGTCCGGCCAGCCAGCTGTCGTGGGCCACGCGGCTGCGACCGTCGAACGCCGGATCGTCGTAGCCGCGGGCCCACTCCAGGAACTCGTCCCAGGCCTCCTCGTCGACGACCCGCCCCCCCTGGCGCAGCACCTCGCGCGCCTCGAGGCGGCGGAGCCGTTCGGCCGGCTCCAGTGTCAGGAACACCACGCCGTCGCAGCGGGCCACGACCTCGTCGCCCCATCCGAGCATCGAGCCGGACAGCACCCACGCCTCGCGAGGGACGAACAGTTTCTCCATGAGCGCGATTCGTTCGGACTCCGGTCGCTTGTCGACGTACGGCGGATCACTCGGCACCCAGAAGTAGTCATCCGCGTCGGCGTGCGGCACCGCCCAGTGATCGGCGATGGCTCGCGCGAGGGTCGTGGTGCCGGCGCCACTGGCACCCATGACGTGAAGACGGGAACGGCGCATCGGCCCAGTCAACCAACGTTGGCAGGTCGATCGTTCACGGGCCCACCCGGGAGCCCCTAGGGTCGTGGCATGCCGATCGGCCGCTCCGTCATCCGGGTCAAGGCCATGCTGGTCGGGACGCCATCCTGCGGGAGGTCGACGAGGAGCTCGGCGCGGCCGTGCACGACCTCACACTCCAGGCGACGGTCGAGAACATCTTCAAGATCGACGGGGTGCTCGGGCCCGAGATCGTGTTCCTGTACTCCGGACTCGACCCGCTGCCCTCGTCGTCAGGCACAACCCTGACGGGATCCGGGCGCCCTCGCGCATCCCGTCCTAGGCGTGGACGGGGTTCACCTAGCGTGGCTCCGATTCCCGTCGCTCGCGGATGGCAGTCCACCCGACGAGCGCGATCAGACCGCCCACTCCCATCGTCGTCAGGATCACCACGCGGGCCTGCTGGATGACCGGGCTGCAGGCTTCCGCAGTACGGCGTTCCTCTGCAGTCGCTCCCGGTCCGGGACTCAACGTCTGATCGGGCGTGCCGGGCACGAGCCACGAAGACGGAGATCGCGGCGCCGCAGTCGTAGTTCTGGTCCGTGAGCGACGTGGACCTCTGGTCCTCCGTGCCGATGGCGAAGGCGGCGACGAGCAGAACAACCCACTCGCGAGCGCAACCCTGGCCCAGATCATGGATCGAGTATGACCCTGACGGCTCGACTCGCGCATGGCTCAGCGCTCTGCGCGGCAAGCGTCGGCGTGCACCCGTAGATCCCGATGGTCCGTGACAGCAAGACGGGCCGCGGAGATCAAGCGGGCCAGATCTCCGTCGCACACCACCCAGAGGTCATCGATGACCTGGTCCGGCGGGGTCACGTCGCCGTAGCAGTCGTGCCATGCCAGTTCGAGCAGCTCGAGAACGTCCAGGGCCGCGGCGGCATGTTCGCCGAAGACGTCGCTTGCCCTCTGGGTTCTGGAGCCACGGCGTGCTGCTCGGCCAATCACCATGCGGCAAGTCTGTCATCGTCGCAGCCAGTGACTGCTTCGCCAGCTACCCGACCAATGACCGGGTCCATCGCCACTCCCAGACGACGCCGACTTCAGGGTCCTCCTGATCCTCGACGTGCTCGAAGTCCAGCGACAGGAGCACACCCGTGGAGGGATTGGGGCCCGGCAGAGTGTGCGCGATGACCTGGTCCACCTCCCCGCTCGCAACAGCATGTTGGACGAGCGCCCGAGCAGCGGCAGTGCCGAAACCTTGGCCGCGGAACTCAGGAGCGACTTCGTAGCCGATCTCGACAGCCCGCCCCTGCGGCGGCGCTGCGAAGCCACCAGAGCCGACCAGCTGCCCGTTCGCGCCGTCGACGAAGAACTGCATCGACCACGGACGGTCGGCGTCGGATGCATCCTGCAGATGCTGCAAGGTCATGCCGACGGCCTCGGGGAACTCAGGCCAACCGATCGGGACGGGCGAGCCGATCAACTCACTGAACAGTGAGCGATCGACTCTCAGCGCGTTCAACGACGCCACGGTTGCCGCGACCAGACGGATCTCCGGGTGCAACGTCATGAGGACTCTCCGATCGGATGACAAGGCTCCGCACCTGGAGATGAGACAACCCCACGAGCAGCATGTCCCGGCGAAAATGCCTGTTCCTGAAGCGTTGGCACGTCTAGATTCGCCCGGTGGCCTTGCAATGGGAACAGGTGATTGTCCACTCGACGGATCCGGTGAGCCTGGGGCAATGGTGGGCCGACGTGCTCGGTTGGGTCGTCGTCTACAGCTCCGCTGACGAGTTTGAGATCCGCCCCGAACCGGATCGCATGCCGGGGTTGGACTTCGTCCGACTCGATGAGCCCAGGAAGGCCAAGAGCCGGCTGCACCTCGACTTCCGGCCCGATGACCAGGACGCCGATGTGGCTCGACTGGTCGCTCACGGCGCACAGCGCGTGGACATCGGCCAAGGGGATCGACCGTGGGTCGTGCTGGCCGACCCCGAAGGCAACGAGTTCTGCATCCTTGGTCAGACGCCAGCATCGACGGACGAGGGCGCTTCTGATGGCGGGGACGAGGCCACCGATCACCCGTAGGCGATCCGCCATGAGGCCCTTCGGGGTGAAATCGAGGGCTTGTGCAAGTTGAACGGGTCGTCGGCCTATGTCCGCCTGGTGAAGCGGTGGTCGCCGTTCGCCAGGAGCTGGGTGAGGTAGCGGGCGTCGTGCGCACGATGGTGGTGGTGGCTGCAGAGCAGGGCTGCGTTGTCGAGGTCGGTCTTCCCGCCGGCGGACCAGGCGTGGGGGTGGTGGGTTTCGCACCAGGCTGCAGGCACGGTGCACCCGGTCGATTGGCACTGGCGGTGCTGGAGCCGGATGGCTTTGCGTTGCGCGGCGGTGTGCAACCGGCGGGTGCGGCCGAGGTCGAGGACCTCTGACTTCCCGCCGAGCACGGCCGGGAGGATCTTGGCTTGGCAGGCGAGCCGGCGGGCTTGGGCGGCGGTGATGGTGTCGCCGGTCTCGAGGGTCGCGATGCCGGATTTCTCCAGAGCGGCGGTGAGCTGGTCGTGGTCGAGGTGCACGGTCACGGTGGTCGCGGTCCCGCCGTGGGCGGGCAGCACGTCGGCGGGGAGTGCTTCGAGCAGGTCGGCCAGCGCGAGACCCAGGAGCCTGGGGGTGGGGATGCGTTCCCCATCGCCTTCGATGGCGGTCGTCGGGGTGAGGCGAACGCTTCGAGGTAGGTCCGCAACCTCGCGGCCGCGGCATCGGAGATCCGGCCGCTGAGCCGGGTGGTGCCGTCACCCAGCGGTGTGAGGGCGAGTCGGGTGCGTTCGGCAGCGAGCTGCTCTTCACGTTCGAGGGCTTTGCGGTCGGCTTCCTCGCTGATCTCGGGGGCGACGACCTCGAGGACCTTCCGGGCGAGTCGTCGTAGTGGGGTGGGTGCGAAGTCGTCGGCGAGAGTGATGAGGTGCAGCTCGGCTCGTTCACGGATCTCGGGCGACACCGAGGTGTCGGTGGGCAGGTCGTCGAGGGCGTGGGCGATCACCACGGCTTGGTCGAGGTTGACCCGCCCGTCGAGGACCGCGGCACCCAGGTGGACGTGGTTGGTGTCGAGGGAGCGGGCGAGCCGGTCGAGGCCGACGCTGGGGCGGTGGTCGTGGCGGGTGGTGGCGGCGTACCAGTCGCCGGCCGAGCGGGCGCCGGTCTCCTCGGCCACGTCACCGGAGGCGGCCATCACCGACAGCAGTAGTCCCTGGGCGCGCGACACGATCGCGGACAGCTCGCGCATCGCGGTCGCCTTCTCGCGCGTGGGCACGAAGGTCGGGTTGAACGTGCTGGCCTTGTCGAGCTGGTCGGAAAGGCTCGCGACAATGTCCAGCAGCGGGTGCCGCTGGAGATGGTCGTGAGTTGTTTCCATGGCGTAATTCTACGTGTGAAAACAATGAATAGGAACAGGTGTTCGAGTTATCCACAGATCAAACCTGCGACTCGATTTCCACAGGTGTTTTGATGACAAGTGGCCCGCGATTGAAGGTTGCCCGGTTTCGTGACGGGCGCGGGCGCCCTCCTCAACCGCCGGGCGAGACCGCGCGCCAGCCACCCAACAACCAACTCGACTCAGATCCCGAGCGACCGCGTCCACTGTGTCAACAGGTGCGTCAGCCGCGTGCGCTCGATCTCCGAGAACCCCGCCACCAGTCGTTCCTCGTTGGCGAAGTGGATCCCGACCACCTCGTCGACCAGGGCGCGACCCGCGTCGGTGAGCGCGATGCGGCGTACGCGCCCGTCGTGCTCGACACGCTCGCGCGTCACCAGCCCGGCGGCGCTCAGCCGGTCGACACGCTTGGTCACCGTTCCCGAGGTGATCATCGTGGACTCGGCGAGCTGACCCGGCGTCAGGGCGAACGGCGAACCGGCGCGGCGTAGCGCGGCGAGCACGTCGAAGTCCCCATCACTCAGGCCGGCCTTCTCGAAGACGGGTCGGAGCTCGGCGTGCAGCGCGTCCGCCAGCCGGTGCAGGCGGCCGATGATGCCCATGGCGCTGGTGTCGAGGTCGGGCCGCTCCTGCGCCCACTGCGACTGGATCCGGGAGACGTGGTCAAGGTCATCACTCACGGGTGGAATATATCTGCCCCCGCAACTATTATATCTTCCATGGAAACTATTCTTCGGAGCCGCCTCGGGATCATCTTCCTGACCGCGGTCGCCCCGGCCGCGTGGGGCACGACCTACATCGTCACCGAGAAGTTCCTGCCCCCGGACCGCCCGCTGTTCGCGGCCCTGGTCCGCGCCCTTCCGATCGGCCTCGTCCTGCTCGCCTGGCGCCGCCAGCTGCCACGCGGTGACTGGTGGTGGAAGGCGATCGTCCTGGGGCTGTTCAACATCGGGATGTTCTTCCCGCTGATCTTCGTGGCGGCCTACTACCTACCCGGCGGCCTCGCCGCGACGGTCCAGGCGACCTCTCCCCTCGCGGTGATGGGCCTGGCCTGGCTGATCATCGGCGAGCGGGCCGCCCTCGCGCGGATCGGAGCCGCCCTGATCGGCCTCGCCGGTGTCTCCCTCCTCGTGCTCAAGAGCCCCGACGGCGTGACCACCCTCGGCCTCGCCGGCGCCCTCGGCTCGGTGGTCGTCAGCGCCTTCGGCTTCGTGCTGATCAAGCGCTGGACACCGCCGGTCGACATGATCACGCTCGTCTCCTGGCAGCTCGTCGTCGGCGGCCTCGCGCTGCTCCCCGTCGCGTTGATCGTCGAGGGCGCACCGCCGGCCGTCGACCTCCCGGCCGCGCTCGGCTACGCCTGGATCGCGATCGTCGGCACCGGCCTTGCGTATGTCTGCTGGTTCACCGGCCTGCGTGCCATGCCCGCTGGGGCCGTGTCGCTGATCGGCCTGATCAACCCGGTCGTGGGTACGGCGCTGGGCGTCGCGTTCGCACACGAGGTGTTCGGCACCGTGCAGGCGCTCGGCGTGCTGCTCGTCATCGGTGGCGTCGTCCTCGGCCAGCGCGTGAGCCGTCCGAAGACCGTGCCGGTGGCGCCCGTCGTCGCGCGGGCGTTGACAATGGCCAGGTGAGCTCCGGGGGCAGCGCCGTCGAGGAAGCAACTGTCTTCCGCTTCCGCGACATCGCGCTCCCGGCCTACGGGCCCTCGGTCGTCAATGCGATCGGGCACGGCGCGGTCATGCCGATCCTCGCGCTGCGTGCGCTCGAGCTCGGCGCGGATGTCCCCACTGCCGCCTTCATCGTCGCCCTGCTGGGCATCGGCAGCCTGTTCGCCTCGCTGCCCGCCGGAGCGGTGATCGCAAGGATCGGCGAGCGGCGTGCCCTCACGGTCGTGGGCTCCCTGGACGCGGTGGCGATGGTCTTCGCCGCCCTCACCGACTCCGTCCTCGCCCTGGGGCTGGCGGTGCTCTTCAGCGGGATGACCTGGACCGTGTTCCTGATGGCGCGGCAGGGTTTCATGATCGACGCCGTCCCGCTGGCCTACCGGGCGCGCGCCATGTCCGGGCTCGGCGGCAGCATGCGCGTCGGCGTGCTGATCGGTCCGCTGCTCGGCGCCGGCCTGATCCACGTCGGCGGGCTGACCTGGGTCTTCTGGCTGGCCGCCGCGATGTCGCTGTCCTCGGCCCTGCTCGCCCGGGCCATGCCCGACTTCGGCCGCGAGCACCGTGGCGAAACCCCGCACCTCTCGGTCGTCTCCGTGCTCAAGGCGCATCACCGCACACTGCTCACGCTGGGCGTCGCCGTCATGATCATCGCCGCCAGCCGCTCCCTGCGCAGCGGCCTGCTGCCCCTGTGGGCCGAGCACATCGGACTGTCCGCGAGCACGACCTCGCTCATCTTCGCGGCCGCCGCCGCGGTCGACATCGCCTTCTTCTTCCCCGGCGGCTGGCTGATGGACCGTTACGGGCGGTTCGTCGTCGCCGTACCCGTCGTCGCGACCAGCGCCATCGGCTGCCTGTTCCTCCCGCTCGCGAACGACGCCATCGGAGTCGCCGCCGTGATGGTGGTGATGGCGATCGGCAACGGACTCGGCTCCGGCATCGTGATGACGCTGGGCGCGGACACCGCCCCGGTCGAGGGCCGGGCGCAGTACCTCGGCGGCTGGCGACTGTGCGGGGACATCGGCATCTCCGGCGGCGCGCTGCTCGTCAGCGTCGTTGCGGCAGCGGCACCGCTCGCCGCGGCCTGCCTGGTGATGGGCGTCGGCGGGGCCGTCGGGACCGTGTGGGTGGGCTACTTCACCCGACGAGTGGACCGACTCAGCCGACGGTGACGATGACCTCGTTGGAGAACAGTTCCTTGTCGGTGTCGATCACGCGGAACTTGTTCTCGCCGGCCTGGCTGGTCTGCACGTAGGTCGAGAAGGTCTGGTTGTTCACGGGCATGGTCACCGGGAAGTCCTCCCATGCGCCGTTCTCGAAGCGCTGCACCTGGAGGATCGCGCCCTCGCCCGTGGCATACGTGCCGGTGAGGTCGATCTCCTGCATCGCGCCCACCGACCGCTGGCCCGCGGTCAGCGAGATCTCGGTGCTCGTCGCGCTCGACGACGGGTCGACCGGCTCGACGGTCGGCGATGCCGCCGTCTCGGGCTCCACGGTCTCGGAGGTGATGGTCGGCTCCGGCAGGTAGAGCGACGCGTTGCTGGTCGCGCTGTCCTCCGACGAGGCCGCGGCATCGCCGTCGATGCCGAGCACCTTGCTGCCGACGAGGGCGGCCAGGCCGCCGATGACACCGATCACCGCGGCGACGGCAACGAGCGCGATCAGCCCGGTCAGGACCGGGCGGTCCCTCTTGTCGGGGCTGTTGTCGGCCACGTGCACTCTCCTCGTTGGGTCCTGCTGTCGTCCCATTGTCACGGACGGGCGGTCAGGATCCCAACCGGGTCAGAAGCCGCGGTGCCACACCATGTCGTCGACGATGCTGCGCGAGCGCCAGCCGAGCGGCGTACGCACGAGGTCGTGGTGGTAGTAGCCGCCCACCTCCCAGAGCTTCTCCGAGCCGTCGGGATTGATGCTCACCATCGGGTTCGTGAAGTACGCCGTCGCCTTGGCCGTGTCCCCGTCGAGCACGATCGAGACCTGGCCGATCAGGTGCTGGAACCGGTCGAATCCGGCCAGCCCCTTCTCGATCCATGGCACCACGACGGCCGGGACGTCCTTCGGGCCGCCGACGATCGAGTAGTCGAGCACCGCGTCGTCGGTGAAGACGTCGGCGAGGTCGTGGAAGGACCTCGTGTCGACCGCCCGCGTGTAGCGGGTGATCAGGTCGGTGATCTCCTGGCGGTCGCTCAGCTCCTGCAGGTCCATGGCGCGAGCCTAGAACACGTTCTAGTGTGTGGCCATGAGATTCACGTACGCCGAGGCGATGACCCAGGCGAAGTTCTACGCCCCGCTCGCTCAGGCGGCCGAGGCGGCGGGCTACACCTCGATGACGGTGGCCGACTCGCTGATCTATCCACGTGAGTCCGACTCGAGCTATCCCTACACCGACACCGGCGACCGGGAGTTCCTCGAGGACAAGGAGTTCATCGAGACGATGATCCTGTGCGCGCACCTGTTCGCGGTGACCTCGACGCTACGGCTCACGCCGTTCGTGCTGAAGCTGCCCGTGCGTCCGCCCGTGCTCGTCGCGAAGCAGGCGTCCTCGCTCGCGTTCCTCTCCGACAACCGCCTCGGGCTCGGCGTCGGGCTGTCCCCGTGGCCCGAGGACTTCGTGACGCTCGGCGTCCCGTGGGAGCGCCGCGGCAAGCGGATGGACGAGTGCATGGACGTCCTGCGCGGGCTCACGTCGGGTGAGTTCTTCGGGTACGACGGCGAGTTCTACTCGTTCACCGAGCTCAAGCAGAGCCCGGGGTCGACCGCGCCGATCCCTCTGCTCGTCGGCGGGCACAGCGATGCGGCGCTGCGCCGCGCCGTACGCAAGGGCGACGGCTGGATGCATGCCGGCGGCGACGGTGAGGAGCTCGATCGGCTGCTGGTCCGCCTCGCCGAGATCCGGGCCGAGGAGGGGGACACGCGCGACGACTTCGAGGTGCACGTGATCTCGTACGACGCCTACGACCCTGACGGCGTGAAGCGACTCGAGGACCGCGGGGTCACCGACTGCATCGTCGGCTTCCGGGTGCCCTACATCGTGGGGCCGGATCCCGAACCGCTGGCGAAGAAGATCGAGCACCTGGAGCGCTACGCCGAGTCGGTCATCGGCAAGGTGGTGTTGTGAGGGCCCTTGGTTTCGACACGCTCGCTGGCGCTCGCTGCTCAACCAGCGGACCACGCGCATGAGCCTGGAGGCGTTTCGGGACGCGATCGCCGAGGCCGAGGAGCTGATCCGCAACCCGCCGTTCGAGATCACCGAGCAGGAGCTGGCGGAGGGACTCGACTACCTGGCCGGCTCGATCCGCTCGGCGATCCAGATGGCGTTCGACTACGACCTCGAGCACCCGGTCCTGATCAACCCCACGCACCAGTACGCCCGCCAGGGGCTCGACAACCCGGACGCGGTCTACTTCAACGCCTTCCTGACCGAGGGTGCGTCGTACGTCGTCTCGGGGCGCCGCGGCACCACGGCCGACCTCTCCTTCCAGATCATGGCCGGGACGTACTCGTCGTCCGGCGCGCCAGAGACGCTCGCGGCCTTCGACGACCGTGAGCTGGACATCGACTCCGACGGGTCGTTCGAGTGGCGCTTCGGGCCCGAGCTCGGGCTGCGCAAGGGCTCGACCCTGATCGTGCGTGAGGTCTACTCCGACTGGAACCTCGAGACCCGCGGCCAGCTGCGGATCCAGCGCCTCGACACCGCGGGAGTACCCCGCTCTTCGGTGTCGCTCGAACGCGTGGACAAGAGGTACGGCGTCGCGGCCAAGATGCTCACCGGGCGGATCAGGACGTGGTTCGCGTTCCCGGAGTGGTTCACCTACAAGGAGCCGGTCAACACACTGACCGTGCCCGCGCCGACGCCGGGAGGGTTGTCGACGCAGTACTCCTCGATCGGGCACTGCACGCGCTCGCCGACGACGAGGCCCTCCTGGTCGAGGTGCCGGTCAGCGAGGCGCCGTACCAAGCCATCCAGGTCGGCTCGAAGTGGTACGTCTCGACCGACTACGAGCACCACCAGACCTCGCTGACGCGCGCGCAGTCGCACGTCGGCCAGGACGGGATGCTGCGATACGTCGTCAGCGAGCGAGACCCCGGCATCGCGAACTGGCTGGAGACGACCGGGCACGCCTCCGGCGTGATGATGCTGCGCTGGCAGCGGGTGACGCGGCCGCTCGACGACGCCGACGGGCCGCGAGTGTCGGTCGTGCCGGTTGCCTCGCTCGCCTCGATGCCGTCGCTGGACGACCAGCGCGTGACGCCGTCCGAGTACGCCGCCCGCATCGGGGCCCGTCAGACCGGGGTGGCACGCAGAATGATCTCGTGAGCGAACACTGACCCCGACGCTGCTGCTCTTCCTCCTGACCGGCTGAGCCTGCCTGACGTCAGGCAGGCGCGGGGAGGGTCTCCCCGTGGCGAACCCTCGACGCCGAACTGGAACAGGTTCTAGTCTGACGCCCATGACGTTGCTGCAGGACAAGGTGATCGTGCTTTCTGGTGTCGGCCCGGGACTGGGCCGCTCGCTCGGCGAGGAAGCCGCGAAGCTGGGAGCCGACCTCGTGCTCGTGAGCCGCACCGAGAAGCGGCTGGAGAAGATGGCCGCAGTCGTGCGTGACCTCGGACGCCGAGCGCTCGTCGTACCCACCGACATCACCGACGAGGAGCAGCGCGCCGCACTCGTGGACAAGGCCCTCGAGGAGTTCGGTCGCGTCGACTGCCTGATCAACAACGCGTTCGGGATCCCGCCGATGGACCCGCTGACGACGCTCGAGCTGGACGGCCTCCGCAACGCGCAGGAGACCAACGTCTTCGCGCCGCTGCGGCTGAGCGCGCTGTTCGCGGACGCGCTCTCGGACTCCGGTGGCTCGATCATCAACATCAGCTCGTGCGTGGTCTACAGCTCCCAGCCGGAGTACAGCGGCTACAAGCTGTCCAAGGGCGCGCTCCAGCACCTGAGCTCCAGCCTGGCGACCGAGCTCGGCCCGCGCGGCATCCGGGTCAACTCGGTCGCGCCGTCCTACATCTACGAGGACGTGAACAAGGCCTACTTCGACTGGATCGCGTCGGAGTCGGGCCGCACCCACGAGGAGGTGTACGCCGAGAAGGCGGGCCGACCGACCTGAAGCGGCTCGCGACGCCCGACGAGGTGGCACGCGCGACGCTGTTCCTGGCGAGCGACCTGGCGAGTGCGGTGACCGGGCAGACGCTGAACATCGACTGCGGCGAGTTCCACTCGTGAGACAACGCGACGACGTCGGCTCCCTCGAGGACATCACCGCCGCCGCGGTCAGATCGACCGGCCTGTCGGACTTCGGTGACGACGACCACGAGGAGGGCCTCACGGTCCTGCTCGAGGACTACGCATCCGCCTCCGGTCTGACCGGCATCGGCAACTACCGCATGCGCGGCATGGTGAAGGGGCTGCTCGTCGCGAAGCTGATGGCCCGCCAGGGCTTCGCGGCCAACCCGACCTCGACGGACGTCGCCATCGAGAAGCCGGTCTTCATCATGGGCCTGCCGAGATCCGGTACGACGTTGCTGCAGCGCCTCCTGACCGTGCACCCGGCCACCAGGGGCTCGAGCAGTGGCTGGCCGACCTGCCGCAGCCGCGGCCTCCGCGCGACACCTGGGCCGAGGACCCGATCTTCAGCGCGATGCAGGGCGGCTACGCCGCGTTCCACGAGGCCAACCCCGAGCTCGCCGGGCTGCACTACTCCGACGCTGCGTCGCACGAGGAGTGCTGGCGGCTCCTGCAGCACACCGGGCGCTCGGTCGCCTTCGAGACGCAGGGCTACACGCCCGGCTACTCGGAATGGCTCGGCGGCCAGGACGGACGCCGGCCGACGAGCGCCACCGCGCGCTGCTCCAGCTGATCGGCCTCAACGACGCCGACCAGCGCTGGATCCTCAACAACCCGAGCCACCTGGTCGCGCTCGACGCGATCAAGGAGGTCTACCCCGACGCGGTCATCGTGGTCACGCACCGTGACGTCGTCGCCTGCACCGCCTCGATGTGCTCGCTCGCGGCCGCCTCGACCCGCGGCTACTCCGACGTCTTCGTGGGCGACACCATCGGCCGCACCCAGCTCGACCTGCTCGTCCGCGAGCAGGCGGCGTTCCGAGCGAGCCGGCACTCGGGCGACGTGATCGACGTGGCGTACGACGACCTCGTCGGCGCGCCGGTCGAGACCGTCCGCGGGGTGTACGCCGCAGCCGGGTTCGACTGGAGCGACTCCGTCGCCGAAGCGGTGACCGCCGAGCTCGAACGCTCACGCAGCGGCGTACGCGCTCCGAAGCATGACTACGACCTGGCGGACTACGGGCGCGCCGAGTCGCAGGTGCGGGACGCCCTCAGCGAGTGACGCGGATCGTCGCGCCCTCGCGCGGCACGCTGGTGATGTTGCGAACCTTCGGCACGTCCTCGCCCATCGACTCGACGGCGTAGCCAGAGAGCACCTCGCGCAGCACGACCACGCCCTCATCAGCGAGAAGCCGGCGCCGATGCAACGGCGTACGCCGCCGCCGAACGGGATCCAGGTGTTGGTGGCGGGCTGGCCCTCGATGAACCGTTCGGGCCGGAACGACGAGGGCGAATCGTGGTTGTCGGCGCGCGAGTGGGCGATGATGATCGACGGCCCCACCGTGGTGCCGGCAGGCAGGTCGTAGCCGCCGACGGTGGCCGGCTTCATCAGCGTCCGCACCACCATCGGGATCACCGGGTGCAGCCGCATCGACTCCTTGAGCACTGCCTCGAGCCAGTCGTTGTCCCCCTCGAGGGCAGCGGCGCGCGACCGCGCGAGCAGCTAGGGAGAGCGACCGACCTCGTAGAGCGCCCAGGCCAGGGCCGTCGCGGTGGTCTCGTGGCCGGCGAGCAGGAGGGTGATCAGCTGGTCGCGCAGCTCCTCGTCCGTGAGCCGATCACTGTCGTCGCCCTCGGTGCCGACGCGGATGAGGCGCGAGAGCACGTCGGGGCGAGAAGCCAGGTCGGACGCCGCGCGGCGCTCGCGGATCTCGGCGTAGATCAGTGCGTCGAGCTCGAACGCGTTGTCCATCGATCGCTTCCACGGGCCGAAGTTCTGCAGCCGCGGCATGCCGTAGCCGAAGAGGATCGCCGGGCTGATGTCGACCACCTTGTTGACCCGCGGCCGCATCTCGGCGAGCCGGGGCTCGTCGGTGACACCGAAGACGACGCGCAGGATCACCTCGAGGGTCAGCCGGTTCATCCGCTGGAGGGCGGAGAACGACTCCCCCGGCAGCCACGAATCCACCTCGGCCGTGGCGACGTCGGTCACGAGTGCGGCGTACTCACGCAACGCGTGGCCGTTGAAGGCGGGCATCAGCAGCTTGCGGGCGCGCTTGTGCTCGCTGGAGTCCTGGAGGAGCAAGGAGTGCTCACCCATCATCGGGCCGAGGATGGCGTTGCCCTTGCCGGCATGGAAGACCTCGGGGTCGCCGGCGAAGATCCCGCGGGCCTGCTCCGGCTTGGTGAAGAGCACGATCGGGCGGCCCTGCGGCAGGATCCGCATGGTGAAGGCGTCGCCGTAGGTGCGATGCGCCCACGGCACGAACTGGTGCCGGAACCGCAACAGGGCGATGCTCTGGACGATCGCGGGCCAGCGCGGGCCCGGCGGCAGGCCGTCGAGCACGACCGGACTCTTCGACGACGCCAGTGGGCGCATCTTCGCGTAGCGGCGCGCCGTCAGCGCGTGCACCTCCGCGTCGGTCGTCGCCATCTGCTCGGGTCTCTGCTCAAGCGAGGTCATGATCCGATGCTAGGCCCGATCTCGAAGCGCGCCGAGCCCTTGACCTTCAGGTCACCGCAGCCGGCGACGCTCGGGACCTCGCACCTCGACGATCCCGACATCGGGGCTGCCGCCGCCCAGGACGTGCAGCTCGCGCACCTGCTCCATCCCGCTGCGGCCGGCGCGACCCCGCTCAGCTCGACCGGAACTCCCCCGCCTCGACCTCGGCGCACGCCTCGATCGCGCCGTCGATCGACAACCGGCCCAGGGTGTGACCGCTCGGCAGCGCGAGCAGGGTGCCGGAGAACCGGTGGCCGCCCAGGTGCGTGGTCTCCCACGTCCCCTCCGGCCAGCGGGTCGCGAGGGCGGCCGTGATCGGGCGACCGATCTCGGCGCAGCACCGGTCGCGACGACCGTTGGTGCAGACCAGCCACAGGCCGCCGTCGTGGTCGGTGAGGTCGCGCTCGAGGTCGATGGTGAGTAGGGCGTCGACGTCGGACAGCACGGCGGTGCGTACGGCGAAGCCCTCGTCGTTCGCCACCGCGTGGAACACCCGGATGCCGGGCCCGCTCACGCCACCGTTGCGCCGGATCAGCTGCACCCGGATCCCCTCCAGTCCGTCGAGGAACGTCCGCACCGCCTCGGGCAGGCGGCTCTCCGCGACGGCCTGACGGCCCCAGGCGCCGGGGTACTCCACGAACAGGAACGCAGTGTCGGTCGGCGCCGTCCCGGCCAGCGGCTCGCCGTCGTCGCGGCTGCCCACGGAGCAGCGGAAGTCCTCGTCAGTCATCGACCGACATTGTGCCGGTGAGCCGCACCCCGGCGGTCAGGCGGGGAGCATTCCGTGGCGGCGCGCGATCGCCGCCGCCTCGGTGCGGGAGGAGGCCGCGAGCTTGCCGAGGATGTTGGAGACATGGACCGACACCGTCTTGGTGCTGATGAAGAGCTGTTTGCCGATCTCCCCGTTGGTGCGGCCCTCGGCGACGAGCGCCAGGATCTCGGTCTCGCGCGGGGTCAGGGTCACGGAGTCGGCCGGTGACCGCACGGGCTGGGCGCCCGACCCCAGCGCGGTGAGCTCGGCCAGCAGCGGCTTGGCGCCGAGGGCGCGCGCGGCCTCGCGCGCCAGGTCGCCCATCGCACGAGCGCCGGCGGCGTCGCCGGTTGCCGCAGCACCTCCGCACAGCGGGCCCGGACCCGGGCGATCTCGTAGACGCTGCCGTAGGCGACGAAGGCCTCCTCGGTGGCCAGCCAGACGGACCCCAGCTCCTCGGCGCTCGGCGGATCGAGCTGGCTCAGCCACCGCCAGCGCAGGTCCTCGGCGGCGAGGCGCGCCACCCAGGCCTGGTATTCGGGGCCGCGGGCCGTCTCGTACTCGGCGTAGAAGTCGATGACGCGCTCGCCGTCGCTCAGCATGCGGCGTACGACCTCGGCGGACGCTTCTCGCTCGGCGACCGACTGCTGGGCCGCCGCGGACCCGTGGATGCCGATCACGGTCGCGGTCAGCCGCAGGCGGGCCTGGAACCACTCGTGCCACAACGGCCGGACGGTCTCGACGACGCGGTCGTAGATCTCGACCGCCCACGCCGGATCGACCTCCTGGTCGGCGCGCACCAGCTCGGCGGATGCGCCGATGATCGCGATCAGCCCGTCGTGCGACCAGTAGTCGCGCAGCGTGGTGAACGAGTCGGGCTTGCACTTCCCCCGGATCGCGATGCCCAGGACCTGGTGGGCGAAGTAGAGCCACTCGTAGACGACCGGCGGATTGAGGCCGGAGACGTCGAGCAGCTGGAACGCCTCGTCGAGGCGACCACGATCGGCCAGCACGCTGGCCTTCATCCAGCGCGCCTCCGCCGGGAAGGGCGCCCACCGGAGGCCGACCTGCTCGGCCCGGACGAGGACCGCGTCGTAGGCCTCCAGGGCTGCCTCGAAGTCGCCGCGGTCGTGGTGGAACCGGCCCAGGAAGTAGAGCGCGCGGAGCTCGGCCTGGACGTGACCCTCGGCGCGGGCGCGCTCGGCGGCGCCGAGCCAGGCCGTGCGGAGCTTGTCGAGGTCGGGGCTGTCGTCGAGGCTGATCAGCGTCGTCGATATCTCGACGGCGATCCCGGTCAGGCTGTGCTTCTCGGCCAGCGCCAGCCCCTCCATCGCAACGGCCCGGGCGCGCGCCTCGTCCGACCAGCCGAGACTCTGGGCGTGTACGCCGAGGGCGCGAGCGAGCAGCTTCGGCGGGCCGTCGGCCAGGAGCCCGACCGCCTCGGCCGCGATCGCCTCGGGATCCTCGGTGGTGTCGGTGAGCAGCAGCGCGGCGGCGATCGACGTCAGGATCTGGCCGCGGTCGATCGGCGAGGCATCGGCCGGCATGGACGCGAGGTGGGAACGGAGCACCGAGATCGCCTTGGACACCCGGCCGGAGGCGATGAACGCCTCGGAGCACCGGCGGACCAGGGCATGCATGTCGATGTCGTCGGGCACCTCCGGCAGAGCAGCCAGCAGCCGCCACGCCTCGAGGAACTGCATCGCCGCCTCGTTGGGGCCACCGACCGCGAACGCCTGGTTGCCGGCCTCGATGCTGGCCACGGCCGCGGTCAGCCGGTCGCCGGCCCGCCGCGCGTGCAGGGCGAGCTCGGCAGCTGTGCCGGCGACGCGGCCCGACTGCAACGCCGCCGTGAAGGCGGTGTGCAGCCGCGAGCGCTCGCCGGGCAGCAGGTCGTCGTAGACCGCCTCACCGAGGAGCGCGTGCCGGAAGGCGTAGGACGCACTGCGGGCCTGTTCGAGCACGTTGGACTCGACCGCCGAGCGGAGCGCGCCCTCGAGCTCGGCGGCGCCGAGACCGGTGACGGCCGCGAGCAGCTCGTGGGAGACGTGGCGACCCGCCACGCTGGCGACGCGGACGACCTCGAGGGTGCGCTCGTCGAGGCCGTCGAGGCGGACGAGCAGCACGTCGGCCAGCTCGGCCGGGATCTGGCCGCCGGTGGCCCAGGTCGCGCCGACGAGCTCCTCGACGAAGAACGCGTTGCCCTCGGCACGGTCGACGATCTCCGCGACGCTGGCCTCGGGGATGGTCGAGTCCTTGTGCATCGAGTAGACCAGCCGCCGCACGTCACCGTCGGTGAGCGGGTCGACCTGGATCCGCTCGACTCCGCGCAGCCTGGCCCACTCCGCCACCTGCGGTCGGAGCGGGTGTCGCCGGTGCAGGTCGTCGGAGCGGTAGGACACGACCAGGCTGACCGGCCCGGCGAACGGCCGGGAGAAGAGGAAGCTGAGCATGTCGCGCGTCGACTGGTCGGCCCAGTGCGTGTCCTCGACGACGACCAGCAGCGCGCCGGACTCGGCGAGAGTCTCCAGGAGGTCGTGGAAGGCCGCGAAGATGTTGCCCCGGTCGAGCGACTGGTCCTCGTCGCGATCGTCGGCGGCACGCAGCCGACGGCCGGGCTGGAGGCGGGCGAGTGTGGGGTGACGCTCGGTCACGCTCGCAGCCACCTCCGGCCGGTCCGTCAGGACGCGACCGAGGATCTCGGAGAAGGGAAGGTAGGGCAGCGAACCGTCGGCCAGGTCGAGACAGTGCCCGGCGAGGACGAACCAGCCCTCGGCGACGGCGACGTCGCGGAGCTCGGTCAGCAGTCGGGTCTTGCCGACACCGGCATCGCCGGCCAACAGCACGGACCGGCTGTCGCGGGTCAGACTGGCCCCGGACGCGCGAATGCCGAGCTGGGAGATGAGTTCTGCCAGCTCGGCATCGCGTCCTACGAGGTCAGTGCTGCGGGAGGTCGACACGAACGTCATTGTGTCGTCTCCCGCCGACAACGGCTCCCCGGTTTCCACCTGATCGGTGGAACGGGCCGCTGACTGGGTCGTGCTCATCGGGCTTCGGCGTCCTTCATGCGACGCTGCTCCGCCCTGAAGCGGCGACCGCTCCACTCGCGGCGTACGCGACCCTCGCGGTAGGTGACCTCGGCATTCATGAAGCTGTCCGTGGCGAACATGGTCTCTCCTTCATCGGTGACTCCGCCGGTCTGGCGGGATGAGTAGAGATTCCGCTGCTGAGGTAGGTGGTCACATCGGGCAGGTGTCCTATCCCGGTCTCCGTGGCTACCTCAGATCGGGTTCGGAGCTACCTCAGACGGGCCTATTCGGCCCACTCCAGACCCCGGTTGCCGGATCGGTTCGTGGGACGGGAGGCTGTGGCCAGCGGAATAGATCAGCCGGATCGCGAACTGGGTGTATCAAGGACCCAGCAGCTCGCTCTTAACCAATGTGAGGGACGTCATCATGATGAGTGGAGGGAGCGTTCGGAGCGGATCACCGTGGCCGACCGGGGGGACGGACATGGGTACGTTGGTCGCCGAGGCTCGCGGGGGCAGCCAAACCGCGTGGAACCAGCTCGTCGAACGCCTTTTGCCTCTGGTGACGTCCCTCATTCGGCGTCATCGCGTGTACGGCGCCGATGCCGACGACGTCAACCAGACCGTGTGGTTGCGCCTGGTCGAGCATCTCGACCGCATAGAGGAACCGCTGGCCCTGCCCGGCTGGCTGTCCACAGTCACCCGCAACGAGTGCCTGCGGCTGCTCCAGCGTCGTGGCCGGATGGTCCCGACCGATCCGCAAGAATCTCCGACCTTCGAGCGAGACGACGACGCACCCGACCTCGCGGACGCCCTGATGGTCACCGAACGACACTCGGCCCTGGTGGACGCTCTCCTCGAGCTGCCCGCCGACAGGCGAGCACTACTGCTTCTACTCACTGAGGATCCACCCCTGAGCTACGCGGAGATCAGCCGGCGATCCGGCATCCCCGTTGGCAGCATCGGGCCGACCCGGGCCCGAGCGATCCAGCAACTACGCAACAGCCGCGCCCTGCGGCACCTCGCACCACCTGGCCCTGACGGGAGAAACCAATGAACGAGAGCACCCCTGAAGAGCAGGCCATCCTCGACGACCTCGCTCTTGCTCTGCGCGCGAAGGACGACGTGGACCCACGCCACCGCGAAGCGGCCCAGGCGGCCTTCACCTGGCGCACCATCGACGAAGACCTGATGGAGCTGACCTACGACTCCCTCGAGACGGCCTCCACGGTCCGCAGCGCCGGAGTGGACGAGCCACGCACCGTGTCCTTCAGCTCCAGCATCGGCAGCCTCGAGCTGGAGATCGACGGCCACCGCATCATGGGGCACGTGCTGCCCGGCGGCACGGTGACCGTGGTGATGACCAACGTCGTCGGCGAGCGGCTCGAGTCGCCCAGCGACGAGGACGGCGTGTTCGAGCTCGTCGGCAACCTGCCCGGCCCGGTGCGCTTCACCATCGAGGGCAAGGGCACGACCCAGTGGCTGACGTTCTGATCGGTTAGTTGTTGGGCTCCAGCACCGGCCCCACGCCACGTCGCCCGGCGACGGCGGCTTCGGCGAGAAGCTCGTCGGCGGCCAAGCGTGCGCTGATCCCGTGCTGGCTCATCCGGGCCGCGATCAGCCCCGACACCAAGGGCGTCGAGAAGGACGTCCCGCTCCACTTCGCCAGCCCCGTGAAGTGTCGCTCGTCGCCGACGTTCGGCGGCTGGTGGCAGAAGAACGTGCCGGTCGGATAGGCGTTCACCAGGTCGGTGCCGAGCGCGTAGACGTCCACCCAGCTGCCGAAGTTGGAGTAGTCGGCGCGCTCGCCGTCGGCATCGATCGCGCCGACGGAGACAGTCCAGGGGAACGCCGCCGGCCAGAACGGCAGGCGGTGCGCGTCGTTGCCGGCCGCGGCCACGAGCACGGTGCCCTTCTGGTGGCTCAGGCGCTGTTCCCAGAACACCTCGAAGCTCAGCAGTGGCAGCTCGCCGCGCGTCGGGCAGCCCGCGGACAGCGAGATGATGTCGGGGCTCAGCTCCAGGGCCTCACCGAGCTGGATCACCATCTCCGACTCGTACGCCGCGCCACCGAGCGGCAGGAAGCCCTCGACCCGGATCTCGGCCGCCGGTGCTTGCGTGCGGACGACGCCGGCGATGAACGTGCCATGGCCCGCATAGGGGTGGATGTTGTTCAGGTCGATCGTCTCGGGGTCACCGTCGACTCCGGACAGCCACGGCGACGGAGAACCCGGGTGCGCTGCGGGCGGCCACCAACCGGTGTCGACGACGGACACGAAGACGCCAGTGCCTGCGCCGGTGTCGCTGCTGATGGGCGGGTACGGCGCTGGTGCCGCTCCGGGCTCCTCGGGCTCCGTCGCCGGGCAGGCGCTGCCAGGATTCGGGGTCACGAAGAGGATGTGGTCCGGCGTGGCCTTGCCGACGCCGAGCTCGCGATCAACCGTCCGCAAGCGATCAGTCGTGTCGTTCTGGTCATCGATCGGCACCTTCAGGACCGTCAGTCCGCGCAGTTGTTGCGACCTCTCGTCGCGCACGCGCTCAGCGCCCAACAGCTCGGCGACGTCGCGCCAGTGCTCGTCGCGCGCCAACACGAAGCCCGGGCGGTAGAGGTAGTCGATGCCCCCGATGTCGTTCCACACCACCGCCGCGAAGTCGGGGCCGCCCAGCGCCTTGATCAGGTAGCGCACCTGCTCACGAAGAATCGCCTCCTGCAGCCGGTCACCCTTCTCGTGTTCTTCGCGACCGGGCTCGGCGCCCGCAGCGCCGGTTGACGGATTGTCCATGACGGTCCCCCCAGATGGGCTTGGATGGAGCGTGACGGCGACGCCGGAGCGGCGAGACCTCGCCTGAGGATAGCGATTCAGCCAACCGGTGGGGAGGTTTGAGGAGTGCGAAATCAGCCCGGCGACGAGCTCCTGGCCATGGCCATCGCGGACCCCCAACAGGCCGTCTCGGTGGCCAGTGCCGCGATCTCGGGTGTCACTGACCCGGTCGCCCTGTCGTACGCCCACCAGGCTCTGGGGATCGTGTTGCGCGATCGGGGCGACATCGACCTCGCCCTCAGCCACCTTCGTACGGCGCAGAGGCTGGCCCAGGAAGCCGACCCGGACCGCCTCGCCGATGTCCAGGCCACTCTCGGCGTCGCGCTCGCGCTGCGCGGCCGATCAACCGCAGCCCTGCGCGAGCTCGACGAGGCAGTCCGCAACGCCTCCCCCGGCGGAGCCGTCCGCCCCAAGGTGCTGATGCGACGCGCGCACGTGCTCGCCACCCTCGGCCGCCATGCCGGTGCCATCGCCGATCTGCAACAGGCCGTGCCCGACTTCCACACCTCGGGCGACGAGATCTGGGAGGCGCGCGCCCTCAACCTGCGAGCGCACGTCGAGATCCTGCTCGCCGAGTTCGACGCCGCCGAGCGTGACCTGCTTGCCGCCGACACCCTCTTCACCAGGCGCAGGCAGCACCTGGACCTGCTCCACGTGCGCAACAACCTCGCGCTGATCCAGTTCTTCCGCGGCAACGTGCCGGCCGCACTCAACGCGTTCGCGGACCTCTCCGACCAGTACGCGGCCCGAGGGGACCCGCAGTTCTACCTGGCCCTCGATCGGGCTCGGGTCCTCCTCGTGGCGGGCCTCTCCGACGAGGCGATCGACGTGATCGAGTCGACGTCCGAATGGACCAGCACCAGGCCGCGGTCCCGGGCCGAGCTGTTGGTGATGCGGGCGAGCGCCCGACTCGGCCAGGGCCACCCGGAGCTCGCGCTGGCCGATGCAGCCGCTGCCCGTCGACTGTTCGCCCGCCAGCAGCGGGACTGGTGGCGCGGGCGTGCCGATCTCGTCGCCCTCCGGGCCCGGATCGAGCTCGGCCGGGGGTCTCGTCGGGCCGCCGTCACCCTCGCGGACTCGCTCGTCGACGACCACACCGAGGACGGGGTCCTGGCCGCGCTGCTGGCCGGACGGGAGCTCACTGCCAAGGACCCGGCCGGCGCTTCGGCGTACCTCTCCCGAGCAGCGCGCGGTCGCCAACGCGGCAACCCCCTGAGCCGCAGCACGGCCTGGCTGGCGCGCGCGCTCGACCTGGAGGTGCAGGGGCGACCCCGCGTGCTGCAGGCCGTTGGTCGCGGCCTGGACGCACTGGCCGAGCATCGCGCTTCCCTCGGCAGTCCCGAGCTGCGCGCACTGACCGCGATCCACAGCGCCGATCTCTCTGCACTGGCCGTTCGGCACGCGTTCCCGCGTGGCCCTCGCGCGCTCGTGCACTGGAGCGACCGCGGCCGTGCGGCGTCGCTGAGCGAACCCGTCCCCGCGCCGCAGGACCCGGTGATCGACGCACACCTCGCCACCATCCGCGGTCTGTCGCACCGCATCGTCGAGGAGACGGACCCCGAGCTCATCCAGAGCATGGCGCGCGAGCGTGCCCAGCAGGAGCGGGCAGTCCGGCTGGCCTGGGCCGCGACCTCCGGAGCGGGCGGACCGGCGGCGCCTGCTTCTGCCGGGGAGCTGGTCGAGCATCTCGGCGACCGGATCCTGGTGCAGCTGATCAACGTCGATGGGCTGTTGCACGCGGTGGTCGTCCGCGACGGCCGTTGGCGAACCGTCGAGGTCGGCCCTCTCGAGGCGGCGCACAAGGCGGTGGATCGCGCGCTGTACGGCCTCCGCAGCGCGACTCGCGGCCGGCCGATCGACCTGGCGCCGCTCGCGCTCCGGCTGGAGACCGCCCTGCTCGGACGCGTGGCTCGGCTGCTGCCCAGCGATCGCGCCGTGGTCATCTCCCCGCCGGCCGCGTTCCTCGGTGCCCCGTGGGGGCTGCTTCCCTCGCTCCACGACCGGCCGGTCGCGCTGACCCCGTCCGCCACCGCGTGGGTCCGGGCACACAAGGCGGTCTCCCAGTCCCAGCGGGCCGTCTTCGTGGCCGGTCCCGGACTGCCCACGGGCGGCGCAGAGGTGGCGACGGTCGCCGACCTGTACGCCGGCTCGACCAGCCTCGCCCTCGACGACGCGACCGTGCCCCGGGCGCTCACGCTGTTGGAGGGCGCAGGCCTGGCGCACATCGCGGCCCACGGCTTCTTCCGTGCGGAGAGCCCGATGTTCTCCAGCCTCAACCTCGCCGACGGCCCGCTCACCGTCGACGACATCCACCGGCTCTCGCACCCGCCGCACCGGATCGTGCTCCCCGCCTGTCGATCGGGCGTGGTCGCCGCCATCGGGGGCCAGGACGTCATCGGCTTCGCGTCGGCCCTGCTGACCCAGGGCACTGCGGGTGTCATCGCGTCGATCGCCGACGTGGACGACGCCGCGACGGTGCAGGTGATGCTCGACCTGCACGCCGGACTGGCTCTCGGTCAGCGGCTGGACGAGGCCCTGGCCGGTGCGCGTCGTGCGGCGTACGACGATCCCGTGCGCCACGCGACCGCCGTGCTGTTCGCGGCGATGGGTGCCGCCTGATCGACGGACGTCCGCCGGGATGTCCGACGAAGGGGCGGCCAGGTCGTCGGACGTCAGCCGGGATGTCCGCCGAAGTGGCTGCCGGGGCAACCGCAACGTCGGACGTCCCGCGTTGCGTCCGACGAAGTGGCCACGGCAAGCGCTCAGGCGACCGGCGTCACCGGCCGGCCGCCCTGCCAGACGCCGGCGACGAGCGGGACGCCCGGACGATAGGCGAGGTGGAGGTACGACGGCGCGTCGAGCAGCACGAGGTCCGCGCGCTTGCCCGGGGCGATCACACCGACGTCGTCGCGGTCGAGGGCGGCGGCGCCCATGGCGGTCGCGGCATGGAGCGCTTCTGCCGGGGTCATCCGCATCTCGCGGACGGCCAGCGCGATGCACAGCGCCATCGATGACGTGAAGCACGAACCGGGGTTGCAGTCACTGGCGATCGCGACCTTCACGCCGGCATCGATCAGCATCCGCGCATCGGGATAGGGGTGCCGGGTCGAGAACTCCACGCCCGGCAGGAGCGTCGCGATCGTGCCGGAGTCGGCGAGCGCGCTGACGTCGTCGTCAGCGAGGTAGGTGCAGTGGTCGACCGCGACCAGGCCGAGCTCCGCGGCGAGCTTCACGCCACCGCCGTAGGTCAGCTGGTTGGCGTGGAGACGACCGCGCAGGCCGTTGTCGGTGCCCGCTGCCAGGATCGCTCGTGCCTGGTCGACGTCGAAGGCGCCGTCCTCGCAGAAGACGTCGATCCAGCGGGCGTGGGGTGCTGCCGCGGTCAGCATCGGGCCCGTGACGAGGTCGACGTAGTCCTCGGGGGTGGTGTCGGTCGGTACGACGTGGGCGCCGAGGAAGGTGGTGTCCTCGGTGAAGTGCCGGGCCACGGCGAGCGAGCGAGCCTCGTCGTGGACCGTCAGTCCGTAGCCGCTCTTGATCTCCAGTGAGGTGGTGCCCTGGGCCCGCATCTCGGCAACGAGACGGGCGACGTGCGACATGAGCTGTTCGTCGGAGGCCGCGCGAGTGGCCGCAACGGTGGTGCGGATGCCGCCGGCGGAGTAGGGCTCACCCGTCATGCGGGCGGCGAACTCCTGCGCGCGATCGCCCGAGAACACCAGGTGACTGTGGCTGTCCACGTAGCCCGGGATGACGGCGCGGCCACCGGCGTCGTAGACCGTGTCGGCCGCGGGTGCGCTGCCGGCGGGTCCGACCCAGGCGACGGTGCTGCCCTCGAGCACGACCGCAGCGTCATCGACGAGCCCGAGCGCCCCGGTGGGGTCACGGTGGTCATCGGGCCGTGGGCGTGCGGGGTCGTTGGTGACCAGCTCGCCGATGCCAGTGATCAGGATGCTCACAAGGCCCACACCTTCCCGATCGCCTGGGCGAGGTCTCGTCCCACGCTCTCGCGATCACCCTGCCGGAAGACGATCCGCCCGTCGACCATGGTCATGGTGACGTCGGCCGCGGCGGCGGCGAAGACCACGGTGTGCTCGTCGGCACCGGTGCCGGCGGTGCGGGGGCTGGCCGCGTCGAGGGTGACGAGGTCGGCGCGCTGGCCGACGGCGATCGCGCCGGCGTCGTCCCAGCCCAGGCTGGCGTGCCCCGAGGTGGTGGCTGCCTGCACGAGCTCCGCGGCCTGCCAGTGTCCGCGCTGCTGGCTGACGAGGCGCTCGTCGAGCTCGACGGCGCGCATCTCCTCGAACAGGTCGATGACGGCGTGGCTGTCGGAGCCGAGGGTCAGGCGCGCGCCCGCGTCGGCCAGCGCGCGGCTGGGACCGACGCCGTCGCCGAGGTCACGCTCGGTGGTGGGGCAGAAGGACACGAACGCCCGGGCCGCGCCCAGCAATGCGATGTCGTCGTCCGTCAGATGGGTCGCGTGCACGGCGGAGGTGAGCGGCCCGAGGAGGCCGTGGTCGGCGAGCAGTCGCGTGGGGGTGACGCCGTACGCCGCAAGGCAGCCGTCGTTCTCCGCGACCTGCTCGGAGAGGTGGACGTGGAGTGGCCGACCGGCTGCCCATCCGGCGAGCGGTGCGAGGGCGGCAGCGGGGTCCGTCGGAAGGGCGCGGACGGAGTGGAGCGCGCCCGCGATCAGCGCCGAGTCGGAGCTCGCCAGCTCGGCGACCCGTGACGCCCAGGCGTCGGCCGACCCGTCGTCGTACCGCACCTGCGCACCCTCGGGCGGAGCGCCGAACCCGCTGGAGAGGTAGAGCGTGTCGAGCAGCGTGATCCGCAGACCGGCGATCCGGGCGGCCTCGATCAGGGCGACACCCATGGCGTTGGGCTCGTCGTAGGGCCGCCCGTCCGGCTGGTGGTGGAGGTAGTGGAACTCGCCGACGCTGGTCACCCCGGCGGCGACCATCTCGCGGAACGTCGCGGTCGCGAGCGCTAGGTAGCTGTCCGGGTCGAGGCGCTCGGCGACGGCGTACATCTGCTCGCGCCAGGTCCAGAAGCTGCCGCGCTCGCGTTGCGTGCGGCCGCGCAGGGCCCGGTGGAACGCGTGGCTGTGGGTGTTGGCGAGGCCCGGGATGGTGAGGCCGGGAACGCGATCGGCAGCACCCGAGAGGACCCCCGCCTCGACCGAGGCGAAGCGGCCGTCGACGACCTCGACGAGGACGTCGTCGTGAACTCCGTCGGGGAGCAGGGCACGTTCGAGCAGGTACGTCGTCACGACGCCAGCTTCGCCAACGTGTCGGCCAGCGCGTCGACCCCGGCGAGACAGTCGGCCATCTCGGCGAACTCGTCGGGGGAGTGCGAGATGCCCGTCGGGTTGCGGACGAACAGCATCGCGGTCGGGATGCCAGCGGCGGAGAGGATGCCGGCATCGTGGCCGGCCTGGGTCGGGATGATCGGCCAGTCGCCGATGGTCGCGAGGTCGCGGGCCAGCTCGGGATCGAAGGCGACCGAGCCGGACACCGACTCGGCGGTGACGGTCAGGGAGGTGCCGTCGCGCTCGGCGCGCTCGCTGCCCTGCCTGGAGATCGCGTCGACGAGCTCGGCGAGGGAGTCGTCGGAGGAGCACCGGGCGTCGAGCCAGGCCGTGACACGTGAGGGCACGGCGTTGGTGCCGTTGGGCGCCACCTCGAGACGACCGAACGTGGCGCGCTGGCCCGCGAGGCGTGCCTGCTTGTTGGCGGCCAGCGCGGTCATGGCGTAGGTGAGCATCGGGTCGCGGCGGTCCTCCATCCGCGTGGTGCCGGCATGGTTGGCCTCGCCGGCGAAGTCGAAGCGGTAGCGGCCGTGCGGCCAGATCTCGCTCGCCACACCGACGGCGACGTCGCGGTCGACGAGGTCGCGGCCCTGTTCGACGTGCAGCTCGACGAAGCAGCCGACGTCGTCGAGCGAGAGCAGTCCCTTCGAGGGATCCAGACCGGCGTCGGAGACGGCATCACCGAGGAAGACGCCGTCGCGGTCCTGGCGCTCGCGCGCGTCCGCCCACGTCGAGGCGCCGGTCACGAGGCGAGACCCGAGGCAGGCCAGCCCGAACCGCGATCCCTCCTCTTCGGTGAAGACGGAGACGCCGATCGGCCTGTTCGGAGAGAACCCGCGAGCGCGCAACACGTCGACGGCCGCGAGGGCCGAGACGACGCCGAGCGGGCCGTCGTACGCACCACCGTCGAGGACGGAGTCGAGGTGGGAGCCGGTGAGGACGCCGGGAAGACCAGACGACGCGGCCGGCCGCCACCATCCGATCTGGTTGCCCATCCCGTCGGTCTCGAGCTCGAGCCCGCGGGCGAGCGCGGCCTCGGTGAACCAGGCACGCAGCTCGGACTCGGCCGAGGTCCAGGGCTGGCGGAAGTAGCCGCCGGACGACGCGGACCGCCCCACGGAGTGCAGGTCGCGCCACATCGCCTCGAAGGTCATGGGCTGAGTCCATCGGCTCGCGCCCGCGCGGTCAACGTGCACGGCCCCGAGGGCGTCTCAGATCCGAGACGCGCAGCCAAGGCCGTGGCCGGCGCTAGGTTGATCGGCGTGACCACGCTCGCGCCCATGTCCCCCGGACCCCGGTGGCTCGGGGACGCGGGGCAGGCGGGCCTGGCGGTGGCCCTCGGGCTGGTGCTGCTCCCGGTCGGGCTCACCTCCGTCCGCGACGGCGACGCCGGCCGCGCGTGGACGACGGTCCTCGTCGTCGCGCTGGTCGCGCTCCATGCGCTGGTCGCGGTGGCGCACCGGTGGCCACGGGAGGTCTTCGGCCTGGGTTGCCTCGCGATGCTGGCCCTGGTGGCCGCCCCGGACCTGGGCGGCCCGACCGCGGTCGAGGCAGGCGGGGAGTACGCACCGGTGCTGCTGCCCACCAGCCTGATGTTCTTCGTCCTGCTCTACTCCGTCGCCGCACACTCCGACCCGCCGTGGCCGACCGTCGCCCTCGGGATCGGCCTGGTCGGTTGCCTCCTCACCGTCGTGCGCCTGTGGGACACGCAGTTCATCCTGCCCGTGTCGGCGATGTGGGTGTGGCGCCTGTTCCTGACCGCCGCCGTGCTCGGCGGGACGGCGGCAGCCTGGGCACTGGGTCGCTTCCGCGCGACCCGGATCTCCTGGATCGGCGCGCTGGCGGACCAGGGAGCCGCGGACGAGCGGCGACGGATCGCCCGCGAGATGCACGACGTGGTCGCGCACTCGCTGGCGGTGATGGTCGCCCAGGCCGAGGGCGGCCGGATGGCAGTGGCCGGCCGACCAGATCGTGCGGCGGAGATCCTGGAGTCCATCGCGACCTCGGGCCGCGAGGCATTGGCGGAGATGCGTGGGCTGCTCGGCGTCCTCCGCGACGACGCGTCACCGGCGCCTCCCCAGCCGACGCTCGCCGACGTGCCCGAGCTCGTCGGCCAGGTGCGCGCCGCCGGCCTGCGGGTCGAGCTCTCGACCACCGGGGAGCCGCGGCCGCTGCCGGCGCTGCGGGAGCTGGCGGCGTACCGCGTCGTGCAGGAGGCCCTGACCAACGTGGTCAAGCACGCACCGCGGGACTCGGACGCCTCGGTCACCCTGACCTGGGAGCCGACAGCGCTGCGCGTGGTGGTCGTCAATCACCACGCGACGGCGCCGACGGCTGACGGCTCGACGCACGGACGCGGCCTGGTGGGGATGAGGGAACGCCTGGAGGCGGTCGGTGGGTCCTTGAGCGCCGGGCCGGTCGAGGGCGGATGGCGCGTGGCGGCGAGGATTCCGGCATGACGGAGAGCCAGGAGGAGACCGAGGAGATCAGGGTCGTCATCGTCGACGACCAGGAGCTGATGCGCACCGCGCTGCGCATGATGGTCGAGTCCCAGTCCGATCTGCGCCTCGTCGGCGAGGCGGCCGACGGCATCGAGGCCCTCGAGGTCGTCCGCTCGCGACGGGTCGACGTGGTGCTGATGGACCTGCGGATGCCCCGCCTCGACGGCATCGCGGCGACGGCTCAGATCACCTCCGAGCTGCCGCACACCCGGATCGTGGCGCTCACGACGTTCGACCTCGACGAGTACGCCTTCCCCGCGATCCGCGCCGGTGCCAGCGGGTTCCTCCTCAAGGACGCCCGGGCCGAGGAGATCGTCGACGCGATCCGCACCGTGCACGCGGGCCACGGGGTGGTCGCCCCGTCCACGACCCGGCGGCTGATCGAGCACGTGGCCACGTCGCGTGCCGACGGCGCCGGCCCTGCGACCGTGCTCGCGAAGCTGACGCCCCGCGAGGCCGACACCCTGCGGGAGATCGCGACGGGCGACACCAACGCCGAGATCGCCCGCCGGATGCACCTGTCCGAGGCGACGGTGAAGACCCACGTCGGTCACGTGCTCGCCAAGCTCGACCTCCGCGACCGGGTGCAGGCCGTGGTGCTGGCCTACGAGTGCGGGCTCGTGCGTCCGGGAGACTCCTGAGCCCCGTCTCATCCTCGAGGATGAGATGCCCGCGACCTCAGACGGAGGTACGCCGCAGCGCGACGCGACAGCGTTGACGCATGACGACTCTCGAAGCCCCACGAACCACCGGCGCAGCGGCCGCCCCGCGAACGGTCGGCCTCAGTCCCTGGCTCGCCGGCCTCTGGTCCGTGGCCTACCTCGGCCTCGCCGGCCTGCACCTGGTGCGTGACACCGGGGCGCCCTGGGTGCCGACCCCTGCCTCGGTTCTCGGCTCGCTCTCCTCGACCGACGTCTCCGTGCTCATCGTGGCCCTCGGGGCACTGGGCGTGGCGGGACTGGCACTCCGGCTCCCGGTCACCACGCGTGGCCGGCGGTCTGCTCGTGGCGACGGGTCTGGTGGTGGCGCTGGTGCTCGCCGACGCCCGGTCGCTCACGTTCCTGGGCTACCTGCCGATGGTCCTGCTCGGTGTCGTCGGAGTGGGCCCGGCCGACGACGTCGCGATGTCGGTGCTGGCACCCGCGCTCACCTCGGTCGGTGAGTCCGTCGGCGGTCTCGCGCTCGTGCTCACCGGCGTGGCCACCCTGCGGGCATCCGCATCCGAGAGCTTCGAGTGGTCGGCGCAGACCGCGGCACGGGTGGGCCGCTGGGCAGTTGCGGTCGCCGTCGCCGTACCCGCCTTCTACGCACTCACCCGCCTCGCCTGGGCACTGGACATCCCCTTCGGTGTCCGCGACGAGTTCCTGGTCGAGCTCGGCGACGCCAGGTTCGCGGGGCTCGGCCTGGCCCTCGCCGCGTTCGCCGGTTGCGCCCTCACGATGGGACTCGTGCAGCGCTGGGGTGAGGTGTTCTGGTCCTGGGTGCCGAGGATCGGGGGTCGTCCGGTGCCCGTGCGGATGGCGCTGGTGCCGGCCGTGTTCGTCGCGTCCGTCGTGTTCTCGGCCGGGCTCGCGTTCTGGCGGCTGGTCCTGGTGGGGAAGGTCACCGAGACCCCCGGCGACGTCGCTGATTGGGCCGCCTGGGTGCCCGAGCTGTTCTGGCCGCTGTGGGGCGTGGCGCTCGCCGTCGCCGGTCTTGCCTACGCCGCTCGCCGGGCCGGTGCCCGATGATGCGCGGGCTGCCCTGGACGTGGGGCGACACCGGAGCCTCCCTCCCGCCGCCGGCGCCCTCGACGTACGACGGCCCGCACCTGGTCCGCTCGGTGTCGGTGGCCGTGTCACCCGATGTGGTGTTCCGCTGGCTCACGCAGCTCCAGCTCGCGCCGTACTCCTACGACCTCCTGGACAACCGGGGCAAGCGCAGTCCCCGTCACCTCGTCGAGGGCCTCGACATCGAGGTCGGCACCTCGATGATGGGCATCTTCACCGTCACCGCGCTCGCGCCGGATCGGGTGCTCGAGCTGACGCTGACCGACCCGGGCGCGCTACGGGCCTTCGGTCCGCTGGTGTGCACGTACCAGACCGTCCCCCGGGTCGGCGGCACGACGCTGCGGTGCGACCTGTTCCTGACCCCGCGACCCGGCGTCGGACGGGTCCGGGCCTACCTGCTCGCCTGGGGTGACCTGGTGATGATGCGCAAGCAGCTGCTCACGTTCGCGGCGCTGAGCGAGAAGGCTCAGCCCGTCCACACTCCGTCGTCCCAGGCAGTGGCGAGGACGGAGAGGTAGGGCGCGATGTCCCAGCCCTGGGCGGCGACCCAGGCGTCGGAGAAGTAGGTGTCGAGGTAGCGCACCCCGTCGTCGCAGAGCAGGGTCACGATCGAGCCGGACTCCCCCGCCGCGTGCATGTCGCAGGCCAGCTTGGTGGCGGCGTACAGCGCCGTCCCCGTCGACGGCCCGGCCAGCGCGCCGGTGCGCGAGCGCAGGAAGTGGGCGGCCGCCACCGACGCGGCGTCCGGAACGCACACGAGCCGGTCGACGACGTCGGGCAGGAAGGACGGCTCGGCGCGCGGGCGGCCGATGCCCTCGATCCTCGAGCCGCACGTCGTCTCGCCGCATCCGGGGTCGCGGAAGGCGGCGAGGAAGGCCGAGTTCTCCGGGTCGACGACGCACAGCCGGGTGGTCAGGCCGCGGAACCGGACGTAGCGACCGATCGTCGCCGACGTACCGCCCGTGCCGGCCCCGACCACGACCCACTCCGGCTCCGGGAAGCGCTCCATCCCGAGCTGCTCGAAGATCGACTCGGCGATGTTGTTGTTGCCGCGCCAGTCGGTGGCACGCTCGGCATACGTGAACTGGTCGAGGTAGTGCCCGCCCGTCTCGTCGGCGAGGTCACGGGCGACGGCGTAGACCGAGGCCGGGTCGTCGACCAGCACGCAGCGACCACCCTCGCGCTCGATCAGCGCGATCTTGGAGGGCGACGTCGTCTTGGCCATCACCGCGGTGAACGGCAACCCGAGCAGCCGCGCGAAGTAGGCCTCGCTCACCGCCGTCGAACCGGACGACGCCTCCACGACGTGCGTGCCCTCCTTGACCAGCCCGCCGCAGAGCCCGTACAGGAACAGTGATCGCGCGAGCCGGTGCTTGAGCGAGCCGGTCGGGTGCGTCGACTCGTCCTTGAGGTAGAGATCGATGCCGGGGAACGCCGGGATCGGCACCGTGTGCAGGTGCGTGTCGGCGGAGCGCGTCTGGTCGGCCTTCAGCTTGCGGATCGCCTCGATCACCCAGCCACGCTCGGCATGCCCGGACTGATCGACCTCGACCAGACCCACGATCCCTTCGCCCATGACCGGAGCGTGCCACAGTTGCGCCGTGGAGTTCCAAGAGGTCGTACGCCGACGGCGGATGGTGCGCCGCTACGCCGACCTGCCGGTGGACCCCGCGATCGTGGACCGGATGCTCGACAACGCGGTCCGTGCCCCCAGCGCCGGGTTCAGCCAGGGCTGGTCGTTCCTCGTCCTCGACACCCCCGCCGACGTGGAGCGGTTCTGGTCGGCCACGTCCCCGGAGCCGGACGCCACCAACCGCTGGCTCGACGGCATGCGCACCGCCCCGGTCGTGATCGTGCCGATGTCGGACAAGGGCGCCTACATCGCCCGCTACGAGGAGTCCGACAAGCACACCCCGGACTGGCCGGTCCCCTACTGGCACATGGACACCGCGATGGCATCGCTCCTGATCCTCCAGACCGCCGTCGACGAGGGCCTGGGCGCCTGCTTCTTCGGGGTCCCCGGCTCCCGGATCGACGCCTTCCGCGAGGAGTTCGGCGTCCCCGCCCACCTCAAGCCGATCGGCGCGATCACGGTCGGGCACCGGTTGGCCGACACCGGGTCGCCGGGCTCGCCGGCCCGCCGTCCGCGGCGTACGGACGTCGTCCATCGCGGCGGCTATCTCGGTAGTTAGGGACGTGCTGGGAGTCGATCCGGGGTCAGGCCTCCCATTCCGTCCCTAACTACCGGGCGTGAGCGCCGCCGACGGATCCGCGACGAAGGCACCCAGCCCGGCCCTCACCTCGGCGAGGCGCGGCCGGGCCGACGGATCGAGATCGACGCAGGCAGTCAGGAGCGAACGCACCTCGGCCGGCACGTCTTCGAGTCCGTACGGCGAACGCGGCATCGCCCGATGGACGATCGGCCAGCGCCGGCGCGAGTCCCAGGTCCCCTCGTCACCGAACGGCACCTCACCGGTCAGCGTCTCGAGCAGCGTCGCCCCGAGTCCCCACACGTCCGTCGCCGAGGAGAGACAGGCACCGCGGGCCTGCTCGGGCGCGAGATAGCCGCGCGTGCCGGCGCCCGGGCGGCCGTCACCCGGACGGGCGGCCATGCTCAGGTCGATGAGCACGGCCCGGCCGTGGTCGACGACCACGTTCGCCGGCTTCACGTCGAGGTGCAGCCAGTCGTGCGCGTGCAGATAGCCGAGCACGGCCGTGAGCTGGAGCCCGAGCTCGGCGACGTCGGGCAGGGCGAGCGCGCCGTCGTCGATCTCGGCGGCCAGCGTCGCGCCGCTCAACGTCTCCAGGACCACCGACGGCGGGTCGGTGTGGACGGCGTAGCCGCGCACGAGGTGCGGGTGCGCGAGCGTCGTGGCGATCTCCCCCTCGATCAGGAGCGCCTCGACCACCCGCGGCTCAGCCCGCCTGTCGGGGCGGACGACCTTGATCACGACCCGGGTCAGCCGATCGACGTCCCACGCATCCCAGGTGTCGAGGCGGCGGCCGTGGGCCAGCAGCGCGACCGGCCGGAAGCCCTGCGGCAGGTCGGCCTCGTCCAGGGTGGGCGGGAGGTCGCGGCGGGCTCGGCCGATCAGCATGATGCGGACTCCCTGGACTCGATGAGCGCATCGAGAGCGATCACGCGGTCGACGTACTCCAGCACGACCGGATCGTGGGTGAGGAGCAGCACGGTTCGGTCCCGTCCGGCCCGCGATAGGGCGGTCAGCAGCCGGCGGCTCGAGGCGACGTCGAGCCCGGTGGTGGGTTCGTCGAGCACGAGGATCCGCCCGTCACGCAACAGGGCGCGGGCCAGCGCCAGGCGCTGGCGCTGTCCACCGGACAGGCTCCGGCCGCGCTGGCCGATCCGGGTGTCGTAGCCCTGCGGCAGTCGTTCGATGAAGGCGTGCGCGTCGGCCTGCTGGGCGGCGAGGCGGACCTGGGAGAGCGGAGCGTCGGGGCTGGCGAAGGCGATGTTGTCGCGGACGGTCGCGTCGAGCAGCAGCTGTTCCTGGAGGACCGGGGTCACGGCTGCGCGGACGGAGCTCATCGTGTGATCGCCGACGTCGAAGCCGTCGATCGTCACGGTCCCCGAGGACGGATCCAGCTGGCGCAGCAGCAGCCGCGCGAGGGTCGACTTGCCGGCACCGCTGGCCCCGACGACGGCCACGCGTTCGCCGGCGCCGACGTCGAGGGAGAGCCCGCGAGACCGCGGGGGTCCGCGCTCCGGGATAGGTGTACGTGACGTCGCGCAGGGCGACCGCCCCGGCGCCCGCGGGGAGGGCGGTCGCGCCCGGACGGTCGCGGGAGCCGGGTTCGTCGAGCAGCTCCACGATCCGCTCGACCCCGGCGGTCGCGGAGAAGAGGCTCGGCACCAGGTCGGTGAGCTCACGCACCGGGCCGTAGCACTGCATCAGCAGCGTGAGGAAGGCGAGCAGCCCGCCGAGGGTGAGCCGATCGGTCGCCAGCGCCCACACGCCGAGGGTGACGACGAGGAGCACGCCGATCAGCTCGGCCAGGTCGACGAGCGGCAGGAAGACGGCGCGCACGCGGCTGCCCGCGAGCTCGGCGTCGGCGATGCCACGGCTCTGGCGGTCGTAGTCCTCGACCGCGTCGGCCTCACGACCGTAGGACTGCACGAGCGCGGCGTTGCCGAGCGACTCCTCCGTGAGGCTGCCGAGCGAGCCACCCCGACGCCTTCGCTCGCGCGACACGTCGCGGGTGAACTCCGCGAACCGGGTCGAGATCCACCAGAACAGCGGCACCACGACCAAGGATGCGAGGGCCAGCTCCCACTGCAGCCAGAACAGTGCGCCCACGAAGAAGCAGAGCTTGAGGATCGCGCTGATCCCGCCGGCGAGCTGGCCGACCATGAAGCTCTCGACCGCCGCGACGTCAGAGGTCAGTCGTGTGAGCACGTCGCCGAGCCGGCGCCGGTCCGTCGTGACGGCCGGCAACGCCAGCACGTGCTCGAACGAGTCGCGTCGCAGGCCGACGAGGAACTTCTGCGAGATCCACGTGGAGAGATAGTCGTCGGCGCCGGACACCACGCCGCTGAGCAGGTTGAGGGCGACGTACAACAGCGCAAGCACGAGCAGCGGCGAGAAGTCGGCCGGGACGAGCACGTCGTCGACCAGCCGCTGGAAGAGCATGACCTCGACCACCGAGATGGCCGGCCCGGCGGCGAGGAGCAGCATGCCCAGCACGATCCAGCCGCGCAGCGGGCGCAGCCGGGGCCAGAACCGGCGCACCACGTCGCGCACCGTGAGTCGACCGGCGGCCTCGATGATCGGGGTCGCGTCCTCGGTCGGTCGCAGTGCAGCGACGAGGCGTCGCCAGTTCCGGCGCATGGCAGTCGTCAGTTCGTACGGCTGCGGCTGCGGCTCCGGTTGCGACGACGGCGCCTCCGGCGACGGCGGCGACGGTCGTCGCTGGTGTCATCCATACGGCGGGCCTGCACGGCCGGGCGCAGGGACGTGAAGATGCTTGAGCGAGCCATGACACGGTCCTTTCTCTAGCGGTTGTGGTCCGTCCCCTTGCGGGGACGAGCACGACTCTGAGCGCGCGGCATGAAGCCCGTGTGAGGCCCGGATGAGAGGTCCCTCATGGTGCGGACGAGCCCTGGACGGGGCTGTCTCAGACCAGGCGGGCGCGGATCGCGAGGATGGCGGCCTGCACCCGGTCGCGGCTCCCGGTCTTGTCGAGCACGTTGCTGACGTGCGTCTTGACCGTGCTCATCGACAGGTGCAGCCGCTCGGCGATCTCGGCGTTGGTCAGGCCCGCGCCGACCAGGGCGAGGACGTCGGCCTCACGGCCCGTGAGGGAGTACGCCGTCAGGTCGGCCGGCGTCGCCGCACCGCCGCGCCGGACCCGGTCGAGCACCGCGCCGGTGACGGCCGGCGAGAGGATCGAGTCCCCCGCCGCCACGGCCCGGACGGCGGCGACGAGCTCCGCGCCGCTGCACCGCTTCAGGAGGAAGCCGCGAGCCCCGGCCGCGATCGCGTCGATCACGTAGTCGTCCCGGTCGAAGGTCGTCACCACGATCACGTCCGGCGCATGCGGCAACGCCTGCAGTGCACGGGTCGCCGCAAGGCCGTCGAGCACCGGCATCCTGATGTCGACCAGCGCGACGTCCACGCGCGGGTCGCTCCTGACGAGCTCCAGCAGCTGGCGACCGTCCTCGAGCTGCGCCACGACCTCGAGGTCGGGTTGCGCGCCGAGGATCAGGCCGAAGCCCTCCCGCACGAGCTGCTGGTCGTCGACGACCGCGACCCGGAGCGGAGTGGTCACGGTGTCGCCGGCACGGGCAGGAGCACGTCGACGATGGTGCCGCCGCCCAGGCGCTCGCCCAGCTCCCACACACCTCCGCGGGCGGAGACCCGCTCCTGGATGCCGAGCAGCCCCGAACCGCGCTCCGGCGCGTCCGGCGGGCCGATGCCGTCGTCGGTGATCCGGAGGCGGACGTGGTCGCCGAGCCGCCGCACCTCGACCGAGGCGGCGCTGGCCTGCGCATGGCGGGCCACGTTGGTCAGCGCCTCCTGGGCGATCCGGTAGACGGTCAGCACGCCGATCTCGTCCAGCCCCGGCTCGGGATCGACCCGGACGGTCACCGCCACTCCCTGGTGCCGGAGCGGGGCGGCCAGCAGCTCGTCGATGTCGGAGAGCCGGGGTGGCGCGGAGACGCTGAGCTCGGCGTCGGGGTCGCGGAGGTGGACCACGAGCGCGTCGAGCTCGCCCAGCGCCGTACGACCCGAGGTGGCGATCTGTCGGAGCGCGGACTGCGGATCGCCGACCTGCCCCGCCTCCGCCTGCACCACCATCGCCGTCACGTGGTGCCCGACCACGTCGTGCAGCTCCCGCGCCAGGCTGGTGCGCTGCTCGAGCCAGCGTGCCTGCTCCTCGGTCTCCCTGGTGCGGGTGCGCAGCACCTGCGTCTCCTGCTCGAGCTGCTCGTTCCGCCCGGCCGAGCGCAGCAGCTGGCCCAGGATGCCGCCCAGCGCAATGCAGATGAACGCGGCCGGCGTGGCCTGCTCCGGGTAGGCGAGCAGGCCGAGGACCGCGCCCGAGAAGGCCGCGGCCAGGGCGAGCAGCGCCACCATCGCCGTGGAGTCGACCAGGGCCATGAACACCAGCGCGACGATGGCGGCGGCCACGTTGTTGGCGTCTGGCACGAACACGGCCAGCACCGCGCTGGCGCCTCCGAAGATCAGGTGCCGCCAGTCGGGGAGAAGCAGCACGAGGCCGGCCACGAAGGGCGCGGCGAGGGCGAGCTTCGGTCCGGCCGAACTGGGCTGCTCGACGGCGGCGACGACCAAGGAGTAGGCCAGCACGATCACGGCGCACCAGAACACCGCGCGGCGACGTCGAGCCCGGTCTCCCAGGCCGGAGCGCACCCGCAGGCTCCCATCACGCGCCACCGTCCGCGCCGCAGCCACCACCTGTTGCCTGGTCACTCCGGCAGTCTGACCCACGCGCGCGCGGCTGGGCAGGGCTCCACGTGAAGTCGGTACCGGGGTACCGGTCGGGTCCGGCACCCGGTACCGAGCAGGCCCCACGTCGGCACCGCGGACCGTTCTGCCGAGGGGTCCGTACGCCGCACCGTGCTGACATGACCACTCTTGCGGCCCCAGCGGCCCCCCACATCCTGCCCCCTCCCAGGGCAGTCGGCCGGGTCGCCACGGTGCCCAACGTCGTCACGGCGGTGCGCACCGTGGCATCGGTGGCCATCGGGCTGGCCGGCGTCGCCAGCGAGCGGCCCCTGCTGCTCCTGGTCGCCTACGCCGTCTACTGGATCGGCGACATCGCCGACGGGTGGCTGGCCCGGCGACTCGGCCAGGAGACCCGGCTCGGCGCGGTCTTCGACATCATCAGCGACCGCGCGTGCGCGGCCGTCCTGTGCGTCGGCGTCGTGGCCCACACCCCGCAGATCACCGTCGTCGTCGGGGTGTTCCTGCTGACCTTCCTGGTGCTGGACGCGATGCTCTCCCTCGCCTTCCTGTGCTGGCCGATCGACACCCCCAACCACTTCTGGCGGGTCGACCGGACCGTCTACCGGCTGAACTGGTCGCCACTCGCCAAGGCCGCCAACACGGCCGGCGTCGTGGGCGCGATCGCACTCGGCGCCCAGACGTTGGGCCTGGTGATCGGTCTGTCCGTGCTCGCGGTCAAGGTCTGGTCGACGGCTCGAGTGCTGCGCCTGCTCGGCTCGTGAACGCCCTCGCAACGCTGGCCTCCCTCGCCGGCGGGCTCGGTCTGGGACTGGGTTCGGCACTGTTGCCGCTGGTCAACGCCGAGGCGTACGTCGTGCTGGTGTCCGCTCGACATCCGGCCCTCGTGCTCCTGGGCCTGACCGTGCTGGGCGTGGCGCTGGGACAGACCGCGGGGAAGGTGCTGCTCTTCGAGACCGGCCGGCGTGCACGGCGCCCGGCCTGGCTCGGACGGCGCACGGAGCACCGGGAGCCGCATCCGCGATGGGCTCGACTCGGCAACCTGCTGCGTCGGCCCCGCACCGGCGTACCGCTCGTCATCTCCTCCGCCAGCCTCGGCCTCCCACCACTCGCCGTCGTCAGCGTGCTGGCCGGCGCGTCGGGGCAGCACCGCGGCACCTTTGCCGCCCTCTGCTTCGCGGGACGCCTGGTGCGCTTCGCCGTGCTCGCCACTCCGCTGGCGCTGGCCTGATCGACGCAGGCGTGGCACTAGGTTCGGCGCATGGCCGCACCCACCATCGACCGCGTCGTCGGCAAGCTGCAGGCCCTCGTGCGCATCCCGACGGTGTCCGACCGCGACCCGGCGCTCGTCGACACGGCCGCCTTCGACCGGCTCCTCGCCGAGCTGGCGGAGCAGTTCCCGCGGCTCCACGCCGAGCTCGAGCTGACCCGCGTCGGCTCCCACGGCCTGCTCTTCCGGTGGCCGGGCGACAGCGCCGAGCGACCCGTCGTGCTGATGGCGCACCTCGACGTCGTGCCGATCGACGAGGGCGCGCCGTGGAAGCACCCGCCGTTCGGTGCGGAGATCCATGACGGCTCGATCTGGGGCCGCGGCACCCTCGACGACAAGGGCTGCGTGGTGGCGATCTGCGAGGCCGTCGAGCTGCTCCTGGAAGGCGGCGTCACTCCTTCTCAGGACGTGTGGCTGTCCTTCGGCTGCGACGAGGAGGTGAGTGGCACGTCCGCGATCGCAGCGGTGGCAGAGCTGGCGCAACGCGGCGTCACGCCGTGGTTCGTGCTCGACGAGGGCGGCGCGATCGCGCACCAGGCGTTCCCGGGCGTCGAGCCCCCGCTCGGCGTCATCGGCGTCACCGAGAAGGGCACGACCAGCGTCGAGCTGGTCGCCGAGGGCCGCGGCGGCCACGCCTCGACCCCGGCGAAGAACGGCCCGACCGCCCGCATCGCGAAGGCGATCCTGCGGATCGAGAAGAGTCCCTTCCCCGCGTCGGCGCCAGCCCCGACCCTCGAGCTGCTGCGACGTCTCGCTCCGTACCTCCCCCTGCCCGCGCGACCCGTCGCCCGCAACGCCGGCCGGATCACGCCCCTCATCACCAGGGCACTCCTCGTCGCCGGCCCCGAGGCCGGCCGCGATGACCCGCACCACCGTCGCCACGACCACGCTGAGCGGCAGCCCCGCCCTCAACGTGATCGCCAGCAGCGCCCGCGCCGGGCTGAACATCCGGATCATGGTCGGCGACACCGTCGCCGGTGTGCTGGACCACCTGCGCAAGGCGATCAGGGACGACGACATCCGCATCGAGGTCGTCGAGCAGGGAGAGCCGTCGCCGATCTCGCCGATGGACGGGGCCTATCTGCTGCTGGAGGAGACGATCGCAGCGGTGTTTCCCGACGCGGTGCCCACGCCCTACGTCATGATGGCGGCCACCGACTCGCGGCACTTCGCCGCGATCAGTGAACGGGTCTACCGCTTCGCACCGTTCCGGATGACCAAGGCGCAGCGCGAGGCCATCCACTCCTACGACGAACACCTCGGGATCGACGACCTCATCGACGGGGTCACCTGGTATCGCACGCTGATCGAGAGGCTCCCGAGATGACGACCACCACGCCCGAACGCCCCGGGGTCGGCACCCACCTGTTCCGCATCGTCGGCTTCCTGGTCTGCGTCGAGATCGCCAGCGGCATCCTGCAGGGCTACTACACGCCGATCTTCACCGACATCGCCGACCACCTCGGGATCGCGGACGCCGACGTCAACTGGTTCGAGGCCGCGCAGCTGATCGTCAGCGCGCTGTGCGTCCCGCTGCTCGCACGCCTCGGCGACCTGATCGGGCACCGCAACGTGCTGCTGATCTCGACGGCCATCACCGCCCTGGGGTCGTGGATCCTGGCCTTCGCGCCGTCCTTCACCACGTTCCTGATCGGCTGGGCGATCCAGGGTGCCTATGTCGTCTGGCTGCCGCTCGAGGTCGCGATCATCCATCGGCGTACGGCGAACACGGGCCGCCAGGCGTTGCTGACCCGTCGCTCCGCGGCGATCCTGGTCGGTGCCCTCGAGCTCGCCGTCATCATCGGCGCCCTCACCTCGGGCGCGCTGGTCGAGTCGACCTCGATGACCGTGCTCCTGATGCTGCCGGCGATCGCGGTGTCGATCTGCTTCGTGGTGATCTGGTTCGGCATCGAGGACGTGCCCGGCCGGGCGACCGGCGGCATCGACTGGGTCGGCTTCGGCCTCATCACGGCGGCACTCGGCGTGCTGATGGCGGGACTGATCGTGATCCGCCTCGAGGGCCCGTCGTCGATCCTGGCCTGGCTGCTCGTGGTGGCCGGCCTCGCGCTGGTCGTGCCGTTCGTCAAGGCAGAGCTGAAGATCGAGGAACCGCTCGTCGACATCGAGCTGCTGTCCACCCGCGCCCAGTGGCCGGTGCAGCTGACGGCGTTCCTGTTCGGCATGTCCGTGCTGGGCGCGCAGATCCCGCTGTCCACGTTCGCCCGCACCGACCCGGACGTCGTGGGCTATGGCCTCGGCGCCGATGCCGGCTTCGTGTCGACCCTGATCGGGGTCTACGTCGTCAGCCTCGCGATCGGTGCCTTCAGCCTGCCGTTGACCAGCCGGCTGCTGACGGCCCGGGGTGCGCTGATCTGCAGCTCGGTGCTGGTCGCGGTCGGCTACGCGATGTGGATCCCGTTCCACGACTCGACCACCCAGGCGTTGATCAACATGGGCATCGCGGGCATCGGCTCGGGTGCGCTGGTCGCCGCCCTGCCCGCCGCCGCGGCCGCTGCTGCGCCGCCCGAACGGACCGGCTTCGCGACCGGCATGACCAACGCGACCAAGACGATCGGCGGCGCGATCGCCTCCTCGATCTTCGCGATCGCGCTGGCGTCGACCGGGTCGCTGAGTGACCCGACCGAGGGGCACGCCCCGCTGAGCGGCTACCTCACCGTCTGGGCGGTCTGTTCCGTGGCCGCGCTGCTGGCTGCGCTGGCCCTCGTCGCCGTACCCAAGTCGGCGTTCGCGGACTGACGACACGGCTTCGCCCGGCTGCTTGGATGGCTGTCATGACCACTGCGAACCGCGCCTCCGACCTCCTCGCCCTGCACCTCGCGCCCGAGCTGTTGACCGTGGTCAACGTCTGGGACGCCATCAGTGCCAAGGTCGTCGCCGACACCCCGGGCACCAAGGCCCTCGCCACCGCCAGCCATTCCATCGCCGCCACGCTCGGCTATCCCGACGGGGAGAAGATCCCGGTCGCGGAGATGATCGACATGTGCCGCCGGATCGTGGAGAGCACGTCGCTGCCCGTCAGCGCCGACCTCGAGGGCGGGTACGGCGATGCGCCCGACACCATCCGACGTGCGATCGGCGTCGGCGTGGTCGGAGCCAACCTCGAGGACCAGATGAAGCCCCTGGCCGAGGCCGCCGCGCAGGTCGAGGCCGTGATGGCCGCTGCCGCCGCCGAGGGCGTGCCCGACTTCGTGCTGAACGCCCGCACCGACGTCTTCGCCCAGGGCCGAGACCGCGACCGCGGCGAGGTGCTTGCCGAGGCGGTCGAGCGGGGCAAGGCCTTCCTCGACGCCGGTGCGCCCGTGGTGTTCGTGCCCGCGATCCTCACCGAAGAAGAGACGACCACGCTCATCGACGCCTTCGGCCCGCAGCGGCTCACGACGATCGCGATCCCCGGCACCCCGTCGCTGGCGCGCCAGCAGGAGCTCGGCGTCGGTCGCGTCTCGCACGGCCCGATGTCGCAGCGCGTCGCGCTCACCGCGCTGCAGGAGCTCGTCGAGGAAGTGCACCGCGGCGGCGGCGTACCGAAGTCGATGCGGCAGCTGAACTGACGCGTCCCCGGACGTCATACGTGGGTGGACCCATGGGTCGCTCGACGTGTGACGTCCGGCAGCGTCATCCCCGCTTGGCCAGCACCCTCGTGAAGTGTCCGCGACTCTCGTCGTCGAGGTCATCGTGAGCCAGGGCGGTCCGCATCTCGTCGAGGTCGCCCATCCAGGCCGCCAGCAGTGACGGGATCAGCAGGCCCGAGCCGGACCTCTCCACGGCGATCGGGTCCCCTGCTCGGATCACGCCCGGAGAGACCACTGCGAGGTACGTCCCGGCCCGGCCGCGTGCGGCGAACCGCCTGACCCAGCCCTTCTCCCCCATCCGCAGCGCGAAGTTCGAGCACGGCACCCGGGGCGCGCTGACCCGCAGCACGGCGCCGCCGAGGTTCCACACGTCGCCGTACTCCGAGGCGTCGACGTCGAGGCCGAGGGTGGTGATGTTCTCCCCGAACATGCCGTTGGGCAGCTCACGATCGAGCTCGCCGGCCCAGTGGTCGAGCTCCTCGCGGGCGACTGCGTAGACGGCCTGGTCGGCGCCGCCGTGGTGGCGGCCACTGCCGATGAAGTCGCCGGCCACGCCCGAAAACCCGGAACCGTCCGGGCCTCGTCGCCTGGGACCGGGGTCGGCCACCTCGATCTGGGCGACGGGCACCTTGGCGATGCCGGTGGGCGTCGACTTCCCGCTGCGGGGCGATGGGGCGCCGACGTTGACGGAGAGGACCGAAGACATGCCTCGAGCCTAGGCGTCACTCACCGCCCGGACGTTGCTCGACCTTGCTGAAGACCGACACCGGCCGCTCGAGGAGCACGCCGTCCACGCGCAGGTCGACCAGCTCGTTGTAGAACGCGACCCGGTCCGCGATGGCCGCGACCGCCGGGAGGGGCTGTGCGTAGGACCAGGCGACGTTGCGCACCTCGGGCGGGCCGGGGAAGCTCCAGTAGGCGTGGGTGGTGCCCTTGTACGGGCATATCGAGACGTTGTCGGTCGCACTCAGCAGGTCGAGCCGCACGTCCGCGCGCGGCAGGTAGTAGCGCGTGGGCAGGTGAGTCTCCAGCAGCAGCACCGGACGATCGCTCTCGGCGACCACCTCGTCGCCGATCGTCACTGACACGTGGCGAGAGCTCCGCAGTGTCTCGACCCGCTTGTGCGGGTCGCGCGGGTGCCCGGCCACGGTCTCGTCGTCCTCGGTCCACGACAGCCGCCCCGGCTCCCACGTCAGCATCACCCGGTCAGGCAGGTCCTCGAGCGTCCACGCACCACACTCCAGGACGTCGTCGCCCGACACCACGTCGTACCACTGCGCGACGGGCAGGTGCGGGCCGAAGAAGAAGCCTCCGTCGTACGCCGCAGCGCTGGCCGGTCGCAGCGCTCCCTCCGCCACTTCTTCGCGGGCGAAGCCGTAGACCGGCGGGAAGCCGCCCTGCCACACGAGCAGCGGGTCGCGCGTCTCGACGACCACCGCGTCGCCCAGGCGACCGCGCACCCACTTGTCGATCCGTTCCGTGCGGGACTGCGTCATCACTCGATGATCGCACCGGGCTCGATGCCCAGCCACCCCTCAATTGGTCAGCCGATTTATCGTGGAGGCATGGAGGAGTCCATGAACGACCAGCAGCACGAACACGACGAGGCCGAGCGTGCGAAGCGCTCGAAGGAGACTGCCGCGGCCGCGCGGATCCAGTTCCAGTCGCAGTGGGTCGAGCAGCAGCTCCGGATCGCCCAGGAGCGCGGCGACTTCGACAACCTGCCCGGCGCGGGCAAGCCGATCGAGGGGCTGGGCCCGGACCACGACCCCGACTGGTGGTTGAAGAAGCTGATCGAGCGCGAGCACATCAGCGTGCTGCCGCCGGCCCTCGCGCTCCGCAAGGAGGACGCCGAGCTGGACGGTCGTCTCGACGCGATCACGGCCGAGGTGGCTGTGCGGCGCGAGGTCGAGGACTTCAACGCGCGCGTCCTCAAGGCGCGCTACACCCCGGTCGACGGGCCGCCCCTCATCACGATGCCGCGAGACGTCGACGAGACCCTCGAGGCGTGGCGCGATCGGCGTACGGCCCGGATCGAGGCCCAGCGCGCGGCGCGTGCCGCCGAGCCGGCGCCCCCGCCACGCCGCGGCCTGTTTCGCCGCCGTTCCTAGCCCCGGTCGGGGATGACGCGGCCCGGCAACGCTCCTACCCTGAGGCATGGGCCCAACGACCAGGGCACCGGAGGAATGGCGCGAGGTCATCGAGGAGCTGGCCGCCCAGAAGGGCGACCTGTCCGCAGACGATCTCGACGTCCTCGCGCGCGCACACTGGTGGCTCGGCAATGTTCCTGAGTCGACCCGGATCGAGGAGCTCGTCCACCACCGCCGCGTCGCTGCCGGCGAGCTCGAGGGCGCGGCCGAGTCGGCGCTCAAGATCTGCGAGCAGTGGGGCACGCGCGGCGACATCGCTCTCTTCAGCGCGTGGCTGGCGACCGCCCGCCGCCTGCTCGCCGAGCAACCGCGGGGACGGCTCCATGGCTACGCCGACTACCTCGGGGCGTTCGTCGACCTGGACTTCGAGGGGGACTTCGAACGCGCCGCGGCAACCGCCCTTGAGCTCAGGCTGCTCGCCGCCGAGCACGACGACGCCAACCTCGACTGCTTCGCCCTCGCCCTGACCGGCTTCGCGGCCGTCGGAGCGGGTGACCTGAGCGGCTTCGCGGCCCTCGACGAGGCCATGATCCCCGTCGTCGGGGGCCGGGTCGACGCGATGTGGGGCGGCGACATCTACTGCTCGATCATCCATCTCTGTGAGACCCTCGGAGACCTGACCCGGATGCGGGTCTGGACGGACGCGCTGGCCAGGTGGGCGGCACCCCTGTCGAGCACCTTCATGTTCGCGGGGATCACCCGCGTCCACCAGCTGCAGCTCCTCCGCGCCGAGGGCGAGTGGGATCGGGTGGTGGCCGAGCTGGAGGAGCAGAGTGCCGGTCTCATCGGCGTGCACGGCTGGCTGGCGGGGACCGGCTTCTACGAGCTCGGCGAGATCCACCGGGCGCGCGGCGCCGACGACGCGGCCCGGGCTGCCTACGCACGCGCCCAGTCGTTCGGGATCGAACCGCAACCGGGTGCTGCCCTCCTCCAGCACGCCAACGGCGACACCGACGGGGCACTCGCAGCCCTGCGTACCGCGTTGGCGGAGAACGGCCCGCTCGGGAGGGCGAGGCTCCTCGAAGCCGCTGCCCGGATCGCGCTCGCCTCGGGGGATCTCGAGCTCGTCGACGAGCTCGCCACGGAGGCAGAGGCCACCGCACGAAGGTTCGGCACCCCCGGGCTGGTGGCAGGCGCCGCTCACGTGCGCGCACTGCAGCACGTCGGTCGCCGACAGTACGACGAGGCACGAGCGAGCCTGGAACATGCCGCGCAGATCTACCGCGACCAGCACCACCGGCACGCCATCGCCCGCGCCCACGAGGACCTCGCCACCGCTTGGCGGGGGCTGGGCGACGTACGGCAGGCGACCGCCGAGACCGCGACGGCCGCCGCCATCTACCAGCGGCTGGGCGCCGCTGCCGACGTGGCCAGGATCGCCACCCGGAGCCACCCGGGTGGGCTCACCGAACGCGAGGTCGAGGTGCTCAGCCGCGTGTCGACCGGACTCACCAACAGGGAGGTGGCGGCCGTGCTCGTCATCAGCGAGAAGACCGTCAGCCGGCACCTGGCCAGCATCTTCCTCAAGGCCGGCGTCTCGTCCCGCACGGCCGCAGCCGCCTGGGCTCGCGAGCACCACCTCGTCTGACAGTGGGGCGAATGCCACATCCCGACCCCTCGAGCTGGGGCGTCCGACCGACGCGCAGCTGCCGCCCGCGCTCCTAGCGTCGAGAGGTCGGGCGCCCGGCCCGGCCACTCACTCGAGGAGACGTCATGACCACCATCGAGACCGCGACACCCGAGACCATCACCGCCGAGGAAGCCACCCCCGAGGAGGTTGCTGCCCGGATGGTCGGGATCCTCAACGACGGCGCCATCAACGTCCTCGCCAGCATCGGCCACGAGCTCGGCCTCTTCGACACGCTCGCGACACTGCCACCCGCCACCAGCGCCCAGATCTCCGACGCCGCAGGACTCGACGAGCGCTACGTCCGCGAGTGGCTGGGCGGGATGGTGACGGCCTCCTTCGTGCAGTACGTCCCCGCGGACAGCACCTACTACCTGTGTCCCGACCACGCGCCGTTCCTCACCGGACCCGGTGCGGACAACCTGGCGCGCGTGATGCGCTACGTGGCGCTGATGGGGCTGATGCAGCCGAAGATCGTCGAGAAGTTCCGGACGGGAGGCGGGTTGTCGTACGACGACTACCCGGGGTTCCACGACCTGATGGCCGCCGACAGCGCCGCCGTCAACGACGCCTCCCTGATCGACACGATCATCCCCCTCACCAGCGAGGTCGACCGGCTCCGGGCCGGCATCGCGGTCGCCGACATCGGGTGCGGTGAGGGCCACGCGATCAACCTGCTCGCCCGCGAGTTCCCGGCCAGCACCTTCACCGGCTTCGACTTCAGCGAGGACGCTCTGGTCGTCGCGCGTGCTGAGGCTGCTGATTGGGGACTCACCAACGCGAGCTTCGTGACGCGCGACGTCGCCCTGCCGGTCGAGGACCCCGCCGCCTACGACCTGGTGCTCGTCTTCGACGCGATCCACGACCAGGCGCAGCCCTCCGCGGTGCTCGCCAACATCCGTGAGTCACTCAGGCCCGACGGCACGTTCCTGATGGTCGACATCAACGCGCAGAGCAACCTCGAGGACAACCTGGACCTCCCGTGGGCCACGTTCCTCTACGCCGTCTCGACGGTGCACTGCATGTCGGTCTCGCTCGGCCAGGGGGGAGTCGGGCTGGGCACTGCCTGGGGAGTGCAGACCGCCGAGCGGATGGTGCGTGAGGCCGGCTTCTCGTCGGTGGTCGTGCACGACCTCGAGGAGGACCCGTTCAACGCCTACTTCGTGGCCAGGCCCTGACCTCGCCCGGTTGCGGGGCGCCCGAAACGTCCGCAGTTGCGTTCGTCATACAGCCGACGGGCGATCCTTGGGTAAGTTCGCGCTCATGCGCTCAAGCAAGGACTTCTTCCGCCCGCTCGCCGTGGGCGCCCCCCAGCCCGTCACCGAGATCCCCGCTCGACCGAGCCGGGCGATCCACTTCTTCGATCCGTCCAACGCGAAGATGGCCTCCAAGATCCCGCAGATGGTCGGCACCGTCGACGTCCTCCTCGGCAACCTCGAGGATGCCGTCAAGGCCGACAACAAGGACGCCGCGCGCGCCGGCCTGGTGCGGATCGCCCAGGAGACGGACTTCGGCCCGACCCAGCTGTGGACCCGGATCAACGCGCTCGACAGCCCGTGGGTGCTCGACGACCTGACGACCCTGGTCTCCGAGATCGGCGACAAGCTCGACGTGATCATGGTGCCGAAGGTGCAGGGCGCCGAGGACATCCACTACATCGACCGGATCCTCGCGCAGCTCGAGGCCAAGGCCGGTCTCGACCGCCCGATCCTCGTGCACGCGATCCTCGAGACGGCCCGTGGCGTGGCCAACGTCGAGGAGATCTGTGGAGCCTCCCCGCGCATGCAGGGTCTCTCGCTCGGCCCGGCCGACCTGGCCGCTGACCGCCGGATGAAGACCACGCGCGTCGGCGGCGGCCACCCCGGCTACCTCGTCCGCGAGGACCCCAATCCCGACCAGCCCGAGGCGCACCGCGCGATCTTCCAGCAGGACCTGTGGCACTACACGATCTCGCGGATGGTCGACGCCTGCGCGATGCACGGCATCTACCCCTACTACGGGCCGTTCGGCGACATCGCCGACGTGGTCGCGTGCGAGGACCAGTTCCGCAACGCCTTCCTGCTCGGCTGTGTCGGCACCTGGAGCCTGCACCCGAAGCAGATCGAGATCGCCAACCGCGTCTTCGCCCCCAGCGTCGCCGACATCACCCACGCCCGCCGTGTCGTCGCCGCCATGGGCGACGGCACCGGCGCCGTGATGCTCGACGGCAAGATGGAGGACGACGCCTCCCTCAAGCAGTGCATGGTGATGGTGGAGCTGGCCGAGCAGCTGGCGGCGATCGACCCGGTCCTGAAGGCGCAGTACGACGCGATCTCGGTCGAGGTGCAGGCATGACCAACGCGACATTCCGCCCCCGCCGCTCGGTCCTCTACATGCCGAGCTCCAACGCCAAGGCGCTGGAGAAGGCGAAGACCCTTCCGGTCGACGGCATCATCTTCGACCTCGAGGACGCGGTCGCCCCCGATGCCAAGGCGGAGGCCCGCGAGGCTGCCGCAGCGGCGGTCGGGTCCGGGGCGTACGGCGAACGCGAGCTGATCATCCGGGTCAACGGCATCGGCACCGAGTGGCACGACGCCGACCTCGCGGCAGCTGCCGCGGCCGGCCCCGACGTGGTGCTCGTGCCCAAGGTCAACTCGGCCGAGGAGGTCCACCAGCTCGTGGCCGCGCTGGAGGCCGCCGGCGCTCCCGAGAAGACCAGCCTGTGGGCGATGGTCGAGACCCCGATCGGGATGCTCAACGCCCTCTCGATCGCGCAGGCCTCACCGCGGCTGACCGGCTTCGTGATGGGAACCAACGACCTGGTGAAGGAGCTCTACGCCGAGCACGTCCCCGGCCGCCAGCCCGTCATCACCGGCCTGGGACTCGCCCTGCTGGCCGCTCGCGCAGCGGGCATCGTGATCATCGACGGCGTCTACAACGACGTGAAGGACATCGACGGCTTCCTCGCCGAGTGCGAGCAGGGCCGCCAGATGGGCTTCGACGGCAAGACGCTGATCCACCCGGGTCAGGTCGAGGGCGCCAACACGGCCTTCGCGCCGAACGAGAAGGCCGTCGAGGACGCCCGCGGCATCCTCGAGGCGTGGGACAACCGCACCACCGGCGTCGTCACCTACAACGGCCGGATGGTGGAGAACCTCCACGTCGAGTCGGCCCAGCGCACGCTGTCGATCCACGAGGCAATTCAGTCGCTCCAGGCCTGAGCTGCGTGTCAGGCTGAGCCTCATGAGCGAGGCTGCATGACCGAGCACGTCGCCCTTCTTCATGACGGCAGGGTCCTCGTCGACGAGACGGGGGCCCTGCCGTGGTTCGCACGGGACGAGGACCAGAGCTCCCTGACCTCGGCCCTGCGCCTCGTCGGCGCGGACCTGCTGCTCGCCCCGACCGTCAAGCTCCCGGACGAGCGCCGGGTGCACCTCGTCGGGACCCGGGGCTCGGTCCCGGCGGGTCGGTTCGTGGCGTCGACCTCGCTGGCCGACCCCGAGCTCGGCAACGTCGTCGCTCGGGCAATCCGCGAGCTCGATCCTTCGCGTACGCCGCCCGGCCGGCCCGACTGGTTCCGGCCGGAGTGGTTCGACCGGGTCGAGGCGTGGATCGACGCCTCCCTCGCCGGGTCCGGGCGTCGGCGTACGCACCCGATCGAGCCGGTGAAGTTGTGGAGCATCTCCGCCGTCGCCAGGGTCACCACTGATTCGGGCGATATCTGGTTGAAGGCCCCGTGCGAGCACTTCCGCGGCGAGGCCCGCGTGCACCCGACCGTGGCGGCCCTCTTCCCCGACCTGGTGCCGACGCTGATCGCCGCTGCCGAGACCGAGGGCTGGCTGCTGATGGAGCCGATGGTCGGCGCCGAGGACGACGACCGGGCCGACGGCGCCGGACTCGAGCTCGCGACCCGGTGGGCCGCCGCCCAGATCGAGGCCGCCGATCACGTCGACGCCCTGGTCGCCGGCGGCTGCCGTCGACGCGGGGTCGAGGAGACGCTGGCCGGCTTCCGCGGGGTGCTCGCGGACAGCAGCGAGCTCGCCCTGCTCACCGACGACGAAGTCACGGCCGTGCGTGGCTGCGCGGCGCGGATCGAGGCGCTGGTGCGAGAATTCTGGGCCGCCGGGATCCCCGACACGCTCTCCCACGGCGACCTGCACCTCGGCAACGTCGCGTTCGACGGCCAGGACCTGCGGATCTTCGACTGGACCGATGGCTGCGTCAGCCATCCCTTCCTCGACGCGTCACACCTGGCTCACTTCACGCGCGCGGTGCCGGGCGACGCCGGGCTCGAGTCGACGTACGCCGAGCAGTGGCGTGTGGCCTATCCGGACGCGGACATCGACCGCATCCTCGCCCTCGCGCCGCTGGTGGATCTCGTCTTCCAGGCGATCACGTTCGACGACATCGTCAACACCACCGAGCCGCAGTCGCGCTGGGAGCTCGGCGGCGTGGTCGCCGACATCCTGCGCACGCTGGCGACCTCGCCACCTCCGTGACACACGCGTACGGGAATTTCGCGCCGTCCGGCCGCCGCCGTGACACACGTGTACCGAGACTCGGTACGGCCGTGTCATGCCGTCCGCCGGTCGGCCGTCCCGATCGGTACGGCTGTGTCACGGAGCCGTCGGAGTAGCCCCCAGCATCGCGGCCCCGATGGCGGCGACCGGACCGGACGGCACCAGCCTGACGCGTTCGGACAGCGCCAGCGAGGACAGGAACGCCGAGCGCGATGCGCGCGCGTCCAGGGCCTCGACCACCGCGAGCCGCAACGGCTCGCCCGCCTCGGCGACGCCACCGCCGAGCACGATCACCTCGGGGTCGACACCGAGGGCCAGCAGGGCGACCGCCTGCGCCAGCCCGTCCGTGAAGTCGCGCCACACCGTGGCGGCGCGCGGGTCGCCGGCCAGGACGGCCGCGTGCAGGGACAGGGCTCGTGCGGGCGCGTCGGTCGGCCAGGCGAGGGCGAGCGCTGACCCGGACGCGACGGTCTCCAGGCAGCCGCGCTGGCCGCACGGGCACAGGAGCCCGGCCGGGTCGACCGAGACGTGGCCGACCTCCCCCGCCACACCGCGGGCACCGCGGCGCAGGTGTCCGTCGACGACGATCCCGGCGGCGAGTCCGGTGCCGATGCCGAGGTAGGCGAGGTCGTGCGAGCCGGTGAGGGCGGCGACGCCCAGGGCGGCGGCGTTGACGTCGTTCTCGACCAGCACCCGGCGCCCGACCGTCTCGGCGAGCAGCACGGCGAGCGCGAGTGGGACGCCGTCGATGCCGAGGTTGACCGCATGGGACACCTCGCCGAGCGCGGGATCAACGACTCCCGGCACGCCCACGCCGACCGCCGCGTCCGGGCCGACCGACCCCGCCAGCTCCGTGACCACGCGGGCGGCCGTGCGCAGCACGCCCTCGTTGCCGGCTTCGGTCGCGTAGCGCACCTGCGCGACGACGGAGCCGTCGCCGCCGAGGGCGACGCCGAGCGTCTTGGTCGCGCCGATGTCGATGCCGATCACGGTCGCCATCCTCGCGCACGGAGCAGCTCTTCCACTGCGGCGTACGACGGCCGAGAACCGCCATGGGTCACGACCCGGACGACGGGGAGGGTCAGCGGCCCCGGCCAGCCGTAGTCGACCAGCACGACGGGCACGCGCGCGGCCAGGTCCTCGAGCAGGGCCAGCGTGGACGGGTGGCGATGCGCGTCGCGCGCCTGAACGATGACGGGCCGGTCCGTGGCAAGGCCCGGCGCTGCCTCTGGTGCGGGCAGGCCCCACGGCACCACCCCCACTGCGATGTTGGGCTCGGTCTCGACCCGCACCAGCAGCGCACCGGTGAGGTCGGGCAGGTCGCCCTCGACCCGGAGAGCGGCCCGCGCTCCGGCCAGCTGGCGTTCTTCGTCGTACGCCGCAGCGTGACCGCCGCCGCTAGGCAGGGCCTCGATCCGGCGAGCCGCCTCGGCCAGCCGGTCCTCGCCGAGCCGTCCCACCGTCACCGCCGCAACGATCGCGGCCTGGGTCGAACGCACCAGACCCGAATCCTTGTCCGGCCCGATGCACAACAGGTCGGCGCCCGCGATCAGCGACAGCACGGCCGCCTCGGGAATGCCGCGCTCACTGCTGGCACCGGCCATGTCGAGCGCGTCGGAGACGATGACGCCCTCGAACCCCAGCGCGGAGCGCAGGTGTCCGAGCACGCGCGGGCTCAGCGTCGCGGGCAGGTCGGGGTCGAGCGCGCTCACCACGATGTGCGAGGTCATCACCGATGCGGCGCCCGCTGCGATCGCGGCCCCGAACGGCACCAGCTCCCGCCGCGTCAGCACGTCGAGCTGCGCGTCGATCGTCGGCAGCGAGAGGTGGCTGTCGGTCGCGGTGTCGCCGTGTCCCGGGAAGTGCTTGAGGCAGGCCGCCACCCCGGCGGACTGCAGGCCCTCCACCCAGGCCACGACGTGTCGCGCGACGTGGGCGGGGTCCGAGCCGAAGCTGCGGGTGCCGATGACGGGGTTGTCGGGGTTGCTGTTCACGTCGGCCACGGGACCGAGGTCGAGGTCGATGCCGCAGTCCGCGAGCGCCGTACCGACCATGGCGCCCGTGGCGCGCGTGAGCGCCAGGTCGTCGACCGCGCCGAGCGCCGCGGCGCCCAGGACCGGGCTGCCGGACGCGTAGTGCAGCCGGGTGACGTCGCCGCCCTCCTCGTCGGTCGCGATCACGGCAGCCGGGGCGACGTCTCGAACCGCGCCGGTCAGCCGGGAGACCTGGCCGTCGGCGGTGTTGCTGCCGAACAGGCAGACTCCGCCGAGGCCCTCCTCGAGCAGTCGGGCCCAGTCGGGCGGCAGCGAGGTGCCGGGGAAGGCGGGCAGCTGTACGGCGAGCGCCAGCCGCTCGACGCCGGAGCTCATCCCTTCACCGCCCCGGCGGTCATGCCGGACACCATCCGGCCCTGCACAACCAGGAAGAAGACGATCACCGGGATCGCGATCAGCGTCGAGCCGGCCATCACCGCGCCCCAGTCGGTGCCGCGGTTGACGTCGGTGAACGTGCTCAGCCAGACCGGCAGCGTGCGCTTCTCGGCGTTGGTCATCACGACGAGGGCGAGGGTGAACTCGTTCCAGGCTTGGATGAACCCGAAGACGCCGGTCGCGACGAGACCGGGCGCCAGCAGCGGGAAGGTGATCCGGAAGAACGCCCCGACCCGGGTGCAGCCGTCGACCATCGCCGCCTCCTCGAGGTCCACCGGCAGACCGGCCACGAAGCCGCGCAGGGTCCAGATCGTGAACGGCAGCACTGCCGCGATGTAGAGCGCGGTCAGCCCGAGCACCGTGTTGGTCAGCTGCAGGGTGTCGAGCATCTTGTACTGGGAGATGAACAGGCCCTCGGCCGGGATCATCTGCACGACGAGGAGCGTCACCACGAACGCGCGGCGACCGCGGAACCGGAAGCGCGACACCGCGAGCGCGGCCAGGAACGCGAACAGCAGCGCCACCACCACGGTGCCGATCGTGACCATCAGGCTGATGCCCAGCGCGTTGACGAAGCCGTCGTCGGCGAAGAGCCGCCGGTAGTTGTCCAGGCCGCCGCCGAACGGCGTCCATGTCGGGTCGGGAGCGCGGATGACGCGCCGGTCGAGGAAGGACGTGTTGACCATCCAGTAGACCGGGAAGATGCACGCCAGGAAGGTCAGCAGCCCCAGGGCATCGACCAGGATGCGCGTACGGCGAGGGACGGCGCGGCTCATGACTCGACGTCCTTCAGCATTTTGGCGACGTAGGGCCACGTGAGAACGACCGTGAGCGCGAGCATGAAGACCGCGACAGCGGAGGCGACGCCGAAGTTCCCCTCGCCGATGCCGGAGCGGTAGATGTAGGTGCCGAGCAGGTTGGTCTCGCGGGTGACGCCGCCGGCGTTCTGCAGGACGTAGATCTGGGTGAAGACGCGCAGGTCCCAGATGACCTGGAGGAGGCCCACGATCAGCAGCACCGGACGGGTCAGCGGGATGATCACGTGCCGCAGCCGCTGCCAGGCGCTCGCCCCGTCGACCTCGGCGGCCTCGATGATCTCCAGGGGCAGCTGCGTGAGGCCGGCATAGATGGTGAAGGCCACGAACGGGATGCTCATCCAGACCACCACGACGGCCGCCACGAAGAAGAAGGACAGCGGCTCGATCAGCCAGGAGTGGCCGGCGTAGTCGAGGCCACCCCGGTCGAGCAGCCAGTTGATGACGCCGTACTGCGAGTCGAAGAGCCACTGCCACACCGTGAGCGCGGCCAGCACCGGCATCGCCCAGGCCAGCAGCAGCCCGGTCTGCACGATCAGCCGGACCGGCTTGGACATCAGCCGCATGGCCAGCGCGAGCATGGTCCCGATCAGCATCGTGATGCCGGCACAGACCAGGCAGAACACGATCGAGCGCAGCACGAGCAGCCACAGGTAGGGATCGGAGAGCACCTCGGCGTAGTTGTCGAGGCCGACCCACTCGGCGGGCTTGCCGAATTGCTGGGCCAGGCCATAGCCCTGGAGCGAGAGCACGACCTGCCGCACGAGCGGATAGCCCAGCCCCGCGCAGAGCGCGAGCAGGGCGGGCAGCAGCAGCGCGTAGGGAAGCAGCGCCTTGCGGGCTCGCGCCCGCGAGGGCGAGGTCTTCTCGGCCCGTTCAGGTGAGGTCCGGACCAACGTCGTGGACATCGGTGCCTCCTGGAGGTGCGGACTGGGCGGGCTCGGGCGTGGGTGGAGCCGCGCGGCCGGGACGGGGGTGGTCCCGGCCGCGCGGGGTGCTGCGACGTACGCCGCCTAGTTGAGCTGTTCCTCCATGGCCTTGTCAGCCCCTGCCGCCAGTTCGGCGATGTCGCCGCCGTTGGCGATGCTGACGAACAGGTCCTCCAGGATGCGCGCGCCCTCGACGCTGGCCCAGCCGGCCGCGGCCGGGGTGAGCTTGGCGTTGCTGGCGGCCGCGATCGTGGCGGTGGCGAACTCGTCGTCACCGAGCTCGCTCGCCAGCGACACCTTGGCCGGGGTGAGCCCGTTGGCGGCGAGGATCGACTGGTAGTCGTCGCTGAGCATGATGGCGACGGCCTTCTTGGCCAGGTCCTGGTCGGGTGACTGCGCGGCGACCGCGATGTTGGACCCGCCGAGCAGCACCGGAGCGGGGTTGCCGTCGTTGCCCGGGAGGGCGAAGACGCCGACGTTGTCCATCATGTCGGGGCAGCCGGCGTCGGGGTCGGCGAGCACGCCGCCCATCCAGCCGGGGGCCGACATCATGGCCATCTCGTTGTTGCAGAAGGGCACCTGCGGGTCGGTCTCGTTGCCGTCCTTGGCCGCACCGGAGGCCTGCTCGAAGAGCGTCTGCACGGTGGCGAGACCCTCCTGCGACTCGGGCGAGGAGAGCGTTCCGGTCCAGGTGCCACCGTCCTCGGTGGCCAGGTCGCCGCCGTCGTTCCAGACGAAGGACACACCGTTGCGCCAGTCCTGGCCCGGGAACCAGAAGCCGGAGAAGTTGGCCGGCTTGGGGTTGTCCTTCTTCAGCTGGATCGCGGCGTCGACGAACTCGTCGGTCGTGGTCGGCACCTCGAGGCCGGACTTCTTGAAGAGGTCCTTGCGGTAGAAGACGTACTTCGACCCGGCGTAGTAGGGCACGGCGTACGTCGCACCGTCGGCCGTGCCGGCGGCGACGAACCCGGGCAGCAGGTCGTCGCCACCGAGGTCGCCGAGCTGGTCGCTGAGGTCGGTGAAGGCGCCGGCGGTCGTGAACGTGGCGGCCTGGGTGTTGCCGACCTCGACGACGTCGGGCGTCTCGGACTCGCTCGACAGCGCCGTGGTCAGCCGCTCGACCAGGCCCTCCCACTGCTGCTCCTCGATGGTGAGGGTGGCGCCGGGGTTCTCGTCCTCGAACGTCGTCTTGAGGTAGTCGCGCGCCTCCTGCGGGGTGTCGGCGCCGTTGAGCCAGACCCGGATCTCGGCGGAGCTCGAGCCGGACTCGCTGCCGCTGTCGTCTCCGTCGTCTCCTGAGCCACAGGCGCCGAGCGCCAGGGACATTGTCAGCGCTGTCGTCAGCGCGAGAGCGCGTTTGGTCGTCGTACGCACAGTCGTTCCTTTCATGGGTGGAACCGGCCCGGGCGTCATGAGACGCCCAGCTCTCCGGCCAGGACAAGGCCGGCGGCGCCGACCAGGACTACGTCGTCCCCGAGGTTCGACGTACGCACCGTGAGGCTGTCGGAGGTGACGGCCATGACGCGGCGACGAAGGGTGGCGGTGACGGCGTCGCGCAGCGGGCCGTCCAGCAGGTCGAGGGGCCCGGTGAGCACGAGCTCGCGCACGTTGAGCGCCCCGATGACGGGAGCCAGCACCTCGCCCAGCCGGGCTCCGGTGGCGGCGAGCAGGCCGGGCCGGTCGGCCGCGGCGGCGAGCCGGGCGCGGAGACGGGGTACGGCGAGCAGGGTCTCGAGACAGCCGACGCGCCCGCAGGCACAGCCCTCGCCGTCGTCGTCGACGGTGACGTGGCCGATCTCGCCGGCCGCGGCGCCGTGGCCGTGGAGGAGGACGCCCTCGAGGATCAGGCCGGCGCCGACACCGAAGCCGACCCGCAGCACCATGAGTCCGCCGTCGGCCGCGCCGCCGTAGGTGTGCTCGGCCAGCGCGGCGACGTTGGCGTCGTTGGCGACGTGCACCGGGACGCCGGTGGCGCGAGCGACCTCGCCGGCCAGATCGGTGCCGTGCCAGCCGAGGTTGGGCGCGTCGAGCACGGTGCCGCGATCGTCCACGATGCCCGGCGAGCCGATGCCGATGCCGAGGACCGGCCGGTCGCTGCGGTCGATCAGGGTCTTGGCCAGCTCGATGGCCAGCTCCACCGCCTCCGCACCGCGAGCACCTGCGGAGGGAAGCTCGGCGCGGTGCACGACCGCGCCGGCGAGGTTCATGACCGCGCCCAGCATCGTGTCGACGGAGGAGAGGTCGATGGTCACGATGTGCGAGCTGTCGACGGCCATCCCCACCAGGGTCGGCGGCTTGCCGACGCGTGCCTCGACGGGCGCGCCGAGCTCCTCGACGAGGCCCTCGGCCAGCATCTCGCCGACCAGGTCGGAGACGGTGACCTTGGTGAGCCCGCTGGTGCGGGCGAGGTCGGCCCGGCTCGCGGCGCCACTGCGGAACAGGTGCTGCAGCAGCACCGTGCGGTGATGGCGGCGGGCGTCCTCCTGGCGCACCTTGCCCTGCGCGCGGAGGCGGGTGCCGACGGAAACTGTGCTGTGGCTCACATTGGTTAGTTCAGCGCACTAACTAACTCCCTGTCAAGGGGCAATCCGTCGGATTCCGAAATCACCCCCTGGGGTGTGGGTGGCGGAGGAGAGTTCGAGCAATGTGGAGGTGGGCCTCATGGTGAGGCCACTAGGAGGGCAGTACCCATGGTCGTTCTCGGCCTGATTCTTCTGATCGTCGGACTCGTCGCCAAGATCTCGATCCTCACCACCATCGGCGCGATCCTGCTGGTCGTCGGACTAGTCCTCAACCTGGTGCCGATCGGCGGCACCAGCCGCAGGGTCTGGTAGCACCAGCCACAGACCGTGGCCCGATCCCCCTCACGGGGGGTCGGGCCACGACCAATTTCAGGCTGTCTCGAACTGCTACGGGACGACGATCACCGGGACCGGCGACGCGCGCAGGATCTTGGTGGCGTTGGAGCCCAGGAACAGCCGCGCGGCGAGGCCGGTGCGCGACGATCCGACCACGAGCAGGTCGCCCCTCTCCCACTCCAGGCGGTCCATGGCGGCCTGCCAGGTGCGGCCCGCGGCGACCACGGCCTGGACGTCAGCCGGTCGCGGCTCCGGCAGCGCCGCCAGCGCCTCAGCCTGGAGCGCGTTGGTCTGCTCGATCCAGGCGTCCATCACCATGTCCTCGTTGCGCAGGCCGGTCTCCGGCGGATACATCGTGCGGCCGCGTACGGCGAAGGTCGCGACCCGCAGGGCGGCGCCGGTGCGCGCGCAGATCTCGGCCGTCCGGTCGAGCGTCCGTCGCGACTGGTCGTCCCCGCGGAAGGCACACGTCGCGCGGGTGATCTTCGCGTCGCGAGGTGCGTCGTAGCCACGCGGCGCGATCGCGACGGGCACGGCGGCCGAGTGCAGCAACACGTCCGCGGTGGAGCTGACGTGGACCTGTCCGTAGGAGCCGCCCTGCCCCGAGCCGACGACGACGGCGCGGGCGTCGATCTTCTCCGCCTGCGCGAGCAGCACCGAGGAAGCCGAGCGGCCCTCCACCCACGTGGCCTCGACCCGGATGTAGGGGTCGATGTCCTCCATGAGCGCGGTGGCCTCGGCGACGGCCGCTTCGCCGTACGCGCGAGACCACTCGGCGTACTCCCGGTCGGTGCCGCCAGCCACCGGCGTCGGCCACCTCGCGGGGGCGACCGTGAGGATCCGCAGGTCGTCTCCGTCGGATCGGGCCAGCACCGCGGCGAGCTCGAGGCCGGCGCGATCGTCCTTGCCCGGGACGAAGCCGACCAGCAGCGTCACAGCGTCACTCCCTCGTGCTCACCGGTCTCCAGACGGGAGTTGTGGCGGCCCCACAGGAAGTAGAACGCCAGCACGATCGCGAGCCACACCCCGAAGATCACCCAGGTGATCGCGGCCAGTCCGGAGAGGACGTAGACGCACGCCGCGACCGTGAGCACCGGGGTCACGGGGTAGCCGGGCACCCGGAACGGGCGCTCGAGGTCCGGCTTCGTACGCCGCAGGATGATGATGCTGATCGCGACCACGCTGAAGGCCACCAGGGTGCCGATCGAGACGGTGTCCCAGAGGTAGTCGGACGGCACGAAGCCGGCGATCAGCGACACGACCACCCCGACCACGATCGTGTTGAACGTGGGGGTGAGGGTGCGCGAGTTCACGGCGGCGAACCTGTCGGGCAGCATCCGGTCGCGCCCCATCGCGAACAGGATGCGCGTCTGGCCGTAGAGCGTCACCAGGGTGACCGAGAAGATCGAGATCACCGCGCCGGCCGCCACGATCGTGCCCGGCACCGCGGAACCGGTGATGTTCTCGAGGATCACCGACAGTCCTGCGCTCTGCTGGTCGTCGCTGGAGAACTCCTCGAGCGGCTGGGAGCCGACCCCGGCGAAGGCCACCAGCAGGTAGACGCCGACCACGATGACCAGGGCGCCCATGATGGCGCGCGGCAGGGCTCGCTGCGGATCCCTCACCTCCTCACCCGCCGTGGACACGGCATCGAGGCCGATGAAGGAGAAGAAGATCGTGCCGGCGGCCGCGCTGATGCCTGCGGAGCCCGAGTCGAAGAAGTTGTCGAAGCGGTCGGCCTTGAAGGCGGTGAGTGCGACGACCACGAAGAGGATCAGGACGCTCAGCTTGACCAGCACCATGACCGTGTTGACCTTGGCCGACTCGCTGGCACCGCGGATCAGCAGCAGGGTGCAGAGGAAGACCAGCACCACGGCCGGGAGGTTGATCAGGCCGGTGGTGTTCTCCTCGAACGGGACCGGGGAGTAGGACAGCGCGTCGGGCAGGGCGAAGCCGAAGAGGCTGTCGAGGAGCTCGTTGAAGTAGCCGCTCCAGCCGACGGCGACGGCCGACGCCGCGACGCCGTACTCCAGCAGCACGCAGGCCGCGATCACCATCGCCATCAGCTCGCCCATCGAGTGATAGGTGAAGGAGTACGTCGATCCGCTGACCGGGATCGAGCTGGCCATCTCGGCGTAGCAGAGCGCGGAGAGACCGGCCGCGATGCCGGCGACCAGGAACGACACCATCACCGCCGGGCCCGCGTCGGGCACGGCCTCCTGGAGGACGAAGAAGATGCCGGTGCCGACGGTGGCGCCGACGCCGAACATCATCAACGAGAAGGTGCCGAGGGTCCGCGCGAGCTCGGGGCCCTCGTGATCTCCGCGCGGCGCCGCGATGGGCTTCTTCCGGAGCAGCTGCTGGCTGAGGACCGACATGGCAATTACCTCCGGGGCCGACGCAATCGTCTTGGCAATCTAGCCCTCGGGGACTCCCGTGAACAGGTCACTTCTTGGCGCGCCACACCCGCTCGAACGGCAGTCGCCACGCGTGGGGGGCGATCAGCTGGTGGATCGCGTTGGGGCCCCAGGTGCCGGGCGCGTAGGGCTTGACGGGCGGCGGGTTGTCGAGCAGCGCCGCCGAGCGGTCCCACAGCGACTCGATGCCCTCGGCGGTCGTGAACAGGGTGTGGTCGCCGCGCATCGCATCGAGGATCAGCCGTTCGTAGGCCTCGAGCACGTCGCCGGCCATCTCGGTCTCGCCGGTCGAGAACTGCATCGACAGCTTCTGCAGGCGCATGCCCGGGCCGGGGCGCTTGCCGTAGAACGACAACGACACCTTCGACTCGTCGGCCAGGTCGAAGGTGAGGTGGTCGGGACCGGCCGAGCCGACGCCGGAGTTGTCGGGGAACATCGAGCGCGGCGCCTCCTTGAAGGCGATCGAGATGATCCGCTTGCCCTCGGCCAGCTCCTTGCCCGTTCGGAGGTAGAACGGCACTCCGGCCCAGCGCCAGTTGTCGAGGCGGCACTCGAGCGCGATGAACGTCTCGGTGTCGGAGTCGGGCGCCACACCCGGCAGTTCGGTGTAGCCGGTGAACTGGCCGCGCACCACGTCCTTGGTCTCGATCGGCAGCAGCGACCGGAAGACCTTGTTCTTCTCCTCCGAGATCGCGCGCGGCTCGAGTGCCGTCGGCGGCTCCATCGCGACGAACGCCAGCACCTGGAACAGGTGCGTGACGACCATGTCCTTGTAGGCGCCGGTCGACTCGTAGAAGTTGGCGCGCTGGTCGAGTCCCAGCGTCTCGGGGATGTCGATCTGGATGTGGTCGATGAAGTTGCGGTTCCAGATCGGCTCGAACAGCCCGTTGGCGAAGCGGAAGGCCAGGATGTTCTGCGCGGCCTCCTTGCCGAGGAAGTGGTCGATCCGGAAGACCTGGGCCTCGTCGAAGGTCTCGTGCACCTGGGCGTTGAGGTGGATCGCGCTCTCGAGGTCGGTGCCGAACGGCTTCTCCATCACCACGCGCGAGCGGGTGACCAGGTCGGCGGCCCGCAGCATCTCGATGACGGACAAGGCGGCCTTCGGCGGGACGGAGAGGTAGTGCAGACGGCGTACGTCGTCGCCGAGCTGTCGCTCCGCCTGCCCGACGGCCGCGGCGAGCGCCTCGGGGCCGGCCGACTGCGGGACGTAGGCCAGGTTGTCGTCGAACTTGTCCCACTGCTCGGCGGTCAGCTTGTGGGTGCCGAACTCCTCGATCGCGGCCCGCGCGAACTCCCGGAACTCGACGTCGCCCATCTCCTCCAGGGAGGTCCCGACGATGCGGATGTCGGGCGCGAGCTCGGAGACGACGAGGTGCGCCATGCCCGGGAGGAGCTTGCGCCGAGCCAGGTCTCCGGTCGCACCGAAGAGCACGATCACGTGCGGATCGATGCGCTCCTGGGAGTAGCGCGACGACACGCGCGCCTCGGCCGGATAGGAGATGGTCTGGGGCTGGTGCGGCGCTGGCGGCTGCTCGGTCACGTGGTGATCCTTCCACTGCCCGTGGACCCCGACCACCCCCGCTGGATTGGACAATCGTCCGGATACCGGGCAATGTGGACGGTCGCTTCAACCTGGAGCGAACAAGGAGGTAACACCATGGTCGTACTCGGTCTGATTCTTCTGATCGTCGGACTTGTCGCGAAGATCTCGATCCTCACCACGATCGGCGCGATCCTGCTGGTCGTCGGCCTGGTCCTGAACTTCGTGCCGATCGGCGGCTCGAGCCGCCGGGTGTTCTAGCACCGGCACGCTCTCGCTGCGGCCCGGTCCCCCGTGGGGACCGGGCCGCAGCCGTGTGGAACCGACTGCCAGGTCCGACAACGACTCGTCATAAGTCGGTGCCACGAGGCAGGATGCGACCTTGTGAGTACGACGACGTCCGGGCGTCCAGGAGTGCGCGAGTTCTGGCGCTCTTTGTCGACCGAGGGCCGCTGGCTCTTGTCGACGGTCGTGGTCCAGACCCTCGGACGTGGCCTGACCCTGCCGTTCACGGTCATCTACATCCACGAGGTCCGCGGGATCTCGCTCGACCTCGCCGGGCTGCTGATGGCCTTCATCGCCATGGTCGCGCTCGCCGTGACGGGACCGGGCGGCGCCCTGGTCGACCGCGTCGGCGCACGGCGGATGCTGCTCTTCTCGACCACCAGCCAGATGATCGCGTGCGCGATCATCGCCTTCGCGACGACACCGCTCATGTTCTTCATCGGCTTCGCCTTCCTCGGCTTCAACTTCGGGGTGTCGTGGCCGGCGTTCAACTCCCTCGTCGCCGCCGTGACGACCGGGGAGACCCGCCAGCAGTACTTCGGCATCAACTTCGCACTCGTCAACCTCGGCATCGGCGTGGGCGGCGTGATCGGTGGCTTCTATGCCGACGTCGACCGACGCGACCACCTTCACCGTGATCTTCCTGGCCGACGGCGCATGCATGCTGGTGCCGATCGCGCTGCTGCTCGGACCACTGCGCCACGTGCACGGTCGGGCGGAGAAGCCCAGCGACGCCGACGAGGCCAGCGGCTCCTACCTCGCGATCCTTCGTCAGCCGGCCGTGGTCTGGCTGACGATCCTGACGTTCCTGGGCACCTTCGTCGGCTACGGCCAGCTCGAGGCCGGGCTGCCCGCCTTCGCCCGGTCGGTCAGCGAGGTCTCGACGCGGGTCATCGGCTTCGGATTCGCCGTCAACACCGCCGTCATCGTGCTGCTGCAGTTCGTCGTGCTCCGGCAGATCAGTGGCCGGCGGCGCACCCGCATGCTCGTCGTGATGACCGGCCTGTGGGTCATCGCCTGGCTGGCCCTCGGCCTCACGGGCGTGGTCGCCGGCACTGCCGCGGCCGCGTTCGGCGTACTCGCCTTCATGGGGATCTTCGCCCTCGGCGAGACGCTGCTCCAGCCGACGATCCCGGCCATCACCAACGACATGGCGCCCGACCACCTGCGCGGCCGCTACAACGCACTCAGCGCCGGCGCGTTCCAGGGCGGCACGATCCTGGGACCGGTGGTGGCCGGGTTCATGCTCAACCACGGCTGGTCCTGGGCGTTCATCGCGATGATCATGGTCGGCTGCGGCGTGATGGCCGTGCTGGCCCTCGTGCTCGAGCGGTTGATCACGCCGGCCATCAACGGGATCACGGGTGAGCGGGACCCACGCGAGAAGACGATCCTGACGGACCCGGCGACCGGCGAGCCGGCCGTCTCCGACATCGACTGACTACTCGGTCCCGCGGGAGCCGAACTTCTCGTCGATCCAGAGCTTGGCCGAGCCCATGAACCCGGCGATGTCGTGGACCAGGCGACCGAGGGTGTCCTGGGTCCTGCCGAACGAGGCCGAGTAGCTCTTCGCCGCCTCCTGGGCCGCGTCGGACACCTTGGCGGTCCCGTCGTCCTCGCGGCGGGGGTAGGTGCCGTGGAGGATCGCGGTGTACTCACCGGACTCGGTCCAGCGCCGGAGCTCGCTCGCCCGTACCACGTTGAACGGGTGCGACTGACCCTCGACCAGGAACAGCTTGAGCACCGAGTCGCGCAGGTCCTCGGTCTCCTCGTACTCCGCGGCCTGGGCGAAGAACGAGGTGATGTCGAGGTCGTCGAGGTGCCCTCCACTCGCGAGCTTCATGTGGACGCGGGTGGCGACCGCAGGGTCCTGGGTCGCCAGCAGGCCGGCCCGGTCGGCCGAGAGCTCGGACTTGCGCGACCACTCCATCAGGGCGGCGATGATCGCGCGCAGCCCGAGTGCGCCGCCGGGCAGCGCGTAGAACAGGCCGCTCATCCCCATCAGGCGCAGCAGCAGTGTGCGGTAGACGTTGTGCCCGCTCAGGGCGTGACCGAGCTCGTGGCCGATGACGAAGCGCAGCTCCTCGTCGTCGAGTAGGTCGATGAGACCGGAGTTGAGGACGATGACGGGCTTGTTCATGCCGATCGTCTGGGCCTGGAAGCCGGGGTTGGCCCGGACGTACATCTCGGGCAGCTCGACCGCGTCCAGCGTCGACGCCACGTCGGCCAGCAGCTGGTTGAGGCGCGCGAACTGGCGCTCGTCCACCCGGACCGCCGAACCGAGCATGAGCAGCCGCCACTGCCGCTCGTTGATCAGTCCCGACAGCGTCTTGAGGATGGTGTCGAAGCCCTTGAGCTTGCGCAGCGCGACCAGCGCACCGCGGTCTGCCGGGTGCTCCCACGCCCTCGAGCTGACACCAGTCAGGCGGACACGGGACTTGGTCACGTTCTTGGCCATGCCGGAATCCTTGCATGGCACTCCACGCCCCGGAGCCGAATCACGGGTTGGGGAACGAGATCGGGGTCTGTGGCTCGGGCAGGCCCGATTTCGTTCCCCAGCTTCGGTGTTGGGGAACGAGATCGGGGCGTACGGCGAGCGCGAGCCCGATCTCGTTCCCCGATCGCGTCAGCCCTCTTGGTTTCGAGACGCGTCGCTCTGTCCTCGCGGGCTCGGACCCAGCCGACGCTCCTCAACCTCCTCGGCCGTCACTCGCCCTTCGCAGGCTCCGGCCGAGTGCCCTCGGACATCGGGATGCGTACGTCGCGCTCGGCCGCGACCTCGACCGCGCGGTCGTAGCCGGCGTCGACGTGGCGGATGACGCCCATGCCCGGGTCGTTGGTCAGCACGCGTTCGATCTTCTCCGCGGCCAGCGCGGTGCCGTCCGCGACGCAGACCTGGCCGGCGTGGATCGAGCGACCCATGCCGACGCCGCCGCCGTGGTGGATCGAGACCCAGGTGGCGCCGGAGGCGGTGTTGACCAGGGCGTTGAGCAGCGCCCAGTCGGCGATCGCGTCGGAGCCGTCGAGCATGGCCTCGGTCTCGCGGTACGGCGATGCGACGGACCCGCAGTCGAGGTGGTCGCGGCCGATGACGACCGGCGCCTTGAGCTCGCCGCTCGCCACCATCTCGTTGAACTTGAGCCCGGCGAGGTGGCGCTCACCCTGGCCCAACCAGCAGATGCGGGCGGGCAGTCCCTGGAAGGCGACGCGCTCGCCGGCCATGGTGATCCACTTGTGCAGGCGCTCGTTGTCGGGGAAGAGCTCGAGGATCGCCTTGTCGGTCGCGGCGATGTCGGCCGGGTCGCCGGACAGCGCGGCCCAGCGGAACGGGCCCTTGCCCTCGCAGAACAGCGGCCGGATGTAGGCCGGCACGAAGCCGGGGAAGTCGAAGGCGCGGTCGAAGCCGCCCTTGCGGGCCTCGTCGCGGATCGAGTTGCCGTAGTCGAAGACCTCGGCGCCGGCGTCCATGAACCCGACCATCGCCCGCACGTGCGCGGCCATCGCGGACTGGGCGGCCTTGGTGAAGCCGACCGGGTCGGCCTCGCGCTGGGCCTGCCACTCCTCGAACGGCACGCCGACCGGGAGGTAGAAGAGCGGGTCGTGGGCGGAGGTCTGGTCGGTGACGATGTCGATCGGCGCACCCTGCTCGAGCAGCGCGGGCACCATCTCGGCGGCGTTGCCGAGCACCCCGATCGAGAGCGGCGTGCGCGCGTCCCGGGCCTCGATCGCGAGCGCCACCGCGTGCTCGAGGGAGTCGGCCTGCACGTCGAGGAAGCGGTGCTCGATCCGCCGCTCGATGCGCGACTGGTCGCACTCGATGCAGATCGCGACGCCGTCGTTCATGGTGACCGCGAGCGGCTGCGCGCCGCCCATGCCGCCGAGGCCGGCGGTGAGGGTGATCGTGCCCGCGAGCGAACCTTCATAGCGGAGATCCGCGATCGCGGCGAACGTCTCGAACGTCCCCTGCAGGATCCCCTGCGTGCCGATGTAGATCCACGAGCCGGCGGTCATCTGGCCGTACATCGTCAGCCCGAGGTCCTCGAGGCGGCGGAACTCCTCCCAGTTGGCCCAGTCGCCGACCAGGTTGGAGTTGGCGATCAGGACGCGCGGCGCCCACGTGTGGGTGCGCATCACGCCGACGGGCTTGCCCGACTGCACGAGCATCGTCTCGTCGTCCTCGAGGTCGCGCAGGGTCCGGACGAGGGCGTCGTACGCCTCCCAGTTGCGCGCCGCCTTGCCGGTCCCGCCGTAGACGACGAGGTCCTCGGGGCGCTCGGCGTTGGCCGGGTCGAGGTTGTTCATCAGCATCCGCAGCGGGGCTTCGGTCTGCCAGGACTTGGCCGTGAGCGTCGTGCCGGTCGCGGCGTGGATGGGCAGGCGGGGGTTGGTCGAGTCGTTCACTTGTTCTCCTCGGGCGTTGGGATGTCGTCGGTCCACACCTCGACCAGCTCGGTGATGAGGCCGTCGGTCACGGTCAGGAAGGTGGCGGCGTAGAAGGCCACGTCGTCGTTGTAGACATGGCAGCGGAGTACGGCGCGATCGCCGGCGACCACGAGGTCCTCGATCACGAAGCGCACCTGGACGGGGTAGTCGGCGTTGTAGGCGACCCACGACTCGCGGTCGAAGGACAGGCCGTCGTGGCGGTACTCCCCGTGGAAGTCGGGCGACACCAGCGCGGCCAGGCCGACCCAGTCGCGGTGATCGATCCGTTCGGCAAACGAGCGTGCGACCTCTTCGGTGCTCATGAGAGCTCCCCGGTCACGGACTCGGCGGCGGCGAGCACCGCACCGGAGGCGACGAGCGAGAAGGCCATCTCGATCTCCGGGGACAGGTGCCGGTCGGGGCCGGGGCCCTGGATGCCCGCGTCGCGCAGCGCCTTGACCACGGCCGCGGTCGCCGGCGAGGGCGTCAGGGGCGCGCGCATGTCGAGCGCACGGGCAGCGGTGAGCACCTCGATGGCGACGACCCGGGTCAGCCCGTCGACCGAGCGGCGCAGCTTGCGGGCGGCCGACCAGCCCATCGAGACGTGGTCCTCCTGCATGGCGCTCGACGGGATCGAGTCGACCGAGGCGGGGTTGGCGAGCCGCTTGAGCTCCGAGACGATCGCGGCCTGGGTGTACTGCGCGATCATGTGGCCGCTGTCGACACCGGGGTCGTCGGCGAGGAACGCGTTCAGCCCGTGGCTGCGCGTCTTGTCGAGGAACCGGTCCGTACGCCGCTCGCTGATCGAGGCCACGTCGGCGGCGACGATCGCCAGGAAGTCGAGCACGTAGGCCACCGGGGCGCCGTGGAAGTTGCCGTTGGACTCGACGTGGTCGCCGACCACGACCGGGTTGTCGACGGCCGAGGCCAGCTCGCGGCCGGCCACCGTTGCGGCGTACTCCACCGTGTCGCGCGCAGCGCCGTGCACCTGTGGCGAGCAGCGCAGGGAGTAGGCGTCCTGGACGCGGTTGCAGTCTCCGGTGCGGTGGGAGGCGACGATGCCGGAGTCGGCCATCAGTGCCATCAGGTTGGCGGCGGACAGTGCCTGGCCGGGGTGCGGGCGGATCGCCTGCAGCTCGGGTGCGAAGACGCGGTCGGTGCCGAGCTGGCCCTCGACGCTCATCGCGGCCGAGATGTCGGCGGTCTTGAGCAGCATCCGCAGGTCGGCGATCGCCATCACCAGCATGCCGAGCATCCCGTCGGTGCCGTTGATCAGCGCGAGCCCCTCCTTGGCGGCGAGCTCGACCGGGGTGAGCCCGGCAGCGGCCAGCGCGTCGGCGGCGGGCATCAGCTCACCCGACGCGTCGCGGACCGACCCCTCCCCCATCAGCGCCAGCGCGCAGTGCGAGAGCGGCGCGAGGTCGCCCGAGCAACCGAGGGAGCCGTACTCGTGCACGACCGGCGTGATCCCGTGGGTGAGGAGGTCGGCGAGCAGCTGGGCCGTCTCGCGGCGGATGCCGGTGTGGCCGGTCGCCAGCGTCGACAGGCGGAGCAGCATCAGCCCGCGCGTCACCTCGCGCTCGACCTCGGGCCCGGAACCGGCGGCGTGCGAGCGGACCAGCGACTTCTGCAGCTGCGCTCGCATCCCGGTCGGGATGTGCCGCGTCGCGAGGGCGCCGAAGCCGGTCGAGATGCCGTACGCCGGGGTCGCGGCCGCCGCCAGCTCCTCGACCACTCCGCGGGCCCGGTCGATGGCGGACAGTGCCTCCTCGGACAGCGCGACCGGGGCGCCGTCGCGGGTCACCGCGAGGACGTCGGCGAAGGAGACGGGGCCAGTGCCGACGGAGACGGGGGTGAGTGCCATGTCGTCATCAAACTCCGGCGGTCGACCGGGCACCACCACTCCACGACCCGTGTCGTCTCATATCCGAGACAACGTGCCCTTGCCGAGCCACACCACGTGGAGGACGGTGGTTCCCCGGGAGAGAGGGAACCGACATGGCCACGACCACACCGCCCGCGGGCGCCGACGACATCGGTGCCGCCGAGGCAACCGACGAGACAGCCAGGGACCCGAAGCGCTACTCGAAGAAGGGCCGTCTCAGGAGCGCGGTCTACGACGAGGAGATGGAGCGCCTGCAGGAGCAGCTCGTGCTCCTGCAGTACTGGATCCAGTCGCAGGGACTGAAGGTGCTGGTGATCTTCGAGGGCCGCGGGTCGGCCGGCAAGGGCGGCGTGATCAAGCGGATCACCGAGCGCACCAGTCCCCGGACCGTGCGGGTGATCGCCCTGCCGAAGCCCACCGAGCGGCAGAAGACGCAGTGGTACTTCCAGCGCTACGCCGAGCATCTGCCGGCCGCTGGCGAGATGGTGCTGTTCGACCGGTCCTGGTACAACCGCTCGAACGTCGAGTGGGTGATGGGCTACTGCACCGAGGAGGAGCACCAGGAGTTCCTCCGCAGCTGTCCGGAGTTCGAGCGGATGCTCGTCAGGTCGGGGATCTCCGTCCTGAAGTACTGGTTCTCGGTCTCGTTCGAGGAGCAGCGCAAGCGGTTCGAGGCGCGCAACGCCGAGCCGATCAAGCGCTGGAAGCTCTCCGACATGGACCTCGCCGAGCACGAGCACTACGTGCGCTACTCGATGGCCAAGGACACGACGTTCCAGTACACCGACATCAAGCAGGCGCCATGGTACGTCGTCCCCTCGGACGACAAGAAGGCGGCGCGGCTCAACTGCATCAGCCACCTCGTCAGCCAGTTCGCGTACGTCGACGTCGCCCCCGAGGAGGTGACGTTGCCGGCCATGCGGGAGACGCCGTACGTCAGGCCACCGATGCACGAACAGACCTTCGTCCCGCAGCTCTTCTGAGGCCGCCCCCCGCACCTAGGGAGGTGGCCGCGCGTCCGCGGGTGTGCCTACGGTGCACGGAGACACGTCGCCGACCGAGGCAGCCGTGCGAGGAGCAAGGAGTCGAAGATGAGCACCACCGAAATCATCTGGGCGATCGCCATCGCGCTGGTCGCACTAATCCTGATCGGCCTGATCGTCAGCTCGATGCGCAAGAAGAGCCTCGCCGACAAGCACGCCCGCGCCGAGGAGCTCCGGAGCGAAGCGACCACCGGCGCCGCCGTTCTGCCTGACGCACAGGCTCGCGCCGAGCAGGCCGAAGCACAGGCCCAGGCCAGGCGCATCGAGGCGGAGCGCGCGGAGCAGGACGCCGCCCTCGCGCGCACCGAGGTGGAGCAGCAGCAGGCCCTCCAGGAGGACCGGATCCGGGCGGCCGACCGCCTCGACCCCGCAGTCGACCACCGGGCCGAGGACTACACGCCCGAGGTTGCCGCACCTGCCGGGCCCGCCAACGTGCCGACCGACCCGGTCGACGCCGAGCCGACCGACACCTCGCCTCGCGACACCAGGGTGGGGTCCGACAGCGAGACCCTCCGGAGCCGGCTCGAGGGCGACGCAGCCGACGAGGCCGACGAGACGCACCGCGCCTGACCGCCTGACCACCTGACGCGCATCGGCCGACTCCGGCAGGATGTGCCGACATGAGCCAGGTCCCCGCAGCCACCCGCACCTTGCGGGTGCTGCGCTTCCTGGCCAGCCAGCCCGATCCCGTGGCGCTCGACCGTATTTCGCGCGCGTGCGACCTGCCGCGCAGCACGGCCTACCACCTGATCAAGGCGATGATCGCCGAGGGTTTCGTGGTCCACCTCGAGGACGAGCGACGCTTCGGCCTGGGCGTCGCCGCGTTCGAGGTCGGCAGCGGGTTCGCCCGACAGGAGCCGTTGCAACGCATCGCGCGCCGGCCACTCGCCGCCCTCGTCGACACGACGGGGTACGGCGGCCACCTCGCCGTCCTCCATGGGCGCGACGTCCTCTACGTGCTCGAGGAGCGCGCGCCGGGTCGCCCGCCGCTGGTGACCGATGTCGGCGTGCGCCTGCCCGCCCACCTCACCGCGAGCGGCCGGGCGATCCTGATGGCGCTGCCCAGCAGCCAGGTGCGGGCGCTCTACCCGGACCGGGCCGCGTTCGTGGACCGGCTCGGCACCGGTCCGACGTCGCTCAGCGCGCTCCGGACGGTGCTCAGCGAGGCGCGCCAACGCGGATACGCGATCGAGGACGGCGAGATCTCCGACGGCCTGGCGAGCGTGGCCGCGCCCGTGCTCGACCACAACGAGCACCCGGTCGCCGCCGTCGCGGTCACCTTCCCGAGCGGCACGACACCCGATGATGCTGCGAGCGCCGTACGGACAACCGCATCGTCGCTGTCGAAGCGGCTCGGCGGATGAGCGGGAAAAGAAACGGCCGACCGCTCACTCTCGGGGAGGAGCTGGCCGGCCGCCGTCGGACGATTGAGAGTCGACCATGACTACGGAGTGGCAATGCCACCCGCGGACCCCCCCGGATCCAGGTCTCCTCGATCTACGCCTGGTGTGTGCCTGGCGCATTCCGAACTCCGCTCAGACTGTCAATCGATGGCCCACAGGGACTACACCGCGCACCCACGGCTGAGTAACAACTTGTCGAAACGGGCGTGTCGCCGACCGCGAACGCTCGTTGAGTCCCCGAACAGGAGGTAGCCCGTGGAACCCACCCCGCCCCGATCGACCCGTCGCCTTGGTGCCGCAGCCGTGGTTGCCCTGGCGCTCGTCGGCACCGCGCTCGCACTGCCGGACGGGTCGGCGGCCCGGACCGGCAACCTGCTGGCGAGCTATGACGCGGCGAGGACGGCGCAGGTCCTCGCGGTGCTCGGCGACGGCCACGGGCACGACCACAGCGACCCCGCCACCAAGAACGCCCTCTCTCGCGCCGGTGAGGTCTCGGCGGCCACCCAGGACCCGACCACGGCCCGGCAGGCACGGGATGCTGCGGCGTACGTCGCCCGGCAGCGTCGCCTCCGCGACCCGAAGCTGACGACCGTGCGCCCCGGTCAGGTGCGCACGAAGACCCCCGCCACGCGCTACGCGCTGGCCGGCGGTTGCTACACGCTGTCCCCCGGGGGCGAACCGTTCCGGTTCCGCGCCACGACCCTCGGCACCTACCTGATCATCGACCGCGACCAGCGGTTCCTCGCGGCCGACGGCACGCGCGCTGCGGCGCCGTCGCCGGCCACCGAGTGGACCGCCCGCGGACGCAACGGCCGGATGCGCTTCAGCTCCGGCGACACCCCCCTGACGTTGGGCAGCCGCACGCTACAAACCCCCCGGAGTGCGCGCGGCTGCCCAACCTTCGTCGAGGCACAGGTCAACGTCCGTGGCCGCCCTCACGCCGGCATCACGCCGTTCCAGGAGGTGCGGGGGTACGTCGACGCGCACACCCACGGAATGGCGTTCGAGTTCCTCGGCGGATCCGTGCACTGCGGCAAGCCCTGGGACAAGTACGGCCCGGAGTATGCGCTCGTCGACTGCCCCGACCACACGCTGACGGGCGGGGCCGGCGCAGCCTTGGAGACCGCGCTCGGCGGCAAGCCGGCCCACGACCCGGTCGGGTGGCCGACCTTCAAGGACTGGCCGGCGCCCGAGTCGCTGACCCACGAGGGCACCTACTACAAGTGGCTCGAACGGTCGTGGCGCGGCGGCCAGCGGATCTTCGTCAACCTGCTCGTCGAGAACAACAAGCTCTGCGAGCTGTATCCGCTGAAGAAGAACTCGTGCGACGACATGGACTCGCTGCGACTCCAGGCCAAGCGGATGTACGAGCTCCAGGACTACATCGACGCGCAGTCGGGCGGACCCGGGCAGGGCTGGTACCGCATCGTGAAGTCGCCGTGGCAGGCCCGCCAGGTGATCAACGCCGGCAAGCTCGCGGTGGTGATGGGCATCGAGACAAGCGTCCCGTTCGACTGCACGTTCAAGAGGCTGCCCACGGGCGACGTCAACCAGTGCGACCCGGCCGGCATCGACCGTCAGCTCGACGAGATGCGCGCGCTCGGCGTTCGCCAGATGGAGCTGGTCAACAAGTTCGACAACGCCCTGTCCGGGATCGCCGGCGACAACGGCACCACCGGGATGGCGGTCAACGCGGCCAACTTCCTGGAGACCGGCTCGTTCTGGGACATGCAGCACTGCACCCCGGCCGACGGTGAGAGCGCCGACCACGCCCAGTTCGCGGCCCCCGACATCAGCGCCGGCCAGCAGGACGCGCTCTTCGGCGCCATCGGGCAGGTGAGCGGGCTGCTCAACCTCCCGGCCCTGCCGGTCTACGGCACGCCCATGCACTGCAACACCCGCGGGCTGACCGACCTCGGCGCCCACCTCGTCGACAGCCTGGCCGACCGGCACATGCTGATCGACCCCGACCACATGAGCGTCAAGGCCCGCAACACGCTGCTCGACCAGCTCGAGGCGCGTGCCTACTCCGGCGTCCTGTCGAGCCACTCGTGGTCGACGCCCGACGCCTACCCGCAGATCTACCGCCTCGGCGGCTACGTCGCGCCGTACGCCGGAGACTCGACCGGCTTCGTGGAGAAGTGGCGTCGCCACCTCGGCTGGGCGGACAAGCGCTTCTACTTCGGCTTCGGGTACGGCGCCGACATCAACGGCCTCGGCGCGCAGGGCGATCCCCGCGGTGCCGTGGCTCCCGACCCGGTCAGCTATCCGTTCACCGGCCTCGGCGGCGTCCGCATCGACAAGCAGCGCGCGGGCGAGCGGGTCTACGACATCAACGTCGACGGCGTCGCACAGTACGGCGCCTACCCCGACTGGATCGAGGACGCCTCACACGTCGCAGGCGCCGACGGCGCTGCCCTGAAGGACGACATGTGGCGCGGGGCGGAGGCCTACCTGCAGATGTGGGAGCGGGCCGAGGGCATCGCCCCCGACTCGTGCCGCAACCCCGGCCTGCGGCAGACCGTCCCGTCGTTCCTCCGCGCCGCGCGCAACGGCAGCTCGACCCGGGCGCTGATGGACCGCGTCGGCCAGCCGTACGAGCGACTGGGCAGCCACTACACCTACTGCGCGAGGACCGCGACGAGGAAGAAGGTCGTGATGACGGTGTCCCTGTCCCCCGGCGGCCGCGTGACGGGCGTCAGCTGAGGACTCGGGGCCGCCACGAGAGGATGTGACCCGACGCGCAGGAAGCAGGTCACGCCATGGACACCAGCGCCAGCTCCACCGACGGGGTCTACTCCGACATCACCTACGAGGTCTCCGAGCGGATCGCCACGCTCACGCTCAACCGCCCCCAGGCCCGCAACGGCTACACGCTGACGATGGCCGACGAGCTCAACGCAGCCCTCGACCGCGCCGACCGCGACGAGGACGTGCGGGTCGTCGTGCTGACCGGAGCCGGCGACCACTTCTGCGTCGGTGCCGACCTCTCCGGCGGCGGCTTCGACGTCAACGAGGAAGGCTTCGACCCCCACCAGTGGCAGGAACCGGCGGGCCGCTGCTCGAAGCGGGTGTTCGAGATGAACAAGCCGGTCATCGCCGCCATGCGGGGCGCCGCCGTCGGCGGCGGGCTGACGATCACCCTGTCCTGCGACTTCCGGCTCGGCTCGACGGACTCGAAGTTCGGCTTCGTCTTCGGCCGCCGCGGGATCTTCCCCGAGGGCGGCTCGACCTGGTACCTCCCGCGGCTCGTCGGCATCACCAAGGCGCAGGACTGGATGATCAGCGGTCGCATCTTCCTCGCCGACGAGGCCCTGTCGGCCGGGCTGCTGACGTCGGTGCACGCGCCGGAGGACGTGCTCGCTGCGGCGTACGACCTGGCGAGGGACCTGCGTGACAACACCGCGCCCGTCTCGATCGCAGTCATCCGGCAGCTGCTCAACCACATGAGTGGACTGCCGACGCCCTACCCCGCGCACCAGGTCGACTCGCGCCTCATCGCCGGGCTGCCCGACAACGAGGACGCGATCGAGGGCGTGATGTCGTTCCTCGAGAAGCGGCCGCCGGCGTTCACCTCGACCGTGGCGGCCGGTCTCCCCGCCTGGCTCCCGTGGGCCGCAGAAGCGGACGCCACGATCGGCATGGACATTACCGGCTAGTAGGATTCATCTCACGCTGTCAGGCCCTGCGCGTGCGACTGGCTGGCCATAGGCTCCCTGACACGAACGCCCTGACCGAGGAGAGCAGTTCTTCATGCAGATCATTGCCATCGTCGTCTCGCTGGCCCTGACCATTGCCGCCGTGGCACTGCTGGTGCCCGCCGTGCAGAAGATGCTCGGCGTCATCCGCAGCGGCCAGCCGGCTCCGGGTCGCACCGACAACCCGGTCGGACGCGGCGTGACGATGCTGAAGGAGACGTTCCTCCACACGCGCATGCTGCAGTGGCACTGGGTCGGCATCATGCACTGGTTCGTCTACATGGCGTTCCTGTTCCTGAGCACGGCCGTGCTCGCGGCGTACTTCCAGCTGTTCCAGCCCGACTTCGCCTGGCCGGTCGTCGGCCACTGGTATCCGTTCGAGTGGTTCAGCGAGGTCATCGGCCTGCTGAGCACCGTCGGCATCGTGTTCCTGATCATCTACCGCCAGAAGCACCACCCCCGCAGCGAGGGACGCAAGAGCCGCTTCTTCGGCTCGACCTTCTGGCAGGCCTACTTCGTCGAGGCGCTGGCGCTGCTCGAGGGTGCGGCGATCCTGTTCGTCCGCGGCGCGGAGTGGAAGCTCGACGAGGAGGGCGGCCGCAGCCACTACCCGATCTCGTCGTGGATCGGGGACGCGCTGTACGCCGACTCGACCGGCGCGCTGCACAACACGATCTTCTTCATCGCGATGTTCAAGATCGCGCTCGCGATGGTCTGGCTGATGGTGATCGCCCGCAACATCACCATGGGCATCGCCTGGCACCGGTTCACCGCCTGGTTCAACATCTACTTCAAGCGCGAGTCCGACGGCGGCACCGCACTGGGTGCGATGAAGCCCCTCACCTCTGGCGGCAAGGCGATCACGCTGGACGACATCGACGATCTCGACGAGGACTCGATCCTCGGCGTCGGCTCGATCGAGGACTTCTCGTGGAAGGGCATCCTCGACTTCACGACCTGCACCGAGTGCGGACGCTGCCAGTCGCAGTGCCCGGCGTGGAACACCGAGAAGCCACTCTCGCCCAAGCTGCTGATCATGGGCCTGCGCGACCACGCCTACGCCAAGGCCGCGGAACCGCGGAAGCCGCCTCCTCGTCCGACTCCGCTCCGTCGTCGTCCTCGTCGGAGGGTGGGGTGGCGGTCGCCGAGAAGTCGCTCATCGGCTCCGGCATGGAGGACAACTGGTTCTACAACCCCGAGGGCGCCGACTACGTCATCGACGAGGACGTCCTCTGGTCCTGCACCTCGTGCGGCGCCTGCGTCCAGCAGTGCCCCGTCGACATCGAGCACGTCGATCACATCATGGACATGCGCCGCTACCAGGTGCTCGTCGAGTCCAACTTCCCTGCCGAGCTCAACGGTCTCTTCAAGGGCCTGGAGAACAAGGGCAACCCGTGGAACATGTCGTCCACCGCCCGCATGGACTGGGCCAAGGGCCTGGAGTTCGACGTCCCCGTCGTCGGCGAGGACCTCGAGTCGCTGGAGTCGGTCGACTGGCTGTTCTGGGTCGGCTGCGCGGGCGCCTACGAGGACCGCGCGAAGAAGACCACCCGCGCCGTCGCCGAGCTGCTCAACATGGCCGGCGTCAGCTTCGGCGTACTCGGCAATGGTGAGACCTGCACCGGCGACCCGGCCCGCCGCGCGGGCAACGAGTTCGTCTTTCAGGGCCTGGCGCAGCAGAACGTCGAGACCTTCAAGGAGTTCAAGGTCAAGAAGGTCGTCTCGACCTGCGCCCACTGCTTCAACACGCTGAAGAACGAGTACAAGGACTTCGGCATCGAGCTCGAGGTCGTGCACCACACGCAGCTGCTCAACCGCCTCGTTCGCGAGGGCAAGCTGACGCCGATCAAGGAAGGTGCCGGCGCTGCGAAGCGCTCGATCACCTACCACGACCCGTGCTACCTCGGCCGCCACAACCAGGTCTACGAGCCGCCGCGCGAGCTGCTCGAGATCCTGCCCGGCGCCGAGTTCAAGGAGATGGAGCGCAATTCCGAGAAGTCCTTCTGCTGCGGCGCCGGTGGCGCGCGGATGTGGATGGAGGAGAACATCGGTGAGCGCATCAACCTCAACCGGACCAAGGAAGCCGTCGGCACCGGCGCCGACCAGATCGCGGTCGGCTGTCCCTTCTGCCGCGTGATGCTGGCCGACGGGCTGACGGCCGAGCAGGCCGCCGGCAACGCCCGCGACGAGGTCGAGGTCCTCGACGTCGCGCAGATGCTGCTCGCGTCCGTGAAGGGTGAGTCGGCGACGCGTGCAACTGCGCCTGCTTCCGCGCCTTCGGGTGCGGCTTCCGCTGGTACGGCGACGGCCGCCGCGGCCACCGACGTGGCGACGAAGGCGGAGCCCGAGGCCGGCGACGTCACCATCACCGAGGACACCGTCACCGAGACCGCCGACGCGGGGCCTGCCGCCAAGGCGTCCGGTGGGTCGTCGCTGTTCGACACACCGGCACCCGCCGCTCCCGCGCCCGCGGTGCCCTCCGGGGGTTCGCTCTTCGACACCCCCGCCCCGGAGCAAGCCAAGGCCGAGCCCGAGAAGAAGGCAGAGCCGACGTCCGGCGGGTCACTCTTCGACCTCGGCGAGCCCGAGCCCGAGCCCGGCCCGCCTGCGCCTGCGCCTGCGCCTGCGACAGCGTCCGACGAAGCGGCTGCCCCGGCGACCGACTCGTCGGACGTCCCGGAGTCCTCCGAGCCGGACGCCGAGAAGAAGCCCGCCGCGAAGCCGGCCGCCGACCTGGGCTCCGGAGGGTCGCTGTTCGACCTGGCCGAACCCGAGCCCGCGACCAAGCCCGCGCCGGCCGCGAAGGAGGAGCCGGCCGCGAAGGAGGAGTCTGAGCCGGACCTCGAGAAGAAGGCCGAGACGGCGGCTCCTGCTGCGGCAGTCGGATCGACCGGGTCGCTGTTCGACATCGCCGCTCCCGACCCCGCTCCGAGCGCGAAGGCCGTCGAACCGGAGCCGGAGCCTGAAGCTGCAACGTCCGACGAGGCGGCGGCCCCGGCGACCGAGTCGTCGGACGTCCCGGAGTCGACCGACGTCGAGTCCGAGCCGGAGCCCGCGGCAGCCGTCGAGGAGCCCGCCGAGGCAGCCCCCGCGGCGGCCGCCTCGTCCGGCACGGCGCGCACCCCGGCCACCTCGATCCCCGAAGGCGGCTCGCTCTTCGACATCGAAGCACCGGCCCCTGCCGCCGCTCCTGCCGCGAAAGCCGTAGAGCCCGAGCCGACGCCCGAGCCGGAGCCCGCGGCAGCTGTCGAGGAGCCCGCCGAGCACTGCCCCCGCGGCCGCCTCGTCCGGCACGGCGCGCACGCCCGCCACCTCGATCCCCGAAGGCGGCTCGCTCTTCGACATCGAGGCACCCGAGCCCGAGCCCGAAGCTGCAACGTCCGACGAACCGGCTGCCCCGGCGACCGACTCGTCGGACGTCCCCGAGTCGACGGAGACGCTCTCGGCCGGTGCCGCGCTCAGCCAGGCGGCCACGTTCGCGGCGGCCGATGACGACGACCCGGACACGATCCTCGACGCCGACGACGCCCCCGCCGAGGCGCAGGCTGAACCAGAAGCCGAGGCCGAGGCCGAGGCCAGCGAGACGGCGGACGAGGCGCAGCCCGAGGCCGCCCCGGAGCCGAGCGAGGCGCCGAAGCCGGCGAGCGGCGCCGTACACACACCGAAGACGGATGTGGACATCAACGAGGCCGGTTCGCTCTTCGACCTCTGATCGACCAGCCCCGCCGAAGGTGGCGGCGGATCGCAACCACATCGGCCTTGGCCGTGCGATCTGCCGCCACCTTCGCGCTCGGCCAGCCTGCCTGACGTCAGGCAGGCGCCGGGCGGCCCATGCGCGCGAGGCGGCCGAACGAGCGGGCGTGACGTCACGTGATGTCAAGAGGCGGCACATTTGACGTCACGAGTGCTTGACATGACGTCATCGTGATGTCAGAGTGATGCACATGGACATCACCCCGTACATCGACTCCCTCCGCCGGGACCTGCTGGCGGCAGCCGAGGCGGGCGGCGACGAGGTTCGCCAGGCGGCAGAGCGGCTGACCTACGCGCTCGACCCGAGCGCCCGGCTCGCGCTGATGGAAGCCATCTCGCAGGCGGCCGCCGAGATCACCGCCGAGCTGCCCGACGGTGGCGTCGACGTCCGGCTCAACGGCCGCGAGCTCGACTTCGTCGTCGACATCGCGCCGGCCCCGGTCGCCGCCCCCGCTCCTCCCCCGCCGCCGGCACCGCTCGGCGTCGCGGACGAGGACGAGGGCTTGAGCCGCGTCACGCTCCGCATCCCGGAATCGGTGAAGGCCCGCGCCGAGGAGAAGGCAGCCGCCGCCGGCCACAGCCTCAACACCTGGCTGGTCAACGTGGTCCGCGCGGCCACCAGCGACCACGCCGTCACGGTCGACATCGACCTCTCGAGCCTGCCGTTCTTCGGCCAGGACCCCTTCAAGAAGACAGGCCGCGGCTCTCGCCGCATGACCGGCTGGCAGTAGGCCAACCGGACCGCAAGCACCGTCAAGCACACGAGCTGACCAGCACCCAGGCTGGCCGGTAGGACTCTCACACCCTGGAGACACCCATGGAACGCAGCTTCGAAACGCCCCAGCCCATCGAGTTGTACGTCGAAAGCCACTCCGGCCGCATCACGGTCACCGCCGCCGATGTCAGCCAGACCGACGTCGTCGTCACCGGCAAGCACGCCGAGGACTACGTCATCGAGCAGCGCGACGACCAGATCCAGGTCGTCGCACCACGTTCGGGGATGGGCTTCCTAGCGGGCGGCAGCCACAAGGTCGAGATCACCGTGGTGATGCCCGCCCAGAGCGCGCTCACCATCAAGACCGGCAGCGCCGACACGACCGTCCACGGCCCGCTCAGCGGCCTGTGGGTCAACACGGGGTCGGGTGACGTCAGCGCCGAGCTGGTCGACGGGGCCACCGAGGTCCAGAGCGGCTCGGGCGACGTACGCCTGGTCGAGCTGCGCGGCGACGGCCGGATCAAGAGCGGCTCGGGCGACGTGAGCGTCTCCCGCTGCGCCGACCTCACCGTCTCCACCGGTTCGGGCGACGTCCGGATCGAGTCAGTCGGTGGCCAGCTGGCCATCAAGACGGGGTCCGGCGACGTACAGGTCGGCGAAGCCGCCGACGACCTCTCACTCTCCACGGGCAGCGGCGACCTCACGGTCGACGTCGCCCACAAGGGCAAGTACGTCCTCAAGGGAGCCAGCGGTGACGTCCGCATCGGCGTGCCGGCCGGCACCCCCGTGTGGACCGACATCACCACCCTGTCGGGCCGCGTGCAGTCAGACCTGACCCCCGTCGGCGCTCCCGCCGAAGGTCAGGACCACCTCGAGATCCGCGCCACGACAGCCAGTGGCGACATCACCCTCCAGCAGCGATGAGAAGAAGGAGAACAGCCATGTATGCCAGCAGCGAAGTCGAGCTCATTGCCCGTCACCACCAGAACGAGCGCCGCACCGAGGCAACCCGCGCCCGCCGCAGCCGCCTCTTCACGCGGCGTACGCCGTAGTCCGGAGGGTCAGGACTTCATCGCCACACCACGGCGCCAGTAGCCCATGAACGCGACCTGGCTCCGGTCGATGTGCAGCTCGTTGACGAGGTGGCGACGCAGGCCCGTGACGACCTTGGACTCGCCCGCGATCCACGCGTAGAGCCCGTCGAACTCGTGGCCCACCGCACGCGCGGCGGCGATCTCCTCACCCGAGGACGAGTAGAACGGCGTCTCCCACAGGTCCGGGTCGACCTCGTCGGGCGCGACCTCGACGGTGGCCCCGGGGATCCCCAGGTGGGCCACCACCTCGTCGTGCAGCCGCAGCCCGAGGGGCGCGTCCTCCCGAGCCAGCCACGTGACAGAGACTCCCGCAGGACCGTTCACCTCTTGCACGTCGGCCGCCGTCGGCACCTCCATGAAGACCGCTCCGGTCGCGGACGACGGCAGCTGCTCCAGCACGGTGCACACGGCGGGTACGGCGGTCTCGTCGGCCACCATCAGCAGCTCGGCGCCCGGCGCGGGAGTGAACTCGATGCCGCCGAAGGGGAAGCCCGCCCGGGGGGCGAGCATCACCAGGCGGTCGCCCAGGGCGGCGTCCGCGGCCCAGGTCGAACCCGGCCCCACCTGGTCACCCTCCAGGTGGAGCACGATGTCGACGACGATGACCGTGTCGACGCCCGAGCCGCGGACGTCGCGGATCGTGTAGGTACGCATGTGCCCGCGCTCCTCGGTGGGCTGGTCGAGCCAGGTGGTCATCCACGACTCGTCCGCGTCGGCCATCGACGAGATGCCGCCCGTCACCGGGTCGGGGAAGACCAGCTTGATGCGCTGGTCGTAGCGCTCGCCGTCGACACCGAACTCACCGAGCTCGGCGCCGCCGAACCCGACGCGCACGAAGTTCGGGCTGAGCCGCTCGATCGAGACGACCTCGACCTCCGCGAGCAGCATGGGCAGGACGTTGGTCTTGGTGGTCATGGGAGCTCCTGGATCGTTGGTTGAGCCTGTCGAAACCCGATGCGGTGCCGCGACACGGGCACCACGAGGGGGGTGTGCGAGACGGGGTCGTCGATGACGCGGTTGTCGAGACCGAAGACGGTCCGGACGACCTCCTCCGTGACGACCTCGCGCGGCGTGCCTTCGGCTGCCACCGCACCGTCGCGAAGTGCGACGAGGTGGTCGGCGTAGCGCGCCGAGAGGTTCAGGTCGTGCAGCACCATCACGATGGTGGTGCCGCGTCGGGCGTTGAGGTCGGCCAGGAGGTCGAGCATCTCCACCTGGTGGGCGACATCGAGGTACGTCGTCGGCTCGTCGAGCAGGAGCAGGTCCGTTCCCTGAGCCAGCGCCATCGCGATCCACACCCGCTGGCGCTGGCCGCCCGAGAGCTCGTCGACGACGCGGTCGGCCAGCCCGAGCGTGTCCGTCAGCTCGAGAGCCTCCGCGACGGCCTCGTCGTCGGCGCTGGTCCAGCGCCTGAAGGTGCCGTGGTGCGGGTGCCGGCCACGGCCGACGAGGTCGACGACGGTGACGCCCTCGGGCGCGATCGGGTTCTGCGGCAGCAGGCCCAGGATGCGCGCGACGTGCTTGGTGGGCTGGCGGTGGATGACCTCACCGTCGAGCAGCACCGCGCCCGACCTGGGCTTGAGCAACCGCGCCAGACCCCGCAGCAGGGTGGACTTGCCGCAGGCGTTGGCGCCGACGATCACGGTCACCTTGCCGTCGGGAATCTGCAGGTCCAGGTCGGTGACGATCGGCCGGTCCGTGTAGCCCAGCGTCAGCTGGGATGCGGACAGTCGTGTCGTGGTGGCGGTCATGCCGCCCTCCTTCCGGTACGGCCGCGGGCGAGCAGCCAGAGCAGGAACGGCGCACCGATCGCTCCGGTGATGACACCGACCGGGAGGTTGGTCTCGGGGACGAGATAGGAGCCGACGTAGTCGGCGGCAACGACGATCACGGCGCCGGCCAGTGCAGAACCGAGCAGGGTGGTGCGACCGCCGTTCAGGGCGCGGGCGATCGGCCCGGCCAGGAACGAGACGAAGGCGATCGGTCCGGCGGCCGCGACGGCCACGGCGCCGAGCACCACACCCATCAGCAGGAGCACCTCGCTCCGACCCCGCGAGACGCCCAGCCCCGCAGCGGTGTCGTCGCCGAGCTCACTGATCCGCAGCGACCGTGCCAGCCACCACGTCAGCGGCAGCAGCACCACCAGGACCAGCGCAAGAAGACGGATCGTCGGCCAGGCCACGCCGTTGACGCTGCCGGTCAGCCAGCGCAGCACCAGCTGTGCGTCGTACTCGTCGACGCGGGTGAAGACGTACTGGATCACCGACTGCATGGCTGCGGCGACACCGATCCCGACCAGGATCAGGCGATGCCCGCCGTGCGGCCCGGCCACGAGGCGGACCACGAGAGCCACCCCGATCGCACCGAGGATCGCGGCGATCGAGACCGACAGTCCTTGCCAGCCCCAGAGGGCGATGGCCACGACCGCGACCGCGCTCGCGCCCAGGTTGACGCCGATGATGTCGGGGCTCGCGAGCGGGTTGCGCAGCGTCGTCTGGAACAGCCCACCGGCCACCCCGAAGGCGACGCCGGTCAGCACGGCCAACACGGCACGCGGCAGCTTGCTCTCCATCACGATGTAGGAGGCGCCCGGGATGTCGGTGCCGGTGAGGATGCGGAAGAAGTCGGGGATGGTCACGGTGTAGTCGCCGAGCAGCACGCGGGCGGCGAAGGCAACGAACAGAGCAGCGCCGAGTCCCCCGACGACCAGTCGGTGCCGGCGACGCGGCACACGTCGTGCACGGCGAACCACGTCGACGGCGTCGACGGTCGCGGGCGTCTCGGGGTGCAGGTCGGTGGACGAGGTCAGCATCGCGGTCACAGCGCTCCGCTCCCGGAGCGTCCCGTCGGATGAGGAAGAGGAAGACGGGTACGCCGACGACCGCGGCCATCACGCCGACCTGGACCTCCGCCGGGGGCAGGATCACGCGGCCGAGGGTGTCGGCCAGGACGACGAGCACCGCGCCGCCGAGGGCCGAGAGCGGCAGCACGCGGGCGTAGTCGGAGCCGACCAGGCCGCGGACCGCGTGCGGCACCACGAGACCGACGAACGCGATGGGCCCGGCCAGCGCCGTCGACGTACCTGCCAGGAGGACCACGGCCACGCCGAGCACGATCCGGTCCACGGCCGTACGCCGTCCGAGACCGCGCGCCACGTCGTCGCCGAGTGCGAGGGTGTTGAGCAGCCGGGCGCCGGTCAACGCCAGGAGCGCTCCGACCACCAGGAACGGCGCACCGACGAGGAGCACCTCGAACCCGCGTCCACCGACGGTGCCCACCTGCCAGTAGCGGAAGGTCTCCATCGTCTTCTTGTCGACCAGGAGGACGCCGGTGGTCCAGCTCGACGCCGCGGCGGTCAGCGCGGCGCCGGCGATGGCGAGCTTCATCGGCGTGGCGCCGTCACGACCGATGGAGGCGATGACGTGGACCAGGACGGAGGCCACGGCCGCGCCCACGAAGGCGATCCACACGAAGTCGCCCAGCTGCGAGACGCCGAAGACCGACAGGCCGACGACCATCGCGAAGCTGGCGCCGGCGTTGATGCCGAGGATGCCCGGGTCGGCCAGCGGGTTGCGCGTGAGGCCCTGCAGGACCGCGCCCGCCAGGGCGAGCGCCGCGCCGACAGCGAGGCCGAGCACGGTGCGCTCGATCCGCGCCTGGGAGATGTTGTGCAACGGGTGCGAGGAGTCCCAGATTGCCGAGAGGGGGATCGACCTGGCGCCGACGACCACCGACAACGCGCACGCCGTCGCCACCGCCCCCACGAGGAGGACGGTGACGATCGGCGTACCGAGCCGACGAGGAGCCCGGGCGACGCCGGTCTCCTCGCCGTGCTCGAGGACAGGGTGCTGGTCACGAACCCCTGACCGCCTCGACGATCTTGGGGAGCGTGAACTCGACGATGTTCGGGATCGACAACGGCGTCGGGTTGGTGTTGGCCATCACGATCGCCTTGTCGGGCTCGGCGTAGAAGTTGCCCGATGCGATCGCGGGGATCTCGCCCAGCAGCTTGTCGTCGGCGAGCGTCTGCACGTCCTCGGGCTTCTCGACCCACGTGATGAGCACGTCGGACTCGAGCTCGGAGGCATTCTCTGCGGAGACGCTGCCGTAGAACTCACCCTCCTTGATGGCGCCGGCGACCGCCTCGGCGTCGACCATGCCGAAGTCACGCAGGATCGAGACCCGCGGGTCCTTCGGGGCGTAGATGCCGATCGTGGAGAGGTCGGCAGGGGTGAGGTAGGAGTAGATCAGGGAGGCGCCGTCCAGCTCGGGGTAGTCCGCCTTGGCGTCATCGATGACGGCCTGCGTCTCGGTCTCGATCTCGGCGGCGAGAGCGCTGCGGCCGAGCGCCTTGCCGACGGTCTCGAGCGAGGTCTGCCACGGCGTCGTCCACGGGAACTCGGGGTAGGCCACGACCGGTGCGATCTTGCTGAGCTTCTTGTAGTCCGCCTCGGTGATGCCCGAGTTGGTCGCCAGGATCAGGTCGGGCTCGAGCTGGGCGACCTCGTCGATCGGCGTGCCGTCGGTGTCGTCGTAGCGCACCGGCGCCTCGACGCCGGCCTCTTCCACGGCCGCGTCGAACCAGTCGGTCGAGCCGGCCTCGTTGCCGCCCCAGGTGATCTTCGTGGCCCCGACGGGCACGACGCCGAGCGCGAGCGCGTGGTCGTGGTCGGTCCAGCCGAGGGTCGCCACGCGGGTGGGCGCTTCCGCGATCGTGGTCTCACCGAAGGCGTGCTCGATGGTGACCGGGAACGCGTCGACCTCGACCTCGGTGGCCGTCGTCGGCTCGGTCGCCGTGTCGGTCTCGCCGGTGGTCGAGCCGGTGCTGCAGGCAGTGAGGGCGGCCACCGCGAGGGCGGCCGCGGCGCCGAGGCGCAGGGTGCGGGTCATGGGAACTCCGTGGTTAGGGATGCCTTACTGAGGCGAGCCTAACTTAGGTTCCACTTACTACATCACCGCGTCCGCGCGAGACGCTCGTCACCCTTCCACGCCAGTGCCGCGAGTCCGACGAAGAGGGCCGCGATGGCCAGGCAGGTGATCGCCACGGACCCGTAGCCGTGCTTCCCCGCGTCGAGGAACGGGTACGGGTACCAGTCCACGATCTCGCCGCGGACCAGCGTGTAGACCAGCCACAGCACCGGGAACACCAGTGCCGGCAGCAGGTCGCTGCGGCGTACGCGCTCGCGCGGGCCGAACACCAGCCAGCCGATGACGGCCATGACGGGTACGACGACGTGGAGCAGCTTGTCGGCGAGCAGGTCGGCGCCATCGAGCTCGACCAGACCCTTCAGCAGCAGCTGCACGACGACGAAGGTGACGGTGATGCCGATCAGCCCGTCGAGGCGGAGCAGTCGCCACACCAGGGTGTCGCGATCGCGACCGAGGGCGAGCGTCCAGGTGGCGTAGGCGATCAGCCCGTTGGACAGGATCGTGAAGTAGCCGAAGAGGCGCACCATGCGCTCGCCGAGGGCCGGCGGATTGTCGTCCTCCAGCACCGAGTGCCCCTGCCAGACCAGGACGAACTGGAGGACGAGCGCGAACGTCACGACCACCGCCGTGAGGAGGTGCCACCACCGCGCGGTGGTCATCAGATCGTCGTACGGTGGAAGTTCTGGAAGCTGCGGCTCGGCGTCGGGCCACGCTGACCCTGGTAGCGGGAGCCGTACTTCTCGGAGCCGTAGGGGTGCTCGCTCGGAGACGACAGCCGGAAGAAGCAGAACTGGCCGATCTTCATGCCCGGGTAGAGCTTGATCGGCAGCGTCGCGACGTTGGCGAGCTCGAGCGTGACGTGACCGCTGAAGCCCGGGTCGACGAAGCCGGCAGTGGCGTGGGTCAGCAGGCCGAGGCGGCCCAGGCTCGACTTGCCCTCGACCCGAGCGGCGACGTCGTCGGGCAGGCTGACGACCTCGTAGGTCGAGCCGAGCACGAACTCCCCCGGGTGCAGGATGAACGGCTCGTCGCCCTCCGGCTCGACCTCGCGGGTCAGGTCGGACTGGTCGGCCGCCGGGTCGATGTGCGGGTAGCGATGGTTCTCGAACACCCGGAAGAACCGGTCGAGTCGTACGTCGACGCTCGACGGTTGCAGCATGGACGGGTCCCACGGATCGAGGGCGATCCGCCCGGCGTCGATCTCGGCCAGGATGTCGCGGTCGGAGAGAAGCACGGGGGCAGCCTAGTGACTCAGGGCCGGTGCGGACCGGCGGCGCACTCATTGGACAATGCCCGGGTGACCTTCCACCGCTTCGTCGCGATCGGCGACTCCTTCACCGAGGGTGTCGGCGACCCCGACCCCGCCCGGCCCAACGGCCTGCGCGGCTGGGCCGACCGCGTCGCCGAGGTGCTCGCCGCCCGCACCGACGACTTCGGCTACGCCAACCTCGCCATCCGCGGACGCAAGCTGGACGGAGTCATCGCCGAGCAGGTCCCGCCCGCCATCGCGCTGGCGCCCGACCTGGTCACGGTGTACGCCGGCGGCAACGACATCCTGCGACCGCAGGTCAACATCGATGCGATCGTCGAGCGGTACGACGCAGCGCTGGCCGATCTCGCCGCCACCGGCGCACGCTTGTGCGTCTTCACCGCCTACGACCCGGGCGGCTCCGCCATCTTCCGTCCCCTCCGCGGTCGCTTCGCGATCTACAACGAGATGGTCCGCTGGTCGGCCGACCGGCACGGCGCAACGGTCATCGACTTCTGGCGGATCCGGGAGCTGCGTGATCCTCGCTTCTGGGACGCGGACCGGTTGCACCTGGGCCCGCTGGGCCACCTGCGGATGGCCATCGCCGTGCTCGACACCCTCGAGGTGCCGCACGACCTCGGCTTGTCGGACCTGCCCGAACGCGTCCTCGGGTCTCGGCGCGACATCTGGGGCGAGAACACCGCCTGGGCACGCGAGAGCCTGGGCCCGTGGGTCCACCGCCGGATCACCGGACGCTCCTCGGGCGACACCGTCGTGCCCAAGCGACCCGGCCTCGCCCCCGTCGACTGACGGGCTCACGGCGCCGCTCCGGGGTCGGGTACGATTCCGGCGCATCCTGCGGATGTAGCTCAGCTGGTAGAGCGCGACCTTCCCAAGGTCGATGTCGCGAGTTCGAATCTCGTCATCCGCTCCGAGCGAGATCTCCTCAGGCCGCGACGAAGTCGCGGCCTGAGGTGTCTCGCGAAGCGGCGCAGCACGGCGCCAGCCGGGCAAGCCGACCCTGGCCCGCCGCGACGAAGTCGCGGCCTGAGGTGTCTCGCGAAGCGGCGCAGCACGGCGCCAGCCGGGCAAGCCGACCGGGGCCCGCCGTCGTACGTCGGTGTCGCGACGAGTCCGGTAGTTAGGGACGAACTGGTGGGTGGCCGTGGCCAGGTCCACCCATCCCGTCCCTAACTACCGAACCCACTGCGACCATCCAGCGATGCTGGAGTGGCCAGTGGGACACTTGCGCCTTTTGTGATCAGAGGGGACAGTGGGACGCGCCCACGATGTCCAGCACATTGAGGTCTTCCCCATGCACCTCGGATCCATAGCCCGTCGGCGCCGCACCATCGCGGTCGCCGCAGGCGCCCTCGCGCTCCTCGTCGCCGGCACGCCGTTCCTGCCGGACGAGAGCGGACCGGAGCCCGGCCTGGCTCCGCGAGCGAGCGAGGCACCGGCGCTTCGCCCGAGCGGTACGGCGGGCCCGGGCACCATCACGCCCGAGATGCGGGCCGAGATCGAGCGGGTCGTCGCGGAGGGCGAGCGCACACCGGTGTCGGCGCGCTCGTCGGCGTACGAGCAGGCGACGGCCATGACGCGTTGCGCGACCTTCGAGGGGCAGCGCTACTGCCTCGGCCTCGGTTGGACGACCAGCACGCAGGAGGAGGCGGCGTCCCGGTTCGCGGAAGCGGCGGCTCCGACGCCGACTCGCACGGACGCGGAGGAGACCGGCGACCTCAGCCTGCTCGCGGCACTGCGCAGGTACGCCAAGCTCTCCCCCAGGGAACGCGCCGCAGCGGAGCGGGCCGAGCTCGCCGCCGCCGCCCGCGCGGTCGCCAAGGTGTGGCTGATCCGCCACGACATCCAGGGCGTCCCGCTGCCGGCCAACTTCCTGGAGCAGCACCCCGAAGCGGCGGTGTCCGCGCGGGCGACCACCCGCAAGCACCCGCGGAAGTTCAGGATCCTCAGCGAGAAGCAGGTCCGCCCCCAGAAGCGCAGCTACTACTGCGGGCCGACGACGGTGCAGATGATCGCGTGGGGGTGGCGCGACCGCCGGCAAGGCCAGGCGCTCTGGGCCGATCGGCTGCACACGACTTCGGCCGGGACCGGCATCACCGACATGGTCCGGGTCGTCAACCACAACTCCGGCTACGACAACGCGGATCACGCCGGGCCCTACATCGTGCTCGACATCAGCGACTTCACCTACAAGCAGTGGTGGCGGCTGATGAAGAAGCACATCCACACCTACAAGGCGCCGGTCGTGCTGCACCCGATCCTGCTGAAGAAGTACTACCCCTACCTAGACGACGACGCCTCCGGCCACTTCCAGGTCGGCCGCGGCTACCACCGCACCAAGGATGGCCAGAAGCTCCTCGGCTACTTCGAGCCCTGGGACCAGAGCCAGTTCGACCCCACCGAGCCGCGGATCGCGCGCACCCAGTGGCAGTCCGCCTACAAGAGCTACCGCGCCAACCAGGCGCACTTCCAGCACAACGTCGGGGTCTGATGCGTCGCGGATTCCGTACGGCGCTCGCGGCGACCCTGCTCCTGGCCGCGGCCGGGTGCAGCGACGACGGCGAGCCGAGCCCGGAGCCGACGCCGACGGCCTCGGAGACCACCGATCCCCCGACCGACGACCCGACCGAGGGGGCTCCCCTCGAGTGGCAGTCCACCGGCTACGACGTCGAGGACCGCGTGATCGTCGGGGAGAAGTGGATCGCGATCGCCACCGAGACCGACGTCATCTTCGAGAGTGCGACCAACAGCGCCAGGACCTTCAAGCTGCCGGATGCCGGGAGTGGGACCGTCAACGCCGTGCTCCTCGACGGCGAGAAGGCCGTCGTGTCCTATGCGTACGGCGGCGAGACGACCGTGGGCCTCGGCTACCGGATCGATCTCATCGCCGGCGTGCCGACCGAGATAGTCACCCCCGAGCCCGCCAACGGCGGCGACTGGGCGCTGATCGACGACAGCCTCTACTACCCGGCGCTCGACGAGAACGAGAAGGCCTGCCTCGCCACCCTCGCCGTCACGGACGGCAACGGGGAGGAGGGCTGGTGCCCTCCCGACCGCGTCGGCATCGCCGAGCTCGAGGCCAACGACCACGGCGTGGCGGCCATGCTCTTCGACTACGACAGCCGCATCTCGTGCCGCACCCTCACCCTGCTCGACCAGGCCGGCGTCCCGCAGCCGGTCGACGGTCCTGCGGAGTGCTCGGGCTGGGACATCGCGGCCACGAGCACCGGGATCATCTGGTCCGAGGTCCCGCGCCCCAAGCGGCAGGACGCCGCCGTCTTCCACGCGATGGTCGACGGCGCCCCGCAGGAGCTGGCCGCGGGCACGACGGGTTCGCTGATCTCGTGCGGCGACGACACCTTCTTCGTCAGCGACCCGGTGAAGCCGACCGACCCGGCGCGCCTGATGCGCTGGGACGGGACCGCCCTCTCCGTCGCCTACGAATCGACATCGAAGGGCAACGCCTTCCTCGGCAGGCCCGAGTGCGCCGACGACATCCTCACCATCTCCTCGTTCGGCGAGGACGGCGACGAGCAGGTCTCGGCCAGCGTGTCGTGACTCGGTAGGTTCGACGGGTGAGCTTCACCGGATTCCCCGTCGCTGCCCTCGACTTCTACGACGACCTGGAGATGGACAACACCAAGTCGTTCTGGGAGGCCAACAAGGCCGTCTACGCCGACTCGGTCGCCGCACCGATGAAGGCGCTGACCTCCGCGCTCGAGCCGGAGTTCGGCGCCCCCAAGGTCTTCCGTCCCTACCGCGACGTCCGCTTCGCCAAGGACAAGACGCCCTACAAGACGCATCAGGGCGCCTTCGTCGGGGTCGCGTCCGCGACGGGGTGGTACGTCGAGCTGTCGGCCCGCGGCGTACGGACCGGAGCCGGCTTCTACGACGCCGATGCGGCGCGCCTCGCTGCGTTTCGCGACGCGATCGTCGACGACAAGACCGGCCCGCAGCTGAAGCGGATCCTCACGAAGATCGAGAAGGCCGGCTTCGAGGTCTCCGGCGAACAGCTCAAGACGGCGCCGCGCGGCTACGACAAGGAGCACCCGCGGATCGAGCTGCTGCGCCACAAGCAGCTCTTCGCCGGCCGGGTGATCGGCTTCGGGCCGGTGGTCCACACCCCCGAGCTCGCCGACCTGGTCCGCGACGACTGGCGAACCCTCAAGCCCCTCGTCGACTGGCTGGCCCGCCTCGACCCCGCGTAGACACGCGGACATTGGTCAGCGTTCGACCGGGCGCTCACGCTCAGCGCAGGCCAGCACAGCCAGCAACGTCCGCGTGTCTACGCGGCCTCCAGCCCGGACGCGTCACACGGTGCCGGGCACAGGCTTCCGGTACGTCGCCATCGCCCGCTCCGGCTCCCAGTGGGCGCGCATCGACGCGACCGAGCCGTCCTCGTTGACCCGGTAGACCATCACCAGCTCGGTGTCGACCTGGCCCCCGTCGTGGAACGTGGTCGTGATCGTGCCGATGTTGGCGCACTCGTTGCCGTTGGCGTGGCTGTCGGTGATGTGGAAGTGGAACTTCGCGATCGGCTCGATGGCGGCGGTCCAGAACTTCCGGATCGCGTCGTGCCCGTGATGGCCGACGCCCTCCGGGTCGAACATCGACGGGCCGACGGGATCCTCGATCACCGCGTCCTCGGCGTACACCGTCAGCCACTCCTCGAGGTTGCCCCGCGAGACGGCCGAGTAGGAGCGCTGCGAGGCCCGGCGGGCGGGGTGGTCGCCGTTGGGCGCGTCCCACGTGATGTCGTCACTGGTGATCATGCCTGGATCGTACGGCGAAACGAGAACGTGTTCTAGATCCAACCCTTCCGCCGGGGGTCACGCGCAATTCACCGCCCGGTCGCGACGCGGTGCGACGCTGCGGCCATGGCCAAGCACCACCTGTTCCTGCACATCGGGCCCGACATCGTCGAGGTGGACGCCGAGGTCCGCGAGCGACTCGCGGCCGTCGGCGTGCGGACTCCCGACGTCAGCCAGGACGATCTGCACCACGCGGACCTCGAGATCCGCCGCGCCCACAAGGCCGTCGGCCTCAGGCGCAAGGACGTCGAGGGGGCGTGGGCGAAGATCTGCCGCAAGACCTTCCGCACCCGCTCCGACGCGTTCATCAGCCAGCCCGGCTTCTTCGAGGCCGACGCCGATCAGGCAGCGCTGGCGGTCGACGGACTTGCCGGCCTCAAGCTGCACCTCGTGGTCACGCCGGAGGCGCAGGCCGAGCTGCCCGTCGCGTGGACGCGACTGGTGAAGCCCGGACGGATCCACGCGATCGAGCCCGGCCTGTCGTCGGTCGACTTCGCGGCCGAGATGGCGAGGATCGCGCTGTCCGAGGAGAAGACGCGACTCGACAAGGCACTGATCAAGGTGAAGAAGCGGCGCAAGCAGGTCAAGGAGCAGCTCGCCGCCTGATCAACCGATCAGTGCGGCTGCCAGGCGTCTTCGTCGGCCGTGAGGTCGGCGACGGCTGCGGGCAGCTTGCCGTTGGCGAGGTCCTGGATCGAGACGCCCTCGAAGACCGAGCGCAGTGAGCGGCGAGCGGCGATCCAGACGTGCTGGAGCACCTTGGCGGACTCGCCGTAGGCCACCGACTCGGGCCGCAGGCCGTAGACCGAGACCAGGGGACCGTCGACGGCGCGGATGACGTCGGCGACCGTGACCGACTCGGGGGTGCGCGCGAAGCGCCAACCGCCGGACTGGCCTCGCTGGGAGACCACGATGTCGGCGCGACGCAGGTCGGCCAGGATCGCCTGCAGGAAGCCGTGTGGGATGTCCTGGGCCTTGCCGAGCTGTTCGGCACTGACGGCCGTGCCGTCGGTGACGGAGGCGATCTCGATCAGCGCCCGGAGGGCGTAGTCGGCCTTGGCGGAAACGCGCATGCGGTCAGTTTGTCAGATATGTCTGCCAAGTCACTCAACGTTGGCACAACCACGCCGTGGCGACGGGGGATCAGACCCTCGCCGCCACGGTTGATCTGGGTACGCCGATCAGGCCGACGCGAGCTCCAGGTCGGGCGCGTCGGCAACGGCACGCGAGAGCCGCTCCTGCTTGACCGCCCACACGATCCCCGTCACCCAGGTCACGAACAGCACGGCCGCGGTGAGCGCGACACCGATGCCGGGAACACCGAGCGCCTCGAGGATCGTCTTGGAGTTGGTGAGCACGATCAGGCCACCGGCGGCGACACCGAGCACGCGCGCGGCGAGGTGCTTGACCAGCCAGGCCGCGATGGGGGCGGCCACGACACCGCCGGCGAGCAGCGCTGCGGCATACCCCCAGTTGATGCCCTGGCTGCCGAGGGCGAGGATGAAGCCGAGCGAGCCACCGACCGCGACGACGAACTCCGACGTGTCGATCGAGCCGACGACCTTGCGGGGCTCGAGGCGCCCGCTGGAGAGCAGCGACGTGGTGCCGACCGGGCCCCAGCCGCCGCCACCGACGGCGTCGAGCGCGCCGGCGACGAGGCCCATCGGGGCCAGGAACGTCGCCGAGGGGCGCGACTTGAACTGCGGGCGGCGGCCGCCGAGGCGCAGGAAGCGGTAGATCACGTAGATGCCGAGACCGAGCAGGATGCCGGCCACGATCGGCTTGGCGACCGCGGCGTCCAGGTTGGACAGCGCCGTCGCACCGATGAAGGCGCCGACGAAACCGGGCACGGCGAGGATCGAGACGGTGCGCCAGTCGACGTTGCCGAGGCGGTGGTGCGAGGCGCCGGAGACGAGCGACGTGCCGATCTCGGAGAAGTGGACCGCTGCCGACGCGGCGGCCGGCGCGACGCCGGCGGCGATCAGCAGGGTGGAGGAAGTGACGCCGTAGGCCATGCCGAGCGAGCCGTCGATGAGTTGTGCGATGAGCCCGACGAAGCCGAGCACGATGAGCTTGCGCATGTGGCAGGCACCTTTCGAAGATGTATGTCGCTTGAAAGGCTATACATACATACCTTGATAGGCAAAAGCGACCACCTGGACATACGCGATCTAGGCCTGTGACCAGCCACATGTCCCATTCCGGTTGCGTGGCGTCGATCCCCGAGGCATCATTAAGTTACCGACGAGTACGGCACCACGAATCAGAAGTAGGTACAACGTGAGCCACTACAAGACCAACCTCCGCGACATCGAGTTCAACCTCTTCGAGGTGCTCGGCCGAGACGAGGTCCTGGGGCAGGGTCCCTTCGCCGAGATCGACGGCCAGACCGCCCGCGAGATCCTCGCCGAGGTCGCGCGCCTGTCGCGCGACGAGCTCGCTTCGTCGTACGTCGACAGCGACCGCAACCCGCCGGTCTTCGACCCCAAGACCCACACGGCGCCCGTGCCCGAGTCGTTCAAGAAGAGCTACCAGGCGTGGATGGACTCCGAGTACTGGCGCCTCCAGATCCGCGAGGAGCTCGGCGGCACCCCCGCCCCCTCCAGCCTGGTCTGGGCCATGGGCGAGATGGTGCTCGGCGCCAACGCACCCGTGTGGATGTATGCCGCCGGCCCGCCGTTCGCCGGTGTCGTCTACAACAACGGCAACGAGCGCGACCAGCGCGTCGCCGAGCTGATGGTCGAGCGCCAGTGGCCGTGCACGATGGTGCTGACCGAGCCCGACGCGGGCTCCGACGTCGGCGCCGGACGCACCAAGGCGACGCCCAACGAGGACGGCTCCTGGAACGTCACCGGCGTGAAGCGCTTCATCACCTCGGCCGAGGGTGGCCTGAGCGACAACACGATGCACCTCGTCCTCGCCCGCCCCGAGGGCGTGGAGGGTGCCGGCGGCCCGGGCACCAAGGGCCTGTCGCTGTTCTGGATGCCGACGTACCACTTCGACCACCAGACCGGTGAGCTCACCGGCGAGCGCAACGGCGTCTACGTCACCAACGTCGAGCACAAGATGGGCATCAAGGTCTCCAACACCTGCGAGCTCACCTTCGGCGACCCGCAGGTCGGTGGCGGCGAGCCCGCGCAGGGCTGGCTGCTCGGCGAGGTGCACAACGGCATCGCGCAGATGTTCGACGTGATCGAGAACGCCCGGATGATGGTCGGCACCAAGGCCATCGCCACGCTCTCGACCGGCTACCTCAACGCGCTCGAGTACGCCAAGGAGCGCGTCCAGGGCGCCGACCTGACGCAGGCCGCCGACAAGACGGCGCCCCGCGTCACCATCACCCACCACCCCGACGTGCGCCGCTCGCTGATGACGCAGAAGTCGTTCGCCGAGGCCATGCGCTCGCTGGTGCTCTACACCGCGTCGTGGCAGGACCAGGTCATGATCGCCGAGCACAACGGCGAGACCGACGCCCTCGCGTCGGCCGTCAACGACCTGCTGCTCCCGATCGTCAAGGGCTACGGCTCGGAGCGTTCCTGGGTGCTGCTCGGCACCGAGTCGCTGCAGACCTTCGGCGGCTCCGGCTTCCTGCAGGAGTACCCGATCGAGCAGTACGTCCGCGACGCCAAGATCGACACCCTCTACGAGGGCACCACGGCGATCCAGGGGCAGGACTTCTTCTTCCGCAAGATCGTCAAGGACCAGGGCCGCGCGCTGGGTCACCTGGCGAAGGAGATCGAGGCCTTCATCGCGAGCGAGGCCGGCAACGGTCGCCTCAAGGTGGAGCGTGGCCTGCTCGCCACCGCGCTCGAGGACGCCAACGCCATCGTCGGTCACATGATCAACGACCTGATGTCGGCCGACGCGTCCGCCGAGGGCGGCGACCTGCGCAACATCTACAAGGTGGGCCTCAACACCTCCCGCCTGCTGATGGCGCTCGGCGACGTCGTCTGTGGCTGGCTGCTGCTGCGCCAGGCCGAGGTCGCGCTGCAGAAGCTCGACGGAGACCCCGGCAAGGACCAGGCGTTCTACGAGGGCAAGGTGGCCGCTGCGCAGTTCTTCGCGCAGACCAACCTGCCCCGTCTGACCGCCGAGCGCGCCATCGCCGAGGGCACCGACCTCTCGCTGATGGATCTCGACGAGGCCGCGTTCTGATCCGCGCCTGATCGCTGCACGTCCACGGAGGATCCCCGGATATCCGGGGATCCTCCTGCTTTGTCACCCAAGCATTGGTGGCAAAGCGTGAGTTCGGGTCACACAGCTCTCGACGTACGGCGCCATGACACCTGTCATGGGCAGGTCATGACACTTCCCCCGGGACCCGGGCACCGACCGCCAGCAGGCTGGGGCCATGACGACACCAGCCATCCGGGCCACCGGCCTGCACAAGACGTTCCGGTCCACCGACGGCTCCACCGTCGTCGCCGTCGAGCGGGTCGACCTCACGGTCGAGCGCGGCGAGATCGTCGCGTTCCTCGGCCCCAACGGCGCCGGCAAGACCACCACCGTTGACATGCTTCTCGGCCTCACGTCGCCCACCTCGGGCGAGGTCGAGATCGTCGGAATGACCCCTCGCCAGGCCGTCGAGGCCGGTCGCGTCTCCGCCGTGATGCAGACCGGCGGGCTGCTCCAGGACTTCACCGTCGGCGAGACCGTCGAGGCGATCGCCGCCCTCCACGGCCGGCTGGACCGGGTCGAGGAGGTCATCGAGCGCGCCGGGCTGTCTGGCGTCCGAGCGCGCAAGGTGCAGGCGAGCTCCGGTGGCGAGCAGCAGCGACTGCGCTTCGCGCTCGCGCTGATCCCCGACCCCGACGTGATCCTGCTCGACGAGCCCACGACCGGCATGGACGTGGCTGCCCGGCAGGCCTTCTGGGACACCATGCGTGCCGACGCGGCGACGGGTCGCACGATCGTCTTCGCGACCCACTACCTCGCCGAGGCCGACGCCTTCGCCGAGCGCACGGTCCTGATGGCCCGCGGCCGCATCGTCGAGGACGGTCCGACCGCGGACGTCCGCGCCGCCTTCGGTGGCCGGACCGTCTCCTTCATACCTCCGGCCGATGTCGTACGCCCCCACGGGCTCGACGAAGACTGGCTGGCCCGCGTCCGGGAGGCGCTGGCACCGCTCGGCGTCGAGGGCGTCGAGGTCGCGAGCGCCAGCCTCGAGGCCGCCTTCCTGGCCCTCACGAGCGACCAGCCCGGGCCCCTACCCAGCGACTCCACCGACCTGCCCACCCTCGAGACCACCGGAGCCCTGCCATGAGCACCCTGACCGTCCCCACGCGCACGAGCGGACCCGCGACCTGGTCGCGGCTGGTCACCTATGGCCGGCTCGACCTGAAGCGCCAGCTGCGCGACAAGATGGGCATGTTCTTCACCGTCGGCCTGCCTGCCTTCATGTACGTCGTGTTCGGCCTCGGCTCCGACGACGCGGTCGGCAGCGGCAACGTGTCGACCTACGTGATGATCTCGATGGCGGCGTACGGCGCCGTGAGCGCCACCACCGGCACGGCCGGCTCCGCGGTCACCGAGATGGTCATGGGCTGGGGTCGACAGCTGTCGCTGACCCCGATCCGACCCCTCCAGGTCGTGGTGCTGAAGACCGGCATCGCGATGACCGTGGCCGCGGTGCCGATCGCACTGATCTACGCCATCGGCGTGGCCACGGGTGCCCGCGGCGACCTCGGTGACTGGGCGGGATCGGCCGCGATCATCTGGCTGTGCTCGTCGATGTTCGCGATCTACGGGCTGGCGGTCACGACGCTGTTCCGCACCCAGAGCTCGATCTCGATCGCGTCCGGCCTGATCGTGGTGATGGCCTTCCTCGGCAACGTGTTCTCCCCGATGAGCGGGCTGATGCTGGACATCGGCCGCTTCACGCCGCTCTACGGCTATGCCGCCCTCGCGCGCTACCCGCTGACCGACGGTTGGCTCCCGTCCGGGGACCACGACCCGCTGTGGCTGCCGATCGCTAACGTGATCACGTGGACGATCATCTTCGCAGGCCTGGCGGTGCTGGGCGTGCGCCGGGGGCGGGAGCGAGTGTGAGCGACTGCGCCGTCGAGGGCGCCACCCCCGCCAACCCCTGGGAGCGGTGGGGGTGGGCGTTCGCCTCGATCTGGCTGGTCTTCCTCGTCTACCCGGTGATCTCCGCGCTGACCGCCGACGTCCCCGTCGCCGCGAGGGTGTTCGCGCTGGCGTGCATCGTCGGGTTCGCCGTCGCCAACGTGCTGGGCTACAGCCGCTGGGAGCACAACGCCTGGCGGTCGCTGGCGTTGATGGTGGTGCTCGCACTGGCCACGGTGCCGGTGATCGGCCTGGAGGTCATCGCGCTCACGCCGTACGTCGCGATGCTGACGGCCCTCGAGCTGCCGGACCCGTGGTGGAAGCGGGTGTCGCTGGTGTGGGTGCTGGTGCCCCTGCTGTCGCCGCTGGCCGACGACGGCTTCCCGGTCTACTTCTTCCTGATGGTCTGGCCGATCATGCTCGGCGGTGTGCTGATCCGGGTCTTCGGTGAGAAGGAGCAAGAGGCCGGGATGATCCGCAGCCGGCTGGCGCTGGTCGCCGAGCGGGAGCGGGTCGCCCGCGACGTCCACGACGTGCTCGGCCACTCGCTCACGGCCCTGTCCATCAAGGCCGAGCTCGCCTCGCGGCTGATCGAGGTCGACCCGGCACGCGCCAAGGCCGAGCTCGAATCCATCCAGGAGACCGCGCGCCAGGCGCTCGCCGAGGTCCGGGCCACCGTCGGCGGCCTGCGCGCGGCCAACCTGGAGGCCGAGCTCGCGACCGCGCCGCTCGTGCTCGCCGACGCCGGGATCGAGACGAACGTGATCGGCGACGTGGCCGACACCGATCCCCGACACCGCGCCCTGCTGGCGTGGGTGCTGCGCGAGTCGGTGACCAACGTGGTGCGCCACGCCAGCGCCACCAGGGTCGACGTCGAGCTCGGTCCCACCGGGCTGGTCGTCGCCGACGACGGCGCCGGCTTCGAGGCGACCGGCGGCCGCGAGGGCAACGGCCTGCGCGGCATGCGCGAACGGGTGTCGGCGGCCGGTGGCACACTCCAGTTGTCGGGGGGCCCCGGGACTCGCCTGGAGGTCGTGCTGCCGTGATCCGGATCCTGCTGGCCGACGACCAGGCCCTCGTCCGCGGCGCACTCGCCGCACTGCTCGACCTCGAGTCCGACCTCGATGTCGTCTCCCAGGTCGGTCGCGGCGACGAGGTCGTGGCCGCCGCACGCTCATCGGCGGCCGAAGTCTGCCTGCTCGACATCGAGATGCCCGGCCTCACCGGCATCGAGGCGGCGGCCGCGCTCCGCGACGAGCTGCCGGGAGTGAAGTCGCTGATCGTGACGACGTTCGGCCGACCCGGCTACGTCCGACGCGCGCTCGACGCCGGAGCCGCCGGCTTCGTCGTCAAGGACACTCCTGCCAAACAGCTCGCGGACGCCGTACGCCGCGTGCATGCCGGCCTGAGGGTGATCGACCCGGACCTCGCGGCCGAGTCGCTGATGGCCGGTCCGAGTCCGCTGACGGCGCGCGAGGCCGAGATCCTCGGGTTGTCGCTCGACGGGTCACCGGTCTCGGCGATCGCCGCGCGGGCCCATCTCTCCGTGGGCACCGTCCGCAACCACCTGTCGGCCGCGATCGGCAAGACCGGCGCGACGACCCGGGCCGAGGCCGCCCGGCTCGCGCAGGCCAACGGCTGGCTCTAGGGGGTCGGTATCTGCGTCGGCTTCGGGAGCCGCAGGCGCTCGTCCTGCGCGAGCGCGGCCAGGTCGGCCGCGCTCGGCAGCGCGACGCTCGCCTCCGTCCACGTCATTCCCCCCACCTGTGCCCACACCTCGGCGTGCTGGGTGCCGCCATCGGCCGAAGGCGGTCCGACGACCATGACGACCCTGCTCCAGTCGCCGACCGCCTCACCCTCCACGCGTACGCCGTCGTGGACCACGACCGTGTAGCCATTCGACTCGGTCATCGAACAGTCCCTCGCGACCAGCCCCCGGTCACACCCGGACACCTCGGCGGGGACCGTGTCCCAGGAGGTCCTGACGTCGAGCACCTGCAGACCTTCGATCGTGTAGTCCTGGTTCCACACGAAGACGTTCGCCCAGTCCGGAGGCGAGCTCAGCGTCGGCTCCTGGAACTGGAAGCTGCCTTCGATCGCGCTCTCGTAGTGGTCCCCGATCATCGACTTGCGGAACTCCGCGCCCGGGAACACCTCGGTCACGGCGGCGGTCATGCCATCGCCGAAGGACTGGTCGACCGGGAACGACTCGGAGGTCGGGGTGCGTGTCGGCTCGGACGAGGCCGAGCTGGCGGGATCCGACGCGACCTCGCCCGTGGGGCTACTGGTCGGCGTACCGCTTCCCCACACGAACACAGGGGTGAGCGCGGCTGCGACCAGCGCGCCGGCACCGAGGCCGATCACGCGGTGCCTGCGCCGACGGGCAGCGCGGCCCTCGCGCACGTACGTCGCTGTGTCGGGGTGGTCTGACAACCCGCTGTCCACGCGGTCGAGCTCGGCCTTGAATCGTTCGCTCGTCATCACAGCTCCTCGGCAGTGGTCACGGGGATCCGGAGTCGTTGCAGCGCCCGCGAGCACGTGCTCTTCACGGTGCCCACCGAGCAGCGCATCGCGGCAGCGACCTCCTGCTCGGAGTGGTCGAAGTAGTGACGCATCACCACCATCGTCCGCTCACGCGGTGACAGGGTGGCCAGCCGCTGAGCCAGGTCCGCGCGATCGTCGACGCGCACGTCGGCGTCGTAGGACTCGACCTCCGGCACCTCGTCGACCGCGTCGAACCTCAGCACCGCCCGACGTCGCCAGGTGTCGACGTAGGCGTTGACGAGCGCGCGGCGGACGTAAGCCACCGGGTCCCTGCGTCCCACCTTGGGCCAGCGCACGTAGGTCCGCACCAGCACGGTCTGAAGAAGGTCCTCCGCGTCGGCGGTGTTGCCGGTCAAAGCGAAGGCCGCCTGCCGCAACGGGCGCCACGCACTGGTGACGAACTCGTCGAACGTGGCGTCGTCGGGCTTGGCCACTGTCACTCCCAGGTCCCCAGGGCCCGGTTGGCCCCTTCACCGACTTACACGAGCCGGATCGCCACGAGGTTGAGTGGGACGTTCAGGGCTCGCGACGCTCCTCGACGACCGTCGTGTGCGAGCGGCTCCGCGTGGCGATCAGGCCGAGCACGATGCCGAGCGCTCCGGCCAGGATCAGGATCCAGCCGACGGTGGTGGTGGCGACGACGTCATCGACGGAGGCCGGCAGGTCGACCGCTCCGGTGACGAGGATCGCGCCGAGGACGAGCAGGACGATTCCGACACCAAATCCCATGACGACTCCCTTGTCGACGTGGCGCGGCTTGTGCGCACCAACGTCTCGACCATAGGCGAGTCGGTGACGTGAGGGCCGGTGCCGCGGCTCGTAGACACGCGGACAAAAGTCCGATCCAGCCCCGGAGTTCAGGCGTGGCGCGCGTCCCTGGAGCGATTTTGGTCCGCGTGTCTACGCCGAGACGCGTCTAGGTCGAGAGGCCGCCGAGGGGCAGCGTGAGCACGGCGCCCCCACCGGCGTTGATCCGGACCGGGACGCCCCAGTCCTGCTGGTGCACGTGGCACGCCGCGCCGTCACCCTCGCCCTCGTCGCAGGAAGCGGCGCGGGCGGCGATGTGGAGCACGCCGTCGCCGACGTGCGGGTCGAGGACGAGCTCGCGAGTGAGGTCGGTGCCGCGCCCCTCGCCACTCCTGATCAGGCCGGGTGGCGTGGACGTGACCAGCAACTGGGAGGACGGTCCGAACCGGTCGTCCACCTTCTGACCAGGCGGCGGGGTGAAGGGGACGTCGAGTCGCAGGGTTGCCGCGACCTCGGTGACGGGCCGCTGGGTCGTGTGGCTGAAGTCGGCGGCGGCGACGCGGGCGTCGAGCGGGATCCGGGTGAGTCGGTGGGCTGCGGACTCGACGACGACGAGGTCGCGCCCGTCGACGTACAGGCCGCTGGGCTCGCTCAGGTCGGTGGCGATCGTGGTCAGGGACCCGTCCGCGAAGCGGCGGATGGCGCCGTTGTAGGTGTCGGCGATCGCGATGGACCCGTCCGGGAGTACGGCGACGCCGAGCGGATGCTGCAGCAGCGCGTCGCCCGCCGGACCGTCGCGGAAGCCGAAGTCGAAGAGGCCGGTGCCGATGGCGGTGTGGACCTGACCGTCCTCGAGCCACCTCAGTGAGGAGGTCTCGGAATCGGCGATCCAGAGCCGGTCCCCGTCGACCGCCAGCCCGCTGGTCTGGGCGAACCAGGCGTCGGCGAGCGGACCGTCGAGCAGGCCCTCGTTGGCCGTCCCGGCTGCCACGGAGACCGACCCCGTCACCGGGTCGAACGTCCACAGCTGGTGGATGCCGGCCATCGCGATCCACACCCGGTCGTGCCACCACACGACGTCCCACGGGCTGCTGAGCCGGGAGGTCCCGTCGCCGGCGAACCACTGCTGACCGTCACCCGCCAGGGTGGTGACGGCGCCGGTCTCGAGCGACAGACCGGCCAGCCGGTGGGCCGCCGTGTCGGCGACGACCACGTCGTAGTCGAGGCCGAGCTCGGCGGGGACGAGGCAGAGCCCGTTGGGTTCGCGGAATCCGTCGAACCGCCGCTCGACCTCGCCATCAGCGGTCAGGAGCACCACCGAGTCGTGACCGGCGGCGGCGACGAGCACCCGGCCGTCGGGCAGCGGGACCGCCTTCGCCGGGAAGCGGAGGTCGGTGGGCTCGACGACCGGCGGAACGTAGGGGGAGTTGCCCGGCTGGAGGGTGCCCTTCGACCGGTGTTCCTCGACCAGCGTCGCCAGCAGGGCCGAGATCGCGTGCGCGTGCCCCTCGCCGGCGTAGTGCGCGACGATGTAGCCCTCGGGGTCGACGAGGACGAGCGTCGGCCAGGCCCGCGCCGTGTAGGCCTGCCAGGTGGTCAGGTCCGGGTCGTCGAGCACCGGGTGGCGGACGCCGTAGCGCTCGACCGCCGCTGCCAGTGCCACCGGGTCGGCCTCGTGCACGAACTTCGGCGAGTGGACGCCGATGACGACCAGCTCATCGGCGTACTCCTCCTCGATCGGGCGCATCTCGTCGAGGACGTGCAGGCAGTTGATGCAGCAGAACGTCCAGAAGTCGAGCAGGACGAAGCGGCCTCGGAGGTCGCGGAGACTGAGTGGGGCGGCGGTGTTGAGCCAGCCGCGGCCGGTGAGTTCGGGGGCTCGGACGCGCACCTGCCCATTGTTCACGACTGGCCCTAAGGTGCTCCCCATGACTGATGCCTCGGAGCAGTTGAGCGGATATGTCGATGTGTGGTGGGAGGCGGTCAACGACTTCACGGCGCTGCTGGAGAAGGTTCCCGACGACGCGTGGGGCAGCCCGACCGACCTGCCCGGCTGGGACATCCACGCCCTCGCCGCGCACGCGGGGCACCTCGAGTCATTGCTCGCGGGCGGCGACCACGATGACATCGAGATCGGCGATGCCCCGCATGCCCGCGGGCTGATGGGCCGGTTCACCGAGCAGGGTGTGGTAGCGCGCCGCGAGCGGACGCCCGACGAGCTGATCAACGAGATCCGCAGCTGCACGACCGCGAGGCACACGCAGCTGTTGGCCGACCCGCCGACGGATCCCGCGGCGCCCGCGCCGGGGGTGTTCGGCGCCATCGGCTGGAACACCCTGACCCTGCTGCGCAACCGACCGATCGACATCTGGATGCATGAGCAGGACGTACGCCGCGCGCTCCGCCTGTCCGGAGGGATGGACAGCCCCGCGGCCCGTCACAGCGCCGGCTACTTCGCCCAGAGCCTCGGCTACGTGCTCGCCAAGAGGCTGAAGGCCGATCCCGGCACCACCGTGCTGCTGGAGGTCGAGGGCCACGAGCCCGTTGCCGCGACCGTCACCGACGAGGGCCGCGGGCAGCTGATAGCCGAAGTCCCGACGACCCCGACGGTGGGACTTCGGACCGACCGCGAGTCCTTCATCGTGCTGGCGGGCGGCCGCTGTCGACCCGCCGCCGGCCGCGTCGAGATCTTCGGCGACGAGGTCCTGGGCCAGCAGATCCTCGACCACCTGGCGGTGACCCCGTGACCGCCACGTCATCTCCCGTCTGGACCCTTGCCGACATCCCCGATCAGACGGGCCGCACGACCCTCGTCACCGGCACCACCGAGGGCGGCCTCGGCCACTTCACCGCCCTCGAGCTCGCGCGCCGCGGCGGTCGCGTCGTGCTCGCGGGTCGCAGCGCGGACAAGCTCGACAGCACCGAGTCCGCGATCCTGGCCGAGGTGCCGGGCGCCGTACTCGAGAAGCTGGTCGTCGACCTGGCCGATCTGGCCTCCGTGCGGACGGCTGCCAGAGGAGCCGGCGAGCTCGGGCCGATCCACGTGCTGGTCAACAACGCCGGCATCATGGCGCCGCCGTTCCGGCGGACGGACGACGGGCTGGAGTCGCAGATGGCGACCAACCACTTCGGGCCCTTCCTCTTCACCGGCCTGCTCGTGCCGCAGCTCGTCGCCAGCGGCGATGCCCGGGTGGTGACCGTGTCCTCGCAGATGCACCGGTCGGCGCGGCAGGCCCCGCTCGGCGACCCGAAGGAGGACCGGGGCTACCACCGCTGGCTGGTCTACAGCGAGACCAAGCTGGCCAACCTGCTCTTCACCTTCGAGCTCGACCGGCGAGCCCGGGAGAAGGGCCTGCCCCTCAAGGCCCTCGCGGCCCACCCCGGCTTCTCCGGCACCCACCTCGCGGCCAACGGCCAGTTCGGCCGAGGTCGCGGAGGTGTCGCGAGCATCCTCGACGCCGCGATCAAGGCCGTCTCGCAGCCCGCCCACGCCGGCGCCTGGCCGAGCCTGATGGCGGCCACCGCCGACCTCCCGGGCAGCACCTACGTCGGACCGTCCGGCCTCGGCCAGATGGGCGGGGCGCCGCAGATCGTCACTCCCCGCTCGCTCGCCCAGGACGCCGAGGTCCAGCGCCAGCTGTGGGAAGTCAGCGAGGAGACGGTCGGCCTGGCCTGGCCGTAGGAATGCCGCCGCTGGCGCGCCTGCTCAACCAGCGGGAGCCACAGCACTGGCGCGCCTGCTCAACCAGCGGGAGCCACAGCGCCGGCGCGCCTGCTCAACCAGCGGGAGCCACAGCGCCGGCGCGCCTGCTCAACCAGCGGTACACACTCGACCAGCGCGCATAGGGTCGGCGCATGAGTCTTCGCGCCGTTGCCGCCGCCTCCCTGACTGCACTCGCACTCCCGCTCGCCCTGGTCGCCACGGGCTCACCGGCAACGGCGAACAGTCACGGGGCCGCGGACGAGAATCCCTGGCTCACCGAGCGCGTGCTCAACATGGCGCACTCCGGCGGCGAGGCGGAGGCGCCGACGAACACGATGTACGCGTTCAAGCGGGCGGTGAGGCTCGGCTCCGACATGATCGAGCTCGACGTGCAGTCCACCAAGGACAACAAGCTCGTGGTGATGCACAACGCCACCCTCGACGAGACGACGAACGGCACCGGCAAGGTCGTCGCCCAGAAGTGGCGCAAGGTGAAGAAGTACGACGCCGGCTACTGGTTCGTGCCGGGCGAGGGCACGACGCACGAGGCCAAGCCTGCGGCGTACACGCTGCGCGGAGCCCGCGACGGCGACATCCTGGTCAAGGGCTACCAGCCCGACGACTTCCGGATCCCGCTGCTCTCCGAGGTCTTCAAGGCCTTCCCGAAGGTGCCGATCAACATCGAGATCAAGGGCACGGCCGACGACGACGCCGCCTCGTTCCTCCGCACGGGCCGGCTGCTGGCAAGGATGCTGGACAAGGTTGGGCGCACGGACGTCATCGTCACCTCCTTCAACGACGCGGCCCTGGTCGACTTCCACGGGTTGGCTCCGCAGATCGGGCTGGCACCGGGCCGCGCCGCGCTCACCGCCTACTTCCTGGGTGGGACCTTGCCGATGGAGGGCACCGTCGCCCTGCAGGTGCCGGTGACGTTCTCCGGCATCCCGGTGATGAGCAAGGAGTTCGTCGCGAAGGCGCACGCCGACGGCTATGCCGTGCACGTATGGTTCAGCGGCAGCGCCCCGGACACCGCGAAGACCTACAACGCGATGCTCAACATGTGCGCCGACGGGCTGATGCCGGCCAGGCCGAGCGTGTTCGAGCGGATCCTCGACAAGCGCGACATCGAACGACCCGGTGAGCCGGGCGTCGACCCCTGCGCCTGATGGCCGATCAGGTCTGGGAGTCCACGATCGAAGGACGCGTCCACCGCGTCGAGTCCAGCGGTGACATCAGTCGACGGCTGACGTGGAGCATCGACGGCGAGCAGGTCGCCGAGAAGAAGTCGATGGACGACAAGGTCACCTTGAAGGCCGACGTTGCGGCGTACGACGGATCGCTCCAGGTGCGCTTCTCCACGCTCGGTGGCCCGCGGCGCGCGACCCTGCTCGCGGAGGGGCTCGGCGAGCTGGGAGTCGGCGGCACCGAGCTCGCGCCCGAGCCCGGGTCGCCCGCAGCCCTGCACAGCGAGAAGCTGCTCGCGCACCCGACGCGCTACACCGCCATCGCGACCCTCGGCGGCGTGGCCAAGGTGCTGGTGCCGATCCTGATCGCGGCCCTGATCGCGCGCTTCGCCGTCAACATCCCGTGGCCGGACATCAACCTCCCCGACATCCCCCTCCCCGACCTGCCGAGCATCCCGTGGCCGGACATCAGCTTCCCGGACATCCCGTGGCCCGACGTCTCGCTGCCGGGCTGGCTGGCCTGGATCCTCGACCACGCGAAGTACATCTGGCCGGTCGTCCTGGCCTACGTCCTCGCCCAGGCCGAGCTCAAGCGCCGCCGCAAGCACGCCGCCGAGATGGAGGCGCAGCGGACGAAGGCGGTCGACCCGAAGGCCGACGAGACCGACGAGACCGACGACCCCGACGAGGGTGGTACGCCGACAAGCTAGTCGCGCACGCGGTCGCGCACTCGCACCATGCCGGCGAGAGTGGCGATCCACGCAGCGCCGTCGGGCGCGATGGTCATCGCCGCGTAGTGGTTGTTCATCAGCACGCCCGTCCCGGTGCGCACGCTGAAGACGGTGCGGCCGGTGGTGACGTCGATGGCGGTGAGGTACCACGCACTCACACCCCACCAGTTCGGCCGCTTCGTGTAGGCGTAGGCGAGGCCGTTGGCGAGCGACACCTTCGCCACGCTCGAGGGCGCGATCTCGTCACTCGTCCAGGCGACCTTGCACTCGCCACCGGCGACGTCGACGCGGGCGAACCCGGGACTCGTCGCGCGGCCGAGCAGGGTGGTGAACGGGCTGCCGTAGCCGTGGTTGTTCTCCACGATCACACCGTCGCCGACCGAGATCAGTGAGTTGTCGGTGGCGCTCTCGTCGTCCTCGAAGACCGGTTGCCTGCAGATCTCGCGGCCGGACGAGCGTTCGTAGAACGCGACGTTCATCTTCGGCTCGGCGTTGTCGGTGATGGCCACGATGCCGCCGTCGATGATCGTCGGCGTCGTGCCGCTCCCCTGGCTCAGCTGCCCCTTCTTCCGCTCCGAGCCACGGTCGTACTCCGCGCGCCAGTCGACGACCGGAGCGCCGCCGGGTCCGGCCGAGAGCCGGTAGAGCGCGTGCGTGGTGACGACGTAGCTGCCGCCGGTCTCGTCGGTGGCGAACGAGTTGGCGATCTCCTCACCGAGGTCGAGCGTCTTCACCTCGCCACTGTCCGGGGCGACGGTGCCGACGAGGCCGTCCTGGGTCTCGAACCAGATCCGCCCCGACCAGTCCGGCAGCAGCGCGATCAGGCAGTCGTCCTTCGGCACCACGTCGGTGAGGTCCCACGTCTTGTCCGTGGTCAGGTCGGGCTCGCCGTCGCCGTCCGAGGTGCGGATGGCCATGATCCGGCGATCGGTCGTCGCCACGACCGCCCGGTCGGAAGCGTCGAGGTAGAAGTAGGCGCCGCCGCAGAGGTCCTCCCACGGCCTCTTGTCGCTCTCGGCGCGGTCCGGCAGGTCCTTGGTCGCGAGCTTGTTCATCGAGTCGGGGTCGATCACGTGCATCGTCGGGCCCGACAGGTCTCCGCACAGCGCGATCAGCCGGTCGTGGGTGTCGAACGCGAGGGTGGCGCACTCCTCGATGCCGAACCACGACGTGTCGACCTCCGGCTCGAGTCCGCTCGGGCCGGCCCACGCGTACGTGTCGGAGGCGGCCGCGTCGTTGTGCATCGAGTTGGCACCGTTGCGTGCGAGGTTGGGGTTCTGCGGGATCGCCGCGACCTGCACCGGACGTGCGGCGGTCGGGCGGCCGACGTACGACGGAGTCATCAGCAGGCCCGGCGACTGCGGGATCGGCAGCCAGCCGTCCGGGATCAGCACGACCAGGCCGACGATGGCGGCGAGCACGGCGGCGGCGATGCCCGCCCGTTGCCAGCTGATCCAGATCCGGTCCTGCACCCACCATCGGATCCGCGGCACGAAGAGCGCGGCCACGACGGCGACGAGCACCCACGGACCGATCGCGACCCAGGCCACGAGTAGTCCCAGGACGATCCAGATCACGCGGGACAGGCTAGGTGCTAGCAGGCGTCAGACCTGCCACGCCCCGCGGCGCATCACCCGGAGCACGTGCAGATCGTCGTCCAGCACCACCAGGTCGGCGAGCCGCCCGGCCTCCAGCGCCCCGACGTCCGCGAGCCCCAGGATCCGGGCCGGCGTCGCCGTCGAGGCGGTGATCGCGTCGAGCAGGTCGATCCCGGCCTCGCGCACGCAGTAGCGCACCGCGGCATCCATCGTCAGGGTCGAGCCGGCGATCGACCCGCCACCCGCCAGCCGGGCGACGCCGTCACGCACCTCGACGGCCATCTGCCCGAGCCGGTAGTCGCCGTCTTCCGCAGCAGCCGCCGCCATCGCATCGGTGACCAGCACGCTGCGGCCCCGCTTGGCGTGCAGGGCCGTGCGCAGCACCGAGGGATGGAGGTGCACCCCGTCGGCGATCAGCTCGACGTCCGCGTCCGAGTCGAGCAACGCGCCGCACCGGGCCCGGCTCGCGGTGGTGCAGCGGCCGCATCGCGTTGAAGAGGTGGGTGCCCACGCTGGCGCCGGCGTCGAGCGCCTGACGGGCGATGTCGTACGTCGCGTCCGTGTGCCCGATCGCGGCGACCACTCCGGCGTCGACGAGCTGGCGCCACGGCGTCGAGACCGCCGGGCAGCTCGGGTGCCAGCGTCACCATCCGGACGGAGCCACCGCCGGCGGCCAGCAGCGACTCGACCGCGCGCGGGGTCCGGGTCGGCGAGCGACCCGGGCTGGTGAGCCCCGGAACGCTGGGGACTCAGCCACGGGCCCTCGAGGTGGATGCCGGCCAGCTGGCCGTCGTCGACCAGGAGCGACAGCTCGCGTCACCGCGGCGGTCATCACGTCGGGGGTGTCGGTGACCAGGCTGGCCATCATCGACGTCGTGCCGTGAGCGAGGTGGGCCTGCGCGACTGTGTCGGCGGCGTCCGCCGTACCCGCGTCGAAGGACGCACCTCCGCCACCGTGCACGTGCATGTCGACGAAGCCGGGCGCCACGGTGCCCTCGAGGGTGAGGTCGGCTGGCTCGCGGCGGCGGTCCGGCGCCGACCTCGACGACGCGGTCCCCGCGACAGCCGGAGCCACCCCGGCGCGAGGACTCGCGTCGGGGTGACCACACGGCTGGCGGCGATGAGCACGTTCAGGCCTTCGTGTCCTGCTGGAGGAACGGGTTGTCGGCTGCGTCCTCGTCCTCGCGGCCGGGGGTGCGCAGGTTCCACTTGCGGATCACGAACCGGAACAGTAAGTAGTAGACGACGGCGTAGCCGAGGCCGATCACGATCAGCAGCGGCCGGTCTGGTGGCGATGTTCCAGTTGAGGGCGAAGTCGAACAGCCCCGCCGAGAACCCGAACCCGTCCTTGATGCCGAGCGCGTTGACCAGCGCCAGCGAGGTGCCGGTCAGCAACGCGTGGAGGACGTAGAGCGGGAACGCGACGAACATGAACGCGAACTCGAGCGGCTCGGTGACACCGGTCAGGAACGCGGTCAGCGCGGCGGAGAGCATGATGCCGCCGACGAGCTTCTTGTTCTCGGGCTTGGCCTCGTGCCAGATCGCGATCGCGGCGGCCGGGAGGGCGAACATCATGATCGGGAAGAAGCCGGTCATGAACGCGCCGGCGGTCGGGTCGCCGTGGAGGAAGCGCGCGATGTCGCCGTGGTAGACCTCACCGCCGCGTCCTCGTAGGAGCCGAAGATGAACCACGGCGGGTTGTTGAGGATGTGGTGCAGGCCGAGCGGGATCAGCAGCCGGTTGAGCGAAGCCGTAGACGAAGCCGCCGATGACGGAGTTCTCGGTGGCCCACTCACCCATGGCGGTGATGCCGGCGTCGAAGTACTGGTAGACCAGCGACATCAGCACGGAGATCACGATCGGCGGCCAAGGCCGTGAGGATCGGCACGAGGCGGCGGCCGCCGAAGAAGGCGAGGTAGGGCGGCAGCGAGATCCGGTAGAAGCGCTGCCACAGGAACGCCGACACCAGGCCCATCACGATGCCGCCGAGCACGCCGTAGTTGATCAGCGTCCTGGTCCCGCCCTCGGCGGGCAGCCCCAGCACGAGCGGCGACATCGCGTCGCCGACGCCCTTGAAGACGAGGTAGCCGACGACGGCCGCCAGCGCGGTCGAGCCGTCGGCCTTCTTGGCCATGCCGATCGCGATGCCGACCGCGAAGAGCAGCGGCAGGTTGGCGAACAGCGCGTCTGCCGGCGGCGCCGATGACGGCGGCGACCCGTTCCCAGCCGAGGCCGTCGGCGCCGAGCAGGTCGGGCTGGCCCAGCCGCAGCAGCAGCGCGGCGGCGGGCAGGGCGGCGATCGGGAGCATCAGGCTGCGCCCGAACTTCTGGACCGGAGCCAGGTTGACCCGGCTCCGCAGTGTCCGCCCGAGGCGGTGGCGTCCTGAGTGGTCACGACGTTGATCCCTTCGGTGTGTGTCTGTCCTCGGCGGGGTGCCGACGAGGTACATGTGGAGCTGGTAGCGGTCGCCGCGGTAGCGGGAGACGACGTGCTCGAGCGGGCGGCCCGCCGCGGACGAGACGCGGCGGAAGACCAGGAGCGGCGTGTGGACGGGCGCGTCGAGGCGGCGCGCGGTCGCGCCGTCGGCGGACTCGCCCCACAGCGTCTGCTCGGCGGCGTCGATCGCGTGGCCGTAGCGTGCTGCGAACAGCTGCGTAGAGCGAGCCGCCAGGTCCTGCGTGTCGAGGCCGGGCAGCAGGGAGCGCGGGTACCAGCCGTTCTCGAGCGCGATCGGCTGGCCGTCGGCGAGCCGCACGCGGTCGACCCGCCAGGCGAGCCCGTCGGGCACCCAGGCGCAGAGCGCCTGCGCGACGTCGGCGGGCGGCCGCTCCTCGTCGATCCGCAGCAGCGCGCGTCGACGGGGTCAGCCCGCGGCGGCGCATGTCCTGGCTGAACGACGCCAGGTGCAGGTCGGCTCTCCAGCCGCGGCCGGGCGACGAAGGTGCCCTTGCCGTGGATCCGGTGCAGCAGGCCGTCGGCGACCAGGCTCTCGATCGCCTTGCGCACGGTGGCCCGCGAGACGTCGTACGTCGCCATCAGCTCGCGCTCCGACGGGATGGCGGCGTCCGGCCCGAGCTCGGTGCCGCCAGCTCGGCCAGCAGCGTCGCTGAGCTGCGCGTGCTTGGGCCGCGGGGCCGTCGGTGATGACCTGGGGCCATGCGGTGCAGCTCCTCTCGACGTTGCCTCTCGACGTCAGCGGTTCTCATTGGTACGGTCTGGTACGTACCAGTTGGCAGAGCATGGCTCCGACAGCGCGGCCGCTGTCAAGAGGTGTCCGATGAGGATCCACGGGCCATGACCACCCAGATGGCCGCCGAGATCGCCGAGCAGCCCGAGGCCGCGCGCCGCACGCTCGACGCGCTGCTGCCCGCTGCGCGACCCGAGATCCGCGCGACTGTTCGCGGCGGCCGCCGCCGGGTGCTGTTCGTCGGCGCGCGGGTCCAGCGACAACGCCGCGATCTACGGCCGCTACCTGCTCGAGACCGCACGCCGGCGTCCCCGGCGGGCTGGCCTCGCCCAGCGTCGCCACCCACTACCGCGCGCGGCTCGACCTCTCCGACACCGCTCGTGGTCGCGGTCTCCCAGTCCGGCGCGACGACGGAGATCGTCGCAGACCCAGGCGTGGGCGCGCGACGTGCGGCGCCGCGACCGTGGCGGTCACGAACGTGGCCGGCTCGCCGCTCGCCGCGCGCGGCCGACCTCGCGCTGGTCACCCAGGCCGGACCGGAGCTCGCGGTGCCGGCCACCAAGACCTACCTCGACCCAGCTGGTCGCGATGGCCGTCCTCGGCACGGCGCTCGCGCCGGACCCGGCCGCGCTCGACACGCGCTCGACCGGCGTGCCGGACGCGGTCGCGCGCACTGCTCGCGTCGACACCGACGTCGACGCCGCCGCGGCGGCGCTCCGCGACGCGGCGTACGGACGTGGTCGTCTCCGGCCGCGGCCTGATGATGGGCACGGCGCTGGAGACGGCGCTCAAGCTGGAGGAGACCTGCCTGCGGCCGGTGCGCGGCTACTCCTACGCCGACCTGCGCCACGGCCCGATCTCGGTGGTCACGTCCGGGGTGCTGGCCGTGCTCGTCGGCCGCGCCGCGACGGCCCGCTCGCCGCGCCGATGGTCGAGCTCGCCCGCGACCTCGCAGTCGCGCGGGGCGCGGATCCTCGGGCATCGGCGGCGACGCGCGTTCGCCGGCGCCTGCGACGTGCACCTCGCCGGGCGCGGACCTGCCCGAGACGTCGCGCCGCTCGCCGCGATCGTGCCGGCGCAGCTGATGGTCGAGCGGCTGGCCCGCGACCTCGGCCTCGACCCCGACAACCCGCGGGGTCTGGCCAAGGTCACCAGCGACCGACCCAGACCGTGAGCCGCACATCCGACCGAAGGAAGCACGGAAGGACTGACATGAGCAGCAAGGCAGAACAGATCCTCGCCGGACTCGGCGGCGCAGACAACATCGTCGAGATCGAGGCCTGCATCACCCGGCTGCGCACCGAGGTCAAGGACGGCTCGCACGTCGACCAGGCCGCGCTCAAGGCCGCCGGCGCCCACGGCGTGATGGCGTCCGGCAACGTCGTCCAGGTCGTCGTCGGCCCCGAGGCGGACAACCTCGCCGAGGACATCGAGGACCTGATGTGACCGCGACCGACGTCCTCGCCCCCTGCCCCGGCCGGTGCTGCCGATGGCCGACGTGCCCGACCCGGTGTTCGCCGAGGAGATGGTCGGCCCCGGCGTCGCGATCGACCCCGGCGGACGGCCCCACGACCGTGGTCTCGCCCGATCGCCGGCAAGGTCGTCAAGGTGCACCCGCACGCGTTCGTGGTGCTCGGCGACGGGGTCGGCGTGCTCGTGCACCTCGGCATCAACACCGTGCGGCTCGAGGGCGCGGGCTTCGAGGTGCTCGCCACGCAGGGCGCCGACGTCGCCGCCGGCGACCCGATGGTCCGCTGGGATCCCGTCGACGATCTCCGGCCGCCGACATCTCCACGGTCGTCCCGGTCGTGGTGATGGACGCGCCCCGACGGGTCGGTGACGTCGGAGGTCGTCGGCTCCGATGTCGTGGCGGGCGACCTGCTCTTCACCACGGCGTGAAGCCGACCGCCCTGCTGCTCGACCTCGACGGCACGCTCGTCGACTCCGAGCCGATCCACCGTCGGGGGTACGCCGACGTTCTTCGCCGCCCGCGGATGGTCGGTGCCCGACCTGTCGGTGTTCACCGGCCGCCGTGCGGAGGACGTGTTCGCCACCGAGCCCGGCCCCTGGACGGGCCACGACCCGCTCGCCCTGCTCGAAGAGGTCCTGACCTTCATCCCGGACGACCCGGCCGAGCCGGTGCCGGGGGCCGTGGACCTGATCCGCGCCGCCCGGTCGTCAGGCATTGCGCTGGCGATCGTGACCTCGGCCGGACCGGCCTGGGTGGCACGCTGCCTGGTGACGCTCGACAGCTCGGTCGACGTGGTCGTCACCGCCGAGGACGTCACGGACGGCAAGCCCGACCCGGCCGGGTTCGCGCTCGCGTGCCTCCGCCTCGGGGTCGCACCGGGCGCCACCTGGGCCGTCGAGGACTCCCCTGCCGGCGTGCGGGCGGCGCTGGGCGCCGGGGTGGCCGTGGCGCACGGCGTGGCCACGACCCACGGCCCCGACGCCCTCCGCGCGGCCGGTGCGCACGCCGTACACACGGACCTGACGCCCCTCGTGGCGCTGCTCGCGCCGTCGTAGCCCGCCCGGGCCGATCGGCCTCGATGACGGTGAACCCCTAGAGTGCGAGGGTGGGCACACCCGAGGAATGGCTGCTCAGCCAGACCGAGCGTGGCAACCCGGCGACCCGCCTGGACGACCAGCACCCGGGCGACCGGGCGTGGTCGGAGGGCAATCTGGTCCGGCCCCTGATCCACGGCACGACCTACTTCGCCGAGCTCTTCGAGCGGATCGAGGCCACGCGACCCGGTGACCTGGTGCTGTTCACCGACTGGCAGGGCGACGCCGACGAGCGAATGACCGGCGAGCCCGGCAGCGAGGTCGTCGAGGTGCTCGGCCGCGCCGACGAGCGCGGGGTCGACGTCCGCGGGCTCGTGTGGCGCTCGCACACCGAGTCGATCGGCTTCAACGCACGGGAGAACGCCCAGCTCGGCCGGGCCCTGCAGCGACGCGGCGCCGAGGTGATCCTGGACATGCGTGTGCGCACAGGTGGCTCGCACCACCAGAAGCTGGTGGTGATCCGGCACCACGACGACCCCAGCAGGGACATCGCCTATGTCGGCGGCATCGACCTGTGCCACTCCCGGCGCGACGACGCGGCGCACGGGGGCGACCCGCAGGCGCTGGACACCATGGCCGACGAGTACGGCGCCACCCCGCCCTGGCACGACATCCAGGCCGCGATCACCGGGCCCGCGGTGCACGACGTCGAGACCGTCTTCCGCGAGCGCTGGGAGGACCCGACCACGCTGCGCCGCAGTCCGATCGTGATCCTGCACGACCGCCTGCGGGGTCTGGACACCAGTCCCGACCCGTTGCCCGAGCAGCAACCGCCCCCGCCGCCGGCTGGACGGCACACTGTCCAGCTGCTGCGCACCTACCCCGACCTGCGACACGGCCGCGACTATGCGTTCGCGCGCGGCGGCGAGCGCAGCGTGGCCCGCGGCTACACCAAGGCCGTCGAGCAGGCCCGCCGGCTGATCTACGTCGAGGACCAGTACCTCTGGGGCGACCACGTCGCCAACGTGTTCGTCGAGGCGCTGCGTCGGCATCGCGGGCTGCACGTCATAGCGGTCGTGCCGATCCACCCCGACGTGACCGGCTTCAGCCGCACCGCTCAGCTGCTCGGCCGCCGCCGGGCGATGCTCGACATGCACCGCATCGCTCCGGACCGGGTGGCCGTCTACGGGCTGGAGAACGCCGCGGGCACGCCGATCTACGTGCACGCCAAGACCTGCGTCGTCGACGACACGTGGGCGAGCATCGGCTCCGACAACTTCAACCGGCGATCGTGGACCCACGACTCGGAGCTGTCGGCGGTCGTGGTCGACCCGCAGGGCGAGTACGCACGTGACCTGAGGCTCGAACTGGCCGCCGAGCACCTCGAGCGGTCGCGGGACGACGTCGAGGAGCTTGCCGAGCCCGAGGACATGTTCGCGGCCTACGCCGAGACGGCCGCCGCGCTGGACGCCTGGCACGCCGGCGGCCGGTCCGGCCCCCGCCCGCCCGGCCGGCTACGACGCCTCGAGCCACCGCGGCTCGGACCGGTGCGGCGCGCACTCGCAGCGGCGCCGTACCTCTGGCTCCACGACCCCGACGGCCGACCTCGGCCGCTGCGACGCGCCAACCGCTTCTGACGGGCGGTCGGCTCCGGGCGCACAACTGGCGGCGGACGACATCGGCCAGGCCGATCTGCGTGTCGTACGCCGCCAGTTGTTCGGCGCGGTCAGGCGTGGTTGGGGCCACCCTGACGCGGCGGCCGGACCGGGGCGAGCAACGTCACGGGACGGAAGTGCGGCTCGTGGCCGGCGACGTACATCCGGCCGAGGCGAGGCTCGACATGCTGCAGTGGCGGCAGCGACTCGACCGCGTCGTCAGCGGCCGATCGCGGCGCCACGACCTTGGGCGCCAGCATCTGCTCGAGCTGACGAAGGCGATTCGTCATGTCCGTGTTCTCCTCGGCCTTGTGCCTGTTCATCCCTGTCCCCTGTCGCTGCGCCCGAGGTCTTGTGCCGTCCCGTTGTGAGGCAACAGTCCCCCGAAGTGAGGATGCCGAGCATCGCCCAGGTTGGGGATGAATCATCGAGCGTGCTCGACCTGCCCCGGCTCGAGCGCGCAACTAGCGGCGCGCGACACCAGGTTGGGAACCCTGAATGCCGTACGCCGCCAGTCGTCATGGCTTGATCTCGTTCTCGAGAAACGGTACGAAGCGACGGTCACGGCCGTGCGCGGTTGTGCCGATTCTTTACCGACCGGGCTAGACCCCCGGTCGTGGTGCTGGGGTCAGGCGGCGGCCTCGACCTCGACACGACGGGCCTGCTGCGTCAGTCGAGCCTGGGCGGCGCGACGGACCTTGGGGCCCTTGGTGGACATGGCGTAGAGCATCTTGAGCTGGCTCGGCAGGTTCTTCTTGTTGGTCGTGGTCAGCCAGCCGTTGGGCAGCGAGAGCCGGACGACCTTGTGCCAGGCCGAGTAGACCTGCGGCACGAACGGGCGCGAGAGGTAGGTCAGCTCGTACTTCTCGAACAGGGCCTGGACCTTCGGCGCGATCTCCGCGTAGCGGTTGGACGGCAGGTCCGGGAAGAGGTGGTGCTCGATCTGGTGCGACAGGTTGCCGCTCATCAGGTGCAGGGCCTTGGAGCCGGAGATGTTGGCCGAGCCGAGCATCTGACGGACGTACCAGTCGCCCTTGGACTCGCCCTCGATCGAGCGCTTCTCGAAGGTCTCGACGCCCTCGGGGAAGTGGCCGCAGAGGATGATCGAGTTGGACCACAGGTTGCGGACGATGTTGGCGGTCACGTTGGCCGCCATGGTCGGCAGGAACGAGCCGGTCGGGATCGACAGGATCGGGTGCGCGACGTAGTCCTTGGTGACCTGCTTGCGGATCTTGCCGAGCACGTTCTTGGCCCGACGACGGAACTCGGGGTCCTTGGTCCCCTTCTTCTTGATCACGGCGCCGAGGTCCAGGTCGTAGGCCGCGATGCCGTACTCGAAGAGCACAGCGTTGATGAAGCACCAGACCGGCTGGCCGAGGTGGAACGGCGACCAGCGCTGCTCCTCGTCGACGCGCATGATGCCGTAGCCGAGGTCGTTGTCCTTGCCGATCACGTTCGTGTAGGTGTGGTGCAGCTCGTTGTGGCTGTGCTTCCACTGCTCCGACGGCGACGCCATGTCCCACTCCCAGGTGCTGGAGTGGATCTTCGGGTCGCGCATCCAGTCCCACTGGCCGTGCAGGATGTTGTGCCCGATCTCCATGTTGTCGAGGATCTTGGAGACGCTCAGGCCCGCCGTGCCGAGCAGCCAGGCCGGCGGGAAGATGCTGAAGAGCAGCACCGCGCGCGAGCCGAGCTCGAGCTTGCGCTGGACGTCGATCAGCTTGCGGATGTACGCCGCATCGTCGGCGCCGCGGCTGTCGAGGATGTCCTGGCGGATGGCGTCGAGCTCGATGCCGATCTGCTCGATGTCGGCCTCGGTGAGGTGGGCGATCGGGCTCTGCGCCTGCTTCTGGATCGTGGTCATGTCAGTCTCCTTGAGGGGTGCAAGAGGTCAGTGGTCGAGGTGGCACGGGCCGGCGGCGGCGTTGATGCAGGTCTGGACCTTGATGGCGCCGGACTCGCCGGGGATGGCGGTGGTGATCTGGCCGTTGCGCAGGTCGCGCACCGAGCCTTCGGTCATCGGGAGGACGCAGCCCATGCAGATGCCCATGCGGCAACCGCTGGGCATCAGGAGGCCGGCGGCCTCGGCCGCGTCCAGGATCGGGGTGGCACCGTCGAGCTCCAGCGTGGTGCCATTGGCGAAGGCGACCGAGCCGCCGTCGCCGGGCTCGACCCGGGCGGTGCGGAACTGCTCGGTGACGAGCTCGAGACCGGCCTGCTCGTGGTGCGCCCCAAGGGCGTCGAGGAGTCCGGCCGGGCCGCACGCCAGGGTGCGGCGGTCGGCGAGGTCGGGCACCAGGTCGGCGATGTCCGCGACGTCGAGGACGCCGTGCACGTCGTCGTAGCGGGCAACCAGGCGGATCGCGCCGGACGCATCGAGCGCCTGCAGGTCGCGGAGGAAGATCGAGTCGGGCTCGCTGGGGGCCACGTGGACGACGACGATGTCGAGGTCCTTGCTGCGGTCGAGGCGGAGGACGCCCTCGTCGGTGCTCGGGAAGAGGTTGCGCAGCATCCCGATGACCGGCGTGATGCCGGAGCCGGCGGTGACGAAGAGGAGTTTGTCGTGGTCGGAGGCGAGCACGAACTCGCCGGCCGCCTGCTCGAGGTGGACCAGCGTGCCGGGCACGGCCTCGTGGACGAGGTGGTTGCTGACCAGGCCGTCGGGCACGGCCTTGACCGTGATCGAGATGCGGCCGTCGGCGCGCGGGCCGTGGGTCAGGGAGTAGGCACGCCACTGGCGGACGCCGTTGACGTCGATGCCGATGCGGAGGTACTGACCCGGCTTGTGACCGGCCCAGTCGGCGCCCGGGCGGATGACGATGGTCGCGGCGTCGGGGGTCTCGGCGTGGACCGATTCGATCCGGCCGCGGAGGTCGGCGCCGGCACGGAGCGGCGCGAAGAGGTCGAAGAAGTCGGCGGGCACGAGCGGCGTGGTGGCGGACTCGGCCAGCCGCGAGAGGCGGGCGCGCAGCGTCGGTGCGCTGCTCCCGGACATCAATGTTGCGCTCATGTCTTCCAGAGTGCCGCTCAGGGCGCCAGAAGTCCTGCCCCGTGCACGTGAATCGGGGCTACACTATTGTTCGATACGAACAATTTCGACCGAAAGGAACACCATGGCGCGACGGGTTGTGCACTCAGTCACACAACAACGCGTCGTCGAAGGCCTCGACGACGATCTCGTCGAGGTGCTCCGGGGTGAGCTCGCTGTCGTCGCCGAACGGACCGTCGAGACGATCATCGACGAGGTGCCCAGCTACGCCGGCGCGCTGAGCGGCCCGATGGGTGCGACCATCCGCAACGCGGTGCAGCTGGCCCTGGGTGGCTTCCTCACCCTGGCCACCCGCGGTGGCGAGAAGCCGCCGATGGCTCCCGCCCTCGAGGGCGCCTACCAGCTCGGCCGTGGCGAGGCGAGGAGCGGCCGGACGATGGAGGCGCTGCTTGCGGCGTACCGCATCGGGGCCCGCGTGTCGTGGCGCGACATGTCGCGCACCGCCGTCGACCACGACATCGACGCGGCTCAGCTGTCGCGCTTCGCCGAGCTCGTCTTCGCCTACATCGACGAGCTCTCCGCGGCGAGCGCGGCCGGCCACACCGACGAGCTGGAGAGCACCGGTCGCCTGCGGCAGCGCAACCTCGAGCGCCTCGCACGCGCCCTGATCACCGGCGCAGCCCCCGACGCCGTCGCCGCCGCCGCCGAACGCGCCAACTGGGATCCGCCGCCTGAGCTGATCGCGGTCCTCCTCACCGAGTCGCAGGCGGCGCACGCCTCCACGCTGGTCGACGCCGCCACCCTGCAACCGGTCGAGGACCTGCCGGGCATCCCGGAGGGCCGAGCCCTGCTGCTGGTGCCGTCCACCGGCTCGCCGACGGCACGAGCCGGGCTGCTGCGTGCCCTGCGCGGCACGAGTGCCGTCGTCGGTCCGTCGGTGCCGTGGCTCGACGTCGCCCGGTCGCATGAGCGGGCCGGTCGCGCGTTCGCCCTCGACCTCCCCGGCCTCGTCGACGCCGACGCCCATCTCGCGGAGCTCGTGCTCGGCGCAGACCCCGACACCCGCGCGGCGCTCCGCGAGCAGGTGCTCGCCCCACTCGCCGGGCAGCGGCCCTCGACCGAGGAGAAGCTGACCGAGACGCTGCGCTCCTGGGTGCTCAACCAGGGCCGCCGCGATGCCGTCGCGGCCGAGCTCTTCGTGCACGCGCAGACCGTGCGTTATCGCGTCCAGCAGCTGCGGGAGCTGTACGGCGATCGCCTCGAGGACCCCCAGTTCGTGCTGGAAGCGACGCTGGCGCTGGCGTAAACCGCGTGCCCTTCCCACCGCTGGTTGAGCAGAGACGAGCGCACCTCACCGCTGGTTGAGCAGAGACGAGCGCGCCTCACCGCTGGTTGAGCAGAGACGAGCGCAGCGAGGAACGTGTCGAAACCAAGGCCCTTGATTTCGACACGGCGCTGGCGCGCCTGCTCAATCGGCGGTGACAGCCGCCGACGGCCTCGCTGCTCAATCGGCGGGCGCGCTCACCCAGCTGTGTCGGCGAGGGCGGGCCAGTCGATGAACGCGAACTGAGCCGTCTTGCCCGGCATCTCGACGACCGGACCCAGGGTCGCGCCGAGGCGGGTAAGCAGCTCGATCGAGGACTCGTTGCCGAGGTCGGGCTCGAGCACGATCCGCCGGATGCCGGGGCCGGTGAGCAGCGCACGCATCGCCGCGGTGAGCAGGATCTCCGTGTGGCCTGCGCGCGCGGGATCGTCGGCGAGGAACAGGTGGACGCCGATGTCGCCGTCTCGTCGGTCGTAGAACTCGCCGATCTCGTCGACGAACGGGTCGTACGTCTGCACGATCCCGACCGGTGTCTCGTCGACCGTGGCCAGCCACGCCGCGAGGTGCGGCTGCTCGTCGATGTAGGTGTAGATCGCCTCGACCTCCTCGAGGTCCCTCTCGAGCATCCCCCAGAAGCGCGCCCGCGGCTGCGTGACCCAGCCATGGATCAGCGGGGCGTCGGTCGCGGGCAGGACGGCGCGGAAGGCAATCGTGGACGTGGTGCTCATGACGGCTCCTCGAGAGGGATGAGTTGGCAGGTCGACCAGGCGTCGAACTGGTCACTGTGGTGCGGATCGCGATGGTCGGCGGCGGCTCCGAGCGGCACGGCCCAGCGGCTGTCTCGCCGGTCGGCCAGGTCCCAGACGTAGCGGGCCACCGGGCCGGCCACGCTGTCGCGCACTCCCGGGATCGATCCGGTCGCGGCCACGCAGTCGGAGTCACCGGACAGCTCCCGGCCGGCGACCGCGGGGTCTAAGGCGTGCGCGACGCCGAGGTCGGTCAGGGCGTGCAGCGGACTGAAGCGGTGCTGCTCGCCCCAGGTGTCATCGGTCGGGTCGACATCGAGCGCGGCCGACAGCAGCTGGGCGACGTCGATGCCCATCGGTTGGTCGGCATCGAGCCAGGCCGCCAGCGTCGAGGCGATGCGACCAGGCAGCCACAGCCACGGCACCCACATCTCGCCGTACGCCGCTGGGTCGGCCAACGCCGCGAGCGGCTCGGCCTGGGCGATGGCGAGGACGAGCCGGTCGCGGACCCGGACGTAGAGCGCGGCATCGGTGGACGTCGCATCGAGGCGGCGATCCCAGGCCAGCAGTGCGTCGCGGGTCGACAGCGCCCGGTCGGACAGCCCGTCCAGGGTCGCGATGCGGGAGAGCAGCCGGTCGTGGTCGAGTCGTACGTCGCCGAGCACCGCTGCCACGGACGTCGGCGTCCACGCGTCCGAAGCGTCCAGGAGCTCACGCAACCGGGAAGCCCGGTAGGGCGGGGCGAACCGGTCACCCAGCGCGTCGAAGTCGGGGTTGGCCCGGTCGTTGGCCGTGACCAGCAGGCCGTCCGGCTCACCGGAGATCCGCGGCAGGGGCACCGACATCTGCCCGGCCACGCGGTGCAGCGTCCGCCCGGTCCTGTCCGCGATCAGCACGTTGTTGACCGGCTCCACCCAGCGCTCCAGCGCGGCATCCACGTCGCCGACGGAGCGGGATCTGAGCAGCGGCAGGATCGCGTCGAGCATCGAGCCGGCGGCGTACGACGGACCGGTGACGCAGAGCGCGGTGTCGCCGTCGACGAGCAGGGCGGGCCCGAAATCCGAGGAGAACAGGTCGATCGGGACCGGGTTGCCGTCGCGGACGCGGATCGTCGAAGGCGTCGAGACGCACGAGGACAACGGCACCTCGACGAGTGCGTGCTGGTCGGCCATCGCATTGGTGACCGCCCAGGCGACGTCGACCGCATGCCCGAAGTGCTGGACACCGGGGACGCCCGGAAACGCCAGCCCGACGACGTCGAGCTCGGGGCACGACAGCCGGACCTGCGCGTAGACGTTGGGCGCCTCGAACAGCCGGTGCGGATCCCCGCCGATGATCGGGAAGCCACTGGCCGTCAGCGAGCCACCGATCACGAACGCGTTGCTGCCGCCGGCATTCGGGTCGTGGCCGAGCAGGATGCCCGCCGAGTCCCCCAGGGCCGAACGGACCCGCCGCCGCCACACGTCGTGGCCGACCGCGCCGAAGAGCACGTGCTGCACGAGGAAGATGGCCATCGGGGTCCACGGCTGCCACTCGCCCGGCGCCGGCCCGAGCAGGTCGAGCTCGTCGCTGGGCGCCGTGGGCAGGGCGGCGCGCACACCCTCGACGTACGCCGTGACGAAGGCCTGGGTCTCGGCGTCCGCCGACGCGAACGCCTCCTGCGCGGTCTCCGCGATCCGGGCCCGGCGGGCGAAGGCATCCCACTCGATACCTCCCGCCCCCACGAGCTCGGAGGTTCGCCCCTCACCTCGCAGCCGCTCGATCTCGAGCTGCCAGCGGCGGTCGGTCGCGGTCGCGCGACCCTGCTCGAAGGCCAGCTCGAGCACGTCCCCGCCACTCACGTGCGGGATGCCGAAGGAGTCGCGAACGATCGTCACGGCACCAGAGCTCTCGACCGCGCAATCGGGTTGGTGAGCTCGCCCGCGAAGATCAGCGACTCGGCCTGGTCGGTGAGATCGACCATCTGCAACGTGTTGCGCAGCTGCAGCCGGTTCAGGCAGCTGTGCCGGAACGTCGGTCGCAACAGGTCGTACGCCGCAGCAGCGTCGCCGAGCTCGGGGTGCGAGCGCTCGTGGTCGAGCACGCACTCCGCGACCAGGTCCCAGAAGGCAGTGGCCGGCAGCACGCCGTCCTCGTCGAGGATCGCCGCGAGGTAGCGCAGGAAGCCGTCGAAGACGTCGGTGTGGATCGCCAGGGCTCGCACGTCGGACGGCACGTCGGCGCGGATGCGCTCGACCTCGGGCGGCAGCGGAAGGTCGCCCATCACCGCCACCTCCTCGCCGATGTCCTTCATCAGCATGCGCGTCGGCACGTGCTCGTCGAGCACCATCACCAGGTTCTCACCGTGCGGCATGAACGCAAGGTCATAGGCGAGCAGGCAGTGCACGAGTGGCCGCAGGTAGGCCCGCAGGTAGGTCGCGACCCACTCCTCCGCGGGCAGCCCGGAGGCCCGGACCAGCTCGGTCGCCAGCGCCACACCGTCACGGTCGCGGTGCAGCAGGGAGGCCATCGTCGCCAGCCGCTCCCCCGGCGCGAGCCGCGTCCATCGGGCTCTCGCGCCACAGCGCCGCGATCATCTTGCGGTACGGCGACGAGTCGGCCAACCGGTGGAAGACGTCGCCCGTCCAGCCGATCGCCGCGTGCTCGCGCAACACCGAGAACCCGCAACCGGCAAGGGTTTCGTCTGCATTGACCACGTCCGCGACCCAGTCGTTGATCGCCGGCGTGGCCTGCATGTAGGCCGGGGACAGTCCGCGCACGAAGCCCATGTTCTGGATCGCCAGCGCGACCTTCACGTAGGACCGCGTCGGGTGGTCGATCGGGAAGAACGTGCGGATCGACTGCTGGGCGCGGTGTGCGCCCGGCCCCTCAGCGAGGAGCACCAGCGACTGCCGAGCGACGTCGGGCGCGAACGTGATCGCCAGCCGGTGCGTCCACTGCCACGGGTGCACGGGCAGGTAGAGGTAGTCGGCCGGGTCCAGCCCGAGGGCCACCAGCCGTGCCTCGAAGCCCGCGATGGCGTCCTCCCCGAGCTCGGACGCGTAGAGCTCGTGCTCCAGGAGGTCATGCGCCAGCGAGAGGTGGGCCTCGCTGCGGCGTACGGCGATCCAGAGCAGCCGGACGTCCGAGCCCGTCTCCGGGGCGTAGGCCGCGAAGTCGTCGGCGGAGAAGCCGATCCGCCCGTTGTTGGCGACGAAGGCCGGGTGGCCCTCGCTCATCGCGGCCTCGATCTCCTGGTAGTCGGCGTGCACGAGCTCGGCCGACGACGTCGCGTGGTTGACCTGCTTCCAGGCCGAGGACGCCAGGGTGCTCGCGATCTCCTCGAGGTAGGTCGGCAGCAGCGGCGCCGGGATCCCGAGCGTGTCACTGCACTCGACGATGAGCTCCTGCGCGTCGAGCGGCGCCGGCTCGCCGAGCACGGTCCGCGTCAGGGAGGAAGCGTCGATCACCCAGTGCTCGAGGGCATGGACGCGAGCCGTGAAGTCGTACGTCGAAGCGCCGGTCGTCACCCGCCAGCCGATGTCGGTCGTGGTCGGCGCAAGCAGGCGCTCATGGGCGAACTCGGCGATCGCCTTTGCCACAAGGCGACGTTGTGCCTGGGCCATCACGGCCGGAGTCAGGTGCTCGCTCATGCGACGCCTCCCAACTGGGAAGCAGCAAAGGAAGCTCGCGTGCAGACACTGAAAGCCGCCGTCTTGTCGGGCAGGTCGACCGGCCGGACGACGCGGAAGCCCGCCGCGGCATTGAGCGCTGCGATCTTGTCGTTGCGAATGTCGGGCTCGACCACGACCCGCGAGATGGCGGGATCGGCGAAGCACTCCTCGATCACGCGCCGCATGATCGCCGCCGTGAAACCGGGGACCGGGGTGTCGGTCGGGGCGACCAGCAGGTGCATGCCGACGTCACCGGGCAACAGCTCCGGCAGCTCGGCGAGCGGACTGTTCGCGGGGTCGTAGCGCTCCATCAGGAATGCGGGAGATCCGTCGGCGCGCCCGAGCAGCGCCTCGTGGTGCGGGTCGTCGGCGATCCGGGCGTACTCGCTGTGGACCTCGTCGACGCCGGCGCCCTGCATGCCCCAGAAGACGGAGCGGGGGTGCGTCACCCACGCGTGCAGGGTGGCCAGGTCTCGGGGCAGCTCGAGGGGTTCGATGGTGAGTCTCATCAGGCAGTCCTGCTCTCCTGGTCGCAAGGCTTGCGGAAGCGGTCCGGCATGCCGAACTCCTGGAAGGCGATCCGCTTCTCGACGCGGTAGACCTCCCGGCCCAGCACGCTGGCGAGGATCACGGAGTTGCGGAGTGCGCCCATGCCGAGGTCGGGGGCGACGAAGCCGTGGGTGTGCTCCTCGCCGTTCTGCACGAACACGTCGTCGGCGTCGCTGACGGCGAAGGTGGACGAGGCGGCGTAGCGCCCCTGCTGGTCGAAGCGCAGCCGATCACGGACCGGGTCCAGGAAGGTCGGGACGTGGGACGTGTAGCCGGTCGCGAACACCAGCGACTCGGTGGTCATCCGGCCGCTGACGTCCTGCTCGCTGTGGTGCAGGTCGAGCGAGTAGCGCTCGCCGTCCCACACGGCCGACCGCACCTCGGTCGCGGTGAGGAGGGTGGTGTCGACGCCGCCGAGCGCCTCGCGGCGGTAGAGCTCGTCGAAGATGGCGTTGATCGTGTCGGAGCTGATGCCCTTCGACAGCGCGGCCTGGCCGGCCTGAACCTCCGCGCGGCGCACACCGGGCAGCGTCTGGAAGTAGGACGACCACTCGGGCGAGGTCATCTCCAGGGTGAGCTTCGTGTACTCCATCGGGAAGAAGCGCGGCGAGCGCGTCAGCCAGGTGAGGTCGAAGCCGCGCGTCTCCTGCTCGGCGAGCAGGTCGGCGTAGACCTCGGCCGCACTCTGGCCACTGCCGACGACGGTGATCGAGCCCGTGCCGAGCAGCTCGGCCTTCCGGGCGAGGTAGTCGGCCGAGTGGAGCGCGGGCCCCTCCACCTCGAACGGCAGACGCGGCGACGTACCCGTGCCGAGCACGAGCCTGCGCCCACGCCAGGTCTCGCCCGTGGCGCTGGTGACGACGTAGGCCTCGCCGTCGTGCTCGACGCGGGTGACCGGCTGGCCCCAGCGGATCGAGGTCAGGTGCTGGGCGGCCCAGCGGCAGTAGTCGTCGTACTCCCGGCGCAGCGGGTAGAAGCTCTCGCGGATGTAGAACGAGTAGAGGCGGCCGATGTCCTTGAGGAAGTTGAGATAGGAGTACGGCGACGTCGGGTCGGCGAGGGTGACGAGATCGGCCATGAACGGCACCTGCAGGGTGGCGTCGTCGAGCAGCATCCCGGGGTGCCAGGAGAAGCTGTCGCGGGCCTCGAGGAAGACCGCGTCTAGGTCCTCGATCGGCTCGGCGAGGCAGGCGAGACCGAGGTTGAACGGCCCGACACCGATGCCGATGAGGTCGTGGGTGCTCATGCCGACACCGCTTCCAGGTGGGCCAGGAGGTGGAGGTCGCGGCCGGGGATCCGGCGCGCGAGCTGCCGGGCGCCGGCGTCGCGGATCAGCTCGACGATGCCGAGGATGTCGTCGCGCGTGGCCTTCGGGTTGAGCAGCGTGAACTTGAGGAAGCACACGCCGCCGACCTTGGTGGCCGCGACCATCGCGCGGCCGCCGTCGAAGAGCTCCGCCCGGATGCGGGTGTTGATGCGGTCGACCTCGTGGTCGGGTACGCCGACGGGCCGGTAGCGGAAGACCAGCGTGCTCAGCTGGGGGTCGGCCGCGATCTCGATGTCACCCATCGTCGCGCATGGCGTCGGCGACGTCCTGCGTCAGGTCGATGACGTCGTCGAGGTAGCCGCCGAGCGCGTCGGCGCCCATCACCCGCAGGCTCACCCAGAGCTTGAGCGCCTCGAACCGGCGGGTCGTCTGCAGGCTCTTGTCGACCTGGTTGGGGTGTGCCGAGTCCTTCGGGTTGAGGTAGTCGGCGTGCCAGGTGACGTGCCCGAGCGTGGCTCCGTCGCGGACCACGAGGGCGCTGCACGAGACGGGCTGGAACCAGGTCTTGTGGTAGTCGATCGCGACCGAGTCGGCCTGCTCGATGCCGGCCAGCCAGTCGCGGTGGCGGGGCGAGATGAGCAGGCCGCCGCCGTACGCCCCGTCAACGTGGAACCACGCCTTGTGCGCACGCGCGAGGCCGGCGATCTCCGGCAGCGGGTCGATGGCGCCGAAGTCGGTCGTGCCGGCGGTGGCGACGATCGCCATCGGGGTCTCGCCGCGCTCCTGGGCTTCGGCGAGGGCGCGGGAGAGTGCCTGCGGGTCCATCCGGTGCTGCTCGTCCGTCGGCACTCCGATCACAGCATCTTCGCCGAGCCCGAGCAGCCGGGCCGCCTTCTGGACCGAGAAGTGGCCGTCGACGCTCGCGAAGATCCTCAGCTTGTCCTGCGGGCCGGAGGAGTGGCCGCGGGCGAGGAGGAGCGCCTGGAGGTTGGACTGCGTGCCGCCGGTGGTGAAGATGCCGTCGGCGGTGTCGTCGTAGCCGATCTTCTCGGCCGTCCAGTCGATCAGGTGGCGCTCGATGAAGGTGCCGCCGACGCTCTGGTCGAAGGTGTCGAGGCTCGCGTTGACCCCGCTGATCAACACCTCCGCCATCAGGGCGGGGATGACGATCGGGCAGTTGAGGTGAGCGGCGTAGGTCGGCTCGTGGAACCAGATCGTGTCGTCGAGCCAGAGCCGGGAGAGCTCGTCGAGGACGTCGCCGGTGTCACCGAGGGGCGCGTCCAGATCGGTCATGGCGACCCGGCTGGCGGCCTCGCGGGGAGAGGTGCCCTGACCGGGGTTGCCGTCGGTCGTGGTGAGGTGTCGGACGAGATGATCGGCCGACTCGGAGATCGCCGCGCGGTAGTCGCCGGCGTTGTCCGGGTGGAAGAGATGGTGCAGGGAGGAACTCACCGAGAGAACCTTTCCTAGGGAATTAGGTAAGGCTTACCTTAGGGACTCTCCCTCTGAGCGCCACCCCGGGGGCGGGTGACGATCCCCACACGCTCCTCACCGCCGCCGACGACGCCTGCTTCAACCGGAGACCCGCAGGACGTATCACCTCCCCGTCCTCCGGGTCTGTCAGGTGTGGCCCAGTGCGCCGCGCGAGTCGCTTGTCCATCGGGAGGTAGCGTGAAACGCCAGCTCAGCGGAGTCAGTCACCAGGAGCTCCTGTCGACCTACCGGTTCGTGCGCATGGCAATGCCCGGCCTCGCGCTGCTGCTCGCACTGTCCGTCGGCATCCAGATCTTCAGCCCCAGCCCCGACTGCTGGCTCGGCTCGATCAGTGCCTACTACTACACGCCGGCTCGGGCGGTCTTCGTCGCCTGTCTGTGCGCCATCGGCACCTGCTTGTTCGTCTACCGAGGCACCACCGTGCGTGAGGACGTGGTCCTCAACCTGTCGGGCGTCCTCGCGTTCTTCGTCGCCTTCATCCCGACTCCGTTGTCGGATGCCAAGACCGGTGCCGAAACCTTGTGCGGGCGCAGCAACGTCCCCACCGGCACCCAGCTCTCAGACGCGCTGCAGAACAACATCTGGTCGGGGCTGGCAGCGTTGATCGCGGTGGCTCTCGCCTACTGGGCATTCGGCGGCTTCCTGACGGAAGGACATGGCCGCCCGTCCGCAGCGTCGGTGATCACGAGCTTGGTGGTGGCCGCTGTCCCGACCGTGTTGTACCTGGCCAGCCCGGAGAAGGTGGAGTCCCTCGGGCACTACGTCGCCGCCATCGGGCTCTTCGTCGGAGTGATCCTGATGACGCTCATGCACGCGTGGCCCGAGCGGTTCGCGGGCACCGGACCCACCGGCGACAAGCCCAGCACCGACAAGTTGTTCGCGGGGATCTACTGGGCCGTGGTGGTCGCCATGGGATTGGTCCTGGCCGCGTTCCTCGTCATGAAGTTCGCCCTGCACCGTGACAACGCACTCTTCGTGCTCGAGGCAGGTCTGATCGTCGCCTTCGTGGCCTTCTGGTCCGCCCAGACCGTGGAGAACTGGGGTGCCGAGAACAAGGCGCAGGAGGAAGCAACGACCGACGACGCCGCCACAGCAGCGACGTCACCCGCCTCGAAGTCGTAGCCACTCGCTCAGCCAGCGGCAAAGACGTTCGCTCCCGCGACCCAGGTGCCGCGGACGTGCTCGGCCATCTCGCGCAGCCGCTTGGCGTGGAGCTCGTCGTCGTCGCCGTCCAGCGGGTCGGCGCCGAGGAGCACGAAGTCGGCCGGGTGGCCGACCGCGATCGTGCCCCAGCCGTCGGTGGAGGCGGCGAGGGCCTCGCGGGCGGTGATGGACTGCTCCGGCTGCCACGGCTCGTCCCCGTCGAAGGCTCGATGGACCGCTGCGGCGATGGCCAGCCACGGGTCGAGCGGCGAGACCGGTGCGTCGGAGCCGAGCACGACGTCGACGCCGTCGTCGAGCATCCAGCGCAGCGGGAAGCAGCGCTCGGCACGGCCGGGCCACAGGCGCTCGGTGACCTCGCGGTCGTCGAGCAGGTGCGCGGGCTGGACGCTGGCGCGGACTCCGAGGGCAGCCATGCGGCATACGTCCTCGCGGGTCGTCAGCTGCACGTGCTCGATGCCGCCGCGGGCGCCGGTGTCGGCGAAGGCGGCGAGGGCCTCGGCGACGGCGCGGTCGCCGATGGCGTGCACGGCGACGTCGAGCCCGTGCTTGGTCGCGCGGGCCAGGAGCTCGCGGAGCTCCTCGGGGGTCTGGTTGGGCTGGCCGTGCGGGAAGCCGAGGACCGCCTTCTCGGCGTACGGCTCGCAGCACCAGGCCGTGCGCGTGTTCAGCGACCCGTCGCTGATGATCTTGAGCGGACCCATCGTCAGGCGCGGGTCATCGCCGAGCGGGTCGCCGGAGGCGAGGCCGCGCTCGAGGACGTCGGCCAGCCCGTCGGCGTACGACGCCATGCGGATGCGCAGGAGGTCGGCACCCTCGCTCCACCGCTCCAGCCACTCGGCCACGCCGCCGCTGAACTCGAAGTCGACGAGGCCGACGATCCCCTGGGCCGCGGCGGCCTCCATCGTGCGGAGGTAGGCGTCGGGGCCGGTGCTGTCGACGCCGAGCACGGTGGTGAGGCGGCCGTAGGCCTGGAACCACTCGGCCTCGGCGACGACGCCCTCGCGGGTCGGGAGGGCGAGCAGGTGGAGGGCGCGGGTGTTGAGCCAGCCGTGGTGGCCGTCGCCGCAGATCAGCACGATCGGCTGGTCGGTCTCGATCGCGTCGAGGTCGGAGACGACAGGTCCGTCATCCCAGGCGGTGGGCCGGTGGCCCCAGCCGATGACCGGCCAGTCGGGCCATTCCTCGAGCCGCTCGCGGACGAGCTCGACGGCCTGGGCACTGGACTTCGCCGGCGCAAGGTCGAGTCGGGCGGAGGACAGCGACCACTGGCCGAGGTGGACGTGCTGGTCCCAGAGGCCAGGCATCAGCCAGCCGTTGTCGTCGATCGAATCGGCTGCGGGCTCGATGGCGGTCACGACGCCGTCGGTGACCGTGACGTCCACGAGGCCGTCGGGCGCGGGGTCGGTGACGGCGACCAGGCGGACTCCGGTGATCTGCATGCGGCCCACCGTAGGTCGCGGCATTCCTCGGCCGCGCCCGGGCTCCCGTCCGGCCACCCCCTTCGGGGGGTGTGCAGCCTTGCCCGTTCCCGATATACACGGAGGGACGACGCCGAACGGCGCCGCTCCATCGGGCCCGAGAGGCCCTGACGTGCAAGGGAGAGGACGACATGAGCGAGTCCGAGACCGAGGGTCCCGCCGACGGCGGAGCCGAGGGCACACCCGGCGTGCAGGACGGTGGCGCCGATGGCGGTGCCGACGGTGGTGCTGATGGCGGTGCCGACGGTGGTGCCGACGGGGTGCCGACGGCGGTGCTGACGGTGGTGCCGACGGCGGTGCCGAGGGACCCGCCGACGGCGGCGCAGAGGGCACACCGGGCGTCCACGACGGCGGAGCCGATGGTGGCGCTGACAGTGGTGCCGGCACTTCCTGATGTCCCACCCGTTCGCTGACGGCAGGCCCGGGGACGACTCCGGGCCTGCCGTCGCGAGCCCCGGCGCCCGGCCGGCACTGGCCCGCCTCGTCGGGGACATCGACACGTTCGCGGACACCGTGTGGGGGCAGGAACCCTTGCTCCGCCCGTCGGCGGACGGCTCAGGGTTCGCCGACCTGCTGAGCGAGGCGTCGGTGGACGAGCTGCTCAGCGAGCGCGGCCTGCGGACGCCCTTCTTGCGCGTCGCCAAGGACGGCACCACGCTCGGCAACGCCGCCTTCACCGCCCCTGGGGGAATCGGGGCCGGCATCGCCGACCAGGTGAGCGACGACAAGCTCACCGCGCTCTTCGCGGGCGGTTCCACCCTCGTGCTGCAGGCGCTGCACCGCAGCTGGCCGCCGATCATCGACTTCTGCCAGCAGCTGGCGGCCGATCTGGGCCATCCCGTGCAGGCCAACGCCTACGTCACTCCCCCGCAGAACCAGGGCTTCGACGACCACTACGACGTCCACGACGTGTTCGTGCTCCAGGTCGCGGGCCGCAAGGCGTGGTCGATCCACGCACCCGTGCATCCGTCGCCGCTGCGCGACCAGCCGTGGACCGACCGTCGCGAGGCGGTGCGGCGGGCGGCGGAGCACCCGCCCGTCATCGAGACCGTGCTCGAGCCCGGTGACGTGCTCTACCTGCCCCGCGGCTACCTCCACTCCGCCACCGCCCTGGGCGGAGTCAGCGTCCACGTGACGCTGGGGGTCCACAGCTGGACGCGCTTCGCCGTCGCCGAGGAGCTGGTCGCGCTGGCGTTGCAACGGCTCGCGGAAGACGAGGAGGCGCGTGGTTCGCTGCCGCTCGGCACCGGTCTGTACGGCGACGAGCTCGACGCGGAGCTCGTCAGCACCAAGCTCCGGGAAGCTCTCGGCTCGCTCGACCCCGCCGACGTCTCCGCCCGGTTGCAGGCCCGACGACGCGGCGCGCAGCGGGCCGCGCCCCTCGGTCCCCTGGCCCAGCACGCCCTGGCCTCGTCGCTCACGGGCAGCACCACGGTGCGCCTGCGCGACCACCTCGATGCAAGCGTCGTGGGCGGCTCGCTGGTCTCCCGCGCCGGCCGCGTGCCGGTCGACTCGTTGCCGGACGACGTGTTGAAGCGACTGCTGGCGGGCGACGTACTGACGGCCGGGGACCTGGGCCTCGACTCGGCCAGGACGCTGATCGAGGCAGGGCTGGTCGTCGCGGGATGACGTTCCGCTGCTCCGACGAAGCCGCCGAGCGGAACGACCCGATGCTCGGCACAGCCCCACCGCAACGCGACTGGCTGCTGGTCGAGCACCCGGGGCCGTGGCCGGTGAGTGCGCCGTTCGGTGCCGAGCTCCCCCCAGACCTCCTGCGGCGGCTGGGCCACCCCGAGCGGCGGACCCTGCTCGTCAGGCCCTTCGGGCGGGCGGACGTGAGCGGCCCGAGCCGGCGGTGGTTCCGCTGTCACGACGGCGAGCTGCGCGCCGGCCACTGGGAGCAGCCCGACGACCTCCTCGTCACGCTGGAACCGGACGCAGGTTCGCCCCACCCCGACCCGCTGGTGCTCGTCTGCACCCACGGCGTCCACGACGTCTGCTGTGCGGTCAAGGGCCGGCCGGTGGCGGCCGCGCTCTCACAGCGGTGGCCCGACCAGACCTTCGAGTGCAGCCACCTCGGCGGCGACCGGTTCGCGCCCAACGTGCTGCTGCTGCCCGACCGTGCCTGCTACGCCGGGATGCCGCCGGAACAGGCGGTCGCCATCGTCGAGGCGCACCGTGCCGGCCGCGTGGACGTCGCGTGGCTGCGTGGGGTCGCAGGACTGCACCCGGCCGAGCAGGTCGCCATCGGCACCGTGCTGGAGCGCTGGGGACCGGCGTCCACCGCCAGCCTCAGGTCGCGCCTCGTCGAGCAGGTGGGCACCTTCGACTCCGGCGCGTGGACGGTCGAGCTCGAGGGCACCGACCCCATGCCGCGCCGGGTCCGCGTGGTCGTGACGAGCGTTCGCCGTACCGACGCAGCGCAGCTCACCTGCCGCGCCACCCGGGAGACCAAGGCAGTGCAGTGGGACGTGATCCGGATCGAGCTCTGACCCACGCTAGGAGAGGAAGCGCTCCAGGATCGGCCCGGCGGTGGTCGAGCCGGACTGCCCGGTCTCGACGAACACGGCCACGGCGAGATCCCCCTGCGTCGCGATCATCCAGGTGTGGGTGGGCAGCGAGCCCGAGGCGTCGGGCGAGCCGTACTCCGCCGTCCCGGTCTTGGCGCCCACCTCGCCGGGCAGGTCGGCCAGGAAGGACCCCGAGCCGTCGGTCACCACGGCCCGCATCAGCCCCTTCAGGGAAGCGGCCTCGCCGGCAGTCAGGGGTGCAGCCGGGGCGTTCTGGGCGACGTCCAGGTCGGGCAGGAGCACGGGGAGTACGGCGCGGCCGGCCGTGACAGAGGCGGCGACCGTCGCCATCGCCATCGGGGAGGCGAGCACCTTGCCCTGGCCGATCAGGTCGGCGGCAGCCTCGGTCTCTCCTTCGGGCGGCGGGACCTGGCCGAAGTAGGCGGGGAAGCCGAGGTCGTGGTCCACGCCCAGCCCGAGCGCGGCCGCGGCGTCGGCGAGGTCGCCGTCCTTCAGCCGGTCCCGTGAGGAGATGAAGGCGGTGTTGCACGAGTTGGCGACGGCCTGACGCAGCGTGATCGTGCCGATGCCGGACGCGGGGTAGTCGTCGTAGTTCTTGAACGACTTGCCGTCCACCACCGTCGTGGCGTCGCACGAGACCGTGTCCTCGGGTCGCAGCCCCGAGCGCAGCAGCGCCAGCGAGGAGACCACCTTGAAGGTCGAGCCGGGCGCATATTGGCCGTACGTCGCCGTGTTCAGGCCCTTGCTCCCCGGGCCACTGGCCGCGGCCAGGATCGCGCCGTCGGATGGCCGGATCGCCACGACAGCGCTCGCTGGCCCCACGTCGGTCAGGGCCGACTCGGCCTTGGTCTGGAGATCGATGTCGAGCGTGGTCTTGAGGGGTGTGCCGGGAACCGCAGGCACGTCGTGGACCGCGCGGTCGTTGTCGGCGCCGGCCGCGATGACGCTCAGTCCGGGCGTGCCGGAGAGCTGGTCGTCGTACCTCGCCTGAAGTCCGGAGAGGCCGACCACGTCGCCCGCTTCCACCGAGCCGTCCGACTCCTCGATGATCTCCGCCGTCGCGTCGCCGACACTGCCGAGGATGGGAGCCGCGAAGCCGCGTGACGGGGCGAGGTCCTGCTGGGCGGGGAGCGCGACGGCGCCGGGGATGTCGGCATAGGCGGGGGGTACGGCGGAGGTCGCCTCCTCCGCGCGGAGCACCAGCGCCTCGACGAACGCCTTGTCGCCCGCCGCCTCGGCCTGCTTGACGAAGGCGGCGGCATCGACGTCGAGTGCCGACGCGATCGCCTGTGCAGACGTGGTGACGGCGCCGGCGGCGACCTGCTCCGCGGTGAGCTTCGTCTTGTCCAGCCCGAGCCGGACGACCTCGCGGGGCGCCACGATCGCGCGGTCGCCGGCGCCCATGATCTGGCCGCGTTCGGCAGAGGTCCGCGTCAGGGTGAGGTGCTCGCCCTCGACGAGCGACGGTTCGACGAGGGACGGCGCCCAGGTGACCTGCCAGGCGTCCTCCACGCGCGTGAGGTCGGCCGTCGTGTCGTACGCCCAGGCCGAGCCCTCGAGGTCCCAGCTCCAGCTGACCGTGGCCGTCGCCGTGTCGTCGGTGACCTCCGCGTCGCCCACCTCGACGCTCGGTCGAACGTCCCCGAGCCCCTCGACGACTGCGGCGTACTGCTCCGAAGCGTCTGCGGCGTCGAACGGAACGGCCGCCAGATCACCTGATGCCACACCTTCCGACAGGGCATCGAGCGCCGACGAGGGGTCCTCCCCTCCGTCGAACAGCTGGCAGCCGGTCAGTGCGAGCGACGACGCGAGGGCAAGGGCGGCGAGCCGAGAACGCATGCGCTCACGCTAGTCGGCGCCCCACACCGATACCCTGCCCCCATGAGTTGGCGGGGACTCGTCGCGTTGGTGGCGTTGCTGGCGGCGGGCATCGTCGGTGGCTACGCGGCTGCGGCCTACCTCCAGTCCTCCCCTGTCACGACCGGTGCACCGGAGCCGGTGACGGCCGCCAGTCCCAGCTTCCCCGTCGATCCGCCGGCACCACTGCGCGAGGATCCGCCGCAGGAGGCGATGGGGGTCGACCTGCCGCTGCGCGAGGTGTCGGTCGGCACCGACAACTACAGGTTCGTGTTCCCCGCCCCCCGTGGGTGGAGCCGGCTGGAGACCTCCTCCAACGAGGTGAAGTACAAGAAGGCCCAGAACCCCAGCAACACCTACATCATGCGCGTCGAGCAGGTCGTCAGCCAGCACGAGCAGATCCCGGACATCCTCGCGTCCCGGATCGACGACCTGAAGCGCGACGAAGATGACTACGACGAGCTCCGGCGAACCTACGACTCACTCGAGTTCAGCTACGTGCACGACGGCTACCGCCGCTTCGGTCTCATCACCTGGCTGGACATCACCCGCTCCGGGCAGGCCGAGGCCGAGATCGCGCTCACCGGTCGCGAAGTCGACCTACCGGGCATGCGAGACCTGATGGCGAAGGTCATCCGCGGGATCCACGCCGGCTGAGCCGTCAGGCAGCGCGGCCCTACAACCCTGACAGCTCGACCGAGTCGAGCACGTCGTTGGCGGTGGCGCTGTCGGCGGCGCGGACCTGCACCCACAACAACCGGTTGGCGGTCACCTGGACGACCCGCTCCACCGTGATGCCACCGTGGGCGCAGCCGGTGAACTCGACGGTCATGTACGAGTCGCCGTTGCGGCGGTCGTTCACGGCTGGGCGCGTGACGTCGCACTCGGGGTGCTGCGGCACGATCGTCGGCAGCGCCTCGCCGGGGAGCACGCCGAGGAACACGCCCTGTCCCGGGTCGGTGTTCTCGTTCCAGCCCGCGCCGGTGCCCGCCGAGATCGACGGCTGGTCGGCCTCGGCGTCCGGTGGCACCCACTGCTCGGTGTCGACCGCGCGGGTCCACGCCTCCGGCACCGTGACCGAGATGGTGCCCGATGCGTCGTCGATCGTGCGGTCGGTGACGATCTGCTGGTGCGCGACGATGCCCCCGATCAACCCGACGACGACGGCGACCGCGCCGATCGCGAGCAACCGGTTTCGTGACAGGCCCCGCGCCTTCACCAGACCCGTGGAGGCGAACTCGTCCCCCATGACGCCCTCGTCGGAGGTCCCCGGCCGCGGCGCGGGCTGCGTCAGGTCGGGGTCGACCGGGATCCACGTGGGCGGCTCGTCGGCGCGACCGGCCAGGGAGCCGGTCAGTGCCTCGACGAAGGCCGGCACGTCGGCGTACCTCTCCTCGCGATCCTTCGACAGGGCCCTGAGGAGGACGGTCTCGGCCTCGCCGGGCAACCCGTTGTCGAGTGGCGGCGGCGGGGCGGGATCGGCGGCGGCGTTGAGCGAGGTGTGGTTGTACGGCGCGCGGCCGGCCAGCAGCAGGTAGGTCAGTGCGGCGAGGGAGAACTGGTCGGCCCGCGCGTCCAGCGGCTCGCCCTGGGCCTGCTCAGGGGAGACGAACGAGGGCGTGCCGCCGATCATGGTCAGCCGCGACGACATGTCCATCGCCTTGCCGAGGCCGAGGTCGCCGAGCATGGCGCTGACCTCCGGGCCACCGTTGCGCTCGACGGTGCGGAACAGGACGTTGGCCGGCTTCACGTCGCGGTGCAGCACCCCGCGCTGGTGGAGCGCGTGCAGGCCGGCGCCGACCTGACCAATGACGTGCAGGGCCTGCGAGACGGTCAGCGGCTCCAGTTCCAACCGGTCTGCGAGCGTGCCCTGGTCGGCGTACGACATGACCAGGAAGGGGCGGGAGTCGGGCAGCTCGCCGGCGTCGTAGACCGACACGACGTGGGGCGACTCGACCTTGCGGAGGAAGCGGCCCTCCTCGATGAATCGCTGCCGCGCGTGCAGGTCCTCGGTCCAGTTGTCGGCCAGCACCTTGATCGCCACGGGCGAGTCGAGCTGCTCGTCGTAGGCGAGCCAGACCGTCGCAAATGCACCCGATCCGATGCGACGGCGCACGGGGTAGCGACCGAGCCGAGAGGGTGCAGACACATCTGCATTATGTTGCAGGCGTGACTCCGGACGACATCGATGACCTCGCTCGGCGCGCCCGCGACGGCGATCGCGATGCCCTGGAGGGGCTGTTGACCGCCGTACGACCCCGTGCGCTGAACGTCTGCCGAGGCGTCCTGCCTTACTCCGGGGACTCCGAGGACGCCTGCCAGGAGGCCTTGCTCAACATCGCCACCAAGATCGGCGGGTGGAACGGCCAGGGCCGCTTCACCACCTGGATGCACGTCGTCGCACTCAACAGCGCACGCACGACCTACCGCAAGCTGAAGAACCAGGCGATCCCGACCGACTTCGAGGGCGGGCACCACGACCGGCCCGACCCGCGCACGACCTCCGTCATCGCCGGCACCCGCCTCGACCTGCTCGAGGCGATGGAGACGATCGAGAAGGACCACCCGCAGTACGTCGAGCCGTTGCTGCTCCGCGACGTCTACGGGATGGCCTACGAGGACATCGCCCAGCTCATCGGCATCCCGCTCGGGACCGTGAAGGCGCAGATCCACCACGGCCGGAAGTTGGCGCGACCGCTCCTCCGGGGCGAGTGATGAACTCCTCCCGCTGGTTGAGCAGGCGCGCCAGCGCCGTGTCGAAACCAAGGGCCTTGATTTCGACACGCTCGGCGCCAGGGCGCCTCACTGCTCAATCAGCGGCAGGACTGGCGGCGCTGCTCCTGCTCGCCGGCTGCTCGAGCACCCCCGAGCCCAAGGTTGACGTGACCGCGCCCGCCGACGCCGATGCGGGGACGGCGGTCACGTCCACCGTGCCCACCGTCAGTGATCGCGTCGAGCCCGACCTCGCGCTCGCGCGGAGCACGCCCGTCGAGGACTCCGTCTATCCCGCCGTCGGTGGTCCCGACGTCGACGCGCTGCTCTACGACCTCGACCTCGCGTGGGAGCCGCTCGACCGCACGTTGACCGGGACCGCCACGATCACCTTCCGCGCGGCCCGCGACGCTCGCCGGTTCGGCCTCGACCTCGCGGCCCCGCTGGAGATCTCGAGCCTGACCCTGGACGGCAGCGAGACGGCGTACACCCATCGCGGCAAGGACCTCGTCGTCCAGCAGCGCGTCACCAAGGACAGCCAGCACGAGCTCGTCATCTCCTACGCCGGCAAGCCCACGCCCGTCCCGGCGCCCACCACGCGGCGCGACTTCTCGACCCTCGGCTTCACCGTCACCGACCGCGGCGAGGTCTGGACGATGCAGGAGCCGTACGGCGCCTTCAGCTGGTATCCCGTGAACGACCAGCCCGCCGACAAGGCGCTCTACGACATCTCCGTCACCGCGCCGGACCCGTGGACGGGCGTGGCCAACGGACGGCTCGTGGCCGACACGTCGGAGGACGGGCAGCGGACGACCGAGTTCCAGCTCGACGAGCCGGCGTCGTCCTACCTGATCACCCTCGCCATCGGCGACTACGCGCACTCGAGCGGTACGTCGAAGAGCGGCGTGACCCTCGACTACTGGTATCCCCGCGGCCAGCCGCTCGTGCTCGACGACCTGGCGACCAGCAACGACGCGATCGACTGGATCGAGGCGCGGCTCGGGCCCTACCCGTTCAGCTCCGCCGGCATCGTCGCCACCGACTCCATGTCGGCGATGGAGACGCAGACGATGATCACGATCGGCAACAACGAGTACGCCCGGTCGCCGGCCGTGCTCGCGCACGAGCTCGTGCACCAGTGGTTCGGCGACCAGGTCTCGCCCGCCGACTGGCGCGACGTGTGGCTCAACGAGGGCATGACGATGCTGATGCAGGGCCTGTGGGAGGACGACCACGACGGCGACCGGATCGCCGCCACGATCGCCCGCTGGCGCGCCCTGGACCAGGGGCTGCGCGACGACTACGGCCCGCCCGGCGACTACGACAAGGCGCAGTTCGGCGGGTCGAACATCTACTACTCGCCCGCACTGATGTGGAACGAGCTGCGGCTCGAGCTCGGCGACGACGAGTTCTTCCGGATCGCGCGGTCGTGGCTGGCGGCGTACGACAACACGTCCGCCACCCGCGACGACATCTACGCGCACTGGGAGAAGGAGACCGGACTCGAGCTCTCGGCCTTCTTCGACGCGTGGATCATGGGGCAGACGACCCCGAAGCCCGGTATCCACGCGTCCTGAGTCCGCTCATATCGCGTCGCCGCTGCGGGGGCAGGTGCCCAGCCAGTCCCGCCTCGCCTCCGCGACCGCTTGGACGCCGTCGCCGTACACGCCTCGCAGGGCCGCCGCCCTGATGACGCGCAAGGCGCGACGCTGCTCGTGGAAGGGCAGCGACAGCGCGGCGCGGACGTCGGCCTTGAACTGCGCCGGAGCCACCGCCCACAGCTCCTCGCGGTGTTCCTTGCGTGCCTCGGCCATCCGCTCCACGTCCTCGCCGTAGACGCCCGCGAGCGCGGCGTATCGGATGGCCTTCATCGCGCGGTGCTGGGGCCGGGGCGGGAGTGACCGGGCGGCCGTGATGTCCGCCCGCATCTGCGCCGGCAGGCTCTCCCACACCTCGGCGCAGGACATCGCGGGCTCGGCGGGTGCGGCCGCGGTCGCGGGCGTGCTGAGTCCGCCGAACAGCGTCGCCGCCACGAGCGTCGAACCCGCCAGTGCTCGGCCCAGTGTGCTCACGGTGTTCATGGTGATCTCCCTTGCGTCAGGCACGCTCTCTGCGTGCGTCACCCACGCTGGGTGACGACGGTGACGAGAAGGTCTGGGTCGTGTTCGGGTCGTGTAAGGCGCTCCCGCGAACTGCCCCGCCGACCGCCGGCGAGCACTACCGTCTGCACGTGAGCACGCCGCCGTCGCCAGGACTGGTGCTGATCGTCGAGGACGAGCCGCCCATCGCCGAGCTCGAGCGCCGCTATCTCACCCAGGCCGGCTACGGCGTCCACGTCGAGGCGGGCGGAGCAGCCGGGCTCGAGGCCGTGCGGCGACTCAAGCCCGTGCTCGTGATCCTCGACGTCGGCATGCCCGATCTCGACGGCGTCGAGTTCTGCCGGCGCCTGCGAGCGGCCGGCGACTGGACACCGGTGCTGTTCGTGACGGCCCGCGACGACGAGGTCGACAAGATCATCGGGCTCGAGGCCGGTGGCGACGACTACCTGACCAAGCCCTTCTCCCCGCGCGAGATGGTGGCCAGGGTCAACGCCGTACTGCGCCGATCCAAGGATCCGGCCGGTGGAACGGTGCTGACGGCGGGCTCGGTTCGACTGGACCCGGTGACACACTCGGTGACCGTCTCCGACCGGCCGGTCGCGTTGACGCTCACCGAGTTCAACCTCCTGGCCACGCTGCTGCGAAGGCGCGGCAGGGTGTCCGGCCGGGCCGAGCTGCTGGCGGAGGCCTGGGGGCAGGCCGACTACGGCACCAGCCGCACCGTCGACGTGCACGTCGCGCAGCTGCGGGCCAAGCTCGGCGAGGCATGCCCGATCGAGACCGTGCGCGGCGTCGGCTACCGGGTGACGCCGTGAGCCGTCCGGGGATCCGCACCCTGCTCACGGCGGCCACCACCGGAGTGGCGCTGCTGGCGCTGCTGCTCGCCGCGGTGCTCACCTCGCCGCTCGTGCGCTCGGCCGCCGAGCAGTCGGCGCGCGAGTCACTGGTCCGCGATGCCGACCTGCTGGCTCGGCTGCCGATCTCGGAGCGGCTGAGTGAACGCCAGACCGGTTCCGTCATGCGCCCGGCTGTGTCCCGTCGGGGCATCGCCGTGGGCATCGTCGCCGCCGATGGCACGGCCCGCGGCGCGGCACTGGCGCTGACCGAGGCCGAGCGCCAACAGGTGCTCGGCGGGGCCGAGGTCTCGACGACGGGCGAGCTGTCCGGCGAACCCGTGATCGTGGAGGCGAGACGGCTGTCCAACGGCAGCGCGGTCGTGCTGGCCGGGCGCGTCGCTGACGTGGACGACTCGGTGGCCCAGCAGCGACGGCGGTTGCTTCTCGCACTGGCCCTGGGGCTCCTCGTCGCACTCGTGGCGGGAGCCGTGGTGGCCCAGCAGCTGGGCCGTCCACTCGGACGACTGGCAGCCACCGCCCGCCGGCTGACGGCTGGAGAACGCGGCGTGACCAGCGACATCGCCGGCACCGCCCCGCGCGAGGTGGTCGAGGTCGCCGAGGCCCTGCGGCAGCTCGACGGCGCACTGACCACCAGCGAGGAGCGGCAGCGCCGGTTCCTGTTGTCCGTCTCCCACGAGCTCCGCACCCCGTTGACCTCGATCCGCGGCTACGCCGAGTCGCTGGTCGACGGCGTCTACGGACCCGAGGAGCTGCCGGAGGTGGCCGCCACGTTGACGCAGGAGTCGCAGCGCCTGGAGCGCTACGTCGACGACCTGTTGGCCCTGGCGCGACTCGAGGCCGACGACTTCCCGATGGCGGTGGACGAGGTCGACCTCGGTCGCCTGATGAAGGACGGGGCAGCTGCCTGGTCCGACCGCTTCATGCGCGCCGAACTGACGCTCGACGTCGACATCCCACGCGAGCACGTCGTCGTTCGCACCGACGCCGGACGGGTGCGCCAGGTGCTGGACGCGCTCACCGACAACGCCGTGCGCGTCGGTCCTGCCGGCAGCCTGGTGATCTGGTCCCTGGCGTCGCGACCGGACGGTGGCGCCCGTCTCGAGGTTCGCGATTCCGGCCCGGGCCTGACCGAGGCCGACGCCGTCGACGCGTTCACGCCAGGTGTCCTCCACGACCGCTACGCGGGCACCAGACCGGTCGGGCACGGACTCGGCCTGGCGATCGTGCACGCGCTCCTCGCCAGGCTCGGCGGCACCATCATCCTGACCCGTGCGCCCGAAGGTGGGGCGTCCTTCCGGATCGACCTGCCGCCCCAGGCACCTTGATTTCGACACGGCGCTGGCGCGCCTGCTCAATCGGCGGCGGTGTCGGCGGGCGCGCCTGCTCAATCGGCGGCGGTGTCGGCGGGCGCGCCTGCTCAATCGGCGGCGGTGCCTGCTGGCGCGCCTGCTCAATCGGCGGCGGTGCCCGACACGACCGCGGCCAGCTCGTCGCGGGAGCGGATGTCGAGCTTCGTGTAGACCTTGCGGAGGTGGTACTCCACCGTCTTCGGGCTCAGGAACAGCGCGGCGGCGGCCTCGCGGGTCGTCCGGCCGTCGGCGAGCAGCAGGGCGACCTGGAGCTCCTGCGGGGTCAGAGCCGCGACCCCGTCCACCGCGCGGCGCGGCACCCGCTCGCCCGTGAGGTCGAGCTCGGTCGCGGCATGGTCGGCCCAGACCTCGGATCCCAGGGCGGTGAAGACGTCGAGGGCCCGGCGCAGGTGCACGCGGGCATCGACCCGGCGGCCGGCGCGACGGAGGCGGGCGCCGTACGCCACGGCCGTGCGTGCCGTCTCGAAGCGGTCCAGCGTCTCCTCGTGCAGCGACAGTGCCTCGAGGAAGGGCGCGTCGAAGTCGTCGGAGACCAGGCCCACGCATCGGAACGCCCGCGCTCGCGCCCACGGCTGCCCCTTCGCGTCGGCGGCTTCGACGTACGCCGCAGCCGTGCGCGTGGCCTCCTCGACCTGACCGAGCCGCAGCAGCACGTCGACGAGCTCGGCGCGTGGCGAGAGGTCGGGATCTCCGACCGAGAGGGAGACGAGGAGCCGGTCCAGCGACTGCAGGTGCTCCAGTGCCGCGGCCGGGTTGCCCAGCGACAGCTCGAGGTCGCCGAGCGAGTACAGCGCCCAGGCCTCGCCCCAGTGGATGTCGCGGCCGATGCACAGCGCGAGCGTCTCTGCCGCGTGCACGCGGCACTCCACCTCCTGCCCCGTCCGCGACTCCAGCCACGAGAGACCGGCCAGCGACATCGCCAGCTCGGTGGCCTGGCCGGTGTCCCGCGCGAGCCGGATCGCCTCGGTGTAGTCGGCCGCGGCCCTGCGCCCACGAGTCCGACGTCGCCCCGTCGCGCGCGACCAGGAACAGCAGTCCGGGCAGGGTGCCCACCCCGGCTCGCGCGCGGGCCTCGTCGACCCGTGCGCGCAGCTCGCGCCCGGTCTCGGCGTCGCGGAGGAAGAGCGGGGCGTACATCAGCCAGGCCACCCCGCGCGCGTCGGCCTGCAGCTCGGCGCTGCCCGCGAGGAGGGGTACGGCGGCGCGCAGCTCCTCGATGCCACCACGGCCGGCCAGGACCTTGGCCATCCCTGCCGCGACGGTCCCGATGGCGCGGGCGCGGCCCGACGTCGCCTCCTCCACGGCCCGGGTCAACGAATCGACCAGCCGGCCGGCGGCCGCCCCGTCGGCGAGGAACAAGGTGGCGTGCAGCGCCTCGGCCAGCAGCACGGCGCGCGCGTCGGCGGACTCCGTCTCGGCGGCGGCCCGCTCGAGCAGCGCGGCGGCCTCGCGCACCGAGCCACTGCGCACCGCGATGGACGCGCGGAGCTCGAGCGCACTCGTCGCCAGCTCCGGCGCGAGGGAGGCGGGCACCAGCTCGTCCAGCAGTGCGATCGCCCGCGGCCCGAGGCCGGCGGCCCACGCGTTCTCGGCGGCCGCGACCAGCCGGACGGCCAGGTCGTCGGTGCCCGGGCTGAGCCGCGCGGCCCGCTCGTACGCCGTCGACGCGACCGCATAGGCCGACCGGGCTGCCGCGCGGGCCGCGGCACTGTCCAGCATCCCGGCGACGGCGGCGTCGGGTGCCCACAGCGACTCCGAGAGGTGCCAGGCGCGGCGGTCGACGTCGTCGGCAGGCAGGGCGTCGGCCACCGCCGCGTGCACGGCCCGGCGCTGCTCCGGCGGGCTGTCGCGGTACATCGCGGCGCGCAGCAGGGGGTGCCGGAACGTGACTTCGCCGCCCACCACGTCGGCCAGCCCCGCGTGCTGGGCGGCGGCGAGCCGGGAGACGTCCAGGCCCATCGCCGTACACACCGAACCCGTCAACCGCAGGTCGCCGTTGCACACGACCGCGACGAGCAGCACCGAGCGGGCGCCCTGGTCGAGCAGCCGCACGCGACGGGTGAAGGACGCGGCGAGCGCGGACGAGAGCGGCGGCGGGACGTCGGACCCACTTGGCAGCAAGGCGGACGGGTCCTCGGCGAGCTCGGCGATCGCGAGCGGGTTGCCGCCGGTGAGCTCGTGCACCCGCGCGAGCCACTCGTCGGTCACGGGTGTCGAGGACAGGCCGTCGACGAGGCTGCGGGCGGCGCCCAGGTCGAGGCCGGTCAGGATCAGCCCGCCGAGACCTTCGACGAGGTCGTCGGCCTCGCCCGCGCGACCGACGACGAGCATCGCGACCGGGTCGGAGCTCAGCCGACGAGCGGCAAAGACGAGCGCACTGGCCGAGGGCCGGTCGAGCAGGTGCACGTCGTCCAGCAGTACGGCGACGGGCGCCTCTTCGGCATACCGGCAGAGCAGGCTCAGGGTGGCCGCGCCGATGGCGAACCTGTCACCCGCGGGACCCTCCTCCATCGCCAGGGCCGCCGACAGCGCGCGAGCCTGGGGTGGCGCGATCGTCTCGAGCAGGCCCAACGCCGGGCGGAGCACCGCGAGCAGCCCGGCGAACGGAACCTCGCGTTCGGGCTCGGTGCCGGTCGCTCGCAGGACCCGGAATCCCTCGAGGCGACCCTCGGTCCAGCGCAGCAGCGAGGTCTTGCCGACGCCCGGCTCGCCGGTGACCGCGAGCACGCCACTGGCACCGATCCTCGCCCCGGAGACGAGCCGATCGATGGTCTGCTGCTCGCGCTCCCGTCCGATCAGCACGCGCCGAGTCTAGAAGGACATCTCGAGATCGCGGCGGTCCGTGAGATCCGTGCCTCAGTCGGCCTCCGGGATCCAGCGCGCTGCCAGCAGCGCGGCCCTGGTGCTGGCATACCCGAGCCCGCGGTAGGCCTCGAACTCGAGGTCCCCGAACCGCTGCCGGGTCGTCGATGACCGCGGGAAGTCCGCGTTGACCAGCTGGAACGACTGGACGTTGGCCGGGAGCACCTGCCACCAGTTCCGCTCGGCCCGCGCCTCCTGCGGCGGGCCGGTCCGCACCGCCTTGACCACCAGCACGTCGAGGTCCCCGCCCTTGTAGCGGCGCATCCACGGCGGGGAGTCATCGCTCCAGACGCGGCGCAGCTCGATGTTGAGGTCTGCTCGCACGACAGCGATCGCGTCACCCACGGCAGACCACGTCTCGATCGGATCGTTGCTCGCGTCCAGCACCAGGATCCGCCCGGCCTGCTTGACCAGCACGCAGTGCCGGACGCACTCCACCAGGCTGGTGTTGTCGAGGTGCCCGCCGTCGCTGAGGTAGACCCAGCGCCGATCGGCGGACGATGCGCCGAACCCCTCCAGCGCAACCTGCGCGAGTCCCGGCTTGTGGGTCATCCAGAGGAACCGCGGCTTTTCGGGGGGGAGCACTCCGTCCAGGGCGTGCAGCGGGTTGCGCACCCAAGCTCCCACCCTGAGGTTGAACAGGGTGAGCAGCACCCGATAGGGCGCCATGACGGACCCGTAGCGGCCCATCAGCGGCGAGATCGCGGCGCCGCTGGTGGCCACTGCCGCCAGGATCGACACCCGACCCGGACCGGCGAACTGCTCGTAGGTGCGCGCGTCGACGTGCACCCGGCGCCCGCCCTCCCGGTGGATGTCCACGCCGTCGCCCGAGAACACCAGCGGAAATCCACCCCGCATCGTCGGCGCCTGGTTCGGGTGCTGGGTGTTGAGCGTGGTGACCACGTGCAGACGTGGCCCGTCCTCGAGCTCGGAGAAGCGATAGACCTTGCGTGGGGGCAGCTCGTCGGCCACCCGGGTGGCGTCGTCGACTCCGACGGCGAAGGCACTGCCGAGCCGCGTCCGGTAGAAGCTGTGCAGGGACGTGGCGTTGGCGTCGACGAGGAACGCGGCCAGGAACGCCAGCACGGTCAACACCACGCTCAACAGCAGGCCGGCCCCGTCCATCGCGGTGAGCAGGCCGAAGGTCCAGCGCAGGAGCAGGTAGGCCGCGAGGAGGCCCATGCTCAGGAGCGGCAGCCACGTGAGAAGCACCCGCCGCAGCTTCACGAACCGACCCTCGGTCACGACCGCGTCGGAGGTGGGGCCGCGCCGTAGCAGGGCGGCGGCGAGAGCCAGGATCGCCCCGACTCCCGTGGTCTGCCACGGCCAACCCCCGTCGGCGGCCAGCTCCTGGGCAATCTCCTTCACGGCGGCCTGTTCCTCGACCGTGAGCCCGTCGAGGCTCGAGTCCGACGTGCGTGTCACCGTGACCTCGCGCCCGCAGGCGCCGGCCTCGACGCCCTGGTCGGATCCCGGGCTGATCGCCGCCAGCCGGTCGGCACGTCGTACGGCGTCGTCGACCGCCTCGACGAAGGCCGATTCACACATCGTGTCCGAGCCGAAGCCACCCGCATGCAGCACGGCAGCGCCCAGGACGGTCGGCTGGTTGGCGAGGGCGAGGGACGAGAGACCGGTGGCTGCGACGGACAGCCCGGGCACCAACAGCAGCCACCCGAGGGCCACCGAGATCAGCAGGCCACGGGCCCGCGCCGCCGTCGCCAGGCGTCGCATGGCGTCCTGCTGCGGGCTGTCCTTGTCCGGGTCCTCCTCGAGGTCGGGAGCGTCGAACTTGGAGGTGCTGCTCCACCCGCGCACGGTCGTCCAGACGACCCCAACGAGGCAGCCGAACGGGAGGCCGACGATGACCAGCCACCACTGCCAGACGGGCCAGTCATGACCGAGGTCCAGATAGGCGACGCTCTTCGCGCTCCCTCCGACCTTGACGAACCCCGTGGAGACAGCGATCTGGACGGAGAACCACGCGACGAGGCGAAGGAGGAGCCCGACGATCATCAGGTTGACCACTGCGCCCATCACCAGGGAGACCAACCCGTCGCGAGTCTCTGCCTTGGGCTCGAACAGGTAGCGCGTGTGCCGACGGAGCCGTTCGAGCTCCGGCGACCCCATCTCGTAGGGGTTGTGCCCGGGTGTACCGCCGGGAACGGCCGGCCGCTTGAACGGAACGGTGTGAGCGCGCTTGCTGCCGTCGAGCTCGTACGTACGCCGAAGGGCCAGCGCCGCGGCGATGTAGCCGCCGCCACTGACCGCGAAGAGGTGGGGCTCGTCCTCGGGCTCGGAGATTCCCAGCGGCTCCGCACAGTCCTGCAGGGCCTGGTGGCCCCCCAGGGCGAAGGCGGCGGCGCGGATGCCTCCGCCCGAGGCTCCGACGGCGCGCAGCCGGCGCCTGTCCAGCTGTGAGAACGACCCGGTGTCGCCACCCTCTGGCGCCGGCTCCGCGCCAGTGCCTTCGTCGTCCGTCGCCTTCTCGGGGAGCGAGGCCCACACGAGCCACGTGACGAGGCCGGACACGGCCCCGATCGCCAGTCCTGCGACCCAGGCTTCCCGCCAGCCAGCGCCCTTGTCGAGGAACAGAAGGACCGCCACCACGATCGCGGCCAGCACGGCCCCGACGACCGCAACTCGCAGCCGCCGGACCCTGCGGAGCTGCTTGTCTCGCTGTTGTCTGCTCCCTTTCGACTCCTCCACTCGGTGCTCGAACGCGAGCAGCACCGAGACGAGCTGGACCCCCGTGAGCAGCAGGACCAGGCACAGCAGACTGCTCGCCCACGTCTCACGCGCGCGGCCGCTCGGCACGCCGCTCAGCACGTCGAGGTCGTTGAGGACCGCAAGCAGCAGGAACAGAGCGATGGGGACGGATGAGGCTGCGGCGACCTTCATCGCACTCCGCTGCTCATCGACAGCGGCGTGGGCGGCCCGTCGCTCCACCACCGGTCGCTCGAAGCTCTCCAGACGCGGCTCACACCGCGGCGCGTCCGCCGCATGTGCCGGCAGAGCCTTCGGTTTCGAGCCCTCTCCCTGTGCCATCCCGCCCCCGTCCCGAGACCGTCACGATCGATCGATGATGCCCGAACCCCACGCCCCCGGACTCTCTGGTCTGGACCACTAGGGGGGTCACCGGACGCGGACCCGGCCCGGTTCTTCCTAGGTTCGAGATCCGTCAACGAAGGGGAGAATCTGATGACCACGACTGAGGCAGCGGCGCAAGCGAGTCCGGCAGCCGTCGACATGGACAAGCTGATGGCATTCGTGTTCCGGGCGGTGGACGAGGTGGGGGCGACGCTCAACGCGGCCCTGGTGGTGATGGGCGACAAGCTCGGCTACTACCGCGACCTCGCCGCCCACGGCCCGAGCACGCCGAGTGCCCTCGCCGAGCGCACCGGCACCGCCGAGCCCTACGCCCGCGAGTGGCTCAACGCCCAGGCAGCAGGGGCGTACGTCACCTACGACCCGGCGGCCGGGCACCTACACGCTGCCGCCCGAGCAGATCGTCGCGCTCACCGACGAGGACAGCCCGGCGTTCCTGCCCGGCTTCTTCCAGATCGCGCTGGGCACCGTCCACGACACCTCGAAGATCCTCGAGGCGGCGAAGAGCGGCGCCGGCTACGGCTGGCACGAGCACGACACCGACGTCCACGTCGGCTGCGAGCGCTTCTTCCGCCCGAGCTATCACGCGCACCTCGTCGCCGAGTGGCTGCCCGCGCTCGACGGCATGGTCGACAAGCTGACCCGCGGCACCACGGTGGCCGACGTCGGCTGCGGCCACGGGGCGTCCACGATCCTGATGGCGCAGGCCTTCCCGGCGTCCACGTTCGTCGGCTCGGACTACCACCCGGAGTCCATCGCGATCGCGCGCAAGCGTGCCCTGGAGGCCGGTGTCCTGGACCGGGTCAGCTTCGAGGTCGCGCCCGCTGGCGGCTTCAGCGGCACCGGCTTCGGCCTGGTCACGATGTTCGACTGCCTGCACGACATGGGCGACCCGGTCGGCGCGGCCCAGCACGTGCGCAACGCGCTGGCGGACGACGGCACCTGGATGGTCGTCGAGCCGATGGCCGGCGACCACGTCGAGGACAACCTCAACCCGGTCGGCCGGGCCTACTACGGGTTCTCGACGCTGCTCTGCACGCCGTCGTCGCTGTCGCAGGACGTCGGCCTCGCGCTCGGCACGCAGGCCGGCCCGGCCAGGATCCGCGACGTCACGACCGCCGGCGGCTTCACGCGTTTCGCGCGGGTGGCCGAGACGCCGTTCAACCAGGTCTTCGAGGTCAGGCCCTGACGCGGGGGGCGTCACGGGTGGACACTTCGAAAACGGGTTGAGCAAGATCGGCCGGAGCGGGAAGGGAGGTCAGGGCATGCCGAACGAATCGATGGGGGTTTCGGTCCACCGCCCCCGACCTCCCGACCGCTCCGGCCTGGTCGTGCGCGACGGCGTCGAGATCGCCTATGACGTCTACGACTCCGACCGGCCGACCATCCTGCTGCTGCCGACCTGGTCGATCGTCGACTCCCGGTCCTGGAAGCTCCAGGTGCCCTACCTCGCGCGGCACTTCCGCGTGGTCACCTTCGACGGCCGGGGGTCGGGTCGCTCCGGGCGCCCGACCGGCGCTGCGGCGTACGCCGATCGCGAGTACGCCGCAGACGCGGTCGCCGTCCTCGACGCGACGGAGACGGAGCGGGCCCTGCTCGTGGGGTTCTCGTGCGGGGTGGCGTGGTCGGTGCACGTTGCCGCCGGACATCCCGACCGTGTGAGCGGGCTGGTCGGCATCGCCCCGTCCTGCGGGCTGTCGGTGCCCAGCCCGGCGCGCGAGAAGTTCGCCTACGACGCCCGGCTCGACACCACCAGGGGCTGGGCGAAGTACAACGAGCACTACTGGCTCGAGGGCGGCTTCGAGGACTTCGTCCGCTTCTTCTTCGAGCAGATCTTCCACGAGCCGCACTCGACCAAGCAGATCGAGGACTTCCACGCCTGGGCCGCGGACATCTCGGCCCAGACCCTGGCCGACACCACGGCGGGGAGGTTGGGGCTGCGCGGCGCCGACGCGACACCACTGGAGCCGCTCTGCGAGCAGGTGCGGTGCCCGGTCGTCGTCATCCACGGCACCGAGGACCAGGTCCGACCGGCCCAGATCGGACGCCGGCTCGCCGACCTGACCGGCGGGCGCCTCGAGCTGCTCGAGGGTGTCGGCCATGCTCCGCCCGCACGCGAGCCCGTCCGCACCAATCACCTGATCAAGGAGTTCGCCGACATGGTGCACCCGACACCGACCAGCCGCACCTGGGTGCGCGCGCAACGCCGCCCCAAGCGGGCGCTCTACCTGTCCTCGCCGATCGGCCTCGGCCATGCCCGGCGCGACCTCGCGATCGCCACGGAGCTGCGTGAGCGGCACCCCGACCTCCAGGTCGACTGGCTCGCGCAGGACCCGGTCACCCGCGTGCTCGCCGCCGCCGGCGAGACCGTGCACCCCGCGTCCCAGTGGCTGGCCAACGAGTCGGCCCACATCGAGGACGAGTGTGCCGAGCACGACCTGCACGCCTTCCAGGCGATCCGCCGGATGGACGAGATCCTGGTCAACAACTTCATGGTGTTCAACGAGGTCGTCGAGGAGACCCACTACGACCTGGTGATCGGCGACGAGGCCTGGGACGTCGACTACTTCCTGCACGAGAACCCCGAGCTCAAGCGGTTCGGCTTCGCCTGGATGACCGACTTCGTGGGCTGGCTGCCGATGCCGTCCGGTGGTGCGGAAGAGGCGGCACTGACCGCCGACTACAACGCCGAGATGATCGAGCAGCGCGCCCGCTACCACCGGCTGCGCGACCGGTCGATCTTCGTCGGCAACCCCGACGACGTCGTGGACGAGTCCTTCGGTCCCGACCTGCCCGGCATCAGGGAGTGGACGAACGCCAACTTCGACTACGCCGGCTACGTCTCCGGCTTCACGCCGCCCGACGAGGAGGAGAGCGCACGGCTGCGGGCGTCCCTGGGCTATCGCCCGGACGACCTCGTCTGCCTCGTCACCGTGGGCGGCTCCGGAGTGGGCGCGTCGCTGCTGCGTCGGGTCCTGGACGCCGTACCCCTCGCCCGCCGGCTCGTGCCCGAGCTGAAGTTCATGGTGGTGTGCGGTCCCCGGATCGACCCGGCGTCGCTGCCGCGCCGGCAGGGAGTGAAGGTGCGCGGGTTCCTGCCCGAGCTCTACCGCGCACCTCGCGGCCTGCGACCTAGCCGTCGTCCAGGGCGGGCTCACGACCACCATGGAGCTCACCGCCAACCGCCGCCCGTTCCTCTACGTGCCGTTGCAGAACCACTTCGAGCAGAACTTCCACGTCCGGCACCGGTTGGAGAGGTACGGCGCCGGCCAGTGCGTGACCTACGAGGACGCCTCGGACCCGGCCCTGCTGGCGGAGATGATCGCCAAGACCGTGCGCGAGGAGGTCCACTACCGGCCCGTCGAGACCGGCGGCGCCGCCCGGGCCGCGGACATGCTGGCCGAGCTGATCTGATGCGCGCCGCGACACCGGTCCGGGAGGGCCATGTCCAGCGCGGCGGCGTACGCACCTACTTCGAGGTGTACGGCGACAGCGACCCCACCATCTTCCTGCTCATGCCCGACTCGATCGTGCAGTCGCAGGCGTGGAAGGCGCAGATCCCGTTCCTCGCGCGATCGCACCGCGTGGTCGTGAGCGACCCGCCCGGCAACGGACACAGCGGCACGCCGGACACCGTCGACGCGATGGAGGAGCGGGTCCTGATCGACCAGGAGTGGGCCGTCCTGGACGCCGTCGGCGCCGACCAGGCGGTGCTGGCCGGAGTCTGCACGGGCGCGGGACATGCGCTGCTGATGGCTGCCGAGGCGCCCGAGAGGGTGCTCGGCGTCTGTGCGATCAACCCCGGTCTGCGACTGACGACGCCACTGCCCCACCGGATCGCCTACGACTTCGACGAGCCGCGCGCGACGTACGAGGGCTGGGAGAAGCAGAACCGTCACCACTGGCTGGCCGACTGGCGCGACTTCGCGACGTTCTTCTTCGCGGAGATGTTCCCCGAGCCGCACTCCACCAAGCAGCGCGAGGACTGCGTGGACTGGGCGATGGCCGTGGGGCCGGAGACGATGCTGCTGGAGTACGGCGCGGCGCGAGGGATCGCCGGCGACCCGGACGCGGCCGCTGCGGCCTGCCGCGACGTGCGGTGCCCGGTGCTCGTCATCACCGGCTCGGACGACCGCTGCCAACACCCCGACCGCGGAGCCATTGTCGCGGACCTCACCGGCGGTGACCATGTCGTGATCGAGGGCGGCGGCCACCTGCCCCAGGCCCGCGATCCGGTGCAGGTCAACCTGCTGCTGCGCGACTTCCTCCTCCGTCTCCCCCGGTGAACCGCTCCGTTCAGCCGAGAGTGAACTCCCTTGCCGCAGCCTCGCCCGGCCGGTGAAGTGAGCGCATGCGACTCCTCGTCCTCGGCGGCACCCGGTTCCTCTCCCGCGCAGTGGCCGAGCAGGCAGTCGACCGCGGCTGGGACGTCACCTGCGCCTGCCGCGGGTCGTCGGGGCCGGTGCCGCCCGGTGCCAAACACCTGCCGTGGGACCGGTCGCTCGACGCGCCGTCCGCCTTGATCGAGGGCTCCTGGGACGCGGTCGTCGACGTCTCCCGACTGCCTTCGCACGTACGCCGCGCCGTGGCCGCCGTCCCCGACGCGCACTGGGTCTTCGTCTCGACGATCAGCGTGTACGCCGACGACAGCTCCCCGGCGATGGAGCCGCTCCACGAGCCACTCACCGACGACGTGGACCTCGACGACAACCCGGAGGCCTACGGCCCGATGAAGGTGGCGTGCGAGCAGGTCGTGACCACCGGAGCCGCGTCGTCGATGATCGCGCGGCCCGGCCTGATCGTCGGCCCGGGCGACGGGTCCGGCCGCTTCTCCTACTGGCCCGAGCGGCTGGCCCGGGGCGGGGAGGTGCTGGCGCCCGGGTCGCCGTCCGATGTCGTCCAGGTCATCGACGTACGCGACCTGGCGTCGTGGCTCCTGGACGCCGCCTCGGCGCGAACGACCGGAGCCTTCGACGCAGTCGGCGACGTGATGCCGATTGCCACGCTCCTCGACGAGGTGGCGGCCGGGGTGGGTGCCTCACCGACGTTCACATGGGTCGACTCCGACTTCCTGGAGTCGCAGGAAGTGGCGCCATGGGCCGGCGAGGGCTCGATCCCGCTGTGGCTGCCGCGGCCGGAGTACGACGGGATGATGTCGCACGCGGCCCAGCCGGCCATCGACGCCGGCCTGCACCTGCGCCCGGTCGCCGACTCGGCCCGCGACACCCTGGGCGAGACGGCCATCGGGCTCGGCGCGGAGCGCGAGGTCGAGGTGCTCGCCGCCTGGCACGACCGCCAGGGCTGACGCTCCACCGCCAGCGAGCCTGCCTGACGTCAGGCAGGCTCGCGCGGCGCCTGCCTGCGCGCAGGCAGGCTGGGGGCTGGGGTCAGCCCGCGCTGATGCAGGAGAACGTCGCCGAGGTCAGCGCCGTCTTCACGTCGGGAAGACTCGCGAGGTCCTGGTCGACGTAGCTCATGTCCTCGTCGAAGAACCCCTGCTCGACCATCGTCGCCAGTCCCACGTCGTCGACCACGGTCTCGGCGATGCAGTCGGCCGATTCCTTCGTGACAGCGGGCTGGGTGAGCAGCGCGGTGGCGAAGCTGTCGACCGCCGCCTTCCGCTGCTCCTGCGTGAAGTCGCCCGTGGCGGGCCCAGCCGTGGGCTCCGACGTCTCGGACGAGGGCGTCGAGGAGGGCGTCGAGGATGTCGCGGGACCGGCGGTCAGCGTGTCCACGGGATCCGAGGAAGGGTCCGGGCGAGCGACGGCCCAGATGGCCACGCCCAGGAGCACGAGCAGCACGAGCCCACTCGCCACCAGTGCGATCGGCCCTCGCCGCGAACGCGCAGGAGGAGGCGCGGGAGCAGACGCCGCAGCAGCGGCCCGAACCGCGGTCGGCTCCTCGTTCACCATCCGCTGCACGGCCCGCAGGTCGTCGCGCAGGGCGGCCGCGTCGCGGTAGCGAGCAGACGGATCCTTGGCCATCGCCGTACGCAGCACCCGGTTGATCTCGCGGATCTCGGTCGTGTCCCCGACGAGCTGCGGCACGGGTTGCTCGAGGTGCGCGCTGACGACCTGGTAGTCCGAGGTCCCCGAGAACGGCGCGTGCCCGACGAGCGTCGACCAGAGCAGGCAGCCCAGCGAGTAGATGTCGCTCGCGACCCCGGCCTCACCACCGGTGTGCAGCTCCGGCGCCATGTAGGACGGGGTCCCCACGACGCCCTGGGTGAGCCCGGTGTGGTCGCCGCCGGCGCGCCGGGCGATGCCGAAGTCGGCGAGATAGGCGGTGAAGGAGGACGCGTACGACGAACCGGACCGTCGCAGGAGCACGTTGGCCGGCTTGATGTCTCGATGCACGAGCCCCGCGGCATGCGCGTCGGCCAGCCCGCTCGCGACCTGCGCCATCAGGTCGACCGCCACGGCCGGCAACGCGGCGCCCGAGCGGCGCAGCATCGTCCCGAGGTCGCCGTCGGGGATGAGCTGGGTGGCGATCCACAGCTGCCCGTCGGTCTCGCCGTGGGCATAGACCTGCACGACGTGCGGGGAGTCGAGCGACGCCATCGCCCGCGCCTCGCGCACGAACCGGGCCCGGAACTCCTCGTCGTCGGCCAGCTGCGGCGAGATCACCTTGAGCGCGACCGGCCGCTCGAGCGCCTCGTCGTGGGCGGCGTAGACAACGCCCATCCCGCCCACCCCGAGGCGTGAGTCGACGAGGTAGGGCCCGATGCGCTCAGTCACAGCCGTGTCCTACCCGCTCCGGGCTCCGGCCACACCCACGCGTCAGGACTGCCGGTCCTCCTCGGACTCGTCGACCTCGTCGACCTCGTCGGCGTCCTCCGCCTCATCTGCCTCGTCCACCTTGTCGGCATCGTCGACATCGTCGGCGGGCGACTCCTCCGCGGGCTCGTCCTCGGCCGGCTCGGCTTCCACCGGCGCTTCCTCCACGGGCGCCTGCGCCGCCACCGGCGCGGGCTCCTCGCTGAGCATGCCGGCGGCGGACCCCGACAGCGTGGTCAGCATCTGGCGCACGTTGACGAGCTGCTCGTTGATGCTGTCGCGACGCTGGGTCGCGGCGGCGAGCTCGCGCTCCGAGTCGGCACGCACCCGGTCCGCGTTGGCGCGGGCCTCGCGCACGATCGCGGTCGCCTGGCTCTGCGCGTCGGCGAGCACGCGCCGGGACTCGGTGTCGGCGGCCTCGCGCTCAGCCTCGGCGCGAGCACGCATCTCCTCGACCTGGCCGGCCAGGGTCTCGAGCTGGAGCTGGGTGGCGCCCTGCTGCTCACGGAACTCCGCCGCGGTGCGCTCACGGCGCGTGGCCAGCGTGGTCTCGAAGTCGGACGCCGCCCGGGCCGCGTTGGCACGCTGCTCCTCGTAGATCGCCTCGGCCTCCTGACGGCGAGCGGCGGAGTCGCGCTCGGCGGCGTCGCGGATCTCGTCGGCCTCGCGCTGGGCATCGGTCAGGACGCGACCGCTCTCGGCGTCGGCGTCACGACGTCGCTGGTCGGCGTAGCGATCGGCTTCGTCGCGCAGTCCGATGGTGGCCTGCTCGACCTGCTTGCGCAGGGACTCGGCCTCGACCTCGGCCCGCTCACGGACGGCCGCCGCCTCCTCGTCGGCAAGGGTCAGCATCTGGGCGATCCGCTCGCCGAGATGGGCGAAGTTCGGTGGGGCGACCGGTTCTGCCTCCCGGTTGGCGCCCTCGGCGGCGTGCTGCTCGAGCAGGCTCACGCGTTCGGCGTACGACGCCGCCTGCTGCTCGGCGGTCGCCACCCGTTGGGCGAGCTCGGCCAGGCGGCGGTCGACCTCGGCGGGTTCGTAGCCGCGCAGGACCACACGGAACTGCGGGTCGGACTGGGTCATGACGCATCCTCTTCATCGGGGCGGGGGGTGGGCGACTCGGGTTCGGGTGGTGTCTCGGCGGCCGGGGCCTCTGGCGAGACGGCCAGCGCCTCGATCACGCCGGACAGCTGGCTGAGCTCGGCGGTGATGCCGTCGCGGCGGCTGCGGAGGGTGGAGACCTCGAGGCGCGCATCGGCCAGCAGCGCCTTGGCCTTCTGGCGCATGTCGTCCGCCTCGGCGCGCGCCTCGGTGACCATCCGCAAGGACTCCTCCTTGGCCCGGCGCAGCTCTTCGGAGGCGGCATTCTGGGAGCGGACGACTTCTTCGGCCGCCTGGGTCCGCAGGCTCGACGCGCCGGCCTCGGCCTCGGCGCGACGCCGCTCGGCACGCTCGGCGACGCGCGTGCCCTGCCACTCCGCCTCCTGCCGGACCCGGTCCGCGTCCGCCTGGGCAGCGGCCAGCACACGGGCCGCCTCGGCCTCGGCGGCCTGCACCACGTCGGCGGCGGCGTCGGTGATCTCGACGGCCTTGCGATCGGCTTCGGCGACCTGGAGCCGCAGCCGCTCGGTGATGCGGTGCAACACCTCCTGGGTGCGGCGCCGGTGTCCGGCGACGTACTCTCCGGCCTCGCGGTGCCCGGCACTGCGGATGGACTGGCGCTCCTGCTCCCCGGCGACGAGGAGGGAGTCGACGGTGGCCTTGGCCCAGGCGGTCTGCTCGGCGGCCGCGCCGAGCTCGCGATCGGCCTCGATCCTGGCCTCGGCGAGCAGCGCGGCCGCAGTCTCCACGGATCGGGCGTGCTCGGTCGCGGCCTCGTCACGCAGCGCCGCTGCCTCCTTCTCGGCATCGTCGCGCAGCCGGCTCGCCTCGCTGGTGGCCGACTCGAGCAGCGACTCGGCCTCGGCGCGGGCAGCCGCCCTGACCTGCTCGGCCTCGGTGACCGATGAACGCGTCAGCTCCTCGGCCGCGGTCCGGGCGCGGGCCTCGTGCTCGGCCGCCTCGCGCTGCGACGACTCGAGCAGGGCCGCCACGTCGGTCTGGGCCGAGGCCCGCAGCTTGTCCGCCTCGGACTGGACCTGCTCGACGAGTCCGGAGACCTCCAGGTGCTGTCGCTCCGCCTGCTGGCGAGTCTCCTCGAGGACCCGCTCGCGCTGCGCCTCCGCGGTGCGGAGCAGGAGCGTGGCCTGCTCGCCCGCGTCGGCGACGATCGTCCGCGCCTCCTCCGAGGCCTCCTCGAGCACCTGCTCGGCACGCACGCGCACCTGCTCGGCGTCGACCCACACCTGCTCGGCCTCTGCCCGCACCTTCTCGGCGTCCTCGCGGTCACGCGCGGCCGCGGCCACGAGGTCGCGAACGTGGTCGCTGGCGCGCGCGGCTTCCTCCTCGGACTCGCGCCGAAGCTGCTCGGCGACCTCTTGAGCCCTGAGGAGAACTGCCGCGGGGGGTGGCGGCGACTCCGCAGTCATGCGGCCCATCCTCTCAGAGCACGGCGGAGCGGTCGATTCCCTCTCAGAAGAGCAGCGCTGTGCCGGGGTCCTCGAGGATCCCGGCGACGTCGGCGAGGAAGCGTGAGCCCTTCTCGCCGTCGATGTGCCGGTGGTCGAACGACAGCGCCAGCGTCGTGATGTCGCGCGCGACGATCTCGTCCCCGACGACCCACGGCTGCTTGCGCACCGCGCCGAAGCAGAGGATCGCGGCCTCGCCCGGGTTGATGATCGGGGTGCCGGCGTCGACGCCGAAGACTCCGACGTTGGTGATCGTGAACGTCCCGCCCGCCATCTCGGCCGGCTGCGTCTTGCCGTCGCGGGCGGTCGCCGTCAGTCCGGCGAGCGCGGCCGCGAGGTCGAGCATCGAGAGCTGGTCGGCGTCCTTGATGTTCGGCACGACCAGGCCACGCGGGGTGGCCGCTGCGATGCCGAGGTTGACGTAGTTCTTGTAGACGACCTCCTGCGCCGGCTCGTCCCAGAACGAGTTGATCTCCGGCGTCCGCTTCATCGCAAGCATGACCGCCCGCGACAGCAGCAGCAGCGGCGACACCTTGGCGTCCTTGAACTCGCGACGCTTCTTCAGTCGCGCCACGAGCTCCATGGTCGCGGTGACGTCGACGGTGATCCACTCGGTGACGTGCGGCGCCGAGAAGGCACTCCCCACCATCGCCTGGGCCATCATCTTCCGGACGCCCTTGACCGGCTCGCGCGTCTCCCGCTCCCCGGAGCGCACGACAGCCGCTGGTTGAGCAGGGCGCCCCGCGCCCGTGTCGAAACCAAGGCCCGGCGAAGCACCTTCGACATCGGCCCGCGTGATCACGCCGTTGGCACCGGACCCGACCAACGTGGAGAGGTCGATCCCGAGGTCCTTCGCGAGCTTGCGCACGGGCGGCTTCGCGAGAGCTCGTACGTCGCTGGGTGACTGCACGGAGGCAGGCACCAGCGCCTCTGCGGGTGCCGAGGCCGGAGCCGGCGCCGCGGACGTGGCCGGCACGGCCGGCTCGTCCTCGGCCACGACCTCGTCCGGCTGGGCGCCACCGGTCCCGAACGCTCCCTGCACCTGCAGCTGCGCCTGGGCGCCGGCCGAGGTCGACGGCGTGGCGGAGCCGTGGCGGGCCCGACGCTGCGGACCGCGCTCGGCCTTGTTGCGACCGACGAGGGACTCACCCTCGCCGCCACCGGAGGCGGCCGGGTTGGAGAGGTCCATGTCGGAGAGGTCGACCTCGGGAGCGGCGGCAGCCGGCGCCGGCGCAGCGGGGGCGACGTCGCCCGCGGAACCGACCGAGATGATCGGAGTGCCGACGTCGACCATCTGGCCTTCCTCGACCATCAGGGCGAGGATCGTGCCGGCGTAGGGCGACGGCAGCTCGACGAGCGACTTGGCGGTCTCGATCTCGACGATGATGTCGTTGATCTCGATGACGTCGCCGACCTTGACCTTCCAGGAGACGATCTCCGCCTCGGTCAGGCCCTCGCCGACGTCGGGCAGCTTGAACTCGGCCATGTCAGAACTCCAGCGAGCGGTCGACGGCATCGAGGACGCGGTCGAGGTCAGGCAACCACTCCTCCTCGATCCGCGAGGGCGGGTAGGGGGTGTCGAAGCCGCCGACGCGCAGCACGGGGGCCTCGAGGGAGTAGAAGCACTCCTCGGTGATCCGGGCCGACAGCTCGGAGCCCATGCCGAGGTTGACGTGCGCCTCGTGGGTGACGACCACGCGACCAGTGCGTCGCGCGGACTCGTAGACGGGCTTCATGTCCAGCGGCGAGAGCGTGCGCAGGTCGATGACCTCGAGCGACTTGCCCTCGTTGGCGGCCGCCTCGGCGGCCTTGAGCGCGGTCTTCACGGTCGGGCCGTAGGCCAGGACGGTGACGTCCGAGCCGGCGCGGACGGTGCGCGCGGTGAACAGCGGGTCGGGGGTGGCCGACTCGTCGAGCTCGAGCTTGTCGGCGTGGTACTGCCGCTTCGGCTCGAGGAAGATCACCGGGTCGTCGCACGCGATGGCCTGCTGGATCATCCAGTAGCCGTCGACCGGGTTGGAGCACGCGACGACCTTGAGGCCGGGCGTGTGCGCGAACTGCGCCTCCGGCGACTCGCTGTGGTGCTCGACCGCGCCGATGCCGCCGCCGAACGGGATCCGGATGACCATCGGCATCTTGGACTTGCCCTGCGAGCGGAACGTCATCTTCGCGACCTGGCAGACGATCTGGTCGTAGGCCGGGTAGACGAAGCCATCGAACTGGATCTCGACGACGGGGCGGTAGCCGCGCAGGGCCATGCCGACCGCGGTGCCGACGATGCCCGACTCGGCCAGGGGCGAGTCGATGACACGGTCCTCGCCGAAGTCCTTCTGCAGGCCGTCGGTGATCCGGAAGACGCCGCCGAGCTTGCCGACGTCCTCACCCATGATCAGGACCTTGGGGTCGTCCTCCATGGCCTTGCGCAGGCCCATGTTCAGGCCCTTGGCGAGAGTGATCTTCTGCAGGCTGCTCATGCGTGTTCTCCCTCGAACGAGGCGAGGTAGGCCGCGTAGCCGTCGCGCTGGGCGGCGAGCTCGTCGGTCATCTCGGTGTAGACGTGGTCGAAGACGCTCATCGGCGACGGGTCGGGCAGGGCCTTGCAGCCCTCGCGGAGGTGGTGGCCGAGCTCCTTGGCCTCGTCGTCGAGGTCGTCGAAGAACTGCTGGTCGACGAGCCCGTTGCGGCGGAGGTAGACCTTGAGGCGCTCGATCGGGTCCTTGAGCTTCCAGTGCTCGACGTCGTCCGAGAGGCGGTAGCGCGTCGGGTCGTCGGTCGTGGTGTGCGCGCCCATGCGGTACGTGTACGCCTCGACGAGCGTCGGGCCCTGGCCGTCGCGGGCACGCTGGAGAGCGGCCTTGGTGACGGCGTACGTCGCCAGCACGTCGTTGCCGTCGACGCGGACGCCCGGGAAGCCGAACCCGAGGGCACGCTGGTAGAGCGGGATGCGGGTCTGGCGCTCGATCGGCTCCGAGATGGCCCACTGGTTGTTCTGGCAGAAGAAGACCACCGGCGCGTTGTAGGACGCGGCGAAGATGAAGCCCTCGTTGACGTCGCCCTGCGACGAGGCGCCGTCGCCGAAGTGGGCGATGACGGCGGCGTCACGGTCGGGGTCGCCGGTGCCGACGGCACCGTCGCGCTGGATGCCCATCGCGTAGCCGACGCCGTGCAGCACCTGCGCGCCGATCACGATCGTGTAGAGGCCGAAGTTGTTGTCGGCCGGGTCCCACGCGCCCTGGTCGACGCCGCGGAAGAGACCGAGCAGGTCGAGCGGGTCGATGCCGCGGCAGTAGGCGACGCCGTGCTCGCGGTAGGTCGGGAAGACGTAGTCCTGCGGGCGCAGGGCGCGGCCGGCGCCGATCTGGGCGGCCTCCTGGCCGAGCAGCTGGGCCCAGATGCCGAGCTCGCCGTGGCGCTGGAGCGCGGTGGCCTCGGTGTCGATCCGCCGGGTGATCACCATGTCGCGGTAGAAACCGCGCAGCTCCTCGGCGGAGAAGTCGTAGTCGAACTCGGGGTGGTGGACACGCTCACCCTCGGGGGTGAGGAGCTGCACGAGCTCGGGGCCACCGTCCTGCTGGGAAGGTCCGAAGACCTCCACGAGGTCCGGGCCGAATCCTGACGGGTCGCTCATGGCACTCCATTCGCTAGCGGCTGCTCGGGATCACCGGGCACACCGACGGCTGTCTCTTGGCCATGCTGCCGTAGGCGTGTGTGACCCCGGCCACATGGTGTCGCCAAAGTTATCCGTCGCACCACCCCCGGCGCGAATTGGACAACGACCCCGGTGGTTGCTCCGGTGGTCGAGGAGGCGTCCCACTAGGTTGTCGGCCGTGCGCCCCCGCCTCCGTTCCGCCCTCACCGGCCTGCTCGCGGGCGCACTCGTGCTCATCGGCGTACCCGCCCAGGCGGAGCGTGTCCCTCGGCCCGTCCTCGCCGCCAACTTCGCCGACCCGACCGTCACGGTGAACGGCAACGGCTTCGTCGGCTTCTCGACGGGCAGCCTGATTCCGCGGTCGTACGCCGACGGCCCGGCCGGCGACTGGAGGCCCGCGACCTCCGCACTGGTCCGCCTGCCGTCGTGGTCGCACGACAAGGGCGACATCTGGGCCTCCGACATCGCGCGCGTTGGCCGCTGGTGGCTCCTCTACTTCGCGGCACCCGTGCGTGGCATCGGCGAGTACGGCCGCTGCATCGGCGTCGCCCGGTCCCGCTCGGCGACCGCCGGCTTCAAGCCGGTCGGGGGCAGACCCCTCGTCTGCCCGTCGTACGTCGCAGGCCCGGCCGCCGAGGACCAGGTGCCCGTCGCCCTCGCCGGCCTGCCGTCGCGGGCCGGCGTCATCGACCCGTCGCTGGTCATCGCCGGCGGCCGGCCCCACCTCGTCTACAAGACCGACCGGATCCCGTCCTCGATCCGGCTGCTGCCGCTGTCGAAGAGCGGGCTGCACGCGGCCGGCGCGAGCGTCGAGCTCTTCCGCCACGACGGCGTGCTGGAGAACCCGGTGCTGATCGAACGCCCCGCGGGTTGGGTGATGCTGCTGTCGCAGGGCGACTTCACGAGGTGCTCCTACCGGACGGTCTGGCGCCGGTCCACATCGATCCTCAACTGGGCCGAGGCCACCAGCGGCGTGCTCCTCGACGAGGGCTCCCGCCTCTGCGGACCGGGCGGCGCCGACGTGACGCCGATGCCGCACTCGCGCCGGCTGCGCGTCTACTTCCACGCCTGGACCTGCCACGGCAGGGCGACCCCGTGCGGACCGGGCATCCGCAAGGACAGGGTGCGTCACCGGGACCGGGCGATCCGGCCGATGTACGCCGCCGACCTCGACTGGGTCGACGGTGCCCCGGTGATCGCCGGCTTCCTCTGACGTCTCCGGGATATCCATGGACGTTTGCGGGCCGACCACACGGGATCCACCCCGCGAACGTCCATGGATATCCGGACACACCGGCCTCTCGGTTTCACTCCAGCACCACTCGCGGGGTATCAAGGTGGTGCCTTGAAGGGGGTCTCGGCCACATGCCCGCACACACGCATCACCTGCTCCGCTGGACCGGCGCGCTGACCGCGCTGGCCCTGCTGCCTGCCATGTTCGCCCTGTCACCGGTCTCGTCGCCGGCGAGCGGTGCCGACGACGGGAGCGCCCACCGCAAGGCGGCGGCCGCACCGCGCCCGCTCATCTGGAACCGCGACTTCGGCGACCCGAGCGTCGTCTTCGACGGCACCAGGTGGTTCGGGGCCTCGACCGGCTTCCGTGCCCGGAGCTCCTCCTCCGACTACGACTGGGGCATGTGGAACTCGACCGGAGACCTGCTCAACGCCAAGCCGGCGTGGGCGAAGTTCGCGGGCGTCTGGGGCCCCGACCTCGAGCAGGGTACGGCGGGCTGGCTGGCCTACTACACGATGCCGTCGCGCGGCCTCCCCCACGAGCAGGACCGCTGCATCGGCGTCGCGACCGCGCCGTCGCTGACCGAGAAGTTCACCCCGGTCAGTGATCGCCCGCTCGTCTGCCCCGACTACGCGACGACCACGCCGGCCAACGACACGCTGCCTGGACGCGTCGGCCTGCCCCGTCGTGGCGTGATCGACCCGTCGTCGTACATCGCTCCCGACGGCCGTCGCTACCTGCTCTACCGCACGCAGGGCACGCCCTCGACGATCCGGATGGTCCGCCTCAACCCGGCCGGCACCGGCACCTTCGGCAAGAGCCGCGAGCTGATCCGCGACGTCGGCGTCCTGGAGAACCCGATCATGGTCCGGCACGGCGAGTGGTACTACCTGATCACTTCACGCGGCGACTACGGCGACTGCCGCTACCGCACGATCTGGCGCCGCTCGCACTTCCGGCACAAGGACTGGCAGGGCACCCGCGGGCACGCGCTCGTCAACCGGCAGAACTCCGGCGTCTGCGGGCCCGGCGGCGCCGACTACCTCGAGGCGACGACCGGCCACGCCAACCGGCTGTTCTTCCACGGCTGGGTCTGCAAGGGCACCAACCTGCCCTGCTACCAGAGCTACCACGGCGCGCAGGACTTCGAGGACGTCGGCAAGCGCGCGCTGTACGCCGCCCGGTTGCTATGGACCAAGGACGGTCCGGTCCTCTCGGCGTTCGTGCAGGGTCCGGAGCCGGTCCCGACGCCGACCCCCACGCCGACGGAGACACCGACACCGTCACCCACCGTCACGCCCACGGTGACCCCGACGACGACGCCGACCACGCCCACGACCTCGCCGACGACCACCTCGACCACGACGACACCGACGAGTCCGCCGACGTCATCGAGCCCGGCCGCTCCCTGACGCCGAGGCGTCGGACGTCCGAGTAGACGTCCGACGAGGTGGCTGCTCGGGGCACCGGTTCGTCGGACGTCCCGCGCAACGTCCGACGAGATGGCTGCCGCCCTGTCGGACGTACGCCGACGCGTCGACGTACGCAGCGAGTGCCCGCGAGCTAGCCGCGGTTGTGGGGGGTCAGCCAGCCGGAGGTGTCCGGCCCCAGCGGCACGATGCCGGTCGGGTTGATGTCGGTGTGCACGAGGTAGTAGTGCTGCTTCATCTGCTCGAACTCGATCGTCTCGCCGAAGCCCGGCGTCTGGAACAGGTCGCGAGCATAGGCCCAGAGCACCGGCATCTCGGTCAGCTTGTTGCGGTTGCACTTGAAGTGGCCGTGATAGACCGCGTCGAAGCGGACCAGCGTCGTGAACAGCCGGATGTCCGCCTCGGTGATGGCGTCGCCCATCAGGTAGCGACGCTCCGACAACCGCTCCTCGAGCCAGTCCAGCGCGGTGAACAACCGGTCGTACGCCGCGTCGTAGGCCTCTTGGGAGCCCGCGAAGCCGCAGCGGTAGACGCCGTTGTTGACCTCGGTGAAGACCCGCTTCATCACCGTCTCCATCTCCGCGCGGCACTCGACGGGCCAGAGGTCGGGCGCGTCGGGGCGGTGGTGCTCGCGCCACTCGAAGAAGAGGTCGTGGGTGATCCACGGGAAGTCGTTGGTCACCACCTTGACGGTGGCGACCTCGACCATCGCCGGCACCGTGATGCCGCGCGGGTAGTCGGGAATGCGGTTGAAGTAGGCCTCCTGAAGACGCTCGATCCCGAGCACCGGGTCGACACCACCGGGGTCGAGGTCGAAGGTCCAGCTGCGCTCGTCGTGGGTCGGGCCGGGCTTGCCGAGCGAGATGACGTCCTCGAGGCCGAGCACGTTGCGCACGATGATCGACCGGTTGGCCCACGGGCAGGCGGGCGCCGCGATCAGCCGGTATCGCCCGGGCTCGACCGGCCACACGGGAGCGTCCGGGTCGGCGCCGTACGCACCCTCGAGCTCATCGGCGGGGGCCGAGCCCGCGAGGATGCGATCGGGCAGGTAGTTCATGTCACGCTCGAACGGCTTGCCGTCCTCGGTGTACGTACGAATTGCTGGTCACACCGGAGATAGTGCCACTTTCAACCAAATCCCGGCGAGGGGCAGGACGCTCAGCAGGCCGACGCCTGGGCAGCCCGCGCCTTCTGATACTTCCGGGTCGCCACCTTGGCCTTGGCCGTCGCCTTCTTCGCCAGCTTCTTCAGCTTCTTGGCGACCGACTTGTTCTTCGCGCTCGGGTGCGCCCTGGCCACCTTCGCGGCCCGGGTCGCCTTCCGCTGGGCCTTGGTCGCCTTCTTCTTCGCCTTGACCATGGCGGTCCTGGCGGTCTTCGCCGCAGCCTTCGCCGCAACGCAGGACGGCGCGCCGGAGACCTTGAGGACCACGCTGGCACTGCTCGCGCCGGCCGAGCCACCGATCGCAAAGCGGTACGTCGTGCCCGCGGTCGCGTCGAACGCGGCGGCCGGCAGGCTGGAGACCTGGCACTGTCCTCCCGGGTAGGGCTGGGCTGCGGGAGTCCTCCCGGTGCCGAGCGTCGTGCGGTTGACCAGGGCCGACACGGTGGTTCCGGTGTAGACCGCGAGGGTGCCGTTGAAGGCCGGCTGCGTGGCGCACATGTCCACGCGGTAGCGGCCCGCGGCCGGCGCGGTCCACGTCCACCACACGGTGCCGGTGCCGATGACGCCGCCCCGCCCGAGGGGCTCGTTGACCTCCGTGGACGCCCCGACGTTGGTGCCGCCGGTCGACGCCGGGAGTGCCGAGCCGAGGTCGAGCGCGTCCGCGAAGTTGTCGTTGACCGCGGGCCGGGTCAGGCGCAGCACGATGTTGCTGCTCGTCGTGCCTCCCGCGCCCGCGGCCGCGATGCCGTAGGTCGTCCCCGCCACCGCGTCGAACGCCACCGCCACCACTCGAGTGTCGGGACATTGGCCACCGGGGTAGTCCGCCGTCGCGGCGGTGCGCCCGGTCCCGACTGAGGACGCGTTGGTCAGCGTCGACACACTGGCGCCGACGAACACGCCGAGCGTCCCGACCAGCACGGGATTGGAGGCACAGATGTCCACGCGGTATCGAGCGGTGACCGGCGCCGTCCACTTCCACCAGATCGTGCCCGAGGCCTGGAAGATGTCGCGGGTGAGCGGCTCGCCCGCCTCGACGGAGGCGCCGACGTTGTTCCCGCTGGCCGTGGCCGGGACCGCTGAGCCGAGGTCGGCCGCGTTGCCGTAGTTGTCGTTGGGCGCCGGACGGGACAGCTGCAGCGAGATGTTGCTGTGGACCGACCCGCCGACCCCGCCGACGGCGATGCCGTACGCCGTCCCCGCGACGGCGTCGAACGCCACCGCCGGCAGGTCGAGGTTGTCGCACTTGCCGCCGAGATAGGCCAGCGGCGCCGCGGTGAGTCCGTTCCCCACCGCCGTGACGTTGGTCAGCGCCGCGACGTTGTCGCCGGCGAAGACCGCGAGCGTCGCGGTGAACACCGGTTGGGTGGCGCACAGGTCGACCCGGTAGCGCGCCGTCTCCGGCGCCGTCCACCGCCACCAGATCGTGCCCGAGGCCTCGCTGGCACCGCGCCCGAGCGGCTCCCCGGCCTCGGTGGTGGCCTCGACATTGGAGCCCGTGGCCAGCGCAGGGACGGCGGAGCCGAGGTCGGCCGCACTCGCGAAGTTGTCGTTGGACGGAGGAGCCGCCTGGGCCGGGCCCGAGACCTGCATCAGCGCTGCGATCAGCCCCCCGGCCATCGCTGCGCCGAGCACCCGTGTCCTGCGGTCCATCGATCTCCCCACTCAACTCGACAGCAGTTCGACGTTAGCGATGACTGGCAGTCGAGGCCTGCCCTCGTTGGGGTAGATCGCCGTACTGCAAAGAAGTGTTTGCAAATGACTCTTTGCAGTTCTACCCTTCCGACATGGGCTCCTCCGTCACCCCCGACATCGCCGGTCTCCGCGCGCTCAGCCATCCCGTCCGGCTGAGGATGCTCGGCCTGCTCCGCACCGAGGGCCCGGCGACCGCGACGACGCTCGCTCAGCGCCTCGACCTCAACACCGGCGCGACGTCCTACCACCTGCGCCAGCTCGCGCAGCACGGCTTCATCAGCGAGGACACCGAGCGCGGCAACGCCCGCGACCGCTGGTGGCGCGCGGCCCACGACAGCACGCGCACCGACTTCCGCGAGCAGGGCGAGAGCGACGAGGACGTCGAGGCCTACCTGTCCACGGTCGCGCTGCTGTACGGCGACCGGTTGCGCGCCGCCGTCGCCGAGATGCGCTTCCTGCCGGAGGAGTGGCGCTCCGTCGGCACTCTCAGCGACTGGGAGTTCTCGCTGACCCCGGCGCAGGCCGACGCCCTGGTGAAGACGCTCTCGACGATGATCGACGAGACCTCGGACAGCGACGAGGAGGGCGCGGCACCGTTCGCGATCAACCTCAACGCCTTCCCGAGGCCGGGAGCCCACACATGAACACCCCACGACGTTCTTCTCCTCCGCTCCGCTCCCCCGAACAACGCCGCAGGGACCCCGAATGAGCCGCAAGGCACCCCTCTACGGCGGCCTCACCGCCGAGGGCATCTCCTTCGTCGGCACCCGGATCTCGATGATCGCGATCCCGTGGTTCGTCCTGTCGACCACCGGCTCGGCGACCCAGACCGGGCTGGTCGCGGCGGCCGAGATCACGCCACTGGTGATCTTCAAGGCGCTCGGGGGCCCGCTCCTCGACCGGGTCGGACCACGCCGGGTCACGCTCGCCTGCGACCTGGCTTCCGCGTTCGTGGTCGGCGCGATCCCCCTGCTCCACCACCTCGGGCTGCTGAGCTTCCCGCTGCTCCTCCTCCTGGTCGCCGTCGCGGGTGGCCTGCGCGGTCCGGGCGACGCCGGCAAGGCGGCCATGACCCCGGAGATCGCGCGCGTCGCCGAGGTGTCGCTCGAACGCGTCACCGGCCTCGCCGGCGCCATCGAACGCACCTCGACCATGCTCGGCGCCGCCCTGGCCGGCCTGCTCGTGGCGTGGATCGGCGCGGCCAACGCGTTGTACGTCGATGCGTTCTCGTTCGTCGTCTCGTTCGCCGTGTTCGCGGCGGCCACCACGGGGCTCGGTCGGCCGGTCCCCGCGTCGGTGGAGGCCGACCCGTCGACGTACAGCCAGGAGCTCCGCGAGGGGTGGCGGTTCCTGCGCACCGAACCCGTCCTGATCGCGATCTGCGCCATGGTCGCGACGACCAACCTGATCGACCAGGCCTACGCCGCCGTCCTCGCGCCCGTGTGGGCGAAGGAGTCGGGCGCCGGCGTGGCGGTGCTCGGCACGCTGTTCGCGGTGATGAGCGGGGCGTCGGTGCTCGGTGCGCTGATCGCGGCGAAGTGGGGCGAGACGCTGCCGCGATACCGGACCTACGTGATCGCGTTCCTGGTCGCCGGCGCGCCCCGGTTCATCGTGATGGCGCTGGAGTCGCCGGTGTGGGCGGTCTTCCTGGTGACCGCGGTCGCGGGCCTCGCGTCCGGCTTCCTCAACCCGATCCTCGGCGCGGTGATCCTGGAACGGATCCCGGCGCCACTGCTGGGTCGGGTGTCGTCGCTCAACACCGCGCTCTGCTGGTCGCTCATGCCGCTCGGCGGGGTGCTCGGCGGGCTCGCGGTGACGGCTCTCGGCCTCTCGCCCGCCCTGCTCATCGCCGGCATCGCCTACGCCGCCACCACGATGGCACCCACCCGGGTCCCGAGCTTCCGGGCGATGGACCGGGTGAAGGCGGAGGCCGACGAAGGAGTCAGCGCGGGAAGGTCTGCGCCAGCGTGATCAGCCGGTCGTTCGCCTCGTCCTCGCCGATGGACACGCGAGCACCCTCGCCGGCGAACGGGCGTACGACGATGCCGAGCTCGTCCGCAGCGGCGGCGAACTCCGCAGTGCGCTCCCCCAGCGGGAACCACACGAAGTTGCCCTGCGCCTCGGGGAGCTCCCAGCCGGCGGCGCGCACGCCGGCGACCACCCGGTCACGCTCAGCCACCAGCGCGTCGACCCGCTCGAACAGCGCCTCTGACGAGGACAGCGACGCGATCGCCGCGGCCTGCGCCACCGACGAGACCCCGAACGGAAGGGACACGGCGCGCAGCGCCGAAGCCAGCGGAGCCGGCCCGACGGCATACCCGACCCGGAAGCCGGCCAGCCCGTAGGCCTTGGAGAAGGTCCGCGTCAGCACCACGTTGGAGTGGGCGCGGTAGGTCGCCAGCCCGTCGATCGCGTCGTCCATCCGGACGAACTCGAGGTAGGCCTCGTCGACCACCACGAGCACGTGCGACGGGACCGTGGCCAGGAACGCGTCCAGCTCGGACTGCGTGACGGCCGGCCCGGTGGGGTTGTTGGGCGTGCACACGATCACGACGCGGGTGCGGTCGGTGATCGCCTCGGCCATCGCGTCGAGGTCGTGGCGACCGTCGGGGAGCACCGGCACCTTGACGGACACGGCGGCCGCGGACGTCGCCGCGATCGGGTAGGCCTCGAACGACCGCCAGGCGTAGATCACCTCGTCGCCGGGCTCGCAGAACGCGTTGAAGAGCTGGTAGATCAGCGCCACCGACCCCGTCGCGGCCGCGAGGTCCTCGACCGGCACGTCCAACGACGATGACAGTGCGGCGTACAGCGCCGAGTTGCCCATGTCGGGGTAGCGGTTCATCGACTCGGCAGCGCGCATCGCGGCCTCGACGACCCCCGGGAGCGGCGGATAGGGGTTCTCGTTGGAGGAGAGCTTGAACGTCGTGAGGCCGGGTCGCGGCGTGGGCGGTTTGCCGGGCACGTAGGTCGGGATCGCCGACACGTTGGCGCGAGGCTGGGGTGTCTGAGCCATGCGCGTCACCCTAACGGCGCATCACCCCGCGGCTCACCCAGCCCTGAGTCGTGCGCCACATCTGGAAATCCGCGTTCGGGGGACACGAGGCACCCGCGATCCGTACGTTTGCACCACCTTTGGGGAGGACCACGAATGTCTTTTGTGCGCACCCTGACGGCCACTGCCATCCTGACGACCGTCGGGGCTGCTCTTGCCGTCGTGCCCGCTACTGCTGCACCCGTCTCAACCGCTCAGATCACCCAGGTCGCCGCCGCCAGGCCGGCGGACCTGGCCACGATCTGCGTCTCGAGTGACACCGCTCGCGCCGACGACTCGTGCCGCGACGGCGAGCGGAAGGTCGCGCTCCGCGTGGACCACCCGGTCGCGCTGTGCCGCGCCCGGGACGGCCGCCTCTCCGGCGGCCGCTGCGCCGACGGCGAGCACGCGCTCACCCTCCCCAGGAACAAGAACGCCATGCTGTGCGCCACCGGCAACCGGGGTCAGCTGTCCCTCATCGGCCGCAGGAGCGACTGCCACGACTCGGTGTTCCGCGCGATCAACCACGTCCCCGGCAAGGCGCGCCGCATCGGCGGTCCGGTCGCCGAGAACGCAGGCCGGATCAGCGTCGGCCTCCTCAGCGCCAGGGACGTCGACCTCGGCGACCGCCTCACCTTCCGCCTGGGCAAGGGCGAGGGCGACGAGGACAACGACCTCTTCCAGGTCCGCGACGACGAGCTCTTCCTGACCGAGTCCGTCTCGGCCAAGGACCACCCGACGCTGGCGGTCCGGATCCAGACCGTCGACCTGATGGGCAAGCGACTCGGGCGCCCGATGTCGATCCGGGTCACCCCGTCTCCGGTCGGTACGCCGACGGCGACCCCGACCCCGACCCCGACTGCCACGCCGACGCCGACCCCCACGACGACGCCGACCGTCCCACCGACCCAGCCGACGACGTTCGACCTGGGCTCCACCACTGTCCCGGAGAACGCCGTCGTCAAGGTCGGCGAGCTCACCATCGACGACCCCACCGCGGCCAGCGCACCGGTCTTCGCGATCACGGCGGGCGGAACCGACCTCGAGATCCGCAACGGTACCGAGGTCTGGACCAGGATCGCCCTCGACCACGAGACCACCCCCACGATCCCGGCGACCATCAGGGTCACCGACAACGACGGCCTCGTCGACCTGACCCGCACCTTCACCATCGACGTCACCGACGTCGCCGAGGACCCGAGCGCCATCGAGCTCGACGGCGACACCGTCGCCGAGAACGCCGAGGCCCTGGTCGGCACGCTGTCCGTCGACGACCCGGACGCCGACAGCGCACCCGTCTTCACCATCACCACCGGCGGCACCGACCTCGAGATCCGCAACGACGACGAGCTGTGGTCCACCGGCCTCGACTTCGAGACCGACCCGACCCGCACCGTCGGCATCCACGCCGGCGGCACCGCCGACCTCGACGACGACTTCGAGCTCACGATCACCGACGTCGACGAGGCACCGACCACGATCGAACTCGACGGCGACACCGTCGCCGAGAACGCCGAGGCCCTGGTCGGCACGCTGTCCGTCGACGACCCGGACGCCGACAGCGCACCCGTCTTCACCATCACCACCGGCGGCACCGACCTCGAGATCCGCAACGACGACGAGCTGTGGTCCACCGGCCTCGACTTCGAGACCGACCCGACCCGCACGGTCGGCATCCACGCCGGCGGCACCGCCGACCTCGACGACGACTTCGAGCTCACGATCACCGACGTCAACGAGGCACCGACCGCCATCGACCTGAGCGCGTCGACCATCGCCGAGAACGAGCCCGCCCCCGAGGAGATCGGCACCCTGTCGAGCAGCGACCCGGATGCTGGCGACACGGCGGCCTACACCCTCGTGGCCGGCGCAGCCGACAACGGGCTGTTCGCAATCGTGGGCAACAAGCTCGTCACGGACACCACCTTCGACTTCGAGGCGACTCCCTCCGCGACCGCGCGGGTCGAGGTGGAGGACGCCGACGGCGAGACTTTCGCGAAGACCTTCACGATCACCGTCACCAACGTGAACGAGGCCCCGGCATCGCTCACCCTGGCCGACTCGGTCGTGGCCGAGCACCAGCCGATCGGCACCGCCGTCGGCGACCTCGACAGCACCGACCCCGACGCCGGCGACACCCGCGCCTTCAGCCTGGTAGCGGGCACCGGCGACGACGACAACGCGACCTTCACCATCGACGGCAACACCATCAGGACCGCCGCCGTCCTCGACGAGGCCACGAAGAGCAGCTACGACATCCGGGTCAGCGTCACCGACACCGACGGCCTCTCCCGCGAGGTGGCCCTCACGATCACGGTCGACCCGATCAACGACGCCCCCACCGCGCTGGAGCTGTCGGCCACCTCGATCGCCGAGAACGCCGCCGACGACGCGACGGTCGGCGACTTCACCGTCACCGACACCGACGGCCCGGGTGCCTTCACCTACGAGCTCGTCACCGGCAACGGATCGGACGACAACGCCGCCTTCACCATCACCGGCGACGTCCTGAGCGCCGACTCCGCCTTCAACTTCGAGGACGGGAGCAGCTACGACATCCGGGTCCGCGTCAGTGACGGTGGAGACCCCGCGGAGTGGCTGGAGAAGCGGTTCACCATCACGGTCACCGACGTCAACGAGACGCCCACCACGCTCACCCTCCCGGACAGCGTCGTGGCCGAGCACCAGCCGATCGGCACCGCCGTCGGCGACCTCGAGAGCACCGACCCGGACGCCGGCGACACGGCCACCTACACGCTCGTGGCGGGCAGTGGGGCGACGGACAACGCGACCTTCACCATCGACGGCAGCACGATCGAGACCGCCGCCGTGCTCGACGAGGCCACGAAGAACAGCTACTCCGTCCGGGTCCGCGTCACCGACACCAACGGCCTGTTCCACGAGGAGATCTTCACGATCACCGTCGATGCCATCAACGATGCCCCGACCAACATCACGCTCTCGAGCGCCTCGATCCCGGAGAACTCCGCGGCCGACGCGACGGTGGGCAGCTTCTCCGTCACCGACCCCGACGGTGTCGCGCCTTACGCCTACGAGCTCGTGACCGGTGCCGGATCGGACGACAACGCCGCCTTCACCATCAGCGGCAACACCCTGACCGCCGACGCCGCCTTCAACTTCGAGGTCCGGTCCAGCTACACCGTCCGGGTCCGCGTGACCGACTCCGACGACCCGGCACAGTCCTTCGAGAAGGCGCTCACCATCACGGTGACCAACGTCAACGAGACGCCCACTGCCCTCACGTTGAGTGGCACGACCGTGGCGGAGAACGCCGCGAACGGTACGGCGATCGGCACCCTGGCCAGCACCGACCCCGACGCCGGCGACACCGCGGCGTACACCCTCGTCGCCGGAGCGGTCGACAACGCGAAGTTCGCGATCGTCAACAGCCAGCTCGTCGCGAAGCCCGGGATCGACTTCGAGGCCACCCCGACCCTGACGGCCCGCGTGGTGGTGACGGACGCCGGGGGCCTCACGCTCCAGGAGGACTTCTCGATCACCGTCACGAACGTCAACGAAGCACCCGCGACGCTGACGCTCTCCAACAGCTCAGTCAACGAGAACGTCGCCACCGGCACCGAGGTCGGCGCCATCGCCAGCACCGACCCCGACGCCGGCGACACCGCGACGTACGCCCTGCCGCCGGCGATCGCCGACAACGCGAGGTTCGCCATCGTCGCCGGCAAGCTCGTCACCGCGGACGCGTTCGACCGCGAGGCGACCCCGACCGCAGGGATCCTGCTCCGTGTCACCGATGCCGCCGGTCTGATCCTGGAGAAGTCCTTCACGATCACGATCAGCAACGTCAACGAGGCACCGACCGCGCTCGCACTGACGGGCACGTCGTTGCCCGAGAACTCCGGGGCCGGCGCGACGGTGGGCACGTTCGACACGACCGACGCCGACGGCCCGTCGCCGTACACCTATGACTTCGTCACCGGCGTGGGATCGGCGGACAACGCCAGCTTCTCGATCAGCGACGGCGTCCTGACCGCCAATTCCGACTTCAACTTCGAGGCCAGGAACAGCTACGACATCCGGGTCGCCACGACCGACGCCGGTGGCCAGTCCTACGAGGGGACGTTCACGGTCACGGTGACCAACGTCAACGAGGCACCGGCGACTCTCTCGCTCAGCAGGACCGACATCGACGAGAACCTTCCCCCGGTCTCGGTCGTCGGCACCTTCAGCGCCACCGACCCCGACGCCGGTTCGACGTTCTCCTACGCCCTGGCGAGCGGCACGGATTCGGACGACAACGGCGCCTTCACCGTCACCGGCACCTCCCTGATCGCCAATGGCTCGTTCAACTTCGAGGCCAAGAACAGCTACCTCATCCGCGTCCGGGTCACCGACGCCGGCACGCCGGCGCGGTTCTTCGAGAAGACGTTCATCATCACCGTGAACAACGTCAACGACGCCCCGACGGTCCAGAGCGACAGCTACGGCACGGCGATCGGCAACACGCTCGCCAAGCTCGGCACCATCACCACGAGCGGTCCGGTCGTCACCCTGACCGGAAGCCCTGCCCCTCGCCAACGACTCGGACCAGGACGGCAACACCCTCTCGGTCGAGGCAGGCACCTTCACCGGCAGTCAGGGCGGGTCCCTCACGATCAACACCGCGGGTGAGTTCACCTATCTCCCCGAGCCCGGTGACAAGGACGTGACTGACACCTTCTCCTACTCCGTCACCGACGGTGAGGCGTTCACCTCTGCCACGGTCCAGATGCTTGTCGGCAGTCGGCGCATCTGGTGGGTCGACGACTCGGCAACGGCCCCCGGCACCGGCACCTCCGCGTCGCCGTACACGTCCCTCACCCCGCTCAACGCGAGCGCAACCGACCCGGACGCCGCGGGCGACGAGATCTTCGTCTACGCCGGCAGCTACTCCGCCGGTCTGGCGCTCGAGAGCAACCAGCAGCTGATCGGCGAGGGCGTCGGCCTCGTGGGCCTGGTGTCAGCGGGCACAAGCCCGACGGTCAGCGTGAGTGGCACCGGCGCCGCACTGAGCCTCGGCCAGACCTCGTCCGTCCGCGGCCTGAACCTCTCCTCCACCGGCACCGCACCGGCGCTCACCAACGGCACCGGCGTCACGAGTGCGGCCGTCAGCGCCGACGTGAACATCACAGGCGGATCCGGCTGGGCCGTCGACCTCGACACGACGGCATCGGGCTCTTTGAACATCGCCGCACCCATCACCGGTGGAACCGGCGGTGCCATCGAGTTCACCAGCTCCGGAGGCGGCAGCGCCGACTTCTCCGGATTCATCACGGCCACTGGCACGACGGCGGTCAACGTCGCCGGCAACGCGAGCACCACCATCGCCAGTCGCCTCACGGCCACGACGGGCGCCGCCAACGCCGTGACGGTCTCCGGCAGCGGTCAGTTCAGCCTCCTCAACTCGACCAACTCCATCACCACCACGACCGGCACCGGGATCGCGGTCGGCTCCGGCGCCGGAGCGGTCACGGTCCGCGGCAGTGTCACCAGCGGCACCACGACCGGCCAGCCTCTTCGTCGTCACCAGGCACGGCGCCGGCACGATCACCATGGAGGGGAACCTGACCGGAGCCGGAATCACCATCGGCACCAGCAGCGGCACCGTGAACCTGAACGGCAGGCTCGCACTGTCCACGACGTCCGCCGGAACACGGGCCTCTCCGTCACCGGTGGCGGCACCATCAACGCGGCCAACACCGCCAACACGGTCAGCACCAAGACCGGCACGGCCGTGAACATCGCCGGCTCGACGATCGGCTCGGGCGGCGTCGTCTTCCGTTCGGTCTCGTCCAACGGCGCACCCAACGGCATCAACCTCCAGGGCACCGGGTCCGGGTCCCTGAAGGTCACCGGCACGGGCGGCACCACGTGCGGCGGCAACATCACCGACGGCACCACCTCCACCCCGGCCACCGAGGTCTCTCGACCCGCAACGGGCGGGTGCAGCGGCGGCACGATCCAGGGCTCCACCGGTGCCGGTATCCGGCTCGTGACCACCAGTGCCCCCGACCTGCGCTCGCTGCTCGTGACCGGAAGCGCCGGCGACGGCATCGAGCTCTCCGGCGTCGCCGGCGCGATCGTGACCGACACCCAGGTCACCGGCAGCGGCAACGCCGACGACGAGCACGGCATCGACGCCACAGGCGGCACCCTCGTCGTGCAGGACTCCTCGGTGGACAACTCCTACGACGCCAACATCTCGGCCACCGGTGCCTCGACGGTGACAGTGGACAACACCTACATCACCAACGCCGGCCTCCGTGGCGGCGCGTCCGGAGACGGCATCCAGATGAGTGCCGGCCTCGCGCAGCGCATGGACCTGACGACGACGGACTCGATCTTCGAGGTCAACATCGGCGACCACGTCCAGGTCTCGTCCACGGAGTCTTCAGGCTTCAGCGGGTCCAACCAGACCACGTTGCGCCGCAACCTGATGGTGACCTCGCCCGCCGCGGTCGCCCTGGGAGTCGTCGGCGGCGGTGTGGTGGTGGCGGGGTCCGGCAACGGCTACGAGGGCAGGAGCGCCTTCACGATGACGGCCAACTCGATCCAGGGCTCGCGGACGTCCGCGATCACGATCTCCCAGAGCGGATCGACGAGCAACGCCTCGCTGCGCGGGACCATCTCGCAGAACACCATCGGCGGGACCGGCACCGACTCCTGTGCGATCGCCGGCGGATCCGGCATCGACCTGAAGAACCGCGACGGTGACGGCACGCTGGTCGCGGACGTCAGCAGCAACACCATCGCCCAGTGCTCCGGACCGGCCATCTCGGTCCGGGCCTCGGACGGCGGCGTCGTGACCGACGTCACCGCCAACGCGAACGTCATCGGCGCCACGCCACCCAGGCCTTCCGCGCCAACTTCAACGTGAGCGCGAGCGAGACGTCGAACAGCTCGTGCCTGAACCTGTCGAACACGTCGCAGGCATCACCGCCCACACCCACGATCGTGGTCAACGCGAACTTGAACGCGGCGCGCCCGACCAGGCTCGTCGGCTTCTCGAACGGGACCGCGGCGGCGTACCTCTCCGCCCAGAACAACGCCGTCCCGGCGACCACGTCGGGAACCTTCGCCAACACCTCCTTCTGCCAGACCCCCTGACCACCCCGTAGCCGACAGGAGCCATCCATGGGAACACCCTTCCTCAGCGAGATCCGGCCGTTCTCGTTCAACTTCGCGCCCAAGGGTTGGGCCCTGTGCAACGGGCAGCTCCTGCCGATCAACCAGAACCAGGCGCTGTTCTCGCTGATGGGCACGATGTACGGCGGCAACGGGCAGACGACCTTCGCGCTGCCGGACCTCCGGGCACGCATCCCGATCGGGGCCGGCCCGGGCTACGCCCTGGGCCAGCAGGGTGGAGAGAACGCGCACACGGTGAACATCTCGGAGCTCCCGACGCACACCCACCAGGTCACCGTCAGCTCCGCCAGCGGCACGACCCCGACGCCCGCCGGGAGCTTCCTCGCTGCCGCGGCCAACGTGTACGGCGACCCGTCGGTGAGCGCCGTCGCCGTGCCTGTCGTCACGAGCACCGGAGGGTCTCAGGCGCACGAGAACCGGCAGCCCTTCCTCGTCGTGAACTACTGCATCGCCCTCCAGGGCGAATTCCCGAGTCAGAACTGAGAGGCCGACGATGAGTCAATCCCTACGTGGGCGAGATCCGCATGTTCGGCGGCAACTTCGCGCCCAACGGCTGGGCGTACTGCAATGGCCAGCTGATGCCGATCTCCGAGAACGACGTCCTGTTCACCCTGATCGGCACGACCTACGGCGGCGACGGCCAGGAGACGTTTGCGCTGCCCAACCTGCAGTCCCGGGTGCCGATGCACATGGGCACCGGCCCGGGCCTGGGCACCGTCCAGCAGGGCGAGATGGGTGGCGTCGAGCAGGTGACGCTCACCGTCCAGCAGATCCCGCAGCACGCCCACCCGGTGATCGCGTCGGCGGCACCCGGCTACGCCAACCGTCCGACCGGCCTGACGCCGGCCAGCTCCCCCAACGTCGACCTCTACTCGGACGGCTCGACCGTCGCCAACCTGGCCGCACAGGCCGTGAATCCCACCGGCGGCAGCCAGCCGCACGACAACATGCAGCCCTACCTGGTGATCGGCTACATCATCTCCCTCTTCGGCATCTTCCCGTCGCAGACCTGATCCGAGAAGAGAACCCCATGTCTTTGGAAGACTCACCCCCCTTCGTCGCCGAGATCCGGCTGTTCCCGTTCAACTTCGCCCCCCAGGGCTGGGCGCTCTGCCACGGGCAGCTGCTGCCGATCTCGCAGAACACCGCCCTCTTCTCGTTGCTGGGCACCATCTACGGTGGCAACGGCGTGAGCACCTTCGCGCTGCCCGACCTGCAGGGCAACGTGGCCATGCATATGGCCAGGGACCGGCGCTGAGCGAGCGGTTCCTGGGCGAGGCCAGCGGCTCCGAGACCGTCACGCTGCTGCAGTCGGAGATCCCGAGCCACGGGCACACCCTGCGAGCCGACAACCAGCCGGCGATCCACAACCGACCGACCGGTGCACCGGGTGCTGGCGGCCTCCGTCGGCGGTCAGGCCTACGTCCCGGCGAACGGCTTCGGGGAAGCCCCGTCGCCGGCTCTGGCCTCGCCGATGATGCTCGCCGTGGCCGGAGGCAACATGCCGCACAACAACATGCAGCCCTACCTCACGCTCAACTACTGCCATCGCCCTCCAGGGTGTCTTTCCTCAGCGACCATGACCGCCACCCTCGCCCTCGCGACCCGTCCCGCCACCGGCGCCGACGAGGAGTTCCTGCGCGCGCTGTTCGTCTCCTCGCGGCCGTTCGACGCGAGCGGCCTGGCCGCCGTGCCGGGTCTCCTCGAGATGCAGTACGCCGCACGCGACCGGTCCTTCGCTGCGGCGTACCCGGCGAGGCGCGACGAGATCGTGCTGGTCGACGGCGAACCAGTGGGCCGTCTGCTCACCGCCGGTGGGCATGTCGTGGATCTGGCGATCGTGCCGTCGAACCGCGGCCAGGGCATCGGGACCCTGCTCCTGCAGCGGCTCCTCGACGAGGGCCCGGTCACCCTCGAGGTCGCCGTCGGCAACCCGGCGCAACGCCTCTACGAACGACTCGGCTTCACCACGGTCGGCTCGACCGACACCGATCTCACCCTGCAGCACCCCGGGCACCACGCCAACGAAGGAGCCGGCGCATGAGCGACCAGTCAGACCTCTCACTCGGACGCCGCAGCTTCGTCGGCGCGGCCGGCGTCGCGACCGTCGCTCTCGGCGTGCCCGTGCTCGCCGCCCTTCCGGCGGCGGCCGCGCGTCCGCTGCGCGTCGGCGTGCTCGTCCCCGAACGCCTCAGCTACGCCCGCGCGGGCAAGAGCCTGGTCGCCGGCCTGGAGTGCGGCTTCCTGACGGCCAAGCACCCGGTCGTCGCGACGTTCCACACGCGTGGCGTGCCGATGGGCTTCGGCGGCGCTGCGGCGGCAACCAGTGAGCTGCTCGGCGCGAAGGTCGACGTGATCGTCGCCGGAGTGACCGCGCTCACCGCCGAGTCGATCGCCCCGCTGTGCCGGGCGAAGGGCGTCAGCCTGTTCGTCGCCGGCGTCGGCGCGCACGTCGTGTCCGAGGCCACGCCCGGCGTCGTCCACGTCGGCCTCCAGCAGTGGCAGGCCGCGCACGCGATGGGCGCCTGGGCGCGCACCAACCTCGGCGGTTCGCTGTTCGAGATCGTCGCCGCCCCCGATGCGGGGTACGACGCGGTCTACGCCACCGCCCGGTCCTTCCAGTCCGCAGGCGGTGCCCTCCTCGGGCGGGCACTGACCCACGACCGCCCCGTCGGCACCGGCGTGGACGAGGCCGTCGCCGCCGCCAAGGCCTCGGGTGCGGCGGTGGTCGTCGTGCACGCCTCCGGGCGACGGGCCACCGAGATCCTGGCCGCGATCCGTCGCGCCGGACTCACCGCCAAGGTCGTCGCCGACGGGCTGGCCGTCGACGACGCGGTGCTGTCCTCGGTCGGCTCAGCCGCCTCCGGTGTGCACTCGGCCTCGACGTGGGTCGGTCGGTCCAACGCCACGTCGGTCCGCGACTTCGTCCGGTCCTTCCGCGACGCCAACCACGACCGCCGGCCCGACGCCTTCGCAGTCGTCGGTCACGACGCGGCGCGTGCGATCGCGGTCGCCAGTCGGCGTACGACCAGGAAGGCTGCCTGGGCCTCGACGCTGACGGGCAAGCGCATCGACGGCGCACGGGGCACCCTCGTCGTGGGTGCCGATGGGGTCGCCACGACCCGGATCTCGATCCGACGCGTCGGCAAGGGCAGGAACATCGAGCTCGCTCGCACGCCGCGCATCGTCGGCGTACCCCCGACGCTCGCCTCGCTGCGGACCACCGAGGTCGCCGCCTACGTCAACGAATACCTCGGGACGTAGCGCTCGTCGGGTGCGCCAGGAGCCCCGCCTGAACTTCCACTCGCTCGGGTGGAAATCCATCCGGCCGCCCGCGGCGCAACGCCTCACCACGGCTGAACTTCCACTCGCTCGGGTGGAAGTTCATCGGGCGGGCGGCGGAGCTCATAACCGCGCGGCGGAGCTCATGACCGCGTAGCCGGACTCACCAGGACTCCGTCAGTTGAAGATCGCCTGGTAGGAGCGCGCCGTCGGGGTGATGCCGATCGGGACGACGAAGAGGACGCCGTCGTCGAGGTCGGGGTGGGCGATGTCGTAGGTCGCCTGCTCGAGGGGCTGGTCGAGCGGACCCTCGAAGACCAGCGAGCCGCCGCCACCCGACGGGGTCGCGGTCGTCAGCGTGACGGGGATGCCGGCCAGGGTGAAGTCCTCGCCGACGTGTCCGGCGAGCTGGGCGAAGTCCACGCGGGTCTACTTCTTGGGTCCGTTGAGGCGCCGCTCGATGCGCGCCTCCGGCTGTCCCAGGACCTTCGCGATCAGGCTGACCCGGTTGCGGTAGGCCAGGAAGCCACCGACGACCAGGACCACGAGGATGAGGAAGGGGATCATGCCTTCAGCGTAGTTCGGGAGGGGTTGCGCCACCGCCAAGGTCGGAAGATCAGGGCGAGCACCAGGCCGAGCGCACCGCCGAAGACGGCGCCGGCGAGGTTGTCCACCATGTCGGTGACGTCGCACGCCCGGCCGATCCGGGCCGCTGCCAGCTGCAGGGACTCGATGGCGATCGAGTAGACCCCGAGCGCGGCGATGCCTGCGGGAGCGAGCACCCAGCCACTGCGCCAGCGAGCGACCGCGAGCACCCACAGCGCCCCTGCCGGCACGAAGACCGCGATGTTGAGGAGCCGCTGGCTACCGGGGAGGATCCAGAAGCCGTCCGGCGCCGGGCCTCCGTAGTCGAGCGAGCACTCCGTCTGCGCCTCCCCGACGGGCACCACGCCGATCCCCCACCGTGCCGGGATCAGCGTGAGGATGCCGATGCAGACCACGGTCCAGCAGAAGCCGGCGATTGCGATCGCCGTCACGGGGCCGAGTCGGCGAGTGAGCAGCCTGGCGAGGCCGACGAAGACGACGAAGGAGCCCACGCAGCCCAGGAGCATCACCCCAGTTCCGCCGATCGTCACGCGGACGAGGCTAGCGGGACGGCGGTGCCAGGCCCTGCAAGAGGTGCGCGAGCATCGGCCACAGCACGGAGTGCTCCGGGTCGTCGACGATCCGCACGATGCCCGACAGCTCGAGCATCACGTAGCCGTGCAGGGCGCTCCAGAACTGCGCCGCGACCTGGCGCGGGTCGTCCGCCATCAGCGTGCCGGCGTCCATGGCCCGCTCGATCAGCGCCGCGATCTGGTCGAAGGCCGCCAGCGCGACCTCCTGGTCTGGCCCCTGGCCGTGCAGGCCGACCGTGCTGATCGCCCCGAACATGACACCGAACAGGTGCGGGTTCTCCAGCGCGTTCTCGCGGTACGCCGCCGCACTCCGCCGCAGGTCCGCGATCGTGTCGTCGGAGCGACCGGCCGCGTCCACGTGCGCGATCAGCCGCCGAAAACCCTCGGTCGCGACCGCGTCCACGACCGCGCCCATCGCACCGAAGTGCGTGTAGACGGCCATGGTCGAGGTGCCGGCACCGGTCGCGAGCCTGCGAGCCGACAGGGCGGAGGGCCCCTCTTCGCCGAGGATCCGCGCCGCCTCCTCGATCAGGCGGCCACGCACGTCCACCCCGGCCGGTTCTGCTTCTGTACTCATCGTGGACATGGTGCCATAACGGCGTTATGGTCGGCGTATAACGGCGTTATGGACGCGCCGCTCCACTCACCAGGAGACGCCATGACCATCACCACCGACGCGACGGGCACCCACCGCTTCCTCCGGGACAACTTCGCTCCCGTGACCGAGGAGCTGACCGCGACCGACCTCGAGATCACCGGCACGCTGCCCGACCACCTCGACGGTCGCTACCTGCGCATCGGACCCAACCCCCTGCACGACCCGGGCGAGCGCTACCACTGGTTCATGGGCGAGGGCATGGTGCACGGCGTGCGCCTGCGCGACGGGAAGGCGGAGTGGTACCGCAACCGCTGGGTCCGCTCCTCCGGCGTGGCCGAGGAGCTCGGCGAGCCCGTCCGCGGCAAGCCGATCGGCACCGACTTCGCCGCGAACACCAACGTGCTCGAGCACGCGGGCCGCACGCTCGCGCTCGTGGAGGCCGGCTCCGCGCCGTACGAGCTCACGCACGACCTCGACACCGTCGGCCCGCACGACTTCTGCGGCACCCGGTCGAGCCTGCCCGGCCGGTCGGGCTACACCGCCCACCCGCACGAGGACCCGGCGACCGGCGAGCTGCACGCCCTGTCCTACAGCTGGCTGCGCGGCAACCGCGTGGACTACTCGGTGCTCGACACGACCGGTCGGATCCGGCGCAGCATCGAGGTCCAGGTGCACGGCAGCCCGATGATGCACGACTTCGCCCTCACCGAGAAGCACGTGGTGATCCTCGACCTCCCGGTCACCTTCGACATCGGTATGGCGACGGCCGACGTGCCGCGGCTGGTGCGCCCGTTGGTCCGTGGACTGCTCGGCCGGATCATCGGACGCAACCCGGTGCCCGAGCCGCTGATCGCGTTTGCCGCGCGTGGGGGCGACACCGGGCCGACGCTGCCCTACCGCTGGAACCCCGACTACCCCGCGCGGATCGGCGTCCTGCCCCGCGACGCGGACGGCGACGCGGTTCGCTGGTTCGAGATCGACCCCTGCTACATCTTCCACACCCTCAACGCCTACGACGACGGTGACACCGTCGTGGTCGACGTGGTGAAGCACCCGAAGATGTTCGCGACCGTGCTCACCGGGCCCGACGAGGGCCCGACGGTGCTGTCGCGCTTCACGCTCGACCTCGCACGCGGCACCGCCAGCGAGGTGGGCATCGACCAGCGCTCGCAGGAGTTCCCGCGCCACGACGAGCGACGGACGGGATCGCGGCACCGCTACGGCTACGCCGTCGGCTTCGATGGCGGCGCCACCGGAGACACGGTGCTGCGCCACGACCTCGACGCCGGCACGACCGAGGCCCGCAGGCTCGGTGCGGGGCTGGAGGCGAGCGAGTTCTGCTTCGTGCCTCGACCGGACGGCACGGCCGAGGACGACGGCGTGCTGATGGGCTACGTCTTCGACCGCGCCGAGGGCCGCTCGCAGCTGCGACTGCTGGACGCGGCGACCCTCGAGGACGTCGCCGCCGTGCACCTGCCCGGCCGGGTCCCCGCAGGATTCCACGGCAACTGGGCACAAACGGGCGGATGACGGCCGGGAGCCACCTACGCTGGCAGGCATGGGATTCCTCCTCAAGCTCCTCGCGTACGCCGCAGGCCTGGCCGCCGCCAGCTGGTTGCTCGACGGCATCAGGTTCACCGGACCGGACTCCGGCACGGCAGAAGTGCAGGAGAAGGTGCTGCCGCTACTGGGGGTCGCGCTGATCCTGGCGCTGGTCAACACGTTCATCCGGCCGATCCTCAACGTGCTCTCGTTCCCGATCACGATCCTGTCCCTGGGGCTGTTCCTGCTGGTCATCAACGGCCTGATGCTGCTGCTGGCGAACAGGATCGCCGACGCGTTCGACCTCGGCTTCCGGGTCAACGGGTTCTGGACGGCCGTCATCGGCGCCATCGTCATCACGGTCGTGGGCTGGCTCGTCGACGCCGCCGTGGGCGACGAGTGACGTTGCTGCCCGCTCCCCGCGAGCCCGGCCACTACCGCGTCGCCTTCATCTGCTCGGGCAACATCTGCCGCTCGCCCAGCGCCGACGTCGTCCTCACCCACCTCCTCGCCGAGGCGGGGCTGGCCGATCGGGTCGACGTCGTCTCCGGCGGCATGGGCGACTGGCACGTGGGTGACCCGATGGACTCCCGCTCGGCGAGGGCACTGACCGCTCGGGGCTACGACCCCACGCTGCACCGCGCCCAGCAGGTCAGGAGCGGCTGGTTCGGCCGGGACGACGTGCTCTTCGCGATGGACGAGAGTCACCGCAGCGACCTCAACCGGCTCGGCGACCCTGAACGGGTCCGATTGTTCGGCGACTTCGATCCGACGACTCCGGGTGTGGAAGTACCAGACCCCTACTACGGTGGCAGGGATGGCTTCGAGGAGGTGCTGGACATGATCGAACGCACGTGCCGTGCCCTGGTGCCCCACATCGGGCGAGCCCTCTCTCCCTCATGACCCGCCAGCCACTGGTCGCGAAGCGTGCCGAGGAGCTCCTCGGCACCTCGGTCGTGTCCACGGCCCCGGTCGCGGGCGGCGACATCGCCACCGCCACCCGGCTGCGGCTCTCCAGTGGTCAGATGGCGCTGATGAAGACGCTGGCCCACGCCCCGGAGGGCTTCTTCGAGGCCGAGGCCGCCGGGTTGCGCTGGCTCGCGGGCGTGGCCGACGGCGTGCCCGTGCCCGACGTGCTCGCGGGCAGCGACGACTGCGTGATCCTGGCCTGGGTCGAACCCACGCCGAAGCACCAGCCCGAGGCGGCGATCGGCTTCGGGCAGGCGCTCGCGACCACTCATCTGGCCGGCGCTGCGACGTACGGCGCCGCACACGACGGCTTCATCGGCCGCCTCCCGATGCCCAACAAGACGTGCGCGACGTGGCCGGAGTTCTATGCCGTACGCCGCGTGCTGCCCTACCTCAAGCTCGCGCGCGACCGCGGTGCCGTCACCGAGGGTGAGGCCGCCACGGTCGAGTCGGTCATCGGCCGGTTGGTCGAGCTCATCCCCGACGAGTCACCCGCGCGGCTGCACGGCGACCTGTGGAACGGCAACTGCCTGTGGGGACTCGACGGCTCGGTGCACGTGATCGACCCGGCGGCCTACGGCGGGCATCGCGAGGTCGACCTGGCGATGCTGCACCTCTTCGGGCTGCCGCACCTGCCGCGGGTGATGCAGGCCTACCACGAGGCCGCCCCCCTCGCCGACGGCTGGGAGGACCGCCTCCCGCTGCACCAGCTCTTCCCGCTGCTCGTCCACGCCTGCATGTTCGGGGGCGGCTACGGCGCCCGAGCGGCCACGGTCGCGGCGCGCTTCGTCTGAGCTGCGCCCGATTCGTCTCACGGGCCGATTGGTCCCCTCACGGGAGGGCTGATCGTTGGCGGGCGGCACTACTCTGGACATCACGCTCCGGGGAGGGAGTTGGTACGGCGATGGCTGGACCGGACGACCTGCTGATCAGGTTCGCACGGGCCATCGCAACCACGCCCTCGACCCACGCACTGAGCGAGCGTCTCTGCCTCGCGTCGCGCAACCTCGCCGGCGCCGAAGCGGCGACGCTCACCGTGGCCTACGCCGAGACCAACCGGGTGACCCTCTTCGCCACCGACGAGCTGTCGGCACGGCTCGAGGACCTCCAGGAGGTGATGGGCGAGGGGCCGGGCTACAGCGCGGCCACCCACGGTGGCGTCGAGGTGTGCCGGCTCGGCACGTTGTCGGCCGAGCGCTGGCCGCTCTTCTCGGCTGCCGCACTCGACCTCGCGGGCCCGGCCACCCTGCACGCGGTGCCGATGCAGCCCGGCAACCAGCTCTTCGGCGTGATGACGCTCTACCAGATCCAGCGCCCCGACACCGGCCTGACCATGGACGTGTCCACCCTCGAGCGGCTGGCGGCGGCCACCGGTGCCGCACTCATGCGCGATCCGGAGGCGGTGGACCAGGACCTGCTGGACGGGCCCTGGCAGTCGCGCGCCCAGATCCACCAGGCCACCGGCATGGTGGTGGCTCAGCTGGGACTGAACGGCGACGACGCCCTTGCCGTGCTGAAGGCGCACGCCTATGCGGGTGAGACCACGCTGATCGAGATCGCCGAACGGGTCGTCGATCGGACGATCCACTTCTTCAACGACGAGCCGCCGGGCAAGGAGGTCGACACGCCATGAACGGCGATGAGGGACTAACCGGCCTGGCCCGGCTCTCCAGGCTCCTGGTGCACGAGCAGGACCCGGTCGGCGTGATCACCGCCGGCCTCCTCGAGGCATGCCACAGCGTCGCGGCCGATGCCGGCGGGGTGCTGGTCATGACCGAGAACGACCACCTCGAAGTGCTGGCCGCCACCTCGCACCGCGCTGGCGACCTCGAGGCCTACCAGGCGACGGCCGAGCACGGCCCCTGTGTCGAGTCGATGCGCGAGGTGAAGGCGGTGTCGATCAACAGCCCGGCAGAGGCCGACGCCCGCTGGCCCGGATTCGGGGACCGGATGCGAGAAGCCGGCTACGAACGCGCCTACGCCGTGCCCATGCACTGGCAGGGAGTCTCGATCGGCGGTCTCAACCTGTTCTTCACGCACGCCGCCACGGAACCCGGTCGACGGCGTGCTGCTGCAGACCTTCGCCGACATCCTCACCCTGGCCGCCCTGCACGTACGGCCCATGACGAGCGACAACGCGACGGTGAGACTGCAGGAGGCGCTCGAGGAGCGGGGCGGGGTCGAGCAGGCCAAGGGCGTGCTCGCCTGGCAGCACGACCTGGACATGGTCGAGGCCTACGTCGCACTGCTCCGGATCGCCGAGGATCGGCAGATGACTCTGGGCGAGGCGGCGGACGCGATCGTCGAGCGCGCGACGCGCGGCGAGACCCTGTAGGTCCGGCCTTTCGTTTTCAGCCCACCCTCAGGCGGGGCTGGCATCCTTGGCGCGTGCCCCAGACCCGTCCCCGCGTGCTTGTCGTCGACGACGACAAGGCCGTGCGTGAATCCCTGCGCCGCTCGCTCGAGTTCAACGGCTACGACGTGTCGCTGGCCGCCGACGGCGCGGAGGCGCTGGCCTCCCTCGGCACGACCCACCCCGACGTGGTCGTGATGGACGTGATGATGCCGCGGCTCGACGGGATCGAGACGACTCGCGCACTGCGAGCGACCGGCAACGACGTACCCATCCTCGTCCTCACCGCCCGCGACGCCGTCGGCGACCGCGTGGAGGGTCTCGATGCCGGCGCCGACGACTACCTCACCAAGCCCTTCGCCCTCCAGGAGCTCCTCGCCCGGCTGCGCGCGCTGTTGCGCCGCGTGGTGCCGACCGACGACGAGGAGTCGCTGGCGTTCGCCGACCTGACGATGGACATCGGGTCGCGCGACGTACGCCGCGGAGAGCGGAAGATCGAGCTGACCCGCACCGAGTTCACGCTCCTCGAGATGTTCCTGCGGCGCCCGCGACGAGTGCTCGAGCGGTCGTTCATCCTCGAGGAGGTGTGGGGCTACGACTTCCCGACCAGCGCCAACTCGCTCGAGGTGTACGTCGGCTACCTGCGCCGCAAGACCGAGGCCGAGGGCGAGCCGCGGCTGATCCACACCGTGCGCGGCGTCGGCTACGTGCTGAAGGAAGCATGAGCGAGCGGAGCGAGCGAGTCATCCAACACAGCGTGACCTGTGCCTCATGCGCGCACGGAGCGAAGCGAGTACGTGCATGAGTCTGCTCGCCAGTCGCTGGCACTACCGGCGATCACTCGCGTCGCGCGTCGCGCTCCTGACCACCGCAGCGGTCGGCGCCTCGATCGCGGTGATGGCGCTCGGCGCCTTCATGGTGATGCGGATGCAGCTGCAGTCGTCGCTCGACGAGTCGTTGCTCAACCGGGCCAACAAGGCGGCCGAGTTCACCGCGGTGTCCGAGACTCGGCTCAATGTGCCGTCGTGGATGCTCGGCGCCGCCGATGTCCGCATCATCTTCATCACCTCCGATCGCGGCATCGACACCGCCGACGACGGCCCGCGGATCACCCTGGGGCGCTCGGAGCTTGCCGTCGCGTCCGGCCAGAGCGACGACTCGGTGCGCACCATCGTCGCCGAGGACGGCACCCGCTATCGCGTGGCCACGGTGCAGGCAGGCGATGGCCAGGCGCTGGTGCTCGCGCAGTCGCTCGACTCGCAGGAGAAGACGCTGCGCAAGCTCGGCACCGTCATGCTCGTCAGCGGTGGCCTCGGCGTGCTCGCCGCCGCCCTCGCGGGCTGGGCGGTCGCGACCAACGGCCTGCGGCCCGTACGCCGACTCGCGCTGTCCGTCGAGAGGAACGCCGCCACCGAGGACCTCACGCCCGTGCCGGTCGAGGGCGACGACGAGATCGCCCGCCTGACCAGGGCGTTCAACCAGATGCTCGGCGCCCTCTCGGCCTCGCGCGACCGACAGCGACGACTCGTGGCCGACGCGAGCCACGAGCTCCGCACGCCGCTCACCTCGCTGCGCACCAACCTCGACCTGCTCGCCCAGGCAGACGGCTCCGACCACAACGATGGCGGCGGACTGCCCGAGACCGCCCGTCGCGAGCTGCTCGACGACGTCCGGGGCCAGATCGAGGAGCTCACCACCCTGGTCGGCGACCTCGTGATGCTGGCGCGCGAGGAGCAGCAGGAAGCGTCCCTGGCCACCCTGGACCTCGCCGAGGTGGCGGATCGCGCGGTGACGCGCGTCCGCCGCCGCGCTGCCGGGGTCGACTTCGACGTACGCCTCGAGCCGTGGACCGCCGAGGGCGATGCCACCGGGCTCGAGCGGGCCATCACCAACCTGCTCGACAACGCCGCGAAGTGGAGCCCGCCCGGCGGGGTGATCACCGTGCGGCTCGCATCGGGCGTGCTGACCGTCGACGACCAGGGTCCGGGGATCAGCGAGGCCGACCTGCCGCACGTGTTCGAGCGCTTCTGGCGCTCCGAGGAGTCGCGCTCGATGCCCGGCTCGGGACTGGGACTGGCGATCGTGAAGCAGGTCGTCGACCAGCACGGTGGCCGCGTCGTGGTCAGCGAGGCCCCGGGCGGCGGCACGCGCCTGTCGTTGTCGATCCCGGGTGTGACCGCGTCAGTCTGACGCCGAGTCGGCGCAAACGGTCGGCCGAGTCGGCGCAAACGGTCGGCCGAGTCGGCGCAAACGGTCGGCCGAGTCGGCGCAACAGGCGCCGACTCGCCGGGTCGCAAGCGCCGACTCGGGCACCACTTGGCGCCGACTCGTCAGTCCGGGTCGAACACCGACAACAGCTTCTCGGCCTTCCACCGCGACTCGGCCCACTCCTCGTCGACGTCGGAGCGGACCGTGATGCCGCCACCGGTGCCGAGGGTCCAGTGGCCGTCGCCGGCCGTCATCAGCGAGCGGATCACCACGCCGAGGTCGGCCGGGCCGTCGCCGCTGATCCAGCCGAAGGCTCCGGCGTAGACCCCCCGCGGGGTCTCCTCGATCTCGTCGATGATCTCCATCGTCCGCAGCTTGGGCGCCCCGGTCATCGAGCCCGCCGGGAACAGCGCCCGCAGCGCCCCGATCGTCGACACGTCCTCGCGCAGCCGGCCGCTCACCGTCGAGACGAGCTGGTGCACCGACTCGTAGCTCTCGACCTGCATCAGGGCCGGCACCTCGACCGAGCCGACCTCGCAGACCATGGCCAGGTCGTTGCGGAGGAGGTCGACGATCATCAGGTTCTCGGCGCGGGTCTTCGGGTCGGTGGCGAGTCTCTGCTTCTGGGCCTCATCCTCGTTCGGCGTTGCGCCGCGCGGCGTGGTGCCCTTGATCGGCTTGGTCTGGAGCGTTCGGTCGGGCGTGATCAGCGCATAGCGCTCGGGGCTGGAGCTGAGCAGCCAGACCCGGTGGTCCTCGACGTCGTGCTGGAGGAATCCGGCGTACGGCGCGGGGTTGAGGTCGCGGAGCCGGAGGTACGCCGCCGCCGGGTGCTCGGCCGCTTCCTGGGCCAGGCGGTAGGTGAGGTTGACCTCGTAGGAGTTGCCGGCGCGCAGCTGCTCCTGGACGTCGGCGAACGCTTCGGCGTACTCCCTCGGCGGACTTCCCGGGGTTTTTGTCGCCTTCTCGAGTGTTGCAACACCCGGGAACGTTCGGTTCCCCCGCATATGCGGGGGAACCGACGACGACACCCCATGCTCGAAGATCCGCACATTCCGCGCCCGCATCCACACGGCGTCGGGGAGGGTCGGGTCGGGGCGGGCGGGCAGGTCGGGCCGGCACGCGTAGCCGAAGTAGCCGAACCACTGTTCGCCGGGCACCAGCGACGACTCGAGTACGCCGAAGATGTCGTCGCCCACGACCGACGACTCGCCGCCGGCGTGCCGGGTCACCTCGCGGCGATCCGCGTCGTACGTCAGCGACACGTCGTCCTCGTCGAGCCACCCGATCAGAGAGCGCCGGCCCGACCACTCGCGCGCCCCGCCGCCGTCGAGCCAGAAGCAGCGCGGGTGCTCGGCTGCGACCGATCGGAAGAAGTCGATGGGGTCGATCATGCGAGGAAGTTCGCGATCAGCTCTGCGCCGTACGTCGACAGGATCGACTCGGGGTGGAACTGCACACCCTCGAGCGGCAGAGAGGGATGCCGCACGCCCATCACCACCCCGTCCTCGGACCACGCCGTCGCCACGAGCGCCGGCGGCAGGGTGGTCGCCGCCAGCGAGTGGTAGCGCACAGCGTCGAAGACGGGCGGCAGGCCCGCGAAGACACCTGCCCCGTCGTGCCGGATGACCGCCACGTCGCCGTGCGCCGGCTCGACGCGGGAGACGACGCCGCCGTACGCCGTCACCAGGCCCTGCATCCCGAGACAGACGCCGAGCACGGGCGTCGTGCCCGCCAGCAGCACCTCCGTGCCGACGGCGAAGTCGGCCTCGTCGGCCGGATGGCCCGGACCGGGCGACAGGATCACGTGGGTGTGGGCCAGGACGTCGGTCGCGGTCACCGAGTCGTGCTGGACGACCCGCGGCACCCGCCCGGTGACGCGCGCGACGAGGTGCACGAGGTTCCACGTGTAGGAGTCGTGGTGGTCGACCACGATGACGTCCGGCGGCACAGGCCGAACGCTAGCCCTACGTGGTGTTACCTAGAAGGTAAGACCGCGGCAGTTGCCGTCGACCGGTTCGGCGCCGGACTGGACCGCGCAGTTGTCGAAGGCCGTCAGCTTGTCGCGCAGGACCTGCACTTCGGCTGCATACCTGGGCTTGGCGAAGGAGTTGGTCTTCTCCCACACGCGGTTCCGGTACGGGTAGAACTCGTAGCCGTAGTCGGTGCGGCTGTCCGCGTTGTCGAAGTCGTAGCGGATCAGCAGCCCGGTGGCGCTGCGGACTGCGACGTACGACGGGATCCGGTCGAGCTCGTCACCGGTGAGAGCGGCGTCGGGGTCCGTCTTCGTCAGTGCCTGGGCCGTGTGCTCGAAGAAGACGTAGTTGCGACGCACGAGCGCGGGGTCACCGAAGGTCGGGACCAGCGAGGCACCGAACCGGTAGTTCTGCGGGGCCAGCCCGGCGATCTCCTCGAACGTCGGCGCGAGGTCGATGTTGGAGGTCAGCTCGGCGCGGGTGCCCTTCACGACGCCGGGGCCGACCACGAAGAGCGGCACGTGCACGTCGGTGTCGTAGGCCGTGCCCTTGCCGCGGCCGAGGCCGTTCTGGCCGAGGTGCAGGCCGTTGTCGGAGGTGAACACGACGTAGGTGTTGTCGTCGACGGTGCGCAGGATCTTGCGGACGGTGCGGTCGACCGACTGCGCCATCATCGCCCGGTTGCGCATGTCGCCGACGCTGACGGCGGTCCGGAACGGGTTGGCGCGGGTGTTCCACGACTTCGCCGGCTTGCCCTTGCGGGTCAGCGGCCGGTTGTCCTTCCGGTCGTCGCCGTAGCCGGGCAGGTCCCTGGTCGTGAGGTCCTTGCAGGCCACCGCGCCGCAATTGCCCGGCTTGCCGTCGTGCGGCCGGTCGCGGAACATCGGCGGGAAGACCGGGTCGCCGGGGTAGTAGGGGTTGGGCTGCGTGCGGTTGTGCGGCGCGTAGGCCGCGACCTCGAGGAAGTACGGCGCATCGCCGGCCGCGTGCCGCTTGATGAAGCTCATCGCGTAGTCCTCGATGACGCTGCCCGCGTAGGCCTTGTCGCGCTCGGCCATCGAGGCCGAGAACGGCGGCGCGTCGTGCTGCTTGACCTGCAGGCGACCGTTGCTGAGGTAGGTCGAGCCGAAGTCCCAGCCGTCGTAGGCGGAGCCGAAGACGACGTTGAACTCCGACCAGCCGGGCGGCGTCGGCGGCAGTGCGCGACCGGGCACCCACTCGTACTCGTTGAGGTACTTCCCGACGAAGCCGGTCGTGTAGCCGGACTGCTGCAGCGCGACGTTGAAGGCCCGCTCGGGGTTGCCGTTGCTCTCGAACGCCGACCAGCCGCCGAGCGGCATGCCGCTCGCGGTGCCGGACGTGTTCGTGCGGACGCCGGTCTGGTGCGGATACTGCCCCGTGAAGGTGCTGCTGCGCGAGACGCAGCACAGGGAGTCGACGACGAACGCGTGGGAGTAGTCGGCACCGCGACGGCGCATGTCGCGGGCGGCACGCATCGTCTGGACGAGGTCGAGCGAGAAGTCGTCCATCACGACGAGCACGATGTTGGGGCGGCGAGCCATCCGCTTGGCCGGCATCCGCTCGGCGTTGGCGCCCGCGGCCTGGAGGCGGTTGGCCGCGACTCCGTCGATCGGCTCGTCGGAGCCGTCGGGGTGGCCACTCGTGGACGTGGAGCCGCTGGCGATCCCGCCACACGCGGTCACCGCGAGCAGACATGCGGCCGCGACCGATCGTCGTACGAACTGCAAGGACTCCCCCGTCCAGAGATGATGCGTCACACAGGTGGACGCACGGGCATGTCTTTCCGTTGCCCGGCACACCCTATCCGAAAGTCTACTAATCTAGTCCAGAATCGCCGACGAGGCCCTGCACGAGGTCGTGGAGCAGGTCGTAGCCGTGCTCGGTCAGGATCGACTCCGCGTGGAACTGGATGCCGCGGAAGTGGGGTCCTTCGATCAGGTGGACGTCCCCCGTCGCCTCGTCACGCTCGACGGTGACGCCCGCGGGCAGCGAGCCCGGATCGGCGACCCGACCGACGAAGGTGTTGTAGAAACCGACCCGCTCGGTGCGCCCGCGGTAGGGGATCGGCGACTGCGTGCCCTGGAAGACGATGTCCTTGAACGCGAGCGGGATGCCGAGGCGATCGCAGAGCGTCTGGTGGCCGAGGCACACGGCGAGGAACGGCTGCCCGCTCGCGAGCAGGTCGTCGACGGCGCCACGGAATGCGGCGATCTTCGGGTGCTCGCCGTCGCGCGGATCACCCGGCCCCGGGCCGACGATGACCAGGTCGGCGCCGTCGAAGGCACCGGTCGCGTAGTCCTCGTGCCGCACCACCGTGGAACTCATGCCGAAGACACCGAGCACGTGGCGCAGCATGTTCACGAAGTCGTCCTCGCCGTGCAGGATGACCGCGCTCTTGCCCTTGAGCGTCGGGTCCGGCGGAGCGCCCTCCTGGTCGGTCAGCCAGAACCGGCTCAGCCGCTGGTTGCGCGTGCCGAGCGCGAGCAGCACGTCCTCGTCACGGGCGAGCGCCGCGACCGCGTCGCTGTCCGCGGTCGCCACCGGCACCAGGCCGAAGGCGCTGAGGATGCCGCCCGCCTTCGCGTGCGTCTCTGCCACTTCGTACGCCGCACTGCTGTCGCGCACCAGCGTCGCGCCCGCCGTGACCTTGAGCTTGCCCTCGGTCGAGACGTCGGCGGTGCGGATCAGGATCGGGCTGTCCATCGTGTGGTTGCCCTGCTTGTCGCGCCCGAACAGCGCCAGCGCCGAGCCGTAGTAGCCGCGGCCCTCCGTCTCGTAGGTGCTGATCAGCCGGCACGCGTTCTCGACAGGGGCGCCGGTGACCGTGGCGGCGTACATCGTGTCGCGCAGGATCTCGCGCGGATCGCGTTCGCTGCGGCCGGCGAGGAGGTACTCGGTGTGCACGAGATGGGTCATCGGCTTGAGGAAGGGTCCGAGCACCTGACCACCCTCGTGGCAGAGGTCGCACATCATCTTGAGCTCTTCGTCGACGACCATGAAGAGCTCGAAGATCTCCTTCTCGTCGGCGAGGAACTCGAGCAGCCGCTCCTTCATCTCCGCCTGCTGGCGGTCGATCTGCACCGCCCGCTCGGCCACGCCATCCGCTGGTTGAGCAGCGAGGCCGTCCACGGCCGAGCGTGTCGAAACCGAGGGCGTGCCCACGCGGAAGGTCCCCGAGATCGGGTTCATCCGCACGTCACCGCCCATCACCGACACGTGCCGCTCCGGGCTCGCGCCGATCAGGAACCGGTCGCCGGTGAAGAAGATGAACGTCCAGTAGGCGCCGCGCTCTCGCACCAGCAGCCGTCGGAAGACGGTGAGCGCTCGCTCGACGTCCCAGTCGGCGACGACCGCTCGGTAGTGCCGGCCGATCACCAGGTTGGCGCCCTCGCCCTGGCCGATCTCGTCCCTGATGATCTGCTCGACGATGACGGCGTAGTCGTCGTCGTCGACCACGAAGCCGCCGCGGTCGGCGAACTCGACGGGTACGTCGGGGAGCGCCTCGATCAGGTCGTCGACGCCGACCTCGTGCTCGACGGTGATGTCGACGACGACGAGCGGGGTGCCGTCGTCGATCACGTCGAAGCCACGCTCGGCGATCTGGCGGAAGGGCACTGCCACCAGACGATCGGCGCTGCGCCCCGGCTCGGGGACGCCGTCCTCGAGCGGGATGTCGAGGATCGACTCGACCTCGCTCCGGGTGCCGCCGACGATGCCGGCCGTGGGTGCGGCCTTGCGCCGGATCACAGCCCACGCGTCCTGCCCCTGGACCTGCTCCAGGAGGGCGCGAACGTCGGCTGCGGCAGTCATGGGCGAAACCCTACGGGCGAACGACGTTGCTCCAGACCCCGTGCCCGCCCTCCGGTCGCGGGCGGGATCGGCTGGGGAACCAGATCGGGGTCGGGCGCGCGTTTGCGCCCGATCTCGTTCCCCGACCACGGGGTGGGCGGGCGCGTCCTCAGCTGATGGTCGTCAGCAGCTGCGTCGCACGGGTGAGCACGACGTAGAGCGTGGACCGGCCGGTGGCCGACTCGTCCTCGATCTCCTGCGGGCGCACGACCACGATGCCGTCGAACTCCAGGCCCTTGGTGTCGAGGCCGGTCAGCACGACGACCCGGTCCTCGCCGCTCGGGGTGACCGACGAGTCCACGGCCGCGCGTGCGCCGCGGGCGTCGTCGGCCAGCTCGGGCCACGATGCCAGCCACCCGTTGACCTCGGAGCGGCGCGCGACCGGGACCACGATGCCGACGGTGCCGGAGACCTGGCCAGCCGTGGCGAGCACCTCCTCGCGGACGGTGGCCTCGAGATCGCCTGAGGCACTGACCTCGCGGGGCGCGGTGCCGGTGCGGCGTACGGCGTCAGGCAGGTCGGCGTCGAGCCCGACCCGCTGCGCGTAGGCGGCGGCGAACTCGTAGATCTCGGCCGAGTTGCGGTAGTTGGTCCCCAGGTGGAACTCGTGCGACACCTTGCCCTCGAGCGCCTCGGCGCGGGCGGCGCCGGACTCGGCCGGGATCGGCCACGAGGACTGCGCCGGGTCGCCGACGATGGTCCAGCTCGCGGTGCGGCCACGGCGACCGACCATCCGCCACTGCATCGGCGTCAGGTCCTGGGCCTCGTCGATCAGGACGTGCGCGAAGCCGTCGTCCTCGATGCGGTGGGTGGGCGGCGCCCAGGCGCGACCGGAGGGGGCGTACTCCCGGTCGGCCGCGGTCGTCAGCTCCTGCAGGTCGACCCCGCCCTCGAGCACGGTGAGGGTGTCGTCGCGGTCGTGGTCGGCATCGGTCTTGAGGGGTACGTCGCCGAGCGCATAGCGCAGCTCGTCGATCAGCGGCACGTCCTCGACGGAGGGGCCGCTGCCGTCCCACGACTTGGTGAGCAGGCGCTGCTCCTCGGGCGTGAGCAGGCCGTCGGACACACGGTGCAGGAACTCCGGCTCGTGCAGCCACGACAGCACCGTCGGCGCGTCGAGCGGCGGCCACCAGGCGGTCGCGAAGTCGACGAAGCGCTGGTCGGAGAGGAGCTCGTCGTTGAAGAACTCGCGACCCTGCTCGCGACCGCGCTCGCCGCGGACCTGGCGCCACAGCGCGTCGAGCAGCGCGTTGGCCACGCGCGGCAGCTGCCGGTTGCGGCGACCCTGCGACATCAGCTGGCGGCGTACGCGACCCAAGGTTCCGCGATCGAGCTTGAGCCGGTCGTCGCGCCAGAAGTAGTCGAAGTCGCCCGCACTGCCGGGGACCTGCTGCCGGGCGGTACGCCGCAACACCTCCGCCATCCGGGCCGAACCCTTGATGTCTGCGACCGCGGGCTCGTCGTGGCGCGTCGCACGGAGGCCGTCGACGACCTCGCCGAGGCTGCGGAGCGCGACGGCGGTCTCGCCGAGGCTGGGCAGCACCCGCTCGATGTAGCGCATGAAGACACCGCTCGGACCGACGACGAGGACACCACCGGACTCGTAGCGGCGACGGTCGGAGTAGAGGAGGAAGGCCGCACGGTGCAGCGCCACCACGGTCTTGCCGGTGCCGGGGCCGCCGGAGATCGACACGACGCCCTTGCCGGGAGCGCGGATCGCCTTGTCCTGCTCGGCCTGGATGGTGGCGACGATGGAGTGCATGGAGCGGTCGCGGGCGCGGCCGAGCTGGGCCATCAGGGCGCCCTCGCCGATGATCGGGAGGTCGGTCTCGGCGTTGGTGTCGAGCAGCTCGTCCTCGACGCCGACGACGGTGCGGTGCTCGGCGCTCAGCACGCGGCGGCGGATCACGCCCTGCGGCTCGGCGGCCGTGGCCTGGTAGAAGACGGAGGCCGCGGGCGCGCGCCAGTCGATCAGCAGGGTGTCGCGGTCGGCGTCGCGCAGGCCGATCCGGCCGATGTAGCGCGGCTCCTTGTCGACGTCCGCGGTCAGGTCGAGGCGGCCGAAGACGAGGCCCTCGTGCGCCGCGTCGAGCTGGGCGATCCGCTTGGCCGCCTGGAAGACCATCGCGTCGCGCTCGACGAGGCCACCCTCGTGCTCGAGCTTGCCGCGCTCGTGGCCTTCCTTGGCCAGCTGCTGCGCATTGCGGGCGCTCGCCTCGAGCTGGACGTACACGCGATCGACGAACTCCTGCTCGACTGCGATCTCCCGAGACTCGAGCTGATCACTCACCCGGTCACTCCCCCATGCTCTGCTCACTGGTCGGTCCCTGCCGTTCGACAAAACGGCAGAAGATCAAGACTACCGACTCGATCCACGTCGCGAACGGCGGATTCACCGACTCGTCCCCCGGACGTGCGCCGGAGCGTGCAACCGCGACGGCTGGGCACGCGTCCGACAGATGACCACCACCCGTCGTCGGGAGCTCGCATGAGGATCGTCATCGTCCTGCTCGTGGCTCTGGCCTGCGTCGGCTGTGGCTCCTCCGAAGGTCGGACGAGGTTGCCGCGGCCACCGTCGACTGCGTGAGCGACGCCGAGCCGGCCGTCGTGGACGACGCCCTCAAGGACGGTGAGGTCGAGTGGGTCAGCTTCTGCCCACCCCCGGAGGGCAACGCGGGCTGGGTGCTCGCCCCGGACACGGCGCTCTCCGGCGAGAGCGCCGCGGATCTCGTCGCGTCCTGGCGCGACGACGACCTGACGACGGACTGCACCCGGACCCCGCGCTCGTTCGAGATCCAGATCGGCTGGGCCGACGGCACGATCGGCCGACTCGGCGCCAGCACGGACCGGATGGTCCTCGAGCCCGACGCCGGGTGCGCGCCCGCCACGGTCGCCGTCGGTCTGGTCACCGCACTCGGAGCCGAGCGCGATGCGTCGTACGCCGCAAGCGAGCCCAGGCCCTGGCCGGGCTGCCCGGATCGGCTGGACCTGACGGGGCTGTCGGCCGATGGCGCGTCCGCCCCCGACCTGGGCACGCATGACGAGCGGCCGACCTCTCGTCAGCCCATCCTGCTCGCGACGGCGGCCCGCGCCCTGGTGTGCGCCTATGCCGGCAAGGAACCGCGCTTCGAACGGAGCTGGGAGCTGTCCGGCTCGGACGCCGAGGAGGTCCGAGCGACGCTTCAGGCTGCCGTGAGGCCCGGCGAGGCGGATTGTGGGATCACGGCTCGTCCGTCCTACGTCGTCGTGCTCGAGGACCTCACCGGCACGCGTCGCGCCGCCTCGATCAACGGGCCGACGTGCGGCCCCACGTCGGCGATGGTCGGCACCCCGCCACGCGAGACCTACCTCGGCCTCGACTACCTCGTCTCGGAGCTGCTCACTTCTTCCGGCTGAGGAACGCCGTCATCGCCTCGCGGGCCTCGTCGGAGGCGAAGAGCCGGGCGCTCAGGGCCGCCATCTCGGCGCCACGCTCGTCGATGCGCGCGATCAGGTCGGCGTTCAGGATCCGCTTCGACTCGCGCAGCCCCTGGGGAGCGCCGGTGGCGAGCGACTGGCACACGGCGGCGACGCGTGCGTCGATCTCCTCGTCCGGCACGGCCATCGTCACGAGTCCGTACGCCGCAGCGTCGGAGCCGCCGAACACCTCACCGCCGAGCGTGGTGAGCGCGGCGGCACGAGGGCTCATCCGGTGGTGCACGGTCAGGCTGATGATCGCCGCGGCGAGCCCCAGCTTCACCTCGGTCAGCGCGAACGTTGCCGACTCGTTGGCGACCGCGATGTCCGAGGCGGCCACGATCCCGATGCCGCCGGCGCGGACTGCGCCGTACGCCCGCACGACCACTGGCTTGTCCATGGACACGATCAGTCTCTGCAGCGCGACGATGCGGCGGGCGCCCTCCTCCATCCCGTCGGCCGTCGCCTCGGAGAGGTCGGCGCCCGAGCAGAAGACCCGGCCGGCCGAGGCAATCAGCACCACCCGCACGTCGTCGTCGGCGGCCGCCGTCTCGAGGTGCCCGAACAGCTCGGTCACCAGCTGCTTCGACAGCGCGTTGCGGTTGTGCGACGAGTCGAGGGTGATGGTGGCGACGGCGTCGTTGACGGCGTAGTGGACGAGTTCCATGTGCGGCATCCTGCCGCAATCCGCTCGGGGCGCCGCACCGAACACCCTCCGTGCTGACACGACTGCTCCACGCCCTGTACGGCGTCCTCGCCACCCTCGCCGGTGTCGCGGCCGCCCACCTCGTGGCCGCCCTGACCGTCCCGGCGGCCTCGCCCGTCCTCGCCGTCGGATCGACGGTGATCGACCTGACCCCCACTCCCGTCAAGGAGTGGGCGGTCAAGAACTTCGGCAACGCCGACAAGCCGATCCTGATCGGGTCGGTGATGGTCGGCGTGCTGGTGCTTGCCGGCATCGCCGGGATGGTGGCGGCTCGCCGCATCACGGCCGGCCTGTTGATGATCGTCGGCCTCGCCGCCCTCGCCGGCGTGCTCGCGATGATCCGGCCCTCCGCCGGCCCCTTGGACCTGTTGCCGAGCCTGGTCGCCGCGTTGGTCGGTGCCGTCGCCCTGTGGTGGCTGCACCGCCTCGAAGAGGCCAGCTCGGAAGAGGGTGCAGCAGGACCGACCCGTCGCGGCGTGCTGCTGGCCGCCGGCGGCCTGGCGGTCGCCGCGGCGGCCTTCGGAAGCGCCGGACGGTTCATTTCGGCGTACCGCCTCAAGGGCACCGACATCGACCTCCCGGCCGTGGCCGGCGCCGCCAAGCCGCTGCCGATGGGGCTCGAAGAGAAGGTCGCCGGGATCTCGCCGTTCCGTACGCCGACCGCTGACTTCTACCGCGTCGACACGCGCCTCTCGCTGCCGATCGTGGACGCCGACTCGTGGACGCTGACCATCGACGGCGACGTCGACAAGGAGGTCACGCTCACGCTGGCGGACCTCTATGAGCTCGAGGTCATCGAGCGCGACATCACCCTGACCTGCGTCTCCAACGACGTCGGCGGGTCCTACCTCGGCAGCGCCCTCTGGCGCGGCGTCCGCCTGACCGACGTCCTCGCCCTGGCCGGCATCGAGAACACCAAGGCCGACCAGATCCTCGCGACCGACGTCGATGGCATGACGATCTCGACCCCGCTGAGCGTCGCCACCGACGGGCGCGACTCGATGATCGTCTTCGGCATGAACGGCGGCCCGCTGCCGCGTGAGCACGGCTTCCCCGTGCGGGTGGTGGTGCCGGGTCTCTACGGCTTCGTCAGCGCCACCAAGTGGCTGTCCAAGCTGACCATCACGACGTACGACGAAGAGCAGGCGTACTGGACCGAGCGCGACTGGGCCACCGACGCACCGATCAAGATCTCCAGCCGCATCGACACCCCCAGGCCGTTGTCAGACACCGACGTCGGCCGCACCTTCATCGGTGGGGTCGCCTGGGCGCAGGGCGTCGGCATCGACAAGGTGGAGGTGCGCATCGACGGCGGTCCGTGGCGGGTCGCCACGATGGGCCCGGACGCCGGCAACGACTACTGGCGCCAGTGGTACCTCGAGTGGGACGCCGAGCCCGGACAGCACTTCGTCGCCAGCCGCGCCACCAACAAGGCCGGCGACGTGCAGACGGCCGCCCGCGTGACCCCGTTCCCGGACGGCTCGACGGGCATCCAGGAGATCGCCGTCAACGTCGGCTGATCTTTTTTCACATCAGTACCAATCCGCCTCACCCGAGGCACCGAACACCACCCGGAAAGACTCCCGGGGCCACCGGCTCCGGAGCCCCTCACGAAAGGCACTTCCATGAACCGCATCGCCCGCAACTCCGGTCTGGCCGCACTGGCGCTGACCCTGTCCTTCGGCATGGCTGCCTGTGGCGGTGACGACGCTGCTGACACCGGCTCCGACGCTTCCGCCAGCGAGACCAGCTCCGCCTCGGAAGAGCCGACGACCGAGGAGTCCTCGGAGCCGGCAGCCGCCGACGCCGGTGCCGACACCTTCGGTGACGGCTGCGCCGCCATCCCGACCGACGAGTCCGACCCGGGCTCCTTCGCGGGCATGGCCACCGAGCCTGTCGCCACCGCCGCCTCCGGCAACCCGCTCCTCAAGACCCTGGTCGCCGCCGTGACCGAGGCCGGCCTCGTCGACACCCTCAACTCGGCCGAGGGCATCACCGTCTTCGCGCCGACCGACGACGCGTTCGCCAAGATCCCGGCGAAGACCCTGAAGAAGGTCCTCGCGGACAAGGCCACCCTGACGGCGATCCTCACGCACCACGTCGTGCCGGAGACCCTGACGCCGGACAACCTGGCCGGCACGTTCGACCACGCTGAACAAGGACGAGCTGACCGTCGACGGCTCGGGTGACGCGTTCACGGCCGACTCCGAGGAGATGGCCAACGTGATCTGCGGCAACATCACCGACCGCCAACGCCAAGGTGTACGTCATCGACACCGTCATGATGCCCCAGATGTAACTGTCGGATCCCCGACAAACAAGCAAGGATCACTGACGTGGACCACTTGAAGTCCGTACCCGACGGGGTGCCCTCCGATGAGGGCGCCCCGTCGGGGGCACGTCACACGACGGTGCCGCAGCTCAGCTCGCGTCCTGGATGCAGGCATCGAGCCGCGGCGACGAGGGTGCCTTTGCCCAGCTGTACGACGCCACCTCCGCTCGCGCCTACGGGCTCGCGCTCCGGGTGGTCCGCAACCCCGCGCACGCAGAAGAGATCCTCCAGGAGGCCTACCTCGACGCGTGGCGCACCAGCAGCCGCTTCGATCCCGCTCGGGGGAGTGCAATCGGCTGGCTCCTCACGATCGTGCACCGCAAGGCAGTCGACCGGGTCCGCTCGGCCGAGTCCGCCACGGCTCGCGATGCGACGTACCACCGGGAGAGCCAGGCCATCGAGCACGACTCGACGGTGGAGGCGGCCCACGCGTCACTGGAGGGCCAACGGGTCCGCAGTGCGGTCGCCGGGCTCACAGCAGTACAGAGACAAGCAGTAGAGCTGGCCTTCTTCGGGGGCTACACACATACAGAAGTGGCAACGATGCTCGACGTACCAGTCGGCACCGCCAAGACCCGCATCCGGGATGGACTCATCCGGTTGCGCGATGCGATGGGAGTTGGGTCATGAGCGACATCCACAAGCTCTCGGGCGCCTACGCCCTCGACGCGGTCGATGACCTCGAGCGAGCGGCCTTCGAACAGCACCTGGCCGAGTGTGAGGACTGCCGTGACGAGGTCGCCAGCCTCCGCGAGACCACCGCACTCCTGGCCGAAGCCTCCGCCGTCACCCCGCCGGAGTCGCTGCGTGCCTCCGTGCTCTCCGGCATCTCCCAGGTCCGCCCGTTGCCCCCCATCGTTGAACCATCCAGGCGTGCTGCCTGGTTTCCCCTTCTGGTCGCCGCGTCCATCGTCGCCATTCTCGGTGTCGGTGCTGCTGTCTGGCAGCCGTGGGCACCACCGTCGGACAAGGGGTCGCTGACCGCCGCCGAGCAGGTTCTCCGGGCGCCCGACGCGCAGTCGGTCAGCATTGACCTGGGTGAGGCCGGCCAGGCCACGGTCACCCGGTCCAAGGCCCTGCACAAGGCCGTCATCCGCACCGAGGACATGGCGTCTGCGCCGACCGGCAAGGTCTACCAGCTCTGGCTCCAGCAGCGCGGTGAGATGATCTCGGCCGGCCTGATGGACGGCGGAGACCAGGAGATCGTCCTCGAGGGAGACGCCGCGACAGCGAGCGCCGCCGGTGTGACGGTCGAGCCCGATGGCGGCTCGGAGACACCCAATCTGCCACCGGTCGCCCTCTTCGACTTCTCCCAAGCGACATGACCACCCCGCCCCCTCACATCGGAGTCATTGGCTCCGGTGTAGCTGGACTGACCGCTGCGTACGTCGCCTCGCGCACCGCCCGGGTGACGCTGTTCGAGGCGGACGAGCGGCTGGGAGGTCACGCCGACACCCACGTCGTGGACTCGCCCGGCGGCGAGCTCCGGATCGACACCGGCTTCATCGTGCACAACCGGCGCACCTACCCGACGCTGTTGCGGCTCTTCGCCGAGCTGGACATCGCCACCCAGCCGTCCGAGATGTCGCTGTCGGTCTCCGACCAGGGGTCAGGCGTCGAGTACGCCGGCGCTCTCGGCGCGCGCGGGCTCTTCCCAACCCGGGCCGCCCTCACCTCGGCCACCCACTGGCGGATGCTGGCGTCGATCCCGCGGTTCCACCGCCGGGCCCGGAAGGTGCTGGCTGCGCCCGACGCCGGCGACCAGACGCTGCGGGAGTTCCTGCGCGACGGCGACTTCTCCGACCACTTCGTGCGCCACTTCATGGAGCCGATGGTCGCGGCGGTGTGGTCGTGCGACCCCGAGACGTCGCTGGACTACCCCGCGCGCTACCTCTTCACCTTCCTCGAGCACCACGGCATGCTCGGCGTCTTCGGCTCGCCCGAGTGGCGCACCGTCACCGGCGGTTCGGGGACCTACGTCGCCGCCGTCGCCGCCCAGCTGCAGACGGTGCACACCGGGACCAAGGTCACCTCGGTCTCCGAGCTCGACGACCGGGTCGAGGTCACCGACAGCAACGGCCGGGTCCACACCTTCGACGCGATCGTCGTGGCCACTCATCCCTCGCAGGCCCTGACGATGCTGGAGTCGCCGACGGCCGCCCAGGCCGAGGTGCTGGGCGCGCTGCCCTACTCCGACAACACCGCTCTGCTGCACACCGACACCTCCCTGCTGCCGGCAGCCAGGAACGCCCGCTCGAGCTGGAACTTCCAGCGGCCGGCCACCCCGACCGGCCAGGTGATCGTCACCTACGACCTGACCCGCTTGCAGCGGCTCCCCACCGACACGCACTACCTCGTCACCCTGGGCGGGGAACACCTCGTCGACCCGGCGACCGTGATCGAGCGGATGGAGTACGAGCACCCGCTCTACACGCCGGCGTCCGTGGCCGCCCAGCGGCGCCTGCCCTCCATCGACACCGACCGGGTCGCCTTTGCCGGCGCCTACCACGGTTGGGGCTTCCACGAGGACGGCGCGCGATCCGGGCTGGCTGCTGCGACCAGGCTCGGCCTCAGCTGGCCGACCGCGACGGCGGCCGCGTCCCGATCGGTGGAACCCGGCCTGTTCCGGACCACGATCCGGCACACGCGGCGCACCCCCTTCAAGCGCACCTTCGAGCACCGGTCGCACCTGTGGCTGGTCGACCTCGACCACCTGCCGGACCGCGGTCCGCTCGCCCGCTTCGAGGCGCGCGACCACCTCGGCTCGCCGTCGTCCACGATCCGCGCCAACGTCGAGGCGTTCCTCGACCAGCACGGGGTCGACATCGCCGGCGGCCGGGTCCTGATGGCCGCCAACCCACGCTCGCTCGGCTACTGCTTCAACCCGATCTCCGTCTTCTGGTGCTTCGACGCCACGGGCGCACAGGCGGCAGCAGTGGTCGAGGTCCACAACACGTACGGCGACCGGCACGCCTACCTCGTACACCCGGACGGGCAGGGCCGAGCCCGCACGGACAAGGCCATGTACGTCTCGCCGTTCCACGGGGTCGACGGCCACTACGAGCTGGCGGTCCCGGTGCCGAACGACCGGCTCACCATCGCCGTCACGCTGCACACGGCCGACGGCCAGCCGTTCAGCGCGAACGTTGCCGGCGAACGGATCGCATCGACGCGCGGCAAGCACAGCAGCTGGCCCAGCACCTGGCGCACCGCCGGCGCCGCCCTCCGCGGCAGTGCACTCATCCGGGTCCACGGCATCTGGCTGTGGGCTCGCCGACTTCCGGTCCGCCCTCGCCCGCCCCACCACCAGGAAGGTGTCCGATGACAAGCCTTGCCAACAACCCAACCCACGACGAAGCCGACCACGCCAGCACCTCCCGGCACCCCGGTCTCGAGCCGGTGCCCGCCGGTCCGCGCACCGTCGTCTCGGCCGCGATCGCGCGCCGACTGTTCGCCGCTGCGATCCGCCGCCTGGACGTCCTCGTCGAGGAAGTCCCCAACAGCCGCGGCCTCGGGCGCACCTTCGGCCGTGGTGGCCCGCGCATGGTCATCCATCGTCCCGAGGAGTTCTACGCCCGCGTCGGGCGCGACGGCCTGATCGGCTTCGGCGAGGCCTACCTCACCGGCGCCTGGGACACCGACGACCTGGCCGGGTTCCTGACCGTGCCCGCCGCCCGGATCGCGACGCTCGTCCCCGAGTCGTTGCAGCGCGCGCGGGCCGTCGTCACCCACCGCACCCCGCGCCACCAGCGGAGCACCGAGGCCAACAGCCGGGCCAACATCGCGCATCACTACGACCTGTCGAACGAGCTCTTCGCGCTCTTCCTCGACGAGACACTGAGCTATTCGTCCGCCCTGTTCCCCACCTCCTTCGCCGCCGGCACGGATGGCCCTGACCACCTGATCGCCACCCCACCAGACGCCACCGACAACGCGGTCGACGGGAGTGGGGTTGTCCACAGCCCCGACTTCGCGGACGCGCAGGCGCGCAAGATCGAGCGGCTGCTCGACGAGGCCGGCGTCACGGCCGGCAGTCGGGTCCTGGAGATCGGTACCGGTTGGGGCGAGCTCGCGATCCGTGCCGCCCGCCGTGGTGCGGACGTCCACTCGATCACCCTGTCCGTCGAACAGCTCGAGCTCGCCGAGCAGCGAGTGGCCGACGCCGGGTGCGCAGACCGGGTCCGGATCGAGCTGCTGGACTACCGCGCACTGGCGCGGCCGGAGTTCGCTGCGGCGTACGACGCCATCGTCAGCGTGGAGATGATCGAGGCCGTGGGCCACGAGTTCTGGGACACCTACTTCCAGACCATCGACCACGCCCTCGCCCCGGGCGGCCGGGTCGCGATCCAGGCGATCACGATGCCGCACGACCGGATGCTCGCCACCCGCGGCACCCAGACGTGGATCAACAAGTACGTCTTCCCGGGCGGCTTCCTGCCCAGCGTGCAGGTCATCGACGAGATCACGTCCGCGCAGACCGCGCTGCGGCGCACCGGGATCCTGGAGTTCGGCGGTCACTACGCCGAGACCCTGCGACGCTGGGACGAGCTGTTCCTCGCCCGGCGCGACGACGTGATCGCACTCGGCTTCGACGACCAGTTCATGCGGATGTGGCACTTCTACCTCGCCTACTCCCGCGCCGGCTTCGCCAGCGGCTACATCAACGTCCAGCAGCTGACCTTCGTCAAGGACGGCCAGCGATGACGACCACGACCGAGCGCCCGGCCGTGACCACGACGGGCATCGCCCACGGCCTCGCCGAGGCGGCGCGACCGTTCATCGGCGGTGACCTGCCCGTACGGCTGCAGGTGTGGGACGGCTCCATCGCCGGGCCCGAGGACGGGCCGCTCGTCGTCCTTCGCTCCCCCGACGCGCTGCGCCGGCTGCTCTGGCATCCCGGCGAGCTCGGTGCCGCGCAGGCCTACGTCACCGGCGATCTCGACGTCCCCGAGCAGGACGGCTGGGACCTCGACTCGGCCCTCACGCACGCGTTCGCCGTCGGCTCGGAGCGAGGTCTCGAGGGCGTACGCCGATCGCCGGGCGCCCTCGTGCAGGCACTGCGCACCGCGGCCGGCCTGGGCGTGCTCGGCCTGCCGCCGAAGGTGCCCGCGAGCCAGGCCCGCGTCAAGGGCCGGCTGCACAGCGCGATCCGCGACCGGCGCGCGATCAGCCACCACTACGACCTGAGCAACGAGTTCTACTCGCTCATCCTCGACCCATCCATGGCCTACAGCTGCGGCTTCCACGCGACCCCGGAGACCACCCTCGAGGACGCGCAGCGCGCCAAGCTCGACCTGGTGTGCACCAAGCTCGGACTCCGGCCCGGCATGCGCATGCTTGACGTCGGCTGCGGCTGGGGCTCGCTGTCGCTGCACGCGGCCGAGCACTTCGGCGCGCAGGTCACCGGCGTCACGATCGCCGCCGAGCAGAAGAAGTTCATCGACGCGCGGATCGCCGAACGCGGGCTGGGTGACCGGGTCGAGATCCGGCTGCAGGACTACCGCGACGTCCCGGAGCGGGACCACTTCGACGCCGTCGGATCCCTGGAGATGGGCGAGCACGTGGGCGAGGCCAACTATCCGGCGTACGTCGACGTGCTCCGTCGCGCCGTGAAGCCGGGCGGCCGCGTGCTGGTCCAGCAGATGTCTCGCTCCGGCAAGCAGGGCGGTCGCCACCCCGGCGGCGGCCCGTTCATCGAGTCGTTCATCGCCCCGGACATGCACATGCGTCCGGTCGGCGAGACGGTCGCGCACCTGGAGCACGGGGGTCTCGAGGTGCGCGACGTGCACGGCCTGCGCGAGCACTACGTGCAGACGGTGGCGGGGTGGTTGGAGAGGTTCGAGGCCAACCTGCCACGGCTCACCGAGCTGGTCGGCGAGGAGGTCGTCAGGGTGTGGCGGCTCTACCTGGTCGGCGGCTCGATGGCCTTCCGGGACGGGCGCATGGGGGTCGACCAGATCCTCTCGGTGCGCCCGGGCGCGGTCCACACGCTGCCGGCGCGACGGTCATGGTGAGGCACCCTCGTGGGTGATCTCGGCGTGCTCGGCGCTGCTGGTATCGACCTGCTGACCTGCGTGCTGGTGATGGGGCTCACCGCGTGGGTCAGTTGGCGGGTGGGCCGCGTCTCGGTGGTGGACGTGGCGTGGGGACTGGCGTTCGTCGCCGTCGCCCTCGTGCTCGCGGTCGCCTCCGGGCAGTGGTTGTCGTGGCTGCTGGCACTGCTGGTCACCGTGTGGGGCGGTCGACTCGCCCTCCACATCTTCCGCCGGTCGCGTGGCCACGGCGAGGACCCGCGCTACACCGCGATGCTCGGTGACGCGGGCTTCGGCACCGTCATCCGCAAGGTGTTCGCCGTGCAGGGTCTCGCAGTGTTCGTCGTGTCCCTGCCGCTGGTGACCGCTGCGGCGTACGACGTCCGATGGACCTGGGTCCTCTGGGTCGGCGTCCTCGTCTGGTTGGTCGGCCTGGTGTTCGAGGCCGTCGGCGACGCGCAGCTCGCGGCGTACAGGAAGCTCCCCCAGGACCAGAAGCCGTCGGTCATGGAGACCGGGCTGTGGCGCTACACGCGGCACCCGAACTACTTCGGCGATGCGTGCGTCTGGTGGGGGATCTGGCTCGCCGGCGCGCTGTCGGTCGGCTGGCTGCCGGGACTGGCGACGATCGTCGCGCCCATCGCAATGACGTACTTCCTCGCGTTCGCCACGGGTGCCCGGCTCCTCGAGCGGACGATGATGCAACGGCCGGGATATCGGGAGTACGCCGCACGCACCTCGATGCTCTTCCCGCTGCCACCGCGCTCCTGAGCGTGCTTCACTCGAGGGCATGGACGCAGTGACGGCCGCCTTCGAGGCCGTGCCTCGACGCGGCTTCCTGCCGCGCCGCGAGCGTCGACGCGCCGCCCACGACGGGCCGCTCCCGATCGGCCTCGGGCAGACGAACTCCCAGCCACGCACGGTCGCGGACATGCTCCGACTGCTGGACGTCCACCCCGGTCAGCGCGTGCTCGACGTCGGCACCGGGTCGGGCTGGACCACCGCCTTGCTGGCCCATCTCGTGGGTCCGGCCGGGGAGGTCGTCGGCGTCGAGCTCGAGCCGGAGCTCGTGACGTTCGGCCGGGCCAACCTGGCTGCCACGCATCAGTCCTGGGCCTCGATCAACCGGGCGACGGCCGGCGTGCTCGGTGCGCCCGACCGGGCGCCGTACGACCGGATCCTCGTGTCCGCCGAACCCGACACCCTTCCAGCCGAGCTCGTCGACCAGCTCGCCGCCGACGGGATCATGGTCATCCCCGTCGCCAGCACCATGCTCCGCGTCACCAACCCGGGCGGCGTCGTGACCGAGCACGGGCGTTATCGGTTCGTGCCGCTGCGCCAGGCGTAGTTCCAAGTCTCGGCCCGGTCACGATTGGGCGCCAAGTCGCCCCGCTTCCCTTCCGTACGCCGTCACGAGGCCCCCACGATGCAGCGATGGACTCCCTCGGGCTCGCGGCCGCGCTGGCCGCCGGCGCCCTGATCCTCACCGGCTGCAGCGCGGCCGGCGAGTCAGGTGCGGAGAGTCGTGTGCCGGTGCCCAGCGGTCTCGTCGACGGCTGTCCCTCGACGAAGACGCAGGTGCGGTTCCCCGAGGGCGACCTGCCCAGCGGCGCGACGCGCGTGCGGTTGTGTCCGGGCGCGCCGCTGAGCGACTACGACGGCAACCCCCTCGGTGGCGCGATCCAGGGACCGGCCGACCTGCTGACGACCGGGGTGGCCGAGCTGGTCACCCTGGTCAACGACCAGCCGGCGGCGGAGCGCAACACCCCGTGCAACGCCGATGCGGGGCCGGAGCTCGTCTACTGGTTCGGGTATCCGGGCGGCGACTGGCGAGCCGTGCAGCTCGGCTCCTACGGCTGCAACCTCCTCACCGTCGGGGAGGATCTTCGACGCGAGGGCGGTGTCGAGCTGGCCACTGCGTTCACCGAGGCACTGGTGGACCAGCGCGAGGACCAGTCGGCACCGGATCCAGGAGGCACGGTGTCGTGTCCCGCCTGGCCCGGGGCCAATCCGCGATCCGCACTGGTGCTACCGGATGTCGACCTGTCCGTGGCGACGTGGTGCGTCAGCCCCCGCTCACCCAGGGTGCGCGCAGCCGTCGCCCCTCCCGACCTGGTGAGCGCGTTGAATGCCGAGCTCTGGCCCGGGCTGCCGAGCAGGACGCACCCGTGCGGGGAGGCCGCCCTCTCCTGGATCGAGGCCATGACCCCGTGGGGCGACTCGGTCGGCTTCTCGATCGACTCCTGCGGCGAGATCCACCCGCTGCACGGAGCCTGGGTGCTCAACGACCGCGAGCGCCACTACGTCACCCCGGAGCTCGAGGCCGCCCTGCATGCGCTGCCGCTCGGCCCGCTCGTGGACGCGACGACCGGGGGAGTGAGCGAGGCCGGATGAACTTCCACCCGAGCGAGTGGAACTTCAGACCTCGGCTGGTCCCGTCACGCGTGGCACCCGATGAACTTCCACCCGAGCGAGTGGAACTTCAGACCTCGGGCCTGTCCGTCTCCGGCTCGTCGCCCTCCGGCGCCGCCGCGTCCTTCTTCTTCTGCTGCTCGTAGCGACGGCGCTGCTCCTCGGCCCGCTCGCGGATCCTCGTCGAGAAGTCGGCCGCCTCCACCGCCGGGTTGCTCGCGTCCTTCCGGGTCGCGCGGTCGGGGCCCGGCGTCACCTGAGTGACCGCGCTCGACCGTCCACCCAGGAGCCACGCGACGCCGCCGACGAGCGGGAGGAACAGGACCAGGAGGATCCACGCCACCTTGGGGAGGCTGCGGATGCGGGTGCGGTCGGTGGAGATCACCTCGACCAGGCACCACACTGTGAAGCCGACACTGACGACGGCGAGCAGGGCGGCGAGCTTGACCACCCCTCCAGCATGCTGCCTCGTACCAAGCCCGGCCACCGATGTGGCCAGACCGTTAACGTGGCGAGCGTGGAGCTGACCCCGCAGGAAGACGTGAACCGCCGGATGCTCCGCGCCCGTGACGAGATGGATCGTCGCTACGCCGAGCCACTCGACGTACCCACCCTCGCGGCGATCGCGCACCTGAGCGCCTCTCAGTTCGGCCGGGTCTTCAAGGAGGTGTACGGCGAAACGCCGCACCGCTACCTCCAGCGCCGCCGCGTCGAGCGGGCGATGACGCTGCTGCGGCAGACGGATCGCGCGGTCACCGACATCGCCTGGGACGTGGGGTTCGCCAGCCTCGGCACGTTCAGCCGGACGTTCACCACCATCGTCGGCTGCACACCGAGCGAGTTCCGGGTGCAGGCACGACCCCGTGCACGTCCCGAGCTGCTTCATCGCCGCCTGGACGCGGCCCCGCGAGAGTGCGAGACAGACAGCGGTTTCGGAGAAGCGGACCGACCCCCACCGCGCATAGCGTCCTCGTCATGACTACCAACCACATCACCTCCATCAGCATCAAGAGCGTCCCGGTCCTCGACCAGGACGAGGCCCTCGCCTTCTACACCGAGCACCTCGGTTTCGAAGTCCGTGACGACGTCGACCTCGGCTTCATGCGGTGGCTCACCGTCGGCGTACCGGGCGCCGACGTCAAGCTCCTTCTCGAGCTCGTCGGCGGCCCGCAGCACGACGCCGACACCGCCGCCCAGGTGCGCGAGCTCGTCACCAAGGGCGCCCTCGGCGGGCTGTTCCTCACGAGCGACGACGTCCACGCGACGTACGACGCACTCAACGCCGCCGGCGTCGAGATCACCCAGGAACCGGTCGAGCAGCCCTACGGCACCGACTTCGGCATCCGGGACCCGTTCGGCAACCACGTGCGGATCAGCCAGCCCAACGAGGCGCCCAACCAGGTCATCCAGGAGCGGTACGACGCCGCCCAGGGCTGATCACCCACCATCCACCCATCGGAGCGCCCGGCATCAAGTCGGGCGCTCCACCTGCGCCACCAGCTTCATCGGCGCCTGGATGCAGTAGGAATCGGTGAGCAGCTCCGCCAGCTCGGTCCAGTCGGTGTCGTCGTCGAGCAGCATGCCGACGACGTTGGGACCCCAGCCCGAGCGGAAGTAGGGCTCGCCCAGGTGCTCGAAGGCCATCACCTCGTCAGACTCGGCGCGAAACGTGATCCGGAACAGCTGGTCCTCGCCGCCGAAGACGTGCGCGATGGTGGCCGCGCCCACCCGCCAGCGGGTGCCGACCCAGGCCGGCTCCTCCTTGCACTCGGGCAGTGCGCAGAGGATCGAGGTCAGCCGCCGCACCCACTCCTCCGGCACGAGCGGACGGTCCTTCGGCGCCATGCGTCACAGCCTAGGAGAAGGCACCGACATCGGTCAGGCTGGCAGGGGCACCGGCGCGAACAGGCTCCGGGTGAACCACGTCGGCAGTGCCCGCACCAGCGGTCGCGGGCCGACGACCGACAGGTCGCCGGCCTTCACGGCGCCCATGAAGTCGGCCCGCCCCATCCAGTAGTCGACCATCGTGGTGATGTGCCCTGCCACCTCGACGTCGATGTCGTGGCCCGGATCGGTCAGGCACAGATCCACGGTGGGCGCCTCCAGCACCAGCCAGAAATGGCTCTTGCGGTCGCTCGAGCCCTGCAGGTGGAAGTGCACGACCACACGCTGCGACGGCAGTGCCGCCACGTCGACGTTGCGATGGATGTCCCACATCAGCAACGAGGCGTCGTAGTGCTTGGCGACCACGTCGCCGCGCGCCCAGCGCTGTCCCCAGACGCCGAGCGACTCGATGACGCCCCGCAGCTCCTCGCCGGCCGGGGTCAGCAGGTACTCGCCGCCGCGGTGCTCGATCACGCCCACCCGTTCCAGGGTCTTGAGCCGCTTGGAGAGGAGGGCGGGGGACATGAGGGGTACGCCGCGGCGCAGGTCGTTGAAGCGCGTGCTGCCGCAGAGCAGCTCGCGCACGACGAGCGGCGTCCACCGCTCGGTGAGCACCTCGGAGGCCATCGCCACCGGACAGAACTGGCCGTAGGTCGTCGTCATCCCTCGACGGTAGGACCGGTATGGGTTCTGTACCAGTACACATTCGGTACTGGCAGCCGCGAACGGCCCGGACCCACCCTGAACAAGCACACCCACAGGGAGGGAAACCATGACCACTTTCGCCACCAAGGCGAGCGTCGATACGCTCGCACCGCACTTCAGCGGCGAGCTCATCGACCGCGACCACCCGGCGTACGACGCCGCACGGCAGGTCTGGAACGGCGAGATCCAGCGCCGACCCGGCCTGATCGCGCGGGCCCGGGGCGCCGCCGACGTCGCCGCCGCCATCCGCTTCGCCCGCGAGCACGACCTGCCCGCGTCCGTCCGCGGCGGCGGGCACGCGGTGGCCGGGCACGCGGTGCTCGACGACGGCATCGTGATCGACCTGTCGGCGATGACCGGCACCCGCGTCAACCCGGCCGAGCGGACGATCCAGGCCGAGGGTGGCAGCCTCCAGTCGGACGTCGACCGTGAGGCCCAGGCCTTCGGCCTGGCCGCGACCGGCGGCTTCGTCAGCCACACGGGGGTCGCCGGCCTGACGCTGGGCGGCGGCATCGGCCACCTGATGCGCAAGTTCGGGCTGTCCATCGACGCGTTGCGTGAGTGCGACGTGGTGACGGCGGCCGGGAAGTTCGTGACGGCCAACGCCGAGCGACAACGCCGACCTCTTCTGGGGGCTGCGAGGCGGCGGGGGCAACTTCGGCGTCGTCACGAACTTCACGTTCGACCTGCAGCCGCTCGGCCCGACGATCCTCGCCGGTCTCATCGCGTGGCCGGCCGCCCAGGCGCCGACCGTGCTCGCGTTCCTCCGCGACTTCATCGCCGACGCACCCGACGAGCTCGGGCTGATGGCCAACCTGCGGCTCGCGCCGCCGCTGCCGGTCTTCCCGACGGAGGTGCACGGCACCCCGATCGTCGGGCTGATCGTCACCTGGGCCGGCGACATCGCGGCAGGCGAGGAGCACCTCCGGCCGCTGCGTGCCCTCGGCACACCGCTCGTCGACGCGATCGCGCAGAAGCCGTACGTCGCGCACCAGAAGATGCTCGACCCGGCGGTGCCGCACGGACGCCACTACTACTGGAAGTCGCACCGCCTCGGCCCGCTGACCGATGACGTCATCGACATCATCTGCCGCCACCTGGGCACGATCAGCTCGCCGCTCTCGTCGGTGCCGATCTTCAGCTTCGGCGGCGCCATGGCCCGGGTGCCCGACGACGCCACCGCCTTCCCGCACCGCGATGCCGCGCACGACATCAACATCGTCGGCTCATGGCTGCCCGAGCAGGCCGGTGACGCCGACCGGCACCGGGCGTGGGTGCGCGGGTTCTTCGACGACCTCGCCCCGCACAGCCGTGGTGTCTACGTGAACTTCACGTCCGACGACGCACAGTCGCGGGTCGGGGAGGCCTACAACGACGCACAGCGTGAGCGCCTCGGACGGCTCAAGACGGCGTACGACCCGACGAACTTCTTCAGTCGCAACGCCAACATCGAGCCCGCGTGACTACTGCGTCGGCTTCTCGCACCAGAACGGCGGCTGGGACCCACCCGAGTGGTACTCGTAGTCGGTCCCGGCCGCGCGCAGGGTGATCCGCGAACCGTCGACCAGCGCCTGGGTGTAGAAGAAGCCCTCCTTCGCGCAGCCGAGGCTGCCGTCGCGCCAGGTGACGGCCTCCTCGGCGACGACCGCGATCGACTCCGAGTCCACGCCGAGACGCGTGGCGAGGTCGGCCACGGCGTCGGCGGCCGGACCGCTCGCCGGGGTCGAGGTGGGGCTGCTCACGGTGGGCTCCTTCGCCGGTTCGTCGGGTTCACTCGAGGAGCCACACCCGAGGGTGAGCACGGCGAACGCCACGACCCACGGTGCATGCCCTGCTGTTCGGATCATGGCTCAGTAGGACTTCGGCAGTCCCAGCGAGTGCATCGCCACGAAGTTCAGGATCATCTCGCGGCTGACCGGAGCGATCCGGCCGGCGCGCGTCGCGACCAGCAGCCCGGCCATGCCGTACTCCTGCGTGATCCCGTTGCCGCCGTAGGTCTGCACGGCACGATCGGCCGCGTCGCACGCGGCCTCCGCGGCGGCGTACTTCGCCATGTTGGCCGCCTCGCCGGCGCCCATGTCGTCGCCGGCGTCGCAGAGTGCTGCCGCCTTCTGCGTCATCAGTCGCGCGAGCTCGATCTCGATGTGCGACTGCGCGAGCGGGTGCGCGATGGCCTGGTGCGCACCGATCGGGTCCTTGAAGACGGTGCGCTCCTTGGCGTACGCCGCAGCGCGATCGAGCGCGAACCGCGCCAGCCCCGTGGAGAACGAGGCGGCCATGATCCGCTCCGGGTTGAGCCCCGCGAACAATTGAGCAAGGCCGCCGCCTCCCGCATTGTCTGGGTCACCGACGAGTGCGTCGGCCGGGAGCCGGACGTCGTCGATGAAGACCTGGAACTGCAGCTCCGGGCTGACGATCTCCATCGGGATCGAGGAGAACTCGAAGCCTTCGGCGTTGGTCGGCACCACGAACAGGCAGGGCTTGAGCTTGCCGGTCTTCGCGTCCTCGGCGCGCGCGACGACGAGCACGTTGTCGGCCTCGTCGACGCCGGAGATGTAGATCTTCTGGCCCTTGAGGATCCAGCCGTCGCCGTCGCGGCGGGCGGTCGTGGTGATGTTGTGCGAGTTGGTGCCGGCGTCGGGCTCGGTGATCGCGAACGCCATGGTGGCGGTGCCGTCGGCGATCCCGGGCAGCCACCGCTGCTTCTGCTCCTCGGTGCCGTAGCGGCCGATGACGGTGCCGCAGATGGCCGGGCTGACCACCATCATCAGCAGCGGGCAACCCTGCGCGGCCAGCTCCTCGCAGACGGCCGCGATGTCGCCGATGCCGCCACCACCACCGCCGTACTCCTCGGCGATGTTGATGCCGAGGTAGCCCGCCTTGCCGATCTCGAGCCACAGCTCGGTGGTCTTCTCGCCGGCGCGCGCCTTCTCGGTGAACCACTCGCGGCCGTACTTGCCGGCCAGCCTGGCGACCTGCGTGCGCAGCTCCTGGCGCTCCTCGGTCTCGCTGAAGTTGGTCATGCGTGCTCCTCGGTGATTTCGACGACAGCCAGGACTTCGCCGGCGGCGACCTGGAGCCCGGTGTGGGCGTTGAGACTGGTGACCCGTCCGGCGGACGGGGCGGTGATGGTGTGCTGCATCTTCATGGCCTCGAGCACGAGCACGACGTCGCCGGCCTCGACCTCGTCGCCCTCGTCCACGGCGACCTTGACGACCGTGCCGGGCATCGGCGCGAGCAGGCTGCCGCTCGGGATCGCGTCGGCCGGGTCGGTGAAGCGAGGGACCTCGCGTAGACACGCGGACATTGCCGGTCCGTCGACCCACAGCTCCCGCGGGGAGCCGGGGGCGGAGTCCGACCAATGTCCGCGTGTCTCCGAGGTGACGCCGTCGACCTCGAGGCGGGCGTGCGTCGATGACACGTCCAGCACGACGACGCCGTCGACGACGAACCCGTCACGGGTGCCCCACCACTCGACCGGCTCGTGCCCCTCGAACACGGTGCGCTGCGGCTGCGAGGTGACGTTGCGCCAGGCGGCCGGAATCCCCTGCTGGACCCTGCGGCTCGCCGCATCACTGGCCGCGAGCATCAGCGCCCCGGCGATGACTTCGGTCCGCTTCCTCTGACCTGAGTCCGCAGAAGACTCAGCGGAAATCGGACGCGACTCCAGCCAGCTGGTCGTGACCTCGTCGGCCGCGAAGTCTGCGGAGGACAGGATCTCGATCAGGTGGTCCCGGTTGGTGACCACCCCGTGGATGCGAGAGCGACGCAGCGCCGTCACCAGCTGACGGATCGCCTGCTGACGGTTGGGCGCCCAGGAGATGACCTTGGCCAGCATCGCGTCGTAGTGCGTGGAGACCTCGTTGCCGCCCTCGAAGCCCGAGTCGACCCGGATCCCGGCCCGCGCGAGCGGCGCGAACTCCGCGTCCGCGGGGATGTCCAGCGTGACGAGGCGACCCGACTGGGGCGTCCACGTCGCGTCCTCGGCATAGAGCCGGACCTCGATCGCGTGGGTGTCCGGCAACCGCGGGCCGATCGACCAACCGAGCACGCCGCTGCCCGCTTCCGCCACGGCCAGCTGCAGCTCCACCAGGTCGACGCCGTGCACGAGCTCGGTGACGGGGTGCTCGACCTGGAGGCGGGTGTTCATCTCCAGGAAGAAGAACCGCTCGGTGTCAGGGTCGTAGAGGAACTCGACGGTGCCGGCGCCTCGGTAGTCGATAGACGCCGCTGCCCTGCGTGCTGCCTCGTGCAGCGCGTCGGCGACCTCTGCCGGTACGGAGGCGGCCGGTGCCTCCTCGATCACCTTCTGGTGGCGGCGCTGGACGGTGCAGTCGCGTTCGCCGAGCACCAGCACGTCTCCGTGCCCGTTGCCGACGACCTGCACCTCGACGTGACGGCTGCGTTCGACGTACGGCTCGACGAAGACCGTGCCGTCGCCGAACGCGCTCAACGCCTCCGCCTCGGCCGTGGCGAGCTCGGCGTCGAGGTCCTCGGCCCGGCGCACGATCCGCATCCCGCGACCGCCGCCGCCGGCGCTGGCCTTGATCAGCACCGGGAAGGTGCCGGCGTCCTCGAGGATCGGGACGCCGGCCTCCTTCATGATCCGCTTGGCCTCGATCTTGGAGCCCATGGCGTCGATCGACTCCGGTGTCGGCCCGACCCAGACCAGGCCGGCGGCCTCGACGGCACGGGCGAAGTCGGCGTTCTCCGAGAGGAAGCCGTAGCCGGGGTGGATCGCGTCCGCGCCGGTCCGTCTCGCCGCCTCGATGATGAGCTCACCGCGGAGATAGGTCTCGCTCGGCGCGTTGCCGGGGAGGCGTACGGCGCTGTCCGCCTCGGCCACGAACGGCAGCCCGGCGTCCGCGTCGGAGTGCACCGCGACCGTCTCGATGCCGAGCCGGCGGCAGGAGGCGAAGACACGACGGGCGATCTCGCCGCGGTTGGCCACGAGCAAACGGGTGATCACGTCCGGAACACCCCGAATCGGTCGGTGCCGACGATCGGTTGGTTCTCGATCACCGACAGGCAGATGGCGAGCACGGTGCGGGTGTCGCGGGGATCGATGACCCCGTCGTCGTACAACATCCCGGACAGGAAGTAGGGCAGAGACTGCTCCTCCACGGATGCCTCGATGAACTCGCGCATGCCGGCGTCGGCGGCCTCGTCGTACTCCCTTCCCTTCCCCTCCGCCGCGGCCCGCGCGACGATCGAGAGCACGCCCGCGAGCTGGGCCGGGCCCATCACCGCGGACTTCGCGGAGGGCCAGGTGAAGAGGAACCGCGGGTCGAACGCGCGGCCGTTCATGCCGTAGTTGCCGGCGCCGTACGACGCCCCCATCACGACGCTGAGGTGCGGCACGGTGCTGTTGCTGACCGCGTTGATCATCTGCGCGCCGTGCTTGATGATGCCGCCCTGCTCGTACTCCTTGCCGACCATGTAGCCGGTGGTGTTGTGCAGGAAGAGGAGGGGTACGTCGACCTGGTTGGCCAGCTGGATGAACTGGGTCGCCTTCTGCGCCTCCTGGCTGAACAGCACGCCCTGCGCGTTGGCGAGGATGCCGATGGGACGGCCGTGGAGCTTGGCCCAGCCCGTCACCAGCGACGTGCCGTAGAGCGGCTTGAACTCGTCGAACACCGCGCCGTTGGTCGCGCTGCGTCCGTCGACGATCCGGGCGATCACCTCACGCGGGTCGAAGGGTTCCTTGAGGTCCTGCGGAATGAGGTCGAGGAGGCCCTCGACGTCGGCCTCGGGCTCGGCGAACTCGCGTTCGGTTCCCCCGCATATGCGGGGGAACCGAACGTTCCTGGGTGTTACAACACTCGAGAACGTTCCAGAACCCTCGGGAGGTTTGCGCCAGTTCAACCGCGCCACGATCCGCCGCCCGATCCGGAGGGCGTCGTGCTCGTCCTCGGCGAGGTAGTCGGCGAGGCCCGACGTTCGCGCGTGCATCTCGGCGCCGCCGAGCGACTCGTCGTCGGACTCCTCGCCGGTCGCCATCTTCACGAGCGGCGGCCCGCCGAGGAACACCTTGGCCGCACCGCGCACGAAGACGGTGTAGTCGGACATGCCGGGGACGTAGGCCCCGCCGGCGGTCGAGTTGCCGAAGACCAGCGCGATCGTCGGTTGCTTGCGCGCGCTCGCCCGCGTCAAATCTCGGAACAGCTTGCCGCCGGGGATGAAGATCTCCTTCTGCGTCGGCAGGTCCGCGCCACCGGACTCCACCAGCGAGACCGTCGGCAGCCGGTTCTCCTCGGCGATCTGGGACGCGCGGAAGATCTTCTTCACGGTCCACGGATTCGAGGCGCCGCCCTTCACCGACGGGTCGTTGGCGGTGATCATGCACTCGACACCCTCGATGACGCCGATGCCGGTGACGACCGATGCGCCGACGGTGAAGTCGGAGCCCCACCCGGCCAGCGGCGACAGCTCGAGGAACGCACTGCCCGGATCGATGAGCAGCTCGATCCGCTCGCGCGGCATCAGCTTGCCGCGGGAGTGGTGGCGTTCGACGTACTTCTCGCCACCGCCCGCCACCGCGACCGCGTGCTGCGCATCAAGATCGGCGATCTTCTCGAGCATCGCCTCGCGATTGGTCGGGCTCATGACGCGTACCCCAACAACTTCGCCGCCAGGTCTGTGAGCACTTCGGTCGCTCCTCCTCCGATGGGCAGGATCCGGGCGTCGCGGTAGTGCCGCTCGACCTCGGTGCCATGCATGTAGCCGGTGCCGCCGTGCAGCTGCACGGCCTGGTCGCAGACGAACGTCGAGCAGTCGACCGCCGTCTGCTTCGCGAGCGCCGCCTCGGCGATCACGGATTCGCCCGCGACATGGCGCGCCACGACAGCGTGCGTGTAGGTGCGGGCCACCTCGACCTGCCGGTGCATCTCGACGAGCTTGTGCCGCACGACCTGGTTGGCGACCAGCGGTTTGCCGAACGTCTCCCTCTCCCTGCAGTACGCCGCAGTCAGCGCCAGCGAGCGGGCCGCGATGCCATAGGCGTGGACCGCGAGGGCGATCCGCTCGACCACGAACTGCTGGGCGATCTGTGCGAAGCCACCGCCCTCGGGGCCGACCAGGTTGGCGACGGGCACCCGCACGTCGGCGTAGGACAGCTCGGCGGTGTCGCTGCAGTGCCAGCCCATCTTCTTCAGGGACCGGTCGACGGTGAAGCCGGGTGTGCCCTTCTCGACGACGAGCAGGCTGACGCCCGCGTGGCCGAGGCCGCCGGTGCGGACGGCGGTGGTGACGAAGTCGGCGCGGACACCCGAGGTGATGAAGGTCTTGGCGCCGTTGACGACGTAGAACTCGCCGTCCCGCTCCGCGCGGGTCGTGATGCCGGCGACGTCGGAGCCCCCGCCGGGCTCGGTGATCGCGAGCGACCCGATCATGCCGCCGGCCAGCGTGGGCCGGACGAACCGGTCGACCAGGTCGGCGTCTCCGGACGCGGCGATGTGCGGCAGCGCGATGCCGCCGGTGAAGAGCCCGGCCATCAGGCCGCTCGACGCACCGGCCTCGAAGAACGCCTCCTGCATGGCGACCGAGTCGCGCGAGGTCGCCGCCCTCGCCGCCGACGTCCTCGGGGAAGGACACTCCGAGCAGCCCCTGCGCCCCGGCCTTGGCGTGCAGCTCGCGCGGGATCTCGCCCGCGTCCTCCCAGTCCTGGAGGTGCGGCGCGATCTCGCGGCGTACGAACTCCCGCGCCGTCTCCCTGAGCGCCTCGCGCTCCGCGGTCACAGGAGCGCGTCCTCGATCGACACGTGCCGCGACCGGATCCATTCCCCGAGCCCCTTGGCCTGCGGGTCGAACCTGGTCGACGCGGCCACTCCGTCGCCGAGGAGCCCGTGGATCACGACGTTGACGGCGCCGAGGTTCTGGAGCAGGAACACCTCGACGTCGAGGTCGGCGGCCTCCGGGACCAGCTCGCGCACGCGCCGTGGGGTGATGACCTTGCTCAGCCACTCGACGCGATCGGCGTACAGGTCGTCGCGTCCGTCGTGCGCGACCCACAACCCGATGTTGGCGTCGCCACCCTTGTCGCCCGACCGGGCGTGCACGAACGTCCCGAGCGGCAGCCGGCGCGTGAGCACGTCGGATCGAGCGGGGTACGGCGATGGGCGCGCGCCGATGTCGGTGGCCGGTGGCATCGTGGAAACCGGGGGGCTCCCCACGACCTCCACCGACCCGTCTGCGTGCACGACGGTGTGCTCGACGAGCGACCGGTCGACGTACTCCGGGCGGTAGATCCCGAACGGCGTCGGCGGTCCGGGCGGCGCGGTCATGGTGAAGCCGGGGTAGGACCCGAGGGCGAGCTCGACGGCAGCGGCCGTGAACGCCCTGCCGACCGGGTCGGGCGACGCGTCCTTGACCGTGCAGCGCAGCAGGGCAGAGGCGCCCTCCTCCGAGTCGGCGTCGGGCGCCGGCATGGCCAGCCGCGACCAGACGACCTCGACCGGCGGGTGCGGGGCGAGGGCGGCATCGAGCTGCGAGCGCACCCAGTCGCCCTTGGCCTCGATCTCGAGGCCGGTCAGCACGAACTCGACACTGTTGCGGAAGCCACCGAGCTCGTTGACACAGACCTTGAGCCGCTCGGGCGGCGCCTCGCCGCGCACCCCGGTAATGGCGACCCGGTCCGGGCCGGCCTCGGCCAGGGAGATCGAGTCGAGCTTCGTGGTGACGTCCGGTCCGAGGTAGCGGGTGGACTGGATCTCGTAGACGAGCTGCGCGGTGACCGTGTCGACGGTGACGGCGCCACCGGTGCCGTCGTGCTTGGTGATCACGCACGACCCGTCGGCCGCGATCTCGGCCAGCGGGAAACCGAGGGGCAGCCGCGGGTCGACGCCCGCGGTCAACAGCTGCCGGAACCCCGAGAAGTTGCCACCGGTCGCCTGGGTCCCGCACTCGAGCACGTGCCCGGCCACGACCGCGCCGGCCAGCGCGTCGTACGCATCGACACCCCAGCCGTGGTGCGCGACGGCCGCTCCGACCACGAGCGAGGCGTCGGTGACGCGACCCGTCACGACGATGTCGGCACCGTGGGTCAGAGCGGCCGCGATGCCGAACCCGCCGAGGTAGGCGTTCGCCGTCAGCGCGCCCTCGAAGAGCCCGAGCGGGCGGAGGTCGTCACCGTGCACGTAGGCGATCCTCGGCGCCAGGCCGAGACCCGCGGCGACGTCTTCCAGCCTGGCCGCGAGTCCCGCCGGGTTCAGGCCGCCCGCGTTGGTCACGATCTTGACGCCCTTCTCCAGGGCGAGCCCGAGCGTGTCCTCGACCTGCCGGACAAACGTCCGCGCATAGCCGAGCGACGGGTCCTTCATCGTGTCCTTGCCGAGGATCAGCATGGTCAGCTCGGCGAGGTAGTCGCCGGTCAGCACGTCCAGCTCGCCGCCCTCGAGCATCTCGCGCATGGCGCTCAGCCGGTCGCCGTAGAACCCGGAGCAGTTGCCGATCCTCAGGGCAGTCATGACGCGGCCCTTCCTTCTCCCGGCGGTCCCGCGAAGCACTGCGCGATGTCGAGCCACGTGTCCGCGTCGGCGCCGGTCGCGACGAGGTCGGTGTCCGCGCGGTTGATCCGCTGGGTGGCGAGCAGGCACAGGTCCAGCGCCGAACCCGTGACCGTCTGCTCGGCGTCCTCGGGCCCGAACACCCACACGTCGTCGTCCGGCGAGACCAGGTCGATCCGGAACTCCGCGGCCGGCGGCGTCAGAGAGTGGGCAAGGAACGCGTAGTTCCGGGTGCGTACGGCGAGGTGCGCGATGTGCCGGATCCGGTTGCTCGGTCGGGGCGCCACGCCGAGCGCCTCGTGCACGTCCAGGCTGTGTGCCCAGGTCTCCATCAGCCGCGCGGTCGCCATCGACGTCGGCGACATCGGCGGCCCGAACCACGGCATCCTTCCTCCGTCGTACGCCGCAAGCGCACTCGTCAAGGACACCCGGCCCGCCCGCCAGCGACCCAGCAGCTCGGCGGGCGCGGCAGTCGCTCCGGCCAGCGCCTCGGAGTCGACGAACCCGGCCGGGTCGGCCATGCCCAGCAGCACGACGGCGTCCCAGGCTTCCTTGTCGGTGGCGGCCTTGACCGCCACCTCGTCGGTCCACGCGAGGTGCGAGATCTGGGTCGCCACGTCCCAGCCCGCCGCGGGCGTCGGCGTACGCCACCCGTCCTCGTCGAGGTCGGCGACCAGCGCCTCGAGCGCGGCGCCCTCGGCCGCGAGGTCCTTCAGGACGGTGTTGAGCACGTCGGTCATGCCAGCTCCTTCAGGAGTGGGGAACGAAAACGGGGTCGGGAGTCGAGCTGAGCCCGATCTGGTTCCCCAGCGCCGCGGGCGGGGAACGAAAGCGGGGTCGATCCCGGATCTGAGCCCGGTTTCGTTCCCCAGCCGCTCATGCCAGCTCCCGGTCGAGCACGTCGGCCCAGTGGTCGAGGATGCGACGGCGCCGGCGGGCGTCGTCGGAGATGGTATTGGCGAGCCCGAGCCCGCGGACCAGGTCGAGCGTGGCCTGGACGAGCTCGCGCACGCCGGCCCTGGACTCGTCGGCGCCGAGCGCCTCGACGGTCAGCCGGTGCACCTCGCGACCGACGCGCAGCTCGAGCGGTCCGACCGCGGCGAGCAGGACCTCGTCGGTACGCGCCGCGACCCAGAGCTCGAGTGCGGCCGTGAAGACCGGCGAGGCGAAGTGGTCGCCGAGCATGGTGAGCACGCCGCGGGTCCGCCGACGACCCGTGGGCAACGCGTCCACGGCGGCCGCCAGCTCGGCGCCGCGGAGCTCGGTGAGGTGCTCGACGGCGGCGACGACGAGGTCGTTCTTGGTCGGGAAGTGGTGCAGCTGGGCGCCACGGGAGACACCGGCACGCTCGCTGACCAGCGTGGTCGACGTGCCCGAGTAGCCCCGCTCGACCAGGCACTCGACCGTCGCCTCGAGCAGGCGCAGCCGCATCGTGCGGGTGCGCTCCTCCTGCGGGACGCGGGTCGAGGTCGTCACGCGACGATCATGGCCGCTTCCACACAAACAGTCAAGACTGATTGTTTATTGGACGGTCGTGATCGTCCCCGGCGCAGCGCACATCGACCGGGATCCCAGCCACAGCTCACCCGGGGCCGTCTCGGCCTGCCAGGCGTAGATGCCGGTGGCCGGCAGCCAGATCGGCCCGGACACGACGGTGCCGTCGCCCTGGCGGCTGACGGTGGCCTGCGCCTGCACCTGGTTGCAGTCGTCGGCCTGCAGCTCGCCCAGCGTGGCGTAGGGGCCGAACAGCTTGAGCGTGAGGTCGACCTTCGCACCGAACGGCACTCCCGAGACCGCCATCGGCACCTGGACGTTGCCGACACTCGCGGTCTGTACTGCCGCCAGCGTGGTGGTCGTCCGCGCCCGCACCTTGACCACCGCCCCGCAGGCGGCGATCGGCAGGCTGGTCTCCGTCCCGTCGACGGCCACCCGCCAGGCGTAGAAGCCACCCGCTCCGGGCGAGACCGGCGGCAAGGTGTAGTCACCGTCTGCGGAAACCGCGCCGCTCGCGCTCCCCACCGACGACGCGGTGCAGCCCGCGGCCGCCGCCGATGACGCCGGACCGTGCAGCGTCGCGGTGGCGACTCGAGACGTCCCGTCGCCGGCGACCGTGGCGACCACGCGCGCCTCCGAGCCCGACGTCACGACCTCGGGTGTCGCCTTCACGGCCAGCGACTGCGGGCCCCGGACCGCCGCCGGCGTGCTGACCTTGAGCGTACGGCGAACGCCACCCTCCGCGACGGCTGCCTGACCCTTCCGATCCGGGGCCCTGACGATGAGCCGGTGCTGGGGCACCTGCCCGATCCTGACGATCACGGTCCGCCAGCCGGCGATCGGAGCGGCCAGCCTCGCCAGCGCCCGGCCGTCGTCGCCCGTGACGGCTTTCACCGGGCCACCCGACGCCACCGCAGGCCCGCCCTCCGGCGAGGTCACGGACACCGGGAGCCCCGCCACCGGCCGGCCACGCCCGTCGGTCACGGACACCGTGACCGACGTGATCCCGCCGACGTCAGCCGCCGACGCCGTCACCCGCGCGTGATAGGCCCCGGCGCTCACCCGGGACGAGCGAAGCATCAGTCGCGCGAAGCGCAGCACCGTGGCCGAGTCACGCGCCTGGCGTACCCGCTCTGCACCGCGACCGTGGCCGGCGATCCGCCACTTCTTGCCGGCCAGCATGTGCAGCACGGCGGCGTCCACCGCGGCCGCCTGGACGTCGTCGCGGTAGCCGCCGTACTTGGACAGGATCCACGCCGCCCGGGCGGTCTCCCTCGCCGTGGCCCCGGCGGAGCCGGACAGGTTCCCGGTCGCACTGGCGGGCCCGAAGCCGGACCTGTTCGGGCGCTTGCGGGGCGTGGTCACGAAGACGGGCGTCTTCCCGATCCGGTAGCCACCGATCCATCGCCCGTCCGCGTGACCGGTCGCCGGGATGCGGAAGCCGGCCCAGCGGTGGGCTCGGTCCCCTGCGACTGAGTCGCTCGTGACCCCTGGTGCGGGCGTGGCCGGGGCGAGTGCGAGGAGAAGCAACGAGAGCAGCACCGCGAACCGTGTGACCACCCGGCGGGTCGGAGCGGACGACTCGGACATGGCGCTACCTCTCAGCCGACCGGGGTCGGGGGTCGGGTGCCGGGGTCGGTGGGTCGACCGCTCGGCTGGGCTTGGTGGGACGGGCTGGGGGTCGGGATCGTCACCGTGGGCGAGGGCGACAGAGGTGCAGAGGGCGTCACCGGCGTTGACTCGGCGGCCGCTGCCGGCGACGCGGTCGGAGTGGGACGCGCGGTCGGGCCGGCTGCCACTGCCACCTCATCGGGGGCGACGGTCACCTCCCCGCTCACCGTGGGTGCACTCGCCGACGTGGCGGCCCACGTGTAGGTGCCCGGATCCAGATCGCCCAGCACGAGCCGATGGCCTTCGGAGCGGCGGACGAGCACGCTGCGAACGAGGTGGGTGCCGGACGGGCCGTCCATCACGAGGCGGACCTCGGTCGGCCGGCGCGTGGCACGCAGGAGGAACCGCACCCCGCCGGACGCCGTGTCACCCGACCGCACGAGGACCTTTCGCTGGACGGCGGCGTCGACCGGCGGCTCGTCGGCGGACGACGCGGCCCGGGACGACGTGGACTCCCCACCGTCCACGACGCCGCGTTCGCCCTCGAGGCCGAGCACGGCCAGCCAGGCTGCCACGACCAGCAAGGCGGCGACCAGGGCCGCGATCCCGCCGATGGCTTCCCTGGTGCCAGTTGTCACGGACGCCGTGACCGGCTCGATCGGCTGCACCGGATCCATCCCGGCAGCCGGAACCGGTGGAGCGAAGGAGGCGGGTGCGGCCGGCAGCGCCCGCGGGGCCGGAGCCCTCGCCGTGACCGTCGGCGTCATGATCGGCGCACGCGGGTGAGGTACGACGAGCCGGGTCGCCGGCGTCGGATCGGCAGCCTGCGCCGCACGTGCTTCACCGGGCAACAGGTGCTCGATCAGCCCCACGATCGCGTGGGACGGGGCCACGCCGAGTTCGTCACGCAGGACGTCGCGGTAGCCCGCGAACTCCCGCAGCGCGCTACTGGTGTCACCGCGACCGAGGTGGGCGCTGATCGCCACCTCGCGGACCGACTCGAGAAGCGGCTCGGTCGCGCTGGCAACCTGGGCGGCGTCGACCGCGAGGAGCAGGTCGTTCTCCTCGAGCGCCCAGCGCGAGATCCGCGCCAGCGCGCGGACCCGCGACTGCTCGAGCTGCTCACGCTCGGGGATCAGCCAGTCGTCGTACCAGCCCGGGAGCAGCTCGCCGCTCGACAACGACACGAGCAGCGCCCGCGCTTCTTCCGGTTCGAGGTCCCGGCCCGCCGCATCGAAGGCCGCCCGGAGCTCGTCGACGTCGACCTGGACGGACGGGTCGAGCCCGATGCTGGACCGGTCGACGCGCAGGAGCCCGGGGCTGCGCTGTTGGGTCAACAGGACGGCCCGGCGCAGGCTGGCCAGCGCGCGCGTGTCCGTGCTCTCCGGCCACAGGATGCCGGCGACCTGCAGTCGGGCCCGGCGACCGAGCAGGGCCAGCAAGGACGTCAGTCGCTGCTCGCGCCCGCCGAGCCGGACCTCGAGACCGTCGACGTCGAGCCGCCAGCTTCCGAGCAGGCGCAACCGGCGTTCCGCGGCCACCGCGCGACGGTCTGCCATGGTGCCTCCCGAGCCCCGGAGCTCTCGTGGCGTGACCCCCGGCAAGACGGCAGCGCACACGATCGGGACCTCTCAGATTCCCGCGAAACCGGGCCTGCGAGCCAGCGATCAGCGCGATCTCACCACCTTTGGGTAGCCCCAGCCGGTCGCGCCCAGTGGTCACGCTGGAGTCACGCCGCGTCGGGTCCGATGTGCCCCACAGATCGCATCAGGGGAGGTGATTCACATGCGCAAGGAACTGACCTTCGCCGAGCTCGAGACAGAGCGCACCGAGCTGCTCCCGACCCGGGAGACGCTGACCTTCGGCAACACCAACTGGGCCTCGATCGTGGCGAGCAACTCGTCGCTGGCCCTCAACGCCGCGTCCCTGTACTCCGTCGCGAACAGCGGCGCCGTACAGACCATCGCGGTCACCCAGGCCTGATAGGGCAGGCCCGACAGGCAGGCGTGGCCTCCGGCAGGAACGCGGAGGCCACGCACAGCCCGACCACCAATGAGAGGAGGTGAAACGGCATGGTCCGACCTCAGATCGACCTCGCCGACCTCGACGCCGAGACGGCCACACCGCTACCTCGTCGAGAGACGCTCAGCTGCCAGTTCGCCTGCATCAACGTCACCAACGTCGTGGGCGTCAACCTGGCGATCGCGGTCAACGCGGCCACCATCAACTCGGAGGCCAACGCGCTCGCGATGCAGTACCTCACCTCGGTCCAGATGCCCTGACCAGACCCGGCGGCGGGTGCGTTGCTCTGGCACACCCGCCGCCGCCCTCGAGCGACACCCCACCCCAGAGCACACCAGAGCCATGACCCTCAAGTCAGTCGACCCACCCGCCGTGCCGTCGCCCGCTCGCCCCGACGAGGAGCCGCGATGGCGGCAGGCGCGCGGCCTGGAGTTCCTGGGGCCCGTCCAGGGCTCGGGCCTGAAGGACCCTGCCTTCCTCGTGCGGCGCCAGGACGACCAGGTGGTGCAGCTGTCCGAGCTGCTCCACCTCGTGGTCCGGGCGGTGGAGCCACCGCGAGCACCCGCCGAGGTGGCCGCGGACGTCAGCGCGGTCTATGGCCGGACGCTTAGTGTCCAGGGACTCGCGCACCTGGTCACCAACCGGTTGCAGCCGTTGGGGCTGGTGCTCCCCGAGGAGTCGCACGAGCCGGTCCGGCCGGAGCGCGCCCGCCCCCTGCTCGCCCTCACCGCGAAGGGGACGCTGCTCCCGCAGCGGTGGGTGCGTCGCGCCGCGGCAGTGCTCACGCCGGTCTACTGGCCGCCCGTCGTCGTGACCGCCGTGGTTGCCCTGGTCGGCGCCGACATCGCACTCGTCGCCGGCGGCGACTTCTGGGCCGCCGTGTCCTCGCTCCTCGCGACACCGACCACCGCACTGGTGATCTATGCCCTGCTCACCCTCTCCGCGCTGGTGCACGAGCTCGGGCACGCCGCCGCCTGTCGGTACGGCGGCGCGCAGCCGGGCGAGATCGGGTTCGGCATCTACATCGTCTTCCCCGCCTTCTACACCGACGTCACCGACTCCTACCGCCTCGGTCGGACCGGGCGCCTGCGCACCGACCTCGGCGGCCTCTACTTCAACGCCTGGACGGTGCTCGCCCTCGCCGCCGGCTACCAGGCCAGCGGCAGCGGCCTGCTCCTGCTCACGGCGCTCGCTCTCCAGGTCCAGATGCTCCAGCAGCTCATCCCGGTCGTGCGCTTCGACGGCTACTTCGTGCTCTCCGACCTGGCCGGTGTGCCGGACCTGTTCGCACGGGTCGGGCCGGTGCTGCGGAGCCTCCGCCCCGGCCACCCCGTCGACCCACGGGTCACGGAGCTGCGACCGCGGTCCCGTCGACTGGTCACGGCCTGGGTGGTGGTCGTGGTGCCGCTGCTCACGGCCGTCTTCGTCTGGGCGATGTGGAACCTGCCCACGTTCGTTGAGCACGGACGAGAGGGCATCCGGCTCCAGCAGCTGGTCTTCGATGTGGCGTGGGACCGCAAGGACTGGCCGGCGATGACGCTGGCAGTGGTGTCGATCGCGTTGGTCCTGCTCCCGCTGGTCGGTGTCGGCGTCGTCCTGTGGCGGCTGGCGACGTCGGCGTACGCACTGGCCAGCGCCCACGCGGCGCTCGCCTCGAACAGGGAGCAGCAGATGGCACCCGACCCCGATCCTCCGTCGGTCCTCTCGGCGGCGGACTTCACCGACGCCGTGATGTACCGCCCGCGTGTCCCGGTCCCCCGTCGTGGTTGGCGGCACGCGGTCTACGAGGGCAGCGGGCACCTGCTCAATCCCGGGCCGAGCCTGACCGAGCAGCGGCGGCGCGAGCTCGAGGAGCGGTTGCGCACGCCGATCGACGGGTCGCGCAGGGTGGTGGTGATGAGTCGCAAGGGCGGGGTCGGCAAGACGACCATCGCACTGGCCCTGGGCAGCACCTTCGCGATGCTGCGCGGTGACCGGGTGGCGGCCGTCGACGCCAACCCGGACGCCGGCAACCTGGCGCACCGGGTGGCGCCGCCCCACGACCGGACCATCACCGACGTGCTGCGCGACCTCGACACCATCACGTCGTATGCGGCGCTGCGCCGCTACACCGCCCAGGCGGCCGAGTCGCGTCTGGAGGTGCTCGCCTCCGACGACGATCCCAGGATCGGGATGGCCCTGGCGCGCGACGACTACCACCGACTGATCAAGCTGCTGGACCACTTCTACAGCCTGATCGTGCTCGACACCGGGACCGGGATCCTGGACAGCGCCAACCAGGGACTGCTGACCGAGGCGGACCAGGTCGTGCTGGTCGTGCGAGCGGGGCTCGACGGCGGGCGAGCGGGCGCGCTGACCCTGGACTGGATGGATCAGCACGGCTTCGACGACCTGGTCGCCCGCACTGTCGTCGTCGTCAACGCCCAGCGACGGGGTGCGACGCCCCCGGACCTGATGCGTCGGCACTTCGAGAAGCGGTGCGCCGCGGTCGTGACCGTCCCGTGGGACGACTCCCTCGAGCAGGGCGCACTCACCGACCTGTCCTCATTGCGCCGCCGGACCCGGGAGAGCCTCGTCGACATCGCGGCCGCCGTCGCCGACAACTTCGTGCAGCAGGAGGCACCACCGTGACGGGCCGTGCGGTCGCCGTACGCCTCCTGCTGGCCGCCGTGATACTCACCGGGTCGGTGGGCTCCGGGCCACACAGCACGGGTCAGCAGCAGCGCGACCTCGATCTCGTCGCGAGCTCCCAGCCCTCGGACCTGCACCCCGACGAGCGCGACGTCGTCTTCGCCGAGTCGGTCGTGGGCACCGCAGACGTGCGGGCCGACCTCGTGGCCACGAGCTCGACGACCTGTCACGGGTGCGCCGGGGAGAGCGCCGGCCTCCAGGTCCTCTACCTCACCAGGGCCGAGGAGGCGCAGCTCGACAACGTCGCCACCGCGTGGACCCAGAACTGCTGGGACTGCTCCGCGACCGCGCTGGCGGTGCAGGTGGTGGTGCTTCCGGGCCGGCCCCGTTCGGAGCCCGCCAACCGGTCGCTCGCCGTCTCGGACACCTGCGCCACCTGTCGCACCGCCGCGGCCGCCTTCCAGGTCGTGGTGACGCTCGACCCGGTGACGCGGCTGCCGCAGCAGGCGCTGGAGGAGCTCCGGACCTGGTTCGCCGAGCAGGAGGCCGCGCTCCGGGCCGCGGTGACCGGGCCTGTCCTTCCGCGGGCGAACCGACGGGCTGCCAAGGCCGCGGCGGTCGCCGTCACCGAGCTGCGTGACCTGGCCACCGCAGGACCCGGGTCCCGCGTCTGGTCGGCGCGGGTGCACGTGAGCAGGTGAGTCGTGCCGGCGACTGCTCAGGTCAGCCGGGCCGCCAGCGGCAGCCGCGACCGCGCGGTCAGCCCGACGATCAGCGCCGTGAGCAGCGGCAGCGCGATCACGAGTCCGACGATCAGCAGCCACGGGATGTCGAGGAAGGGTCCCGACGCCTCGCAGGAGACCATCCCGGATCCGCTGGACGTGCAGAAGTCCGCACTCGACGCGGTCAGCGGATAGGTGATCGCCACCCCGGGGATGAACCCGACGAGCGCGCCGAGGATGGCGCCGACGAAGCCGACGACCAGCGCGTAGGACGCGGCCACACCTCGTCGGGAGCGCGGAGCCGCGCCCACCGCGGACAGGGTCGCGAGGTCCGGACGCGCATCCGAGAGCGCCAGGAAGGTCGCGGTCAACGTGCCGCCGAGCATCAGCACGCCCCCGAGGGTGAAGAGGACGAGCAGCAGGATGAAGATCTCGTCGGGCGCCTGGTAGCCGCGCTCGACGTACAGCGAGGCCCCGTCCGCGATCCCGCCGAGCGTCTCGGTCAGGTCCTGCTCGACGTCCGCGTCGATGCCGGCGTCCGGCAGGTAGTAGCCGACGTCGGTGATGGGCGCGTCCAGCTCCTCGGCCAGCGCCGTGGGCAGGAGGACCTGGACCGGCACCAGGTTGGGCAGCTGCACGAACAGCGCGGGCCAGGTGAGCTTGGAGGTGCGAGCCTCGCTGCCGTCGCCGATCGTCGAGTAGACGTGCTTGCGGACGGTCACCTCGTCGGCCTCGGCCGGGCTCTGGGTGAACACCACCGCCTTCCCCGACGACAGTGCGGCTCCGATGTCGGCCCGTTGCTCGTCGCTCAGGTCGAGCAGGCCGGGCACCGGGCCGTCGCTGACGAAGGTCATGGCGTTGCTGGGCGCTCCGCCCCAGGAGCCGCTCAGCTCGCCGTCGTCGCTGACGAGCTCGAGGTACATGCTGTCGCCGTCGGCGAGCTCCGATCGCTGGCCACGGATGACCTCGGGCTCCGCGTCCGGCAGTCGCTCGGCGATCGCGGCGTCGACGCGGTCCCACACGTCGTCGGGCGGCAGTGTCGCGACGTTGGTGTTGAAGTCGTAGTCGGCGTTGACGCCGATGGTCGCGGCGCCCATCGCCAGGGTGGGCTCGTAGGTCTCGCGGTTCTGCGCCTCGTCGCTGGTGTTCGCGATGCCGAGGGCCACGACGCCCGCCACGGTCGCGGCCACGGCTGCGATCGCCGGGACGGTGCGGGTGCGGTGCCTCGCGGCGTCGCGGGCGGCGTAGCGCATCACCAGCGGGAAGCGGCCGGACAGCCGCGCGACCACCGACACCACCAGCGGCACGATGAAGATCATCCCGAAGACGGAGACGATGGCGCCGAGTGCGACGCCGAACTCACCGTTGGTGAAGAAGCGGGAGCCGTTGGCGCCGATCACCGACAGTGCGATACCGACGCCGAGCAGCACCACGCCGAAGATCGGCGTGCGGGCCGACGGCGGCGCGTCACCGCGACGTCCGGCGAGTACGGCGACGACGTCCTGTCGCGACGCCAGCCAGGCCGGCACCACCGCGGCCAGGAACGCGCTGAGCAGACCGAAGGCGGCCACGATCGCCACGGCCAGCCAGTTGACGTCGATCGGGCCGAACCAGGCGACGCTGAACGTCTGGACGACGGGCAGCACCGCCAGTCCGAGGAGTACGCCGAGGACCGCACCCACGAGGGCAGCGATCGCACCGAGCACGATCCCGGAGGCGAGCACCACCCGGCGAGCCTGGCGCGGGGTGCCACCGCATGCGGCCATCAGCGCGAGCGTGCGCGCCTGTCGTCGGGCACTCACCGCGAACGCGGGACCGGCGAGCAGCACGACCTCGAGCAGCGCCATCGCGACGATCAGCGAGACGATCGCGACGTAGTCGCCGTAGCCCGTGTCGTAGCCCATCTCCTCGGCCATCTCGACCACCGGCGGCGGATCGAGCAGGACCGCGCGTGAGTGGACGAGTCCGCCCTGCTTGTTGATCGCCTGCACGTCGGACCAGAGCAGCGGATCGCCGCCGACCAGCCAGTCGGGCGAGCTGCCTTCACCGTTGAAGCCGGGGCCGAAGGTGCCCGGCAGGCCGGCGACGGTCGGCGCGTCGCGGTAGGTCGCGTCGCGGCCGATGCCGACGACCGTGACGTCCTGGCCGAGCACGTCGAGGGTGTCGCCGATCGCGACCCCTCGCTCGGCGAAGGCGTCGTTGACGACCGCCTCGCCGGGACGGGCGGGCAGCTCACCCTCGTGCAGCTCGAAGAGCCCCTCGGCCAGCGGGTTGCGCAGGTCGACCTCCGTCGGCATGACCTCGACCCGCCGGTCGCCCAGCAGCACCTCGGCGTAGCCGTCGGCGATGGTGATGACCTCGCGGTCACCCAGCGTCTCGGAGAGGTCGGCCAGCGTCGGCAGGTCGCCGCTCGACGACGTGCCGTACATGCCCGAGTCAGGATCGGGTGCCTGCATGACCGTGCCGCCCAGCGGAGAGATGCGGGCCTCGGCGGACCCCATCGTGCGCGGGATCGCGTCGACCGAGCTGACGTCGGAGGTCGCCTGCACGACGGCCGCGGCGGTCACCGCCAGCACCGGCAGGGCGATCATCACGAGCACCAGAATGCTGCGCCCGCGCGCCCGGAGCGCGTCGCGCCAGGCCAGCCGCAGTGCCGGTCGCCAACCCCTCACGGGGTGGCCTCCAGCAGCTCTTCGGCGGAGTCGGCGCCGGACTCGTCGACGATCAGGCCGTCGCGGATGAAGACGACACGGTCGGCCCAGGCGGCGTGCCGGGCCTCATGGGTGACGAGCACGCCGGCGGCACCCGCGTCGCAACGGCTGCGCAGCAGGCGGAGGATCTCCTCGCCGGTGTCGGTGTCGAGCGCGCCGGTCGGCTCGTCGGCCAGGATCAGCCGCCGCTCCCCCACGATGGCGCGCGCGATCGCGACCCGCTGCTGCTGGCCGCCCGACATCTCGTCGGGGAACCGGTCGGCGAGATCGACGATGCCGACCTCCTCCAGCGCGGCCAGCGCCAGCAGACGCGCGGCCTTGGTGCGCTCGCCGTCGAGCTCGCGCGGCAGGGCGACGTTCTCCGCCGCGGTCAGCGCGGGGATCAGGTTGAAGTCCTGGAAGACATAGCCGATCGACGTACGCCGCATGCGGGCTCGCCCCGCGTTGCCGAGCCCACCCAGGACGATGCCCTCGACGCTGACCGTGCCACTGGTCGGCTCGTCGAGGCCGCCCGCGATCGTGAGCAGGGTGGACTTGCCGGAGCCGGAGGGGCCCATCACGGCGACCAGCTCGCCGGCGTGCGCCTTGAAGCCGACCCCACGGAGGGCGTGCACCTCGGTGGCGCCTTCGCCGTGCACGCGGGTGACGTTGTCGAGGTGGAGCACGGCGGTCATGAGAGGACTTCCTCTTCGTCGGTGGTGGTGGTGCGGGCCGGCGTCGGGCGGGCAGGGGTGTGCAGCTGGCCCTCGATGGCGGCGCGTCGCAGCCGGGCCTCGCAGTGGTCGAGCCAGCGGATCTCGGCCTCGGCGTCGAAGACGAGCGAGTCGAGGACCAGCGACCACGCCAGGTCCTCGGGCTGGTCGGGTCGGGACGCGCGGCCGCTCCGCTTGAGGCGGGTGTAGTCCTGGAGCGCGGTCATCGTCGCCGTACGTTGCTGCTGGATCAGCGCCGCGACGTCGACGCCCGGCAGGGTCACCGCGATGGCCAGCTTGATCGCGAGCTCGTCGCGAGGTGGCTGGGTGCGAGGCACCGGCGTGGTGAACCACGCCGACACCTCGCCCCGGCCGGAGGGGGTGACGCGATACATCACCTGGGCGGCCCGATCGGCGTCATCGTCGGCCCCCGAGCCCCCGGACCGCCCGACGTGCTCGACCAGTCCGTCGCGCTCGAGCCGGTTCAGGGTCGTGTAGACCTGCCCGACGTTGAGCGGCCAGGTGGATCCCGTGCGCTGCTCGAACTCTGCCCGGAGCTGGTAGCCGTACATCGGCCCCGGCTCCAGCAGCGCGAGCATCGCCTGTCGGATCGACATCGCGCCCCCTCCGTTCGTCGGCCCCCGTGACCGACGTTGGAGTATGTATACCACGTATGCATACGCAGTATGCAAGTCCGTGTCAGCCTGCCGCGCGGGTTTGCCCGCGGCGATCCGGGGCAGGACACGCGTCGTGCGCTCACTAGGGTGACCGCCGTTCCGCACCAGCTTTTCTCACGAGGGGAAACTCATGTCCGACTACGGCAACCCGCCCACCGACCCGTACGGCCAGCCCGGCCAGCCCGGTCAGCCCGCTCAGGACCCCTACGCCCAGCAGCAGAACCCGTACGGCGCCCAGCCCTACGGCCAGGCGCCCGGCGTGCCGCAGGGCGTGACGTTCGCCCACTGGGGCAAGCGCGTCGGCGCCTATCTCATCGATGGCCTCGCCGGCCTCGTGGCCTACGTCCCCGCGCTCATCGCTCTCATCATCGCCGGCGCCAGCACCGAGACCGACCCGGTCACGCAACAGGCCACGATGAGCGACGCGTCCGCCGGCCTCGTGATCATCCTCTTCCTGGTCAGCGGAGTGCTGTCGCTGGCCTACTTCGTGTGGAACTTCTGCCTCAAGCAGGGCAAGACGGGCTACACCATCGGCAAGGGCGTGATGGGCATCAAGCTGGTCAAGGCCGAGACGGGCCAGCCGATCGGCGCCGGCATGGCCTTCGTCCGCCAGATCGCCCACGTCCTCGACAGCCTGCCCTGCAACATCGGCTACCTCTGGCCGCTGTGGGACGCCCAGCGACAGACGTTCGCCGACAAGGTGATCGGCACCTACGTCATCGACCAGCCCAAGGGCTGATCCCGCTCCACCCTCCGACCCGCCCGATGCTCCGGGCGGGTCGGAGTCCATTTCGGGGCAGCGGTCGGCCGTCTTCACTAGGCTCAGCCCGTCCAGCCCCAGTCCAGTACCAGGCGAGCACACGAGGGAACGATGTCCAACTACGGCGACACCCCAGACGAGACCCCGCAGGACCCCTACGGCCAGCAGCCTCCGCAGGGTCCGCCCGGCGCTCCCAACTACGGTCAACCGGCCGGAGCTCCCTACGGCCAGCCCTACGGCGAGCAGCCGCCCGGCCAGCCGCCGTACGGTCAGGCCCCGGGCGGTGCCGCTCCGTTCAGCGTGGGCAACGCGTTCAGCTACGGCTGGAACAAGTTCAAGGCCAACCTCGGACCGATCCTGATCGTCGCCCTGGTGCTGGTCGCCGCCCTCGTCTTCATCCAGATCCTCCAGTTCGTCTTCACCGGGGGCAATGACGCGTCCTTCACCATCGACGCGGAGACCGGCCAGGTCGAGAGCGACTCGTCGGGCATGCTCGGCGGCTCGATCATCGCCACGCTGTTCTTCACCGGGCTCAGCCTTCTGGCCCAGACCGTCATCCAGTCCGGCATCGTCAAGGGCTCGCTCGACCTCACCAGGGGCAAGCCGATCTCCGTGGGCTCGATGTTCTCGGGCATCGACTGGGCGCAGGTGATCATCGCGGCCGTGATCCTGGCGATCGCCACGACCGTCGGCTTCGTGCTCTGCATCCTGCCCGGCTTCGTGGTCCTGTTCCTGACCTCGTTCTCGCTCTACTTCATCATCGACAAGGGCATGTCCGCCGTCGACGGCATCAGGGCCAGCATCTCCTTCACCATGGCCAACGCCGGCACGCTGATCGTCTTCTTCCTCGCCTGCATCGCCGCCTTCATCGTCGGCGCGCTCCTCTGCGGCGTCGGCCTGCTCGTGGCCATCCCGGTCGTCGTGCTCGCAACGGCCTACACCTACCGCACGCTCCAGGGCGAGCAGGTCGCAGCCTGACCAGCACTGCCTGACCAACGCTCCATCCGACGACCCGGCCGTGACCCACGGCCGGGTCGTCGGCATGTCAGGGTCGTACGCCGCTCAGCCGGCCGCGACGGTGAGCGCGATCTCCGCCCGGGCGGGCGCCGAGAGCCAGCGCCGCCGGGCGCGGTGGAGACGGACGCTCGACCAGAGCAGGAACGGCACGCCCATGGCCGGCGGCAGCCACCACACGTCGGCACCCGCGGCCCCGACGAACAGGATCCCGGTGAGGGTGGTGACCAGGGAGAGCTTCAGCGCGTAGCCGAACATCGCGGCGTGCGGAGCGGGGGTGGCGCGCGGTGAGCGCAGGTCGACGGCATACGGACGGCGTACGGACCACGACATCGCGATCGCGAGCACCTGCACCACCACGACCAGCCAGCAGACCATCAGCGAGATCGCGACCTGCTGCGTCGGCAGCCCGTTGCGCACCGAGCCCACGAGCACCGGCACGCCGGACACGACCGCCAGGCACTCGGCCGTGACCAGCGCACGGGCGTCGAAGGTGCGCGCCGCCGAGACCGGCAGGCTCTCGCGCCACAGCATCCCGCGGCCATCGAGGCACCAGGCGTTCACGCCGTAGAGCAGCGCGGCGCCGCTCGCGCCGAGGCCCGGCAGGATCAGCACCGTGTCCCACGGCAGCCCGCCGCCGACGGCCACGAGGGCGGGGCCGAGCGCGAGCACGATCAGCCCGCGCCGCATGCCCACCGAGCGCCAGACCGCCCCTCGGTCGAGCCTCCTCAGCAGGGCGAGGTCCTCGCCGAGGAACCGGGCGATCGGCGCCGGACGGGCTTCGTGGATGCCGGTCTCGACGCGGAGCTCCTCGCGCGGCGGGAGCCGGAGCGCCCAGCGGGCGGGGACTGCCCCGACCCCGACCGCCGCGACGAGCAGGACGACCAGCAGTACGGCGACGAGCGGCCAGGCGCTGCCACCGAGCGACTCGGCGAGAGCCGAGGTGGGCAGCGCGTCGGCGAGGTCGTCGAGCTTTCCGGCCACCTGGCCGGCCAGCAGCGACAGCGCCATGACGACGGTGGCGGTGCGGATGATGAACACCCCGTGCCTGGTGCGCCGGATGCCCTCCACCGACCAGCCGACGACCTGAGCCACCGCAGTTGCCACGAACAGCCAGAGCAGCACGACGAGCTGCGCGCCGAACAACCGGTCAGGGCCGACGACGAGGGCGGTGGCGGCGAACAGCGTCCAGGCCTGGAGCAGCCAGGCGAGGTTGAGCGGCGAGAGGACGAGCGCGCCGAGGTGCTCGGTGATCGGACCGATCGGGTGGATGGCCGCCTGGTCCCGGGGAAGCAGCTCACGGCCACCGCCACCGCCCATCGAGGAACCGATGCCGAGCAGCAGGAAGCCGGCCAGTCCGGCCGGGAGCAGGTCCTCGACCTGGCTCATCCGGTCGGCCGGGATGCCGGTGATCCAGGCCGGCGCCACGGCCAGCAGGACGGTCACCACGAGGACCGCGGCCACCGCCAGTGCGGCGACCCGCGGTCGGCGTACGGTCTGGGAACGGAAGCGCAGGAGGTGGCCGAGGTCGGCGGCTGACCCCACCCACGCGCTGAGCCAGGGGTCAGTCCAGGAGCGCACGGTAGGCCTCGCTGGTCAGCTCGGAGGCGTCCATCTCGGCGACGCTGGAGCCCCCGCGCAGCACGATCGCGGAGCCGCAGGCTTCCAGGGCGAGGTCGCGCAGGTGCGTCGAGAGCAGGATGCAGGCGCCGCGGGCGCGCGCGTCGGCGATCACCTCGAGGGTGGCCTCGACGCCGATCGGGTCGACGCCGTCGAAGGGCTCGTCGAGCAGCAGGACAGTGGGCTCGTGCAGGGCCGCGAGGACGACACTGAGCCGGCGACCCATGCCGTGGCTGAAGCCGCCGACCACGCGGTGGGCGACGTCGCCGAGCTCGAAGCGCTCCAGCAGGTCGCGGCCGCGGGCCTCCCACTCGGGCATCCGGCGCAGCCGCGCGGTGAGCTGGAGGTGCTCCCACGGGGTCGCCCGCGGGACGAGCCCGCCGACGTCGGGGCAGTAGCCGACGGCCCGCTTGACCGCGAGCGGGTCCTCGGCCACGTCGTGTCCGGCGACGAGCACGGTCCCGGACGTGGGGGGTACGACGCCCGCCAGCACCTTCATCGTCGTCGACTTGCCCGCGCCGTTGCGGCCCAGCAGCGCGGTCGCGCGACCGGAGTCCGCCGCCAGGTCGATGCCGGCAACGGCCTCCACCTCGCCGAAGCGCACGTGCAGGTCGCGGATGTCGATCACGGGGGTCACCGGCCCATCCTCCCCGAGCCACGCGCCCCTGACAGGGGAATGGATCGCGACTCCAGCTTACCGCCGGCTTAGTGCATGTACCTACCCAGATTCAGGGGTGGAACAGCGGCTAACCCGCCGTTAACGCGTCCGGCGCCACCGACTGTGAGCGGGCCCCGAGCGGCCGCTGGTTGAGCAGGGCTCTGCTCAACCAGCGGCGTTGCCTAGGCGGGGAACGACTCCCCGCGCTCGGCGAGGCCACGGAGGTAGTCGTTCGGACGGAACTTCTCGCCGTACGCCGCAGCGAGCTCGTCGGCACGCGCGATGAACGCGCTCAGCCCGATCTGTCCGTCGCGTCTCGTAGCCGGTCATGAACTGGGCCGCGCCGCCGGTGTTGGGCGGGAAGCCGATGCCCATGATCGAGCCGATGTTCGCGGCGGCCGCCGAGGTGATGACGCCCTCCTCGAAGCACCTGGCCGTCTCGAGCGCCTCGATGAACAGCAGTCGGTCCTTCATGTCCTGGAACGGGATCTGCTCCTCCGCGACCGGGAAGGTCTCGGCCAGGCCCGACCACAGACCGGCGCGACGGCCGTTCTCGTCGTACTCGTAGAAGCCGGCGCCCTTGAGCCGTGACGGGCGACCCAGCGAGATCATCGTGTCGACGACCTGGTCGGCCGGGCTGGCGACGTACTCCCCACCGTCGCGGGCAGTGGCGGCGATCGTGGCCGCGCGGATCTTGGCCATCAGCTCCATGTTGAGCTCGTCGGAGAGCTGGAGCGTGCCGACCGGGTAGCCGTCCTGCGTCGCCGCCCGCTCGAGCGAGACCGGGTGGGCGCCCTCGGCGAGCATCGCCAGGCCCTCGTTGACCATGGTGCCGATGACGCGCGAGGTGTAGAAGCCGCGGCTGTCGTTGACCACGATCGGCGTCTTCTTGATCTGCTGGACGACGTCGTAGGCCTTGGCGAGGGCGGCGTCGGACGTGTCCTTGCCGCGGATGATCTCGACGAGCGGCATCTTGTCGACCGGGCTGAAGAAGTGCAGCCCGATGAAGTCGGCCGGCCGGTCGACACCGGCAGCCAGCTCGGTGATCGGCAGCGTGCTCGTGTTGGAGCAGAGCAGGGCGTCCTTGTTGACGTACGGCGCGATCTCGGCGAACACCTTCGCCTTGAGCGTCGGGTCCTCGAAGACGGCTTCGATGACCAGGTCACAGCCAGCGAGGTCGGCGGGGTCGGCGGTCGCGGTGATGCGACCGATCAGCTCGTCGGCCTTCTCCTGGGTGAGCTTGCCTCGCTCGATGCCCTTGGCGTTGAGCTTGGCGGTGTAGTCGCGACCCTTGTCGGCGGACTCCTGCGAGATGTCCTTGAGCACGACCTGCATGCCCGCGCGGGCACACGAGTAGGCGATGCCGGCGCCCATCATGCCGGCGCCGAGGACGCCGACCTTGGTGGCCGTGTACTTCTCGATCCCGGCCGGGCGGAGCGAGCCGGAGTTGATCGCCTGCAGGTCGAAGAAGAACGCCTGGATCATGTTCTTCGACTGCTGGTTGACGATCAGGTTGGTGAGGTAGCGGGACTCGATCCGCGACGCGGTGTCGAAGTCGGTGCTCGCACCCTCGACGGCCGCGCTGAGGATCGCGCGCGGCGCCGGGTAGATGGCGCCCTTGGTCTGCTTGCGCAGCAGCGCGGGGAAGGCGGGCAGGAACGCCGCCAGGCTGGGGGTCTTCGGGGTGCCACCGGGCATCTTGTAGCCGGCGCGGTCCCACGGGTTCTGCGACGCCTCGGGGTCGTCCTTGACGCTGGCGATCCACGCCTTCGCGGCGGGGATCAGCTCGTCGCGGGTGGCGACGACCTCGTGGATCAGGCCCTTCGCGAGCGCACCCTGCGGGTCGAACTGCGTGCCCGGCATGAGCACGTCCATCAGCCCGGACTGCAGGCCGAGGAGGCGTACGACGCGGGTCACGCCGCCGCCGCCGGGGAGCAGGCCGAGGGTCGACTCGGGCAGCCCGAGCTTCACCGAGCGGTCGTCGACCGCGATGCGGCGGTTGGCCGCGAGCGCGATCTCGAAGCCGCCGCCGAGGGCCGCGCCGTTGATCGCCGCGACGACCGGACGCGGGAACTTCTCGAGCTTGCGCAGGCTGGACTTGATGCCCTCGCCCATCGCGAAGATGGCTGCCGCGTCGTCCTTGGTCGCCCCGAGCATGTCCTTCAGGTTGCCGCCCGCGAAGAACGTCTTCTTGGCGCTGGCGAGCACGACACCGGAGATGTCGTCGACCTCGGCGTACAACCGCTCGACGGCTGCCTCCATCGACACCTTGTAGAGCTCGGTCATGGTGTTGGCGTTGGCGGTCGGGTCGTCGAGCGTGAGCGTGACGATGCCGTCGGCGTCGCGGTCGTAGCGGACCGCGGTTTCGGTCTGGGTGTCAGTCATGTGTGCATTCCTTTGCGTTCGCTCGAGCCCGCTGGTTGAGCAGGCGCGCCAGCGCCGTGTCGAAACCAAGGGCGAATGTGGAGTTCTGACGTTCTGAGGTTGAGTGCCGGGTTTCGACACGCTCCGTCACGACCTCGCAAGCTCGGTCGCGGTCGCTGCTCAACCACCAATGACGATCGGTGAGCTCGCCTGATCGCGGAGCGATCAGACGAGCTCGACGATCGTCGCGATGCCCATGCCGCCACCGACACAGAGCGTCGCGAGTCCCCGGCGGAGGTCGCGGCGGGCGAGCTCGTCGACGAGGGTGCCGAGGATGATCGCGCCGGTCGCACCGAGCGGGTGGCCCATGGCGATGGCGCCACCGTTGACGTTGGTGATCTCGTCGGTGATGCCCATGTCGCGCATGAAGCGCATCGCGACGGCGGCGAACGCCTCGTTGATCTCGAACAGGTCGATGTCCTCGACGGACAGGCCCGCCTTGGCGAGCGCCTTGCGGGCGGCCGGCGCCGGGCCGGTCAGCATGATCGTCGGGTCGGCACCGCTGACGGCGGTGGCGATGATCCGGGCGCGCGGGGTCAGGCCGAGGTCGAGACCGACCTGCTCACTGCCGATCGCCATGATCGCCGCGCCGTCCACGATGCCCGAGCTGTTGCCGGCGTGGTGGACGTGGTTGATCTGCTCGATCCAGTGGTACTTCTCCAGCGCGACGTCGTCGAAGCCGGCGTCCTTGCCCATCTGGGCGAACGACGGTCGCAGGCCGGCCAGGCCCTCGACGCTGGTGTCGGGACGGATCGTCTCGTCGCGGTCGAGCACGGTGATGCCGTTGAGGTCCCGGACCGGGATGACGGCGTCGTCGTAGTAGCCGTTGGCCCACGCCTTGGCGGCACGGTGGTGCGACTGCGCGGCGTAGGTGTCGACGTCCTCGCGGCTCCAGCCCTCGATGGTGGCGATCAGGTCGGCGCCGATGCCCTGCGGCACGAATCCGGTCGCGAGTGCGGTGGCCGGGTCCATGGCCCAGGCGCCGCCGTCGCTGCCCATGGCCACGCGGCTCATCGACTCGACTCCGCCGGCCAGGATCAGGTCCTCGAACCCACCACGGACGCGCGACGCGGCCTGGTTGACGGCCTCGAGCCCGGAGGCGCAGAAGCGGTTGAGCTGCACGCCGGCGACGGTGTCGGGGTAGCCCGCCTTCAGCGCGGCGGTCTTGGCGATGTCACCACCCTGGTCGCCGACCGGGGAGACCACGCCGAGGACGACGTCGTCGATGCGGTGCGGGTCCAGGCCCGGGTTACGCGTCTTGATCTCGTCGAGGAGACCCACGACCAGATCGACGGGCTTGACCTCGTGCAGGGAGCCGGTGGCCTTGCCCCTGCCGCGCGGCGTGTGGATGTGGTCGTAGATGAATGCTTCTGCCATGAGCCGATTGTGACACCATTGCTGTCACTATGGGCACGGTGTGTGGCCCGAGTCACGCGTCAGGAGTCCGGAGGAGGTACGCCGCATGGCACCCGCAGCATCCGACGCACCCCAGCAGCCCGTGCTGCTGACGCTCGACGAGCTGACCGAGCGCGTCGGAATGAGCGTGCGCAACGTCCGCTTCTACACGACCAAGCGGCTGGTGCCGCCGCCGCTGCGTCGCGGGCGATCCGGCTACTACTCCGCCGACCACGTCGCCCGGCTCGAGCTCGTCCGCGAGCTGCAGAACCACGGTTTCACCCTGTCCGCGATCAAGGGGTACGTCGACCGCATCCCCGACGACGCGACGCCGTCCGACATCGCGCTGCACCTCTCGCTGCTCACCCCCATGACCGGCGACACCGAGGTCGACGTGCACGACGGCCTGGTCGGCATCGGCGTACCCACCTCGGCGGCCGAGGCCGTCGCCGAGGTCTATGCGAGGCACGGCCAGCAGGTCGCCGACGAGCTCTCCGAGATCGTCCGCACGCACGTGTGGCCCGCCGTGCGCGACGCCGGCGGCGACGTCGAGAACCTCCGCGAGCTCGTGCACCGGCTCAAGCCGCTCACGATCGCCGGCCTGGTCAGCGCCTACGAGCTGGCCATGGACGAGAGCGCCGACTCCTACGAGCGACGAGGATCGGCCCAGCGGACCTGATGACCGGCGCCGCTGTCTACCTCATCCTCGGGCTCGCACTCCTGCTCGCCATCGTCCTTCCACAGGTGACCCGACGCGTGGCCCTGTCGCCCCCGATGGTGCTCGTCGCCGTTGGGATGCTGATCGGGTTGCTGCCGCTGCCGGACGGCGTGAGCCTCGAGCCGGAGGCCAACCGCACGGTCGTCCTGCACGTCACCGAGTTCTGCGTGCTGGTGTCGCTGATGGGCGTCGGCCTGGCCATCGAGCGCACCCTCGACCTGCGCTCGTGGACCTCGTGGCGCACCTGGTCCCCGGTCTGGCGCCTCCTCGCGGTGACGATGCCCGCCACGATCCTCGGCGTCGCACTGCTCGGGTGGTGGATCGCGGGGCTGGCGCCGGCCGTCGCGCTGCTCCTCGGCGCGGTCCTCGCACCGACCGACCCCGTGCTCGCCTCGGACGTGCAGGTGGGAGAGCCCCTCACCGAGGACATCGACGACGAGGACAGCCCCGACGAGGACCGGCCCGACAGCGACGACGACATCCGCTTCTCGCTGACGGCGGAGGCAGGTCTCAACGACGGGTTGGCGTTCCCGTTCGTCCACCTCGCACTGCTGCTGCTGGCCGGCGGCTTCGGCGTCCTGGACGGTGGCGCCTGGCTGGGGTGGTACGTCGTCGGCAAGATCGTTCTCGGGGTGCTGGTCGGCCTCGGGGCCGGCTGGCTGCTGGGACGCCAGGCGTTCCGGGCACGCACGGACAGCCTGCGGCTGGCCGACCAGGGCGAGCCGCTGCTGGCGCTGGCCGGGCTGCTGGCGGCGTACGGCGCGGCAGAGATCGTCGGCGGCTACGGGTTCCTGGCCGTCTTCACGTGCGCCATGAGCCTGCGCTCGGCCGAGAGCAGGCACTCCTACCACCGGGAGATGCACGGCCTGGTCGAACGGCTCGAACGCCTGATCACCCTGATGGTGCTGCTCGTCCTGGGCATGGCCATGACCCGCGGACTGCTGTCTGACCTGGACTGGCGCGGGGTGGTGCTGGCCCTTGCGCTCGTGCTGGTGGTGCGGCCGCTGACGGGGTACGTCGCCCTCTCCACCGTTCCCCGGGCGGAACGTCTCGATGGCGGGCTGGACCGGGGCGAACGACTCGCGGTGGCGTTCTTCGGCGTCCGGGGCGTGGGCTCGCTGTTCTACCTGGCGTATGCGACCAGCCACCACCACGTGCCGGGTGAGTCGTGGCTGTGGTCCACGGTGGCCTTCACCGTGGTCGTGTCCGTGCTCCTGCACGGGATCACCGCGACCCCGGCCATGACACGACTGGATGCGCGTCGCGGGGTCAACCAGTGAGCGCAATGCAGGTCGTCGACCAGTTCATTGCCGCCTCCGTGGGAGGCTGACTGGTCATGTCCACAGTTCTCGTCACCGGAGCCACCGGATTCGTCGGCCGTCGCCTCGTCCCCGCGCTCAGCGATGCCGGGCACGAGGTGCGCGCGATGACCCGCCGGCCCGAGGACTACTCCGGGGTCGGCGACCCGGTCGGTGCCGACGTCGACGATCCCGCCTCGCTGGCCGCGGCCCTCGACGGCGTCGACGTCGCGATCTACCTGGTGCACTCGCTCGACGACCCGGACTTCGAGCGCAAGGACGCCCAGGCCGCACGCAACTTCAGCAAGGCCGCCGCGGACGCCGGCGTGCGCCAGATCATCTACCTCGGCGGCCTCGGCGTCGACGGCGACGACCTGTCGGCCCACCTGCGCTCCCGCCGGGAGGTCGAGGGCCTGCTCGGCACCGACGGCGTGCCGGTCACCATCCTGCGCGCGGCGATCGTGGTCGGCCACGGCGGCATCTCGTGGGAGATCACCCGCCAGCTCGTCAAGAACCTGCCCGCCATGGTCGTGCCCCGATGGGTGCACACCCTCAGCCAGCCGATCGGCATCGACGACGTGGTGCGCTACCTCGCCGGCGTCGTCGACAAGGACGAGGCGCTCGGCCGGGTCTTCGAGATCGGCGGACCCGAGCAGCTGACCTACCTGGAGATGATGCAGGTCGCGTCCGAGGTCGCCGGCGGGAAGCGGCTGCCGATCATCACGGTGCCGGTGCTGACGCCGCGGCTGTCGTCGTACTGGCTCGCGCTCGTCACCGACGTCGACGCGACCACCGGGCGCAACCTGATCGACTCGATGTCGACCGAGGTGGTCGTCAGCGAGACCTCGATCCAGGAGCTGGTGCCCGGCGACCCGATGACCTACGAGGAGTGCGTACGCCGCGCGCTCGACGAGCGCCGGACCTCAGCCGAAGATCGCGGGTAGCGCGAACAGCATCACGATCGACCACGACACGTGCGTGAGGATCGGCGCGAGCACGCCACCGCTCGCGCGCCGCTGCAGGCCGCAGACCGCACCGAGCAGGATCGCGGCGAAGGCCAGCATGACGTTGCCGGTCGCCAGCGTCGCGACGAAGTAGGCCACCGTCGTCCACACCACCGGGTGGCGAGGGATCGCCGCATAGGCGGCGCCCCGGAAGAAGAGCTCCTCGGCGATGCCGTTGACGACCGTGATGACCAGCAGCAGCGGGACCGAGCCCTGGTCGGCGAAGTCGAGCACCGAGCGCACCTGTTCGTCGAGCCACGGGATCTCGCGTACGACGAGACCGCCCACGACGAAGACGCCGGCCAGCAGCAGCCCGAGGAGGATCGGCGCCACGACCGGCCGGGCCTGTTGCTCGGCGCGCGAGATCCGGCCCAGGTGCAGGGGTCCGCTGACGAAGGCACCGACGGTCCACACCAGCGCGAGGGCAGCCGTGCCCGCGTAGAACGCGTCGCTGCCGGGCTCGATGCGCAGCGACCAGCCGAGCACCGCGCCCCCGATCAGCACGACCGCGCCGGTCACGACCTGGCGTCGCCGTAGCGCCTCGGCCGTGTCGCGCTGGTCGCGGGGCACCACCGTCCACAGCGAGCGGTGCAACCAGTCGAGCATGCGGGCCACCCTAGGAGAGTGCTGGAAATGGGAGACACGCGGACATTGGCCGTCTGGCAGCCCCGGACCCCCGCTCGGGAGCGGGTCGGGACCAGACCAATGTCCGCGCGTCTACGCGTCAGTGACGTGGAGCTGGTGGATCAGCGACCGGAGAAGCCCGCGGCCGAGTGTGCGCGACCGCTGGTCGAGGCACCCTGGCTACGGTTTGCCGCCGCCGCCGCTGCGACGACCACGGTTGCCGCCGGTCGAGCCGCCGGCCGGGGCACCCTGGCCGCCGCCGCCGGAACGTCGACGCTGGCCGCCCTGACCGCCGGTGGAGCCACCGGTCGAGCTGCTCGAGCCGCCGGTCGGGTTGCCGCGACGCGACTGGCCGTTGGTCTGGCCGGTGCTGCGGGCGCGCTTGCGCTGGGCGTTGCCACCCGTGGAGGTGCCGCCACCGGAGGGGGCGACGTCGGGGACGAGCCCACCGGGCGTGCTGCGCACACCGGGGGCGAGCTCGACCAGCATCGGGTGACCGGGGCCGTGCACCTTCGTGGTGGTGGGCTTGATGCCCGCGAGACGGGTCAGGTCGCGCACGTCGCGCACCTGCTCGTCCGTCATGAGGGTGATGACCGTGCCCTCGGCGCCGGCTCGCGCCGTACGACCCGAGCGGTGCAGGTAGGCCTTGTGCTCGGTCGGCGGGTCGGCGTGGATCACGAGCGCGACGTCGTCGACGTGGATGCCGCGGGCGGCGATGTCGGTCGCGACGAGCGTCGTGGCCTTGCCCGAGTGGAACATGTCCATGTTGCGCGTGCGCGCGTTCTGGCTGAGGTTTCCGTGCAGGTCGACCGACGGCACGCCGGACTTGTTGAGCTGCCGGGCAAGGGCCTTGGCCCCGTGCTTGGTGCGGGTGAAGACGACCGTGCGGCCGGGGGCGCTGGTCAGGTCGACCAGGATCGGCACGCGCTGGTCGCGGTTCACGTGCAGCACGTGGTGCGACATGGTCGAGATCGGCGACTGCGCCGAGTCGGCCTGGTGCGTGACCGGGTTGGTCAGGAAGCGCTTGACGATGACGTCGATCGCGTTGTCCAGCGTCGCGGAGAACAGCAGGCGCTGGCCCTCGCGCGGGGTCTTGTCCATGATCCGGCGCACGCCGGGCAGGAAGCCGAGGTCGGCCATGTGGTCGGCCTCGTCGAGGATGGTGACCTCGATGGCGGACAGGTCGGCGTACTTCTGCTGCATCAGGTCCTCGAGGCGACCGGGGCAGGCGACGACGATGTCGACGCCCTTCTTCAACCCGGTGGTCTGGGGACCCTGGCCCACGCCGCCGAAGACGACGAGGGTGGAGAGGCCGGCGGCGTCGGCCATCGGCTTGAGCGCGGCGTGGATCTGGCCGACGAGCTCGCGGGTCGGGGCGAGGATCAGCGCGCGCGGCTTGCGCGGCATGGCCGGCAGCTTGGCGGCGTCGAGACGCGCGACCAGCGGCAGGAGGAAGGCGTACGTCTTGCCGGAGCCGGTGCGGCCCCGACCGAGGACGTCGCGGCCGGCGAGGCTGTCAGGAAGCGTCGCGGCCTGGATCGGAGTGGGAGTCGTGATGCCCTGCTTCTCAAGGATGTCGATGAGATTGCTGGGCACGCCGAAGTCGGCGAAAGTCATTGTGGAACCTTTTTCGTTGGCGTCTCGCCAACACATCGCGCTGAGCGCGGCATGGCCTCGATGGTTTCGAGGTAAGCGGACCCAGTGCAAATTCTTTGGCCAGCTGCGACTCGGGGCAAGACTGGCCGAGGCGACTTCTCTACAACCGTAGCGGTCGTGTGGATGTTCCTGCGAATCGGTGGGAGTGTGACGTCCGCTTCACGCGCTGTCGCGGCGGACCATCAACGGCGGGATGATCACCCGCATCGGTCGGCTGCTGCCGTGACCGTCCACCTGCTCGAGCAGCAACCGGGTGGCGCGCTCGGCCATCTCCTCGACCGGCTGGCGCACGGTGGTCAGCGCCGGAGTGGTGCGCTCGGCGACGCCGAGGTCGTCGTAGCCGACCACGGCCACGTCGTCGGGAACCCGGCGGCCGAGGGCGGACAGCACCTTGAGCGCACCGGAGGCCATCAGGTCGGACGCGACGACCAGGCCGTCGAGGTCGGGGTGCGCCGACAGCAGCGCCTCGGCGGCTCGCTGGCCGCCGTTCTCGGTGAAGTCGCCGCGCTCGACGGCATCGTCGGCCAGCCCGGCGGCGGCCATCGCCTGGCGCCAGCCGGCGAGGCGGTCCTCGGCGGCGGTCATGTCGCCGGGTCCGGCGATGGTGCCGATCCGCTTGCAGCCGCGCTCGATCAGCACCTCGGTGGCGAGTCGCTCGCCTGCCATGTTGTCGACGTCGACGTACGCCACCCGATCGCTCGCGGCCCAGGGCCGGCCGCCGAAGACGCAGGGCAGGTCGAGCCGGGCCATGTGCTCGGCGAGGCCGTCGTCGCGGTGGTGGGAGACCACGAGCGCGCCGTCGACGTGCCGGTTGGTGAGGTAGCGCAGGGTGCGTGCCGTGGATGCGCCGGGACGCGCGAGCAGCAGCACGAGCTGGATGTCGCGCTCGCCGAGCACGCGGGTCACCCCGCGCAAGGTGCCGGCGAAGAACGGGTCGGAGAAGACGCGGTCGTCGGGCTCCGGCACGACCACCGCGATCGAGTCCGTACGCCGCGTGACCAGGCTGCGGGCGGCGGGGTTGGGGACATAGCCGAGCGACCGCACGGCGGCGTCGACCGAGGACTGCGCGCGGGCACTGACGCGCTGGCCGCCGTTGATGGCGCGGGAGGCGGTGGCACGGGAGACCCCGGCGACCCGGGCGACCTCGTCGAGGGTGGGTGTCCCCGGCCTCGCGTCCTTCCTCGTCCCGTCCACGCGGGTCACGGTAGCCACTCGGCGGGGTCGACGGCCGGCAGACCTCCCTGCCTCGACACCTCGGCGTACCAGAGCGCGCTCGACTTCGGGGTCCGGGCCTGCGTCTCGTAGTCGACGTGCACCAGCCCGAAGCGCTTCGCGTAGCCGAAGGCCCACTCGAAGTTGTCCATGAACGACCACTGGAAGAAGCCGCGCACGTCGACGCCTTCGTCGATCGCGCGGTGCACGGCACGGAGGTAGTCGTCGAGGAAGGCGATCCGATCGGGGTCGTGCACCTCGCCGTCGGGGCCGGGCGCATCGGCGAAGGCAGCGCCGGTCTCGGTCAGGAAGATCGGCAGCCTCGGATAGTCCTCGTGCAGGCGGACCAGCAGGCGGTAGAGGCCCTCGGGCTGCACCTCCCAGCCCATGTCGGTGACCGGGAGCCCGCGGCTCGGGAACGTCACGTGCTCGGAGCCGACGAACGGCGACAACGCGACCCGGTCGGGCTGGTCGCTGCCGATGCCGACGACGTCCTCGTGCGGGTGCCCGGAGACGGCGTTGCCGTGGTAGTAGTTCACGCCCAGCACGTCGATCGGGGTCGAGATCAGGGCGAGGTCGCCGTCGCGGACGACCTCGTGCCAGTGGCCGGTCTTCCAGTCGAGGTGCGCGGTGTCGGCCAGCACGTCCTCGGGGTAGCTGCCGCGGAAGATCGGGTCGAGGAACAGCCGGTTGTGCAGCCCGTCGATGCGGCGGGCAGCGTCGCGGTCGACCGGGTCCTCGGGGTCGTGCGGGTCGGGCACCGTCAGGTTGAGGCTGAGCCCGAGACGGATGTCCTCGCCCGTCGCGTCGGTACGGCGACGCAGCTCGTCGACCACGAGCCCGTGACCGAGCAGCAGGTGGTGCGCCGAGACGAGTCCCGCGACGCCCTCCTGCCGTCCGGGGGCGTGGTGGCCTGCGGCGTACCCCAGAAGGGACGAGCAGAAGGGCTCGTTGAGCGTCGTCCAGGTGGGCACTCGGTCGCCGAGCACGTCGTGGACGGAGAGGGAGTAGTCGGCGAAGCGGTGGGCCGTGTCGCGATTGGTCCAGCCGCCCGCGTCCTCCAGCGCCTGCGGGAGGTCCCAGTGGTAGAGCGTCAGCCAGGGCGCGATGTCGTGCCCCGAGCAGCTCGTCCACGAGTCGGTCGTAGAACGCGAGACCGGCCCGGTTGACCGGCCCGCCGTCGGGTCGCACGCGCGGCCAGGCCACGGAGAAGCGGTAGGACGCGACCTGGAGCTCGCGCATCAGCGCGACGTCCTGGGGCATCCGCTCGTAGTGCTCGCACGCGACGTCGCCGGTGTCGGCGTTGAGGACCGCCCCCGGTGTGTGCGAGAACGTGTCCCAGATCGACGGCGTGCGGCCGTCGACGGCCACGGCTCCCTCGATCTGGTAGGACGCGGTGGCGACACCCCAGACGAAGTCGGCCGGGAACCTGGTGATCGGGTCGGCGGTCGTGGCTGTGCGCTGGATGGTCATCCCTTGACGGCTCCTTGCATGATGCCGGCGACCAGCTGGCGGCCGGTGAGGACGAAGAGGATCAGCAGCGGAATCGTCGCCAGCGTGGTGCCGGCGAGGACCAGGCTGTAGTCCTTGAAGAACCCGCTCTGGAGCTGGTTGAGCGCCACCTGGATCGTGGGGTCGTCAGGCGGCAGGGCGATCAGCGGCCAGAAGAAGTCGGACCACGTCGCCATGAACGTGAACAGCCACAGGATGGCCGCGGCCGGTCGGGCCGCGGGCGCGACCACGTGCCACACGGTCTTGATCTGCGAGCAGCCGTCCATCCGGGCGGCCTCGAGCAGCTCGTCCGGGACCGCGTCGACGAGGTACTGCCGCATGAAGAAGACGCCGAACGCCGTCACCAACGAGGGGACGATCACCGACCAGGTCGTCCCGGTCCACCCCAGCTTGGACATCAGGATGAACAGCGGCACGACGCCGAGCTGCGTCGGGACCGCCATTGTGGCCACCACGAACCCCAGCAGGGCGTTGCTGCCGCGGAAGCGCAGCTTGGCGAACGCATAGCCGGCCAACGTGCCGAACACGACCGTGGAGGTCGCGGCGACCGACGAGACCAGGATGCTGTTGGCGATGGCCTTCCAGAACGGGATGGTGTCGATGGCCTTCCGGGCGTTGTCGAGGAAGTGACCACCGGGCAGCAGCGGCGGGACACCCTGGGCGGCGATCTCGGCCGTGTGGGAGCCGAGGAGGAACGACCAGTAGAACGGGGCCGCCGATCCCAGCAGGAATGCGGCGAGCAGGCCGTAGACGAGGAATCCGGGGCGGCGGCTCATCGACCGCCTCCCAGACTGCCGATGCGGCGGATCAGCATGAGGTTGATCAGCGCCAGCACGAGGATCATCAGGAACAGCATCCAGGCGGTCGCCGAGGCGCGGCCCAGGTCGCGCAGCTGCCAGCCGAAGTCGTAGACGAGCATGGTGATGGTGCCGAACTGCCGGTCGGGTCCGCCGTTGCGGGCGTTGGTCTGGTCGAAGAGCCGAGGCTCGGCGAAGATCTGCAGGCCCCCGATCGTCGAGGTGATGACGACGAAGATCATGGTGGGCCGGATCATCGGCAGCGTGACGGACAGGAACTGCCGCACCTTGCCGGCACCGTCCAGCGAGGCCGACTCGTAGAGGTCACGCGGCACGGCCTGCATGGCCGCCAGGAAGATCAGTGCGTTGAAGCCGGTCCAGCGCCAGTTCACCATCGTGGCGATGGCGAGGTGGCTGGCGAACCGGTTGGTGTGCCAGGCGATCCCGTCGATGCCGATGAGCTCGAGACCGTGGTTGATGACGCCGTACTTGTCGCCGAAGAGGCTGCCGAAGATGATCGCCACGGCGACCGGCGAAACGACGAACGGCAGGAGGATGCCCATCCGCCACCAGGTCCGGCCGCGCAGCTGCGTGTCGAGCATCGCGGCCAGGACCACGGCGATCACGATCTGCGGCCCCGAGGACAGCACGAAGATGCTGAGCGTGTTGACGGTCTGCTTGAGGAAGTAGGGGTTGTCCCAGACCTCGCGGTAGTTGTCCAGGCCGACGAACTCGCCCTTCCCGCTCAGCAGTCCCCAGTCGTGCACGGAGACGTAGGCCGTGTAGACGAGCGGGAACAGCCCCACGACCGCGAACACGATGAAGAACGGCGAGACGTAGAGGTACGGCGACCACCGCTGGTCCCAGCGTGAGCGACGCTGCCTCCACGTGAGGTGCCGCGTGACGCCGCTCTGGCTAGAGCGTGGGGCCCGGGGCGGGAGAGAGGAGACGTCCCTCCCGCTCCGGGAGTCTGCGTCGGGCTTGGTCTGGCTCAACTGTCAGCCCAGAGCCTCGACGTCGGCCTGGAACTGCTCCCACGACTCGTCGGCGTCCTGAGAACCGTCGTCGACCCGGAGGGTCGCCGCCTGGAACGCCTGGAGGATGTCGGAGTACTTCGGGCCCTTGTGGGGCTGCACCGTGACCGCCTCAGCCCGGTCAGCCAGGATCTGGCCGACGGGAGCGTCGTTGAAGAACGGGTTGACGGCATCGGTGACGTCCGGTGACGAGAGCGCCTCGACCTGGCTCGGGAAGGTGCCCTTGGCCTCGAACGCCTTGATCTGCTGCTCGGGCGCGGTCAGCCACTCGGCGACTTCCTTGGCCTCGTCGACGTTGTCACCCTGCGCGGGGACGGTCAGGTAGGAGCCACCCCAGTTGCCACCGCCGCCGGGGAACGCATTGGCGATGTCCCAGCCGTCGATGCCCTCGGCGTTGCCCTCGATCACACCCAGCATCCAACCGGGGCAGGCCATGGTCGCGAAGCCGTCGTTCTGGAACGAGGCCGTCCAGTCGTCGCTCCACTGCCCGGTGCGCGTCGACAGCTTCTCGGCGTTGCCGGTCACTGCGTCCCACACGGCCTTGAGCTCCGGGTTGTCGGTCTCGATGACGTCGTCGTCGGTCTCGAAGGGGTTCGCGACCTGGTTGAGCATCGCCTGGGCGAGGCCCCCGGAGGAGTCGTACCACGCGACATCGGGCTCGGCGGCCACGAACTCCTCGCCGAGCGCGAAGTAGTCGTCCCACGTGCCCAGAAGGGCCGCGACCTCCTCACGATCGGTCGGCAGGCCGGCCTTCTTGAAGAGGTCGGACCGGTAGCAGATGCCCTCGGGGCCGACATCGGTGCCATAGCCGATCAGCTGACCGTCCGAGCTCGTCCCGCGCTCGACGACGAAGTCGAGCCACCGCCCCTCGACGGCGGGGTCGCTGAGGTCGGTGAACGCGTCGCTCTCCGCGAGCACCGCGGCGATGGCGTCACCCTCGATGGCTTCGATGTCGGAGAGGCCGGAGCCCGCGGCGAGCTTGGTGTAGAGGTTGGCCTTGGCGTCGTCCCAGGTGCCGACCTTGACCTGCTCGATCTTGACGTCGTCGTGAGTGGAGTTCCACTCATCGATCAGACCCTCGTAGCCGAACTCGTTGAACGTGGCCACGCTGATCGTGGTGGTCTTGCCGTCGGCGCCCGACTCCGAGTCGTCCGAGTCGCCGTCGCCGCCGCACGCTGCTGCGGTCGTCGCGAGAGCGAGCGCCGTCAAGGCGCCGATGACGAGTCGAGCCCGTCGAGTGTTCCGTGTGTGCACCACTGATCTCCTGCCGTCCTGCGAGACGCCGGACGCGGATGCCCGGCTGGATGGTGGATGTCCATTGTCGCCGTGTGGAAGCGCTTCCATGAACATTCGTCCATCACCATGACATTCGTTACATATCGTGTCAATAGGCGCAGGCCAATGCGGTCCTCAATGGTGAGAGCGCTTCCACTAGACGCGTCGCACGACCCGCCGTACGGTGTCTCCCAACCTCCGGCTCGACGAGCGCCGGGACCACGGACGGAAGGACCCCTCGATGGCATCGGTGCGATTCGTTGGAGCAGGGCGGCGCTACCCCGGGAGTGAGCGACCGGCCGTCGACGCGCTCGACCTGGATGTCGAGGACGGCGAGTTCATGGTGCTGGTCGGCCCGTCGGGCTGCGGCAAGTCCACCTCGCTGCGGATGCTGGCCGGCCTCGAGGAGTGCACCGAGGGCGCGATCATGATCGGCGCTCGCGACGTGACGGGCGACGTGCCCAAGGACCGCGACATCGCGATGGTGTTCCAGAACTACGCGCTCTACCCGCACATGAGCGTCGCGGACAACATGGGCTTCGCGCTCAAGGTGGCCAAGGTCGCCAAGGACGAGCGGGACCGCCGGGTGCTCGAGGCCGCGCGACTGCTCGACCTCGGGGACTACCTCCACCGCAAGCCCAAGGCCCTGTCGGGCGGCCAGCGGCAGCGGGTGGCGATGGGCCGCGCGATCGTGCGCCAGCCCGAGGTCTTCCTGATGGACGAGCCGCTGTCCAACCTCGACGCCAAGCTCCGCGTCTCCACGCGCACCCAGATCGCTGCCCTCCAGCAGCGGCTCGGCATCACCACGGTCTACGTGACCCACGACCAGGTCGAGGCGATGACGATGGGCGACCGGGTCGCCGTGCTCAAGGACGGTCGGCTCCAGCAGGTCGACACCCCGCTGGCGCTCTACGACCGACCGGCCAACCTCTTCGTCGCCGGCTTCATCGGCTCGCCTGCCATGAACCTCCTGCCCGCCAAGGTGGCCGACGGCCAGGCCTGGATCGGCGACTGCGCGGTGCCGCTCGAGCGCGACGTCGCGGCCCGTGCCACGGGTGAGGTCACTCTCGGCGTCCGCCCGCATGCCTGGCACATCGGCTCGGCCGGCGAGGAGGGGTTCGCCGTCACGGTGACCGTCATCGAGGAGCTCGGCGCTGACGCGTTCCTCTACGCCGCGCCCGAGGACCCGGCACTGGCCGACGTCACCAGCCAGGCCGTGGTCCGACTCGACGGCCGCCTGCAGTTGCAGAAGGGCGAGCGGGTGCGCCTCGTCATCGACCCGGCCGCCGTGCACGTCTTCGACACCACGTCCGGCGAGCGCCTGACCGACTGAGGCCCCAGCCGGTCAGGGACGGGCGTACAGCTCGACGAAGCGGGACAACAGACGGACCGGTTCGACGACCAGCGCCTCCCGGGCCGCTGCCTTGAGCGACTCCCGCTCGTGGGGCGCGTAGTAGCCGTGACCGGCGTAGGCGTCGATCCGGTCGCAGATCGCCACCGGGTCGAGCTCGGGGTGGAACTGCGTGGCGTAGACGTTGCGACCCAGGCGGAACGCGTGGGCGGGGCAGGTGTCCGACGAGGCGAGCAGCACCGCGCCCTCGGGGAGCCGCGAGACGGCCTCCTTGTGGCCGAGGAAGGCCAGGAAGACCTCGGGCAACGGGCCGAACAGCGGGTCGGTCGCCCCCTCGACCGTCAGCCGGATCGGCAGGGCGCCGATGGGCTCGCCGTAGGTCCGGTCGACGACTCCCCCGGACAGCACGCCGAGCACCCCGATGCCGTAGCACGCACCGAGGAACGGCAGGTCCGCAGCGACCACGCGTCGGGCCAGGTCGCGCAGCTCGGTCTCGACCCGGTGCTGGGTGGCTGACTTGAGGTCGTCGGGGTCGGACACGTTGAACGGACCGCCGCCGAGGATGATCCCCGACCAGTCGTCGAGGTCGATCTCGCCCAGCGGGCCGGACTCGAGCCGGAGACGTACCAGCTCGTCGGGCTGCAGGCCGGTGCCGGCCAGGACGGCGTCGTACTCCTGCTGGGCGACGTCGTCCTCGGCTCGGGTGCCCAGGAAGAGGAACGGGCGCATGGTCACGCCTGTACGGCGACGCCGCCGTCGATGAGTGCGTCGACCCCCGCCACGCCCCAGGCAGTCAGGGCGTCGCGGGTGTGGGCACCCGGTCCGCCGGGCGGCATCGTGATCGTGGAGACGGTGCGCGAGAAGCGCGGCGCCGGCGCGGGCTGGGTGATGCCATCGCTCTCGACGAACGTCTTCCGGGCCGCGAGGTGCGGGTGCGCGTAGGCCTCGGACAGCGGGATGATCGCGGCCACACAGGCGTCGGTGCCGTCGAAGATCGCCGACCACTCCGCCTGCGTCTTCTCCGCGAACCGCTTGGTGAGCAATCGCCTCATCTCAGGGAAGTTCTGCGGGTCGTTGCGGTCGGGGAGCCGGAGCTCCAGGCGGCGTACGAGCTCGTCGTAGAACTGTGGTTCGAGCGCGCCCACGCTCATGTGCTTGCCGTCGGCGGTCTCGTAGATGTCGTAGTAGGGCGTGCCGCCGTCGAGCAGGCCACTCGCTCGTCGATCGCTGGCCATGCCGAGTGCGGCGAAGGTCGCCGACATCGCGTTGAGATGGGCGGTACCGTCGACGATCGCGGCATCGACGACCTGTCCCCGCCCGCTGAGCCGGGCCTCGAGGAGAGCGGCCAGGACGCCGATGACGAGGTAGGTCGAACCGCCGCCGAAGTCGCCCAGCAGGTTGCCCGGGAAGTGTGGCCGGGACTCGTCCTGGCCGAGTCCGTGGAGGGCGCCGGTGATGGCGATGTAGTTCATGTCGTGCCCGGCCGCCTGGCTCCACGGACCGTCCTGGCCCCAGCCGGTCATCCGTCCGTAGACGAGCGCCTGATTGCGGGTCCAGCAGTCGTCCGGGCCGAGGCCGAGCCGCTCGATCGCGCCCGGGCGCATGCCCTCGATGAGGACGTCGGCGCTCTCGACGAGCCCCAGCACGGTCGCCACCGCCTCGGGCTTCTTCAGGTCCAGCGCGACACTCGGGCGCCCACGGGTGAGCACGTCGTGCTTGCCGCTGCCGAACATGCCGCCACCGGGCCGGTCGATCCGGATCACGTCCGCGCCGAGGTCAGCCAGGATCATGCACGCATGCGGGCCGGGCCCGATGCCGGCGATCTCGACGACCCTGACTCCCTTGAGGGGGCCGGTGCCCTGACCGAGTTGGTAGCTCATGTCCCGATCATGACATCGGTGGTGTCACGGTCGCGAGGGGCGTCTCAGTCTCATTGTTCCCCCGCATATGCGGGGGATTGTCAACATCTCGAGTGTTGCAACACTCAGGAACGTTCGATTCCCCCGCATATGCGGGGGATCAAGCACCACCAAGGCTTGCAACTCGTTGCATAGGTCTGCCACCATCCCCACATGGCCCTCGAACACGCGCTCCTCGTCGCCCTGAGCGAGCGCCCCGGCTCCGGGCTCGAGCTCGCGGGCCGCTTCGAGAAGTCGATCGGCTTCTTCTGGCACGCCACTCACCAGCAGATCTACCGCGTCCTCGGGCGGATGGAGACCGACGGCTGGCTCACGGTCGAGACCGTCCCGCAGACCGGCCGACCCGACAGGCGCGTCTACTCCGTCTCACCCACCGGAGCACAGGCGCTGGCCGACTGGCTGGTCGAGCCGCTGCCGATGGAGTCCTTCCGCAGCGACCTCGCGGTGAAGCTCCGCGCTGCGTCGTACGGCGAACGCAGCGTCCTGCTCCGGAGGGTCCGCGAGACCCTCGCGGACCACGAGACGCGCCTCGCGCACTACCGCGAGCTGGAGAAGCGCGACTACCCCGTGCCGACCGACCTGGCCGGATCGGACCTCGATCAGTACCTCGTCCTCCGCGGCGGCATCCGCCTGGAGGAGTTCTGGATCGGCTGGCTCAACGAATACCTGGAGGCTCACGCATGACGACCTACCCGCATCTCCTCGCCCCGATGACCATCGGCGACCTCACGCTGCGCAACCGCGTCGTGATGGGCTCGATGCACACCGGGCTCGAGGACAAGCCCTGGGACATCGACAAGCTGGCGGCCTACTTCGCCGAGCGCGCCCGGGGCGAGGTCGGGCTGATCATCACCGGCGGCTACGCGCCCAACAAGCGCGGCTGGCTGAAGCCGTTCGCCTCCGAGATGACCAACCGGCTGCAGGCCGCGCGTCACCACCGGGTCACCGACGCGGTGCATGCGGAAGGCGGCGCGATCGCGCATGCAGGTGCTGCACGCGGGCCGCTACGGCTACCACCCGCTGAGCGTCAGCGCGTCGGCGAAGAAGTCGCCGATCACCCCGTTCAAGCCGTCCGCGCTCTCGACGAAGGCCGTCGACCGGACCGCGACCGACTTCGCGAAGTCCGTCGCGCTGGCGAAGAAGGCGGGCTACGACGGGGTCGAGATCATGGGCTCCGAGGGCTACCTGATCAACCAGTTCCTCGCGGCCCGCACCAACGACCGCTCCGACGCCTGGGGCGGCAGCGCGGCCAAGCGGATGCGCTTCCCGATCGAGATCGTCCGCCGGTCGCGCGAGCTGGTCGGCGAGGGCTTCCCGATCATCTACCGGATCTCATTGCTCGACCTGGTCGAGGGCGGCCAGACCTGGGACGAGGTCACCGAGCTCGCGGGCGAGCTCGAGGAGGCCGGCGTGAGCGTCTTCAACACCGGCATCGGCTGGCACGAGGCGCGCGTCCCGACGATCATCACCCAGGTCCCGCGCGGGGCCTGGCGCTCTGCGACGGCTCGCCTCAAGGAGGTCGCCAACGTCCCGGTCTGCGCCTCCAACCGGATCAACAGTCCCGAGATGGCCGAGGACATCATCGCCAGCGGTGAGGCCGACCTGGTCTCGATGGCGCGCCCGCTGCTCGCCGACCCCGAGTTCGTCGCCAAGGCGGCGGCCGATCGCGCCGACGAGATCAACACCTGCATCGCCTGCAACCAGGCCTGCCTCGACCACGTCTTCGCCAACCAGCTGGCGTCCTGCCTGGTCAACCCGCGCGCGGCACGCGAGACCGAGCTGATCCTGCTGCCCACGCGCTCCCGCCAGACCGTCGCGGTCGTCGGGGCCGGACCGGCAGGCCTCGCGGCGGCGGTCAACGCGGCCGAGCGCGGCTTCGCCGTCACCCTGTTCGAGAAGGGTCTCGAGATCGGCGGCCAGTTCCGACTCGCCATGCAGATCCCCGGCAAGGAGGACTTCGCCGAGACCCTGCGCTACTTCGCGGCGCGCCTCGACGCGCTCGACGTCGACGTGCGACTCGGCACCGAAGCCGGGGCGGCCGACCTGTCGGCGTACGACCACACGATCATCGCCACCGGCGTCATCCCGCGCATGCCCGCGATCGAGGGCATCGAGAAGGCCGTGTCGTACGCCGACGTGCTGAGCGGTCGCGTGATCGTCGGCCGCCGGGTGGCGGTCATCGGCGCCGGCGGCATCGGCGTCGACATGAGCGTCTTCCTCACCCACGAGGAGGAGAGCCTCGACGAGTGGAAGGCGCACTGGGGCGTCGGCGACCCGACGCTGCACCCCGGCGGACTCACCGAGCCGAAGCCGAGGTCGTCCGTTCGCGAGGTCACGCTCGTCCAGCGCAAGGAGACGCCGATCGGCATCGGGCTGGGCAAGACGTCGGGCTGGGCGCACCGTGCCGTGCTGAAGCAGTCGGGTGTCGTGCAGGTCCGCGGGGCGACGTACGACCGGATCGACGACGCCGGTCTGCACATCACGGTCGACGGCGAGGCGCGCTTCATCGAGTGCGACGACGTGGTGATCTGCGCGGGCCAGGAGTCGGTGCGGGCGCTCTATGACGACCTTCTTGGTTTCGACACGGGCGCTGGGCGCTCTGCTCGACCAGCGAAGGATGTCCACCTCATCGGCGGCGCGGACGTCGCCGCCGAGCTGGACGCGAAGCGTGCGATCAAGCAGGCGACGGAACTGGTGGCGGCCCTGTAGGACGCGACTGCGTGCCACGCGGCGACTGCACCACGTGGCACGCAGGCGGGATCACTTGCCCTTGACGATCCGGGTGGCCGACTCGGAGTCGTCGACCGTGGCCGATCCGAGGTAGCGCACGACCACTCGGTGCTTGCCGCGACCCTTGATCTTGATCTTGATCGTCGACGTGCCGGAGGTCCCGAGCGTGACGGTGCCGACGGTCCTCCCGTCGACCACGAACCGGACCTTGCCGCCGCTCGGGCTCGCACCGGTCGTCGACACCACCGCGGTGACCTTGACCTTCTTGCCCGACGTGACCTTGGTCTTGTTGACCGAGGTCTTCACCGACGAGGCGGCCTTCACGGCCGGAGCTGTCGGGGTCGTCTGAGCAGGCGGTGCAGTCTGCGCGGCCGGCGCGATGGGCGCGGTCGCCGCGGACGTCGCGGTCAGCGACTCCTTCCCGGGCTTGCTGGCCGTCACCGCCACCGACAGCTGGGCGCCGACATCGGCCGCACTGATCGCGTACGTCGACCCGGTCGCTCCCTCGACGGCAGACCCGTTGCGCAGCCACTGGCGCTTGAGCGTCAGGCCCTGGACGTTCCAGGCGCCGTCGGTTGCCGTCAGCGTCGACCCGGCGGCCGGCACCCCTGACACCTGCGGCGCCAGGATCGACGAGATGACCTCCACGTCGGCCAGCGTCACCGTCGCGTGCCGCATCACCTCGGGGTTGCCCGCGAGGTCGGTCGAGGCGTAGTCGACCGTGTGGTCGCCGTACCCCGTCACCGTGAAGGGCTCGGCGCCGGCGAACTTCCAGGCGCCGCCGTCGATGCGGTATGCCGTCCGGCCGATGCCGCTCAGGGCGTCGGCCGCCGTCAGCCGCACGGTCGCCGTGTCCGTGACGACCTTCTCGACGGAGAGCTCCGTCGCCGGTGCCGTGGTGTCGATCCAGACCGGCAGCGTGCGTGCTCCCGAGCCGTTGCCGGCCGCGTCGCGCGCTCGGTAGGACAGCTCGTGCCTGCCCTCGCCAGCGACCGTGACGGGTCCGGCGTAGGCCTGCCAGCCGGCTGCCTCACCGGTCTCGATCACCGGAGTCGCGTCGCGGTTGTCGGCAGCGCTCACCGTGACCATGGCGTCGGAGCGGTACCAGCCGTTGTCACCGACAGAGCCGCCCGTGACGGCCGCCGAGACGTCCGGCGCCTGCGTGTCGGTCGGCACCGCGAGCACCCAGGTGTCGGCGATCGACGGGTCGAAGAAGCCACCGGCGTCCATGGGGTACTCGTACTTGATGCGGACGTTGCCGTCGTTGTCGATCACGTCGGGGTCGGAGACCAGGGCGTCGTACACCTTGATGCCACTGCCCGTCTCCATGCGCGGGACGAGCTGGGTCTTCACCAGCACGTCGTCGACGTAGACGTTGTACTTCTTGGTGCGCGCTCCGTCGTAGGTCTCGATGTTGCGCAGCACGAACGGCTCCCCGGCGGGGACGTCGACCTCGACGGAGTACCACGAGCCCGGGTTGGCGGAATGCGAGTAGCGCCGGGTGTAGCCCGCCTCGGTGTTGGTGCCACTGCTCGGCGAGGCCTGCAGGGCGTGCGCCGTCTCGGACGCGTTGTTGCCGAAGTCGACGTGGTCGACGGCACCCGCGGGCGGGACGACCAGGTCGAACGACGCGGTGGTCTCCTTCGACGCCAGGCTGACGCCTGCGCGGCGTACGGCGACAGCCACCGGGACAGGACCGCCGACGAGATCCAGCGGGACGACCACCGGGACCGTGACAGTGGCCGACCCACCGGCGGGGATGAGCACCTCGTCGGAGGGCACCGAGCGCCACCCGTCGGGCAGGGTCGCCGCGACGTGCGCCCGGACGTCGGAGGTCCCGGTGTTGGTCACCGGCACCGACAAGGTGGCGCGCTCGGTCGGGTCGCCGGCGCCCAGCTGGGCCGAGACCGTGCCGATCTCGAGCCCGGACGTGACGGTGGCCCAGCCCTCGGTCGTGTCGCTCACCGTGAACGACTCGGCGCCGGCAGTGAAGGACAGGGACAGATCGGCGTCGTACGACCCGGGAGCCTGCTTGTCCGGGACGACGAGCGTCACCGGCAGCTGGGCCGACTGGCCTGCCGGGACCGAGGCGAGCGACGTGGTGCCGCTCTCCCAGCCGTCGACCGACACCGAGCCCACGAGCGCGGTGAGGTCGGTCGTGCCGGCGTTGGTGACCTCGATGGTGCCGGTCACGGTGCCGCCCGGAAGGACCGCGCCGCTCACCGGCGGCAGCGAGACCGTGACGCCCATCGAGGACGTCAGGGCCGTGACGAGCTTCGCCTCGATCGCCGCCAGCCGGGTGTCGAGGTCGCCGCGGACCGGGCCGTCGACGGCCGAGGCACCGAGCCAGGTCCGCAGGTCGCGGATGTCGCCGAGTGCGGCTTCGAGCTTGCTCGTCGTGGTCGCGTCGTCGTCCTCCAGCGTGGCCAGCAGCGCTGCGCTGACGTTGTCGGTGGCGGACACGAGGGCGTCGTCGATCGTCGCGCGGTCACCCGCGGCCAGGTCTCCCTCGTCGGCGAGGTCGCCCACGTGCGCCTGCAGGGCGTCGAGCTTGTCGAGGATCGACCCGAGCAGGCTGTTCTCCGACGTGACGGCGAAGTCGTAGCTGCCGGAGCCCACGGTGACGGTGACGGTGCCGTCGGCGGCGACCACGTCGGTGACGCCGTCGACGTCGGTGAGCAGGGCGCCGCTCTCGGTGACCGAGTAGGCGTTGGCAGCGGGCAGGACCACCTCGGCGGTCGTGTTGACCGGCACCTCGACGGCGAGCGACAGGTCGTCGCCGTGCGTCGACCAGTCGGTGGCGATGGTGCCGTAGACCGACGTGAACTCCCCGCTGCCGCGGGTCAGTCCGCCGCCGATCGCGGGCGCGATCCGGGACTTCTTGTAGCCGGCCTCGAGCGCCTTGATGCCGCCGATGTTCTGGTACATCCAGTCGCCGACCGCGCCGTAGGCGTAGTGGTTGAAGGAGTTCATGCCGACGTCACCGAAGGTGCCGTCCGGCTTGACTGAGTCCCAGCGCTCCCACATGGTGGTGGCGCCGTTGGCCACCTCGTAGCCCCACGACGGGTAGTCCTCGTGGTTGAGCAGCGTGTAGGCGAGGTCGTCGCGGTCGATGTTGCTGAGGGCGGGGAGCAGCCACGGCGTGCCGAGGAAGCCCGTCGTCAGGTGGTTGTCGCTCGTGCCGAGCTTGGCCACGAACTTCGCGGCCACCTTGGCGCGTACGTCGTCACCCTGGACGAGGTCCATGCCGAGCGCCATCGCGTAGCCGGTCTGGCTGTTGCCGTCGACGGTGCCGTCGGCCTGCACGAGCATGTCGGTGAACGCGGCGCGCACGTCGTCGGAGAGCTGAGCGAACTCGGCCGCGTCGGCGTCCTCGCCGATGGCGGCGGCCATCTCCGACATCATCCGCGCGTTCTCCGCGAAGTAGGCCGTGCCGAGCACGCCGGTGGGAGTCGGGTCGTTGAGGTTGAGCCAGTCGTCCCAGTTGCCGCGCGCGGTGTCGATCAGGTCGGCGCCCGCACCGGTGCGCACGAAGCCCAGGAAGGTCTTCATCGAGGCGTAGTTGCTGCGCACGATGGACGTGTCGCCCTGGGCGTGCCACACGGCGTACGGCACGGTGATGGCCGAGTCGGACCAGCCGAGGCCGCTGCCGAGGTCGATGCCCGGCGGCACCGGGGCGATGCCCGGGTAGTTGCCGCCGGGGAGCACGGAGTCACGCAGGTCGATGGTCCACTTGTTGAGGAACGCCCGGGTGTCGACGAGGTAGCTCGCGGTCGGCGCGAAGACGTTGATGTCACCGGTCCAGCCGAGGCGCTCGTCGCGTGCCGGAGTGTCGGTCGGGATGGAGAGGAAGTTGCCGCGCTGGCCCCAGGAGATGTTGCTCTGGAGCTGGTTCAGCATCGGGTTCGACGTCGTCAGCTTGCCGGTGGGGGCCAGGTCGGAGCCCCACACGACGCCGGTCACGTCACTGGCCGCCGTTGGCGTCGACGTGCCGACGATCTCGACGTAGCGGAAGCCGTGCTGGGTGAACTTCGGCTCGTACGTCGCCGTGCCGGTCGTCGCGAAGGTGTAGCGGTCGGTGACCTTGGCGGCGCGGAGGTTGGCGGTGTAGAGCGTGCCGTCGGGGTTGAGCATCTCGCCGTAGCGGATGGTCACGGTCCGGCCGGCCGTGCCGGCCAGCTCCATGCGGGCACCGCCGACCATGTTCTGGCCGAGGTCGTAGATGAACGTGTCGGGAGTCGGCTCGGTGCGCTCGACCGTGTCGAGCTCCTCGGTCACCCGGACCGGCTCGTCCGGCTGCGGCACGAGCAGGTCGGTGTCCGACTCGCGCACGACCGCATCGCTCCAGCCGGCGTCGTCGTAGGCCGGCAGCTCCCAGCCCGTCTGCTCGGTGCGGGCGTCGTAGGTCTGGCCGTCGATGTTGTCGGTGAAGACGTAGGGACCGAAGTGGCTCTTCCAGGTGTCGTCGGTGTCGATCCACTCGCTGGTGCCGTCGGTGTAGTCGACGCGCAGCCGCGCGACGAGCGCTAGCTGGTCGCCGTACATCCCGGGACCCCACATGCCGACCTTGCCGGCCCACCAACCGTCGGCGAGCTCCGCCCCGAGGCTGTTCTCACCCGACGCGACGAGGTCGGTCACGTCGTAGGTCTGGGCCTGGATCCGCTTGTCGTAGTCGGTCCAGCCGGGCGCGAGGAGCTGGTCGCCGACCTTCTCGCCGTTCAGGTTCAGCTCGTAGATGCCGTGGGCCGACGCGTAGATGCGGGCGCTCGCCACGGTCTTGTCCGTGTCGGTCGCGAACTCCTTGCGCAGCAACGGCCGGTGGGCGTCCGGGGAGCGCCAGATCGCGTCGATCCTGCCCTTGATCTCGAGGCCACCGGGCACGAGGTTGCCGCCGGTGAACGGGTTGCCGTCGGAGAAGTCGGTGTCGAGGAGGACGTCGCCGTTCTCGGCTTCGACGGTCACGCCGTGGACGGTGCTCTGCTCGGTGCCCTCGTTGGCCTGGTCGGACCGGAAGCCGACGAACCCGCGGTCGAAGGTGGCGTCGTTGCGGGTGTCGATGATGGTGCCGTCGAGCCTGGTGGTGATCGTCGGTCCGTCGAAGGTGACGCTCATCGTGTGCTCGCCGTCGACGAGGTCCGCCGCGGAGATGACGGACGAGATGTCCTTGCTCTCCAGCAGGTTGTAGTTGCCGTTCACCCTGCGGTGGGGGCGGAAGCGCGGGGTGCCGTCGGCCACGCTGAGCTGCCACATGTAGCCGTTGTTGACGTTGGCGGCGCGCACGAACGTGCCGAACACCAGGTTGTCGATGTCGAAGTCGAAGTCGACCGTGTAGTCGGTCCACCGGTTCACCTCGGAGCCGGCCGGGGCACCCACCCATGCGGCGTCGCCCCAGTCGCCGGCGTCGAGCAGCCCGGTCTCGAAGGACGCCGGCTCGCTCCAGCCGGAAGCCTGGTCGGCCCCGTCCCACGTCCGGACCTGCCACACGTAGCGCGTGCCTGCCGTGAGCGCCGGCCCGGCGTACGCGACGTCGGCCTGACGGTCCGAGGCGACCTTGCCGGAGTCCCAGACGTCAGGAGAATCGAGGGCGTCCTCGCTGGAGGCGACCCGGACCTCGTAGGCGGACTGCACCACTCCCCGGGCGGTGGACTCCGAGGCCCAGCTCAGGGTGGGGGCGTCACCGGGGATGCCGAGCGGATCGGTGCGGCCGTTGGCCTTCAGGTGGGAGACCACGGTCGCGTCGGCGGCGTACGCCGGAGCGACGCCGAGCGAGACGGGCGCGACTGCCAGACCGGCCGTGAGGGCCAGGCCGGTGAGGGCGGAACGCCACGTGCGAGGGCGTGGTGCGGACATGTCGAGATCCCAACTGAAGGCGATTGAAACGTTGCATCCGCAAACTAGACGCAGAGTGACGACGATCACAATGGTTGTGGCCGCTTCCGGTCAACAACGTTTCAATGCGTTGCGAAGGCGCGCCCGGGTCGGTCAGATCAACTTCAAGCGCACGGCGTACACGACGGCCTCGATGGTGGAGTCCACCCCGATCTCGTCGGCGACGGCGCGCAGTCGCCGACGGATGGTGCGCTCGGAGACGTCCATCCGCCGGGCAATCGTGTCGACGGTCCGGCCGTCCGCGAGCTGGCTGAGGAGCTCGAGGTCGCCCGGTCGCGGCGACCAGGCCGGCACGCGTCGCGTGCTCGACGGGGCTCCCGAGAGCTCATCGACCATCAGGCTCATTCCTTCAGCTGCACGGTGTCAGTCGACGTTGAATCGTTTCACGATCCGATCGGACTGTGTCACGCGCGATGTGTGCCGTCAACCATGGAGCGCTCGCACAACGACGCCGGACCGCACCTACCCGTCGACGGCGAGGCGCTTGATCGAGTGCCGCGGCCGACCGGGCTCTCGCGCTCGCGCTTGACTGCGGAGACGATGCGGCCCTCGCGTCCGCATACGTGGCCCAGGGCCTCGTGTGCGCGGCCGCGGGTGACCGCAACAGCGTGCGCCGGTGCTACGACCTCGCGCTCGCGCACGCCGAGAGGGCTGACGACCGGCTGAGCCAGGCGCCGGTGCTCAACAACATCGGCTCCTTCGAGAGCGAGGAGGGTCGGCACGAGGCTGCTCTGCCGTACCTCGAGGACGCACTCGCCCGGTGCGGCGACCCAGCCGAGCTGCGGCTACCTGTCGCCATGGTCCGGCTCACCCCGAGCGAGGCGCTGTTGAGGCTTGCGCAGGTCGATGAAGCGCTGGCGGACCTCGAGCACGCCCGGGCCGTGTATCGGGAGCTGGAGGGCCAGCACCTCGGACACGTGCTCGTCGGGATCGGGGACACCAACCGGATCCCGGGCAACGCCTCGCTCGCCGCGGCCGCATACCGGGAGGCGAGGACGTGGTGACGACACGCAGAGCGCCCTCGCGCTCGTGCCAGCGTTGTCGGTCTGGCGCGGACCTGCTTCGCCGACGACCCCGACGAGGCGCGCACCTGCCTGAAGCAGGCCCTCCAACAGCCCGCGGCCCTGGGCAGCGTGTCGGCCGTGCTCGCGGCCGGTTGGCTGGCGCTCGCCGACCACTCCCACGCCGAAGCGGCGGAGTTCGGCCTGGCCGCGGAGCGGAAGCCGGACGACGCCACGATCTCCCTCGGTTGACGGAGGCGCTCGAGCTGCGCGTGCTCGCCATGGCGACGGACCCGGAGGGCGGCCCGTCCGGTCCGCTGTTCGACCGATTGGCCGAGGCGGCGACCATCTGGGCCGACATCGGCAGCCCCATCGGGTTGGCCACCAACCAGGTCCTGGTGGCCCGGCTCGTCGGTGACCGCGATCGGGAGCACGCGGCGCGCGCGCGGTTGCGTGCCCTTGGCGTACGCGACGACGCGAACCGGATCGCCGGCCCGCTGTTCGCCTTGGCGCACGTCGGCGAGGCAGGTCTCGAGATCCGCACGCTCGGTTCGTTCGCCGTGCTGCGCGCAGGGGAACCCGTGCCGACGGCTGCCTGGCAGTCTCGCAAGACGCGCGACCTGATCAAGATCCTGTCCGGCGGCGCGGGCGAGGCGTGAGTCGTGAGGTGCTGTGCGAACACCTGTGGCCGGGCGTGCGTGACGCAGGCGGACACTGTCGGTGGCGCTGTCCACCGCCCGGGCGGTGCTGGACCCGGACAAGGAGCACCCTCCTCGCCACTTCCTTGATGCCGACCGGAGCTCCGTGCGGCTCAACCTCGAGCACGTCCGGCTGGACGCGGCGGTCTTCACCGAGACCGCGAGGGCCGCGCTTGCCGGCGCCCGGGCACGAGAATCGAGCGTCGTCGAGCAGCTCGAGCAGGCAGCCGCGATGTACACCGGTCCCTACCTCGAGGACGACCTCGCTGAGGAGTGGGCCGTCGACGTCCGCGAGGAACTGAGGGCGGCGTCCGTCGAGGTACGACGGGCGCTGGTCGCGGCGATCCACCGCACCGAGGAACCCGAGCGCGCCATCCCTTGGTTGATGGGGCTGCTGGCCGACGACCCCTACGACGAGCCGTCCCACCGCGACCTCGTCGGCACGCTCGTCGGCGCCCAGCGATATCGCGAGGCCAGGCGCTGCTACGCGACCTACGCGACGCGGATGGCCGAGATCGACGCGTCCGTGGATGACTTCGAGACGCTCGCGCGCGGCTGATCCGAACGGGTCAGCGCGCGCCGCGGGTTGCGGGCCTGAAGAAGTCCGGAAGGAAAGCGAAAGCACCGTCCAGAGCATCGAGGCACCCACCAAGGAAGGAGGGCACCATGCCCACCACCACGAATCCCCGCCGTATCCGGATCAACCCGACAGCTGTGCCGCTGGTCCAGGAGGTCGCGTCGGAGGACCTCGACCCCGCCCAGCAGGCCGTCGCCGAAGAGGTGCTGACTCGGATGAAGGCCGAGTTCGCCGTCGCGGCGGCGGCCACGATCGACGACGAGACCACCCTCTTCGGCCGATTCCTGACCACTCAGGCACCAGCGTCCCCGACAGCGGTTCGGGCCAACACCCGGTCGCTGCAGGCGGCCCCTGACGCGGTGCTCGCCAAGAACTTCGGACGCCACGTCGCGCTCGTGCGGCCAGTCCTCGCCGATTCGGCACACCGCCCGCGCTTGAAGTTCGACCCTGCCGCCCGAGCTCGAGGCCCAGATCAAGGCCGCGATCGCGAAGAAGAAGGCCGAGAAGGCAGCCGCGGAGGCCGCGGCACAGGCGGCGGCGAACGACCTTGCAGCGGGGCTGAAGTACACCCGGATGCGGATGACGATCACCAAGGTGGCCTGCGAGTCCGAGTCCGGAGAGTCGAGCCCGTCCGACGAGTTCTCGATGGAGGACAGGTCATCGACCCGTTCGGCAACGTGAGCAAGGTCGGCGAGTTCGAGGTGATGACCGACGCCGACGCCGGCGAGGCGGTCCACCCCAACCGGGTCTTCGCCGACTGGAAGCTCCACACGGGGGACACCTGGCCCAAGGTCTACATCGCCGTGCTCTGCGCCGCGGAGAAGGACGACGGGGGCTTCGGCGCCCTTCCTTCTCGACCTGTGGGAGAAGGTCAAGAAGGAGGCCACCATCCTCATCGCCACCGGTGTCGGCGCACTCGTCGGCACCGAGATCATGCCCGTCCTGGGGACGATCATCGGCGCCGCCGTCGGTGCGTTCGTGGGCTGGATCGCCTCACTCTTCGACGACGAGGACGACCTCATGCAGACCCGGACCCTGAAGATGACGCTCGCCGGTGCCAGCAAGTCCTACTACGACTGGGCCAAGCTCACGTCGGCCGACGGCTGGACGAGTCAGACCACCTTCGGAGAGGACGGCTCGCTCTACCGCGTGTACCTCTCCTGGAGGGTGTCCTCCGCCTGACCCTGGCGGTCCGGCATGCTCGGCCACGGGCAGGGTCCTTCTGCGTCGGACTCGGGCTGCTCGGCATCGGCCAGCTCGAGCTCGATGCGACGGCACTGATCCGACCAGGACGTGCGGGAGTGCCGATGAGCGATGATGGAGTGTGAGTGGAAGTGGGCGTGCGGAGGCCGGCGCGACCACGGACGAAAGTCACTTGGACACGATCGCGTCGTGGTTGGCGCTCGAAGATCCCGAGCCTGACCACGTGGACCTGATGCTGCTCTTCGGTGGTTCGCTGCCACCCGGATGGGACCGGGCAGCGGCCGCCGTGCATGCAGGACGGGTGGGGACGCTCATGCTGGTCGGGGGACGGGGCCACACCACGGACGTGCTCAGCAGGCTCGTGGGTGTCAACGACGAGGCGGGGACCACTGAGGCGGAGCTGATGGCGGCACACCTGGTCCGGGCGCACGGCATCGAGCATGTGCTCCTCGAGCGCACGTCCACGAACTGCGGCAACAACGTCACCCTCGCCCACGAGTTGGCGACCCGCCACGGACTCCGTCCGCACACCGTTGCCCTCGTGCAGGACCCCACGATGCAGCGGCGCATGGATGCCGTCTTCCGGTTGGTGTGGCCCGAAGCGGTGCCAGTCAATCGACCTGCTCCCGACGGACGCGAAACGTGGCCACGTGACCGCTCGGTCTCGCTCGTGATGGGTGAGGTGCCGCGGCTGCGCGACGACCGGCACGGCTACGGACCCAGGGGCAGCGGATTCATCGCGCATGTCGATGTGCCAGACGAGGTCCAGGTCGCCCACGCATCATTGCTCGACGCGCACCCGGAGTGGGGTCGCGCGGTCGCGACGGCGTAGCGCGCCTCTGAACTGCGGCCGACGTGCCCTCTGCGCGGGCCAGGGTCGGTGCGGGTTCAGTACGACGTCCTGCCAGCCCCAACACGTGCGGCTGTGCGGCCCTTGGAAGCGTTCTCGGACCTGCCGCGATCAGGGCGCAACTTCGAGTCGCAGTTTGTCCGCGCAGCGGATCCGAGCAATGGTGAAGGGGACACAGCCTCCATTCGGAAGGAGAGCCATGCTTGCTCTCACCGAGAACGTGACCGACATCGTCAAGAAGCTCGCAGAGGAAGCGCCGGGCATCTCCGGCCTCCGTATCGCTGCCGAGGCAGACGGGCAGTCCCTGTCGGTCAGCCCCGCGGATCACGCCGAACAGGACGACCAGTTGATCGAGCAGGACGGCGCCACCATCTATGTCGACGGGACGGCCGCCGAGCTCCTTGCCGACAAGATCCTGGACGGAGGCGTGGACGAGGAGGGCAACATCCAGTTCGCGCTCGGCCAGCAGGCCTGACCGACAGCGTCGATGGAGTCCTGGGTCCTGGGTTGGGCTCAGGACTCCAGTCATGTCTGGGCCAGCCCGCGGGCGGTCCGGGCAGGGAGGTGGGCCGCGTACGGCGGGCCTGTGCGGCAACCGGCACCTGATGGCTCGCCCCACTGCCCTACGGTGTCGACATGAAGGCTTTGGTGCTGGAGAACATCCACCCGACGGCCGTGGAGGTCTTGAGGTCCCGTGGCTACGAGGTGGACGTGCGCTCGGGAGCCTTGCCGGAGGCTGAGTTGATCGAGTCGCTCGACGACGTCCAGCTGCTGGGGATCCGATCCAACACGACGGTGAGCAAGCGGGTCCTGGCGGCCGCTCCCGCCCTGGAAGCGATTGGCTGCTTCTGCATCGGCACCAACCAGGTCGACCTGGTCGCGGCCGCGGAGCGCGGCGTCGGTGTGTTCAACGCGCCGTACTCGAACACGCGAAGTGTGGTCGAGCTTGTGATCGGCGAGATCATCGCGCTGGCCCGGCGGCTGCCGGAGAAGACCCAACGGATGCACGACGGCGTGTGGGACAAGTCAGCACGAGGGAGTCACGAGATACGGGGCCGGACGCTGGGGATCGTGGGGTACGGCAACATCGGCACCCAGCTGTCGAACGTTGCTGAAGCGATCGGGATGCGGGTCATCTTCTACGACAAGGCGGATCGTCCAGCCCACGGGAACGCTCGCCGCATGGCGTCGCTCGAAGAGCTGCTCAACACCGCCGATGCGGTCAGCCTTCATGTCGACGGCCGGCCCGGGAACGCAGGTCTGTTCGGTGCCGAAGAGTTCGCGGCCATGAAGCCACGAGCTCTGTTCATCAACGCCTCGCGGGGCATGGTGGTGGACTACGACTCGTTGCGAAGCCATGTCGAGTCCGGCCACATCGCGGGCGCGGCGGTCGACGTGTTCCCGGTCGAGCCGAAGGCCCAGGGCGAGGCGTTCGAGTCCGTGCTGCGCGGCCTAGACAACGTCATCCTGACCCCTCATGTCGGCGGATCGACCCAGGAGGCGCAGGAGGAGATCGGGTGGTTCGTGGCGGAGAAGCTGGCCGGCTTCTCCCTTCAAGGGAGCACGGCGTTGTCGGTCAATCTTCCGCAGGTCCTCCCGCCCTCGCTGACGGCCGGTCACCGGCTGGGCTTGCTCCACCACAACGTTCCTGGTGTGCTCGCCGGCCTCAACGCAGTGTTCGCCGACGCTGGCGACAATGTGATCGACCAGCACTTGTCGACCAGGGATCATCTCGGCTACGTGATCACCGACGCGTCGGAGCCCCTGTCCACCGAGGCCATCGAGGATCTGCAGCGCTCGGAGCACTGCGTATGGGTACGCACCTGGTAACGCCGAAGTCACCGCGGGTGCGGACATGTCAGAGCCGCGGATCAACGCAGCGCCTTCACGCTGATCCGCGCGAGCCGGAACGCCGGTGGTCCCGCGGGCTCGTTGCGGTCCCGCTGCAAGTTCACTTCGACAAGGAAGCGGCCGCTGCGCACGATCGCGCTCGCGAACCAGTCACGGCCGGTGCGCGCATCGATGGCGATGCGCCGGTACGCGAACTCGTCCTGCCCGAGCTCGGGCGCCGCGAGCCGCTCCCACCGCGTGCCATAGCCCCCGTCCATGTGGGTGCCGTAACAGGCCTCGATGGTGCTGCGCTGCTCGTCCAGCGAGGTTTGCGCTCGGGCAGGTGTGGAGTACTCGTGGACGGAGATGTAGACGCCGGTCCCGCCCTTGAAGAACGGAGACTCACCGCCGTGCGCGTTGTAGCTGGCCGTTCTCCCCGCGCGAGGCTGCACCTCACCCACGACGAACCCCATGCAGTCAGCCGGGTCCGTCACCGAGCGCTGGCGGCCGCGGGACACATGGCGGTCGCCGCCCTGGTAGTCGCTGAACACGCGAGCCACCTGGTCCACGCTGGCGAAGCGGGCCTCGGTGACGTCCGCGCGTGCGACGGGAGCAGCGGGTGAGCTGTTCGCTGGCGCAGCCAGCGCGACGCAGGCAAGAGGGAGCAGCAGTTGTGCGGTGCGAGACAGGCTGACGCGTTTCATGGGTCCCCCGACGTAGCTGTGACGTGTCCCGTGACGTTATCCCCGGCCAGCATGCCCAAGCCACATCGCGATCGCGGTCGGAGTAGCGCTCGTGGTCGTGGTCGTCGAGACGTACGCCGACATACCGCACGTGGGCCAGGACGTGCCGGGCGACCAGGTGAGTGGCAGATCAGTGAGGCCGGTCGTGGCGTTGGATTGCGAGCACTGGCCCGTGGATCTGGCGCGAAAGTCGATCTGGCCACCGCCGCCGAGAACAGCGACCCAGTACGGCGTCCCTGAGCTGAGCGTGGGGTTGGAGCCGAGGGCGACGGTGTTCCAGTCGCGCGGGCGGAGCTCGTCCAGCCGGCCCGAGGCCAAGAGCGTGCCCGGCTCCCCGCTGGCGTCGGAGTAGACGCCCACGTCGAGCGTGGTGGCACGCGAGCCGGAGTCGACGTACACGGTGACGGTGCCGGCTCGGCCGCTGGCCGTCGCCGTGAACTGGAAGGCTTCGGCCTCACCGGCAGCATCGTTGTCGGCGTAGCCCTGGATCGAGTCGAGGCCGAGCAGCTGGTCGCCGCCGTCGCTGTTCGAGACCGTGATCGTGACGGCGCTCGATGTGGTGGTGTTGCCGGCCACATCGCGGGCCACGGCTGTCAGGCGATGCTCGCCATTGGCGGCCGTGGTGGTGTCCCAGAGCGTCGTGTAGGGCGTGGTGCTGACCTCCGAGCCAAGGTCGACTCCGTCGAGCTTGAACTGCACGCCGGCCACGCCGAGCTTGCCCGAGGCCGCGGCAGTGACGGTCAGGGCGCCGGAGACGGTGCCGCCGTCTGCGGGGGCAGTGACCGACACCGTGGGCGCGGTGGACTCGGCAGTGACGGTGGCGGACGCCTCGTTGGAGGGTGGACTGGTGTTGCCGGCTCCATCGGCGGCGGTCACCACGTAGTAGTAGGTGCCTGCGGCCAGATCGGTGTCCGTGAACGAGGTGGTGCTCGAGTGCCCGACCTCGGTGGTGTCGTCAGGAGTGAATCCGGAGACCGTGGAGCGATGCACGGTGTACCGGGTGATGCTGTCGTTGCTGGTGGACGCGCCCCAGCTCAGGCTGGCAGAGCCCGCGTCGCCAGTCGCGCTCAGGTCACTGGGCGCCGTCGGCGCCACCGGGTCCAGCTCGTCGTCGCCCATGCTCGTGAGGGTGAAGGTGGTGTCGGCCGGCACGGTGACGGTGGCGGAGCCGGCACTCACCGACACGTCGTCTCCTCGGTCCATGTGGCTGTCGGAGTTGGTCTGGTAGTACTGCAAGACCGAAGGGGTGACGAGGTTGTCCAACGCGATGGACAGGGTCTTCTCACTGTCGGAATCGTTCTGTCCCACCAGGGTGAGGCGCCGGGTGGCGGGGTCCAGGAAGGCCTCGATCTTCACGTCGCCGTCGCCGGACTCGGCGTGGATGCGCTTCGCCCCGATGGGCACCCACCTGAAGAGCTGTCCGAAGTAGTAGAACTCGTCGCGCGGGGTGTACGTCCGGGTGGCCCGGTCGTAGGCGAGGACGGGTATGTTCCCGAAGCTGAGTGAGTCGTTGCCGGGTTCGCTTCCGTGGCCGTTGAGGATGGCGTGGTTGTAGACGCTGTCGTAGGCCTCCCACATCAGCAGGCCGGCAGCGCCTTGATCCAGGTACGTGAACGTCTGGTCCCAGTCGGAGTACTCGCTGATCCAGAAGTCCTTGCCCGTGCCGGCCACTGCGTCAGCCGCGCCGTTGTCGTTGCCGCTGTAGTTGTGGAAGTCGAAGGCAGCAAGACGAGCCATGAGGGCGGGATAGCTCTTCATGGCGTCGGCGTAGTCCACGTTGCAGCAAGTCTCCGGGCCAAGTAGTTGCACCTCGTTCATGCCCAGCGCGTCCATCCGGCCGACCAGACGATTCAAGACATCGGCGTACTGGGCGTCGCTCATGGTGACGCCCTCGTTGGAACTGATGTCCATCTCGTTGTTGGGGCTGAACAGGCCGAAGGTGTGGCCGTGGCTGTAGCCGTAGTAGGCGGCCGACAGCACCCCCTCGACGAACTCATCCTCCTTGTCGGGTGCCAAGGAGCTGCCGCCCATCCACGAGGGGCCGGGCCCCATGAAGCTGAGGATGATGCCGCTGTCGGGGATGCCCTTCTCGTGCAGGTAGTCGATGACGTCCCACGTGTCGGCGAAGTTGGAGCCGGAGTAGTCGGTGTCGAAGCTGACCTCGCCGGAGTAGATGGGGTCGTAGAAGTCCCAGTTGAAGGTATGAGAATCGGAGTCGTCGTTCCTGGACTCCCAGTCCATCATGTCCATCCCGACCCGGAAGGTCTTCATGCCCTCTTGGTCGATGAGCAGGTCCAGGGCCGGTTTGAGGTTGCCGTTGTCCCAGGAGTCCGGATTGATGTCGGCGCCCAGCGCCGAGATCGTCTGGAATGTCTGACCACCGTCAACCGTGATGTCGACAGGGGACGCATGCGCCACCGGCAGGCCCACGAACGACAACGTGAAGACCGTCGCCCATCCCATGACAGCGATGGGCCGGACGGAGACGCGCAACGTCTTCTTCTCCATGAGGCTTGCCTTGGGGTGAGGGGCCACGGTCGACACGCTAGGTGCGTCCTGTCGTGGCGAGCATCATCTGATTGGGGGTAAGACGCAGCAGGGGCCCGTCATGCGTGCCGATGACAGAGCGCGCATGAGGAGGTCCATCGAATCTCCACAGGGTTGTCGGATCCGGAACGTAGTGTGCGAGGCGTGACACGTCGTCGCACTCAATTCGGGAGGCGTTGTGAAGCTCCTTCTCACATCCGGAGGCGTGACGAACGAGAGCATCCGCGATGCTCTCGTCGATCTGCTGGGCAAGCCGATCTCCGAGTCCCGTGCGCTCTGCATTCCCACTGCGCAGTGGGGCCACCCGATGCTCGGGCCCGCCTCGGTACGAAGGTCCGTCGCGGGCGAGCCTCCGTTCCACATGATGACCAGCCTGGGCTGGGCGTCCCTGGGCGTCCTGGAGCTCACCGCGCTGCCCAGCATCGGTGAGGAGCGGTGGGGGCCGTGGGTCCGCGATGCCGACGTGCTGCTGGCGGACGGCGGCGACGCGACGTACCTGTGCCACTGGATGCGGGAGTCAGGGCTGTCGCGGGTCCTGCGCGTCGCTGCCCGAGACGGTCTGGGTAGGGATGAGTGCCGGCAGCATGGTGATGACACCGCGGATCGGTGACGACTTCGTCTCGTGGCCGGGTGCCCCGCACGACCGCACGCTCGGGGTCGTCGACTTCTCGATCTACCCGCACCTGGACCACGAGCAGATGCCAGGGAACACCATGGCCGATGCGGAGAGATGGGCGGCCGACATCGCAGGTCCGGCGTACGCGATCGACGACCAGACCGCCATCAAGGTGACCGACGGCAACGTCGAGGTCATCTCCGAAGGACACTGGAAGGCACTCGCACCATGACCGAACGCCCCGCCGGAGAGTCCCTCGAAGAGGCGTCGCGCCCGCGGACGTCCACCTTGATGACCACGCGGCTCATGCTGCGTCGCTATGAGGCGGGCGATGCGGCTCGCGTCCTCGACATCCAGCGGCGTCCCGAGGTCATTCGCTGGCTGGGGGATCCGCCGTACGTGCCGATGACTGGGCTCGAGGAAGCGCTGCGCTGGATCGACGACAGGCGCCAGCGGGAGACACGCGACCCGCTGGACATGACCCGGGCGATCGTGGTCCGCGATTCAGGCGTCGTGGCCGGGACTGTGTCCGTAGCGAGGGCCGTCCGGCGCAACGGTGACTTCCTGGGCGAGTACGAGGTCGGTTGGCACCTTCACCCCGACTCGGTCGGGGCGGGCTACGCGACAGAAGCCGCGCAGGCGCTGTTGGACCATGTCTTCGATCGTGGTCTGCCCGAGGTCTGGTGCGGCATGTTTGTCGGCAACGAGCCGTCTCGCAGGGTCGCGGAACGCCTGGGGCTTCCCTTCATCGGCGTGCGTCCTGATCCGTGGTACGAGGGTGAGAGCCGGCTGTACAGACTCGAGCGCAGTCAATGGCGGAATCGCCATGGCTGAGTTCACCTGGCTCCCGGCCAATCGAGCAGCAGCCGCGGACGTCGAGGCGGTCTTTGCCACGGGTGGCGCAACCAAGTGCCGGTGCCAAGCCCTGAAGGTGCCGGGCTGGATCTGGCGTGACACCACGCAGGAGGAGCGGGACGCCGCGCTGCTCGAGCAGACCGCCTGCGGCACCGACGGCCCGACGTCCGGGCTGATCGGATACATCGACGGCGAACCGGCCGGCTGGGTCGCGGTCGAGCAACGTGAGAACTACCCCCGGCTGTGGAGCCGGAAGCAGGCGTGGATGCGGATGGACCCAGAGCTCGCAGGCGTCTGGTCAGTGACCTGCTTCGTCGTGCGCAAGGGGTGGCGCCAGTCGGGGCTGACCTACGAGCTCGCCGCGGCCACCGTCGAGTACGGCCAGCAGGTCGGCGCCCACGTCATGGAGGGCTACCCGATCGAGCCGCCGCCGGGCCGGTCCGTGATCTGGGACGAGGCGTCGGTCGGACTGGTGCAGGTCTTCCTCGAGGCCGGCTACGAGGTGGTGGCATCGCCCACCCTGCGGCGACGCGTGGTACGGCGACGACTGAGTGACCCCACCTGACCCTCGCCGACTTGTCCGCGAGCGGTGCGCGCGCCCACGTGAAGAAGCTCGACCGCAAGCCGGCGCTCAGCTCGTCGCGACATCTCGGGACATGCTCAACGCGAGGTGCACCGAGGCCACCGCACTGGCTCCCTCTCCCACCGCGGAGGCCACCCGTTTCATCGAGCCGGCCCGGACGTCGCCTGCTGCGAATACGCCGGGCAGGCTCGTCGCGTACGGCAGGCGGGTCTCGCCCAGGGTCAGCACACCCGACGCGGCCAAAGCTGCGTCGGTCAGGACGAAGCCGTGGGTGTCGCACGCCACGTCGCCCATCCAGCTGGTGTCGGGTTCGGCACCGATGAAGCAGAAGATTGCGCGCGACTCGGACGCGTATGGAGCTCTGCCGTCTGCGTTGATGATGACTGCCTCGAGCTCGTCCCGGCCACACAGGTCCACGAGCCTGGCGTTGGTCCGGACCGTAATCAGAGCGTGGGCGTCAAGCCGATCGGCGAGGTAGGAGGACATCGACTTCTCGATGGTGTCGCCCCGCACGACGACTTCGACACGGCAGCCCCGTGACGCGAGGAACAGCGCGGCCTGGCCGGCCGAGTTGGCGCCGCCGACGACCGTGACCGGCCTGGACTCGCAGTCCGTCACGTCGAGCTCGGTCGCGGAGTACCGGATGGCGCCTCGGCGCTCGAACTCCGCCCAACGCGCTACCGCCAGGCGGCGGTAGTGCGCGCCTGTCGCGACGATCACTGCGCGGGACCTGACCTCGCTCCCGTCCTCGAGAGTCAGGACCGGGCCGTTCGCCTCCCCGCGGAGACCGACGACATTGCAGGGTGAGTACACCTGCGCCCCGAACTTCAGTGCTTGCACCATGGCCAGACGCATCAGGTCGTCGCCGCTGATACCGCCGGGGAACCCGAGATAGTTCTCGATGCGCGACGTCGTGGCGGCCTGGCCCCCCGGCCCCTGCGCGTCCAGCAACACCGTGACCAGCCCCTCGGATGCGCCGTAGACGGCCGCGGCCAGACCTGCCGGCCCGGCGCCGACGACGACGAGGTCGACGTCACGGTCCGCCGGCTCGAAGGTGAGGCCGACGGCCTGAGCGATGCCCCGAGGTGTCGCCCGGACCATCACCCGGTCGAAGAGGACCGCTGCGGGCAGGTCGTCGCGGCCGAGTCCGTAGGCTGCCATGAGTGACTGGCCGGTGACCGAGTCCGCATCGAACGATGCATGCGGGAGCTGCACCCGTGCCGCATAGGTGCGCAATGCGCGGTGGGACGCTGAGTCCGTGCGACCGACGATCTCGAGCGCGCTGCGTGCCGAGTCGAGCATGATCCGGCGCCGCGACCTGAACGCCTCGATCAGCACATCCGCGATGTCGACCTGCTCCGCGAGCACCCTGCGGAAGGCATGCGAGTGGAGCTGCACGACCACACCCGGCTCGCGCACCCTGGCCGTGACGTAGACCGTCTGACCGGTCAGGATGCTGAGCTCTCCCATGAAGTCGCCGGCGCTGCGGGTGTAGACGACGTGCTCGGGCTCGGTGACACTCGCCTCACGCACCACGTCGACGGCCGCGGACTCGACCAGGTACAGGTCGTACGTGCTGTCACCGGTGGCGTAGAGGACCTCGCCGGCAGGCACGTTCCTCCGCTGACCGTAGGAGGCCAGTCTCTCGAACTGCTCCTCCGTCAGCCGGGATTCTCCGCTGCGCTCGGCCGGATCCCCCTGTCGCTCGCCCATCACGGCCGGTGCCGTTTCGCCACGGGCCGCCCCAGGATCATCCTCGTCGCCTGGCGGCTCAGGATCGAGCTGCTGCTCTCCTCACACAGGATCGAGCAGTTGCTGCGGTAGCTGAGGATCGAGCAGTTGCTCGTCCTGGAGAGCATCGACATCACCGACTTCACCGAGCCGATGGAACCGATCGAAAGCACCGACCCGATCGAGCCGACGGAGCACACCGATCCGATCGAGCCGATCGACAGGACCGAGCCGTCGGAGCAGATCGGACAGGAAGGACCCGCGGGACCGCACCGACAGCATCAGCGAACCTCCATCAGGCTACGGCCAGCGTCGGCTCGGCCGGGGCCGGCGGGGCCACCCGCGGGACCGAGACCGCGAAGACCAGCAGGCCGGCCGCGGTGAGCGCCAGCCCGGCCCACGCGGTGGACAGTGTGCCCCATCCCGCGCCCAGGGCGAGGGCTCCACCGACCGCCCCGAGGGCGTTGGCGAGGTTGAGCGCGGCGAGGTTGACTGCACCCATCAGTGTCGGCGCCTCGGGTGCGTACCGCGTCAGGAGCACCTGGATGGTGGGTATCGCTTCATCATGGTCGTCGCCCCGACCCCGAACAGGCAGGGCAGTAGCACCACCAGCTCGTCACCGGCCAGCGCGATGACGGACCAGGAACACCAGCACGGTCGTGTAGCCCACCACCAGCCCGCGGTGCTCGTATACCGGTCAGCCAGCTCGCCCGCCCACCCAGTTGCCGATCGCCATCCCGAGCCCGAACACCGCCAGGGCGATGGGGATCCAGAACTCAGAGGCTCCGACAGCATCGGTGACGTAGGGGCCGATGAAGGTGTAGACGGCGAAGATGCTGCGAGATCCCGAGGGCCGCGACGAGCATGATGACCCACACCATGGGACGCCGGAGCGCCCCGAGCTCTCTGCGCGACGGACCCGCCGTCCAGTGCAGACGATTCGAGGCACGAAGGTTACCAGATCGCAGCGCCGGCCAGCAGCCCGGTCCCGGCGACCACGACGTAGAGGGCCTGCCACCCCACCTGCTGGCCGATGAAGGTGCCGAGGGGTGAGCCGAAGATGGTGGCAATCGTCAGCCCCGCCATGACGGTCGCGAAGGCCTTGCCACCTTTCCCCGGGCCGTACGCGTAGGCAGCAACCACCGCGCCCGCCCCGAAGAACGCGCCCTGCACGGTGCCGGTGATGAATCGTGCGGCCACCAGCAGCCCCAGGTCGGAGGCCAGCGCCGAGAAGAGGTTGCCGACCACGAACAGGCCGACCAGGCCGAGCAGCAGGGTCCTGCGGTTCAGCCTGGCGGAGACGATGGTCAGGACGGGTGAGCCGATGACCACGCCCAGCGCGTAGGCGGTGATGGCGTTGGTGGCGGTGGGGACAGACACCTCCAGGTCGTCTGCGAACAGCTGGACGATGCCGTTGCTGCCGAACTCGCCGGAACCGATCGCGAAGGTCCCCAGCGCGAGTGCGAACAGGATCAGTGCGACGCTGCGATCAGGGTGCCGGCTCGTGCCTCCTCTCCCTCGAGGTCGCACTGGGCCCTGTACGCGTGCTCGTGCATCTCGGACTCCTCCTGTGACGCGGGCTCGGCTCAGCTGACGGCGCGTGCGGCAGCGAACACCAGCGCAGCGGTCGCTTCCGGCTGTGACTGCATCGCCACGTGGGACGAGCGGACCTCGACGATCGTCGATCCGGCGCGCCTCGCCATGAACTTCTGGGTCGCCGGCGGAATCGTCCTGTCCCGCGTCGCCAAGAGGTACCACGAGGGGATCGTCCTCCACGCCGGAGTGCCGGAGGGCTCACCCAGGGCCGCCGCTGAAAGGGGACGCTGGGTCATCTGCATGAGCCGAGCCGTGCGCGCGGGCAGATCTGCCGCGAACGCCTCGCGGAAGATCTCGGGACGGATGTAGAGGTCGGCCCCACCACCGGCGCCGGTCGAGAAGGGGCGCACGATCAGGGCCTGCTCGTTGATCAGGCTGCCCGGGTTCAGCTCGTTGAGGGCGCCGACGGGCTCACCCTCGTCAGGAACGAAGGCGGCGACGTACACCAGAGCGCTCTCGGTGCTGGACGGCGTCCGTGCCAGGCTCGCCGATCAGCTGGGCGTCTCACTTGGTCAACGCCTGCGCGCCGCGCACGCGCACGCTCTGGGGGAGGCTGGCGAACCGGCAAGGGCCGACAGCTCCGCTGGGGGGTCGAGCGCGGTCGTCCCTCCTACGCCCCGACCGCCGTCGGTGGCCGAGACCGGCGTCGGTGGCATCATCGGGCGAGCCGATGAGCTGGGGGTTCTCACGGAGGCCCTGGCGCGTGTCACACGCAACGGGACTTTTCTGGTCATGGTGGAGGGCGAGCCGGGAGCGGGCAAGACCTCGCTGGTGGAGGAGTTCGGCGAGATGGCCCTCCGCCGGGGTGTCACCGTGGCCTGGGGGCGATGCCTGAGTGACGAGGGGATCCCCGCCCTGTGGCCGTGGACCCAGATCCTCGCCGAGCTCAGCCGGGGCCAGTCCGCCGACGTCAAGGCCGCCGCAGGCATCGGGGAGCTGGGGCGGCTTCTCGAGCCTGGCGACGACAGCATGTTGGGTGGCGCCGTTCTTCCAGACAGCGGGGCTCAGTTCCGGCTGTTCGAGCAGGCGGTCTCGCTGATCGCGCGTGCCTCCGGCGAGCAACCGCTGCTGCTCGTCATCGACGACATGCAGTGGGCCGACCTCGCCTCTTTGCAGATGTTCAGCCACGTGGCGGCGCAGCAACCCGCGCGAGTGCTGCTGGCCGGGATCCTGCGCGACCGGGCGCCTCGCCCCGGCGCAGATCTCGCCAGGACTCTGGCGGCCGTGGGTCGCCTCTCTCACCACCAGCGGATCCACCTTGGCCCCTTGCAGCCTGCGGAGGTCGCCGAGCTCGTGAGACGCGAGACGGGCCGAGTCCCCACAGCTGCCATCGCCCAGAGCATCCAGGCACGCACCGAGGGCAACCCGTTCTTCGTGCGCGAGCTCGCCCGCCTGCTGTCCGACGGGGGACGTCCGGACCCGGGGGTGGTCGATCGGGGCGTCCCGTCGACCGTGCGCGACATCGTGCGGGACCGGATGAGCACGCTGGACGAGGCCACGCGGGTCGTGGTCCAACGCGCAGCCCTGATGGGCCGCGAGGTCGACCTGCGTCTCCTGGCCCGCGCATCCGGGCTGGACGTCGAGGCGTGCATCTCGCTACTCGAGCCCGCGGACGCGTTGGGGCTGCTCAGGACCGTGGGTACTCCCTTCAACCTGTGTTTCGCCCACGACATCGTGCGCGAGTCCGTCATCCAGTCCACCTCGCCGCTCGACCTGGGTCGCTTCCACCTACAGATCGCGGAGGCGCTGGAGACAGCGCCCTCGCGGGACGAGGCCGGTGACGAACGCCTGGCCCACCACCTCAGGCTCGCGGGCCCGCTCGCGGACCCCGAACGTACGACCACCGCGCTGTTGCGCGCCGGACGTCGGGCGATCTCGAGATCCGCATTCGACTCCTCCGCCACGCATCTCAAGGCTGCCGCATACATCAGCCGAGAGGCTGGGCTCCTCCACCTCGAGCTCTCCGCCCTGTCACAGCTTGTCGCCGTCATTGGCATGCAGTCCGGTTACATGGGTAGTGCCGACTCCACCTCGGTCCTTCTGGAACGCGCTGAGGCGGTGGCCCGTGCGCTCGGGCACGAGCGCGCAGCCGCGGACTTCCTGTTCACCCACTGGGCCGCGCACTCCCAGTCGATCCAGCTCGACCGCAGTGAACAGCTGGCCCGGAGGCTGCTCACCGAAGGTGAGCGGTCCGAGGATCCGGTCGTGCAGGCGTACGGGCGGCACGCATGGGGCATCCACCAGTGGGACATCGGCAACGTCGGCGACGCGTACAGGTTCCTCAGCGAGTCGAACGCGGTTGTACGACGTCGCTCGAAGGTATGGGACGACGAACCCCTTCGGCACGACCTTCAGCTCCTCTCGCCAGCGATGCTGGCTCTCAACACGGTGCTGCACGGCAAGGTTGCCCAGGGACGAGCGCTGTTCAGGTCGATCGAGACCGATGCCGGCGACCACTCGTACGACGTCACCGTGTGGTCGGCGTTCGCCGTCACCGCAGCGGCCCTGATGTCCGACACCCACTTGGCGGCGCGGGCCGCCGGCCGGGGCATCGCTGCCGACCCGGAACACGCCTACGTCTTCCTCGGCGCCTACCAACGGCTCGGTCGGTGCTGGAGTCGCGCGCTGACGGACCAGGACGCGAAGGGGGCAGCGGCGGAGGCGGAGCTCCTGATCGAGGCGCACCTCCGTGAACCGTCCCGCTCCGGCCTGACAACATGGTTGGCCCTGCTTGCCGAGATGTACCTGGTCGGAGAAGAGTTCTCCGCCGCCGAGGACGCACTCGACCGGGCATTCGACTCGATCGACTCCCACGGCCAGCGCTACGCCGAAGGCTTCGTCCGTCTCGTGCAAGCCCGCCTGATGCATGCCACCGGCACCCCGACGGCTCGCGTGCTGATGATCGCGGAGGAGGCACAAGCACTCGCGAGCGCCCGCGAGGTCCACCTGTTCGAGGACCAGGCCACGGACTTCATCGCCCGCCTGCGGGACCCCCGCAACTCCTACGCCTGAACCGACTCACTCCTGGTGGCCATCTCCCGTTCGAGCCGAGCGCTCGCGACTCAGATACCGAACCGGCTTGCCGAGCGACTCCGCGTAGGCAATCTCCCGTCGGGTCGACTCACCTACGTAGCCGCCCGGATCCACGACGTACACCTCGTCAGCCATCCGAATCTTCTGGAAGTGCAGGGCGCCGAGCCGCCCCTTCAGGTCCGAGCAGTCGGCCGTCCAGTCATAGCCCGGCAGGTCGGGGAGGCTGAACATTCCGAGGCTGATCACGACGCAACCGTCCATCGTGAGCCGCTGGTTGACCTCGGCGAACTCGGCCTCGAACTTGGTCGAGCCGCACAGCGTGATGACCTTCGCCTCGCCCTCCGCCGGCTGCGGTGTCTGCTGGTTCTCCACGGACTCATGATCGGTGCCCGCTCAACGAATGGCGGGGCGGCGCGGCCGTACGGATGCGATCGAGTAGATCACGGCATCACGACGTGCGGCACGCACCTCGTCGAGCTTCGTCTGACAGTTCGCGCATCGGGCGAGGTCCTGGCAGCAGCGGGCATCACGCACTTGCGCCTCGAGCTGGTCGGCGTTCGCGCTGCGAGGGAGGGTGGCGATCATCAGAGGCTCTTCCGTCGGTGGGCATCAACAGCTTCACCTGGAGGAGCCGCGAGACTCATGGCGTGATACCGATCCCGGCGATGATTCAGGGTGCCGCGGCTGCGGTCACTCGATCGGCGGCAGCGTGACGACCTGGCCGGCGTAGCTGAGCCCGGCCCCGAACGCGATCAGCAGCGCCAGGTCACCGGCCTTGGCCTCGCCGGTGCGAAGCATGGCTTCCATGGCGAGCGGCACGGACGCGGCCGACGTGTTGCCGGACTCGATGATGTCCGTGGCGACGGCGACCGACTCGGGGAGCTTGATGTTGCGGCACAGGGTCTGGGTGATGCGCAGGTTGGCCTGGTGCGGGATGAACGCGTCCAGGTCGTCGACCGAGACGCCGGCGCTGGCGAGCGCCTGGTGGGCCACGTCGGCCATCGCGAACGGAGCCCAGCGGAACACCGCCGTCCCCTCCATCTGGACGACGGGGGTGCTCGGCATGCGCGCCGAGGCAGCTCGGGGTCTGGGTGATGACGTTGGCCTGGGAGCCGTCGGAACCCCAGGCCGTCGGGCCGATCCCCGTCGCCTCCGCGGGTCCCACGACGACGGCTCCGGCGCCGTCGGCGAAGATGAACGCCGTCCCGCGGTCGGTGGGATCCATGAAGCGGCTCAGCTGCTCGACGCCGATGACCAGCACGTGCGTCTCCGCTCCGGAGCGGACCATCGAGGACGCCAGGTTGAGCGCGTGGCAGAAGCCCGCGCAGCCGGCGGAGACGTCGAAGGCCGCGGTGGTCGACCCGAGCCGGGTCGCGACCTGCGGTGCGGAGGCCGGCGTGTGCTCCGGGTGCGTGGACGTGGCGACGATGACGCACCCGAGCTGGTCGGCGGTCACGCCGGACACGGCGAGCGCGCGCTCGGCGGCGGCGGTCGCCATGTCGATCAGGCTCTCGTCCGGGCCGGCGAAGCGTCGCGTCCTGATCCCCGATCGACTCTGGATCCACTCGTCGGAGGAGTCGAGCACCTCGCAGATCTCCTCGTTGGTGACGACGCGCTCGGGTCGGTAGACACCCAGTCCCAACATCGCGGCGTGTGTCAGTTCGGTGGCCTGCAGGATCGTCATGTGGCGAGCATAGGCGCGATGATCCCGACAGATCCGGCGCTCAAGACTGGTTGACTGCCCGCATGAGTCTCGTGGTCTGGCGGGACCTGACCCGCCTGGGCGCCACCGTGCTCCAGCCGTCCGCGGAGACCGGCTTCGGGTGGACCGTGATGGCCGACCCGGAGGGCAACGAGTTCTGCGCGTTCGTCCGCACGGCCGACCGGCTCCCCGACTACCGCGTCCACGGCATCGGCATCGACTGCCGCGACGCCGAGGCGCAGGCCCGCTGGTGGGGCGAGCTCTTCGGTGCTGAGCCGTCCTACCAAGCCGACTACGACGTCTGGACCCTCACCGGCGTCGCCGTCGACGAACGCATGACGCTGGACTTCCAACCGGTGCCCGAGCCCCGCACCGAAACCAACCGGGCGCACTGGGACGTCCTCGGGCGCGTCGACGAGCTGCTCGCGCGCGGAGCGACGCACCTGTGGGACCAGCCCAGGTGGACGGTCCTGGCCGACCCCGAGGGCAACGAGTTCTGCGTGTTCCCTCCGGACTGACCACGCCCTCAGTGCGCGCCACCCTGGTTGCGACGGCTCTTGGCCTTCTGGACGGCCTGCTTCATCTTCGCCTGGTTCTCGGGCTTGCGTGCCTCGTCGTAGATCTTCTTGGCGACCCCGAGGGCCGCGACCTTCTTCAGGATTCCCATCATCGAAACGTAGCGAGGCCGGCCAAGCGCCTGCTCAACCGGCGGCGACATCCGTAGGGTCGACGGCATGATCCGCGACCTGACCGACGAGGAAGCCCGCCGAGCCCTGATCCTCAAGTGGGGCATGACCGAGCCGGACGTCATCCCGGCGTGGGTCGCGGAGATGGACTACGCCACGGCCGACGTGATCACCGACGCACTGCTCGAAGCCGTCATCCGCGGCCAGACGAGCTATCCGCCGTACGAGTTCGGCGGCGAGCTGGGACGCGCGTACGCCGACTGGGCGGCCCGGCAGTTCGGCCAGACCGTAGATCCGGAGCACGTGTTGCCCGTGGTCGACGTGACGGCCGGGATGCGGTTCGCCCTCGACGTGCTCTCCGAGGACGCGCCCGTCGTGATGCCGGTCCCTGCCTACTCACCGCAGCTCGAGATCGCGGAGATCACCGGCCGCAAGCGGGTCGACCTCGTCGTCGACCCCGAGGACGACCGGGCCGGCATCGACCTCGAGGCGCTCGACGAGGCGTTCGCCGGTGGTGCGCGCACGCTGATCCTCACGCAACCGCACAACCCGTGGGGCAAGGTCTTCAGCCGCGATGAGCTCGAGGGCATCCGCGACGTCGTGGTCCGTCATGGTGCGCGCGTGATCAGCGATGAGATCCACGCTCCGCTCGTCCTGCCCGGCGCCGAGCACATCTCCTACCTCTCGCTCGACGGCACCGCCGACCACTCGGTGGCGTTGGTTGCTTCTTCCAAGGCCTTCAACACCGCCGGCCTCAAGTGCGCGCAGATCGTGACCGGGGACGACGAGACCCGCGACCGGCTGTTCGGCGGGCCGATGGCGCGCAACGACTCCTGGTCCATGCTCGGTGTGGTGGCCGCCATTGCGGCGTACGACCATGGCGACCCGTGGCTGGCGGCACTCGTCGAACGGCTCGACCAGCAGCGGGCGCTCCTCGAAGAGCTCCTCGCGACCCACCTGCCGCTCGCCCGGATGCGGCCGCTGGAGGCGACGTACCTCGCCTGGCTCGACCTGCGGGCCTACGGCCACGACGACCCGGCGGCTGTCTGCCTCTCGCGAGAGCGGGTGCGACTGGCCGCAGGTCACGACTACCACCCCGGCTCGACCGGGCACGTGCGGCTCAACATCGCGACCTCCGCCGAGCGGTTGACGGAGATTGTTCACCGGATGGCGACCGCCCTGTCGGCCTAGTCAGGGATGATGACCGACGTGACCACCAAGATTGCCGTCGCCGGGCTCGGCTATGTCGGACTCTCCATGGCCTGCCTGCTCGCCCGGCACAACGAGGTCGTCGGCCTCGACCTCGACGCCGAGCGGATCGAGCTGCTGCGCGGCGGCGAGAGCCCGATCCACGACGAGGACATCGAGCGGTTCCTCGTCTCGGAGGAGCTGGCGCTGACATTCACGACCGACCCCGCCGAGGCCTACGCCGGCGCCGAGTTCGTGATCATCGCGACGCCGACCAACTACGACGAGGTCACCAACTACTTCAACACCGGCTCCGTCGAGGCCGTCATCGCCGACGTGATGCGCCTGGCGCCCGAGGCGACGATGGTCATCAAGTCGACGATCCCGGTCGGCTTCGTCGCGGAGGTCCGCGATCGTCTTGGGACGGACAACGTCCTCTTCAGCCCCGAGTTCCTGCGCGAGGGACGCGCCCTGCACGACAACCTCCACCCGTCGCGGATCGTCGTGGGCGAGGACAGCTCGCGAGCGCGCCGGTTCGCCGAGCTGCTGGTGAAGGGCGCGGAGGTCGACGACGTACCCCTCCTCTTCACCGAGCCCACCGAGGCCGAGGCGATCAAGCTCTTCGCCAACACCTACCTCGCGATGCGGGTGGCGTTCTTCAACGAGCTCGACTCCTTCGCGATGTCGCGCGACCTCTCGACGCGGCAGATCATCGACGGTGTCGGCCTCGACCCGCGGATCGGCGATCACTACAACAACCCGTCGTTCGGGTACGGCGGCCTCTGCCTGCCGAAGGACACCCGGCAGCTGCTCGCGAACTACTCCGAGGTCCCGCAGACGCTGATCACTGCGATCGTCGACGCCAACACCACGCGCAAGGACTTCGTCGCCTTCGACATCCTCGACCGCGAGCCGAAGGTCGTCGGCATCCACCGGCTGCTGATGAAGGCCGGCTCGGACAACTTCCGCGAGTCGTCGGTGCAGGGGATCATGAAGCGGATCAAGGCCAAGGGCGTCAAGGTCGTCGTCTTCGAGCCCGAGCTCACCGCCGATCAGCTCGACGACGACGGGAAGTTCTTCGGGTCGAAGGTCTACAAGAACCTCGGCAAGTTCAAGGCGAAGGCCGACGTGATCGTCGCCAACCGGATGGCGCCCGAGCTCGAGGACGTCCGCGACAAGGTCTACACGCGGGACCTGTTCGGCTCGGACTGATCAGCCGCTGGTTGAGCAGGCGCGCCAGCGCCGTGTCGAAACCAAGGCTCGCGACGTTCATTTAATTGAATGAACTTCGCGAGGGGCCGCAGTCAGCGGAGTCGGCCGAAGATGCCGGTCTTCCGCTCCGGCGCTTCCCGCTCCACCGGCGGCTTCATCTTTCCCTCGTAGCGCGTGACCTCACGTTCGGCCGTCTCGATCCAGCCGGCCTCCGAGGCGGTCGGACGGATCAGTCCGTACGCCGCCTGCAGCGCGTCGTCCGTGACGTCGGCCCGGGTCCGGAGCACCCGCGACACAGCGCCCGTGCGCTCCAGCCGCCCGACGCCGTCGATGACCGCGGCCCCGTCGTGGTGCAGCTCCAGGTCGTCGAGGAGCGCCTCGATCGCGGCCGCGGTCGGCGCCGACGAGACGCCGTCGAGGGTCAGTCGCCACGGCGACCGGCTGCGCCCGTCCGGCAGGGCGTCGACGAGCTCGACCCGCTGGTCGCCGGAGTACGTGCGCTGCACGATCCGCTGCTCGAGCTGGGGATCACCGAGCGGTGACTGGCGCGCGTCGGTGAGCGCGGCGAAGTCGCCCAGCACCACCACGCGGAGGTCGTCGAGCGAGGAGTCGAGCACGGCGTCGACGACGCCCATCACCTCGTCGGCCTTCTGGCCGCGGCTGTCGAGGACGACCTCGAGGTAGGGCACGTCGTAGCGCCGGCCGCGCCGGTTGCGCTTGGGCCGCATCGTCGGCACGAGGTTGGCGAGGAAGGCGTCGTTGTAGCGGTTGATCTGGTCGCGGTGCTCCATCACGTGCGTGCGCCCGAGGTGCCAGGCGCGCGACGCGTGCTCGGGGATGAGCACTCCCCCAGCCTCGGCCAGCCGATGCCCGAGCTCCATGTCCTCGCCGAGGCGCAGGCTCGTCGCCATACCGCCCGAAGCGAGATAGAGCTCGCGCGTCAGCGAACCGGTCGCACCCACGTGGGCGCGGAAGGCGCGGGGTCCGGCGAGCGTGAGGTCGTCGGTACGCCGCCACATCCCCTCGACCCACTTGTGGGTCTCCTCGGCGTCCCAGTCCCAGGTGCGTTCGATCTCGCCGCTGGCCACCGCCTCGCGGATCTCGGCGGGTGCGAGTCCCGCCAGCGGTGCGGGATCGACGAACCGCTTGGTGCCCAGCACGACGGCGTAGTCGATCTCGTGGTGCCAGCGCAGCTGCGCCTCGAGGTGCTCGCGGAAGGCCAGCATGTCGGCGTCGAGCCACTGGATGACGTCACCGTCGCTCGCCAGGGCGCCGGTGTGACAGGCGTTGGCCCGGCCCCAGCCCTCGGCGACGCGGACGACCTTGGTGTTGTCGGGACGTACGTCCGGCAGGATCACCGGCGTCGGGTTGCCGTCGTCGACGACGACGACCTGCAGGAGATGGGCCGGGTAGGTCTGCGCGGCCAGACCTGCGAGCACGAAAGGCAGCGTCGCCTCGGCGCCCCATGTCGGGATGACGACGCTGACGCTCATGGTCGGCGTCCACGCACCGAGCTCCTTGGTCGGCAGCGCTCGCCACTCGTTGCGACGGACCAGGGGCTGGCTCATGGCAGGTCCCCTTCCTCGACGACGAGCTCCGGTGGCACGTGGAAGCCCGGCCACTCGCGCTCGAGGATCTCGGGGCGGCGGAACGACTCGGGGTCCGACTGCCAGGTGTGGCCACTCGCCGTACGGCGAAGGACGTACCCGAGCCCGTGAGTGCGGTAGATCCGGCCGCCGCTTGCCTCGACCGCGTTCAACAGCTGAGCGTCGACGAATCGGCGTACGGCCCGGAACCCGCCCACGCTGCGCAGCACCTGCCGGTCGACCATGATCGTGCCGCCGGCCACGAACCGGTTGAAGATCTCGGTCGGGTGGTTGCGGCGGGCCGTGACGCCGAGCTCCTCGAGGTAGACGAACTCGCTCGGCATGCCGACCACCTCGGCGCCGGTGTAGCGGCGGGCGAGCAGCAGGTCGTGGATGGCGTGCGGGGAGTACCAGTCGTCGTCGTCGACCTTCAGCAGCACGTCGCCGTCGGCCACGGTGGCCGCGTCGTTGAGGACGTCGCCGAAGAACGCGTCCTTGTCGTGCCGCCGGACGACGACGTCGTGACGTCCTCCCAGCCGGGCGCGGACCTCGTCCTCGGTGACGCCCCAGCCGTGGGTGCCGAGGACGACCTGGAGCTCGACGTCCTGCTGGCGCGCGAGCTGTCGCATCGCGAAGTCGAGCTGGTGCGGGCGCATGGTGGCCAGCAGGACGCTGACCTTCGGCTGGGCCACGAACCTGACGCCGGCACGCTCGGCCAGGTCGCGTCGCCAGGCCAGGGTCGAGTGCGTGTCGAGGGCGGCCCGCCGGGTGGTGACGCTGTGCTGCTCGCGGGCGAGCGGGTCGTCGAGATCGGGCGTGTGGCTCAGTGCCTTCGAGAGCGCGTCACTCAGCTGCGGGGTGGTCCCGGTCACGAGCAACGGGACGCCGGCCATCGCCAGCCCGGCAACGGTCCGCGCGTCGGCAGTGGTCAGGTCGACCCTGAGCCCCTGGACGCCGCGGAGGTCCGCGATCGCCTTCTCGGTGAGCGGCTGTCCGGGCGCAAGATCGCGGACCGGTTCGTCGAAGTCCTTGCGCCAGCCGCGAGGGTTGACGACCTGCTCGTCGACCGGCTCGAGGCCGGGGTCGGTGACGACCAGTGGCGCCCGGTCGATGACACCGTGCACCTCGGGTTCACCCTCGCGGCCCACCACCACGTCCGGCGGCACGTCCCGCTCCGGATCGCCCGCGTCACCGGAACGGTCAAAGAATGGAGCGCGTACGTCGAGACCGGCCGCTGCCTCGCGACCCGCGTAGCCCACGACAAGTCCGCCGTGCCCGCGATCGCCGTCGGCGGCCTGGCGTGCGCACTCGATGAGCACCTGGTGCGCGGCCACCGGTCCGGCGAACCGCAGCACGGTCAGCACTCCCCGACCCGCCTCACGCGCCATCAGGCTGGTGATCGCCGGCCACTCCGGGCGCGGGTGCACGACCAGCGGGACCGTCGCCTCGGTCAGCCAGACGGCGACGACCCGGACCTGACCCAGCCTCGGCAGGGCGGAAGCACGTTGTCGTAGTGACGCCCGATCGGCGGTCATCCACAGGACCGACTTCCAGCCGCGGCCGATGTCGGTGGCTCCTGCCAGGGTCGTGAACGTGGCCCCGGCCGGGGCCAGGCCGGCGGTCGAGTCGTCATCGCCGATCACCAGCAGCGGCTCGGGGGAGGTGAAGCCATCGAGGGGATGAGTCACGAAGGAGCTCCCGTCCGGGGAGCCCGTTCCCGCAGCGACGCGGGTAGCGAGTGCTTGACGAGGGGCCGCGGCTGCTGACGCAGCCAGGTCTCGGTGACGAAGTCGATGATGTGGACGCCGGGCGGGGCATCCACGCGGACCAGGCCGCCGAGCTCTTCGGGGCGACCCGAGCGAATGGCCTCGTCGACCTCGAACTCGCGCAGCTTGCGGTAGAGGCGGGTGTTGGTGAAGTCGACCCCGTCCTTGCGCCAATGGGCGTACTCATCGGCGTCGAGCCACTTGACCTCCACGCACAGTCCCTGCTGGAGGACGAGGCGTTCGGTGGCGGCTGGATACTCGCGCAGCTCCCAGTCGAAGGCCTTCACGAAGGTGAAGTCCGGACCCATCGGATACACCCACGGCTCGAGGAAGCGCAGCGAGAGGTCGAGCCAGCCGGTCGACTCGTCGACCACGGTCAACGGGTGCCGCGGCATCGCGACGATCGTCTGCGTCGACTCGAGCTGCCACGACAGGTCGCGCAGGATGCCCGCCCCCTCGGGGGTGAGCACCATGTCGCCGTCCCACTTCATCGAGTAGGACGTACGCACCTGGCTGAAGCACCAGTTGTAGAAGTGCGTCAGCGAGTGGACGCTGGTCGCCGGTGTGGCGAGGTGCTCGCCGCCCGCTCGGGCGACCTGGTGCGGATAGCTGAGGCCGGTGAAGCGCTCGGCGGCGCCACACTCCTCGGCGATGCGACGGGCCACGTCGAGGGTGCCGTCGTCGGAACCGTTGTCGACCAGCAGCACGTGCTGGACCGCGGCGAAGATCGGCGGCAGCACCCACGGCAGGTTGCGTGCCTCGTTCTTCACCCGGAAGACGCAGGTGAGGCCGGGCGCGAGGCGTTCGCCGTTGGTCCACGGCCAAGTGACGTCGTAGTCGGCCAGGCCCTCGAGCGAGGGGATGTCCGGAAGGGACATCAGGCCTCCCGGCGGCGTGGTCTGCTCAGCGCCTTGCGCAGCCCGCGGCGGGCGCCCTCGGGCACCAGCGCGCGGACGGAGTGCGGCACCAGGTCGGCACCGCGGCCGGATCCGGACGTGCGGGCCGCTCCCTCGAGCTGGCGGCGGGTCGCGATCGACCCCTCGCGTCGCGCGGCGAGCGTGGTCGAGTGGGCGAACGCCTCGGCGTCGGCGTACATCTCGTCGTAGGCGACCCGGAGCTGGTCGCTGCGCTCGTGGGCCGAAGCGGCGTCGCCGCCCTCGTCGGCCAGCCCGTCCAGGGTCTGCCACGTCTCCTCGGCGAGATCGCGCAAGGACGCCGGCACCTCGACGTCGTCCCACGTGAGCGTCACCCGACGCAGCGACGGGTCGATGAACTTGTGCACCTGCGCGATGTCGTTGGCCATGGCGGTCTTCACGGCAGTCAGGTCGAAGGCCTCGCCCAGGGCGAACACCGGCTGCGTCCAGTCGGCCAGCAGGTCGGCGTACCGCACGAACCGGCGGGCCTCGCCACGGGTCGCGCGCTCGGTGTGCAGCATCATGTTGATCCACGCGGCCGTGCGGGTGACGTCGCCCTGGCGCTGGTCGTAGTACTTCTTCTTGGAGCCGATGACCTCGGTCACCGGGCGGAGCATGGTGACGTAGGACGGGGTCGCGTCGCAGCGATCGGCGGACGCGCGCCACAGCCCGATGAACCACGCGGCGCGCGGGTCCTTGATCACGAGCTCCTCGACGCCGCCGGTGAACTGCGACTCCAGCCACTCGCTCACCCGCTCACGGACGGCGTGGTCGGCGCTGACCTTGCCGGCCTCGAGCCACGCGCGGGGGCGGGCGTCGGAGACCTGGACCCCGCTGCGGCCGAGGAGCTCCTGGTGCAGGTCGACGACCCACTGGGGTTCGCCGAAGCCCTTGGGGTTGGTGGAGTCGGCCACCACCTCCGGCTGGGGCACGTGCAGGCCGAGGGTCTGGAGGGTGCCGCTCATGGTGCTGGTGCCGCTGCGGCCAGATCCGACCACGAAAACGACCCGGCGACTCGACATGCTCCGCAGCCTATCGGCGCGACGCGAAGCAATCACCGGGCCGTGCCTTCGACACGCTCGCTGGCGCTCGCTGCTCAACCAGCGGCGTGTGGCCGCTCGCTGCTCAGCCCGCGGCGGAGTTCGTCGCCTGGGCGGCGATCATGTCGGCGTACCACTCATATGACTTCTTCGGCGTCCGCTCGAGCGTCTCGTAGTCGATGTGGACGAGCCCGTAGCGCTGGGTGAAGCCCTCGGCCCACTCGAAGTTGTCCATCAGCGACCAGCAGTAGTAGCCGCGGACGTCGACCCCTCGCTCGATGGCCTGGGCCACGGCGCGGATGTGCGCGTCGAGGTAGTCGATCCGCGACTGGTCGTCGACGACCCCGTCCTCGTCTGGTTCGACGTTGTACGCGGCCCCCGACTCGGTGATCATGATCGGCGGCAGGGCGGCGCGGTAGCGGGCACGGAACATGATCAGCCACTCGCGCAACGCGTCGGGCACGACGGGCCATCCGCGGTCGGTGTGCGGGTAGCCGAGGACGTCGCGGAACACGAATGGCATCTCCGCGTCCTCGGGTGCCGCGGCGACGCGCATCGGGTTGTAGTAGTTGACGCCGTAGAAGTCGAGCGGCTGGCGGATGGTGGCCATGTCCCCCGGCTCGGGGAGCCCCTCGAGCAGCGGCATCAGGTCGGCGGGATAGCGACCGAGGAGCATCGGCTCGAGGAACATGCCGTTCCACAGGGCGTCGAAGAGCTTGCTCGCGCCGACGTCGGCGTCGCTGTCGGTGGCCGGCCACACGGGTGCGTGGTTGTTGGCGCAACCGACGCTCGTCGCACCGTGGCGGCGCAGCTCGATGACGGCACGACCGTGGGCGAGGAGCAGGTGGTGCGAGACCCAGAGCGAGTCGAACATCAGGGTCCGGCCGGGCGCGTGCATCCCCACGGCGTAGCCGAGGAAGGACACGACGTTGGGCTCGTTGATCGGGATCCAGTGCTCGACCCGGTCGGCGTAGCGCTCGGCCACGATGGCGGCGTACGCGGCAAAGCAGTCGACGGTCTCGCGGTTCAGCCAGCCGCCGTCGTCCTCGAGTGCCTGCGGCAGGTCCCAGTGGTAGAGCGTCACCATCGGCTGGATGTCGTTCTCGAGCAAGGTGTCGATCAGCCGGTCGTAGAACGCGAGCCCCTCCTCGTTCACCGGGCCCCGACCGGTCGGCTGGATCCGCGACCAGCTCAGCGACAGCCGGTAGCCCTTCGTCCCCAGCCGCTTCATCAGCGCGATGTCTTCCTCGAAGCGGTGGTAGTGGTCGCACGCGACCTCGCCACTGCTGCCGTCGATGATCCGGCCCTCCTGGGAGGCGAACGTGTCCCAGATGCTCGGTCCCCTGCCGTCCTCGCCCGCAGCCCCTTCGATCTGGTAGGCCGCGGTGCTGGTCCCGAACCGGAAACCGGCCGGGAGCTGGGGGAAGTCGTTCACGTTCGCGAAGATATCCGCATGACCCTTGCCCTGTACTCCGGATCGAGCAGGTTCACCACATCAGGAGTAGACCGGTTGACACGTCATTCCTTCTCGTTCGGCGAGCACTACGACCCGGCGAACCTCGGCTTCGGGCCGATGATCTGCCACAACGACGACCTGATCGAGCCCGGCGGCGGCTACCCGGACCACCCGCACGCCGACCTCGAGATCGTCACGTGGGTGCTCGACGGGGTGCTTCTCCACACCGACGACGCGGGCCACACGCAGGAGCTCCGGCCCGGCGACGTCCAGGTGATGAGTGCGGGCGCGGGCATCCGCCACGCGGAGATGGCCGACGCCCGCAGCGGCGCCACCCGGTTCCTGCAGACCTGGATCAGGCCGGACGAGTCGGGTACGCCGCCGAGCTGGCGCTCGGAGCGCGTCGAGCCCGGTTCCGGCCTGACGACCGTGGTCGGCGACAGCGCCCTCCACATCGGCACGCGGGGCGCCTCACTGAGCATTGCGCGGCTCCCAGCCGGGATGAGCGTGGAGCTGCCCGACACCGTGCGACAGCACGCCTTCGTCGCGGTCGGCGGCGGGCGGCTCGACGACCAGGGACTCGGGGCGGGCGACGCCGTACGACTGACGGACCAACCCGGTGCGACGTTCGAGGCGACGGCCGACACCGAGCTGCTCGTGTGGTCCTTCGACCACTGAGCCGACCCGCGGGGCCAGTCGCATCGGTTACAGTGAGACACATGACGTCAATTCGTCACACCGACCCTGCGAAGGCCGCGTCGACCGATGCCTACCTCGATGCCGCGCGGGCCTGCATCCTCGACGTCGGCTGGCGGCGGACGACCCTGACCGAGGTCGCTCGTCGCGCCGGCGTCTCGCGCATGACCATCTATCGGTCCTGGCCCGACATGTCCACGCTGATGGGCGACCTGATGACCCGCGAGTGGGCGGCGGTCGTGATGGCGAGCGACCCCGGCTCCAGCATCACCGACCAGGTCGTCGACACGGTCCGCGCGCTGCGCGACAACGAGCTGTTCACCCGGATCGTCGAGCTCGACCCCGAGCTGCTCCTGCCCTATCTCCTCAACCGCCGCGGCCGCTCCCAGGACCTGATCCTCGACCTGATCGAGAAGGCGATCCGTGACGGTCAGGCCGACGGCAGCATCCGCGCCGGCAAACCGCGCGTGATGGCCCGTTCCCTCGTGCTTGCCGCCCACGGATTCGTGCTCAGCGGGCACACCATGGTCGACGACGACGTCAGCGAGGAGGACCTCGCCGCCGAGGCACGCTTCATCATGTCCAGAGTGCTGGCACCCTGACCGGCGGGTCCTGCTCGAGCGGGGCCGAGCTCCAGGTGATCGCGCAGCGCCTCACGGCCGGCGCGATGGGCACCGTGAGCCTGCTCAGCTGACCGGCAGGGCGACGTACGTCGTGTCGAGGTATTCCTCGATGCCCTCGAAGCCGCCCTCGCGACCGAACCCGCTCGACTTCAGCCCACCGAAGGGCGCCGCGGGGTTGGAGACGAGGCCGGTGTTGATGCCGAGCATGCCGAACTCCAGCCGCTCGGCCAGCCGCAGCGTGCGGTCGAGGTCGCGCGTGTAGGCGTAGGAGGCCAGGCCGTACTCGGTGTTGTTGGCCGCGGCGATCGCCTCGTCGTCGGAGGTGAACGTGGTGATCGGGGCGACCGGTCCGAAGACCTCGACCACATTGATCTGCGACTCGGGCGGCACGTCGACCAGCACGGTCGGCGGGTAGAAGTGGCCGGCGCCGATGGGACGCTCCGCGCCGACGACGACCTTGGCGCCGTCGTGGATCGCGTCGGTGACCAGCTGGCTGACGGAGTCGACGGCGTCGGCATCGATGAGCGGACCGACCTGCACTCCGTCGTCCTGTCCGCGGCCGACGCTCAGCGCTCCCATCCGCTCCCCCAGCTTGGCGGCGAACTCCTCGGCCACGTCCGCGTGCACGAGGAACCGGTTGGCGGCCGTGCACGCCTCACCCATGTTGCGCATCTTGGCGATCATCGCGCCGTCGACAGCGGCGTCGACGTCGGCGTCCGCGAAGACGAGGAACGGTGCGTTGCCGCCGAGCTCCATGCTCACGCGCTGGAGGTTCTCGGCCGACTGCTTGACCAGCGCCTTGCCGACGCCGGTCGAGCCGGTGAAGCTGACCTTGCGGAGGCGGTCGTCGGCCATAAGAGCGCTGACGACCGGGGCGGGGCTGGTGGTCGGGATGACGTTGAGGACACCGGCCGGGAGGCCGACCTCGGCAAGCAGCTCCGCGAGCTTGAGCATCGTCAGCGGCGTCTGGTGGGCGGGCTTGATGACCATCGTGCAGCCGGCCGCGATGGCCGGGCCGATCTTCCGGGTGCCCATGGCGATCGGGAAGTTCCACGGCGTCACGAACAGGCAGGGGCCCACCGGTCGCTTGGCGGTGAGCAGCCGGCTCTTGCCGTCGGGCGCCGACATCCAGCGACCGTGGATCCGGACCGCCTCCTCGGAGAACCAGCGGAAGAACTCCGCGCCGTAGGCCACCTCGCCGGCCGCCTCGGCCAGCGGCTTGCCCATCTCCAGGCTGATCACGCGGGCGAACTCGTCCTTGCGCTCGATGATCAGCTCGTACGCCGAACGCAACAGCTCGCCCCGGTCGCGGGGCGCGGTGGCGGCCCAGCCCGCCTGGGCCGCGACCGCCGCGTCGAGCGCATCGACGGCGTCCGCCTCACCCGCATCTGCGACCTTCGCAAGCGTGGTCCCGTCGGCCGGGTCCTCCACGTCGAAGCGGGCACCGTCGTTGGCCTCTCGCCACTCGCCGGCAATGAACAGCAGCTCAGGCAGTTGCTCCATGAGCCACATCATGGCACCGCCGAGGTCGCCGTGGCAGGCGCCGCTCAGGGCGTGCCGGATGGGCGCCGAACGGCCGCCCGCGGACGTGGACTGGTCCGATGGCAAACCTTTCCCTCGATCTCAAGACACCCGTGTCACGAGGTGAGATGGTTCCACTCGCGCGCCCCTTGCTGACCCCATGCAGCAAGGGGCCGCATCCATTCCTGGCGACGGACGGTTGCCCCTTCCTCTTCCGTCACACGCGCCCCGCACACGTCTTCCTGCATCGCCACAGACGCGACCCCGGAACGCGGCAGTGGAGCGATCCGTGCGATCCGGCCCGCGCGTCGGCGGCGCAAGTGGAGCCGAGGGGCCAATTTCTCCGTTCTCTTGGCGTTCGGGTGGGGATGAGATACCTTTGGTGAACAGAAAGTGAACAGGAGGTGTCATATGAGGGACCAAACGATGACCAGCGGGCTTGTCTGCACCTGGGTCGTGGTGGCCGACGAGGCCGGCCGCACCCACATGGAGGCACGCTGGAGTCAGCCCCAGGCTGCTGCAGTTCACGCTGCCTGAGCACCGACCCACCGCTTCGCGAGCCGTGACCCGTTCGGGGTCGCGGCTCGCTGCCATTTCCGGCGCGCCTCGCCGTACGGAAAGTTCTCCGCCGAGCTTGGGAATATCTGGCGAGCAAGTATGTTGAAACTTGTACTACCTGCTCACCAACCCCTCAAGGAGAAAACGCAATGTCGCAGTTCGACGCCCCCACCACCGCCATCGACAACATCGCCGGCGACTACACCCTCGACACCTCGCACTCGCGCCTCGGCTTCGTGGCCAGGCACGCGATGGTGACCAAGGTGCGCGGCCAGTTCGGCGCCTTCGAGGGCACGGCCAACATCGACACCGCCACGCCCGCCAACTCCAAGGTCGACCTGACCATCGACGTCACCTCGGTCGACACCGGCAACGGCGACCGCAACGGTCACCTCACGTCCGGCGACTTCTTCGACACCGAGAACTACCCGTCGATCCGCTTCGTCTCCACCGACGTCAAGCGCGACGGCGACGACTGGGCCATCACCGGCGACCTCACGATCAAGGACGTGACCAAGTCCGTCACGATCCCGTTCGAGCAGACCGGCTCCGCCATCGACCCGTTCGGCAACACCCGCGTCGGCTTCGAGGGCGAGACCACCGTCAACCGCAAGGACTTCGGCCTCTCCTGGAACGCCGCGCTCGAGACCGGCGGCGTGCTCGTCTCCGAGAAGGTCAAGCTCGAGTTCGACATCTCGGCGATCAAGGCCGCCTGACCCCCAGCCAGCCCTCGTCCGAGGCCCCGCCACCACCGTGGCGGGGCCTCGTTCGTTCTCAGGAACCTCTCACCCGGGCCGCCTAGCGTGAATGGTTCAAGAGTCAATCACCTCGGAGGTAGACCCATGAAGATTCCGTCCATCCATCCCCGCACCACTCCCCTCGCCGACGTCGCCCTTCTCGTGGGCCGGCTCGCCCTCGGAGCGGTGATGATCGCCCACGGCTGGCAGAAGCTCGACCAGGGCGGCCTCGGTGGCACCGCCGACGGCTTCGATGCCATGGGCATCCCGCTGGCCGGCGCCGCCGCACTCTTCGCCATCGCGATCGAGATCGGCGGCGGCGCGCTCCTCCTGCTGGGCGCCCTCACCCCGGTCGTCGGCGTGCTCTGGGCGCTGAACATGGCCGGCGCCTGGTGGTTCGTCCACCGCGACGCCTTCTTCGCCGGCGAGGGCGGCTACGAGCTCGTCATGGTGCTCGGCGCGCTCGGTCTCGTCCTCGCGGGGACCGGAGCCGGTCGACTCTCGGTCGACGCGCTGCTCACCCGCAGTCGCGCGGAGGAACGCCGGCAAGAGGCCGTCTGAGCGAGCGCCCTCGGACCCGACGCAGTCGGGGCGGAGGGCTCGCGAACCCCGCAGCCGCTTGCGGCAAGGGACAGGCCCTCGGACCCGACGCAGTCGGGGCGGAGGGTGCTCGCGAGCCCCGCAGCCGCTTGCGGCAAGGGGACAAGGCCCTCGGACCCGACGCAGTCGGGGCGGAGAGTGCTCGCAGAAGCCCCGTCACTTCTTGTGGCGGGGCTTCTTCGTGCGGTCGCTGTCGCCGTACGACGATGAGCGGGCCTGGAATCCGGCGCTGGGGAACGAAATCGGGGTCAGGGGAACGGTTCAACCCCGATCTGGTTCCCCAACCGCGCGCGCGGGGAAGCCCCGTCAGCTCTCGTGGCGGGGCTTCTCCTGGATCAGGGTCGAACTCGTCGGCCAACGCCTGCCACACCGCGGCCACCCTGCAGAGGTGGCGGCACATCGCAGATCTGGCGCGGGCAACGTCGCAATCTGCCGCCACCTTTGCAGCCGCCCTGTCGAGGGTGGCGGCACTCGCACGCGATCCGGCGTTCGGCCACGTCGAATCTGCCGCCACCTTCGAGCGACCCGCCATCGACGAGTGTTCGAGACGCCGCCGCACGCGAGCCGTCGGTCAACGTCTGTGAGCGGGGCTTCTCGTGCGGTCGCTGTCGCCGTACGACGACCAGCCGGCCGGCACTCCGGCGCTGGGGAACGAAATCGGGGTCAGGGACGCGGTTCAACCCCGATCTGGTTCCCCAACCCACTCGCCGGCGGTCAACTGGCGCCGACTCGGCGGCTCACCGACGCTCGGCCAGGCGACTCGCGCTCACTAGCGCCGACTCGGCGGGTCACAAGCGCCGGCTCGGCTCCTCAGCTCTTGTGGCGGGGCTTCTTCGTGCGGTCGCTGTCGCCGTACGACGTCGAGCGGGCCTGGCTGCGGGCGGCCGGTGCGCCGCTGTCCTGGCGGATCTCGATCAGCTTGCCGGAGATGCGGGTGGTCGCAAGGCGGTCCAGGGTGCCGGCCGGCAGGTCGCGCGGCAGCTCGACGAGCGAGAAGTCCGGGCGGATGTCGATGTGCCCGAAGTCCCCGCGGGACAGGCCACCCTCGTTGGCGAGCGCGCCGACGATCTGGCGCGGCTCGACCTTGTGGCGCTTGCCGACCGAGAGGCGGTAGGACGCCATCTCGACGTCGGTACGACCACGGGGACGACGCTCGGGCTTCTTGCCGCCGCCACGCTCGGGGCGCTGCTCGCGGGTGTCGAAGTCGCGACGGGCGGGCTCGCGCTCGGGCTCCATGTAGAGCGGGTGGTCGCCGTGCATGACCGCCGCCAGGGCCGCGGCCACGTCGACCTCGGGCACGTCGTGCTCGGAGATGTAGTGGGCGACGACGTCGCGGAAGAAGTCGAGCTTGTCGCCGGACAGCGCCTGGGTGATCGCGTCGTCGAACCGGTTGAGCCGGGTCGAGTTGATGTCCTCGATCGTCGGGATCTGCATCTGGGTCAGCGGCTGGCGGGTGGCCCGCTCGATCGCGCGGAGCAGGTGCTTCTCGCGCGGCGTCACGAACGCGATCGAGTCACCACTGCGACCGGCGCGGCCGGTGCGACCGATCCGGTGCACGTAGGACTCGGTGTCGGTCGGGATGTCGTAGTTGATGACGTGGCTGATCCGCTCCACGTCGAGGCCGCGGGCGGCGACGTCGGTGGCGACCAGGATGTCGAGCTTGCCCGACTTGAGCTGGTTGACGGTGCGCTCGCGCTGGACCTGCGGCACGTCACCGTTGATGGCCATGGCCGAGAAGCCCCGGGCCCGCAGCTTCTCCGCGAGGAGCTCGGTCTCGTTCTTGGTGCGGACGAAGACGATCATCCCCTCGAAGTTCTCGACCTCGAGGATGCGGGTGAGGGCGTCGACCTTCTGCGGGTAGGAGCAGATGAGGTAGCGCTGGGTGGTGTTGGCGCTGGTCGTGGTCTTGTTCTTGACCGTGATCTCGACCGGGTCCTGGAGGTACTTCTTCGAGATCCTGCGGATCTGGCTCGGCATGGTCGCGGAGAACAGCGCGACGTGCTTGTCGTCGGGGGTGTCGGACAGGATCGTCTCGACGTCCTCGGCGAAGCCCATCTTCAGCATCTCGTCGGCCTCGTCGAGCACCAGGAAGCGCAGCTGCGAGAGGTCGAGCGTGCCCTTCTCGAGGTGGTCCATGATCCGGCCGGGCGTGCCGACGACGATGTGGACGCCGCGGCGGAGCGCGGACAGCTGGACGCCGTAGCCCTGGCCGCCGTAGATCGGCAGGACGTGCACGCCCTTCATGTGGGCGGCGTACTTCTCGAACGCCTCGGAGACCTGCAGCGCGAGCTCGCGCGTGGGCGCGAGCACCAGCGCCTGCGGCGTCTTCTGCGAGAGGTCGAGCTGGGACAGGATCGGCAGCGCGAAGGCCGCGGTCTTGCCGGTTCCGGTCTGCGCGAGGCCCACCACGTGGCGGCCGGCGAGCAGCGGCGGGATGGTCTGGGCCTGGATCGCGGACGGCGATTCGTAGCCGACGTCGGCGAGCGCCTTCATCACCTGCGGGGACAGCCCGAGGTCTGAGAAGGTCAGCTGGGGGGCGTCGGTTGCGTCGGGGCTGTCGGTCTGGGGAAGGTCACTCACCCTGCAACGGTAGTGGTTATCACGCTCGGCGGCTGCTTCGACGACGGGGCGATTCTGGTCACGCCGGAAAAGCGCGCGACAGCCACCGGGGCACCGCTCCACAATCGGGACATGTCCACCCCGATCGACACAGCCGTGCCCGCGCTGCCCGAAGGCCTCACCACCCGGCCGCTCACGAAGGCCGATTCGCGCATCCTCTTCGACCTGATCGCCGCCCAGGAACGCGAGGACACGGGCGACGTCGACATCGAGGAGGCCGACCTCGTCAGCGACTGGGCGAAGCCGAGCTACGACCTGGCGGGGTCCTCGGTCGCGGTGTTCGACGGTGACCTGCTGGTGGCGTACGCCGAGCTGCTGGGCGCCGACCGCGGCGACGCGGCCGTGCTCCCGGCCTACCGCGGCCGCGGGATCGGCACCTGGCTGGCGGCCTGGCTGCGGACACTCGGGCGATCGCGCGGCACCTCGGTGGTCGGCATGCCGGTGCCGGAGGGGTCGGCCGGGGATCGGCTGATGGCGGCGCTCGGCTACCGGATCCGCTGGACGAGCTGGATCCTGCAGCTGCCGGAGGGCACGCAGATCCCGTCACGTGAGCTGCCCTCGGGCTACGTCGTACGGGAGGCGCTCGACGCAGACAAGAAGCCCGCGCACGACGTGCTCGAGGACGCCTTCCTCGAGTGGTCGGAGCGGGAGCGCGAGACCTACGAGGACTTCGCGGCCTCCACCTACGGTCGCCCGGGCTATGAGCCGTGGAACTTCCGCGTCGCGCTGGACCCGGCCGGTGCGGTGGTCGGGGTGTCCCTCGTCTTCGTCTCGACCGAGACCTCGACGGCGTACATCCCGCGTCTCGCCGTACGCCGCGACCAGCGCAACCGCGGCATCGCGCAGGCGCTGCTCGTCGACTCCTTCGACGTGGCCCGCGCGCACGGCGCGACCGTCTCCGAGCTCAGCACTGACTCGCGCACCGGTGCGCTCGGGCTCTACGAGAAGGTCGGCATGGTGACGACCGGCGTGTGGGTCAACCGGGCCGTCGACCTGAGGCCCGCCGGTTGAGCAGCGAGGCACGAGCGTGTCGAAACCAAGGGCCTTGGTTTCGACACGGCGCCGGCGCGCCTGCTCAACCAGCGGCTGGGCCGAGCTGGCCACGTCGCCGGGCCAGATAGGCGCGCTCGGCGGGGTTGTCGGTCGCGGCGATCGCCGCGTCGTACGCCGCAGCCGCCTCGCTGCTGCGGCCGAGGCGGCGGAGCAGGTCGGCACGGGTGGCATGCCAGGCGTGGTACGTCGACAGCTCGAGTCGATCGACGGCGGCGAGCGCGACCACGGGCCCGTCCAGCTCGGCGATCGCGACGGCGCGGTTGAGCGCGACGATCGGGGACGGCGAGACGGCGTACAGCTGGTCGTAGAGCGCCGCGACCTGGGTCCAGTCCGTGTCGGTGGCTGCGGGGGCGTCGGTGTGGACGGCGTTGATCGCCGCGAGCAGCTGGTAGTGCCCGGGCCGGTTGATGGCGAGGCACTCGCGGACGAGCTCGTGCCCCTCCTCGATGAGGTCACGATCCCACCGGCCGCGGTCCTGCTCGCCGAGCGTCACGAGCTCACCGCCGGCCAGGCGGGCCGGGCGGCGGGCCTCGATCAGGAGCATCAAGGCCAGCAGGCCGGTGATCTCCGGCTCGGTGGGGACGAGCGCGCGGAGCAGTCGCGCCAGCCGGATCGCCTCCAGGCAGAGATCGTCGCGGATCGACTCGGTGCCCGATGAGGAGAGGTAGCCCTCGTTGAAGATGAGGTAGACGACGGCGAGGACGCCGCTCAGCCGGGCGGGCAGGTCGGCGGCCTGCGGCACCCGGTAGGGGATGTGCGCGTCGGAGATCTTGCGCTTGGCGCGGGTGATCCGCTGCGCCATGGTCGTGTCGGGGACGAGGAACGCGGCGGCGATCTCCTCCACCGTCAGGCCACCGATCAGCTTGAGCGTCAGGGCGACCCGGGCCTCCGGCGCGAGAGCCGGGTGGCAACAGGTGAAGAGGAGCCGCAGCCGGTCGTCGTCGACCACGCCGGGATCGGCGGGTGGGGTGGGGTCGATGATCATCGCTGCCTGCTGGTGCTTGGTGTCGCGGTTCGACTCGCGGCGGATCTTGTCGATCGCCTTCCGGGTCGCGGTGGTGGTGAGCCAACCGCCGGGGTTGGGGGGAATCCCGTCGGTCGGCCAGTGCTCGAGAGCCGCCACGAGGGCCTCGCTCGCGGCGTCCTCGGCAACATCGATGCTGCCGAAGCGCCGGACGAGCGAGGCCACCACGGCGGCGTACTCCTCGCGATGGATGCGGGTGAGCGCAGCCTCGAGATCCTCGCCGATGTGTGCGGTCATCACGCGGGATCGAACGGCCGGACCTCGACCTTGGCCCGGCAGGCCGCGGACCCCTCGGTGGCCCAGGCGAGTGCCTCGTCGAGGTCGGCGGACTCGATGATCCAGAAGCCGCCGAGGTATTCCTTGGCCTCCGCGAACGGACCGTCGGTGACGACCGGCTCCGTGCCGGTCGCGTCGACGGTGGTGGCCGACTCGACGCCCTCCAGGCCGCCGGCGAACACCCACTTGCCCGCCTCGCGGACCTTGTCGTTGAACGCGTCGACCGCGGAGAAGATCCCCTGGATCTCCTCCTCCGTCCCGAAGTCCGTGTCCGGAGCGTGGTGGACCGAGAGCAGGTACTGAGGCATGACATTTCCTCCTGGTGGCGGACCCCCTGGCGGGGCCTTCATCATGTCTACGAACTGGTCAGCGTGAATACGACAAGCCCGGCGAAATTTTCACGAGATGCCACCGCCACTGGGATATCCATGGACGTTTCAGGGGTTCTTCCGCCCGATCGACCCCCGCGAACGTCCATGGATATCGGGCGACGCGTCATCACCGGGCCGACTCGCGCAACGTCGACCCGCGGGCACCGCGGACGGTGAGCGAGGCGGAGAAGAAGGCGGCGAGGCCGAGCACGACGACCGCGATGGCGGCGAGCGCGACCAGGCGCAGCGGCGAGATGGCCGCGACGAGAGCCGGCGTGGAGATCGCGTCGACGGTGCCGAGCGTGATGGTGCGGAGCACGACGTACTGCGCGAGCGAGCCGGCCAGGATCCCCGCGATCGCCGCACCGCCGAGCACCACGAGGAACTCGCGGGCGACGGCGGACATCACCGCGGAGCGGGGTACGCCGACGACGCGCAGCGCGGCAGCGTCGCGGCGCCGGGCCGGGAGCTGGACCGCCGTGGAGACGAACAGCCCGGCCAGCGCCATCAGCAGCACGAGCACCGCCACGACGGCGTACAACCGCAGCGCCAGCGCGTAGGCGCTCTGGTCGAGCACGCGCTGTTGGGCTGCGAGGGTCGTCTCGACGGTGAGCCCGGCCTTCGTGAGCGCCGTCGCCATGGACTCGGGAGCACCGTCCTTCATCAGCACGCGAGTCTCGAAGAGGTTGTCGTAGACCGGACGATCGGACACGAACGAGGCGTAGTCGACGAGCAGCCCGGCCGGTCCGACGAACGGCATGCCCTCGACCAGCACGACCGGGTCGACCGGGATCGCCCCCGAGACCTCGGTGTCCTCGAGTCCGATGATCGCCCGCTCCGGGACGTCGACTCCGCGCGCGGCGGGTCGGTCGAGCGGGATGCCGCCGGCGGTCAGTCTGGCCATCGCAGACCCGACGGTCGAGTCGAACGTCAGGTCGATGGTGTCGCCGGAGCTGTCGATGGTGGCGATCGAGGACCGTGCGCCGCTGCCTGCGTCCGGCGACCACGCCGCGCCGGCGATCGCGGCGGCCACGACGTCACCATCGACCGCGATGGAGAGCACGCGCGCGGATCCGGCCATCTCCATCGTCGTACCGGCACCGCCACCCAGGGTCAGACCCTCCAGGGGACAACCGCTGAGGCACGCCTTCGGCAACCTGACGCTCTGCGTGCTCTCGCCCGCCGGGAACGGCCCGAGATAGCTGCGCCCCGGCACACCCCCGACGCTGCCGAAGCGGGCCTCGATGCTGAGGTCCTTCGATGTCTCGGCCTGGTTGTCGACAGTGATGGACAGCCGCTTGCCGACGAGCTGGGGGACGGTGCCGGGAAGCGTGATGTCGGCGGCGATCTCCTCGACGCTGCGCCCGGGGCTCCACGTCTCGGGCCAGGTCGACGACCGATGCCAGGCGGGCCGCGTCGACGACGGCGAAGTTGGCCCGGGGTTGCTCACCGACGCGGCGGCCATCAGCCAGTCGCCATCGGGGTCGATCGTTTGGGTCAGGTCGCGGGTCTCGCGCATCGAGCAGTGGGGAGGACCAGTGGTCGCGGCCGGGGAGGCCGTGGCCGCCACGCTGACCCGCCACGTCGCCGCCGAGTCGTAGACCCCGGCGCCGAAGACCGCCACCGCGATCGCCGCCGTCACCGGGAGGATCACCAGCGTCCCCTCCTGGCGTCGCGAGATCGCCCGGGCCGACACGAAGCCGCTGAGCGACCGGGTCATCGACCGTCGCGCCGTCCACCACGTCGCCAGCAGCGCCGTCAGCCGGGTCGCCGCCAGCCCGGCCACGATCGCGAGCAGCACCGGCAGCACCATGTCGGTGAGGTCGGGGTCGCTCTGGCCGGCGGCCGACAGCTTGGAGACGAGTACGGCGAGGGCGAGCGCCACGAGGGTCAGCTGGGCGACGACCGCCCACCGTCGCGACTGCTGCGGTCGGCGTACGCCCGAGAGCTGCGAGGCGAGGGTGTCGCGCACGACCATCCCCACCGCGACGCACGCCACGGCGATGGCGGCGACGAGCACCAGCGCGCCGGCCGCCCAGCTGAGCCACGGCAGCGGCACCGGCAGGCCGGGCACCAGCCACTGCCGCGTCAGCAGCCGCGCCCAGACCGACGCCGAAGCCGACGCCGAGCGGGACGGCCGCCACGAGGACGACGAGCGGCTCCGCGAGGCCCAGCAGCCAGAGTCGCGCCGAGGAGACGCCGCGCAGGGAGGCGAGCGCGAGCTCCGGCACCCGGATCTCGCTGGCCGCCATCAACAACCGCATCAGCAGGGCAAGGGCGACCAGGACCAAGGACAGCACGGCGGGCGCGATCGACTTGCGGGCCGTGGACTGCTGGTCGCGGACGTCGTCGTTGACCTGCTCGAGGTTGTTGGTGTCGGGGAAGCCGACGAGCGTGCCGCGGTCGACGTCCTCGGTGTCGGCCAGCGTCTTGGCGGTCGCGACGGCCTCGGCCAGGTCGGCAGGCGTGGCGTCGGCGGGCACCTCGAGCGGAGTGTCGACCTGCACGCTCCACGCGTCGCTGCCCAGGGACACCATCGTCTCGTGCGTGGTGATCAGCGGTGCCGGCTTGTAGGGCTGGTAGCCGCCGGAGATGCTGGACTGCTCGTTGGTCGAGCGCAGCTGGAGGGGGTACTGCCACACGTCGTCGTCGAGCGGGGTCGCGTAGGAGCCGACGACGGTGACCGTGTCGAGCGGGGAGCGCGGGAACTGGCCGCTGATCTCCGACGGCTCGAAGATGTTGAGCTCGAGCGGCTCGCCGATCTTCGCGCCCGTCTTCTCGACGTCGACGGCCAGCATCAGCACCTCGCCGGGCGCCGACGGGCAGCGACCCTCGACCACCAGCCCGGCGCAGACGTCGTCGCGCGACCAGAAGGTCACGGCGCCTCGCAGCGCGCTGTACTCCACCGACTCCAGGGTCGCCGTCGACCTGCCCCACGGTCCGGAGTTGCGAGCGTCGGACTCCGCGATCGCCTGCTCGATGGCGGCCTCGGGTTCGATCGGACCGTCGGGAGTGAAGATCCGGGCCAGGCCGGTCGACGCTGCCGGCGCCTCCGTCAGGCGCGTCACGACATAGGAGTTCGTGACCGCCTCGGAGAAGATCGGCCCGAGCACGGCCGACCCGAGGGCGAGCGCGGCCAGCACGACCGAGCCGACGCTGAGCAGGGCCCGCGAGCGCAGGCCGCGGATGATCGTGCCGAGGAGCTGGATCATCTCGGGGTCCCTACGACGTTGTTCGGGGGAGCGCAGCGGAGGAGAAGAAGGTCGTGGGGTGAGATCATCGTCCCTCCTCCTCGCGGAGCGTCGAGGGCCTGGTCGAGTCGGGGCGTACGCCGCGGGCCCGGCCACCGATGGCCAGCATCGCGATCGCAGCGAGCACCGCAGGCAGGATCACCGTCAACATGTTGGGCGCGTTGTCGAGGGGCAGCGCCGCCGGCGACAGGGTCACCAGCGGCAGCCCGTCGAGGAGCAGCCAGACCGCGAGGACGCCACCGGCGGCCACGGCCAGCACCACCACCACGGCCAGCGTGACCAGCTCGACCCGACCGGCCCGGCGGGCCGCGCCGAGTCCGACGCCGAGCACGCGCAAGGACGCGACGTCGTGGCGATAGCTGCGCAGGTGCCGGGCCACCCCGGCGGCCAGGGCGAGGAGAGCGACCAGGGCGCAGAAGACGGCCATCAGCGCGTAGGCACGCGCCTGGTCGGCGCCCGCTGCGGCACCGATCGTGCGGCGTACGTCCTCGAGGGTCTGCGCCCTGGTGCCGGTCGCCTTCGTCAGTGCGGTGAGCATCGCGTCGGGGGTGTCGGCGGCCACCACGATCGAGGTCTCCGCGCTGGGCACGGTGGAGCCGGAGCCGACCATGCTCGTGGGCAGGTCGGTGAGCTGGCCGACGGTGCCGAGCAGCGGCAGCGCCTCGAGCCTGGTCGCGCTGCCGAGCACCCGGTCGTCGCCGGAGACGTCGAGCGGCGGCTTCGCGACGGCACCTGCGACCAGCACGGGAGTCGGCGCGGACGCGGCCTCCAGCGTCAGCGGGAGATAGGAGTCGGGAAGGGGTTCGAGCTCGAGGCCGTCGGGGCGATTGGCCAGCACACGCCGGTCCGGGTCGATCGGATCGAGCCGGAAGCGGTCGCCCGCCTGCGCGATGGCCCGTGCGTCGGGCCGCCAGCCCGCTCCGATCAGGGACCGGTCGCCGACGTCGATGGTGCTGAGCAGCACGCGGTAGTGGCGGGGATCGAAGGGGAAGAAGCTGCCCTCGGCCTCGCGGTAGAGACGGGTGATGGCGAGCCCGGTGATCTGGCAGCCGCGCCGGCAACCACTGAGCCGGACCGACGCGGTGACCTCGGCGCCGACCCGCTCGGGCCGGAGCTCGGCCTCGACCGAGGAGCCCCTGTTGTCCTCGGTGACGTAGTCCAGGCGGACCCCGAGGCCCCGGGTGAAGCTGCCCTGGGACTCGAGCAGTCGGCCGGTCACCGTGAAGCGGTTGCCCGCCGTCGACAGGTCGGGGGTCGTGGTCGTCAGGTCCGGCACCCTGGTCGCGGCCTCGGCGGCGGGAGTGTCGGCGTAGAAGTCACCGGCCACCGCGGCGAAGCGGGCGGCATCGACGTAGGCCCGACGCTCGGTCAGCCTCCCCTCGTTGGGAACCACGGCGACCGCCATCAGGTGCTCGCCCTCGGGGTCGAGCTCGCGCGTGATGGCCATCGCCTGCACGGCACCGTTCTCGACCGGCACCGCCACCGGCCCGCCCGCCGCGATCCGGGCCTCCCCGTCGACCCAGTCGGTGACCGAGGACGCCCCCGTTGCGGCGAGTACGCCGACGACGGCCGCGGCAACGAGGAGGCGCATCGGGGTCACGAGGTCGTCCGCCCGGGAGAGCCGGCGAGTGGCGAGGAAGCCCGACAGGCCCGACCGCGCGGTCGCGCCGGTCGCTCCCCGCGCCAGGATCCGCAGCACCCAGATCGCGATCTGGCCGAGCGCCAGTCCGACCAGGGCAGGGCCGAGCAGCACCAGCACGTCGGACTCGCCGTCGGCGGACTTGCCGCTCCGGTAGGCCGAGACCCCGGCGCCGACGATGACGAGCACGCTCGCAAAGACCATCAGGGTGGTCGCGCGGCGGGGACGGGTGCGGGCCGCGACCTGGACGGACAACGGTTCGCTGACGGTCACCCAACTGCCGAGCAGGACGATCAGCAGGCTGCCGGCGGCGGTGCCGAGGGCGACGTACACCGCGGTCGACCCCAGCTCCGGCGCGTCGGCATCGAGCCACGCGCCGCCCGCGATCCGCGCCACCAGCCAGCCCAGGCCGAGCCCGAGGGCGGAGCCGAGCACGATCGTGACGAGTGGTTCGAAGAGGAGCACGCCGCCAAGGCGGAGACCGCGGATGCCACGGAGCCTGGCCAGCCCGATCTCCTCGCGGCGGGAGGTCGCCAGCTCGCGACCGATGCTGGGGACCGCGACGGCACCGAGCAGCAGGAGCGGCGACATCAGCCAGCGGGACGTGCCCGCTGCCTCGGCGAAGCTGAGCACCGCGACGGCTCCGCCCACCACGACCGTGGTCATGGCGAGGAGGGTCAGGAGGGCACCGCGACGGCTCCAGGCGCCGCGGAGGCTGCGGGTCATCCAGGACCTGTCTGTGCGTGGATCAGCCGACCCTCGTCGAGCGCGAAGTGGACGTCACAGGCGTCCACGACGGCCGGGTCGTGGGTCGCGACGACGACGACCGAGCCGCGGGCTGCCTCCTCACGGAGCTCCGCCAGGACCACGCCACGGTTGCCCTCGTCGAGCTCGGAGGTGGGCTCGTCGGCGAGCAGGATGCCGGCGCCGACGACGAAGCCGCGGGCACAGGCGACGCGCTGCATCTGGCCGCCCGAGAGCTCCTCGACCTGGCGGTCGCCGAGGTCGGCGATGCCGAACCGGCCCAGCGCCGCCTCGGCCTCCTCGTCCGCCTCGGCCGGGCGGACACCGCGGGCGCGCAGGGCGATGGAGACGTTCTCGCGCGCGCTCAGGATCGGGACGAGACCGTAGACCTGCAGCACGAACGCGATGTCCGGACGCGGGTCGCCGGTGCCCAGCCACATCGACGCATCGGCGTACGACGTCGTGCCCTGCGTGGGCTCGAGGAGCCCGCCGGCGATCGAGAGGAGGGTGGTCTTGCCGGAGCCGCTCGGTCCGGACAGGGCCGTCACCCTGCCGGCCTGGAAGGTGAGCGAGACGTCGTCGAGCAGGGTGCGGCCCGCGACGAAGGTGATGTTGCTCAGGACGAGGTCGCTGCCCGTGTTCGTGCGCCGGCTCGGTTCCTCGGCGCGGTGGCTCACAGGCCGGCCCCTTCGCCGCTCGACCGGGTGACGATCAGCCGGCCCCGGTCGTCGTCCTCGAACTTCACCAGCGTGCCGGGCGGCCACTCCGCCGCCACGTGGCCCGGCAGGTGCAGGACGCCGTCCTCCCCGACCACCGCGTATTCGGAGCCGTCACGGCCCTCGGCGCCGACCCGGCCGCCCTTCATGGTGATCGATCGCGGGAAGGTCGCCGCGACCTCGGGCTGGTGGGTGACCACGACGATGGTGGTGCCGAAGTCGTCGCCGAGCGAGTGGATCAGGTGCAGGACGTGGTCGCGGTCCTCGTGGCTGAGCTGGCTGGTGGGCTCGTCGGCGAGCAGCAGTCGCGGGGAGGTGGCGACCGAGCAGGCGAGCGCGAGGCGCTGGCGCTGGCCGCCGGACATGGTGGAGACGACCTGGTCGGCCTGCTCCTCGAGCCCGACGCGACTGAGCAGCTCGTTGTCGAGCATGGCGTCGCGGCGCTCGGACGCGGAGAGGGCGAGCCGGGCGAAGGCGATGTTCTGACGGCCGGTCGCATAGGGCAGGAGGTTGCGGGTCGCTCCCTGGAGCATGGTGGAGACCGACCGCGAGCGGATGCGCGCGAGGTAGCGCTCGCCCATGCGGGAGATCTCCTCGTCACCCAGGAAGATCCGGCCGGCGCTCGGTTTCTGGATGCCACCGAGCAGTGTCAGCAGCGTCGACTTGCCCGACCCCGAGGGCCCGAGGAAGGCGACCCGCTCGCCCGGTGCGATCGCGAGGTCGACCCCGCGCAGGGCGACGACGTCGTGCCCGCCGAAGGTCTTGTAGAGGTGGACGACGCCTTCGCAGCGGACGCCGAGGCCGCCCACGCGCGTGTCCTGGCCGGCCACGAGTGCTCCCCCGGTGCTCATAGTGCGCGCCAAGATACGCCTTCCTCGAAGTGGACAGGATGCTTCCCCAACGGGAGCACCGCACGAACCGTATTGTCGTCCTGCTCGTTCGCGACCAGGCTGCCACCCAGCTCGGCGGCCCGCTCACGCATGGAGGCCAGTCCGACCCCCGGGTGCCAGCGGCCACTCGCCGGACCACCGTCGCGGACCTCGATCACCAGGGCATCGTCCCGGACGGCGATGCTGGCCACCGCCGTGTCCGACCCGCTGTGCCGTGCACTGTTGGTGAGGGCCTCGACGGTGATGCGGTACGCCGCCACCTCCACCGCCGCGGCCAGGGCCGGCAGGTCGTCGGTGTGGAGGGTGACGAGCAGTGGCCGGCCGGCCGGCGTGCGCAGCTGGTCGGCCTGCTGCCGGAGCGCCGGCACCAGCCCCAGCTCGTCGAGCGCCGGGGGTCGCATGCCGTAGACCAGCTGGCGGATCTCCCCGATCGCCGCAGTCGTCTCGGCGCGCAGCGTCCGAAGCAGGCCCTCAGCCTGGTCGGGGTCGTCGCGCAGCGTGTTGAGCGCGGCGTCGGAGGTGAAGGCGATGCCCGACAGCCGCGGTCCCAGGCCGTCATGGAGGTCGCGGCGGAGCCGCCGACGCTCCTCCTCGAGGGCGGCGACGGTTCGTTCGCGCGACGTCTGGACGTCGAGGGCCAGCGCTGTCGCCCGCAGGGTCTGGGCGAGGAGCGGCGCCACCAGCTTGAGCACGTGCTCGTCGCCCGTCGACAGGCCCAGGTCGCCGGCGCGCAGCCCGACCTCGAGCTCGCCGCCCGCCCCGTCCCCGAGGGCGAGCGTCATGGTGCGGGTGTGGGTCACGGGCACCCCGGAGACGGCCAGCTCCCGACCGTCGATGCGCAGTGCGGCGTACGGCAGGACCAGTACTTCGCGGATCGCCCGAAGCGCCAGGACGGGGTCCTCGCCGATGCGGTCGACGACGTGGGACGCGGCGCCGAGCGGGTCGGGCCGCTGCCCGAACAGGAGCGTGTCGACCACGCCACGCAGGACGACCTGCAGGGGGTGCAGGGTGGTGGCGGCGAGGGCGCCCACGACGCCGAGCACGCCGAGGATCGGGCGTCTGTCACCGAGGATCTCAAGGAACGACACCGCCCCCACGTAGAGCGAGACGTAGCAGGTCAACGCGACGGCGAAGACCACGACGCTGACGACGAGGGCCCGCACGTCGACAACGTCCGGCCTGGTCGCCCCGACGTACATCGCCACCGGCACCACCGCCAGCAGCGCGATCCCGGCCGCCACGACGACGTTGCTGGCGGCGCCCGTTCCGCCCTCGGCCGAGAACGTCAGGACACCACACGCGAGGGACGCCGCGGCGAGTGCCAGGGCCAGCCAGAGCAGCGGGCGCCTGCCGTCGGTGTCGGCTCGCTCGATCCGCCACCAGAGGTGAGCGACGAGGATCGCGACGGAGGTGATGGCCATCGCCCCGACGACCACGGTGTCCCGTGGCTGCGCGACGAGGAAGACACCGGCGGCGGTGAGCGCGACGAGGGCCAGGAAGTCGACGGGCCGGCGCAGGTGGTGCTCGGGATACGTCGCGACCGCGAGCGGGCACGCCAGTCCCGCCGCGAGGTCGACCAGGCCGACTGCGAGGTCCGGATGGCCGCCGGGCGAGGCGACCGTGCCGGCGAGAAGGGCGGCGCCGCCGAGCATGAGGAGGGCAGCACTCGTGCGCGCCCGAGCGGCCAGCAGCAGGCCACCCCCGGACACGAGGCAGCTCAGGCCGACCGCCGCCAGGGCGAGCAGGACCGGGTAGGCGATCACGGTGCCTGCCCGAGGCCGCGTTCGCGTGCCCGGATGATCGCGGCGGCACGGTCGGCCACCTCGAGCTTGGTGAAGACGCCAGTGAGGTGGTTGCTCACGGTCTTGGGTGAGAGGTGCAGCTGCTCGGCGATCGCCGCCGTGCGGAGGCCGCGCGCCAGGAGGTCGAGGATGACGCGTTCGCGCTCGGTCAGCTCGGGGAACGGAGCAGACGCCTCCGAGACGCCCGCGGGTGGGACGGCGAAGTAGCCGAGGACCCGCGCCGCCACGCCCGGTCCGAAGATGGCCTGGCCGGAGGCGACCGCGCGGATCGCCGCCACGATCTCCTGCTGCTCGGCACCCTTGAGCAAGTAGCCCCGGGCGCCGGCCTGCATGGCGGTGAAGACGGTGGCGTCGTCGTCGTACATCGTCAGCACCAGGACCGCTGTGTCCGGCGTCGCCGCCCGGATGCGCCGGGTGGCCTCGATCCCGTCGACGCGCGGCATCCGCACGTCCATCAGCACGACGTCGGGTCGGGTGAGCTGCACCTGTCGCACGGCGTCCTCGCCGTCGGCTGCCTCGCCCACGACCTCGAACCCCTCGATCGTCTCGAGCAGGGCGCGCAGCCCACCGCGCACGACGGGATGGTCGTCGGCGAGGACGACGCGCAGAGTGCTCACCTGCCCATCATCGCCGTCCGCGGTTCCCGTTGACCCGGGAAACTTTTCCTGCACGCGAGCGACGAAGCGGGGAAGGATGGGGGAACGCCAGCCCTGGCCGTGGGAACAGGACCCGCCGGACTGTGGAGTCGTCCCGATCCACCATCCTCAAGGAGCAGAACCATGGATGTCACCACTGGTCGTCAGAAGGCGGGGCTGGCTGTCGCCGGCCTGCTCAGCGTCATCAACGTGGGGAGTGCCTTCGCCCCGACTCCGGACGGCGCGGACGCACCGCCCGTCGCGATCCTCGTCCTCGGCGTGGTCCTCGGCGTCGTCGGTCTCGTCGGCGCCGTGATCGCCTGGCGCACCGGGAACCAGGCGGCCTTCCGCGTCACCGCGGGTGCGCTCGTGGTCAACGCCATCGCCTCCCTGCCGGTCTTCTTCGTGGACGTGCCGGCCGGGCTCAAGATCGTCGTCGCGCTGTCCGTCCTGATCACCGTGCTGGGCATCGTGCTGATGTTCTCGGCGGCACGGCGACCCGTCGCGGTCCTGGACTGAGGGGACTGGTCATGATCGCCATCGTCACGATCCTCGTCGCGTTCCCGGCCGGCTACCTCCTCGCGTCCCGGCTGGCCGCCAACACCACGTACGCCATCGCCTACCTGTGGGCCTTCGTCTTCCAGACGCTCTACCTCACCCTGGACTCCCTCACGGGCACCGCGAAGAACCCGGCATTCACGACCGAGGAGTTCCCGTGGCCCTACGGCCTGGTCGCGCTGGCGATCTTCGGCGTCGGGTTCGGGCTCGTCTCCGCCGGGCACTGGCTGCGCTCTCGCCGCGGCCTGCGGATGCTGGAGGCATCCCCGGCTCGGGGCACAATCGTGCAGTGAACTCGCACGACTCCACCGGCATCGACCCCGACGACCTCGCGACCACCCTCCGCGTCCTCCAGCAACTGCACAAGGTGCCGGACGACCACCCGGACCACGTGATCGTCAAGCGCGCGGCCGCGCGCATGTACAAGTCGATCAAGGCCGAGCGCAAGCTCGCCAAGCGTGCCGAGGAGCTGGCCCACGACCGGGCGATCACCGAGCTGACGGCGACCGGTTCGCCGGTGCGGATCGACGACGAGACGTCCGGCATCCCGCTCGTCTCCAACGCTCCCGGGGCCTTCGCCGGCGAGCTGCTCAACCCGCGCGGCTGCTACATCTGCAAGGAGGACTTCACCCTCGTCGACGCGTTCTACCACTGGCTCTGCCCGCGTTGCGCGGCCTTCAGCCACACCAAGCGCGACCAGCGCACCGACCTCACCGGCAAGCGCGCGCTGCTCACCGGCGGCCGCGCGAAGATCGGCATGTACATCGCGCTGCGCCTCCTCCGCGACGGCGCGCACACCACGATCACGACGCGCTTCCCCAAGGACGCGGTCCGCCGCTTCTCCTCGCTCGAGGACAGCGACGACTGGCTGCACCGGCTCAAGATCGTCGGCATCGACCTCCGCGATCCCACCCAGGTGATCTCGCTGGCGGACGACGTCGCAGCCGCGGGCACCCTCGACATCCTGATCAACAACGCGTGCCAGACCGTACGCCGCACGCCGGGCGCCTACGCCCCGCTGGTCGACGCCGAGCTGGCTCCGCTCCCGACCGACCGCGAGCTCCCGGAGATGGTCACCTTCGACGAGATCTCGTCGGCCCATCCCGCCTCCATCGCCGGCGCACTGTCGGACACGGCGGTGGCCCACCACCTCGGGGAGAGCCCGGAGCAGGCGCTGGCCGCTCACAACGCCGCGTCGATGACCGCGCTCGCGCTGACGGCCGGCCACGCGTCGCTCGACGCGCACATGGCGGGCACCGCGGTCGACGCGGGTGGCCTGCTCCCCGACGTCCAGACGAACAACTCCTGGACCCAGACCGTCGGCGAGGTCAACCCGCTCGAGCTCCTCGAGGTGCAGCTGTGCAACTCGATCGCGCCGTTCCTGCTGGTGTCACGACTGCGGCCCGCACTGGCGGCCGCCGCACGCAATGCGCGATCGGGCCGGGCGTACGTCGTGAACGTGTCGGCCATGGAGGGGCAGTTCTCGCGTCGCTACAAGGGCGCCGGACACCCGCACACCAACATGGCGAAGGCCGCGCTGAACATGCTGACGCGCACCTCGTCGGAGGAGATGTTCGAGACCGACAAGATCCTGATGACGGCCGTCGACACCGGCTGGATCACCGACGAGCGCCCGCACCACGAGAAGCTGCGTATCGCGGCCGAGGGCTGGCACGCGCCGCTCGACCTCGTCGACGGTGCCGCCCGGGTCTATGACCCGGTCGTGCTCGGCGAGGCCGGGGAAGACCTGTACGGCTGCTTCGTGAAGGACTTCAAGCCGTCTCCCTGGTGACTTCCGGCAAAGGTCCACCGTCGGCGCGGCGCGCTCCTAGACTCGCGCCCCATGCGCCCGATGACACTGGCCCTCGCGGCCCTGCTGCTCGCCCCGCTCTCGCCGATCGCTCCTGCGGGTGCGGCGGAAGAGACGGACTGGCGCGCTGCGGCGTGCGCCGACAAGGCCTCCGCGGACGCCCCGATCGCAGGCACGCAAACGGTCGGCGCCAGTCAGGTCACCCGCGTCCCCGAGCTCCCGGGCGTCCGGATCACGGCCGAACGCCTCGACTTCTCCGGCGTCACCTGCGAGCTCCTGCATGCGACGGGCGCCCTGCCGGCCGGCGCCGAGGTCACCGCCGCGAGCTACTCCTACACGACGATCGTCCATCTGGTGGTGGACGGGATCGACCTCGGTGAGGTCGAGGCCCACCAGTCGACCGGCAGTTCGACCCAGCTCTACTCCCCCGACGGTCCCGAGAAGCTCGGCATGCCCGACCCGAGCGAGCTGTTCACCGCGATCGCCTACCGCCCGGTGGAGTCGGGAGTCTTCCCCGTGAGCGCCTCCATCCCGCCCGACTGGCAGGGCAAGCCCTACACCGCGACGTACCTCCGCTCGGAGTGGAGCGCATCGTTCAACGGCCGGGCACTTTTTGCCACGAGCTTCAACCGGACCCCCTCCACCGACCGAGCAGCCCGGGCGGCGAGCACCAAGCAGATCGCTCGCGCCAAGGCGACGTACGCCGCACGCGCCAACGAGATCAAGAACAGCGGGATGTCGACAGGCTGGAAGAAGAAGGAGCTCGCCGAGGCCGCCACGACGCGCTCGGCGTCGATCAAGATCGCCCACAAGACGCTCCGTCTGGCGTTGCGCGGCCAACGGCTCGCCGAGCGAAACTTCAAGCGGGGCTATTCCGGGATCCTGCGCTGAGGACCTCAGCCCTGCGCTGAGATGTTCACCAGCCAGGTGATGCCGAACTTGTCGACGAGCATCCCGAACTCGTCGCCCCACGGCGCCGGCTCGAGTGGCTGCGGGACCGTGCCGCCCTCGGCAAGGCCGCCGAAGTAGCCACGGAGGGTGTCGCCGTCCTCGGCGTACCCACAAATGGGAGAAGGCCCGCTCCCCACGGGGGTGGAAGCGGGCCTTCGGTCCTGGGTCGATCACTCCGGGCTGGGCGGCTCGATCTCCTCGACGGGAGCGATCGGCGTGCTCGTCGGACGGTACTCCGCGAGCTTGGTGACCGCAGTCGAGACCGTCTCACGGACCTTGCCGACGTGCGGGGCGTACCGGCCTTCGGTGCGCTCGTCGATGGAGGCGGACGCTTTGTCGAGGAAGCGCTCCACCTCGTCGCCGCGCTCGGCGGCGAGCGTCCCGACCATCTCGCGGGCGGACGTGAAGGCGGTCTCGACCTGGCTGACGAGGTCGTTGACGTGCTTGTCGATCTCGAGCTCGTCGAGCGTCTGTTTCAGCTTGTCGGCGAAGCTGCTCGGCTCAGGCGTGTTGTCGGACATGCACCCAGCCTGCCACGGACCTCAGCCCGAGTGGCCCCGGAGCAGGTCGGCGAAGTCGGCGACGGGCGCCAGGTCGTTCCCGGACGTACGCCGACGCGCGGTCGGGTCGGGGGCGAACCCGGCGACGTGGTCGCTGCCCGAGACCACCACGGCGTTGGCGAGCTCGGCCGCGGCTCGGGTGATGCGCTCGTCGAGGCCAGCGCTGCCGAAGTCCTCGGTCGCGGCGAAGACACCGGTGGGGAGCACGACCGCCCGCAGGTAGCTGAACAGCGGCCGCATCGCGTGGTCGAGCACCAGCGAGTGGCGCGCACTGCCGGCCGTGGCTGCGATCAGCACGGGCATGCCGTTGAGGGCATCCGTGTCGAGGGCGTCGAGCATCATCTTGAACAGCCCGCTGTAGCTCGCGCTGAAGACGGGCGTGACCGCGATCAGGCCGTCGGCCTGCGAGATCTGCTCGCGGACCGCGCTCAGGCGCTTGGTCGCGATGCCTCCGCTGGTCATGTAGCCGGCGAGGTCCTGGGCGAGCTCGCGCACTTCGACGTACTCGAAGGAGACGGCCTCGCCGCGGGCGCTCACGGCCGCCGCGACCGCGTCGGCGAGCTGGTCGCCGAGCAGTCGGGTGGACGAAGGCACCGTCAGGCCGGCGGTGAGGACGACGATGGTGCGGGTCATGACTGGGCGCCTTCCGTGGCGAGGGTCTTGGCGGGCTCGACGAGGTGGTGCGGGGCGTCGGGGCCGGCGGCGACGAGGGACGTGTGGGTGGGCGGGTCGCTCGGCACGTGGGCCGGGCGGCGGCGGTCGAACTCCGCGCGGAGCACCGGCACGACCTCGCGGCCGAGGATCTCGAGCTGCTCGAGCACGACCTCGATCGGGAGTCCGGCGTGGTCCATCAGGAACAGCTGGCGCTGGTAGTCGCCGGCGTAGTCGGCGAAGCCCAGCGTGCGCTCGATGACCTGCTCGGGCGTGCCCACGGTCAGCGGCGTGGCCTGCGTGAACTCCTCCAGCGAGGGACCGTGGCCGTAGACCGGGGCGTTGTCGAAGTAGGGCCGGAACTGCTTCTTGGCCTCCGCCTCGCTCGTGCCCAGGAACACCTGGCCGCCGAGGCCGACGATGGCCTGGTCGGCCGCGCCGTGCCCGTAGTGCTCGAAGCGCTGGCGGTAGAGCTTGACCATCTGGGCGGTGTGCTCGGGGCCCCAGAAGATGTGGTTGTGGAAGAAGCCGTCGCCGTAGTAGGCCGCCTGCTCGGCGATCTCGGGGCTGCGGATCGAGCCGTGCCAGACGAACGGCGGCGTGCCGTCGAGCGGCGCGGGCGTGCTCGTGTAGCCCTGCAGCGGGGTGCGGAACTGGCCCTGCCAGTTGACGACCGGCTCGCGCCACAGCTTGCGCAGGAGGTGGTAGTTCTCGATCGCGAGCTTGATGCCGTCGCGGATGTCCTTGCCGAACCACGGGTAGACCGGGCCGGTGTTGCCGCGGCCCATCATCAGGTCGACGCGGCCACCGGAGAGGTGCTGGAGGAACGCGTAGTCCTCGGCGATCTTCACCGGGTCGTTGGTGGTGATCAGCGTCGTGGAGGTGCTCAGCAGCAGCTTCTCGGTCTTCGCCGCGATCCACGCGAGGTGCGTGGTCGGCGAGGAGACGGTGAACGGCGGGTTGTGGTGCTCGCCGGTCGCGAAGACGTCCAGCCCGACCTCTTCGGCCTTGAGTGCGATGCGCGTCATCGACTCGATGCGCTCGCCCTCGCTCGGCGCGATGCCGGTGGTCGGGTCGGGAGTGATGTCGCCGACGCTGAAGATGCCGAACTGCATGGTGCCCTCCGTGGTGAGTTAGTTGAAGACTGTACTACCTGTAACGAGGTAGTGGGTGGGTCTATTCCGTTGACGCGGCGCGCAGGTCGCCGTGACACACGCGTACGGAATTCTCGTCCGGTCTGGCCGCTCCCATGACACAGCCGTATCGACTCCCGACACGCCTGTGTCATGCGGTTGACGGGCCAGCACTTCCGCTCGGTACACCCGTGTCATCCGCCCGACCGGTGAGACGCGTCTGGTCGGTACGCCTGTGTCACGTGAGCCGGGGACCAACGCCAGCGCTGCGACGTACCCCTCCGGAGCGGGCAGGTCCTGCCAGTGCTCGTCGGCGAGCAGGACCGAGGACATCGGCGTCGCGAGACCAGTGCCACGGGCCTTGAGGATCGCCTCCTTGCGCGCCCAGGTCTGCGCGAGGTCACCAGCCTCACCGGGCGTTTCAGAAGGAGCGCGAACAAGTGACGGGAGTACGTCGATGTCCGCGACTTCCACGTCGACACCAATGGGCGTCGAGGCGATCGCGGTCAGGAGGTGCGGTCCGGAGCGCGAGAGCGAGACGTGGACGAGCCGGCCGTCATGACGCGCCCACGGCCGGCCGTGCTCGTCACTGCCGCACGCCGGGCAGAGCCGCCCGGACGTGACGGCGCCCGGCCCCAGCAGGGACCGGGCGTGCGTCTCGAGCGCCGTCGCCGCGTCGACGGAGGCGGCGTGCCACGCGATGTCGGCAGGGACGTCAGGCTTCATAGCCACCGAGGAGGTGAGCCAGCTTGAGGTGTGGCGCCGCCTCGTCCGGCTTGCTCTGGCGCTGGAGCGAGCGCCCGATGAGCAGGTGGGCGTAGGGCTCGTGCGGGTCGATGGCGAGCACCTCGCGGGCCGCATCGATCGCGGGACCGAGCAGCGCGGAGTGGTAGTAGGAGCGCGCCAGGAGCAGCCGGCGTCGGTCAGCGCGTGGCCGAAGTCCTCGGGCTCCTCGATCAGTTCCCTGAGCAGCACGATCGCCTCGCGATAGGCCCGCTCCTCGAAGAGCGCCTGGGCGCGGACCCACCGGTCGTGGACGGAGTCCTCGAGGAGTCCGGCGTGGCCGGCCAGGAGGGTCTCGAACGGAGTGAAGTCGGTCATGGCCACCACAACACCAGCACCCCGTGTCCGATTCCCGCTAGTCCGGGAGCGCGGGCAGCTCGGGAGACCGGAGCCATGCGTCGAACAGCCCGTCGAGCGACTCGCCACTGATCTCCGCGGCGAGCGCCTCGAAGTCGGCCGTGGTCGCATTGCCGCCGCCGAACCGCTCGACCCACTCACGCAGGATGTCGAAGAAGTCATGGTCGCCGACGACCGAGCGGAGCGCGTGGAGCGTCAGTGCTCCGCGCTTGTAGACGCGGTCGTCGAACATCAGTGCCGGGCCCGGATCGGCGAGCAGGAGGTCCTGGTCGAGGTCGGCGAGCTTGGCGTGGTGATGGGCCGCCTGCTCATCGGCGCTCTCGCGCCCCGACTCCTCCGACCACAGCCACTCCGCGTAGCAGGCGAAGCCTTCGTGCAGCCAGATGTCCTTCCACTCACGCAGGGTCACGGCGTTGCCGAACCACTGGTGCGCCAGCTCGTGCGCCACGAGCCGCACGCAGTCCCAGTCGGCGGAGGCGAAGTTGCGGCCGAACGTCGAGAGCGACTGCGACTCGAGCGGGATCTCGAGCGGGTCGTCGGTCACCACGACGGTGTACTGGTCGAAGGGGTAGTCCCCGAACACCGACTCGAAGAACTCCATCATCTTCGGCTGCTCGCCGAACGACGCGTCGTACCCCTCCCCCGAGAGATCCGGGGGCGCGATCACGACGACGTTGTTCTTGAGGTTGCGCGTCTCGTAGCGGCCGATCTGGATGGTCGCGAGGTACGGCGCCATCGGCTGCGGCATCTCCCACGTCCACTCCGTGACCGAGCCGCGGCGGCGGGTCTCGAGCAGGCGGCCGCTCATCGCGACGTAGTAGTCGCTCGGCGCGGCCATCGTGATGGCGTACGTGGCCTTGTTGCTCGGGCGGTCGTTGCACGGGAACCACGTCGGGGCGCCGTGGGGCTGGGCGGCCACGATGACGCCGTCGGTGAGCTCCTCCCAGCCGGCATCGTCGAGGTGGCGCGCCTTGAGGACGCCCGGCGATCCGGCGTACTTCACGCGCAGCTCGAACTCCTGGTCCGCCGCGAGCTGTGCCGTGATGCGGAGGCGGTGACCACGGTGAGTGAAGCGCGCTGGCTTCCCGTCGAGGAACACCTTCGCGACGCGCAGGCCGGCGAGGTCGAGGATGACGGCGGTGGTGTCGGTGCGGGCCACGCACGTCAGGACGGCGTCGCCGTCGAGCCGGTTGCCGATGAGCTTGTAGCCGAGTCCCAGCGAGTAGTGGGTGACGTCGAACGAGTCGTCGCCGTGGTCGGGGACATAGGGCTGCGGGTTCTCGGACTGCGCGCTCACGGTGCCTCCCAGGGGCCGATCGGGTTCCCGATCCAGCAGGTGCGGGAAGGGACGCCCTCCCCGCGCATCACGAGAGAAACCGGGCCCACGGTTGCGTGCCGACCAATCGTCGCGGCCGGAAGGATAACGCTGTTCGGCCCCAGAGTCGCACCGGCCTTCAGCGTCACCGTGTCCATGCTGAGCACCCGGTCGTGGAACAGGTGCGTCTGCACGACGCAGCCGCGGTTGACGGTCGCACCGTCGTCGAGCGTGACCAGGTCGGTCTCGGGCAGCCAGTAGGAGTCGCACCAGACCCCGCGGCCGATGCGTGCGCCGAGCAGTCGCAGCCAGATGTTGAGGGCGAGCGTGCCCTGCGCCGGTGCCGCGAACCACGGCGCGGCCAGGACCTCGGTGAACGTGTCGGCGAGCTCGTTGCGCCAGACGAATGACGACCACAACGGGTGGTCCCCGACCCGGTGCCGGCCGACGAGGACCCATTTCGCGACCACGGTGACGAGGGCCGCGACGAGGCCGGCGGCGATCAGGACCGGTCCGGCGAGGAGTACGGCGAGGAGCGGGTGCCTCGTCGCCAGGGCGAGCAGTGTCACACCCACCGCGAGGTTGAGGAGGACGAGGAGCAGGAGCGGCACCATCCGGAGGGCCTCGACGAGACCGCGCGCGACCTTGAGCCGGGTCGGCGGCGCATACGTGCGGGTGTCGTCGGTCTTGCCGGCCGTACGCCGCAACCGGGTCGGTGGGCTGCCGACCCAGCTCGATCCCGCCTTGGCCAGATCACGCTGCGGTGCGGCAGAGAGGACCGCGACGAGCGACTCCTTGGGCACCTTGCGCCCGGGCGCGGCCATGCCGGAGTTGCCGACGAAGGCGCGCTTGCCGATCTTCACCGGGTCGACGCGGATCCAGCCGCCGCCGAGCTCGTAGCAGCCGACAAGGGTGTCGTCGGCGAGGAACGCGTGCTCGCCCACGGTGGTGAACTTCGGGATCAGCAGCACCGTCGAGGCCTCGACGCCGGGGCCGATGCGCGCGCCGAGCATGCGCAGCCAGACCGGGGTCAGGGCGCTGGCGTAGAGCGGGAACAGCCAGGTCCGCGCCTCGTCCAGGACGCGGAGGGTGCTCCAGATCCGCACGCCGGTGCCGGACCGGACGCGGTGGAAGCCGGCGTGCATGCCGACCGCGAGCCCCCGGACCAGCGCCCAGATCATCAGGATCAGGAAGGCATATCCGACCAGCGCGGCGAGCGGCACCCACGGCAGCGCGCTGCGCACCGCGTCGCCCAGTCCGTCCGCGTCGCGCACGACCGGCAGCAGGACGACCGCACCGAGGAGCACCGCGAGGGCGGGCAGCGCGGCAATCAGGGCCGCCATGGCGCCGTACAGGCCGAGCCAGGCCTTCTCGGTGCTGGCGACGCGACCGGTGGGAGCTTCCTGCCAGGGTCCGCGCGCCTCGGCGCGACGGCGTTCGGCGGGAGAGCCGGCCCAGAACTCGCCGGCCGGCACGACGCCCTCGACGAGCGACCCGGGCGCGACCTCGGCGTCCTTGCCGACGGAGGCGCCGGGGCTGAGCGTGCAGCGCGCGCCGACGCGAGCACGAGCGCCGACCTCGATCGGCCCGACGTGGATGACGTCGCCGTCGATCCAGTGCCCGGCGAGGTCGACCTCGGGCTCGATGGCCGCGCCCTTGCCGAGGGTGAGGAGGCCGGTGACGGGCGGCAGCGTGTGCAGGTCGGAGCCCATGCCGATGTCGTTGCCGAGCAAGCGCGCGTAGAACGGGAACCACGGAGCACCGGCGAGGGAGGTGGCCGCGAGCTCGTCCTGGATGCGCTCGGCCAGCCAGATGCGGAGATGGATCTTGCCGCCGCGCGGGTGTTCGCCGGGCGTGAGCGGACGGAGCACCAGGCGCGCGAGTCCCGCCGCGAGCGTCATCCGGCCGGGCGGGACCAGGAAGAACCACGTCGTCAGGATCAGCACCCACACCGGCGTGGAGGGCAGCCACTCGAGGTCGAGGACCGGGCCGAGGACTGCCGAGCCGAGGAGCAGCCAGCTCAGCCAACGAAGGCCCGCGAGAGCGCGGAGGGGGACCAGCGCGAGCAGCTGTCCGGCCTGGCTCTTGAGCGGCAGCGGGCGGACGTCGCGGTTGCCGACGGCCTGGCTGGAGACGAGCGCGGGCAATGCGTCGGCCATGGCGGCGATGCTGGGGTGGGCGTAGACGTCGCCGACGACGACCTCGGGGTAGCGCTCGCGGATCCGGCTGACGACCTGCGCGGCCGTGAGCGAGCCGCCGCCGAAGTCGAAGAAGTCGTCCTTCGGGCCGGTCACGTCGGCGCCCAGGACGTCGGCCCAGATGTCGGCGAGCCACTGCTGGTTCTCGTTCAGGCCGATCGCGGGCTTCGCGGTCTTGGGCAGCGGCCACGGCAGGGCGTCGCGGTCGACCTTGCCGCTGGTGCGGGTGGGCAGGGTGTCGACCAGGGCCAGGCGGGGGACGAGGGCGGCGGGCAGCCTCCCGCGGAGCAGCTCCTGCGCGGTGGTGGGGTCGTAGGACTCGTCGACGGTGAGGTAGCCGACCAGCAGCTTGTTGCCGCTCTTGGTGGACCGGACCGTGGCCGCGGCCTGGTTGACGCCGGGGAGTCGGAGCAGCTGTTCGTCGATCTCGCCGAGCTCGATGCGGCGGCCGCCGAGCTTGATCTGGTCGTCCGCCCGGCCGGCGAAGACCAGCCCGAGCGGGTCGTTGCGGACGACGTCGCCGGAGCGGTAGGCGCGGTCCCAGCCCAGGCTCGGCATCGGCGCGTACTTCTCCGCGTCCTTCTCCGGATCGAGGTAGCGCGCGAGCCCGACGCCGCCGATGATCAGCTCGCCGCTCTCGCCCTCGGCGACCGGGTTGCCCTGGCCGTCCACGACCGCGAGGTCCCAGCCGTCGAGCGGCAGCCCGATCCTGACCGGGTCGGTGCCGTCGAGCAGCGCGCCGCAGGCCACGACGGTCGCCTCCGTCGGGCCGTAGGTGTTCCACACCTCGCGACCCTCGCGCTGCAGCCGCTGGGCGAGCTCGGGCGGACAGGCCTCGCCGCCCATGATCAGCAGCCGCACCTTGTCGAGCGACGACGCGGGCCACAGGGCCACCAGCGTCGGCACGGTCGAGACCACGGTGATCGCGTTGGCGACGAGCCACGGCCCGACGTCCACGCCGCTGCGCACCAGCGATCTCGGTGCGGGGACCAGGCAGGCGCCGTACGCCCAGGCCAGCCACATCTCCTCGCAGCTCGCGTCGAAGGCGACGGAGAGGCCGGCCATCACGCGGTCGCCGGGGCCGACGGGCTCCTCGACGAGGAACATCCGCGACTCGGCGTCGACGAAGGCGGCGGCGTTGCGGTGGGTGACCGCGACACCCTTGGGCTTGCCGGTGGAGCCGCTGGTGAAGATGACCCAGGCGTCGTCCTCGATCGTCGGGCCCGGCTGGGGTTCGGTGGGCACCCAGTGGGCCAGCTCGGTGGCGATCCGGCTCTCGATCCGCAGGTCGTTGCCGATCACCGCGACGGCGTGGGACTCCTCGAACACGACGCGGGCGCGCTCGTCGGGGTCGTCGGCATCGACGGGCACGTAGGCCGCGCCGGCGCAGAGGATGCCGAGGATCGCGACGTAGAGATCGGTCGTGCCCGACTTGATGCGTACGCCGACCTTGTCACCGACGCGGACACCGGCCTCGAACAGCTCGCCCGCGACCTGGTCGGCGGCCTCGGCGAGCTCGGCATAGGTGAGCACCGCGACACCGCTGTCGACCGCCGGACTCTGAGGGGAGAACTCGACGACCTCACGGAAGATGTCGACCAGGGTGCGGGGTGAGGGCGCGCGGTCGCTCGCGAGCAGTTCGGGCAGCGGGGTCGGCACGGGGGCATTGTGATGCACCCGGGTGACCAGCAGGTGTCCGGAGCAGACCGCGGACAAAGGGTGCGTGAACACCTGACCATTCGGGGCTGTTCGGCTTCCCGTAGTCGAAGGTGTCCTTCCATGCTGGGGTCATGAGGTATGGCGAGGAGCACGGCCCGCTTGCGATCGCCCACCGTGGCGGCCTGGCGCTCGGCCCGGAGAACACGCTGGCGACCTTCGCGCGGGCCACCGCGCTGGGGGTGCGCTACCTGGAGACCGACGTCCAGACGACCAGCGACGGGCACCTCGTGTGCTTCCACGACGCAACTCTGGCGCGCGTGACCGGGTCGCCCGGCACGGTCGCCTCGATGTCCCGTGCCTCCCTGCGCGGGCTCCGCGTCGACGGCCGCGAGCCGATCCCGACGCTGGCGTCCGCGCTGGCCGCCTTCCCCGACACCCGCTTCGCGATCGACCTCAAGGACGAGGAGTCGGTTGCTGCTCTGGTCACTCTGCTTCACGCGAACCCGTCCTGGGCGTCACGCATCTGCATCGCCGGCGCCTGGTCGAACCGATTGCTGCGGGTGCAACAGGCCGTGCCAGCGGTGACGACAGCCCTCGGGTGGCGAGCGCTGACGACGCTGATCGCGGCCTCGCGGTCCTACGCCCGGCCACCGGCTCGAGTCGCGTCGGGCACGTTCGCACACGTGCCGTTGCGCCTGGGACGGGTGCCGATCTATGCCGAGCGGATCGTCCGTCGCGCCCACGCCCTCGACATCCGCGTCGCCGTCTGGACGGTGAACGACCAGCCGACCATGCACCGGCTCCTCGACGCCGGGGTCGACGCGATCATCACGGACCACCCCGACCTGCTCCGTGAAGTCCTGATCGCTCGCGGCCAGTGGGCGCCGCTCGCGGGTCGGCGTACGACCTCGGCCTGAGGGGCGTCGGCGAGCCGAACTTCTGGGGGGTTCCTGAACGTTCTCGAGTGTTGCAGGCCCCGGGAACGTTCGGTTCCCCCGCATATGCGGGGGAACCGATCGCTCCCAGGCTTGGTTCAAATACCCCATGGGGGTATGATGGCGCGATGAACGCACGCAATGCGATGGCCGCGAGCGCCACGCTGCACTGCCTCACCGGCTGTGCGATCGGCGAGATCCTCGGGCTGATCATCGGCACCGCGGCCGGCTTCACCAACGCCGTCACCATCGCACTGTCGGTCGGGTTGGCCTTCGTCTTCGGCTACCTGCTGTCCACGCTGCCGCTCGTGCAGGGCGGTGTCGCGTTCGCGGCGGCGCTCAAGGTCGTGCTCGCCGCCGACACGCTGTCGATCCTGACCATGGAGATCGTCGACAACGCCGTGATGGCCTCCGTGCCGGGTGCGATGGAGGCTGGCCTCGTCAACCCGACCTTCTGGCTCTCGATGGCACTCGCCCTGGGCGTGGCGTTCGTCGTCGCGTTCCCGGTCAACCGGGCCCTGATCGACCGCGGCAAGGGGCACGCGCTGACCCACGAGATGCACGAGGGTCACCACGGCGGTGGCCTGCGGACCTCGACGCTGGCGATCGGGATCGCGGCGTTCCTCGTGGGCGGACTGACCGTCTCGGTCGCCGACGAGCTCGAGAACCCCGAGGTGATCGAGAACGTCGACCACGGCTGACCCCGTCAGGGTGGGCCGCCCTCTCTGGGTGCGTGACAGGATCTCGACGAGCGAGCGGCGCGGGCTGCTCCACACAGCGGGAGTGCACCCATGGGCCTGATCGATCTCTTCAAGCCGCAGCGCGAGCAGGTCAAGGAGACCCGGTCCGCCCTCGAGGCGGCGAACGACGCCACCGTCGACGACGGCGCCGCCAGCCAGGCGATCCACAAGGTCGTCACCATGCTGCTCGACATCGGGCTCGACGGGCGCGGCCCGATCAAGTCGGCCGGGCAGGTCGCCAGTGCCGCCAAGAAGGACCACAGCTCCCGCGAGGAAGCGGTCAAGGCCGTCGCCCGCGGCACGATGTATCGCGGCGCCGTCGGCGGATTCGTCACCGGTCTGGGCGGCTTCGTCACCATGCCGATCGCGCTGCCCGCCAACGTGCTCGAGTTCTACGTGCAGGCGACCCGCATGGTCGGCGCGATCGCGACCCTGCGCGGCTACGACATCTCGGACCCGCGGATCCGCACCGCCGTCCTCCTGACGCTGGTCGGCTCCAAGTCCGAAGACGTGCTGAAGAAGGCCGGTATGGCGACCGGCGGCGGTCGCATCACCGCGCTCGCGCTGCGTGGCCTGCCGCCCGCGGCGCTGATGGTCGTCAACAAGGCCGTCGGCTTCCGGCTGATGCGCGGTGTCGGCACCAAGGTGCTGGGTCGCTTCGGCCGTGGCGTCCCGGTCGCAGGCGGGTTCGTCGGCGGCGGCATCGACGCCTACATGATGAAGAAGATCGCCGACCACGCGATGAAGGAGTTCCCGGCCGTCGGCTGAGTCACGACTGCTCGGCCCGCTAGGGCTGCTTGAGCATCCATATGGACGCTTGAGCCACGGCATACCGCGCGGCAACCGTGCAGATGCCTGCTCAAGGGCCGACCCACCGATCGGACCGGCCGATCACCCGGCCTGCGCGGCCTGCGCGGCCACACTCTCGCGTACGGCGTCCGCCTCCTCGGTCACGATGTCCGCATCGACGAGGTCGCCGGCCTGGCTGGTGAGCAGGTCGGCCCACTGGTCGATGATCTCGTCGGCCCGTCCGCTCGAGTAGAGCGACTCGACGAGGTCGGCGCGCGCCTGCTCGACCAGGTGGGCCCACGCCTCGACGGCGGTGAAGCGCTCGACCAGGACGTTGGAGCCACCGGGCATCCCGCCGGTCATGCCACCGGGCATCTCGCCGCGCTCCCCCTCGGGCCGCTCGCCCTCGGGGACGTCCGCGCGCATCCCGTCAGGAGGCTCCATCCCGTCCGGCATCCCCTCGGGCCGCTCGCCCATCTCGCCGCGCGACCCGCCGGGACCGCCGACACCGCCGGGACCACCGGGACCGCCCATGCCACCGAACGCCAAGTTGTGGTCCCACGCCACGACCGTGAAGCCGCCCGACTCGGCGTCGTAGCGCAGGTAGGAGTTGTTCCCCGGTCCGTCGATGTCGTCGGTGTTGCCGACCAGGTCCTCGAAGGCGAGGTAGCGCGCGAACGCCTCCACGTCGAGGCGGGACGCGAGGCCTTCCTCGAACTCGGCGTCGGTGCTGTTGTTCAGGAAGTCGAGGAAGTCGATCAACGGCGAGAGGTCGTCGTCACCGGTCTCCTGGTCGAAGACGTCGGTGTAGGAGTCCGGGTCGGTCCCCCGCCACGCCCAGTCGCCGCCGGCCTCCGACTTGTAGAGCAGGCCGGCGGTGGTGAAGTTCTCGAACTCCCAGGCCTCGTCGAGCGCCTGCACCACGAGCCGCAGCTTCGCGTCGCCGCCGTTGACCGCGAACGAGGTGGCGATCGCGTGCTCGCTGGCCAGCCCTGCCTCGGCCAGCAGGTCCAGTGCCACGGCCTCGTTGAGGGCGGTCTCGGAGTTGTTGGACCTGACCACGAAGTCGGTCCAGCCGTCGAGCGCCTGCCCGTCGACGTACTCGTCCAGACGCACCAGCCACGGCAGCTCGGTGGGGTCCGCGCCGTCGGTGACGCCGTGCAGCGAGGAGTTGCCCTTGAGCCGCAGCCCGACCTGCTCGAACGTGTCGCCGTCGATGGTGACGGTGGCTTCGATCCAGTCCTTGTCGCCGGTCTCCTGATAGCTGTCGATCATCGCGGCCACGGCGGCGTCGTCGACCTCGACGGCGATGTCATGGACCACGCTCGAGTCCCAGGTGCCCGTTCCCTCCGGTACGTCGACGGCGGCCGTGGAGACGCCGCTGGTGGCCGTGCCCTCGGCTCCGCCCGTGGTGAGCGCGGCAGCGGTGCCGCCGCCCAGGGCGAGCACGGTCACGGTGGCAACGATGGCGGTACGGCGACGAGTCATGCGGGAAGGGTCGCGACCGCACCTGTTCCCAGCATCCGGGGACGCTGTGATCAGGCTGTGGGTCGCGTGCGCACCAGCCAGGCCAGCCCGAGGAACGGCAGCACGAGCGGCAGATAGCCATAGCCCTGTCCGTACGCCGACCAGACGGTCGCGTCCGGGAAGAGCTCCGGATCCAGCACGGTCAGGGTGCCGACCGTGAGCACGCCGACGAGCTCGAAGCCGACGGCCGCCCAGGCCAGTCTGCGCGGGTCGGGACCGACCTCGGCCAGCCCGAGCGTCGCCGCGATGTAGACGAGACCGGCGAGCGCGGAGAGCGTGTAGGCGAACGGCGCCTCGGACGCCTTGGTGGCGAGCTGGACGCCGGAGCGAGCGGTCGCGGACAGCGCGAACACGGCGTAGATCGCGATCAGTGCCCGCCCGAGGCCGGCCTTGGTCGAGGCGGCCTCAGCCATGGACCTGCACCAGCCGGACGACGAGGAAGGCGGTGGTGAGCGCGGCCACGATGACCACGGACGTCGCCCCTCGGCTGCGCTCGGCGAGCGACCAGAGCACCCCGATCGGCAGCACGAGCAGCGCGGCCAGCAGGTAGCCGACGTACGTCACCGGACTGGCCACGTCGTCGTCACCGGCGATCTGCGCGATCCCGATCACGGCCTGGACCACGAACCCCAGCTCGAGCAGGCCGGCCAGCCCGACGAGGGCGTTGTCGGGGCTGCGGTCGAGGGCGACGTACACGCCGGCAACGACCGCGAGCAGCAGCGAGGCGACGATGAGGATCGTCTGGAGGGGCTCGATCACGGTTCAGAGTCTGACAGGATCCATCGATGGCTCAGCGCTGGGTGCTGCACGTCGACATGGACCAGTTCCTCGTCGCGGTGGAGCTGCTGCGCCGTCCCGAGCTGATCGGCCTGCCCGTGATCGTCGGCGGTCGCGGCGACCCGACCGAGCGAGCCGTGGTGTCGACGGCGTCCTACGAGGCCCGGGCACGCGGCGTGCACTCGGGGCTGGCGCTCAAGCTCGCCGTACGCCGCTGTCCCGAAGCGGTCCTGCTGCCGGTCGACTTCCCGGTCTACGAGGCCGCGTCCGCGGAAGTGATGGCGACCCTGCGCGCGCACGTCGGCGCCGTGGTCGAGGTGCTCGGCTGGGACGAGGCGTTCGTCGGCGTCGAGACGGACGACCCGCTGGCGACGGCGCTGGAGATCCAGGCCGCGGTGCTGGCGCGGACCGACCTGCACTGCTCGATCGGGATCGGCGACACCCTCGTGCGGGCCAAGATCGCGACCGACTTCGGCAAGCCACAGGGCACCTACTTCCTGAACCGCGACAACTGGCTCGACGTGATGGGTCACCGCCCGACCACTGCGCTGTGGGGAGTCGGCGCCAAGATCGGCCAGCGGCTCGCGGCGATCGGGCTCGACACCGTCGCCCAGCTCGCGGCCAGCCCCGAGGAACCGTTGATCGAGGCGTTCGGACCCAACACCGGCCCGCACATCGGTCGCCTGGGTCGAGGGGGCGGGCGCGCGTGGCCCGACGACACGCCCTGGGTCGCGCGGGCGCACGGCCGGGAGACGACCTACCAGGTCGACCTCGCCACCCGTGACGACGTGGCCGCGGCGATCCGCGAGCTGGCCGAGCGGGTGATCGAGGACCTCACGAAGGAGGGCCGGTCCGCGGTGCGGGTGCACCTCAAGGTGCGGTTCGCGCCGTTCTTCACGCACACCAAGGTGCGCAAGCTGGCCGGGCCGACGATGGATCCCGAGGTCGTCGCGGAGACCGCCCTCGCGCTGTTCGACGCCCTCGAGGACGACCGGCCGGTGCGACTGCTCGGGGTGCGAGCGGAGATGGAGCCGCCCGAGGGTGGCTACTGAGTCTCGGGCGGGAATCCCCCGGTCGCGACCGGACCCCAGTGCCGGGGCGTGATCCGGAGCAGCGACTTGCCCTGGTCGCGCATCGCCTGGCGGTACTCGTCCCAGTCGGAGTGCTCTCCCGCGATGTTGCGGAAGTACTCCACGAACGGCTCGACGTCGTCGGCCGCGTCGATGATCTCGGCCGTGCCGTCCACCTGCACCCAGGCGTCGTTCCACTCGTCGGAGACCACCACGACGCTGACCTCGGGGCGGCTGCGGGCGTTGCGGGTCTTGGCGCGCTGCGGGTAGCTCGAGATGACGATGCGCCCGGAGTCGTCGACCCCTCCGGTCACCGGGGACGCCTGCGGAGTGCCGTCCTGTCTCTGGGTGATCAGGATCATCCGGTGCCGCGGGCGAATGAAGTCGAGCAGCTCGTCCAGGTCCACGCGGTCGGCGGTGGCGATCTTCGGGGTCATGCGTCCATCGTGACACCCACCGGGGGTTGTCCACAGGAGCGATCTTCGGGGTTCGTGCCTCGACCCGCACCGGGAACCGTGGCGTCATGACAGACATCCCGCACCCCGAGCCGTGGCTCGACGACCTCTACGAACAGACCGCCCGACACCTCGAGCAGGTCTCCCAGCTCCAGGACGAGCTCTCCACGTTGTACGCCGAAGCGCACACCGCCGAGGGCCGTGTGCACGTCCGCGTCAACGCGGCCGGGCGGCCGACCGCACTGACGCTGGAGCCGACCGCGACGTCCATGCCCGCGCCCGACCTCGCGGCCGCGATCCTGCGCGCGGTCGACGAGGCGGCGGGCCAGGCGGCTTCGCGACTGGCGACGTTGTTGGGCGAGCTGGTGCCGTCCGCCGAGCTGGACGCGATGCTGACCGGCCGACCGACGGACGCCGACCGCGCCGCCGTACGCGAGGAGCTCGAAGCGCTGCGCACGACTCGGTAACGTGCAGCGCATGCCCATCAAGCTTGAGAACGTCGGCATCGCCGTCGAGGACCTCGAAGCAGCGATCTCCTTCTTCACCGACCTCGGTCTGACCGTGCTCGGCCGTGACACGGTCAGTGGCGAGTGGACCGACACCGCGGTCGGCCTCGACGGCAACCACGCCAAGATCGCGATGCTCCAGACACCCGACGGCAACGGTCGTCTCGAGCTCTTCGAGTACATCCATCCCGATGCCATCGCCACCGAGCCCACCCAGCCCAACGACATCGGCATGCACCGCGTCGCCTTCTCGGTCGACGACATCGACGAGGCCCTCGAGATCGCCGCGCGGCACGGCTGCCATCCGCTGCGCGGAGTCGCGACCTACGAGGACGTCTACAAGCTCACCTACCTCCGCGGCCCCAGCGGCATCCTGGTGATGCTCGCCCAGGACCTGACGAAGGGCTGACCGCCGTCGGTTGCCTTGGTTTCGACACGCTCGGCCAGCGGCATGGGCCACTCCGCCGGTTGAGCAGGCGCGCCAGCGCCGTGTCGAAACCAAGGAAGTGAGGCGCTACTCCTGCTCGTGGATCGGGTTCTTCGGCAGCTTCTTCACCTTGCGGATGCGCTTGCGGCGGGCCGGGATCATCGAGCGCATCTCCTCGAGCTTGCCGAAGCAGAGCAGCCGGTCGCTCGGACTCGAGCACCATGTCGGCGCGCGGGTTGGGGATGACGGCGGCGCCGCGGTGCAGCGTCAGCACGCTGATGTCGCGCTCGCGCAGGCCGGAGTCGCCGAGCGAGAGCCCGACGATGTCGGCGTCGCCGTGGACGAGCAGCTCCGCGACGCCGTACCCGGTCGAGACGCTGAGCCGCTGCCGGACGTCGATCTGCGGGAAGGCGACCTGGTTGTCGATGTGGTCGATGATCGCGCCGGCCACGTCGAGCTTGGTGGCGGTCTCGATGCCCTCGAGGCCGGGCGAGGAGTTCACCTCCATCACGAGCGGGCCGTCGTTGCCCTCCAGCATGTCGACCCCGGCGACTCGCAGGCCCATGATCTGCGCCGACCGCACGGCGGCCTCCTCGAAGGCCGGGTCGAGCTCGACGGGCTCGACCGATCCGCCGCGGTGCACGTTGGAGCGGAACTCGTCGCCCTTCGCCACCCGTCGCATCGCCGCGACGACGCGGTCGCCGACGACGAGGGCGCGGATGTCGCGGCCCTTCGACTCCTTGACGAAGCGCTGGATCAGCACGTTCTGCTTGGTGCTCTGCAGCGTCTCGATGATCGCCTCGGCGACCTTGATGTCCGGAGCCAGGATGACGCCGATGCCCTGGGTGCCCTCGAGCAGCTTGATCACGACCGGGCGCACCGCCGACGCGCTCGATCGCCGGGATCACGTCGGCGCGATCGCGCACGAACGTCGTGGCCGGCATGGCGATCTCGTGCTTGGACAGGATCTGCGAGGCGCGCAGCTTGTCGCGGGAGTTGGAGATCCCGTAGGCCGTGTTGGGGGTGTAGACGTCCATCTGCTCGAACTGCCGCACGACGGCGGTGCCGAAGTAGGTGATCGAGTTGCCGATGCGCGGCAGGATCGCGTCGTAGTCGGAGAGCTGCTTGCCGCGGAACTGCAGATCGGGTTGGTCACCCGACAGGTCGATGCCGAAGCGCAGGGTGTTGAGGACCTTCACGACGTGCCCACGATCCTGGGCGGCGGTGCGGAGTCGCTGCGTGCTGTAGGAGCGCGGGGCGCGGGACAGGATGGCCAGCTTCACGTGATCACACCTGATTGGATAGGGGGGTGGCGGCCATTCATCCAACCATCGTCGCCGGGTGGCGCGAATGGGTGTCCCTCCCCGGCATCGATGTCGAGTGGATCAAGGCCAAGCTCGACTCCGGCGCCCGCTCCAGCGCGATCCACGCCTTCGACATCCATGAGTTCACCCGTGACGACGAACCCTGGGTGCGCTTCTCCATCCACCCGTGGCAGCGCTCGGGCGACGAGTCCGTCGACGTCGAGCTGCCGATCCACGACCGGCGGCACGTCAAGTCCTCGACCGGCCACGTGCAGGAGCGCTACGTCGTGCTGATGGACGTCACCCTGGTCGAGCGGACCGTCACCGCGGAGGTGACGCTGACCAGCCGCGACCAGATGGGCTTCCGGATGCTGATCGGCCGCGAAGCCCTGCGCCAGGGCTATCTCATCGACTCGCGTCGGTCCTACCTCGGCGGCCGGCCCAAGCGCGCCGTACGCCGCCGCAACCGCGGCGTCTGAGGACCACCCTCTTGCGGAGTTCTGCTCGGGCGCCTACTCTCGGCCTTACATTGTAAGACTTACGTTGTAAGGGGACAGTCATGAAGGCAGCAGTCCGCAGGTCGTACGGCGCACCGGACGTCGTTCGCATCGAGGAGGTGCCCGCCCCCACGCCGGGCGCGAAGCAGGTGCTCGTGCGGGTCCATGCGAGCGCGGTCACCGCGGCCGACGCCCGCATCCGGGCCGCGCACTTCCCCCGGGGCTACGCCCTGATCGCGCGGCTGCTCTTCGGCCTGCGCCGGCCGCGGCAGCCGATCCTCGGCGGGGTGGCCAGCGGAGTCGTCGAGGCCGTGGGCGCTCGCGTCGAGGGGTTCGAGGTGGGCGACGTGGTCAGTGGCACGACCGGGCTGGGGCTCGGCTGCCACGCCGAGCTCGCCGTCCTGCCGGCGAAGAAGCTGGTGCACAAGCCTGCCGAGGTCTCCCACGAGCAGGCCGCCGGCGTGCTGTTCGGCGGCCTGACGGCCCTGCACTTCCTGCGCGACGTCGCGCACGTGCAGCCCGGTCAGACGGTCCTGGTCAACGGCGCGTCCGGCGCGGTCGGCACCAACGCGGTCCAGCTGGCCAGGCACTTCGGCGCCGAGGTCACGGCCGTGGCGAGCGCGGCCAACGCCACGCTCCTCAAGGAGCTGGGCGCCGACCACGTCGTCGACTACAGCCTGACCCCGGTCTCCGGACTCACCGAGAAGTTCGACGTCGTCCTCGACAACGTGGGCAACATCGGCATCGCCGCCGGTCGGCGGATGCTGACCGCCGACGGCGTCATGCTGCTGGTCGTCGGGGAACTCAGCGAGGCACTGCGCGCTCGCGGCAACGTGAAGGGCGGGCCCTCCCCGGAACGAGCCGAGGCGTTCACGACGCTGTTCGGCCTGGTCGCCAAGGGGACGCTCACCGTGGTCAACTCGCACGTCCTCGACCTCGACGAGATCGTGCGGGCCCACGAGATCGCCGACTCCGGGCGCAAGGTCGGCAACATCGTGCTCAGGCTGGTCTGATCGGAGGACTACGTGGCCAGGCGCGCGAAGACGTCGCCGTGCCGCTCTCCGATCAACCCGGGAAGTCGCTCGAGCAGCTCAGCGCCGTCCAGCCACTCCGTGGCCAGCGCATGCTGGTCGATCGGCGAGACGCTGTACTTGTAGGGCGCCAGCCGGTCCAGGGTCTCGACGCACGTCACCGCCATGTGCAGGGCGGGACCCTGCACCTCGAACGAGATGACCGGGATCGGCTGGGAGAGCCCGCGCAGCACGTCGGGCTCGAAGCCCTCGACGTCGATCTTCACGTAGCGCGGAAGGCCGTGCTTCTCGATCAGCAGGTCGAGGGTCGACACGTCCACGGTCAGGGTCTCGCCGCTCCACTGGTTCCCCAGGTGCTTCTCGCGGGCGATGTCCATCCACTCCGTCGACAAGGTGGAGAGGATGTCGGCCTCGCCGAGGTAGAGCTCGGCCGAGCCCGGGGCGGCGCCGACCGCCACTTCCTCGATGTCGAGCCGATAGCGCTCGTGCAGCATCTTCGCGAGCGACGGGTTGGGCTCGACGGCGACGACGCGTCCGCCGAGCTCGAGGAAGACGCCGGTGTAGCGGCCGTCGTTGGCTCCGATGTCGAAGACCAGGTCGCCGGTGCCGACGAACTCGCTGAAGAACGTCCGGACCCGATCGCGATGGGCGGCGGCCTGCGGGCGCAGCAGGCGGTGGTAGGCGTTGCGCAGCGGCTGGTAGACCCCGAGTCGCGCCAGGAGAGCCCTCATCATCGCGTCAATGTAACAGCGCGGACGGGGGTGCCGACCGCCCGAAAGCAGGTATCCCTGAGCGGGTCCAGACCCGCCTCATCGGGGATGCACTCCGAGGTCGCGGGCCAGCACGCGGTGCCACTTGAGGCGCGGCACGTCATGCAGCGCGGCCACGCCCACGCCGTACTTGCTGATCGAGACCGGCCGGTGCCCGCGTGCCCACAACAGCCGGTCCATGGCCGACGGGGTCGACCCGCCCTTGGTCTCGACGATGGCGAGCCCTGGTCGGTCGAGGTCGCGCGCGCTCCCGCCGGAGGAGGCCAGCCACGTCCAGCCGAGCTCGGTGTCGATGGTGACGCGCGTCGGGCGGGAGCCGGGAAGCAGCAGGGTGCTCCGGTCGTACGACGTCGCGAGCACCGGCCTCAGCTCGCGGGCCCGCACCCCGCTGACGAGGGCGATGGCGAGTGAGTCGTCGACGAACGACCGCCCTGGTCCGTCGATCGCGGCGGACTCGAGGTCCGGGTGCGGGATGCGCACCTTGGTGGTGACGTCGCGCGCGGACCGGGTCTTCACCTCCAGCCACGATCCGCCGGTGTCGAGGTAGGCCCGGCTGCGCACCTTCCAGCGCCGGCGGCGGCGCTGGCCGGCCGTCCGGTAGCTCGCCAGGTCAGGGGTGTCGAGGTAGACCGAGCGATAGCCGTGCGTGCGCCGCCCGGAGTGCTCGAGCACGCGGGTCGCGGTCGGCGCGGCGGCGATCAGCGCGGGGAGCACGGACCGCGGCACGACGTACTTGCGATCGACGCGCTCGAGCAGGGACGCCCGCTCGATGAGTTCCGCGAGCCCGATGGCTTCGAGCTGCGCGAGGTTCATGCGATCGTCTCGACGCGGTCGCGCGTCGGGATCGTCTTCAGGGCAGGCGTGGCGTTCGGGCTGTAGCGCACGCGCACGAGCGTGGTGTCGTTGACCAGGTCCGTGCGCCGCACGCTGACGTCCTCGACGTGCGCGCCGAGCAGTCCCTCGAGGTGCGCCACGAGTCCGCGGGTGTCGGTGAACGCGCGGTCGACGAGCACCTCCTGGGTGCGGCCCTTGCCGACCACGCGCGGGTGGTCGCCGATGAAGATGCTGAGCAGCACGGCCACCATCAGGCCCGCCGCCAGCCACGACGCAGCGGAGAGCAGCCCGCCGATCAGGCCGAGGGCGAGGGCCGCGAAGTAGTAGGCCACCTCGTGCTGGGCGAGCTCCTCGGAGCGGAGCCGGATGATCGAGAGCACGCCGAACAGCCCGAGCCCCAGGCCGGCCCCGACCGTGCCGGAGGCGAGCGCCGCGGTCACGGCCACCACCCCGATGTTGACGCCGAGGAAGGCGACGACCAGCTCGCGACGACCGTGCCGGGGCACGAACAGGGCGAAGGTGAGGACGAGGACGGCCACCACATCGGCGGCGAGCATGGCGTACTGGGACATCTGGACTCCTGGGATCGGTGGAACGAGGACGCCATGCCATCGCGGCCGGTTGGCGAAGGGCTGCGACCGGGCTGTGCCTGACCTGTGAACGCATCGAGTGCCGTCGTCGCACGTAGACGCGCGGACGTTGCTCGAGAACCAGGCCTCCGCTGAGCGTGGCCGCGTGCCGGGACCCGGACCAATGTCCGCGTGTCTACGAGATGGGTCAGCGGCTCACAGAAGGCACACAAGATCGCCCCACGTCGGTGACAGGTGGCCCGGCCACCATCGATCTCACCAGCCGCTGACGCGGCACCCGATCCTTCGAAAGGCCGCACCTGATGCGACTCCCCAAGCTCCGCCAGGCCCTCGCCGGCACCCTGGCCGCTGCCCTGCTCGTCGGCTGCGGCACGTCGGTGGCCAGCGAGACCACGCCCACCTCCTCGTCCAGCTCCTCGTCCTCGAGCTCGACCAGTCGGTCGTCTCGACCGACGGCACGACCGTGGAGTCGGCCCTCGCCGACAACGTCGAGGTCGAGACCGGCGACACGGCCTACGACGAAGCCGACGCCACCTCCGTGACGCTCGACGGCTCCGGTGCCGACTCCGACAGCGACGCCGTCACCGGCGAGGACGGCACGGTCACGATCTCCGCGGCCGGGACGTATGTCCTCAGCGGTGACCTGACCGGTCAGGTGGTCGTGAACAGCACCGGCGACGGAGTCGTGCGACTCGTCCTCGACGACGCAAGCATCACCTCGTCGACGTCCGCTGCGATCAACGTCGTCGACGCCGAGTCGGTCGTGGTCGTGCTCGCCGACGGCAGCGACAACTCGCTGACCGACGCTTCGACGTACGACGACACGTCGGCCGAGGCCCCGACCGGCACCCTCTACTCCACCGCCGACCTGACGATCGGCGGCACCGGTTCCCTGACCGTGACCGGCAACGCCAACAACGGCATCGTCGGCAAGGACGGCCTGGTCATCACCGGCGGCACCATCGACGTCACCTCGGTCGACGACGGCATCATCGGCAAGGACTACCTCGCCATCAGCGACGGCACCATCACCGTCGACTCGGTCGACGACGCCATCAAGTCGGACAACACCGAGGACGCCGGCTCCGGCTTCGTGCTGATCGAGGGCGGCGACATCACCGTCACCTCGCAGGACGACGGCATCAAGGGCGTCCAGGTGCTCGTCGCCGGCGGCACGATCGACGTGGCCGAGTCCAACGAGGCCATGGAGGGATCGCTGATCGTCATCGACGACGGCGACATCGAGCTGCACTCGGCCGACGACGGGGTCAACGTCTCCACCTCCGACGACAGTGCGGCCACCGACGGGCAGGGCGGCATGGGCGGCGGCATGGAGGCCGACAGCTCGCTCAACCTCGTCATCAACGGCGGCACGCTCGAGGTCTGGGCCAGCGGCGACGGCCTCGACTCCAACGGCCACGCCACCATCACCGGCGGCGACATCGTGGTCTACGGCCCGACCACCGACGGCAACGGCGCGCTCGACGTCAACGGCACCTTCGAGATCACCGGCGGCACCCTGATGGCCACCGGCAGCTCCGGGATGATGGTCGCCCCGTCGACCGACTCCGCGCAGGGCTGGGTCGCGACCGCTCTCGACGGTACGGCGACCGCCGGCTCCGAGGTCGTGATCACCGACGCCGACGGCGCCGAGGTGGCGGCGTACACGATCGAGAAGGACTTCGCCTCCGTCGTCTTCTCCTCCGCCGACATCGAGCAGGGCGCGACCTACACCGTCACCGTCGACGGCGCCGCGACCACGGTCACCGCCGGCGACGCCCCCGCCGGTGGCGGCGGCCCGATGTCCGCCGGCTGAGCAGCGAGGCCGGCTATGGCCGAGCAACTCGATTCCAAGACCCGAGACCAGAACCACCAACCGAAGGACCCACCATGAACGAGACCACCGAGCCCCCATCGAGCACACCGCTCCCCCGAATCGCTCCTGGCGCCGGTTCCCCCGCGGCCGCAAGGCGATCGCCGCCGGCGCGGCCGTGGCCGGACTGGCCATCGGCGGCGCCGGCTTCGGAGCCGGCTACGCGGTCGGCGACAACGGCGACACGACCCAGCAGACGACCCCGTTCACGCCGGGCGAACGCGGCTTCCCCGGCGGCCAGATGGGCACCCCGCCCGGCACCTCCGACGGTGGTACGGGCGACAGCACCGGCCAGGCGCCCGACTTCGACGGCGACGGCCAGCCGGACGAGACGGCGCCGACACCGGCACCGACACGGGTCCGGCTCGACCACCCAGCAGGGCTGACAGACCGGCTCGCCCCGGCCCCTCTTGCCCCCGAGGTGCGCCGGGGTGAGCCCTTCCCGACTACCCTGACCGCCGTGACCTCCGCCGACGCCCGCCCGAGAACGGGCGCGTAGTGGCGCGCGAGTCCTTCGGCATCGGCACGGTCCGCATCCGGCCCGGGACCAGCCGCAACCTCGAGCTGCCGATCACCCGGCTCGTCACCGGCTCCGACGTCAGCCTCCCGGTCCGCGTCGTGCACGGCCGCGACGACGGCCCGACGGTCTGGCTGAGCGCCGCGATCCACGGCGACGAGGTCGTCGGCGTCGAGGTCGTCCGTCAGGTCATCGCCGGGCTCGACCCCAAGACCTTCCGCGGCACGCTCGTCGCGGTACCCATCGTCAACGTCCTCGGCTTCATGACCGGCGACCGCTACCTCCCGGACCGCCGCGACCTCAACCGTTCCTTCCCCGGCTCGGCCCGCGGCTCGCTCGCGTCGCGGATCGCGCACCTGTTCATGACCGAGGTCGTCGCGAAGTGCGACGTCGGTCTCGACCTGCACACCGGGTCGGACCGGCGCTCCAACCTGCCGCAGATCCGCGCCGACCTCGACGACGAGCTGACCCGCCGCCTGGCCGAGGCTTTCGGCGCCCCGGTGATGCTGCACGCCGGCATCCGCGACGGCTCGCTGCGCCACGCGGCCCGCGAGCAGGGCGCGAAGGTGCTGCTCTACGAGGCCGGTGAGTGCCTGCGCTTCGACGCCTACGCCATCGACGCCGGTGTCATCGGCGTACGCCGCGTGCTGGCCACCCTCGGCATGACCGAGCCGGTCAACGAGCCGGCGCCCGCACCCTCCGTCGAGTCACGGGCGAGTGGCTGGGTCCGTGCGCGGCGTACGGGCATCCTGCATCTCGACGCCACCCTCGGACAGCTCGTCACCGAGGGCGACCGGCTCGGCACGCTGCACGACTCCTTCGGCAAGACGCTCCGGCTCGTGCACGCCAACCGCACCGGCATCGTGATCGGCCGCACCGAGCAGCCGCTGGTCAACTCCGGCGACGCGCTGGTGCACATCGCCGACGTGTTCGACGGCGA
>CAVUNB010000009.1:0-97965 GCA_963742685.1 uncultured Actinomycetota bacterium | reverse complement strand
GTCGGAGTAGGAGCAGGAGTGGGCGACGGGGCGGGAGTCGGTGTCGGAGTGGGTGCCGGAGTGGGTGCCGGCGCCGGGGTCCCGGACGCCGGGACCGGGAACGACCCGGTGGCGGGGGCGCCCGGCGTCAGGCTCTCGCGGCGCGACTCGATGGGTCGGCGGACCCGGATCTTGGTCTGTCCCGGCTGGATGAACGGAGCGGGATAGTCGCTGGGGCTGACGTGTCGCAACGGCATGGACAGGACCGGCTGCGCGGCGTCCGTGCCCAGGCCCTCGTGGAAGGCGATCTGCCAACCGCCTCCGAGCGGGCGGACCACCTCGAACCGGGCGCCGCTGTTGAGCGGGTAGCCGAGGTTGGCCGTGCGACCGGCCACCGCCTGGGAGCGGGCGACGTCGACCAGGTCGTTCATCTTCGCCGCCATGTCGGCCACGAAGGCCGAGCGGACCTTGGGACTGAAGTACCCGTGGCCCTGGAACCGCACCCGGCCCGCGTCGACGTCGCTGATGATGGCGTTCTCGAGGCGCCAGGCCGAATAGCTGCCGAGGGCGTTGCTGTGCACCTGGTTGAGGTCGTCGAACGCGTCGTGGTTGAAGAACATCACGTGGTCTCCGACCAGGAACTCGTCCTCCGAGTCGAGCATCACCGACTGCAGCGACTGGTTGGTTCCCGGGCTGGTGGGGGTGTCCGCGGTGATGTCCTCGAAGCTGTTCCATCGCAGCACCAGGGCGATCCGGCCGGACCGCACCTCGTCGTTGAAATCGCCGGACCCCATGGTCTCCGCCATGACGTAGTACTGCTGCGCGGCGATCATGTAGTCGCAGTGCATCAGCGTGCGCAGGCACGAGCTCGCGGTGTGGTTGAAGAGGAGCGTCTGCAGGGCGGAGTGGCCGTCGTTGCGGCCGTCGGCGGACAGTTCGAACCAGTAGCTGGTGCCGCTGGCATCCGGATGCACGATCCAGTAGCCCGCGGCGGCTGCGGAGACCCGCGGACCGGCCGGCTTGCAGGAGGCCGGATAGCCCGTGGGTCTGCTGCCCGGTGTCCGTCCCTGGGTCACCCGCATCACCAGGCTGATCAGCACCCGCTTGCGCACCTCGCGGACGAACTCGAGGTAGTTGTCGAAGTACATGTCGGTCCGCACCCGGTCGAGGCCGCGGATGACCGAGACGACGAGGTCGCGGCGGTAGGTGGCGCCGCCCACGAAGTCATAGACCTTGCCTGTGCCCGCGATGATGTCGTCGAAGTCGTGGTGGGTGCCGCCGATCGCGGCCACGTACGTCTCGACCTCGGCGGTGGTGAGCGTGCGCAGGTTCTCCTGCGTCCCGACCTGGATCTCGCCGAACGGCCCCAGATCCACCATCTCGGGTGTCAGGGACCGCATCACGATGCGCCGCTGGAGGGTCGCAGCGGGGAGCCCTGTCCGCTGCTGGGCGACGTGCGTGGCCTCGTGGGCGAGGAGTTCGGTGTCGGAGGCGCTCTCGCCGCGCCCGAGGTAGATGTCGTTGCCATGCGTGAAGGCCCGAGCCCCCAACCCCGCGGACATGGCGTGGGCGGACGCGTCGGCGTGCACGCGCACGCCGCCGAGGTCGAACCCGACCGCGGGCTCGACGCGCTGCCGTACGCCCGTCCCGAGTGGGGCGCCGGGGGTCGCGGCCCGTGAGGCGGGCCCGGATGCAGACCGGGCCGTACCCCCGGCCGCGTGCATCCGACGTTGGATCGATGCCGGTCTTCCCGAGCCCGTCGGCGTTCGTTCGGAGGGGGTCGGCCCTGCCGACACCGCACGCGCCACGGTGTCTGCCTCACGCTCCCAGGGGTCGTCCGCGGGCCCTACGCGCAGGCCCGCGAGCGGACCGGTCGCGGTGGCCGCGTCGTGGCTGCACGAGGTGCAGGCCCGTTGGAGTGGAGCCGGTGGGGCGGAGGTCGAGGCCACCACCGGGGCCAGGACGTGCGCGAGGCTCCCCGGTGCGGCGAGCCGCCCGATCTGCTCGTGCGCCTTGGCGGACCGGTGGGCAGGCGCGGGCGTCGCCGGCGCGGGCGTTGCGGATCCGCGGCCGGTCGTGTGCTCGCGTTCGTCCAGACCGATCACCCGGACAGCCTGCCGTGTCCAGCGTCACCGGACTGTCGCCCACCCGAAGGCCGGTCGCGCCGCGGGGGCGGACACCGGTGCAACGGTTCGGTGACGCTGGGCGGCGCACGATCCGGGCATGAGCGAGGTGGCAGCTGCGCCCAGCACCCCGGTCGCGACGAGCGTCGCCGACCAGTGGATCGGCACGGGCTTGCGCTTTCCCGTACGCCCGGACCCGCTGACGCACGCTCTGCCCCGAGTCGCCGGATGGACCGGATCCGGCAGTCGATCGAGCAGATCCTCGACACCGAGCCGGGGGAGCGGATCATGCTGCCCGAGTTCGGCTGTGGCCTGCGGCGCTACCTGATGGAGCCCAACACGCTGACCACCCGCTCGGCCATCCAGCGCGACATCGAGCAGGCGCTGATCCGGTGGGAGCCCCGGATCCAGCTCACCGGCGTCTCGGTGACTGCCCGGCGACGAGCCCTCGGCTGGTCTGGGTGGAGATCTCCTACCAGCTGCCGTCCGACCTACGCGCGGACAACCTCGTCTACCCGTTCTACTTCGGGGGCTGACCATGGCGCTTGTCAGCCCGATCCTGGACGACCGCACCTACGAGCAGCTCCGCGACGAGCTGGTCGCCCGGATCCCTGTTACACACGCGGAGTGGACCGACCACAACGAGTCCGATCCGGGCATCGCCCTGCTGGAGCTCTTCGCGCACCTCGGCGAGTCCGTGCTGTACCGGCTCAACCAGCTCCCGGAGACCGTACGAGATCGAGTTCCTCCGTCTCCTGGGCGTACGCCGCAGACCCGCCGTGCCCGCAGGGGTGCTGCTGGCCGCAGGCACGGACGTGGCCGCAGGTGTCGCGGTGCCGCGACAGACCGAGGCCTCCGCCGGTTCGCTCGTCTTCGAGACCACCGGGGCGACCCAGGTCTGGCCCCTGACCTGCGTGGCCGTGGGGAAGACCGAGGCCCCCGAGATCCCGGCAGGGAACCTGGCGGAGTCGGACCGTCGCGACGATGCCCGCGCACGCGTCGGGCTGCAACCCGGCGACCCGCGCGGTCTTCTACGAAACCACCCAGGTCCCGGCCGACCCGCTGGCACCTGACGCCACCCCGCTCGATGTTGCCGAGACGGTCGACGAGGCGCTGTGGATCGCGGTGCTGCGCACCGAGGCGACGGACCTGCGGGCGTTGGGTGGACGGAGCATCTTCATCGGCTTCGCCTTCGACGAGCGCATCGAGCGCCCCTTCGCACTCCAGGATCTCGGCGCCGACGAGGACGACGACTCCGCGTCGGCCTTCGATGCGGGCGAGCTCACCGCGGACCCGCCGTCGATGCTGTGGCGGCTCTGGCAGGGTCCCGGCCGAGGGTTCGCCACGCTCGACGTCGGGGACGACAGCACCCGGGGACTGGTCACGACCGGAGTGGTCGAGGTGGAGCTGCCTCCGCAGCTGCCGGTTCTCGATCCGGTCGCTGCCACGCCGGGCGATCTGGAGAGCCCTCCGCCCCTGACCGACGAGGAGCAGACCGCCTCCGTGGTGGCCTGGCTCCAGGTGCGCCGGCCACGTACCGAGCACCTCACCGATCCGGTCCGCAAGATCCGCTGGGTGGGTCTCAACGCTGTCCTGGCCGAGCACGCGCGGACGGCGTCACCCGAGCAGCTCGGGTCCGGGACGGGAGACACCGACCAGCGGTACGCACTCACCAAGCACCCGGTGCTGCCCGGGTCCACCCGCCTGCAGGTGGCCGAGCCCGACGGCTGGAGGGACTGGGTCGAGGTCGACACCTATCTCGTCAGCGGACCAGAGGACCGGCACTACACCGTCGACCACGACTCGGGCGCCGTCGTCTTCGACGGCCGCAGGCTGCCCCAGCTCGGCGAGCAGATCCGGGTGACGTCCTATCGGTACGGCGGCGGAGCGGCGGGCAACGTCGCGGCCGCCAGCATCACCCGTTTCCAGGGCGTCGGCGGGGTCGAGGTCACCAACCCACTGCCTGCGGTGGGCGGCGCGGACGCCGCTGGCCTCGACGAGGCCATGGACGAGATCCCCGCCGAGGTCCACCGACGCGATCGCTGCGTGACCGCAGAGGACTTCTGTGAGATGGCGAGGCGCGTGAGCGGCGTCGGAAGGGCCGAGACCCTGACGCTTCTGCATCCGGACACCCCCTCGGTCCAGGCGGCCGGTGTCGTGAGCGTGGTGGTCCTGCCGGTCCGGGACCTGAGCTCACCCCGAGGCACCGCTCCCCGGCTACGACCTGCTCCGCCGGGTTGCCGCCTACCTCGACGTCCGCCGGTTGGCCACGACCGAGCTCTTCGTCATCCCGCCCACGTACGTGCCGATGGCGCTCTCGATCGGGCTCGCGGTACGGACCGGATACCAGGTCGATGCCGTGCGGCAGCTGGGTCGAGCAGATCCTGCGGCAGTACCTCGCGGCCCTTCCGCCCGCAGGGCCTGACGGCGCCGGCTGGACCCTGGGCCGGACCGTACGGGCTGCCGAGCTCGAGGCGGTGGCTGTGCAGGTCGAGGGCGTCGAGTACATCGTCGGGTCCGCGCTGGCCCGGGTGGTCGGCGACGAGGCAGTCCCGGTGCCTGAGATCGCCCTTGAACGCTGGGAGCTTCCCGAGCTGACCTCGCTCACCGTCGTGTCCGGGGACGCGCTCCCGCCCGGGCTCCGTACGAGGTCGACGGCCCTGACGACGTCCTGGTGCCCCTGCCTCCGGACGTGTGCTGATGTCCTCCGCGCGCGCGTCCAGCCTGCTGGTCCACCCCGACCAGTGGGCGCGCTGCGCGCACGAGAGCACCGCGCTGCTGCCCGACGGGTCGGTGGAGCTGACCTGGCTCGACCCGGCTCCACTCGACGAAGCCTGTGCTCCGCGGGTGCGTCGCACCCCGGGAGGGCTCGCCTTCGACTCCGCGTGCCGGGGGTACGTCAGCCGCGCGTCCGCCGGCCGCGTCGACGTCCGACGGGCGGCAGTCCCGAGCCTCGTGGTGTCGAGCACCGGGGAGTCATGGGCCATCCGACCGGCCTCGCGGTGGATCGACGTCAGCGGCTGTACGTCGCAGAGCCGGGGGCAGGCGTGGTCCGTGTCGTGGACCTGCGAGCCGACCGGTTGCTGCGCCGGGTGGCGATTCGCCGCGGCCGCCCCGTCGACGTCACCCCGGACTGCGGGCGGGCGCTGGTCCTGGTCAGGTCGGGGCGCGACGGTTCGCTCGTACTGATCGACGGGCGGCACGGTCCACGACCGGGCCCCGACCTGGTCCGGCCGTACATGCTGCCGGCCGGCAGCCCGCTGGCGTCGCGTCCGCCCGTAGCGGACGCGACGGCGACAACTGCGTACTCGTCCTGTGGGGGGCCGCCGACGGACGCGCGGTGATCGCCCGCCCCGACGGGACCACCCTGCTCCAGCTCGACGGGGCAGGCGACCTGGACCTCGACTCCGGGGGACGGCTGGTCATCGGCGCGGAGCCCGGTCGAGCGATCCGCCGGTTCTGGCTCGAGGGCGACGCGGCGGTCGAGGCTGAGCCGCTGCTGGCGCCCGGGTACGACGGAGGCGCCGTGGCGATCGCTCCCAACGGCCGGATCGCCTTCACCACCGCAGCGTGGCTACGGATGGACAGCCGGGGTGGCTGCGCGACGGGCCCGAGAGGGCCGGGTGCTCACCTACCGGCTGGACAGCCAGGCCTACGCCACCCGCTGGGGGCTGGTCTTCCTCGAGGCCTGCGTGCCGGCCCACACCTCGCTGGGGCTGAGGTTCGTCACCACCGACGAGGACGTGGTCCTCGACCCCGTGGTGACCACCCCTCCGCACCGCGGCGCCCGCGTCGTGCGGAACCCGGGGGCGACCCCGACGATGGTTGCCCGAGCACCTGCTGGTGGCCGCGCAGCGGAGCAAGGCGTACGCGCCCTACCGTCGCCCGCACGGCACCGGAGAGCCGTGGCCGTTCCCGGGCAGCGACGACTCGCTCGCCACCTACGAGGTGCCGGTCCACGCGGCCCCCGGCCGCTACCTGTGGATCGAGCTGACGCTGCGGGGCACCGACGCCGTGTCGCCACGGGTGCGTGGGCTGCGGGTCGAACGACCCGGGCACCGGCTGCTCGATTCACTTCCGCGGGTTGGTCACGCGAGGAGGGCAACGCCGACTTCCTGCACCGGTTCCTCACCGGGCCGGACGGGATGCTCCACGAGCTCGACCAGCGCGCCGCAGAACGTGCGGCGCTGGTGCACCCGCACCGGGTGCCGAGCGAGGCGTTGGCGTGGCTGGCCAGCTTTGCCGGACTCACCACCGATCTGCGCTGGCCGGAGGAGGCGCGAAGGACGCTGGTCGCGGAGGCGTACAAGCTGTTCCGCCGACGGGGCACCATCGGGTGCCTCACCCGGATGCTCGAGATCTATCTCGGCCGTCCCCCCGCGATCATCGAGACATGGCGCCTACGGGGGCGCGCCGGGACCGTGCTGGGCACGCTGCCGCTGGCGGTCCCGCCGGAGACCGTTGCCGGTTCTGCTGCGCGGGGAGCCGCCCTCGGTGGCTTCTCCATCGGCGGCACCGGCCCGGACACGACGGCGTACGACGCCACCGCGCACCGCTTCACCGTGCTCGTGCCGGGCTGCCTCGACGTCGAGGCGCGGGCCGTGGTCAGTGACCTGCTGGAGACGCAGCGACCTGCCCACACCATGTTCGATCTGTGCGAGCTGGGCGACGGCATGCACCTCGGGCTGACCGCTCGACCGGGCGTGACGGCGTACGTGGCGCCGTCGCGCCGTCCCGCCGAGGCCGTCGTCGGCCGCTCCGGGGTCGGCATCGACAGTGTCACCGGACTGGCAGTCGTGGGCACCCGGCTGGGGGATCCGGGTTCGGGGGAGGTGCGCGTCGGATGACGGACGTCCTCATCGACCGCTTCTGGACCCGGGCGCAGGTCCGGGACGAGAACGATGCCGCGCTCGTCAGGCGCCTCGTCGCCGACCTCTCCGGCCGTGAGCTCGGTGGGGCATTCGCCGAGACCCGCCTCCCGGACGGGCTCTGGTGCGTCCGCAGACTCGACGTCGACGTCTCGATGGACGACCGCGCCGAACGGGATCTGGGACGCGCGTGGGCGCGTCTCGTCGTGGACGCGCTGCTCGACCAGCTGGCCGCGGCGGTCCCTGGTCCGGGCGGCGCCTTCGTGGCCCAGGGTCCCGATGCCGTTCGGTACGCGCGTCACGACCAGGCACTCCTCGACCTCGTGTCGTCCGTAGCCTGTCATCGCACCGACAGGGCTTGGGCATGGCGGGCGTTGTCCGTGCTGGAACCCGGCGACCCCGACCCCGACGTGGACCGACGCGGCGCAGTGATGGCGGCGCTCCTACGTCGCCCCACGGCCATCGTGCCCGTGCTCACCGCGACCGCCGCGGCGGTCGGTGTGGCGCCGTTGCATCACCTGCTCGGCGCACCCAGCTGGGGCAGCCTCGCTGCTGTCGTTGCCCGCACGGCCGGAGCCGGGGGAGCTGCTCGCCACCGATGACCACATCCGTGACGGCTCGGACCAGGACGGCACCGACACGCGGGTCACGGACCACGCGGGCGACCTTGCCGGTCGCGTGCTCGCGCGCTCCGTGCTGGCCCGGGCATGGCGTGTCGGTACCGTGGAGATCGACCACGAGCTGGCCCGCTCCATCGCACTGCTCGCGGTGGCCGGCGCTGAGCCGTTGCTGCTGCGACGCGGTGACGCAGCGGCCGTGCTCCACGCAGCGGCGAACGCCCTGCGAGCCGCACCCGCGCGCTCGGGATCGGGCCTGGTCGTGCCGCGGCCCGGTGGTGCCGAGCGCCCGGATTCGGTCACAGACACGGACGCCCGCCAGCAGGCGCACCATCTTCCGGCGCAGTCACCGGTCGAGACCCGGGTCGTGCCGATCGCAGCCGAAGACCTGTCGCACACACCGCACGGGGGCGAATCGGCGCCGATCGCTCAGCCCCCCGTTCGCGACGATGCGGACGATGGTCCGCGAACGCCCGCCGCCGTGGAGGAGTCTCCGCTCGGCGTGGCGACGGTGCTCGGTGGCCTCGTCCACCTGCTGGCGACCGCGGACGCGGCCGGCGTGCCCGACGACCTGATGGCCGATCCTGCGCTCGGGGACCTGCTTCCCTCTGCCGTCCTGCGGTTGCTGCTCGTCGAGATGGCCGACGGCGAGGAGCCCGCGGACCCGATGTTCGAGGCTCTGTCCGGACTTCGTCGGAAGAGCCGCTGCCGGTGCTTTCGATCGCGGCCCGCTCGGCGTTGCGACGCTCGGCCGACCGGTGGCGTCGGGTGACCGCGGAGCGGTTGGACGCGACCGTGCTCACTGCCTCGGCAGGCTCGGCGGGGCACGAGGCCGTGGCTGCGCTTCTGCGTCGGCGCGGGCACGTGGTCCTCGAACCAGGATGGGTGGAGGTCCACCTGCGTCTCGAGGACGTGGATCTCGGCGTACGTCGTGCCGGGCTCGACCTCGACCCGGGATTCGTGCCCTGGCTGGGCGCGGTGGTGGTGATCCGCTATGCCTGAGCTGCACGACCTGTTCGTGCTCCCCGGCCCGGACAGAGTGGGATCCGTGCCACATCCTCGGCGGTCCCTGGACACCCGCGTCGCGGACGTGGTCGAACGGCTCGCCCGAGTCGTCGAAGGCCTGGACAGCACTGACCCGGAGGCGGCATCAACGATCGCCTACCTGCGAGGCTGGTCCGAGGGAAGCGCGCCCCACGAGCCCGTGCCGTTCACCCTCAGCACGCCGTTGGAGAGGCTGGTGAGCTCCTTCGGGCTGAGTTCGACCGAGCTGGACCTGGTTGTCCTGGCGGGTCTGCCGGAGGAGCACGAGGGGCTCACCGGGACCCTGCGTTCGTTGCACCCCCTCGGGGAGCCGCGACCCAGCGTCGGTCTCGCGGGACTCGTGCTCGCCGAGGCCGGGGTGTCTCGATCCGAGCTCCGGCGCGTGCTGCGTGAGGGGTCTGCGGTGTCGTCGGGCCTGATCCGGATCGAGGGCGCCACCGGGCTGCCGGAGAGCACGCTGGTGCTCGCCGACCGGATCTGGGACGTGCTGCACGGGGTCGACACGACACCGCCCGAGTTGGACCTGCTCGACCTGGGCGGGCGGCTCCCGGGGCTCGACGACTGGCTCGACGAGCCGGGCGTGCGTCGCGCGGCGCACGCCGTACGCGAGCGCAACGACGTGATCGTGCTCCTCACGGGCGAGGACGACGTCGTCATGGCGTCGCGTTGCGCCGCCCTGCTCGACCGCGTCGGCGCACGCCCCTTCCCCGTCCGACCGACGCTCGACCACGGGGCGCTGCCCCAGACGGAGGTGCTGCTGAGCGTCGTGCACGCCGTGGCCCGTGGTGCCGTCCCGGTCCTCGTACGTCGACCACCTCGAAACCAATGGCGCCCCGGTCGACCTTGCCCCGATCAGTGGTGTGCCCGGCCCGGTGGTCGTGTCGCGCCGGCCGGCCGGTCCGCCCGCGCGGCGCACGCCCGGTCCTCGTGCTGCCGGTCAGCCGGTCTCCCCGGCCGCGGTCGGCTCGCCTGGACCGTGCTCCTGCCCGGAGTCGACGCCGCCGCCGCGGCCGCGATCTCCGAGCGCGCGCCGGTCGACCCGGCCTGGATCGCGGCCGTGGCGCGCGACGTCGTGGCCTCGGGCCAGCCACCCACGCCGCGCACCGTCGCGGCTGCCCTGCGCCGGCGAACGGCGACCCTGCTCCCGCCCGGAGTCAGTCTCGAGAGCCCCGACCTCGCCTGGGACCAGTTGGTGCTCCCCGCAGAGGCCGGCTCACCAGCTGGGCGAGGCGGTGTCGCGACTCGAGCACCAGGGGACAGTCCTGGACGACTGGCGCCTGTCGGCCAACGCGCACGCGGCCCGGGGGGTGCGGCATGCTGCTCACCGGCCCGCCCGGGCACCGGCAAGTCGCTCGCGGCCGAGGCGCTGGCCACCGCGGCCGAGACCGACCTGCTGCGTGTCGACCTCTCGCAGGTCGTCTCCAAGTGGATCGGGGAGACCGAGAAGAACCTGGCCGCCGACCTTCGACGTCGCCGAGCGCACCCAGGCCGTCCTGCTCCTCGACGAGGCCGACGCCCTCTTCGGCTCCCGCACCGAGATCACCGACGCCCACGACCGCTACGCCAACCTCGAGACCGCCTACCTGCTGCAGCGGCTCGACACGTTCGACGGGCTGGCCGTGCTCACCACCAACCTGCGCCACAACATCGACGCAGCCTTCCTCCGCCGGATGGACTTCGTCGTCGAGTTCCCGCTGCCCGACGAAGCGCGGCCGCCGAGACCTGTGGGACCTGCACCTCCCCGCCGGCGCACCTGGCGACCGACGTCGACGTCGCCGCTCTGGCCCGGCTGTACCCGGTCCCCGGCGGCTGGATCCGCAACGCCGCCGTCGCCGCCGCGTTCGCCGCCGCCGCGGCCGGCGAGCGGATCCACCAGCACCACCTGATGGCAGCCGTCCGCCGCGAGTACGCCAAGGCGGCGCTGCCCTTCCCCGGCGAACCACCGAGGAGGCGTCTGACACGTATGACACCACGACAGCACGACTGCTCGTGCGGCGACTGCACCCGCCCGAGGACCTGCCGGTCAACCCCGTTCGAGGCGCTGCGGGTCGCCTACGGGATGCTCCTCGGCGAGGACGACTTCCGGGTCCTGATGGGCAACCCGCGCGGCAAGCAGATGCTGCACAACGCCTGGCTGCACGGCTCGGCGTGGTGTGGGGGATGGGCGTACGCCGCGACGGCCTCCTCGGTCTCGTCATCGAGCCGGGGCTGGCACTCGACGGACAGGGCCGCGAGCTCGTCCTCTCGACGTCGCAGAGTCTCGACCTGGCCAGCTGGCTCGACCAGTACGACGAAGAGGAGAAGAAGAAGTGCGGCACCCGCAAGGTGCGCGCGTGCCTGGTGGTCGAGTTCGACTGCGCCACCGCCCGAGATGTGCCGGTGCTCGCCGACCCCTGCGACGTGGGCGGGCACCGCAACGAGCCGTCGCGGATCATCGAGACGGCCAGAGTGCACCTGCTGCCCGGCCGCTGCCCACCCTGTCGTACCGGATATCACCGCTTGCGGGTCTTGTTCGGGCTCGAGCGGGCAGCTGCCGGCGACCAGGCTGGCCGGGAGGCGGAGGCAGCCCGCGACCGCGTGTTGGCCCTGCCGGCCGACGAACGGCCGGCCGAGATGCTGCGCAGGATGCGGTGTCTCGCGGCCGCCGACGCTGCCGACCTCTGCGCGGGCCGGGAGGAGGACGCCTCCGCGCCGCTCCCGTTCCCGGTCGCCAACCCCGATGCCGCCGTGGTGCTGGCCTGCGTGAAGATCCGGCTGCGCGACGACGACGGCTGCACCACCGTGGACCGGGTCAGTGTCGATGACTGCTGTCGCTGCGCGTTGATCCCGACCGCCACGATCGCCGACCTGCTGGCCGGGATGGCCACCCACCTCGTCGGTGCGGTCGAGGACTGCGCCGACACCGATGAGGGGCCGCGAATCCGTGCCGAGCACGTCGAGTGGCAGGACGATGGCACGCGCCTGGTGCTGCCGGTCAACCGGGCTCTGGCCGGGGCGTCGCTGCGTCGCCGCGCGGTCAGCGTCACCTCGCTCACCGAGAAGGGCTGGTCCGAGCAGCGTGTCGAGTCGGTGCAGTACGACGCCGAGCAACTGCTGGTCGTGATCGGGCTCGACCGCCCTGTCGAGGGTCTGGTGCGTGTCGTGGTCAAGGGGACTGGCCCGACCCCGGTGTACGGCGTGTCGCCTGCCGCTCCGCTGGCAGGCGTCGTCGGTGGGCCACCGGTGGTCCCCCGAGAGGGACACGACGCGGTGCTCACTCTCAACGCACGACCCTCGAAGGGAGACGCATCATGACCACCACGGCCAGCCCGGTGCCGCCCCAGGCGGAGCCAGCACCCAGCGCGGAGACGGTCACGTCACCTCCCGCGCTCAGCGGCTTGCGGCGGCTGAACCCCGTCGACGGCCTGTTCCTGAGGGCCGAGCACCTCGACCAGATCCAGAAGTACGCCGAGGAGCTGAGCAGGCTCTCGACGCTGGCGGGCGGTTCCGGGACGGTCCACGGCTACGAGCTGTCCTTGTGGGACGTCGACGGCGAAAGCGTCCGGCTGCGGGCGACGCCCGGACTGGCGGTCTCCGAGGAGGGCAGGCTGCTGCGCAGCCTCACGGAGATCGACGTCGACCTCAGCCGGCTCGAGGTCGGCGTGCCCGGCCGGTTCTGGGTGGTCGAGGTCATCCCCGCGCCGCCGGTCCTCAGTGGCTCCGAGCCTGCCTACACCTCCGTGTGCGCCACCAGCTGTGGGCCTGGCTCCTCGATCAGGCCGTGGCGGGACGACGCGGTCCGGGTCCGGGTCCGAGCTGCCTCGTTGGAGACGCAGTGGGACTGGGGGAGCACGGCACGCAGCGCCCTGGCCAGCGCCTGGTTCGAGCGCGAACGAGCTGCCGGCGGGCCGTGGCTGACACCCAGGTCGGCACAGACGCCGATCCAGCGGCTCTTCGAGCGGCCCTGGGAGATGGCCGCGCCGAGATCCGCGCCCAGCGTCGCGGCCGTCCCGCTGGGACTGCTGCTACGAGAGCAGGACGAGTGGACACTGGACATCTGGGCGGCGCGAAGGGACCGCACCGTGCCGCCTCCCGAAGCCGCCTGGCAGCCCCACCTCAGCATGCGCGAGTGGGGCATCTACCGGGCGCAGGTACTGCAGTTCGAGGACCAGGTCGCCTACGTCGAGTTGGACGACAACATGCGCGACCACTTCGTCGAGCTGCCCCCCGGCGGGTTCCTGGACGTGGTCCTGGACAACGACAACGCCCCCGTGAGGAGGCACCTCGAACAGCGCGGACTGTGGAACGGGCGCTGCCGGATCATCCGCTGCACCCCCGACGTCGCCATCTCGGCGGTGGCGTTGGCTCAGCGGCTCGATCGGATCCCGCTGAACGCCGAGCCCCCGGCAATCGACTTCTGGGTGCCGGACATGCAGGTGGACCTGCCGGCCAGCCAGCCGGAGGGACCTCACGGCTGGATCGCGTTCACCCGCGGGGTGCACCTCGAGGAGTCGGAGGACGACACGGGGGAGTACGTCAAGGTGTACAGCGAGGTCTACGACGTGGCTCACCTCGCCGACGACATCGAGAAGGCCGATGAGACCTACGACGAGGACTCCGATGTCGAGGATGCAGTCGGCCCCGACGTCGAGCCCCCGGGCGAGTTCAGCACCTCGCTGTTCGAGCAGATCCTCGATGAGAAGGTCTCCCCGTTGACGGACGTGGACCTCTATCTGGTCACGGCGCCCCGGGACCGGACGCGCTACGCCTCCGCGATCGCGCAGGCGAGCGGCAACGAGCGCGTCGGTGTGGCGCGGTTCAGCGAGGGCTGGCGGCTGGAGGAGTCGTCGTCGCTCGACGAGGCGAGGCGGAAGCTTCCCGAAGGGGCGTGGGTCGACGTGGCCGCGACCACCCACGAGGTGTCGGCAGAGCCCCTGGCCGCGGCCCGCGCCCGCGCGCTGGCGAGCGGGCTCGGACTGGCTGACTCACCTCACCACGGTGTCTACGCCTTCCTCAGCGACGGGCCGGCGGCGCTGTACCTCATGGTGCGGCCGTGACGGCGGAGGACAGTGGTCACGCGGCTCAGTCCCGGAGCGGGGTCTGCATCGTGCGTGTGGAGACCGAGGTCGACCGACTGCTGATCTCCGTGACCACCGAGCGGGCGTTGCGCCGCGGGCTGGCCACCGCCGGCGGCCGCGAGATGCACCACTACGCCGACCCCGCAGAGGCGGTCAAGGAAGTGGAGCGCTTCCTGACGTCGCACACACCGCACGGGGCTCGAGGCCGTGACCGGGACGCTCGAGGAGAAGAGGGAACCGATGCGCGCTGAGGAGACAGGTCCGACGGGTCCGTGCGTGCACCTGTTCGGGGGACCGTACGTCGTGGTGGACGGGCTTCGTCACTGCGTCCCCGAGGGCAGCAAGCGTCTGCTCGCGTTCGTGGCCCTGAGGCAGGGCCGCGTCGAGCGCCGTCATGTCGCCGGAACCCTGTGGCCGGTGGGAGACGACGACCGGGCCGCGGGGAACCTCCGATCAGCACTGTGGCGGTTGCGCCGCGCGGGAGTGGACGTGATGCAGTGCGACAAGTGGTCGTTGAGCCTCAAGGACGGTGTCTCGGTGGATGTCCAGGAGATCCGGTCCTGGGCAGACCGCATGATCGGCGGAGTCCCGCGAGCAGAGGATCTGACCCAGGGGCCCCCGGACGCCGACGCCCTCGACCTGCTTCCGGGGTGGTACGACGAGTGGACGATCCTGGAGCGCGAGCGGCTCCGGCAGCGGGTCCTGCACGGGTTGGAGGCGATGAGCAAGGAGCTGAGCCTGCGGGGGTTGCACGCCGACGCCGTCGAGTGTGCGCTGGTGGCCGTCAATGCCGAGCCCCTGCGGGAGAGCGGTCAGCGCGCCCTGATCGCTGCCTATCTGGACGAAGGCAACTGGATCGAGGCACAGCGGGCCCTCCAAGGGTTCCGTGGGTTGTTGGCTGGCGAGCTCGGAGTGACTCCGTCCGCCGAGCTGACCCGGCTCGTCGAGGACCGGGCGCCCGCACGGGCCGGCTTCTCGTGAGCAGAAACTTCGCCACAACTGGGTATTCCCTTCGCCGGGTCGTGATGCCGTCGGAGAACCCGAGGACGATGCTCCGGGAGCTCGGGGCTCGTCAGGCTGACCGGCAAGGTCGACCCTCGGACTCTTCTTGAGGCGAGGTAAGACATGGATCTCGGGCACATCGAGCCGAACGCCGAATACTGCTGCCCCTGTGGGCCCGGTAACGCAGCGGTGACGCTGCCGAACGCCGAGCCCGGAAACATGCTTCCTCCTGGGGCATGTCAGGAGGGGTAGATGGACAGGAGTGAAGTCACTTTCGGCGTGCCCGGCACCAGGAGGCCCGGGGAGGTCCCGTGGGAGCTCCGGATCTCGCTCGAACTGCTGGACGGCTTCCGGCTGACCGTCAGTGACGAGGTCGTCGACGTTGCTGACAGCACCCAGCGGCTGGTGGCGCTGCTGGCACTGCGGGACCGACCGCTGTGCCGTTCACTGGTGGCGGGCACGCTGTGGCCGGAGAAGCCGGAGACCCGCGCCTCGGCCAACCTGCGCTCGAGCCTGTGGCGTCTCAACGGCGCGTGCCATGCCCCGATGGTCGTGTGCACTGGCTCGTCGCTGATGCTCAGCCCGGAGGTGGCGCTCGACGTCGCGGACCTGGAGCGGCACGGCTGGGCGCTGGTGAACGGTGACACCGACGCGGTCGCGGACCCGGTCTGCCACTGGTTCTCCAAAGAGTTGCTGCCGGGATGGTACGACGACTGGGTGATCATCCAGCGCGAGCGGCTCGGGCAGCTCCAGATCCACTTCCTGGAGGCCCTGGTTCACCGGTTGCGGGAGCGGGGCGAGTTCGCTCGCGCCATCGACCAGGCGATGCGCCTGGTGGCCATCGACCCGTTCCGTGAGCGCAGCCAGCTGGCGTTGATCCAGGCGTTGATCGACGAGGGAAGCTGGGGGCGCGCCCAACGTCAGGCCGACCAGTACGGCCGGCTGCTGGAGGACTGCTTCGGCCGCCCGGCGTCGGAGGCATTCCTGGCTGCGTACCGTGCCCTGGTCCCGTTTGTGCCCACGGTGTCCCTGGTGGAGTCCTCGGCCCGTTGGCTGAGCCTGTCGAAGCCCCTGCCCGCGGGCTGAGGTCGTCGGAGCCGGATCAGCGCGCCCGTCGCGGCCCTGCCGTGAGCTCCTCGTACTCGCGAAGCCAGGACTCCACCGACGCGGTCACCGCGGCGGCAGAGGTGTGGTGGGAGGTGGCGGGCAGCGAGTCGTCCACGACGTCGAGCTTCGTCTCGACCCGCGCCCGGATCTCACCGTCCCCATCGCGCCAGATCTTGACCGCCAGCGCTCCCACCGGATGTTGCATGCGCCATGGTGGTTCGCCTTCCGTCACGGCCCAGTCACGGCCCCGCAGCAAGGTCGGGCCATCCGGACCGCTGAACCGTTTGCCGCCCGTCCCCGTAGCAAGGGGAGGAGGTAGTCATGCTGACACCACAACGTTCATCGGGATGGATCTCACCGGTCCTGCGCGCCGGTCTTGCGGTCGGAGTGCTCGGCGTCGCGGTGGTGACGCCCGCGCACGCGACGACGCCGGAGCGGGCGGCGCCTGCACGACTCGAGGCGAGCTTGAAGCCGAGCGGCGACGCCAACGGATCGGGAGAGGCGCACTTCACGCTCAACAAGGCCCGGCAACGGGTCTGTGCACACGTCGAGTGGCGCGGCATCGAAGCCCCGGACGCGGCGCACATCCACAAGCGCTCCGACGGGAGCATCGTGGTCGACCTCGTCGGGTCCGTCACGGGCGGATCGACGTGTGCGACCGGGGTGCCGGGCGCACTGATCGACAAGATCCTGGCGCGACCGGGCAAGTACTACTTCAACGTCCACAACCCGACGTACCCCGCTGGGGCGATCGAGGGGCGCCTGCACCGCTGACCGATCACGGCATGGGCGAGCGTCCTCGGCCGGTGATCGCGATGGCCGCCGCGCCCGCGAGAGTGAGCGCGGCAGAGACGAGCACTGCCGTGTTCCAGCCCTCGATGATCGTGTCGCCGGCGTGCGTGGCCACGGTCACGAAGAGCGTGATCCCGAGAGCAGCCCCGAGGTAGCGGGCGGTCTGGTTGGCGCCGCTTCCCATCCCGGCACTGGCCGGTGGGACGCTGGCGATCGCCTCGCGACCGAGCACGGCGTTCAGCACGCCGGTGCCGACGCCGGCCACCACCATCGGCACCACGAGCCGCCACATCGACGAGTCGGCCTGCAGGCCGCGACCGAGCAGCTGACCAACGGCGACGAGGACCAGCAGTGCGGCGATGGGCCGCGAACCCTCCAACGGGTGCGGGACCTTGCGCACCAGCATCGAGGTGACGACGCTGACTCCGGCCCATGCGAGCACCGGCACGCTGGCAGCCCACAAGCCACGACCGAGCCCCAGCTGGGCGATGGTCGGGGTGAACGCCGACATGCCGATGATGCCCGCGCCGAGGAACAGCGAGCCGCCGGTCGCGGCACGGAACCTCGGGTGCTGCAACAGCTCGGGATCGAGCAGCGGCTGCCCGACCCGACGCTCGACGAGGATGAACGCCACGAACGACAACGCGGAGAGCGCGGCCAGCATGACCGCCGTCGCGTCGACGCCGCTGCGGCCCTGGGTCAGAGCCGAGACCGCGAAGGTCGTCGCCGCGACCAGCAGCCCCAGTCCGGGCACGTCGAGCTTCTTCGGTACGGCGGCCGCCGACTCGGCGATGCCGCGCAGGCTCGGGAGCACCAGCGCCAGGCCCAGGACGGCGGTCACGGCGTAGGCCTCCCGCCAGCCGGTCCCGATGTCGAGAGCGGCCGCGAGCACGGCTCCGGCCGCGATGCCGAGCCCAACGCTGGCAGCCCACACGGAGGTGGCATGGATCCGCTCGGGACCGGGTGGATAGCGGTGTGCGAGCACGGCCAGGCCGCAGGCCAGGACGGCGGCACCGCCGACGCCCTCCACGACGCGTGCGGCGACGAAGACGATCGGCTCCTGGGCCACCGCGCAGACTGCTGCGGCCAGCGCCATGGCGACGGAACCCGCAACGTAGACGCGACGGCGGCCGAGGATGTCACCCAGCACACCCGACGCGAGCAGCGCGGCGGCCAGGCCGAGGCTCATCGAGCTGAGGATCCAGGCCCGTGCGGCCGGGCCTGCTCCCAGGTCGGTCGCGGTCGCGGGGATCGTCGCCATCGGCGTCACGTAGGTGACGAGCACCAGTGCGGTGCCGAGGGCGACGGGCACCAGAGGACGGCCGCTGTCGGTCGAGATCGACGGTTTGACATTCAAACTCACTCGAGAGACGCTAGCACGCATGACCAGCACCGCAAACCAGTCGGCGTTCCCGAGCCTGGCCGAGCTCCCCGGGCGTCCCTGCCCGATCGCGGCGTCTCTCGAGGTCGTGGGGGAGCGGTGGGCCCTGCTCGTGGTGCGGGAGCTCTGGATGGGCTCGCGCCAGTTCGGCGAGATCGTGCGCGGCACCGGCGCCCCGCGCGATCGCATCGCGGCCCGGCTCAAGGTCCTGGAGAAGGCCGGCGTCGTCTCCCGCGTCCAGTACCAGGAGGCGCCGCAGCGGTTCGACTACCACCTCACCGAGTCGGGCAAGGCGCTGATCCCGGTGCTGACGTCGCTGCTCGCGTGGGGTCGGGAGTACGCCGTCCCCGACGATCCAGACCTCCACCTGTCCGATTCCAGGCACGCCCGGCGCCCGAAGCAGGAGAAGCGATGACGCTGCAGGACCTCGGCACCGACGCACCCGCGAGCTGGGGAGAGCCCCGCTCGCGCACCGTGACCTGGTACGACCCCGCCATCGGCGCCGGCGAAGGCCTGGCCATGGCCGGCCTCGACTACTTGCAGGCGATGATCGACGGCGTGCTTCCGCCGCCTCCCATCTCGGGACTGGTCGACATGGCCCTCGTCTCCGCCGAGCCCGGCCGCGTCGAGTTCACCTGCGAGCCCGACGAGTCGGCGTACAACCCGATCGGGTCGGTGCACGGGGGACTGGTCTGCACGCTGCTCGACTCGGTGGCTGGCTGCGCCCTCCACAGCGTGCTGCCTCAGGGTCGCGGCTACACCTCCGTCGAGATCAAGGTCAGCTATCTCAAGGCGGTGCGGTCGACCAGCGGGAGGCTCACCGCGGTCGGGACGCTCGTCAAGGGTGGCTCCCGCGTCGCGTTCACCGAGGGCGTGGTCACCGATGCATCGGGTGCCGTCGTCGCGACCGCGACCAGCACCCTGCTGGTCTTCGACCTGCCGACCTGAGCAAGGCTGTTGCTGAGCCGCGCTCCTGGCGTCACCATGGAACGATGACCCAGTCCTCCCCGGAGTACGACGAGGCCTACGAGCACTACGAGGCCTGGCGTGACCTCCAGGACGTCCTCGAGGAACGCGACGCCGAGTGGTGGGCCGACCAGGACTCCGACGAGCAGGGCTGACGAAGCTAGTCGTCGTTCGCCAGGTCGGCGTCGGATGCAGCCGCCTTGCGATCCAGGTCGTCCTGATCGCGAGACTCGCGCGCCTCGTCGCGGGACAGCTTGGCGCGACTTCGGTCGATCGCCGTGTACGAGCGCTCGAGACGGTCCTCGGTGCGGTCCAGGATCTCTCGCCGGTGATCACCCTCGGATGCAATGGGTTGCGCGTGCTCCCGGGCGATACCGCGGAGGTCCTCGGCCATGTCGTCGAGCCCCTCCTCGCGGATGTCCGCCGTGTCCTCGCGTCGGTCGGCCACGATCTCGCGGCGGTTCGCCATGCGGTCGCGTTCGTTGGCGATGCGATTCCGCGCGTCCGCGGGTTGCTCGTGGGGCCGCGGCGTCTCACCTCGGTTTGGCATGCTCGAACGATACCGAGGCATGGCGCCGCGTGGGTGGAGAACCGAGCGGCCCGTCAGGCGACGGTGAGGACGACCTCGATGTTGCCTCGCGTGGCGTTCGAGTAGGGGCACACCTGGTGGGCGCGCGCGACGATCTTCTCGGCCACCTCGCGCTCGGCGCCCGGAATGGTCACCTCGAGCGCGACGGACAACGCGAAGGCGCCGTTCTCGAGCGCGCCCAGCGACACGTCTGCGACGACCTCGCTGTCGCTCGCGTCGACACCGTCCGCGCCGGCCACCAGCTTGAGTGCCGAGTGGAAGCACGCCGCATAGCCGGCGGCGAAGAGCTGCTCGGGGTTGGTCGAACCGCCCGGACCGCCGAGCTCGGCGGCATCCGGACGTCGGTGTCGAGGAGGCCGTCCGTGGTCTGGACGTGGCCGTTGCGGCCGTCTCCGGTGGCGATGGCGGTGGTCGTGTAGAGAGTCTTCATGCGCACAATCTAATTGTGCACAATCGAATTGGGCAAGCTAAGATCACTGTGTGTCCCGTCACCCTCAGCTCGATCTCGATGCTCAGCTCTGCTTCCCGCTCTACGCCGCGAGCCGGGCGGTCACTCGCGCCTACGGACCGCTCCTGCAGGAGTTCGGACTCACCTATCCGCAGTACCTCACGCTCCTCGCCCTCTGGGACGAGGGTGAGGAGATGACCGTCGGCGAGCTGGGCAGTCGCCTCCGGCTCGACTCCGGGACCCTCACCCCGGTCCTCAAGCGGCTGGAGCAGGCCGGCTTCGTCACCCGCCGCCGCGATGCCGCCGACGAGAGGCGGGTCCTGGTCGCTGTCACCGCCGCTGGGCGGAAGCTGCGGGACCAGGTCTCGGACGTGCCGTCTCGACTGGTCGGATCGCTCGGCCTGAACGCGACGGAGTCCCGGCAGCTGCGCCGGCTCCTGGACAGTCTTCTGGACCGCCTCGACGCTGAGCCCCCCGCGTCGACGAACGACTGACCGGCTGCTTCGGTCGTACGACGGCCGCCACCCCCGCTGCCGCGACCAGGAACCCGATCGCGGCGCGAACGGTGATCGGCTCCCCGAACATCGGCCACGCCCACACGGCTGCGACCGCGGGAGTGAGGTAGAGCCAGGCGCTCACGACGACCGGCCCCGAGGTTCGCAGCACGTAGTAGTAGGTGCCGTAGCCGCCGAAGACCGGCAGGACGACCAGCCACGCGATCGCCAACCAGAAGTCGCCGTCGTGCGGGGGTGCGGCCGTCCCGGTCGCGAGGGCGATGGCCGCGAAGAAGCCGAGCGCGACGACCGACTGGACGACCATCGAGTCCGTCACGCCGTGCCCCGCGGGTTGTGGCCAGCGGTCCGCGACGAGGGTCGCCGCGGTCAGGCTGAGCATGCCGAGGCCCACCGAGCCGAGCCCCGCCGCACCGCCCGCACTGCCCAGGTCATTTCCGACGACGAGGAGTACGCCGACCAGCCCTGTCAACAGCCCCAGGGCCTGGCGTCGATCGGTCCGGCCACCCGAACCGCCCCAGAGGATGGCCGCCACCAATGGCGGCTGCAGTGAGGCCACGAGCGCCGATGTTCCGGGCAGCACGCCGAGATCTGCTGCGTGGTAGACGCCGAGCACGTAGCCCCCCTGGGCGAGGATCCCGATCACGGCTTCTCGGGCGAGGAACCGGGCGCCGTACCGACGGTGCGTCCACAAGGCCCACCCGAGCAGTGGGCCGAGGGCGACGACGTACCTCCACAGGAGGGTCGTCTCCGCGGGTGCCGACTGGGCGGCGAGGGTGGCACCGACGAAGCCGGAGCTCCAGAGGACGACCAGGGCAATGGGAGCGAATCGCGTCATGCCTCGACATAACCATACCGGTCTGTATACTCGCAGTGTCCTTGGGAGGAAAAGATGACGACGACCATTCGCAACCCGCACACCCCGGCAGGCGAGCGCATCCTCGACACCGCCAGCGCGCTCTTCTACGAGCGCGGCATCCGCGCGGTCGGCGTCGACCTGATCGCCGACGAGGCGGGGACGACCAAGAAGACCCTCTACGACAGGTTCGGATCGAAGGACGAGCTGGTCGCCGCCTACCTCACCCGGCGGGCGGCCCGGTGGATCGACTTCCTCAGCGACCACCTCGAGCGCCACGCACCGGAGCCCGGCCCCCGGCGGATCCTGGCCGTGATGGATGCGCTCGAGGAGCGGATGCGCGAGCAGGACCGGGGCTGCGCCTTCGTCAATGCCTATGCCGAGCTGGGCGGCACGGACCACCCGGGCAACGTGGTCATCCGCGAGGACAAGCGCTACATGCGCGCACTGTTCGTGCGCCTGGTCGACGAGGCCGGGATCCCGGACGCCGAGGCGGTCGGCGCTCACGCGCACCTGCTCTACGAGGGCGCGATCGTCGCGAAGACCGCAGGCGGCTTCGACGGGGCGTACGGCGAAGCCAGGGCGGCCATGACCCGGCTGCTGGCCCCGAAGTCGTAGGGCGGCGCGAGGACTGGCACATTGGACCGTGTGAGCTACCTCCACACCCGACTGGGCGGCCAAGAGGAGCCCGAGAGTGCTCGGGATCTCCCGCCGTCATCGGCCACGCGGCCGACTCCGGACGAACGTCGCCCACCAGCAGCGGGGAGCTTCCGGACGATCCGATGCCGATCCGAGGTCACCGAGCTCCACGCCGTGAACCTCGTTGCCGACATCTCCGACGCGGCGGCCCACGCGCCGATCGTGATCGTCGACCTGTCGCTCACGGCACGCATCGACGCCGTCGGCCTGGGCGCCCTGGTGTCGGGGGCACGGACGTGCCGTGACGCCGGCAGCGAGCTCCGGGTCGTCGGCGCCCACGGCATGGTCGCCCAGGCGCTCCGCTTCACCGGGCTGTCGCGCGCGCTGTCCACGCACCCGACGGTCGAGGATGCGGTGCCATGAGCCGCACGATCGCGATCACCGGCTCCGCCTCCGGGATCGGGGCCGCCCTGGCCAATCTCCTTCAGGGACGGGGGAATCGCGTGATCGGAGTCGACCTGCGTGACGCCGACGTGATTGCCGACCTGGCAACTCCGGCCGGCCGCGCCGCGGCAGCCGAGGCTGTGATCGCTGCCGCGGGCGGCGTGCTCGACGGAGTCGTCACCTGTGCGGGTACGTCGTTACCCGGCGACCTGACGGTGAAGGTCAACTTCTTCGGCACGACCGAGATCGTCACCGCTCTGCAACCCGCGCTCGCCGCGTCCTCCGCACCCCGAGTCGTCGTGGTCGGTTCGATCTCCGCGACCCAGCAGGCCGATGAGGACGTGGTCGCCGCCTGCCTGGCCGGCGACGAGGTCTCGGCCCTGGCAGCTGCCGACGTCGCGGTCGCCGGCCGCCGTGGTCACCAGCTCTACCCGTCGTCCAAGTCTGCGCTCGCCCAGTGGGTACGGCGAACGGCGATCGAGCCGGGGTGGGCGTCGGCCGGGATCCCGCTCAACGTCGTCGCGCCCGGCGTCGTACTCACGCCGATGACCGAGGAGCTGATCGCCGACCCGGCGATGAAGCAGCTCATGGACGCGGCCGTGCCGATGCCGCTCAACGGCTACCTGCGGGCCGACGACGTCGCGCAGGTGCTGGCGTTCCTGGTGTCCGAGGACAACAGCCACATCACCGGCCAGGTCGTGTACGTCGACGGCGGAGCCGAAGTCACTCTGCGTTGAGGATCGACGAAATCCGGATCGATGATCGGGATACGCTCCCCGCACCGCACGACGACAGGATGTGGGCATGAGGGCCTGGCGATCCCGGCGCGCACCGAGATGGTCACCCATCCGTTTCGCGCGGCAGTCGGCCCTGGGCCACCGGCGCGGGCAGACCCTGGCGCTGATCGCGGTCTCCGCGCTGATCACGGCCTGCACCGCCTTCACGCCGGTCTACGACCGGGCCATGCAGCAAGCGCTCGTCGACACCCTGCTGGCCCACGCGAGTCCCGCCGAGAAGACCGTGATCGTCCAGTCGGAGTCCTTGGTCACCGCCGGCGGTGCGACGGACGCACTGGACCCTCGCGACCTCCGCGCGATGGTCCCGGGCAACGTGGTGGCGGCGCTCGGACCAGCCGTGCTGGGGCGCACCGCCAGCGTCACGCCGGTCGCCGGCGACGTACCCCCGTCCGGGCCGCTCGTCTGGAGAGAAGGCGCCTGCGATCACCTCCGGGTCCTCAGCGGCAGCTGTCCCGATGCACCCGGCGAGATCCTCGTCAGTGAGGTCGATGTCGCGACCTTCGGCCTCGAGCTCGGCTCGGCTCAGCGGGTGAGGACGGCGATCGACGGGGAGCCCGCGGTGCGGCTCGAGGTCGTCGGCACCTACGCACAGAGTGACGAGACGTGGTGGCAGGGCCAGAAGCTGGTCGGCATCTCGAGCATCTCCCACGGCACCGACCCCACCGCCGCCCACGACGCCTGGCTGACCGCCGAGGAGACGTTCGTCGCCGCTCCGATCCTGTTGGGCGAGACGTCGCAATCGGGTGCGCCCGTGCGCACCGACGCGACCGGTGTCGACGAGCTGCTCACGCTCGGCGCCCGGGTCGACACGTTGACGGACGACATCAGGGCCAATGGCCGAGACCTGCATGTCCTCACCGGGCTTCGAGACGTGACGAAGGACGTTCGCGCGCAGACTCGCCAGGCACACCGCACCGTGCCACTGCTGATGGCGCCGCTGGCCGTGCTGACCGTGTTCGTCCTCTGGCTCGTGCTCGCGGCCGCGACGGAGCAGCGGCGAGGGGAGGTCGCCGTCGCGCGGCTCCGCGGCCGGGGGCCCGCTGGAGCGGTGTGGCTGCTTCTGATCGAGCTGCTCCCCGTCCTTCTGGTGGGGGTTGTTCCCGGCGCGGCCGCCGCGCTCCTCGGTGGCGCTCTCGCTCGGGCCCTGCTGCCAGGGGCGGCACCGTTCGAGGCCGGTCCCGGGTTCGCGATCGCAGTCTTCCTTGCGGTGGCCGCCGTGGTCCTGACAACGGTGGCGGCCGCCGCACGCGTCGCCCGCGAGCCGCTGGACGGTCTGATGAGGAGTGGCCGGGTCTCGTCGAGACGCTGGGCGCTCGGTGCCCTCGACGCCTTCCTCATCGCCGCCGTGGGGACCGGCGTCCTCGCCTTCGTCACTGGCAGCCTCAGCGGACCGTTCGCCCTGCTCGGGCCGGCGCTGTTGGCACTGCTGGCCGGTCTGCTGCTCGCGCACCTCAGCGGTCCTGCTGCGACGGCGTTGGGGCGCACCCTGCTGCGTCGGGGGCGCCTGGTTGCCGGCGTGACCCTGCTCGAGACGGGCCGCCGCCGCGAGACCCGCGCGGCCATCGTGGTGATCACCGTGGCCAGTGCGCTCGCCGTCTTCGCCTTCGACGCCTACGTCGTGGGCGACCGGACCCGCACCAATGCCAGCGAGCACGGCGCCGGAGCACCGGTGGTCCTCCGCCTCGACGGACGCGACCTGGACGGAGTGCGCGAGACGCTGAGCGCCGCCGACCCGACGGGCCGTCGTGCGACGCCCGTCATGGTCTCCGGCACCACCCTGGCCGTGGAGCCTGACGGGTTCCGCCGGATCGCGTTCTTCCCCCGCGGGGGGCCCACCGACGCTGAGTGGCGGGCGCTCGAACCCTCGGACAAGGAGCCGATGACGCTGACGGGCTCGCGCGTCACTCTCACCGTGCGGACGGGTCCGGGGCTGAGCTCGCTCGACGCGTTCGGCGCTGACTCCGAGCTCATCCTCAGCCTGGTGGTGACCACCGGCACGGGGACGCGCCGGACCGTCCCGCTCGGTGCGATTCCGCCGAACGGCGAGAGCGCGGAGCTCGTCGGGAACGTGTCGGAATGTGCGAGCGGCTGCACGCTGGCCGCGGTGGAGTTCAGGGCCTCCCCGGGGGTCTCGGTCGACGGAGACCTGGAGCTCAGCGACCTGCGGGTCGACGGGCGACCGGCGGACTGGGGTTCCTCTGCGGAGGACTGGAACGCCACCGAGGAGCAGCAACGGGCGATCCTCCCCAGCAGTACGGCGACCGGCGGCACCCTGCGTCTCCTGCTGAGCCTCCACGGGCTGTATCCCGCCGAGCTCACACCGGCCTGGGTGCCCCGTACGGTCTCCGCGGTGCTCCCCGCGGATCGCCGCGACACGGACGAGCTCGACGTGACCGGTGTGGACGGCAGTGACCGGCAAGCCCGCTCCATCGGCCGGGTCACCCTCATTCCGACCATGCCCGCTCGCTCGGCGATCGTGGACCTGGATGCGATCTCGCGGGGTGCGGAGATCACCTTCGACGCCCATGCGGAGGTGTGGCTCGTCGACGATCCCGACCTGGTCGCTGCCGTGACCGCTTCGCTGCGCGAGCGCGGAATCGTGGTCGCCGAGGTCAGGCGCGTCACAACGGTCCGGCAGTCGCACCAGGACACGGTCGCCACCTGGAGCCTCGCTCTGGGAGTCGTGGTCGGACCGCTCGTGATCCTCCTCGCGCTCCTCGTCCTGCTGGTGCTTGCCGTGACCGGCTGGCGTGACCGCGCCCGGGACATCGCCATTCTTCGGCTGAACGGCGCCGGTCGACGTACGACCCGACGACTCGCGGTCTGGGCCCAGCTGCCGGCCATCCTGCTCGCCGTCGCCACCGGGGTCGGCGCAGGCGTGGTCGGCGCAGCGCTGGCAATGCCCGACGTGTCGTTCTTCCCCACCCGTCCGGAGGTGCCCGTCATCGATACAGCGATCTCATGGCCCGCGGTCATCTGCCTTGGTGCGGCGTGCTTCGTGCTGCTGCCGGCTGCTGCTGCACTGGCTGGGCGTGCAGTTGCCCGCCGGGCTCACCTCGAACGCGTGAGGGAGGACGTCTGATGCGAGGACTCGCGATCCGGACCCGCGGGCTGGTGCACATCTACCACGCCGAGGGACACGACGTCGCCGCCCTCTCCGGCGTCGACCTGGACGTCGCGGCGGGGGAGCTGATCGGTCTGCTGGGACCGTCCGGATCGGGCAAGTCGACGCTGATGAGCCTGCTGGCCGGCGTCCTGCGCCCCAGCGCCGGCAAGGTCTTCGTGGGCGACATCGAGGTGTCCGCCGCACCGCCGCGCGACCTGGACCGGCTGCGCGCCACCCAGATCAGCCTGATGCTGCAGGGCGCCGGCCGCAACCTGCTCGCGAACGCCACGCCCGACGACAACGTCCGATTTGCCCAGCACCCCGCACGGCGTGCCGGCAGGGAGCTCACAGAACCTCGCGAGGTCCTCGAGGAGGTCGGGCTCGCCCAGCACGCTGACCGGCCGCTGAGCGAGCTGACCCCCGGTGGACTCCAGCTGGCCGCGGTCGCCGTCGCGATCTCCACCCGTCCGGGCCTGCTCCTCTGCGACGAGCCCACCAGCCAGCTCGACCATGCCGCGCGCGACCAGGTCCTGGCGGCACTCGCGCAGGTCAACAGGACGTACGGCACGACCGTCGTCCTGGTCACCCACGACCCCGACGTCGCCCGGGTGCTGCCGCGCACGGTCACGATCCGGGACGGGCGGATCGGCGGCGAGGGCCGCAGCGGCGAGGAGTACGCCGTGGTGACTGCCGACGGGTTCCTTCCGCTGCCCGGCCACGCCCGCGACCGGTTGCCGCCGGGGACGCTGGTCAGGCTCCACGAGGTCGGGGATCACTACGAGCTCAGGGCGGAACGACCATGAGCGATCTTCAGGCGGCCGACCTGAGCGTCACGTACGGCGAGACCGTCGCCGTACATCGGCTGGACCTGCTCGTGCCCGGCGGGCGAATGCTCTCGGTCACCGGTCCCTCTGGCGCCGGCAAGTCGTCCCTGCTGTGGGCGCTGGCCCGTGCGATCCGCCCCGCGGCGGCCTCCGTGACAGGCACGGTCAGCGTCGACGGTTCCACGCTGGGGGACAGGCACGATGCGGCGCGAGCGGGAGTCGTCCTGGTGCCGCAGCGCAACGGGCTGGGCGGCACCCTGTCGGCCGAGGAGAGCATCCTGGTCCCGCTCCTTGCGCTCGGGGTGCCTGCCCGAGAGGCGTTGGGCCGCGTCGAGGACTCACTCGGTCGGGTCGGCCTGGCCGAGTTCGGCCGTCATCTCGTCGACCAGCTCTCCGGCGGCCAGCAGCAGCGCGTCGCGCTGGCCAGGGCGTTCGCCCTGCGCCCGGCAGTGCTGCTGGCCGACGAGTCGACCAGTGACCTCGACGCCGGCAACCGGGAGCTGATGATCGCGGAACTGCGGGAGGAGGCCGCGCGCGGCGCTTCGGTCGTCCTGGCCACTCACGACCCCGAAGCGGCGGCCGAGACGGACGCGACGCTCGCCCTGGACGAAGGTGTGGCGACCTGGGTGCGCACGCTGTGAGGCGTGTTCAGGGAACCCTGGCCGCCGAGCTGAGCCGATCGGCCACGATCGCCCACACGTCCGGGTCGACCCCCAGGCCGAGGTGGGTCGACGACACCTCGATGTGCTCCACGGCCAGGGATGAGTGGTCGATGCAGGCCTGCCAGGCCACGATCCCGTCACGCCTCGAGAAGAGAACCGTGAGCGGCACCAGGATCGGGGACTCCGCGTCGAGTCGTCGAGCTGCCACCGGCGTGCCGTACGTGATCACCCTGCGCACGGCCTCGGGGTGACGGCGGGCCACCTCGCGGGCGATCACGCCACCGAGGCTCCAACCGACCAGCGAGACCGGTGACCCCTTCTCCTCCACCAGCTCGACCACGCGCTCGGCCAAGCGCTCGACGTCGCGACGCGGGTCGCCCGTGTTGGTTCCGAAGCCCCAGCCGCGAGCGTCGTACCCCAGCCGTTTCAGGTAGCGCCGCAACGGAGCCCCGGAAGCCTCCGGTGCCTGCCACCCGGGGATGTCCACCACCAGATGGCCGTCGCCCCGGGGCGCTGCGGACAGGCGGGGCCACGCCCCCACCAGTCGGACTGCGTCGAGTGCGGAACCGAGCTCGCCCAGGGACGTCCACGTGGAAGGGGGGCCGGTCGGTCGCGCAAGTGACGTGGCGTCCGTGCGGTCGCGAGCGCGAGAGCGCACGCCGGCCTGGGCCAGGAGCAGGTCACCGGCGTGCTGGAGGCGTCGCATCAACATGTCCAGACCGTACGTCCAGGGTCGCGGAGTGCAAGGTCGGGCGCGTGGCGCTTGGATGGTGGCGGCAAGGGTTCGAAGAAACTTCCATCGTCGATGTCGAATAGCCCGAGAGCCGTTCGACGTACGTGCGACAAGCAACTCACCGGCAACCAACAGGAGTGATCAAGATGCCGCGTTTCATGGGATTCGTCAGGATGGAAGAGGGAGTAGGTACGCCGCCCCAGGCACTGTTCGAGGCGATGGACGCCCACATCGGCGAGCGGGCCGCCAAGGGTGTGTTCCTCGACGGCGGCGGTCTGTACGGGACCGAGGACGCCGTGAACTTCGTGGTCCGCCAGGGCGAGGTCAGCCGGGTCGACGGGCCGTACGCCGAGGCCAAGGAGGTCGTCGGCGGCTGGGCCATCCTGCAGTACGACACCGTCGAGGAGGCCGTGGCCGATCACCGCGAGTTCGCCGAGCTGCACGCGAAGCACTGGCCCGAGATCACCGTGATCTCGACCTTGCGCCAGATCTCCGAGGGCCCGGAGGCCCCGGGCGCCTGAACGGGCCTCACTACGCTGGCCTCGTGCCGGCAGAGACCCCTTCGGATGACCCGACCGAGGCCGTCTACGCCGCGTGGCGGGCCGACTCGGCCCGCCTCGTCGGCGCCCTCACCCGGATGACGCGGGACGTCGAGCTGGCCGCGGACCTGGCGCAGGACGCGCTCGTGGCCGCGCTGGAACAGTGGCCCACGACCGGCGTCCCGGACAACCCGGCCGCGTGGTTGATGACCACCGCGAAACGGCGCGCCATCGACCACTTCCGGCGCGCCGACAACCTGCGCGGCAAGCTCGCGGAGCTCGAGCACGCCCGCAGGCGAGAGGAGGACGAGATGCCCGACCTCGACGGCCAGGTCGACCACATCGAGGACGACGTCCTGCGGCTCATCTTCCTGTCCTGCCACCCCAGCCTGACTGCCGAGTCCCGCGCCGCCCTGACGCTGCGTCTGGTCGGGGGACTCTCCACCGCCGAGATCGCCCGCGGGTTCCTGACCACCGAGTCCACCATGGGCCAGCGCATCTCGCGAGCCAAGAAGACTCTGTCCGCTGCCCACGCCGAGTTCGAGCTGCCGACGGGGCCGGAACGGACCAGGCGTCTCGATGACGTCATGGCCGTGATCTACCTGATCTTCAACGAGGGCTACACAGCCACGGCTGGTCAGGAGTGGATGCGTCCCGACCTGGCGAGCGAGGCGACGCGGCTCGCGCGCATGCTGGCCGCACTCGCGCCCGAGGAGCCTGAGGTGCTGGGGTTGCAGGCGCTGCTCGAGATGCAGGGCTCGAGGACGGCGGCCCGGCTTGATGAGTACGGCGACCCGGTGCTGCTGGAGTCACAGGACCGCACGCGGTGGGACCAGCTGATGATCCGTCGCGGCGTTGCCGCCCTGCAGCGGGCCGAGGCATTGGCCTCGCGTGGCAAGCCGGTCGGGAAGTACTTCCTGCAGGCCTTGATCGCCGCGCAGCACGCCCGTGCGGAGCGTGCTGAGGACACGGACTGGCGCCGGATCGCGGATCTGTACGACGTCCTGGCCGGTGCCGCGCCGGGACCGGTCGTCGAGGTGAACCGGGCGGTCGCGCACGGGCGGGCGTTCGGCCCGGACGCGGGACTTGCCGTGCTGGAGGGCTGGACGCAGACGACCTCGGCGACTCGCCGCTCGTGCCGAGTGTGCGCGGAGACCTGCTCGAACGGGCCGGGCTGCACGCCCAGGCGAGCGAGGCGTTCACCGAGGCGGCCGCGCGCACCCGGAACGACAGCGAGCGTGCAGTCCTGCACCGTCGCGCGGCACAGAACCTGGCGCGGGTGTCGAGGACGAGGTGACCCGCCCGAGGCTGACGGCGACACGGGTCGCGTCCGCCGTCACTCCGTGGCCTCGAACACGAGAAGCGCGAGGGCGGCGTGTTCGGGTGAGCCCCGGGTCACCCGGAGATCGACCTGTCCGGTGGTGCCGGCGGGGACGCGATAGAGAGGATGCGGCCCCGACAGCATGGGAACGTCACCGGCCTCGCCGAACGTGCCCCGCTCGAGCTTCACCCGACGGCCGCCCAGTCGAAGCTCCAGGCCGGGGTGGCAGGCCCGCTCCTCCTCGATGGAGGTCGCCGTGGTTCCGCACGCGATCATGGCCTCGGTCGGCTGGTCGAGCACGCTCACGAGAAGCTCAGGTCCCGTCGGATCCAGGTCGAGGGTCAGCCCGTCGTCGCCGGGCCCCTGCGCCACCTGGCGCAGGACGTAGTCGACTCCATCGATCGACGCGAGCGCTCCGATACCTTCGCCGGCCACCTCCGCCACGGGAGGGGCCCAGTGCTCGAACAGTGACACCCCGAACTGCGCGTCGGTGCTTCTGAGCGGCTCGAGCGGCGGCTGGACATCTTGGCAGTCCGTCGGCGACTGCCGGTCGAAGCAGTCGAGGTGCTTCTGCGGGATCGGCCCGGTGACGAACATCCGCACCTCCACGGTCGCCGGCTCCGTACCGCTGTGGCCGAACGGCGAGATGTCCGTCGGCAGCGGGGGCAGCTCTCTGGGAGCGGCTTGTCGCAGTAGCCGGACGCAGATCCTCCACCGTCGCCGACGATCACACGTACCACGTGTCGGGGTCTCCCGAGCAGAAGAAGCTCCACCGGTAGGCGAACGCGTCCTGGACCGGCACGTCGAAGAGCAGCTCGGTGTCACCGGCACGGTCCGGATCGGTATTGGTGACCGTCTCGAGCTCAGCCCACCGTCGGAGGTCATCGGGTGTGACGTCCGGGACGAACGCCGTCGGCTCGTCCGGCGGAGCCGTCGACGTGGAGACCGATGGCGATGGCGAGGGAGCCGGTTCGAGCCGGGAGCCGTCTCGCCCGGGACCCGTGACCACCATGACGACGGCGATCGCGGCGGCAACCACGGAGGCGGCCCCGGCGGCGACCGCCATGGCGGCCCGGCGGTCTCGACGGCGCGCAGTGTCCACCAGGGCCTCGAGGCTTGGTGGGCGCAGCTGGTGGGACAACGAGCGGAGCTCGTCCAGGTCAGGCATTGCGTGGTTCCTCCTCGTCCTGCAGGAGCGCCGCCAGTCGGCTCCGGGCCCGAGAGAGCCGGGACTTGACGGTCCCTTCGTTCAGACCGAGGTTGGTGGCAATCTCCGCACAGCTCAGGTCCGCGAGGTGGTGGAGCACGAGGACCCGACGGTGGTCCTCGTCGAGGTGCCCCAGCGCCGTGACCAGAGCGACGTGCTCCGGACCGACCTCCGGCGTCGACTGCGGGCCGGGCACCGCGGCCTGGTACTTGCGCACGACACCGCGGTGCCGCCACGTGTTCCGGACCCGGTTGAAAGCCACCGTCCGGATCCAGGCCTCGGGACTGTCGGCACGGGTGAGCTGGTGCGGCTTGCGCAACGCCGTCACGAAGGCCTCCTGGACCGCGTCCTCGGCATCGGTGAGGTCGCCGCAGAACGCGTAGACCTGCACGACGAGGCGGCCGTACGACGCGGCGTAGAGCTCGTGGATGTCGAGAGAGCTGCCCACCACGTCCCTCCTCGACCTCGGTGTGTGCCGGTGCGGAAGGTCCTGCGCCAGGCGGCACCCTTCGATCAGGGTGCTCCCGGCGCAAGGTTCCCGTCCACGGCTTGATCTCCGACCTCACCCAGAAGAGGTTTGAGGAAGCGTCTCGGTTCCCTGTCGGGGCAGACTTTTCAGCGGGCACTCCGCGTCAGTGCGTCGAGCACCCGTCCGCGGTGGAAGTCGTTCGTGCCCCACGCTCCGACCAGGGCCCGGACCTTGGTGATCCAGAGGCTGAGGTCGAGCTCGCGGGTGTAGCCCACCGCTCCGTGCACCTGCAGGGCAGTCCTGGCTGCGAGGTATGCCGCGTCGCCCGCGGCGACCTTGGCGGCCGAGACGTCGCGCGCCGTGACGGAAAGGGCTGCCCCGAGGACCAGTGGCCGGGCGAACTCGAGCGCGATGTGTACGTCGGCGAGCTGGTGCTTGATCGCCTGGTAGGAGCCGATCTCACGACCGAACTGGCGGCGTTGCTTGACGTAGGCGAGCGAGTCGGCCAGCAGCCGCTCCCCGCAGCCGAGCAGCTGGGCAGCGCTGGCCAGGACCGCCGTGTCGAAGGCCGCGTCGAGCGCACCCTGGGGCGGCGGCTCGAGAGCAGGCGCGTTCGACGCGGTCACGCTGAACAGGCGTCGCGTGCCGTCGACCGATGCAGAGAGCTGGCCGACCGACGCGGCGGCAAGGGCCGAGCCAGAGGCGAGGTAGACGTGCGCCGCGACATCGGCATCGAGCGCGCGGGGCACGGTGGGCGGGACCGCCACGGTGCCGACTGCTCCCTCGGCAAGCGCGGTGACGACGGGGTCCGTCCCGAGCGCGACGGGCAGGAACGCGACCGACTCCACCCATGGACCGGGGACCGCGTGCCGTCCGAGCGCCTCGAACGCGACGACCAGCTCCACGGGTGTGGCGCCGGCTCCGTCCAGATCCTCGGGCACGAGCAAGGCGTGGACCGCCTGCTCGGCCAACCGGTCCCACAGTGCGAGTCCGGGGCCGGTGTTGCCGTCCGCCCAGGCGCGTGCCACGGCAACGGTGTCGGCGCTGGTCAGCAGGGCATCCAGTGAACGGGCGAACGCCTGGTGCTCGGGGGTGAGCATGAACCTCATCGACCGGCCTCCTTCGACGTACCGCCGCGGGGCTCCCGGGGCAGGCCCAGGATCCGCTCGGCAACGATGTTGCGCTGGATCTCGTTGGTGCCCGCGTAGATGGGACCGGCAAGGGAGAACAGGTAGCCGTCGCTCCAGGCCGACCGCAGCTCCCCGTCGGGGCCGAGCAGGTCGAGCGCGGTCTCGTGGAGAGCGATGTCGAGCTCGGACCAGAACACCTTGTTGACCGAGCCGTCGGCACCCACGTCGTCGCCGTCAGCGAGCCTGGTGACCGTGCCCCAGGTGTGGAGGCGGTAGGCCTGCGCCGGATCCACGCGTCCACCACGTCCCTGCCGCTGGTTGAGCAGTGAGCGCCAGCGAGCGTGTCGAAATCAAGGCGTTCTGCATAGAGGTCGACGAGCCGGTCGGCGGCCGCGCAGAAGCGGCCGGGCGACCTCAGGGACAGGCCGCGTTCGTTGCCTGCCGTGCTCATCGCCACGCGCCAGCCGTCGCCGGGCGCGCCCAGGACGTCGCGGTCCGGGACGAAGACGTCGTCGAGGAAGATCTCGGCGAACCCGGCCTCACCGTCGAGCTGCGCGATCGGCCGGACGGTGATGCCCTCGGCGTCGAGGGGGAACAGGAAGTAGGTCAGGCCGCGGTGCCGCTCGGCTGCGGGATCGGGCCGGAACAGGCCGAATCCCCAGTGCGCGTATGCCGCTCTCGAGGACCAGGTCTTCTGCCCGGACAGCACCCAGCCGCCACGGGCCTGGTCGCGTACGGCGGTCGAGCGCAACGAGGCGAGGTCGGAACCGGCCTCCGGGCTCGACCAGGCCTGTGCCCACTGTCTCGCCGCTGGCCATCGAGGGCAGGAACCGCTCCTGCTGCTCGGGGGTGCCGTGGTCGAAGATGATCGGCGCGAGCAGGAAGATGCCGTTCTGGGAGACGCGACCGGGAGCGCCGGCGCGGTAGTACTCCTCCTCGAAGAGCACCCCAGTCCACGAGTGAGGCGTCGCGGCCGCCGAACTGCTCGGGCCACGCGACCACCGACCAGCGTGACGCGCGGAGCTTCGCCTCCCACTCCTGGTGGGCCACGAAACCCTCGGCCGTGTCCATCGAGGGCAGGGGAGTGGTCGGCACGTTCGCCGCGAGCCAGGCGCGCGCCTCGTCCCGGAAGGTCGTCTGTTCGGGTGACAGGGTCAGGTCCATCAGCGATCTCCCGCCTGCCCGTCGAGCAGGCCGTGGCTCCGCCGCAGGCACTCCGCTGCCTGGGTGACGACGCGCTCGATCAGCTCCTGGCACGTCGGCAGGTCCTCGATGCACGCCGACGACCTGACCGGACGCCATGCACGCCGAGGCTCGGCCGCCGTCGACCATCGCGGCCTTCAGCAGCATCGGGGTGTTGGCGGCCATCACCATCTGCGACAGCGACAGCTCTGCGCCTTGCGCATCGCCAGGCCCTCGCGGCGAGTCCTTCCACGGCGTGCCGCTGAGCTCCTGGAACGCCAGCGGCGTTCCGGACCGTCGGCGCCATCCGCGCCGAGCCGCGCGACTCCTCGAGCTCCTCGACCAACTCGGTCCGCAGCACCCGGTGCGGCACCCCGTCGACCTCGTCGGTGACGACGGTGTCGTCGACGCCCTTGACCGAGGTAGAGCCGCTTGACGGCCTCGGGCACCGCGCTGTCGGAGGTCAGCAGGAAGCGGGTGCCCATCGCGATGCCGGCCGCGCCGTAGGCCAGCGCGGCGACCAGGCCGCGGCCGTCGAAGAAGCCACCGGCCGCGATCACCGGGATGTCGACCGCGTCGACGACCTGCGGGAGCAGCAGCGTCGTCGGCACGCTGCCGGTGTGCCCGCCGCCCTCGCCGCCCTGCACGATCACCGCGTCGACGCCCCACGCGGCGACCTTCTCGGCGTGCCGGCGCGGCGCCGATCGACGGGCATGACGACGATGCCGTGCGTCCTTGCAGCCGCTGCGATCAGGTCCTGCTTGGGCGCCAGCGCGAAGCTGAGCGACCTTCACGCCGCTCGCGGACCAGCAGCTCGACCCGCGTCGGCGCGCGTCGGCCGCGTCGGCGCGCAGGTTGACGCCGAACGGTGCGTCGGTGCGGCCCTTGACCTCGGTGATCGCGGCGCGAGCTCGGCCTAGGTCATCGTCGCGCTGGCCAGGATGCCGAGGCCGCCCGCGTTGGCGGTGGCCGCTGACCAGCCGCGGGCCGGCGACCCAGCCCATGCCGGTCTGCACGATCGGGTGCTCGCACGCCGAACAGCTCGGTGCAGGCGAGTGCGGTGCACTGAGGGTCACCCGGCACCTCCTTGTCGCGCAGGCCGCTGCGGGTCGAGCACCTCGCGGATCAGCCGGAGCTCGCTCGGCGGTGGGCATCCGGGTCTCGGCACCGTCGTCCTCGACGTGCAGCTCGAAGCCGGTGGCCGCCTGCGACCTCATCGACGGTGACGCCGGGGTGCGTCGAGACGCAGGCGCATCGTGCCGTCGGGGCCGCCGAAGTCCAAGACGCCGAGGTCGCTGACGACGCCGGCGCAGGTCGTGGAACGCCGCAGCCGCCGGCCCCGCTTCGCGACTCGGTCCCGACGCCGCTGACCATGTCGACCTTGCTCCACGAAGACGCGCGGTCGAGTGCTTGGGCACCCAGTAGGACGTCGGGTGGTTGACGGTGTTGCCGGGCGCGCCGCGGACTGCCGAGGAGCTGGTCGCTTCGGCTTCGCGAACGGCGCCGATGCAGCTGATGTTCTGGTTGCCGTGCCGGTCGATCTGGCGTGGCGCCCATCATCACGTGCCGCCGGCCGTCCCGACCAGGTCGAAGATCGCGGCGGAACGGGATCCAGCCCTCGATCGACCTCGGCGGTGGCGCACCGAGCGGCGCACGCCGGCGACGAAGATCGCCTCGCCGTCGGAGAGCAGCAGGTCGGGCTCGAAGGTCTGCGTGCCAGCCGCGCGCCGAGCATCGGGATCATGCCCATCGGGCGAGGCGAAGATCTCGCCGTCGCCGCGAACGCCTCGGCGCACGGCGACGGCGCAGACCTCCGCGCGGGTCACGTCGCTCATGCGACTGCCGTCGCTCCTGTGCGAACGCCGCCACCGCCTCCTGGTAGTCGGCCTCGTCGCCGGCCAGGAACCGCGCCTCGAACGCCGCCCAGCTCGGGGTCGGCCGCGCGGCGTCGCGTAGTGCTTCTGGAACTTCTCGTCCCGCTCGTAGTCGGGCACGCAGGTGGTGAAGTGCGCGCCGTTGGGCGCCTCGACCACGCCGTGACCACCATCCGGTGAGCGCAGCCGCTGGACCGGGGTGTCGAGCTCAGCCCAGGTCGTCGACGATCCGCTCGCAGGAGACGAACGCCTCGCTCGGCCGCCTCGCAGAACAGGTCGTCGAAGTAGAGGTCGGGCCCGAGGAACGCGGCGTTGCCGCGCGCGTCTGCCCGGTTGAGGTGGACGAGCGCGGCGTCGAGCTTCAAGGCCGGTACGGCGAGCAGCGTCCTCGCCGTCGGCGTACGGGATCGCGACCGTCTTCAGCGACGGGTTGACGCCATCACGTCGAGCCCAGCCCGGCGCGGGTCGGCAGGAACGGCAGCCGCTCGGCAGCGGCGTAGAGCCCCCACTGGACCATGCCCTCGTCCCACTCGACGACCTCGGGATCGCGCCGCGCCTTGCGGGCGCCTGGGAAGTGCGGCTCGAGCGGGATCGAGTCGAGCGACACGAAGCCGTAGACCAGCTTGCTTGCACCTTGCCGGCGCGCGCACAGCAGGCCGACGTCGGCTCCGCCGTAGGACACGATCGTGAGGTCGGTGAGGTCGGAGCGGAAGATCGCCCGGACCAGCGCCATCGGCTTGCGTCGCGAGCCCCACCCGCCGATGCCGATCGTCATGCCGCTGTCGAGCTCGGCCGACGACCTCGTCGATGGTCATCTGCTTGTTGCGCGGCCTCACGCGGTTCCCTTTTCGGTGCCCGCGAACCCGTCTCGCAGCTCGTCGCTGACGCCCATCAGGTTGAGCTCCATCGTGAAGCCCTGCTCGAAGCGATAGCTCTTGTTCACGTCGATCGGGTCGATCCCGTTGAGCGCCTCCTTGGCGGCGCGGATCACCCGGGTGTCCTTGTCGGCGATGTCGGACGCGAGCGCGAGGGCGGCGGCGTCGAGCTGGTCGCGGGGGACCACCTCGTAGACCGATCCGTGCTGCAGCAGCTCGCCGGCCTTGATCGTGCGCGCCGTGAAGTAGAGCGTGCGCATCAGGTGCTGGGGGACCAGCCGTGCCAGGTGGGTGGCCGCGCCGAGGGCGCCCTGCTTGACCTCGGGGACGCCGAAGTAGGCGTCGTCGCTGGCGATCACGATGTCCGCGTTGCCGACCAGGCCGACGCCGCCGCCGAGGCAGAAGCCGTGGACCGCGGCGATCACCGGCACGGAGCACTCGTAGACCGCCTTGAACGCGGCGAAGCAGCCCTTGTTGGCGCCGATGAGGGCGTCGAAGCCGTCGGTGCTCTGCATCTCCCTGATGTCGACGCCCGCGTTGTAGCCCTTGCCCTCGGCACGCAGGATCACCACCTTGGTCGCGAGGTCGGCGCCCGCTTCGTCGAGCGCCGCCGCGAGGTCGAACCAGCCCTGCACGGGGAGCGCATTGACCGGCGGGAAGTCGACGGTGATGACGCGGATGCCGTCGTCCTGGAGGAGGGACGAGATGCCCATGGGAGCCTTCCGGATAGCCAAACCAAGCATTTGCTTGGTAGCGTAGCACTCGCGTGGACCCCCACTCCTGCGCTTCTCATCGAGGAAGGCACTCCATGCCCGTCTCCATCGACCTCTCGGGCCGCGTCGTGCTGGTCACCGGCGGTTCACGTGGCATCGGGCTCGGCATCACCCGTGCCTTCGTGGCCGCGGGCGCGCACGTCGTGACCTGCGCCCGCTCGGCCGTGGAGTCGCCTGAACCCGGGACCTCACACCTGCGGTGCGACGTCCGGGACCCCGGGTCCGTCCATGCCACCGTCGACGCCGTGGTCGCCGAGCACGGGAGGCTCGACGTCCTCGTCAACAACGCAGGCGGTGCGCCGTACGCCCTGGCCGCGGACGCGTCGCCGCGGTTCCACGACAAGATCCTCGGGCTGAACCTCACCGGGCCGCTCGTGGCCGCGCAGGCGGCCAACGCCGTCATGCAGCGCCAGGAGCAGGGTGGGGCGATCGTCAACGTGTCCTCCGTCAGCGCCCTGCGTCCCTCACCGGGCACGGCGGTGTACGGCGCCGCGAAGGCCGGCCTCGACTCGTTGACCCGATCCCTGGCGATCGAGTGGGCGCCCAAGGTGCGCATGAACGCCATCAACGTCGGCCTCTGCCGCACCGAGCTCACGGGCGAGCACTACGGCGGTGACGACACCGTCGCCGCGATCGAGCGCACCATCCCGCTCGGCCGGATGGCCCGACCCGAGGAGGTCGGCAACGTGGCCCTGTTCCTCGGTTCGGACCTCGCGTCCTACGTCTCGGGCGCCAGCATCGCCTGCCACGGCGGCGGCGAGCCGCCCGTCTTCCTCTCGGTCACCGGGACAGCGGGCTAGGTCGCCGCGGGGGTCGGCACCGACGGCGCCTACCGTTGCTCCCGGCAACCTCGACGTACGACGGAGAATCACGTGTCCCAGGCAGTCACCCGCGACGCGGACCAGCCACTCAAGGCCCTGTGGAGGCGTTACGACGTCTACCGAACGCGCTTCATCGGCGCCGTCGTCGCCTCGACGATCAACAAGGTCGCCGATGTCGTGCCCGAGCTGCTCATCGGTGCGGCCGTCGACGTCGTCGTGCGCGGCGACGCGTCCTTCGTCGGGGAGCTGCTCGGGGTCGAGTCCCGCTTCGCGCAGCTCGGCTGGATCGCGGTCATCAACGTCGTCGTCTGGATCATCGAGTCGATCTCGGACTACGTCGCCGAGCGTGCTGTGGCGCGGCCTGGCGCAAGGCGTCGAGCACGATCTGCGGGTCGAGGCCTACGACCACGTCCAGCACCTCGACCTGGGCTGGCACGAGGCCAGGCCGGCCGGCTCGACGCTGGCCACGCTCAACGACGACGTCAACCAGCTCGAGCGGTTCCTCGACCTCGGCGCGCCGGCGATCCTGCAGACGGCGCTCAACGTGCTGCTGGTCGGCGGCGTCTTCGCCGCCGCGTCCGGGCAGCTGCTGGTGCTCGCTTTCCTGCCGATCCCCCTCATCGTGATCGGATCACTGGTCTTCCAGCGTCGCCTCGAGCCGCTCTACGTCCGGGTTCGCGAGCGCCGTTGCCGACCTGTCCGGCACCCTCAGCGCCAACCTCGCAGGCATCGCGACCATCAAGGCGTTCACCGCCGAGGACCGCGAGCGCGACCGGGTCGGCGGCCGTGTCGCAGGCCTACCGCGACGCCAACACGACCGCCATCCGCTACGTCCGCCGCCTTCGTGCCGCTGGTGCGGATGGCGATCCTGGCCGGCTTCACCTGCACGCTCCTGCTCGGCGGGTGGGCGACGCTGCGCGGCGAGCTCGAGGTCGGCCTCTACTCCGTGCTCGTCTTCATGACCCAGCGACTGCTGTGGCCGCTGACCGACGTGGCCGAGGTGCTCGACCTCTACCAGCGCGGTCGAGCCTCCGCGAGCCGCATCCTCGGCCTGCTCGAGGAGCCGGTCACCGTGCCGGCCGGCGCCACGGCACTGGCCCGACCGGTCGCGGGCCGGATCGAGCTCAGGGGCGTCCGCTCCGGGTACGGCGACGGGCCGGACGTGCTCCATGACATCGACCTGGTCGTCCCGGCCGGCGAGACCCACGCGATCGTCGGCGCCACCGGCTCGGGCAAGTCGTCGCTGTTGCGCCTGGTGCTCCGCTTCGACGACCCGCGCTCCGGCCACGTGCTCTTCGACGATCAGGACATCCGTGACCTCGACTGGGACTCGTTGCGCGGGTCGATGGGCTACGTCGCGCAGGACGTCTTCATGTTCGCGGGCTCGATCGCGGACAACATCGCCTACGGTCGCCCCGACGCCACCCGCGAGCAGATCAGGGAAGCAGCAGATTCGGCCGCCGCCCTCGACTTCATCGAGGCACTGCCCGACGGGCTCGACGCGTGGGTCGGCGAGCGGGGCGTCACCCTCTCCGGCGGCCAGCGCCAGCGCCTCGCCCTCGCTCGGGCGTTGCTCCGCGAACCCGCCGTCCTCGTGCTCGACGAGGCGACCAGCGCGGTCGACAACGAGACCGAGGCGGCGATCCAGCGCTCGTTGCGCCGGGCCACCGCGCAGTGCACCGCGCTCGTCGTCGCGCACCGGCTCTCGACCGTGCGGCACGCGCACCGCATCTGGGTGCTCGACGCCGGCCGCGTCATCGAGGGCGGCACCCACGACGAGCTGCTCGCGCTCGACGGCGCCTACGCCGCATTGTGGCGAGTCCAGACGGGAGAGCTGGTCGTCCGGGACTGACACGGCGTGTCATGGACCACTGTTGGCGCGTCAGGGCATCCTTGACGTAGGCTGACGCGGCACGACGGCGTGGGGATGTGGGTCTGGTTTCACGGGGGTGGATCTGACCCACACCCCTCGCCCCTGCCTCACGCCGATGCGTTCGCCGCCGGTGGCTTGCCCTTGGTGAATCTCTCCCAGGCGGCCTGGCGGGACACCCCGAGGGCCTGTCCGATCTGGGTCCACGAGAGCCCGCGTTGGCGTGCGAGCTGCACCCAGTCGGCCAGGAACGTGGTGACCTGCGTCGCCGTCGCGGCAATCATCGGCAGCTTGGCCAGGATCTCCGTGTCCGACATCTCGTCCCACGGGAGCTGTGGTCTCGAGCGCAGCGAGATGGACTGCCGGCCCTCCTCCGAGCTGAACTTCTCGTGGAAGAACGACACGCAGTCGGCGCACATCATCGCGCCGAGCCCACCGGCGAACGTGGTCTCCGCAGTGCCCTGCACTCCGCAGAAGGAGCACGTCTTGTGGGCGGGATTGATGTCCATCCGGTTCCTCTCCACCCATCAGCATGGCACAGGGACGGGGCACCATAGGGGCCATGGCGATCAAGGCACTGGTGCTCGACATCGGGGGAGTGCTCGAGGTCATCCGACTGATCCGCTGCCGCGGCGCGTCGAACGTGTCGAAGTGCCGAACTGCACCCCCGGTGAGCGTGGCCGAGGGGTCGTACGACGACTTCTGCACGTCCGACACGCCGGGGCGATACCCAGCCCAGCCGTCGGAGTAGTCCGGACTCAGTCAGGCGGGCGGCCGAACGCCTCGAGCTGACACGCGCCGTTGTCGAGGTCTCGCCAGGGACCGCTGAAGCCCATCACCGCCAGCGCGGACGTCACCATGTCGACCCGCTGACCTGTCAGTCGCGTGACCAATTCGTCGAGCCCGGGGTTGTGGCCGACCAGCAGCGCGGACGAGATGTCGTCGTCGATGTCGCGGAGCAGGTCGAGCAGGTCGCGGTCCCGGGAGGTGTAGATCCGCTCGTCGGTGTCGACCACCGGCCGGTGCCGGCACTCGGCACCGGCGACCTTCCACGTCGACCGCGCCCGCTTCGCCGGCGACGTGACCACGAGCTCGAGGCCTGGGAGGTGTGTGTCCAGCCATCGCCCGGCCTCCGCCGCCTGGCGCTCGCCCCGCGGCGCAATCGGCCGTGAGAGGTCGGACTCGTTGCCGGACCAGTCGGACTTGGCGTGCCGCATCAGGACCAGGGTGCGCTTCGGCATATCCGGAAGCGTTCCAGAGATGTCGGCGGATAGCATCGGCACCGTCCGTTTTCCCGCACCACATCAAGGAGCATCCCCGTGTCCGACATCAAGGTCGTCCGCATCCACGCTGGCCAGCGTGAGGAGCAGGACACCACGACGGGCACCAAGGCCTGGGAGCTCTTCAAGGATGAAGCCGACGTGATCGCGGCGCGCGTGGCCGGGGACCTCAAGGACCTCGCCTACGAGCTCGCAGGACGGCGACGAGGTCGAGGGCGTCGACATCGCCAGCAACGACGGCCGCGACATCCTGCGGCACTCGACCGCGCACGTGATGGCCCAGGCCGTCCAGCAGCTCTGGCCCGCGGCCAAGCTCGGCATCGGCCCGCCGATCGAGAACGGCTTCTACTACGACTTCGACGTCGAGACCCCGTTCGTGCCCGAGGACCTCGTCAAGATCGAGTCCGCGATGCGCAAGATCATCAAGGAGAACCAGCGCTTCGAGCGCCGGGTCACCACCGACGCCGACGCCATCAACGAGCTCCAGGACGAGCCCTACAAGCTCGAGCTGATCGGCCTCAAGGGTGGGCGCGGGCGCCGCCGACACCGAGGGCGCGAGCGTCGAGGTGGGCGGCGAGGGGCCGAGCTCACCATCTACGACAACGTCGGTCGCAGCGGCGAGGCCAAGTGGTCCGACCTGTGCCGCGGCCCGCACATCCCGACCACCAAGCGGATCCCCGCGTTCAAGCTGATGCGGACCGCTGCGGCGTACTGGCGCGGCGACGAGAAGAACAAGCAGCTCCAGCGCATCTACGGCACCGCCTGGGAGACCAAGGAGGCGCTCGACGAGCACCTGCACCGGATCGAGGAGGCCGAGCGGCGCGACCACCGCAAGCTCGGGCGCGACCTCGACCTGTACAGCTTCCCCGACGAGATCGGCTCCGGCCTGCCGGTCTTCCACCCCAAGGGTGGGGTGATCAAGCGCGAGATGGAGGACTACGTCCGCCAGCGCCACATCGAGGAGGGCTTCGAGTACGTCGGCACCCCGCACATCGCCAAGGAGGGGCTCTTCTACACCTCCGGCCACCTGCCCTACTACGGCGAAGCGATGTTCCCCGCGCTCGACGTGGACGGCATGGACTACCGCCTGAAGGCGATGAACTGCCCGATGCACAACCTGATCTACCGCTCCGCGGCAGCGCTCCTACCGCGAGCTGCCGCTGCGGTTCTTCGAGTTCGGGTCGCGTCTACCGCCACGAGAAGTCCGGCGTCGTGCACGGGCTCACCCGCGTCCGCGGGTTCGCCCAGGACGACTCGCACTCCTACGTCACCCCCGAGCAGGCGCCGGCTGAGATCCAGCACCTGCTCGACTTCTGCCTGGGCCTGTTCCGGGACTTCGGGCTCGACGACTTCTACCTCGAGCTGTCGACCCGCGACGACTCCAAGCCGGACAAGTTCATCGGTTCCGACGAGGACTGGGCGATGGCCACCGCGGTGCTGGAGAAGGTGGCCACCGACTCCGGTCTCGAGCTCGTTCCCGACCCGGGCGGGGCTGCCTACTACGGCCCGAAGATCTCCGTGCAGGCCCGGGACGCGATCGGTCGCACCTGGCAGATGTCGACCATCCAGTACGACTTCAACCAACCCTCACCCGAACGCTTCAACCTCGAGTACGTCGCCGCCGATGGTTCGCGCCAGCAGCCGGTGATGATCCACTCGGCCAAGTTCGGCTCGATCGAACGGTTCATCGGCGTGCTCGTCGAGCACTACGCCGGAGCCTTCCCGCCCTGGCTCGCGCCGGTGCAGGTCCAGGCGATCCCGATCGCGGAGAAGCACAACGACTACCTCTTCGACGTGGCGCGCCAGATGAAGGCTCGCCGGCCTGCGGGTCGAGGTCGATGCCTCGGACGACCGGATGCAGAAGAAGATCCGCAACGCCCAGCTGCAGAAGGTGCCGTTCATGATGATCGCCGGCGACGACGACATCGAGAAGGGCGCCGTGTCGTTCCGCTACCGCGACGGCCGCCAGGACAACGGCGTCCCGCTGGCCGAGGCGATCGAGCGTGTGCAGAAGGCGGTCGCAACCCGCGAGCAGGTCTGAGGGACAAATAAGTGTGACTCCGTGTCGCGTGTATCTATTTACACGGACACCGTGTCTCGGTAACTTCGGGGCATGACCACGCAACAGGAGTTCCACGACAGCCTGCGCACGCTCTCGGAAGCCTCGGTCGAGCAGAACTTCGACGCCTTCAAGGACATCGACTGGGACCACCCCGACTATGCCGTCGACCCCACGGACCCACGCTGGAGGCTGCCGCGCGAGCACGTGCTCGGCTCGCACGCGTGGTACCTCGGGCTGCCCGAGGACGAGCAGATCCGGGTCGGGCTCTACCTCCAGGCCAACGTCACCAAGGTCGGCCAGCAGTTCGAGCAGGTGCTCATCAGCGGCGTCATGAACTACCTGCGCGGCCTGCCCAACGGCTCCCCGGAGTTCCGCTACGCCACCCACGAGGTGACCGAGGAGTGCCACCACACGCAGATGTTCCAGGAGTTCATCAACCGCGCCGGCGCCGATGTCGCCGGCGGGTCGATGCTCTTCCGCGTGCTCTCGCCGGTCCTCCCGTTGTTCGCCGGCGTCGTGCCGTTCGGCTTCTTCATGGGCGTGCTGGGGGGCGAGGAGCCGATCGACCACATGCAGAAGGCGGTGCTGCGCGCGGGCGACGACATGCACCCGCTCCTGCAGCGGATCATGCAGATCCACGTCGCCGAGGAGGCGCGGCACATCGGCTTCGCCCACCAGTACCTCACGTTCAACGCACCGAAGCTCGGCAGGATCGAGCGCTCGCTGGTCACGGTCATGACGCCGGTCATCATGCGCTGGCTGTGCGACGAGATCCTCAAGCCGAGCAAGCAGGCCCGCAGGGACATCGGCCTGCCGCACCACGTGTTCAAGGAGGTCTACTGGAGGCAGCCGAGCTCGCAGAAGGTGCTGCGCGACCTCTTCGCCGACGTCCGCATGCTCGCGCAGGACATCGGGCTGATGAACCCCGTCTCCCGCCGCATCTGGCGACTGCTGAAGATCGACGGCCGGCCGGCCAGGTTCCGCGGCGAGCCCGCCTCCGCGGCCGCCTGACCAGATGGCCTACGTCGTCACCCAGGCCTGCTGCGCCGACGCCTCGTGCGTCGTCGCGTGCCCCGTCAACTGCATCCACCCGGCACCCGGCGAGCCCGGCTTCGCCGAGGCCGAGATGTTGTACGTCGATCCGTCGGCGTGCGTCGGGTGCGGGGCGTGTGCCACGGCCTGCCCGGTCGACGCGATCAAGCCGCAGGGCCGGCTGACCGCGGCGGAGCAGCCCTTCTCGGTGCTCAACGCGGCGTACTACGACGACGTCCCGCACGCCGACCGGGCACCGCTGGCGGTCGTGGCGAAGCAGCGCCGGCTGCGTGCCTCCCGCCCGGTGCGGGTCGCCGTGGTGGGCGCCGGACCGGCGGGGCTCTACACCGCCGACGAGCTGCTGCGGCACCCCGAGGTGACGGTCGACGTCTTCGAGCGGTTGCCGACGCCGTACGGACTGCTCCGCGCCGGCGTGGCTCCAGACCACCAGCACACCAAGCAGGCGGCCAGGCTGTTCGGGACGATCGAGGGACAGCCCGGCTTCCGCTACCTGCTCGGCGTCGAGGTGGGTCGCGACCTCAGCCACGCCGAGCTGGCCGAGCACTACGACGCGGTGGTCGCGTGCGTGGGTGCCGCGTCCGACAAGCGCGTCGGCGTCCCGGGGGAGGACCTGCGCGGTTCGCTCTCCGCGACCGAGCTCGTCGCCTGGTACAACGGCCATCCAGAGCGCCAGCACCTCGACGTACCCCTCGACCACGAGCGGGCGGTCGTCGTCGGTACGGGCAACGTGGCGCTCGACGTCGCGCGCATCCTGACGGCCGACCCGGACGAGCTGGCAGGGACCGACATCGCCACGGGCCCATGGGCCGCACTCGCGGCCAGCAGGCTTCGCGAGGTCGTGGTCCTGGGTCGCCGCGGACCCGACGACGCCGCGTTCACCCTGCCCGAGCTGGTCGGCCTGGCCGGGCTGTCGACGGTCAACGTGCTGGTGGACACCGGCGGCGCGGACATCACCACGACGGGGGAGCGGGGTCGGCTGCTCCGGGACCTGGCGAGCCGCGAGCGCGTGCCACACCTGCGCACCATCGTGCTGCGCTTCCACGCCACGCCCGTCGCCGTGCTGGGCCGCGATCGCGTCGAAGGGATCAGCATCAGCCCCACGGAGACCATCGAGTGCGGGCTGGTCCTGCGGGCGGTGGGCTACCACGGGCAGGCGGTCCCCGGTCTGCCGTACGACGAGGTCACCGGCACCGTGTCCAACGACCGCGGCCGGGTGGCTCCGGGGACGTACGTCGCCGGGTGGATCAAGCGCGGCCCGACCGGGTTCATCGGCACCAACAAGACCTGCGCGCAGGAGACCGTGACGCAGCTGCTCGACGACCTCGACGCCGGAACGGCACGGGTGCCTGCCAGGACCGGCGTTCTGGAGCTGCTCGCCGAGCGCGGCGTCGAGGTGATCGACCTGGCCGGCTGGCGGGCCATCGACCGCGAGGAACGACGTCGCGGCGAGGCTGCCGGACGTCCGCGGACCAAGATCGTGACGCTCGACGAACTCCGCTCCATCGCGACGAGTAGGCTCCGCGAGACCGTGTAGCCGAAGGTGCGGAGGGGCGATGAGCGTCAGGCCCACAGATGGCCGCCAGGTCCGCTGGGAGCAGCACAACGTGGAGCGCCGGGCCGCCATCCTGGCCGCCGCGATCGAGGTCATCGAGGCGACGCCGCTGGGCGACGAGGTCAACGTCGCGCACATCGCGGAGCGCGCCGGGGTCGGCCGCACCGTCGTCTACCGCCACTTCACCGACCGCTCCGAGCTCGACCGCGAGATCCGGGTCGCCATCCTCGACGACGTGTGGGAGCACCTCCTGCCGGTGCTGACGCTCGAGGGCACGATCCCGGAGATCGTCGAGCGCGCCGTCGCCGAGTACGTCGGCTGGGCGGACGCCCACCCGGCTCTGCACAGGGTCGCGGCGACGTCCGAGCCGGGTGGCCAGAACCCGCTCGACAAGGGGCTCGCCGCGATCGCCGGCCGGGTCGTCGAGCTGATCGAGACGGCGGTCGACATCCTCGGGCTCGAGTTCACCGACGACCAGCGCGCCGCTCTCGACCCGCTCATCTACGGCCTGGTGGGTGCCGTCTTCGGCGCCGTCCGCCGCTGGCTCTCGCGTCCCGTGCGCGAGCCGAGTGCGGAGGTCCTGGTGTCGCTCACCACGTCCTCGGTGTGGTTCCTGCTCCAGGGGCACGCTCGCGCCATGGGGCTCGAGCTGCAAGCGGACCAGCCGATCGAGGAGCTGCTGGCCGGTGTCCGCCCCGAGGTCGCGCAGTGACCGACCTCGAGCGGCTCTGGACGCCGTACCGCATGGCGTATGTCCGCTCCGACACGACGGCCGACGGCTGCCCGTTCTGCCAGATCCCGGACGGCGACGACGTGGCCAACCTCGTGGTGGCGCGCGGAGAGACGGCGTACGTCGTGCTCAACCTGCACCCCTACAACCCCGGCCACCTGATGGTGCTGCCCTACCGCCACGTCGCCGAGCTCGAGGACCTCACGCCCGAGGAGTCGGGCGAGCTGATGGCCATGACGCAGCGGGCGATCCGGGTGATCCGCGAGGTGAGCAACCCGCACGCGTTCAACATCGGCATCAATCTCGGCGGCGCCGCCGGCGGATCGTTGGCGGACCATCTTCACCAGCACGTCGTCCCGCGCTGGTCGGGAGACGCCAACTTCATCACCGTCATCGGCGACACCAAGATCCTGCCGCAGCTCCTCGAGGACACGCGCGCACTGCTCGCGGACGCCTGGCCAGGCGGACCTGCGTCCTAGCGGACGCGCGGCCTTGTGCCGGTCCGGCCAGCGGGAGGAGATTGGACATCGACCGGTGGTGCCACCGGGGCGCCACCCGAAGATGAGGAGGTGCGCTGTGATGTATGCACGCTCCACGTCGATCACCGGGAAGCCCGATCAGATCGACGCGTGCATTGCTCTTGTGCGGGATGAGGTCATGCCGGCCGTGACTGCCATGGACGGCTGCATGGGACTGTCCCTGCTGGCCAACCGCGACACCGGTCGCTGCATCGCGACCACGTCGTGGTCGTCCGAGGAAGCCATGCGTGCCACAGCCGGCGCCGTCGGTCCGTTGCGGGCGAGGGCGAGCGAGCTCATGGGCGGGGAGGCGACCGTCGACGAGTGGGAGATCGCGGTCATGCACCGTGAGCACGATGCCGACGAGGGATCGTGGTGCCGCGTCACCTGGCTCACGTGCGAGCCCTCGGAGATGGAGTCCACGATCGACTTCTTCAAGGACACCGTCCTGGCCAGGATCGAGGCTGCGGACGGCTTCTGCAGTGCGAGCTTCATGGTCAACCGTTCGACCGGGCAGTGCTGCGGCACGGCGCGGTTCGAGACGCGGGCCGACCTGGAGGCCACGCGAGACATGGCCCGTGGGCTTCGCGAAGAGCGCAGCAGCATGGGCGGTGCGGAGTTCACCGACATCGACGAGTGCGAGCTGGTGATCGCTCACCTGCGCGTCCCCGAGCTGGTCTGAAGGAGCAGACACCTGCGCCGCCGATCGGGCGGCGGCGCGGTGGCCACGGACCGTTGTCAAGGGTCCGGAGGGGGAGGAGGGTGGTGCCTAGCCGGCGGCGTCGCTGGGGCGCTGCCCCGACCAGCGGAGGCAGTCGTGTTCGCACGCTCCACCACCATCATGGGCAACCCCGAGGCCCTGGATTCGGGAATCGCATACGTTCGCGACGACGTGATGCCGGCGATCTTGAAGATGGACGGCTGCGTCGGTCTCTCGATGCTCGTGGACCGAGAATCAGGACAGTGCATCGTCACCAGCTCGTGGGACTCCGACGAGGCCATGGGGACCAGCGACCTCAACCTGCGCCCGATGCGCGAAGTGGCCGGCGGGCTGCTGGGTGGTCAGCCCCAGGTCGAGGAGTGGGACGTCGCGGTCATGCACCGCGACCACATGACGCGCGTCGGGTCCTGCTGCCGGGTGGCGTGGATGCGCGCCAACGAGACCGAGGTCGATCGCGGGATCGACATCTACCGACACTCACTGCTGCCGATGATCGAGGCCATGCCCGGCTTCTGCAGCGCCAGCCTGATGGTCAACCGCGGCACGCAGCGTGTCTGCTCGACGACCACCTTCGACAGCCGTGAGGCGATGGAGGAGAGTCGCGACCAGGGGTGGGCCATCCGCGACACGGGCGTGCGCGAAGCGGGCGTGGACGTGCTGGACGTCGCCGAGTACGAGCTGTGCCTCGCCCACCTGCGCGTGCCCGAGCTGGTGTGAAGAGGGTCAGCCGACCGGGTGCGGGTGGGCCTCGGCGCGTCCCTGGAACGCCAGGATCGCCGGGTTCTGGATCCGGCCGCCTGGATCTCGATGGCCCGGCTGATCGTCTCGTCGGCCGCCCAGGCATCCGGGCCTGAGAGCACCGTCTCGACGAAGGGCAGCAGTGCCTCGCTGTTCTCCCAGGTCGCGGAGTTCCAGAGGTAGGACGGACTGTGGTCGACCGCGTAGTAGTGCACGTTGCCGCCGACGGTGAACATCGGCTCGTCGAACGTCGTCGGCGTCGCCCACTCGAAGCCCATCGCCTCGTCGCACGAGACATCGACGATCAGGCTGCCCTGGCGGAAGGCGGCGAGGTCCTGGGTGCGCAGATAGGTGAGCGGCGCAGCGGTGTCCTGCAGCGTGCAGTTGACGATGATGTCGTTCTCGGCCAGGTAGGCCGCCAGGGGTTCGCGGCCCCGGTCGGTGATCACCTGGCTGTTCGCCGGATCGTCCGGGTCGTGGTCGAACTGGCGGATCCGCACGGAGTGGATGGGTGACCCGACGGCCGCGACGCCGCGGGTCGTGAGCACCGCGACGTCACCGACGCCGTGTGCCTTGAGCGCCGTCACGGCGCCACGGGCGGTGGCGCCGAAGCCGATCACGACGGCGCTCAGCCGACGACCGTAGTCACCGGTGATGCCGACGAGCTCCATCGCCTGCAGCACCGAGCAGTAGCCCGCGAGCTCGTTGTTCTTGTGGAAGACGTGCAGCCCGACGTAGCCGTCGCGCGTCCAGTGGTTCATCGCCTCGAACGCGATCAGCGTGAGCTCGCGGTCGATGGCGAGCTGCGTCATCGTCGGGTCCTGCACGCAGTGCGGCCAGCCCCAGAGGACCTGGCCCGCGTGCATGGACGCGACGTCCTCGTGCTGCGGCTTCGGCAGCACCACGACGTCGGAGCCGGTGATGATCTCCTCGCGCGTCGCGAAGCCGGCCACGTGCTGAGCCAGCTCGGCGTCACTGCGGCCGAAACGTTCGCCGTACCCGTGCTCGAGCGTGGTCCTGGCCGCGATGGCCGGATCGAGACGGGCCAGGTGGTCAGGGTGGAGAGGGAGGCGGTGCTCGTTCTCCTTGGTCGACGTGCCGACGACGCCGAGGCTGAGGAGGCTCACTTCTTCTTGTTGCCCAGGCTTTCGGTGGCGTTGCTTCCGCCAGCTGCCTTCGCTTGCTTGTCGGCGCGCTTTTCCTTGATGGACTTGGACTTCTTGGTCATGCCTTGCCGTGGCGACTTGTCGGCCATCGGGGCTCCCTCATTGGCGGAGCCTGAATTGGCTCCGTGTGGTCACAGTACGCCGCCCCGGTAGCGTGCCCGACGTGGATGACGCGCAGCTGGCAACCGTCCTCGTCGAGGAGGCCGGCGCCCTGGCCGAGTCGATGCTCCGTCGCGGGCTCGAGGTCGAGACGAAGACGCACGTCTCCGACATCGTGACGGCGGCCGACAAGGCGGCCGAGGCTCATGTCGTGGAGACCCTGCGCCGCGAGCGCCCGGAGGACTCGATCGTGGGGGAGGAGGGCGCGGACCACGTGGGAACGAGTGGCCGCACCTGGGTGATCGACCCGGTCGACGGCACCTACAACTTCCACCGCGGCCTCGACTGGTGGTGCAGCGCGCTTGCCCTGGTCGACGGCGACGACCTCGTCCTCGGGGCGGTGCATCACCCGTCCACGGCCACGACGTACGTCGGCGGGCCGGGGCTGGCGAGCACGGTCGCAACGGGCTGCCGCTGGCCAGGCTGGCGGACCGCCCGCTGCGCGAGTCGTGCGCCACGACGTACCTCCATCCGCCGTTCTACGAGGGCGAGATCGGCGCTGCCTTCAAGCGTGCGGTCTCGGGCGTCGCGACGCTGCGGATGATGGGCTCCGGCACGATGGACGCGGTCGCGATCGCGAGAGGCCAGTGCGACGTGCTGTTCCAGCACTCGGTGCCGGACTGGGACCGGTTGCCGGGCGCGGCGATCATCCTGGGAGTCGGAGGAGATTCATGCGTCGTGCACGCCGCCGGCGTCGAGTGGCACGTCGCGGGAGTCCCGAGTGCCGTCGCCGAGATCTGCGACCGGCTCCTCGACGGGTAGCCTGCGCCCGTGCCTGAGGGAAATCTGCTGAACAGCTCCGTCCTTGACCGCTTCAAGGGCTTCTGGCAGGGCGTGGTGCTGCAGCCCTTCATCAAGCTGTTCCTCCGGCTCGGCATCAGCCCCGACGCGGTCACCCTGGTCGGCACGATCGGCGTCTCCGCCGGCGCGCTGATCTTCTTCCCGCAGGGAATGCTGTGGCAGGGCGTGCTGTTCATCACCGCCTTCGTCTTCAGCGACCTGATCGACGGCCAGATGGCGCGCACGATGGGCCGCAAGGACACCTTCGGTGCCTTCCTCGACTCCACCCTCGACCGGATCGCCGACGGCGCGATCTTCGCCGGTCTTGCGCTCTACTTCGCCTGGGTGGCCGAGGACCGGCTCTACCTCTGCCTGGCGCTGGTGTGCCTGGTGATGGGCTCGGTGACGTCCTACGCCCGCAGTCGCGGTGAAGGACTGGGCTTCAGGGCGAAGACCGGCATCGCCGAGCGGGCCGACCGTCTCGTGGCCATCTTGGTGCTGACCTTCTTCGGTGACGTCCTGGACCTGCCGATCCTCTACGAGGTCACCCTCTGGCTGCTGGCGATCGCCAGCAGCGTGACAGTCCTCCAGCGCATTCTGCTCGTACGGCGACAGGCGTTCGCGGCAGTCTCACCCGACGGTTCGTAGAACCCTGGCGGGGTCCTAGAATCAGGGCATGCCTGAGCAGACCCCCACCACCCCCGAATCCACCCCTTCCACTGGCACCTCGCGCGTGAAGCGCGGGATGGCCGAGATGCTCAAGGGCGGCGTGATCATGGACGTCGTCACCGCCGAGCAGGCGAAGATCGCCGAGAACGCCGGCGCCGTCGCCGTGATGGCCCTCGAGCGGGTCCCCGCCGACATCCGCGCGCAGGGCGGCGTCGTCCCGCATGAGCGACCCGGACATGATCGACTCCATCATCGAGACCGTCTCGATCCCGGTGATGGCCAAGGCCCGCATCGGCCACTTCGCCGAGGCCCAGATCCTGCAGTCGCTCGGTGTCGACTACATCGACGAGTCCGAGGTGCTGACCCCGGCCGACTACGCCAACCACATCGACAAGTGGAACTTCACCGTCCCGTTCGTGTGCGGCGCGACCAACCTCGGCGAGGCGCTCCGTCGCATCACCGAGGGTGCCGCGATGATCCGCTCCAAGGGCGAGGCCGGCACCGGCGACGTCTCCAACGCGGTCACCCACATGCGCACCATCCGCGCCGAGCTGCGCCGCCTCCAGGGCCTCGAGCCCGACGAGCTGTACGTCGCGGCGAAGGAGCTGCAGGCGCCGTACGACCTGGTCAAGGAGGTCGCAGAGGCCGGCAAGCTCCCGGTGGTGCTGTTCACCGCCGGTGGCATCGCCACCCCGGCGGACGCGGCGATGATGATGCAGCTCGGCGCCGAGGGCGTGTTCGTCGGCTCCGGCATCTTCAAGTCCGGCAACCCCGAGCAGCGCGCCGAGGCGATCGTCAAGGCCACCACGTTCTTCGACGACCCCGACGTCGTCGCCAAGGTCTCCCGCGGCCTGGGCGAGGCGATGGTCGGCATCAACGTCGACGAGATCCCGCAGCCGCACCGCCTGTCCGAGCGCGGCTGGTAACAGCTCAGCGCACGGCGTCGGTGATGATGGCGGCCACGTCGGCGAAGCCCTGACTGCCGCGGTCCTGCAACGAGTCCGTGCCGAGGCGGACCACGATGGTGCCGGATGCGGGGTCGACCATCAGCACCTGACCACCCAGTCCCAGCGCCGCGAACATCCGCGGCGAGGCGAAGGGTGCCAGCTGGCCGCTGATGGGCGCGACCGGTTGGCCGCTGGCGGCGTCCACCGGGTCCGTCGGGCCGCGCACAGTCCGGGGCGGTTCAGCCACCACAGCGAGCCGTAGGCCGCGTTGTGGCCGGTCGACGGCCGTCTGGTCGAGGAGCGGACGAAGTCGCGGGACAGGATCCGCTTGCCGTCGACGCGACCGTCGTGGAGGTAGAGCCGACCGAACCGGGCCAGGTCCAGGCACGTCGTCTGCAGGCCGAAGAAGACCTGGGTGGACTGGCCGCTCGCGTCGCGTGTCATCCGGGTGTGGGTCATTCGCAGCGGGCCGAAGAGTCGCTGCCGTGCGAAGAGGTCCGTCGGCTTGCCGGTCGCCTCGCGCAGCACCGCGTCGAGCACCTGGATGGCGGCGTTGTTGTAGGCCCACGCCGAGCCGACGGGATACTGCTGGGTGAGGCCGATGGCGTAGCCGGTGCGGTCGGGCGCCTGGATCAGCAGCGAGTAGTCGGACTCGGCCGACCAGAAGCGCCCGCTGTCGTTGGACAGCAGGTTGCGGATCGTGACGGCGTCGGAGGCACTGCCGCGCCACTCGGGGACGTAGGTCGAGACCTTGTCGTCGAGGGAGAGCACACCGTCCCTGGCGGCGATGCCGACGAGCGCGCTGGTCACCGACTTGGTGATCGAGAAGACCTCGCGAGGTGTCGTCCGCGGAGTGCCCCAGTTCCAGTCCCGGGCGAGCTGGCCGTGGCGTACGACGGCCAGGCAGCTCGAGCCCCGGTCGTGAGCCGGTCCGGCGTGCTTCTGCAGCGCGGCCTTCCTGAGACCGAGGGCGCTCGGTGTTGCCGTCCGCCAGCCGTCGATCCGGTCGGGCCGGGGGACTGCCTGGGCGACCGCCGGCGCGGCGGCCGTCGGTGCGCAGAGGGTGAGGACCAGTGCGCCGGCAAGCAGGCGGAGACGGGGGGCAGCCATGCGGCCGAGGATAGGCGGCAGCGCCCGCCTAGGATCTGCCGACGTGGATCACACCATCGGCGTGCTCGCCCTGCAGGGCGACGTGCGCGAACACCTCGCCGTTCTCGCCCGCCTGGGCGAGTCCGCCATCGCCGTACGCCGACCAGCGGAGCTGGCAGCGGTCGACGGACTGATCATCCCGGGCGGCGAGTCCACGACCATGATCAAGCTGGCGAAGATCTTCGAGCTCTACGAGCCGCTGAAGGCGCGCATCCGTGACGGGCTCCCGGCCTTCGGCACGTGTGCCGGGATGATCATGCTGGCCGACCGGATCGAGGACGGCGCCGTCGGGCAGGAGACGCTCGGCGGGCTCGACATCACCGTTCGCCGCAACGCCTTCGGCCGGCAGGTCGACAGCTTCGAGGGTGACCTCTCGATGGCGGGGCTCGAGGGACCCGTGCATGCGATCTTCATCCGCGCCCCGTGGGTCGAGGCGGTGGGCGACGGCGTCGAGGTGCTGGCGCAGGTCGCCGACGGACCGGCCGCCGGTAGGATCGTGGCGGTCCGCCAGGGTTCGCTGATGGCGACCTCCTTCCATCCGGAGGTCGGCGGCGACGCCCGGGTCCACGAGTTGTTCGTCGACCTGGTGCGCAAGGCCCGGGCCGCACGCCCCACCTACGAAGAGACGAAGAGGGACTGATGTCTGGCCACTCCAAGTGGGCGACCACGAAGCACAAGAAGGCCGTTGTCGACGCCAAGCGCGGCAAGCTGTTCGCGAAGCTGATCAAGAACATCGAGATCGCGGCCAAGATGGGCGGCCCTGACCTCACGGGCAACCCGACGCTGTTCGACGCGGTGCAGAAGGCCAAGAAGCAGTCGGTCCCCAACAAGAACATCGACTCCGCGGTCAAGCGTGGCGGCGGTCTTGAGGGCACCGGGGTCAACTACGAGACGATCATGTACGAGGTCTACGGCCCCGCCGGTGTCGCCTTCCTGGTCGAGTGCCTCACCGACAACAGGAACCGTGCCGCGATGGAGGTGCGCACCGGCGTGACCCGCAACGGCGGCACGCTCGCCGACCCCGGCTCGGTCTCGCGCCTGTTCACCCGCAAGGGCGTGATCGTGGTGCCGAAGTCGCAGGAGGGCCGCGAGGTCACCGAGGACGACGTGCTCGAGGCGACCCTCGACGCCGGTGCCGAGGACGTCACCGACCAGGACGAGTCGTTCCAGGTCATCTCCGAGGCGACCGACATGGTCGCCGTACGCACGTCGCTGCAGACCGCCGCGATCGACTACGACTCGGCCGACGTGGAGTTCGTGCCGAGCATGGAGATCCCCGTCGACAAGGACGCGGCCGTCAAGGTGCTCAAGCTCGCCGACGCCCTCGAGGACCTCGACGACGTTCAGAACGTGTTCACCAACGTCGACATCCCTGCAGACGTGATGGCCGAGCTCGACGAGGACGAAGAGGACTGAGCTTCGGCACCGCCGCGCGTGTCGTACGCCGCCGCGTCGGCGACGCAGGTTAGCGTTGGCCCGAACAGACGTTCGGACGAAAGGCTCACTTCATGCGGGTGCTCGGGATCGATCCCGGCCTGACGCGCTGCGGCGTCGGCGTGGTCGAGGGCTCCGTCGGGCGACCGCTGACGTTGATCGACGTCAACGTGATCCGCACGAGCCCGAGCGAGCACATCGCGCAACGGCTGGTCACGATCGAGCGCGGCCTCGACGCCTGGCTCGACGAGTTCCAGCCCGACGCGGTGGCGGTCGAGCGGGTCTTCGCGCGTTCCGACTCCAGCACGATCATGGGCACCGCCCAGGCCAGCGGCATCGCCCTCGTCGTCGCGGCGAGGCGTGGCCTGCCGATCGCCTTGCACACACCGAGCGAGGTCAAGGCCGCCGTCTCCGGCAGCGGTCGCGCCAACAAGGCCCAGGTGGGCGCGATGGTGACACGGATCCTGCGCCTCGACGCACCCCCCAAGCCCGCCGACGCCGCCGACGCCCTCGCGCTGGCCATCACCCACATCTGGCGCGGTGGCGCGATGGCCAGAATCGAAGCAGCCCAGGCACAAGCCGCCGCTAGGAGCAGATCGTGATTGCGTTCGTCCGCGGTGAAGTCGCCGCCCTCACCCTCACCAGCGCCGTCCTCGAGGTCGGCGGTGTCGGCCTCGAGCTGATGTGCACGCCCGGCACGCTGGCGACCCTGCGCGTCGGATCGACGGCCATGCTGCCGACGAGCATGGTCGTCCGCGAGGACTCCCTGACCGTCTTCGGCTTCCTCGACGACGACGAGAAGCAGATCTTCGAGCTCGTGCAGACCGCCTCCGGGGTCGGCCCCAAGGTGGCCCAGGCCATGGTCGCGGTGCTGTCGCCCGACGACCTGCGGGCCGCGGTCGCGGGGGAGGACGTCAAGACCCTGACGCGCGTCCCCGGCATCGGCCAGAAGGGCGCCCAGCGGATCATCCTCGAGCTCAAGGACCGCATCGGTGCTCCCGTCGGCGCCCGCCTGGCCGGGCAGCCGCACCGGACCGGAGCCCCCTGGCGCGACCAGGTGCACCAGGGCCTCGTCGGGCTCGGCTGGTCGTCCAAGGAGGCAGAGCAGGCCGTCGAGGTGGTCGCGCCCGATGCCGGTGCCAGCCCCGACGTGCCCTCGCTGCTCCGCGCTGCCCTCCGCGCACTGAGCAAGGCGTGATCGCATGAACTGGGAAGCAGACACCGACGACGAGCTGACCGAGGCCGAGGCCGCGCACTTCCAGCGCCTGACGTCTGCCGACGCCGACGGCGACGACCGCGCGGTCGAGGCGGCGCTGCGCCCGCGCAGCCTCGACGAGGTCGTCGGCCAGGTGCGCGTGCGCGACCAGCTCGGCCTCGTGCTCGAGGCGGCCCGCCGACGGGGGAGGGCGCCCGACCACGTGCTGCTCTCCGGTCCGCCCGGGCTCGGCAAGACCACCCTCGCCATGATCATCGCCGGCGAGATGTCCTCGCCGTTGCGCCTGACCAGCGGTCCCGCGATCACCCACGCCGGCGACCTCGCGGCGATCCTGTCGGGACTCAACGAGGGCGACGTGCTCTTCGTCGACGAGATCCACCGGATGTCGCGCCCGGCCGAAGAGCTGCTCTACATGGCGATGGAGGACTTCCGCGTCGACGTCGTCATCGGCAAGGGCCCGGGCGCCACGGCGATCCCGCTGGAGATCCCGCCCTTCACCCTCGTGGGCGCCACCACCCGCGCCGGCCTGCTGCCGGGTCCGCTGCGCGACCGCTTCGGCTTCACCGCCCACCTCGAGTTCTACGAGCCGCACGAGCTCGACCTGATCGTGCACCGCTCCGCCGGGCTGCTCGGCGTCGAGCTGATCGACGAGGGGTCCGCCGAGATCGCCGGCCGCTCGCGCGGCACTCCGCGCATCGCCAACCGCTTGCTGCGCCGCGTGCGCGACTTCGCCCAGGTCCGGGCCGACGGCGTGGTCACCCTCGAGGTCGCCAGGGCAGCTCTCGAGCTCTACGAGGTCGACGAGTCCGGGCTCGACCGGCTCGACCGGGGTGTCCTCGATGCGCTGTGTCGGCGCTTCGGCGGCGGACCGGTCGGCATCTCGACGCTCGCCGTCGCCGTCGGCGAGGAGCGCGAGACGGTTGAGGAGGTCGCGGAGCCATTTCTCGTCCGACTCGGCCTCCTGGCACGCACTCCGCGGGGCCGGATCGCCACCGCGGCGGCCTGGCAGCACCTCGGGCTGACGCCGCCACCACAGCCGTCCGCAGTCGACTCGACCCTGTTCGACGAGATCTGACGCCATCTGACGACGAGGCGTCGGGACGCCCGCGTACACTCCACCGTTGGTCGCTCGGGCGCACGTCTGCGCTCCAAGGATCGACGTCATGTCAACCTAGATGCTTGAGGTAATTTTCGTGGGCCAGCTCGCCTCCTTCCTGCCCCTGGTGGCCATCGCGCTGCTCTTCTGGGTGATGGTGGTGCGTCCCGCATCCCGTCGCCAGAAGGCCGTCGCACGGCTCCAGGCCGAACTCCAGCCCGGCCAGCGCGTGATGCTGTCGTCGGGCATCTACGGCACCGTGCGGTCGCTGATCGACGACCGTGCCCGGATCGAGATCGCCCCCGGCACCGAGATCGAGGTCGCGCGCGCCGCCATCAGCGTCGTCGACAGCCCGACCGACCCGACCGACCCGACCGCCGAGCCGACCGTCGGACCCGACGAGGAGCGCTGAGGTGGCCGCACGCAAGCCAAACCCGGGGCGCACCCTCGTCGTCTTCTTCCTGGTGGTCGCACTGTCCTACGGGCTCGTTGCGCTCGCAGGGGTCTGGAAGCCCAAGCTCGGGCTCGACCTCCAGGGCGGCACCCGGATCACCCTGATCGCCAAGGGTGACGTCTCGAGGGACAGCCTCGCCGAGGCTCGCGGCATCATCGCGGACCGCGTCAACGGCTCCGGCGTGGCGGAGGCGGAGGTCTCCACGCAGGGCAACAAGTACATCGTCGTCGAGATCCCCGGTGAGAGCCGGCGCGACCTCGTCGAGACGGTCAAGCGTCAGGCCCAGCTCCGATTCCGCGTCGTCGCGGCCGTCGCCAACGGCACGGCCGGGGCCGGCACGACCGTCCCCGACACCGGCGGCGGCACCGTCCCGGACACCGGCACCGGCGTCCCGAGCGAGGCACCCACGAGCCAGGCGCCGGAGGGCAACAACCGGGCGCCGTACGCCTGGGCCGACAACACCGCTGACGACACCTTGGACAAGAAGAAGAACACGAAGACCCCGTCGCCGACCCCGTCGTCGACGGAGTCGCCGGCCACCGAGGAGCCGACGCCCGCCGAGGGCGACGACGACCCGCTGGTCTGGATGGACAACCCGGACGCCAAGTCGCTGGCCGCGTTCGAGAAGTTCAGCTGCCCCGCGTCGGGTGAGCCCGCCAACGTCGACGACGACCCGGACAAGCCGCTGATCACCTGCGACGAGTTCGGCCAGAAGATGCTTCTGTCGAAGACGCTGATCGAGGGCACCGACCTCAGCTCGGCCAACACCCTGCCGCCGAGCCAGCAGAGCGTCGAGTGGGGCGTCGACCTCAACTTCAACCGCGCCGGCACCGAGGAGTTCGCCCGCATCTCGCAGGCGCTGATCAACACCGACAAGCAGTTCGCGATCGTGCTCGACGGCCAGGTCATCTCGGCGCCGACCATGAACGGGCTGATCCTCGACGGCAACGCGCAGATCACCGGCCAGTTCACCGAGGCCGAGGCACGCAGCCTGGCGACCAGCCTCAAGTACGGCGCCCTGCCGATCTCCTTCGAGGCGGACCCGCCGGTCGAGCTCGTCGGACCTTCGCTCGCCGGCAACCAGCTCTCGGCCGGCATCAACGCCGGTCTCGCCGGCTTGTTCCTGGTGATGCTCTACTGCCTGTTCTACTACCGCGGGCTCGGCCTGGTCGTGATCGCGTCCCTGCTCACGGCAGCGGCGCTGACCTACTCCCTCGTGGTGCTGCTCAGCGAGGGCGCCGGCTTCACGCTGTCCCTGCCCGGCATCGCCGGACTGATCGTGGCCGTCGGCATCACCGCCGACTCGTTCATCGTCTTCTTCGAACGAATACGAGACGAGATGCGCGACGGCAAGTCGATGCGCGTCGCCGTCGAGGCGGGCTGGGCGCGTGCCCGGAACACATGTCTCGCGGCCGACTCCATCTCGTTGCTCGCCGCGGTGGTGCTCTACATCTTCGCCGCCGGGGTCGTGAAGGGCTTCGCGTTCGCGCTGGGCCTCTCGACCCTCATCGACCTCGCGGTGTTCTTCTGGTTCACACACCCGATGGTTTCGTGGCTGGCGCGCTACCCGTTCTTCAACCGTGGCCACGCGATGTCGGGGCTCAGCGCCGACACCCTCGGCCTGGACGCCATCCCGAGCTCTGGAGGCAAGGCCTGATGGGTGTGTTCTCTCGACTTGGCAACGACCTCTACTCCGGTCGGCGGTCGGTCGACTTCGTCGGCCGCAAGTGGGTCTGGTACTCCGTCTCGGCGGTCATCCTCGCGATGGCGGCCTTCGGACTGGTGTCCAAGGGCCTCAACATGGGCATCGAGTTCACCGGTGGCGCGGAATACCGCGTCACGCTGTCGGCCGACAAGGTCACCCAGGGCACCGCCGACGAGCTCCGCACGAGCGTGGCCGGCACCGGGATCGAGAGCGCCGCGGCGCCCGTGGTCACGACCTCGGGCAGCGAGGCGATCATCGTCCAGACAGAGCCGGTCAACGACGAGGAGAGCGCCGAGCTCGTCAGCACGATCCTGGAGGTGACCGGCGCGACCGAGGCCGACATCTCCCAGACGGAGATCGGCCCGAGCTGGGGCAAGGAGGTCGCCGAGCGGTCGCTGATCGGCCTGGTGGTGTTCCTGGTCCTGGTCGTCCTCTTCATCTGGGCCTACTTCCGCGAGTGGAAGATGTCCGTCGCGGCACTCGTCGCCCTCGGCCACGACGTCCTGATCACCATCGGCATCTACTCGCTCTCCGGGTTCGAGGTCTCGCCGGCGACGGTGACCGGCGTGCTGACGATCCTCGGGTTCTCGCTCTACGACACCGTCGTGGTCTTCGACAAGGTGCGCGAGAACACCCACGAGCTCAAGAAGTCGCACCTCTCCTATCCCGAGGCGGCCAACCTTGCCGTCAACCAGACCCTGGTCCGCTCGATCAACACCTCGATCGTCGCGCTCATCCCGGTCGCCGCGATCCTGTACGTCGGTGTCGTGCAGCTCGGTTCCGGGGCGCTCAAGGACCTCGCCCTCGCCCTGTTCGTGGGCATGGCGGTCGGCGCCTACTCCTCGATCTTCATCGCCACGCCGCTGCTGGTGCAGCTCAAGGCCAACGAGAAGGACGTCAACTACGACGAGCGACGCGCGGCGGCTCGCCGTCGTGAGGCAGCAGCCGACCCCTATTCGCGGGTCTCCGCGGCCGACCGCAACGCCACCCCGCCGCCGGACCCGCGCCAGGTGCGTGAGGACGGCACGGTGGCCACGCGGCCGGTCAAGGCACCGCCGCGGCAGTCCGAGGCGATCAACAAGGGCCGCGTCGTGCCCAAGGCCCACGGCCCGGTCAAGCCGAGCCCCTCGGCCGGGCGGGTCCAGCCCACCCGTCGGCCACGTTCCAAGCGCGGCAAGAAGTGAGCCAGGCGGCGAGCGACGCCATGTCGCGGCTGGTCCTCGACGTACCCGACTATCCGAAGCCGGGCGTGTTGTTCAAGGACATCACGCCGCTGCTCGCCGACCACGCCGGGTTCTCGGCCGTGATCGACGCGCTCGCCGACGAGGCCCGGGACGAGGCCGGCACCGTGGTCGTGGACAAGGTCGTCGGCATGGAGGCCCGCGGCTTCATGCTGGCCGCCCCGGTGGCGCTGGCCCTCGGTGTCGGCTTCGTGCCGGTCCGCAAGGGCGGCAAGCTCCCGCGAGCGACCCATGCGGTGTCCTACTCGCTTGAGTACGGCGACGCCACGCTCGAGATCCACCAGGACGCGATCGCGCCCGGCGAGCGAGTGCTCCTGATCGACGACGTGCTGGCCACGGGTGGCACCGTGGCGGCCACCCGGCAGCTCGTCGAGGCGTGCGGCGCAACGTGCATCGGCGTCGCCGTGCTCATGGAGCTCAGCTTCCTGCCGGGACGGGCCACGATCGGCGATCTGCCGATCAGCGCAATCATGACGGTGTGACGTAAACCGGTCACTGGCCGGTCACTAGACTGACCGGATGGCCGAGGACATCAGCACCCCTGTGACGCAGGAGCGGGCCTCGGAGGTGCCCGTCTCGGCGCGGAGCATGCGCTCCCGCCTCGCTCGCATCGGTGCCAAGGCGCCGACGGGCAACCCGGTCCTGGAGCCGCTGTTCCGGTCCGTGCGCGCCAACCACCCCAAGGCAGACCTGGCGCTGCTGGAGCGGGCCTACCTGGTCGCCGAGAAGATGCACGGCACCCAGATGCGCAAGAGCGGTGACCCCTACATCACCCACCCGCTCGCCGTGACCACGATCCTGGCCGACATCGGCATGACCGAGCCGACCCTCGTGGCCGCGCTCCTCCACGACACGGTCGAGGACACGCCGTACACCCTCGACGAGCTCCGCAAGGACTTCGGCGACGAGGTCGCGATCCTCGTCGACGGCGTCACCAAGCTCGACAAGGTGCAGTACGGCGACTCCGCGCAGGCCGAGACGATCCGCAAGATGATCGTCGCGATGTCGCGCGACATCCGGGTGCTCGTCATCAAGCTGGCCGACCGTCTGCACAACATGCGCACGCTGCGCTACCTCAAGGCCGAGACGCAGGAGCGCAAGGCCCGCGAGACCCTCGACATCTACGCCCCGCTCGCGCACCGCCTCGGCATGAACACCCTCAAGTGGGAGCTCGAGGACCTCGCCTTCGCGACCCTGCATCCGAAGATGTACGACGAGATCGTGCGACTCGTCGCCGATCGCGCGCCCTCGCGCGACCAGTTCCTGGCCGAGGTCATCGAAGGCGTCGAGTCCGACCTGCGCGAGGCGAAGATCAAGGCGAAGGTGACGGGGCGGCCCAAGCACTACTACTCGATCTACCAGAAGATGATCGTCGGCGGCCGCGAGTTCTCCGACATCTACGACCTGGTCGGCATCCGCATCCTCGTCGACGAGGACCGCGACTGCTACTCCGTCCTCGGCGTCCTCCACTCACGCTGGAACCCCGTGCTCGGGCGGTTCAAGGACTACGTCGCGATGCCGAAGTTCAACATGTACCAGTCGCTGCACACCACCGTCATCGGACCGCAGGGCAAGCCGGTGGAGCTCCAGATCCGCACGTTCGCCCAGCACCGCAGGGCCGAGTACGGCGTCGCCGCGCACTGGAAGTACAAGGAGGACACCAAGGCCGGGCTCGACACAGACGCTCGCGCCAGCTCCTCCCAGATGGGCGACGACATGTCCTGGCTGCAGCAGCTGCTCGACTGGCAGCAGGAGGTCGAGGACCCGGGTGAGTTCCTGGAGTCCTTGCGCTTCGAGATGAACCAGGCGCAGGTCTACGTCTTCACCCCGCGTGGCGACGTCATCCCGCTGCCGGTGGACGCCACACCGGTCGACTTCGCCTATGCCGTGCACACGGAGGTCGGCCACCACACGATCGGTGCCCGGGTCAACGGCCGGCTCGTGCCGCTCGAGTCGTCGCTCGACAACGGCGACGTGGTCGAGGTGTTCACCTCCAAGGCGGCCAGCGCCGGTCCGTCGCGAGACTGGCTGAACTTCGTCAAGTCACCGCGAGCGCGCTCCAAGATCCGGCAGTGGTTCACCAAGGAACGCCGCGAGGAGGCGATCGAACGCGGCAAGGAGCAGATCGCCAAGCTGATGCGCAAGGAGGGTCTGCCCCTCAAGCGGTTGATGACCCACGAGTCGCTGATGCAGGCCGCCGTGCACTTCAACCACGCGGACGTCTCGGCGCTCTACGCCGCCGTCGGCGAGAACAACCTCAGTGCGCAGGCGGTCGTACGCCGCGTCATCGACCTGCACGGCGGCGACGACGGCGCCGCCGAGGACCTCGCCGAGGGCGTCACCATCACCCGCCGGTCGCGGGCCACGTCCAGCAGCACCGACTCGGGAGTCATCGTCAAGGGCGTCGACGACGTCTGGGTCAAGCTGGCGAAGTGCTGCACCCCGGTCCCGCCGGACCCGATCCTGGGGTTCGTCACGAAGGGCGGGGGAGTCTCGGTGCATCGACGCAACTGCACCAACGCCGCCGAGCTCGAGACCCAGCCCGAGCGGCTGATCGAGGTGGAGTGGGCCCCGAGCTCACAGTCGACGTTCCTGGTCAACATCCAGGTCGAGGCGCTCGATCGTGCCCGCCTGCTCTCCGACATCACCATCACGCTCTCGGATGCCCACGTGAACATCCTCAGCGCCACCCTCTCCACGAGCCGCGACCGGGTCGCCAAGAGTCGCTTCACCTTCGAGATGGCGGATGCCTCCCACCTCGACAACGTGCTCCGCGCCGTCCGCTCCGTGCCGGGCGTCTTCGACGCCTACCGCGTCACGAACTAGCTGAACTCCTCCGACGCCTTGCGGGCCATGTCGAGGAACGCCTGCTTGTTGGCGAGCGAGTCCTCGAGCTGCCTGACCCTCGAGCTGTCGCCGGCGGCCCTGGCCTTGTCGAGCTTGGCCTGCTCGTCGGCGATGCCGGCCTCGAGCTTGGAGACGATGTCGTCGGCGCGGGCGGACTTCTCCGGGTCGCTGCGCTTCCAATGGTCGTCCTCGACCGAGCGGATGGCCTGCTCGACCTTGCGCATGCGGCCCTCGAGGTCCTTCATCCGCTCGCGCGGGACCTTGCCGGCGGCGTCCCACCGGTCGGCGAGGTCGCGGAAGGTCTTCTTCGCGGCGTCGAGGTCGGTGACCGGTACGAGCTTCTCGGCCTCGACCAGGATCTCCTCCTTCACCACGGCGTTGGCGGCGAACTCCTGGTCGAGCTCGGCGTTGGCCGCGTCGCGGGCGCCGAAGAACGCGTCCTGCGCGCCCCGGAACCGCTTCCACAGCTCGTCGTCGATGTCGCGCGGCGCCGGGCCGGCGGCCTTCCAGTCACGCATGAGGTCGCGATAGCGGCCCGCGGTCGGGCCCCACTCCGTGGAGGTGGACAGCGACTCGGCCTCCGCGGCCAGTCGCTCCTTGATCACGCGGGCGCCGTCACGACGCTCGTGCTCCACGGCGAAGTGCGCCTTGCGGCGCCGGGTGTACGCCGTGCGCGCACCGCTGAAGCGACGCCAGAGGACGTCGTCGGTGGCCTTGTCGAGGCGGGGGAGCGCCTTCCACTGGTCGAGGAGGTCGCGCAACCGGTTGGCGCCGTTGCGCCAGTCGTTGCTCTCGGCGAGCTTCTCGGCCTCGCCGACGATCTTGTCCTTCTCGACCTTGGACTCGGCGCTGCGCTGCGCCTTCTCGACCCGCTTGGCCTCGCGCTGACTGGCGATCACCGGTGCGGTCGCGTCGAGGCGGGCAGCCAGGCCGGTGAGGTCGCCGACGGCGTTGGCCTCCACGACCTGCTCGCGCAGCGTCTTGACGGTCGAGGCAGCCTCCTCGGGGCTGAGCTTGCCGGCGGTGATCCGCTGCTCCAGCAGGTGCACCTCGAACGCGAGGGCATCGAAGCGGTCCGTGTAGAACTTCAGTGCCTCCTCGGGGCTCCCCTCGGGGTACTGCCCCACGGTGCGTTCCCCAGCAGGGGTCTTGACATAGACGGTGCCGTCCTCGGCCACTCGGCCCCAGTCGGACTGCTTGTCGGCGCTCATGGTCGCCCATCGTAGTCACGAGCCACCTCGGTAGGCTGACGCCCCGGACGCTTCCCGTCTGCGCACCGACCCCGACCCTGCCATCGCACAAGGACTTCTCACTCGTGTTCATTGCCGGCTTCCCCGCTGGACCCTGGGGTACCAACTGCTACGTCATCGCCACCGGTCCCGGCAGCGAGTGCGTCGTCGTCGACCCCGGCAAGGACGCCGCTGCCGGTGTCGCCGACGTCGTGCGCGAGCACAACCTCAAGCCGGTCTCGGTGCTCGTCACGCACGGACACGTCGACCACATGTGGTGCGTTGCCCCGGTCGCCGGCACCTACGACGCGACGGCCTGGATCCACCCGAGCGACCGGCACCTGCTGGCCGACCCGATGGCGGGCATGAGCGCCGAGACGACCCAGATGCTGCTCGGCGGCAACTACGAGTGGGCCGAGCCCGACGACGTCCGCGAGCTCGCCGACCTGCAGGAGCTCGAGCTCGCCGGCCTGCGTTTCGTCGTCGACCACACCCCCGGCCACACCGAGGGATCGGTCACCTTCCGCACGCCGTACGCCGAGCAGGACATCTCCGAGATCATGTTCTCCGGCGACCTGCTCTTCGCCGGATCCATCGGCCGCACCGACCTCCCCGGGGGCGATCACGCCAAGATGCTGCGCAGCCTCGCCGGCAAGGTGCTGCCCCTCGCCGACGACACGGTCGTGCTGCCCGGGCACGGCGAGCAGACCTCCATCGGTCGCGAGCGCGCGGCCAACCCCTTCCTCCAGGACCTCCTCTGATGGCCAGGATCGCTCCGCTCAGCGGATTCCCCGAGCTCCTGCCCGAGCAGCGCGTCGTCGAGCGCGAGATCATCGCCTCGCTCTCGCGCACCTTCGAGCTGCACGGCTTTGCCAACATCGAGACACGCGTCGTCGAGCCGATCGACCGGTTGGCCAAGGGCGGCGAGATCGACAAGGAGATCTTCGTCCTCCAGCGCCTGGCCGCGGAGCCGGACGCAAAGGCCGAGCTCGGCATGCACTTCGACCTCACGGTGCCGTTCGCCCGCTACGTGCTGGAGAACGCCGGCAAGCTCGAGTTCCCCTTCCGCCGCTACCAGATCCAGCCGGCGTGGCGTGGCGAGCGACCCCAGGAGGGCCGCTACCGCCAGTTCACCCAGGCCGACATCGACATCGTCGGTCGCGACGCCCTCGGCTTCCACCACGACGTCGAGGTCGTGCGGGTCATGGTCGAGGCGTTGGGCGCGCTGCCGCTCCCACCGCTCTCGTTCCAGGTCAACAACCGCAAGCTCATCCAGGGCTTCTACCGCGGCCTCGGCATCGCCGACGTCACCACCGCGATCAAGGTCATCGACAAGCTGGACAAGCTGCCGGCCGAGACCGTCGCGGCCCAGCTCGTCGAGCAGGCCGGCGCGACGGCGGAGCAGGCCGAGCAGTGCCTGCGGCTCGCCTCGATCCGGGTCGGGGACACATCGTTCGTCGAGCAGGTCAGGGCCCTCGGTGTCGCGGACGAGCTCCTCGACACCGGGCTGGTCGAGCTCGCCGCGGTGATCGAGGGGTGCGCGAGCGCCACCTCCGACCGCGTGACGGTCGAGGCCAACCTCCGCATCGCGCGCGGTCTCGACTACTACACCGGCACGGTGATCGAGGTCTTCATGGCCGGCTACGAGCGGCTCAAGTCCGTCGGCGGCGGCGGTCGCTACGACGCGCTCGCCAGCGACGGGAAGACGACCTATCCCGGCGTCGGCATCTCGTTCGGCGTCTCCCGCACAGTGGTCCCGCTCATCGCCGACGGCGTCCTGTCGGGCAGCCGCAAGGTGCCGAGCGCGGTCCTGGTGGCCGTCACCGGCGAGGACGCCCGCGATGCCAGTACGGCGGTCGCGACCGCGCTCCGGGCACGCGGTGTGGCCTGTGAGGTCTCGGCCGACGCAGCCAAGTTCGGCAAGCAGATCCGAGCTGCGGAACGCCGCGGCATCCCGTTCGTCTGGTTCGTCCAGGACGACGGCACCCACCAGATCAAGGACATCCGTTCCGGCGACCAGGACGAGGCCGATCCCTCGACCTGGACCCCGCCCGAGGCAGACCTGCGACCGCAGGTCGTCTCGACCAGCACCACCGACCTCGAGGAGAACCAGTGATTCGCACCCATGACGCCGGCGCCCTGCGCGCCGAGAACGTCGGCCAGACCGTCGTCCTCGCCGGATGGGTCGCGCGTCGCCGCGACCACGGCGGGGTCGCGTTCCTCGACCTGCGCGAGGCCAGCGGTGTGGTGCAGGTGGTCGTGCGTGACGAGGAGGTGGCGCACAGCCTCCGCAGCGAGTTCTGCCTCAAGGTCACCGGCGAGGTCGTCGCCCGCAAGGCCGGCAACGAGAACCCCAACCTCCCGACGGGTGACATCGAGATCGTCGCCCTTCCCGGTAGCGCAGGCATCGAGGTTCTTGCCACGTCGGCGCCGCTGCCGTTCCCGATCGACGACGCCGGCACCGCCAAGGGCGGAGACGTGGGGGAGGAGGCCCGCCTCAAGCACCGCTACCTCGACCTGCGGCGTACCGGCCCCAACAACGCCCTGCGCCTGCGCAGCAAGGTGAACAAGGCTGCGCGTGACGTCCTCGATCGCCACGACTTCGTCGAGATCGAGACCCCGACACTGACCCGCAGCACGCCCGAGGGCGCGCGCGACTTCCTCGTGCCCGCCCGCCTGCAGCCCGGCAGCTGGTATGCCCTGCCCCAGAGCCCACAGCTGTTCAAGCAGCTGCTGATGGTCGCCGGCATGGAGCGCTACTTCCAGATCGCGCGCTGCTACCGCGACGAGGACTTCCGCGCCGACCGCCAGCCCGAGTTCACCCAGCTCGACATCGAGATGAGCTTCGTCGAGCAGGACGACGTGCTGAGCATCGCCGAGGAGATCCTCGTCGCACTGTGGTCGCTGATCGGCTACGAGGTGGCCACCCCGCTGCCGCGGATGACGTACGCCGAAGCGATGGCCCGCTTCGGCAGCGACAAGCCCGACCTGCGGATGGGCCAGGAGCTCGTCGAGTGCACCGACTACTTCAAGGACACCTCGTTCCGGGTCTTCCTGGCCGACTACGTGGGCGCAGTGGTGATGCCCGGCGGTGCCAGCCAGCCGCGCAAGAAGCTCGACGCCTGGCAGGACTGGGCCAAGCAGCGTGGCGCCAAGGGCCTCGCCTACGTGCTCGTCGGTGAGGACGGCGAGCTCGGGGGACCGGTCGCCAAGAACCTCAGCGACTCCGAGAAGGCCGGCCTGGCCGCCCACGTGGGCGCCGAGCCCGGCGACTGCATCTTCTTCGCAGCCGGCCCGGTCAAGAGCAGCCGCGCCCTGCTGGGTGCGGCCCGGCTCGAGATCGGCCGCCGCGGCGGACTGATCGACGAGAGCGCCTGGAACTTCCTGTGGGTCGTGGACGCGCCGCTCTTCGAGCCCGCCGGTGACGCCACCGCCGCGGGCGACGTGGCCGTCGGCAGTGGTGCCTGGACCGCCGTGCACCACGCCTTCACCTCGCCCAAGGACCTCGACACCTTCGACTCCGACCCGGGCCATGCCCTGGCGTGGGCCTACGACATCGTCTGCAACGGCAACGAGATCGGTGGCGGCTCGATCCGGATCCACCGCGAGGACATCCAGAAGCGCGTGTTCGCGATCATGGGCCTCGAGGAGGCCGAGGCCCAGGAGAAGTTCGGCTTCCTCCTCGAGGCGTTCAAGTACGGCGCCCCGCCGCACGGCGGCATTGCCTTCGGCTGGGACCGGATCGTCGCCCTGCTGGCCGGCACCGACTCCATCCGCGACGTCATCGCCTTTCCCAAGTCCGGCGGCGGCTTCGACCCGTTGACGGCGGCGCCCGCCCCGATCTCCGCCGAACAGCGGAAGGAAGCCGGTGTGGACGCCGAAGCGACGAAGGATGTCCTGTCCGAAGGCTGAGCGGTCCCCAGATGTCCGGTCGAAGGTCGGACGGTCGTGTCCGGATCGTTACGCGTCGGTGATCGTCTGTGAGGTCCGCGTCACATAGAGTCCCGTTCGGCGCTGAGCGAGACCGCTGGTCCAGACAGCACCACCGGGACACCCCCGGCGCCCCACCAGCACCATGGACCCGCAACCCCGGACCAGTTAAGGGAGAGCATGTCGCAGCCGACTGCACCGGAGACCTTGGGCTCGTTGACGGACGAGACCCCGGTTGATCCCAACAGCAAGAAGGCCAAGGCAATTGCCGGCCGCTCGCCGATGCAGATCGCACTGGGTCGCCTCATGCGCGACAAGATCGCGATGATCTGCTTCGCCGTGATCGTGTTCTTCCTGTGCATCGCGGTCTTCGCGCCGCTCGTCTGCAAGCTGTTCGGGGTCAACACCGACACGGTGTTCCCCAGCCAGTTCCTCGACACGCTCGGTGGCGGCATGCCGCTCAAGGGCCCGCCGGACAACGGATTCGACCCGGAGCACCCGTTCGGCATCGCCCCGCAGACGGCAGATGACAACCTCGCCTACTGGGTCTACGGCTGCCGCACCTCGCTGACCATCGCCGGTCTGGCGACTCTCTTCGCATCGGTTGTCGGCGTCACCATCGGCCTGCTCGCCGGGTTCCTGGGCGGCATGGTCGACAAGGTGCTCTCGTTCTTCATCGACCTGTTCCTGACGGTGCCCTTCCTGCTGGCGGCGCTGACCCTCGCGCCGATCCTCAACGAGCGGTTCAACACCTCCGACAGCTACGTCACGATCCAGAAGTTCTCGTTGATCGGCGTGCTGGCGATCTTCGGCTGGATGAGCATGGCGCGGCTGGTCCGCGGTGAGGTCCTCTCCCTGCGCGAGCGCGAGTTCGTCCAGGCCGCCCGCGTGCTCGGCATGCCGACCAGCCGCGTGCTGATCAAGGAGCTCATGCCCAACCTCGCGGCGCCGATCATCATCAGCGTCTCGCTGATGCTGCCGGCCTTCGTGGCCGCCGAGGCCGGTCTCGCGTTCCTCGGCATCGGCGTGACCAGCGGCGCCTCGTGGGGCCAGACGATCGCCAAGGCCGTCAAGTACTTCGAGCAGTACCCGCTCTACCTCTGGGAGCCGTTGATCGGCGTCGTGCTGCTGGTCCTCTCCCTGAACCTCCTCGGCGACGCGATCCGCGACGCCCTGGACCCCAAGACTCGTCGCTGAACGTCTAAGAGAAGCGATGCAGAACGTTGCCGACAGCACCTGCCGACGGCACGAACACAGATAAGAAAGGCTGGACACCAATGAAGCGGAACAAGCCGCTCGCGCTCGTCGCCGGTGCCGCACTCATCACTCTCGCCGCCTGTGGTGGCGGCGGTGGCGACGACGACACCTCCGGTACGGGTACTGAAAGAGAATTCGGCGACCAGGGTGCCGGGTCCAAGGACGCCGAGGCCCAGGGCCCCGCAGAAGAGGTCGAGGGCGCCACCGCTGGTGGCACCGTCACGGTGTACGTCGCCGGCGACCCCGGTCCCAACTCGCTCGATCCGACCGATGGCTGGTCCGTTCTCGGAAACTCCATCCAGCAGGCGCTCACGAACCGCTCGCTGACGCAGTACAAGCGCGGCGAGGACGGCGAGCCGATCCTGGTGCCCGACCTGGCAACCGACCTCGGCACCCCGAACGAGGACTACACCGAGTGGACCTTCACGATTCGTGACGACGCCACGTGGGAAGACGGCAAGCCCGTCACCGGCGAAGAGGTGGCCTGGGGCATCCAGCGCTCGCTCGACGCCGAGACGTTCCCGGCCGGCCCCGGTGCCGAGTACTCCAAGGGCTACTTCGAGGGCGGCGCGGACTACGCCGGTCCTTACACCGACAAGGGCAAGCCCTACGACGCGATCACCTTCGATGGCCAGGACGTGACCATCAAGATGGCCAAGCCGTTCCCGGACATGGACTACTGGGGCGCCTTCATGGCGATGGGCCCGGCTCCGCTCGGCAAGGCCTCGCAGCCGCCGAACTACGGCACCAAGCCCCTCTCGACCGGTCCCTACTCCATCGAGAGCTGGACGCCGAGCGAGGAGCTGGTCCTCAAGAAGAACGACCAGTGGATCGCCGAGAGCGACCCGGCCCGTCACCAGTACGTCGACGAGTGGATCTTCAAGTTCGACCAGGACCAGGCCAAGGTTGACCAGATCATGCTGTCGGGCAACTCCGACTCGCAGACGGCCATCGCGACCTCGATCGGTTCGGACAAGTACCAGCAGGCCAACGACGAGCTCGGTGACCGCCTGGTGCAGCAGACCGCTCAGTGTGTCTCCACGCTGACCCCGGACTACACCAAGATCACCGACATCAACGTTCGTAAGGCTCTGGCGTACGCCTACCCCTACGAGGACATGTGGCTCGCCACCGGTGAGGTCCCCGGCGTGACGCGCGTTCCGGCCAACTCGGTCATGCCTCCCGGCATGTCCGGCAAGGTCGAGGGCTTCCAGCCCGACGGTGAGCAGATCACCTACAACCCGGAGAAGGCCAAGGAGCTCCTCGCTGAGGCTGGCGCCGAGGGCTTCGAGATCACGATGATCTTCTACGAGGTCGACCCGCTGGCCGTCGCCGGTCAGAAGCAGCTCACCAAGGGTCTGGAGTCCGCGGGCTTCAAGGTCAAGGCGATCCCGGTCCAGGTCTCGCCGTACGACATCTGGCTGAACCCGGACGACAAGGTCAACAAGACGCTCAACCTGCGTGGCGTCAACTGGTGCTCCGACTGGCCGGCTGGCTCGACGATGCTCCCGCCGCTTCTCAGCACTGACGGTGTCTACAACACCGCCAAGTTCTCCGAGGCCGACGTGGACGCCGAGATGGAGCGCATCGCCACCATCCCGCTCGAGGAGCAGGCTGACGCGTGGGGCGCGCTGGACGAGAAGATCATGACGGACTACTTCCCGATCATCCCGACCGCGTTCCGCAACGACCTGTTCGTCTTCGGCGAGAAGATCGGCAACCCGAGCGGCGACGCTGCGCTCGGTGCCCCGAACTACAAGGACTTCTACGTGATGCAGTGATCGCCTACGGTGAGTCATCACCGTGCGTAGTCACACCTTGTAGCAACTGATTCATCTGTCGGGTGGGGGCTCCCAGAACGGGAGCCCCCACTCGCCAGCCCCGGACTCATCCATCACCCCCGGAGAGCGTGCGATGTTCGCCTATATCGTCAAGCGGTTGATCTCAGGGTTCCTCGTCGTGACACTCGTGTCCATGGGAGTCTTCGCCCTGTTCTGGTACGGCCCGTCCAGCCCGGCGAAGCCCATCTGCGACCGCGAGCTGGGCGTCCGCTGCAGCCCGGAGCGCCTCGAGGCCTACTCAGAGAGCCTTGGCTACAACAACCCGATCTACTCCGAGTACGGCAAGTTCGTGAAGGGCGTCTTCGTCGGCCGCGAAATCTCGTTCCGTACCGACGTCTACGAGTGCAACGCGCCCTGCCTGGGTCTCTCCTACAACACGAAGGAGCCCGTGACCCACGAGCTCGTCAGTCGTCTGCCCGCGACCATCTCGGTCGCCGTCGGTGGCGCCTTCCTCTATCTGCTGCTGGGCGTGCCCATCGGCGTCGCCGCCGCTCGACGGCGGGGCTCGGTGGCCGACAAGGCGCTCGTCTCCAGCTTCCTGTTCCTCAGCTCCATCCCCTATTACCTGTTCGCGCTGCTGACCTGGCTCTATCTCACGGTCCTGTGGGAAGCCCCGTTCGTCTCCGACGTCGGCTACTTCTCACCGTTCTCCGACGGCCCGGTCAAATGGTTCGGCGGCCTGTTCCTGGCCTGGGTCGCGCTCGGCATCTTCGGCTGCACGCAATACACGCGATACACGCGCGGTGCGATGATCGAGGCCTTGAGCGAGGACTACATCAGAACGGCGAAGGCCAAGGGTCTACCTGCGCGGACCGTCGTCTACCGGCATGGCCTGCGTGCTGCCCTGGTCCCGGTCGTCACCATCTTCGGTATCGACTTCGGCACCCTTCTGGCCGGCACCATCTTCACCGAGCGCATCTTCGAGATCCAGGGAATCGGTTACTGGAGCCTGCAGGCGGTGGGCAACAAGGACCTGCCGGTCGTGGCGGCCACCGCCTTGTTCTCTGCCACCATGCTCATCTTCAGCAACCTGATCGTGGACGTTGTCTACAGCTTCCTGGACCCGAGGGTGAGGCTTTCGTGACCAGCACCATTTCCAGCTCCGACCCGACCACCGAGCGTTCCGGAGGCCCGATCCTGGAGGTCGAGGACCTCACGGTGAGCTTCCCGACCGAGGACGGAGCCGTCCACGCGGTGCAGGGCATGAGCTACAAGGTCGAGATGGGCAAGACTCTCGGCATCGTGGGGGAGTCGGGCTCGGGCAAGTCGGTGTCCAGCATGGCCGTGCTCGGCCTGCACGACGCCAAGTCGAGCACGATCACCGGCTCGATCCGGGTCGACGGCACCGAGGTCGTCGGACTGTCGGAGTCGCGCATGCGCAAGCTGCGGGGCAACACGGTCTCGATGATCTTCCAGGACGCGCTGGCGGCGCTGCACCCGTTCTACAAGATCGGTGCCCAGCTGGCCGAGGCCTACCAGGTGCACCACCCCAGCGCTAACGATCGCGAAGCTCGCCGCAAGGCCATCGAGATGCTCGACCGGGTCGGCATCCCGCAGCCCGACCGTCGTGTCGACGACTTCCCGCACCAGTTCTCGGGCGGTATGCGCCAGCGCGCGATGATCGCCATGGGTCTGATCAACGACCCGGCGCTGCTGATCGCCGACGAGCCGACCACGGCGCTCGACGTCACGGTGCAGGCACAGATCCTCGACCTTCTCCAGGACCTGCAGCGCGAGTTCAACTCCGCGGTCATCATCATCACCCACGACCTCGGTGTGATCGCCGAGATGGCGGACGAGGTGCTGGTGATGTATGCCGGTCGGTGCGTCGAGTACGGCACCACCAAGGAGATCCTGACCCACCCGGAGATGCCCTACACGTGGGGTCTGCTCTCCAGCATTCCCGACATCTCGGCCAGCACCGACGCCCGGCTGATCCCGATCCCGGGCAACCCTCCGAGCCTGCTGAGCCCGCCTTCGGGCTGCGCCTTCCACCCGCGATGCTCGTTCGTCGACAAGGTGCCGGGCAACCTGTGCTCGGAGAAGCTGCCGGACCTGACGCCCACGGCGCTGCGGGCCGAGCACCTCAAGCGTTGCCACCTTGCCAACCCCGACACGATCTACCAGACGGAAGTGCTGCCCGAGATCGCCCCCGACCTGGTCGAGGAGAACCGATGACTCAGGACCCCCACGCCGAGGCACAGCTCGAGGCAGAGCACCAGCCCGTCGAAGAGCCGCACGATGCCTACAGCGACCACGAGGTCAAGATCGCCAGCGACTACGAGGGGCACGTCGCCTCGCGGCTGGATCCCGACGCCGAGCCCGTGCTCGAGGTCGAGAACCTCAAGATGTACTTCCCGGTGAAGTCGTCGGGCCTGCTGCGACGCACCATCGGTCACGTGCAGGCGGTCGACGGCATCTCGTTCCAGGTGCCGCGAGGTGGCTCGCTCGGCCTGGTCGGCGAGTCCGGTTGCGGAAAGTCGACGACCGGGCGCGCGATCACCCGGCTCTACGACCCCACCGGCGGCTCGATGATGTTCGAGGGCAAGGACCTCGCGAAGCTGTCCCAGCGCGAGATGAAGCCCTACCGCCGCGACATCCAGATGATCTTCCAGGACCCCTACACGTCGCTCAACCCGCGCCACACGGTTGGCGCGATCGTGGGCGCCCCGCTGTCGGTGCACAACATCGTGCCGAAGAAGCAGATCCTGCCCCGTGTGCAGGAGCTCCTCCAGGTCGTGGGACTCAACCCCGAGCACTACAACCGCTACCCCAACGAGTTCTCCGGCGGTCAGCGTCAGCGCATCGGTATCGCCCGCGCACTGACGCTCAACCCCAAGCTGCTGGTGGCCGACGAGCCCGTTTCCGCGCTCGACGTGTCCATCCAGGCCCAGGTCGTCAACCTGCTGCAGGACCTGCAGAAGGAATTCGACATCGCGTTCCTGTTCATCGCGCACGACCTGGCGATCGTGCGGCACTTCTGTCCCGAGGTCGCGGTCATGTACCTCGGGAAGATCGTCGAGATCGCGGACCGCGAGACGCTCTACTCCCACCCGCACCACCCATACACGCAGGCGCTGATCTCGGCCGTTCCGGACGTGAAGCAGGCCGCGATCGGTGGGCGTCGTGAACGCATCCGCCTCGAGGGCGACGTGCCCAGCCCGATCAACCCGCCATCGGGTTGCCGGTTCCGCACCCGCTGCTCCTACGCGCAGGAGATCTGCGCGAAGGTCGAGCCGCCGCTGCTGCAGATCGGCAAGCGGCACAAGGTTGCCTGCCACTTCGCCGGCGAGCTCGGGGCCCACCCGGCCACGCCGGTCACGGCCGACCTCCTCGGTGTCGACGACCAGGGCAGCCCGTCCAGCACGGTGACGGCGACGCCGCTCATCACTGGTCCGGGCTACGAGGACGAGTGGTACGACCTCAAGACCAAGCAGCTCACCTCCGTGTAGGGGTGGGAGACACTTCCCGAGTGGACTCCCTCTTCGACATACCAGAGCACGCCGGTGCGGGCGTGCCCAGCGGTGGCTCCCTCGGCGCCAACACCCATGCCTCGGCGCCCCTCGCCGTACGCATGCGCCCGCGCACGCTCGACGAGCTCGTGGGGCAGGCGCAGCTGCGGGCCGCGGGGTCGCCGCTGCGACAGCTGATCGAGGGCGACCAGTCGATGTCGCTGTTGTTGTGGGGACCACCCGGCACCGGCAAGACGACGATCGCCTCGATCGTCAGCCAGCAGACGCAACGCAAGTTCGTCGAGGTCTCGGCGGTGGCGGCCGGGGTCAAGGAGGTGCGCGCGGCGATCGATGCCGCCCGTTCCGAGCTGGCCCGCGGCGGCAGCGAGACGGTGCTCTTCGTGGACGAGGTGCACCGGTTCAGCAAGGCGCAGCAGGACGCGCTGCTGCCGGGCGTGGAGAACCGGTGGGTGACCCTGGTCGCCGCGACCACGGAGAACCCGTTCTTCTCGGTGATCTCACCGCTGCTCTCGCGCAGCCTCCTGCTGCGGCTCGAGTCGCTCACCGATGACGACATCGTCGCCGTGGTCGAGCAGGCGCTGGTCGACGAGCGCGGTCTGGCCGGCGGGTTCGAGATCGACGACGACGCGCAGGCCCACCTCGTCCGGCTGGCCGGCGGTGACGCCCGCCGGGTGCTGACCTACCTGGAGGCGGCAGCCGGGGCGGCCCGTTCGCAGGGCAACACCCTGATCGATCTCGTGACAGCCGAGACAGCCGTGGACCAGGCGGCCGTGCGCTACGACCGGCAGGGCGACCAGCACTACGACGTGATCAGCGCGTTCATCAAGTCGGTCCGCGGCTCCGACGTCGACGCCTCCTTGCACTACCTCGCGCGGATGATGGAGGCCGGAGAGGATCCGCGCTTCATCGCCCGCCGGCTGGTGATCCTGGCCAGCGAGGACGTCGGCCTGGCCGACCCCACGGCGCTCACCACCGCCGTCGCGGCCGCCCAGGCCGTGCAGCTGATCGGGATGCCCGAGGCCCGGCTCAACCTGGCGCAGGCGACGATCGCGCTCGCGATCGCGCCGAAGTCCAACGCCGTGACCATGGCCATCGGCGCCGCGAGCGCCGACGTACGCGCCGGCAAGATCGGCAACGTGCCGCCGCACCTCCGGGACGCGCACTATGCCGGGTCGAAGAAGATCGGCCACGGCCAGAAGTACAAGTACAGCCACGACGAGCCGTTCGGGATCGCCGAGCAGCAGTACGCCCCCGACGTGATCGAGGACGCGGCCTACTACCAGCCCACGTCGCTCGGCGCCGAGGCCGCTCTCAAGGACCGCTGGGAGCGGGTCCGGAAGATCATCCGCGGGAAGTGACGCCGCTGGTTCCCAGCCGGGGACCCGAGTGGATGTGCACGTGCAGGTGGCGAGAGTCCTGGTAGGCACCCAGGTTGGTGAGGACCGCCGCGGCTCCTTGCTCCGCCTCGACGACTCGTGCGACGGACTGGACGACCTTCAGGAGTGCCCCGATGTCGTCCTGGTCATCGGCCGAAGCGCGGGTCAACGAGGCGATGTGTCGCTTGGGCACGACCACGATGTGCACCTGCCAGAACGGCTTGGTGTGGTGGAAGGCGAGGACCAGCTCGTCCTCGTGCACCACATCGAGCTCGGCCGCGTGGGGGATGGCGACGTCGCAGTAGAAGTCGTCACCGTCGTACTTGTCGTCGATCTCCATGGTCGCCTCCCCGGGCTTGCGAAGTCTCTGATGCTAGTGCGGCGAGGTGAGGCATCGGCCGGGTTATAGGGTTTCGCAGGTGAACGGAGAGCAGATCTGGCTGTTGGTGGCCGCAGGTGGCGCGTTGGCGCTCGTCCTGCTGGTCGCCTGCGCCCTGCTCTGGCGCACGTCCCGCCGCCTGACGGCGCGCATCGACGAGCTCGAGGCGAGCCTGGCCGACGAGTTCGTGACCGAGCCCGCGGCGTACGTCATCACCGGACTGAGCGAAGCCGAGTCCGAGACGGACGAGACGGAGATCGTCCCGGGACGCATCGACGGCGCGCTGTTCGCCGACATCGTGGCCCGCGAGACCGTGATCAAGACGGCCGGCCTGGCCCACGGGCTGAGGCGTGGGCTGTCGGCGGAGACGCGCAACCGGATCCGGTTCGAGATGAAGCGTGAGGTCAAGCGCTCCCGCAAGCAGCGGCGAGCCGACCTGAAGGCCGCGCTTCGCGACTTCCAGGCCCGGGACCGGGCCGACCAGGCTGCCCAGGACGGGGAGGACGCCGCCTGATGGCCAGATCGCTTTGGTTCGTGGCCGGAGCGGGGGCGGGCATCTACGCGATGTCCCGCGCCCGGAAGGCGGCAGCGGCCCTCACGGCCGACGGTCTCAGGGATCGGCTGAGCGGAGTCGGCGTGGGCGTGAGAATGTTCCGCGACGAGGTCGCGGCCGGACAGGCCGAGAAGGAAACCGAGTTGCGGGAGCGCATGGGCCTCGTGCCTCATGGCATTCCGGAGCTGGGTTTCGAGGCTCGCCCCGCTCGCACCTCAACCACCGAGTACAAGACAGAGGAATCCGATGGACACCAGTGACATCCGCCGCCGCTTCCTCGAGCACTTCGAGGCCGCCGGCCACACGGTGGTGCCCTCGGCGTCCCTGCTCGCCGACGACCCCAACCTGCTCTTCGTGCCCGCCGGCATGGTGCCCTTCAAGCCCTACTTCCTGGGCCAGGAGACGCCGCCCTACGACCGCGCGGCCAGCATCCAGAAGTGCGTGCGCACCCCCGACATCGAGGACGTCGGCAAGACCACGCGCCACGGCACGTTCTTCGAGATGTGCGGCAACTTCTCGTTCGGCGACTACTTCAAGGAGCGGGCCATCGAGCTCGCCTGGGACCTCGTCACCAAGTCGCAGTCAGACGGCGGCTGGGGCTTCGACGAGGCCAAGCTCTACCCCAGCGTCTACGTCGACGACGCCGAGGCCGTCGCGCTCTGGAAGAAGGTCACCGGTCTGCCCGACGACCGCATCGCGCGCCTGGGCAAGTCCGAGAACTACTGGTCCATGGGCGTCCCCGGACCGGGCGGACCCTGCTCGGAGATCCTGATCGACCGCGGACCTGCGTACGGCGCCGACGGCGACTTCTCCGCCGAGGACCGCTACCTCGAGTTCTGGAACCTCGTCTTCATGCAGGACGAGCTCTCCGCGGTGCGGTCCAAGGAGGACTTCGACATCGCGGGGTCGCTGCCGAAGAAGAACATCGACACCGGCATGGGCCTCGAGCGGGTCGCGTTCATGACCCAGGGCGTCGAGAACATGTACGAGATCGACGTGATGTTCCCCGTCATCGAGCGCGCCATGGAGCTGAGCGGCCGCAAGTACGGCGCCAGTCACGAGGACGACGTCCGGTTCCGGGTGATCGCCGACCACGTCCGCAGCAGCATGATGCTGATCGGCGACGGCGTCACGCCGGGCAACGAGGGACGTGGCTACGTCCTGCGGCGACTCCTGCGCCGCGCCGTACGCTCCATGCGCCTCCTCGGCTATGAGGACCCGGCGCTGCCGGAGCTGATGCCGATCTCCCGCGACAAGATGGGGGAGACCTACACCGACCTCGTCCGCGACTGGGACCGCATCGCCCGCGTGGCGTACGGCGAAGAGGACACGTTCCGCAAGACGCTGCAGGCCGGCACGCAGATCTTCGACCTCGCCGCCGCCGACGTGAAGAAGGCGGGCGCGAGCACGCTGGCCGGCGAGCAGGCGTTCGCCCTGCACGACACCTACGGCTTCCCGATCGACCTGACCCTGGAGATGGCCTCCGAGCAGGGCCTCGCCGTCGACGAGCCGGGCTTCCGCGCCCTGATGGCCGAGCAGCGCGACCGCGCGAAGGCGGACGCGAGGTCCAAGAAGGGCCAGCACGAGGACACCACGATCTACCGCGGCATCCTCGACGCCCACGGCCCCACCGAGTGGCTCGCCTACGAGACGCTCGAGACCGAGTCGAGGCCGCTGGCGCTGCTCTCGGCCGGCGGTGCGGCGAAGGTCCTCGGCGAGGGCGAGATCGGCGAGCTCGTCCTCGACCGCACGCCCTTCTACGCCGAGTCCGGCGGCCAGGCGGCCGACGCGGGGGTCATCGACTTCGACGGCGGCCGGCTCGAGGTGCTCGACGTCCAGCGCCCGATCAAGGGCCTGGTCGTCCACCAGGTGCGGGTCACCGAGGGCGAGCTGAGTGCCGACGCGAAGAACGTGCTCGCCAAGGTCGACCCCGGCTGGCGCATCGGCGCCCGCCAGGCGCACTCCGGCACGCACGTCGTGCACGCCGCGCTCCGTCAGGTGCTCGGTCCGAGTGCGCTGCAGTCCGGCTCGTTCAACCGGCCCGGCTACCTCCGCCTCGACTTCGGCTGGACGCAGGCGCTCAGCCCCGAGCAGGTCCGCGAGATCGAGCACGTCTCGCAGCAGGCGCTGCGCTCCGACCTGCCGGTGGCGTGGGACTACATGACGCTCGAGCAGGCCCGCGACTGGGGCGCGATCGCGCTCTTCGGCGAGACCTACGACAACACCAAGGTGCGCGTCGTCGAGATCGGCGGCCCCTGGTCGCGCGAGCTGTGCGGTGGTACGCACGTCGACCACTCCTCGCAGATCGGCACCATCGTGGTGACCGGCGAGGCGAGCGTCGGGTCCGGCAGCCGCCGGATCGAGGCGTTCACCGGTGTGGAGGGCTTCGACTACCTCGCTCGTGAGCGCGACGTCGTCGGTCAGCTGACGACCTTGCTCAAGACCCAGCCCGACGACCTCGTCGGCCGCGTGACCGACCTCGTCGACCGCTTGAAGTCGGTCGAGAAGGAGGTCGAGAAGGCCCGCGTGACGCAGCTGCTGTCCGGAGGCGGGAGCCTCGCGGCGCAGGCAGCCGACGTCAACGGGATCGCCGTCGTCGCCCACCGCGTCGACGGCGCCGGCGGAGGCGACGTACGCACACTGGCTCTCGACGTGCGCGGCAGGCTCGACCGGGCCGGCGCGGTGGTCATCGCCGGCGTCCAGGACGGCAAGGTCGCCGTCGTCGCGGCCGTCAACGACGCGGCCCGCGAGCGCGGCGTGAGCGCCAACGAGCTCGTCCGCGCCGTCGGCTCGCTGATCGGCGGCAAGGGCGGCGGCAAGGACGACGTCGCCCAGGGCGGCGGCAGTGACGCCACCCGACTCGACGAGGCGCTGGCGCTGGTCAGCACCGAGATCGCCCGGACGGCCGGCTGACGCATGCGCAGTGGAGTTCGACTCGGCCTGGACCCGGGAGACGCCCGGATCGGCGTCGCCCGCAGCGACCCGACGGGATTCCTGGCGACGCCGGTCGAGACCGTGCGCCGCGGCAGGGGAGACGTGTCCCGCCTACGCCGGCTCGTGACCGAGACGGAGGCCGTCGAGGTCGTGGTCGGCCTGCCCAAATCGCTCTCCGGACGCGAGGGACCGTCGGCGGCCAAGGTGCGGGAGTTCGCGCTGACCCTGGCGCGGCAGATTGATCCCGTGCCGGTCAGGCTGTGTGATGAGCGCTTGACCACCGTGTCCGCCGAGTCGCTACTCCGGATGAGTGGTCGCAAGGGACAGGATCGGAGGTCTGTGGTCGACATGGCAGCCGCCGTACTCATCCTGCAGAACGCATTGGACACCGAACGCGCGAGTGGCAACGCGCCTGGAGAGATCGTCGAGGTCAGCGATGAGTGACGAGATTCCCGTCGAGGACGACGACAGCTACTACGAGGGTGGAGCGCGCCGCGGCAAGAAGAAGCGCAGCGTGCCCGGCTGCCTGGCTGCGCTCGTGGCCCTGGCCGTCCTGGTCGGTGGCTTCTACTTCGGTGTCACCAAGGGCGTCGACTGGGTCGCCGGCCAGTTCTCCAGCGCCGAGGACTACCCCGGCCCGGGCAGCGGCTCGGTGACCTTCGAGGTCGACGAGGGTGATGCCACCGCGGAGATCGGTCGCAACCTCAAGGCCGAGGGCGTGGTCGCCTCCGTGCAGTCCTTCCTCGACGCGGCCGCCGCCGACCCGGACTCCACCGGGATCCAGGTCGGCTTCTACGAGATGAAGAAGGAGATGGCCGCCGAGGACGCCCTCGAGGTGCTTCTCGACCCGGCCAACCAGGTCAAGAGCACCGTGACCGTGCCCGAGGGCCTGCGTGTCGAGGACGTGATGGCGCTGCTCGCCGAGAACACCGAGTGGGGTCTCGCGAAGTGGAACGCCGCGCTGAAGGACGACGCCGCGCTGGGCCTTCCGGACTACGCGGAGGGCAACCCCGAGGGCTACCTGTTCCCGGCGACCTACGAGATCGGTCCCAAGGACAAGCCCAAGGACATCCTGGCCGCGATGGTCGCCCGCTGGCAGCAGGCCGCCGACGAAGCAGGTCTCGAGGAGGCCGCCGCCGCGCAGGGCAAGACGCCCGCCGAGCTGATGATCATCGCCTCGCTCGTCGAGGCCGAGGGTCGCGGCGACGACATGCCGAAGATCGCCCGGGTCATCTACAACCGGCTCGACGGTCCCGGCGACAAGGCCGGCACCAACGGCCTGCTCCAGATCGACGCGAGCGTCAACTACGGCCTCGACCAGGAGCTCGGGGTCGCACTGACGACCGAGCAGCTGGAGGAGGACACGCCCTACAACACCTACACGCGCACCGGTCTGCCGCCGACGCCGATCGAGGCGCCGGGCGACGACGCCATCGCGGCGGCCGCCAACCCGGACGACGGCGACTGGTACTACTACGTCACCGTCAACCTGGAGACGGGCGAGACCAAGTTCGCCGAGACCTACGACGAGTTCCTGGGCTACAAGGACGAGTTCACGCAGTACTGCACCACGTCCGACGCCTGCTGATGGGTCGCCGCTGTGGGGTGCTCGGTGACCCGATCGAGCACTCCCTCTCGCCGGTGCTGCACCGGGCGGGCTATGCGGCGCTCGGCCTGGACTGGGAGTACGCCGCACACCGGGTCGCCTCCGGTGGGCTGCCCGACTTCTTGGCGAGCCTGGACGACGACTGGCGCGGACTGTCCCTGACCATGCCGCTCAAGCGCGAGGCGGTGCCGCTCGTCGACGAGCTCACCGAACGCGCCCGGCTCGCGGGCGCGGCCAACACGATCGTGCTCGAGGGCGAGCGGCTCGTCGGCGACAACACCGACATCCCGGGAGCGATCGCGGCGATCCGCGAGCGCACGTCCGCGCCCCTCGCCACCGCCGCGATCATCGGTGGTGGCGCCACTGCGACCTCGATCGGGCTCGCGCTCGCCGACCTGGGGGTGCGCAACCTCGAGGTCGTGGTCCGCTCGCCCGAGCGGGCCGTCGAGACGGTCGAGACGGTGCTGGCCCATCCCGGCCACCCCGACGTCTCCGTGAGCCGGCTCGACGAGGCGACCGCCTTCGAGGTCGACCTCGTCGCCTCCACGATCCCCGCGGGCGCACAGGACCATCACCTGGTCCGCGCGTGCGGCGGCGTACCCGTCCTGTTCGACGTCATCTACCACCCGTGGCCGACACCACTCGCCGCCTCGATCGGCGATCGTGTGCTGGTGGGTGGGTTCGACCTGCTGCTGCACCAGGCGGCGGTGCAGTTCGAGCAGTTCACGGGCCGGCCCGCCCCGATCGACGCGATGCGAGCTGCGGGAGAGCAGGCACTGGCGGAGCGGGCGGCGTCCGCGTGAGCCCGCTCGGTGCGGTCGTGGCCGCGCTCCTCTGCGGAGCGCTCGGGATCCTGGTGCCGCGGCTGATCGCCGCCGTACCCGAGCCTGACGAGCCGGCAGACGACAAACAGCCCTACGCCGACATCGCCGCCCGACCCGGCCTGACCTGGCAGTCGGCCGTGATCTGCGTCGTCATCGGCGCTCTCGTGGGCGGCGCGACGGGGTGGGACTGGCCGCTCGTCTGGCTGGTGCCCCTCGTGCCGGTGGCGGTGGCACTGTCGATCGTCGACTGGCACACCCGGCTCCTGCCCACTCTCATCGTCGTGCCGGCCACCCTCGCCGCGATCGTCGCCACGGTGGTGGTCGGGCTGGCCACGGACGAACGGGACGCGCTGGTGCGGGCGCTGGTGGCGATGGTCGTCGTCCGCTCGTTCTTCTGGCTGCTGTGGTTCGTCCGCTCGGCCGGCATGGGCTTCGGCGACGTGCGCCTGGCTGCCTTGGTCGGGCTCGTCCTCGGCTGGGTCGGCTGGGGCTCGGTGGCGATCGGGGTGTGGGTCGGCTTCATGGTCTTCGCGGTCCCCGGGCTGCTGCTGGCCGTCGTGCGCCGCGACCGGTCGCTGCTCAAGCAGGCCTTCCCGTTCGGCCCCTTCATGGCGGCGGGCGCACTGGTGGGGCTCGTCTGGGGACCTGCTCTGACCCGCGTCCTCTGGCCCTGATCTCGCCGCCCGACGGCGACGCGGGGGCGGATGTGCGCGCGTGAAAGACTGCGCGCATGCTGCGTTGGCTCACTGCGGGCGAGTCCCACGGCCCCTCCCTGGTCGCCATTCTCGAGGGAATGCCCGCCCACGTCCGGATCACCACTGCCGACATCTCCGACGCGCTCGCGCGCCGGCGCCTGGGCTACGGCCGCGGCGCCCGGATGAAGTTCGAGGCCGACGAGGTCACCATCAGCGGCGGCGTCCGCCACGGCGAGACGATGGGCGGACCGGTCGCGATCCAGATCGGCAACACCGAGTGGCCCAAGTGGGAGAAGGTCATGTCGGCCGATCCCGTCGACCCGGCCGAGCTCGACGTGCTGGCCCGCAACGCCGCCCTCACCCGGCCCCGCCCCGGTCACGCCGACCTGGCCGGCATGCAGAAGTACGACTTCGACGAGGCGCGCCCGATCCTCGAGCGTGCCTCGGCCCGCGAGACCGCGGCGCGCGTCGCCCTCGGTCGCGTGGCCGCGCACTTCCTCTACCAGGCCGTCGGTGCCGAGATCGTCAGCCACGTGGTGGAGCTCGGCGGCGTCCGCGCCCCGGCCGGCTCGATCCCCGAGCCGAGCGACGTCGAGCACCTCGACGCCGACCCCGTGCGCTGCCTCGACCCCGAGGCGGGCCAGGCGATGGTCGAGCGGATCGACCAGGCGCACAAGGACGGCGACACCCTCGGCGGCATCGTCGAGGTCGTCGTCCACGGGCTGCCGCCGGGCCTCGGCTCGCACGTGCACTGGGACCGTCGCCTCGACGCGCGCCTCGCCGGCGCACTGATGGGCATCCAGGCCATGAAGGGTGTCGAGATCGGCGACGGCTTCGCCACGGCGGCCACGCCCGGCTCGCTGGCCCACGACGAGATCGTCTCCACCCCCGAGGGCCTGCGGCGTACGTCGGGCCGCTCGGGTGGCACCGAGGGCGGCATGACCACCGGTGAGATCCTCCGGGTCCGCGCCGCGATGAAGCCGATCGCGACCGTGCCGCGCGCGCTGCGGACGGTCGACGTCGCCACCGGCGAGGACGCCGTCGCGCACCACCAGCGGTCGGATGTCTGCGCCGTACCCGCCGCGGGCATCGTGGCCGAGGCCATGGTCGCGCTCGTGCTGGCCGACGCGGTGATCGAGAAGTTCGGTGGCGACTCGGTGCGCGAGACCCGCCGCAACGCCGAGTCCTACCTCGACACGTTGCGCTTCCGATGACACCGAGGGTCGTCCTGATCGGCCCGATGGGGGCCGGCAAGAGCACGGTCGCCGCGCTGCTGGCGGACGCGTGGGACCTGCCTGCGCGCGACACCGACGCCGACGTCGAGGCGACCGAGGGTCGCGAGATCTCCGAGATCTTCGTCGACTCCGGCGAGGCACACTTCCGCGCCCTCGAGGCCAAGGCCGTCGCCGAGGCGCTGGCGACCCACGACGGGGTGCTGTCGCTCGGCGGGGGAGCGGTGCTCGATCCCGCGACCCGCTCGCTGCTGGACGGCCACACCGTCGTCTTCCTGCGTGTGGGGCTGTCCGAGGCCGTCAAGCGCGTCGGCCTCGGCGTCGGCCGCCCGATGCTGCTGGGCAACGTCCGCTCCCGGATCAAGGCGCTGCTGGACGAGCGCACCCCGATCTACGAGGCCGCGTCCACGATCGCGGTCGACACCGACGGCCGCAGTCCCGACGAGGTCGCGGCCGAGATCGTCGCCAGGATCGATGGAGGGCTGCTGGGATGAGCGACACGACAACTCTGCACGTCGGCGGGGCGTCGCCGTACGACGTCGTCATCGGCCACGACCTCGCCGGCCGGCTGCCGGCCATCCTGGGCGAGTCCGTGGAGCGGGTCGCGGTGTTGTACGCCGGCGAGCTGGCCGAGCAGGTCCAGCCGCTCGTCAACCTGCTGGTCGAGCACTACGACGTGCTCGCGCTCGGCCTGCCGGACGGGGAGCGTGCCAAGACCGCGCCCGTCGCCTCCGACTGCTGGGAGGCACTCGGCGAGGGCGGCTTCACGCGGTCCGACGCCGTCGTGACCTTCGGTGGCGGCGCCAGCACCGACCTCGGCGGCTTCGTGGCCGCGACCTGGCTGCGCGGCGTACGAGTCGTGCACGTGCCCACCACCGTGCTCGCCATGGTCGACGCCGCCGTGGGCGGCAAGACCGGCATCAACACCGGCGCGGGCAAGAACCTCGTCGGCTGCTTCCACGAGCCCGCGGGTGTGCTCTGCGACCTCTCGCTGCTCAGCACGCTGCCGCGGGACGAGTTCGTCGCCGGGCTCGGCGAGGTCGTCAAGTGCGGCTTCATCGCCGACCCGGTCATCCTCGACCTGGTGGAGGCCACCGACCCCGCCACCCTGACCGCCGACTCCGACGTCACCCGCGAGCTGATCGAGCGGGCGATCCGGGTCAAGATCGACGTCGTCGTCGATGATTTCGAAGGAGACGGGGGGTGCCGACGGGCATCCGGGCCGCGAGGTGCTCAACTACGGCCACACCCTCGCCCACGCGATCGAGCGCTCGAGCGGCTACGCCGTCCGACACGGCGAGGCCGTCGCGATCGGTTCGGTGTACGTCGCCGAGCTGGCCGCCCGGGCCGGCTCCCTCGATCCCGCGCTGGTCGAGCGCCACCGGGCCGCCTTCGCCCGCGTCGGGCTGCCGACGACCTACACCGACGCGACCTTCGAGGACCTGCACGACGCGATGAAGGTCGACAAGAAGACGCGTGGCAACCAGCTGCGCTTCGTGGTGCTCGACGACATCGGCCGGCCCCGGATCCTGGCCGGCCCGTCCGAGGACGACCTGCGGGCGGCGTACGACGCGATCGGGGGGACGTCGTGATCGTCCTCGTCCTCAACGGACCCAACCTCGGACGGCTCGGCAAACGGCAGCCGGAGATCTACGGCCACACGACCCATGCCGAGCTCGCCGAGCTGTGTGAGTCGTGGGGCGCCGACCTGGGTCTGGAGGTGCAGGTCCGCCAGACCAACCACGAGGGCACGATGCTCGACTGGCTCAACGAGGCCGCCGACTTCGACCTGCCCGTGGTCCTCAACGCCGGCGCCTGGACGCACTACTCACTGGCCCTGTGGGATGCCTGCGCCCAGCTGACCGCCCCGCTCGTCGAGGTGCACATCTCCGACCCGAAGCAGCGGCCCGAGGAGTTCCGGCACACGTCGGTCGTCGAGCCGCACGCGATCGAGACCATCGCCGGCCGCGGGATCGAGGGCTACCGCGACGCCCTGGCCGCGGTCTCCGCCGCGACCAGCTGATCGCGAGTGGAGGCGTCGGCGGGATAGAGCGCCTCGATCGCCAGCTCGGCCACGGTCACGTCCCGCGGCGTACCGAAGACCGTGGTGGTCGTGAGGAACGACAGCACGTCGTCGCCTGACCGGAACCGCACCGTCAGCACGATGTCGGGCGGCAGGTGGTGCAGCGGAGCCGGGTGGTCCGCGAGCAGCGCGCCGAGGCGGGCGTCGCCGGACGCGTCGAACTCGTGCAGGATCCGGCTCAGGATCCCGGCCCGCCACTCCTCGAGGTTGACGATCCGGGGCGCCAGGCCGCGCGGGTCGAGGGTGAGCCGCACGACGTTGACCGGGGGCTCCAGCAGGTCGGCGGGAATGTCCGCGAGCAGTCTGTACGCCGCATCGTTGGCCGCCACCAGGTCCCAGCCGCCGTCGATCACCAGCGCCGGGTAGGGCTCGTGGCCGGCCAGGATCAGCTCGAGCGCCTCGTTGACCTGGGCCAGCGCGGGGGAGTCGAGCGGCAGCTCGGAGGCGCCCGGGACGAAGCCGGCCGCGGTGAACATCCGCCGCTGCACCCGAAGCGGCACCTCGAGCGCGTCGCCGAGCTGGCTGATCATGGTCGGGCTCGGGACCGACTTGCCGGTCTCGATGTAGGACAGGTGCCGCGTCGAGACCCCGCAGCGGTCGCTCAGGGCCTGCTGGGACAGCCTGCGGCGCTCCCGCCAGCGGCGTACCAACGCCCCGACGTGGTCCTGCTGGAGATCGGACTCGATCGTCATGGACGCCATGGTGTCAGCCGCGCCGAGCGAACCAGGCCTGGCCGATGGCGAAGACGGCCACCAGGACCGCCTGGAGGACGTCCCAGACCCGGCCGATCGTCGTGAGGTCGCCGAGGACCGCGTAGCCGAGGCTGGCCACGACCCAGACGCCGTTGAAGGCCGCCAGCTCCAGGACCCAGGTGCGGGGGACCGGTCGGCGGGTCGCAAGGAAGGCGACGCCCGCGCCGACGACGACCAGGAAGACGCCGAGGCCGACGAGCAGCGAGGCGGACGCGCCGAACAGGTCGGCCAGCCAGGAGGCGGCAACCAGGTAGACGAGCCCGTTGCCGGCGGTCAGGGCCGCGTCGGTGAGGAGGAACGGCCGGACGGACTCGTGGGTGATGCCGTCGTACGAGGTCTGGGTGGTGCTGGTTGTCGTGGTCATGGCTCCAGCCTCGGTGCGGGAGTGCGCAAGGTCCATGACGTCTGAGGTCATGTACTCAGGCGCAAAGCCCTTCCGCACGAGACCATCGGGCATGTTCATCTATGCCGACCAGGCCGCATGCCCGGGCTGTCGTTCGCCCCTTCCCTTCCCTGGCCTCTCCTGCTCGGCCTGCGGTCTCGCCCTCACCGGGCCCGAGCCACAACAGGTCTTCCGTGCGTTGAAACAGGTCGACGCGCTGGTCGCGGGCCTGTACGCCGCCGCGAACCAGCCTGCCGCGCCGGCCCACGTCCCCCACCAGCCGGCAATGCCGGCCTCGTCGACGCCCCGCAGCACGATGAGCTCCGCATCGGTGCCCCGGATCCTGCTCGGCCTCGGCGCCCTCTGCCTCCTCATCGCGGCCCTCGTCTTCCTCGCTGTCGCATGGGCGTCGCTCGGCGTCGAGGGGCGGACTGTCGTCCTCGGCGGCTTCACGTTCGTCGCGGCGACGCTCACCGTCTGGGTGGCCCGCCAGGACCTGCGTGCGGGTGCTGAGGCATTCGCAGCAGTGACCCTGGGCCTGCTCGCGCTCGACCTCGGCGGCGCGTGGCGCGCAGGCTGGCTCGGCACGCTCGGCGACGAGCAGCTCCTGGTCGTCGCGGGCCTGGTCGTCGCAGTCGCTGCTGCAGCGACCGGACGGTGGGCCGCGGCCACGCCGGTGGGCACCCTGATCAGCGCTGAGGCGATCGCGGTCCTGGCCCTGGTGGGCGCGGCGGTCGGCGTACCGGACACGATCCAGCGCGGCGACGCCGTCGCAGCCCTCGCGGCCCTGCTGCTCTTCGGCGTCGGGGCGGCGCTCGGCCACCGTCTGGGACTCCGGGTGCTCGCTCTCGGCGCCGGTGCCGGGGCGGTCGTCTGCTGGTTGCTGCTGGTATGGGTCGGCGTCCTCCGGCTGGACGAGCTCCGCCTCGCCCACCTGTGGGGCGAGCTGGCCGTGTGGCCGCTCCTCGTGGCCACTGCCCTGATGGCGGCGGTCTCGGTCCCGCGCCGGCTCCCGCGTGAGCTGCGTGTCCTGGCGGCGTCCACGGCGGTCGCGCTGGGCACCCTGGTCCTCACCGCGGCGGCGTTCGACGAGTCGCCGACGCGGCTCGCACTGGTGGAGCTGGCCGTCGTGGCGGCGTACGCCGCGGTCTCGACCCGGCTTCCGGGCGCCTGGAAATGGGTCTGCGCCGCCCCGTCGGCCATCGCATCCCTCGGCCTGGCGGCCAGCGTGCTCCGGCTGGCGAGTGTCGCGGTCGGCGAGCTCGTCCTCCACGAGCCCTGGAGCCTGGGTGTGCTCGACCGGCTCGACGCACCCGACGTCCCGTGGACCTGGCCGTTGCTGCTCCCGGCGGGTGTGGTCGGGATCGGCGTCACGGTGGCGACCTACCTCCGCTGCGCCGATCGGCAGCCGCGGGCCGTGGTGGTGCCCAGTGCGGCGGCGACTGTCGTCGCCCTGGCCCTGATGCCTGCGCTGTACGGCGCCCCGCTGGTCGTCGCCGTCACGGCCGTCCTCGTCGCCGCTGCGGCCCTGGCCGTTGCCGGCGGAGTCCTCGGACGCATCGACCTGGCGGCCGCGGCCGTCGTCGCGACCGTGCTCACGCTGGTGGCGGCACTCGCCAGCGACTGGGTCACGGCGGGCGTCCTCGCCGTCATCACGGCCGCAGCCGTCGCGACAGACCTGCTGGCACCGAAGCGACTCGCGGACCTGAAGTCCGCCGGCGCACTCCTCGCCCCGGTGGCGGGCTCCGGCCTGATCTGGACCGTCGGGCACCTGGCCGTGCTGGAGATCGAGGTCCGCGCGCTGCCCGTGCTCCTCGTCCTCGGTGCCGTCGTGCTGGTGCGCCCCGCCCTCGATCGCGAGCTCGGCGCCGCAGCGGCGGCGGTGCTGGTGGTGGGCGGCTCCGTTGTCGGCAGCGGCGCGGTCGAGCTCACGTGGCTCGCGGTCTACCTGACCATCGCCGGCGTCGTCACCACCGCGTCCGCGCTCCTCCACGCCGACCGACGCCTCCTGGCCTGGGTGGGGCTGGCCTGCCTGACGCTCGCGCAGTGGATCCGCCTGGAGCAGCTGGGTGTCGGCACGGTGGAGGCGTACACGCTCCCGCTCGCGCTGGTCCTCCTCGGGGTCGGGACCATGGCACTCCTCCGTGGGAACGGGTCGAGCCTGGCCACGCTGGCGCCGGGGCTGGGTCTGGCGCTCATCCCGTCGCTCCTGCTGGTCATGGTGGACCCGATCGGGCTGCGAGCCGCCCTGCTCGGGCTGGCCTGCCTCGTGCTCGTCGCCGTCGGCCTGGTCCGGGGCTGGGCCGCGCCGCTCCTGGCGGGTGCCGCGGTCGGCGCGCTGATCGTGCTGCGGCAGGGAACGCTGGCCGAGGTCATTCCGCAGTGGGTGCTGATCGGCCTCGTCGGGGTCGCGCTCACCGCCGTCGGGGTCACCTGGGAGCAGCGCCTCCAGGAGTTCCGCAAGGTGTCGGCGTACGTCCGCGGCCTGCGCTGAGGCGTATCAGCGCCCGGCCTCGGGCGCTCTTCCCTAGAAGAGGGCGCCGCCCGCGCGCCCGGTGCGGAGGTCGTCATGTCCACGAAGGCTCGTCCCGGCCGGCTCCTGGCCCTGCCGGCGTTGCTCACCGTCCTCACGGTCCTGCTGGTCGTCCCGGGCGAGGCATCGGCGGCACCACCGGTCGCGGAGTCCGGGCCCGATGTCACGGTGGTGGCGGGGACCGACGCCCAGCTCCAGGGCAGCGTGAGCGACCCCGACGGCGACGCCCTCGAGATCCACTGGATGGCCACGGTCGTCGACCAGGGGGACGAGTCGTCCTGCACGTTCAGCGGGCCCTGGTCGTGGCAGCCGGCGACCCCGGCCGGCCTGGCGCCCACGCTCAACTGCACCGCTCCCGGAAAATACCTCCTCCAGCTCGTCGTGGGTGACTTCACGTCCTCGGACGACGACACGGGCGCGCTGATCACCTTCACCGACCCGGACACGACGCCGGCCACGTGCGCGCTCCAGCCCTGGCTCAAGGGCTCCGCCAAGCTCCGGATCACCGACGCGCAGTCCGACGTCGAGTCGTACGCCGTCCTCGACACGTACAACCTGACGGTGACCAAGGCGTCGGGCACGTGGTTCCCGCCGACGAGCGCGGCCATCATGAGCTGGTCCCGACCCGGTCGCGGTGCCGGCATGGCGCTGATCACCCACGAGAACGGGGCCGGCCTCGGTGGCGAGTGCGTGTTGTTCGTACGACGCAACGGGACCGCCTCCGTGCACAACTGATCGGGCGATTCCGGGCTGCCCGCACCTGCCCCCTAGACTTCGCACATGGCCTCAACCAACGACCTCAAGAACGGCATGGTCCTCAACATCGAGGGTCAGCTCTGGGCAGTCATCGAGTTCCAGCACGTCAAGCCCGGCAAGGGCCCGGCCTTCGTGCGGACCAAGCTGAAGAACGTCGAGTCCAACAAGACCGTGGACAAGACGTTCAACGCGGGCACCAAGGTCGAGACCGCCAACGTCGACAAGCGGACGATGCAGTACCTCTACAACGACGGCACCTCCTACGTCTTCATGGACACCTCGACGTACGACCAGCTCGAGGTCCCGCCCGAGATCGTCGGCGACGCCAAGAACTTCATGCTGGAGAACCAGGACGCCATCGTCGCGACCAATGAGGGCCGCGTGCTCTTCGTCGAGCTCCCCGCGTCGGTCGAGCTCCTGATCAGCCACACGGACCCGGGCCTCCAGGGCGACCGCTCCACCGGTGGCACCAAGCCCGCCACGCTCGAGACCGGCCACGAGATCCAGGTCCCGCTCTTCATCACGTCCGGCGAGAAGGTCAAGGTCGACACCCGCGACTCGTCCTACCTCGGCCGCGTCAAGAACTGATGTCGGCTCGCGGCAAGGCCCGCAAGCGCGCGCTCGACCTGCTCTACGCCTCGGAGATGCGCTCGGAGAGCCCGATCGTCGCGCTCGACCGGGCCATCGAGGCCGGCGAGGGCCCGACCAACGACTACACCGGCGTGCTCGTGCGCGGCGTGGTGGACAACCAGGCGCGCATCGACGAGCTGCTCTCGGAGTACAGCCAGGGCTGGACGCTCTCGCGCATGCCCGCCGTCGACCGCAACGTGTTGCGCCTCGGTGTCTTCGAGCTGTTGTACGTCGACGACGTGCCCGATGCCGTCGCCGTGAGCGAGGCGATCAGCCTGGTGCGCGACCTGTCCACCGACGAGTCCCCGACCTTCGTCAACGGGATCCTCGGCGCGATCGAGAAGAGCCGGCCCTCCACTGGGGTGTGACCGCCACCTCCCCGTGACGTCCTAGGGTGACGCGCATGGGTGAGGTGACCGAGCAGGCGCAGCAGGCACACGAGAGCAAGTGGCTGGACCACGCGATCCGGGCGGGCCTGGTGGCCTACGGCCTCGTCCACCTGATGGTGGCCTGGCTGGCCGTCCAGCTGGCACTGGGCGACAAGGAGGAGAGCGCCTCCAACGCGGGCGCCCTCCACGCCCTGGCCGAACAGCCGATGGGTGGCGTGCTCGTCTGGTTGGTCGCGATCGGCATGGTGCTGCTCGTCATCTGGCGGCTGCTCGAGGCTGCTCTCGGCTACCAGGACGAGTCCGACGACTCGAAGCGGTGGCGCAAGCGCGCCGCATCGCTCGGAAGGGCGTGCTGTACGCCGCCCTCGCGGTGAGCGCGGTCAGGGTCGCCCTCGGTGACGGGTCGTCGGGCGGCACCGACTCGACGACGGCGAAGCTGATGGACCTGCCCGCGGGCCAGGCCATCGTCGGGGCCGTGGCGCTGGCGATCATCGCGCTACGGCGGACTGCTCGTCTTCCGCGGCTGGACCGAGAAGTTCACCGAGCACCTCGACGCCCAGGGCCAGTCGGGCAAGGACGGCTCGGCCTACGTGCTGTTCGGCAAGGTCGGCTACATCGCCAAGGGCATCGCCATCGGCATCGTGGGCGGGCTCTTCGCGTACGCCGCGGTCACGCACGAGGCCAAGAAGTCGGGTGGACTCGACCAGGCCCTGCAGACGGTCCTGGAGCAGCCGTTCGGCCCGGTGCTGCTGCTCGCGATCGCGGTTGGCATAGCGTGCTACGGATTGTTCTGCTTCGCCCGCGCCAGGCACCTCTCGCGCTGAAAGAGGACCATCCATGAGTGATCCCGTCTCCTGCGACGTCATTGTGCTGGGCCTCGGTCCCGGTGGTGAGTACGCCGCACAGAAGCTCGCCGAGGCAGGCCTGTCCGTGATCGGGGTCGCGCGTGACCTGGTCGGCGGGGAGTGCCCGTTCTACGGCTGCATCCCGTCAAGATGATGATCCGCGCGCCGACCTCGCTGGCCGAGGTCGGGCACGCGGACGAGCTCGCGGGCCCGGCGACGCTGATCCCGAGTGGTCGCGGGTCGCGGAGCGGATCCGCAAGCAGGCGACGAACGACTGGAAAGAGTCGCACGTGACCCGCCTCGCGGAGGCCGGCGTCCGGATCGTCCGCGGCGAGGGCAGGCTCTCCGGTCCGGTCGTGTGCGCGTCGGCGAGGACGAGTACGTCGCGGCTCGCGGGTGGTCCTCAACAGCGGGACGTCGCCGGCCAGAGCTGCCCGATCGACGGGCTCGACGCGACGCCGTACTGGACCAATCGTGAGGCCATGAAGGTCGCCGACCTGCCGGCTCGTTGATCGTCATCGGCGGCGGGCCGATCGGGTGCGAGCTGGCGCAGCGTTCTCGCGCTTCGGCTCCGAGGTGACTGCTCGAGGTGGCCGACCACATCCTCTCCGTCGAGGAGCCGGAGTCCTGCGAGCTGATCGCGAGCCTGTTCGCCAAGGAAGGCATCACCGTGCGCAGCGGCGTGAAGATCGAGCGCGTCGACCACTGGACGCGGCGTTCGTGGTGCGCGTCGACGGCGGCGACGTCATGCCGATCAGCTGCTCGTCGCCGCGGGCCGGAGCAACAACATCGCGCGACATCGGGCCGGAGACCGTGGGGCTCGACGCCGCCCGCGAAGTCGGTCCCGACGGCTCGCGGATGCGGGCCGGTGGCGGCTGTGGGCGGTCGGGGACATCACCGGGCACGGCGCCTTCACGCACGTGTCGATGTACCAGGGCGAGGTGGCGGTGGCGGACATCCTCGGCTCCAGCGCGATCGAGGCCGACTACCGGGCCGTGTCGCGGGTGACGTTCACCGACCCCGAGATCGGCTCGGTCGGGCTGACCGAGGCCCAGGCCCGCGAACGGGGCCTGTCGGTGCGCGTCGGACATGCCGGCTGCCGGAGTCGTCGGCGCTGGATCCACCAGCTCGGCAACGAGGGCCTGATCAAGCGGTCGCGGCGCCGACCGCGGAGTGCTGGTGGGCGCCACGGCCGCCGGCCCGGCAGGAGGCGAGATCCTCGGCCTGCTCGCGGTGGCGGTGCATGCCGAGGTGCCGGTCGCGACGATCCGCCGGATGCACTTCGCCTACCCGACGTTCCACCGTGCCATCGAGGTGGCGCTGGACGAGCTGGACCTCTAGATGCCCTGCCGGGCGAGTGCGAGTGCGCCGTCACGAGGTAGGTCTTGACCTGTTCGCCGGACACGCGGTCGATGCGCGGGATGCCGGGAGCAGCTTCGCTGACCAGCATGCCGACGCGGGCGAGCGCAGGAGCCGAGGCCGCTGGCTAGAGCTGGTTGGCGAGCAACGCGTGTCTGCACGTTGAAGTCGCCGGACTGGCGCCCGCCTCGAGCACGTCGGCGAGCACGCGAGGCAGCCGGAGATCGCCCGGCCGAGGCGGAACATCGCACCCTCGCTGATCTCCTCCAGCAGCTCCGGTCCGGTGCGGCGCATCAACGCCTGGGCGCAGTCCACGAACGCCGGGTGCTCCAGGCCGTAGTCGCCGAACGCCTCACGGTGGCGGCCAGCCTGTCGTGGGCTGTCGCGAACCCCGCCACGCTTCGGCGAGGAGACGCGCAGCTCGTCGAGTAGGCGACCAGGGTCAGCGCGAAGAGTCCTCCTTGCCGGTGAAGTGGCGGTAGACGATCGCGCGGTTGATCCCGACGGCCTGCGCGATGTCCTCGATCTGGGCGTCGCGGACGCCGCGCTCGTCGAACAGGGCCCGGGTCGCGTCGAGGATCTCGCGCTCACGCTGGCGGCGGCGTGCTGCGGCGGCGGAGCGTCGACCGTCCACGCGGGGGAGCGCGTCGTCGGTGGTGCTGGTCATGGGGGCGAGTCTAGGCCCAGGTGCAACCGCGAGTTACACACCTGTGACGGCTGTTTCACCAGGTCTTGAGGGCCAGGACGTCGGCAGGTGTCGGCCTCGTGCGGCGCGTCTTGTCGTCGCGGTAGCGGACCACCCGGGCGAAGCGGAGCGCGACGCCGCCGGGGTAGCGCGTCGAGCGCTGGACGCCGTCGAAGGCGATCTCGACGACCTGCTCGGGCCGCACGTGCACGACGTAGCCGTCGGTGGCCGTCGGTCTGCGAGCTCGGTGAAGCGCTCGGTCTGCCAGGCCAGCATCTCGTCGGTCATGCCCTTGAACGTCTTGCCGAGCATCACGAACCCGCCGGTCTCCGGGTCGTCGCGCGCGCCGAGGTGGATGTTGGACAGCCAGCCCTGCGCGCCGGCCGCTGCCCCACTCGACGGCGAGGACGACGAGGTCGAGGGTGTGGACGCGGCTTGACCTTCACCCACGCCGAGCCGCGGCGGCCGGCGTCGTAGGGCGCCGTCAGGTCCTTGACGCACGACGCCCTCGTGGCCGCCGGCGAGCGGTCTCGGTCGCGAACGCGTCGCGCCGCCGCGGCGTCGTCGGTGACCAGGCGGCGTACGCGGTGCTGCTCGGGCACCAGGGCGTCGAGCGCCGCCAGGCGCTCGTGGCCGGGGGAGTCGAGCAGGTCGCGGCCGTCGACGTGGAGGAGGTCGAAGAAGTAGGGCGCGACGGCGGCGCCGGTGCTCTGCGCGGTACGCGGGCCGTCTCCTGGAACGGCCGCGGCCGCCGTCTCGGCCGAGCGTGAGCGCCTCGCCGTCGAGGACGAACCGCTCGGCCGGGCAGCGCGCGCGCGACCTCGACCACCTCGGGCAGCCGGGCGGTGATGTCGTCGAGGCTGCGGGTCACGACGAGCACCTCGTCGCCGTCGCGGTGGGCCTGGATCCGGATGCCGTCGAGCTTGGCGTCGATCGCGACCTCGACCGGCCGGGGAGGGCCTTGGCCATCGCCGCCTCGACGTCGGGCGCGCTGGAGGCGAGCATCGGCATGCTCGGGCCGGCCGACCTCGAGCCCGATCTCGGCGAGCGCCTCCTCGCCGCTCGAACGCCGCGCCGGCGGCCGCACGTCGTGCATCCGGCCAGCATCGCGGCGCGGCGTACGGCGAGCAACGGGCACCTCCGCCACCTGCGCGACCGCCTCCTGCACGAGGCGTCGAGCGCGCCCTGGCGGACCTCGCCGGTGACGACGCGCGCAGCCACGTCTGCTCGGCCTCGGTGGCGCGTCCGAACAGGTCGTCCGACGGCCTCCTTGCGGGCGAGCTGCGACCCCGCGCCGGACAGCGCGACATCGCCTCGAAGGCCTCGTGCACCTCGAGCGACCCTCAGCGACGGCTCGCCGGCGGGGTCGGGCAGGTCGGACGCCGCGCCAGCCCAGCCCGGTACGCCGCTGCCGCAGCGTGCCGCCGAGGTAGGTGACCACGACCTCGAGCTCGTCGGGCTCGACGCTGTCCGAGCAGCTCCGCGAGCGCGACGACCTTGGCCTTGCGGGACCTGGTGGCGGCCACGGTCGTCGGAGGTGGCGACGAGCTCGGCGAGCAGCATGGCGTCATCCTGCCGCCCGCCACCGACATCGGGGCAGGATGATCCCGTGCCGATCCGCGACCGCTTCACCGGACAGATCGCCGGCGTCGGATCCACGAGCGGTGTCAGGATCGTCGTCGGGCGGTGGCAATCATCGCCGTGGGGCCCCTTCGCCGACGTCATGGTCGAGGACGCCGCGGGCCACAGAGTCCTGCTCGCCCCCGACGAGCGCACCCGCGACTTCGTGGTCGCGACCTACGCCTTCGACGAGGTGGTCCTCGAGGCTGTCGACATCAGGGGCAGCGGGGAGTGGCACGTGTCCACGCCGTCCCTCGACCTGGATCTCCGCGTCGGACGTCGGACCGGGCTCGGGCGGCTGCTGGGCGCCGTACCGCCTCGACTCGCCACCAGTCCTGCCTGGTGCGCGGCCATCGATCCGGTCGCCAGGGTCGCGCTGCGGGGCGTGCGTACCCGTGGCGCCGCGGGGCCGGGCCGCCGCGAGTGGTACGGCGCCACGTCGGTCCACGAGGTCACGGCACTCAGCGGCAACTGGCGT
>CAVUNB010000008.1:0-146531 GCA_963742685.1 uncultured Actinomycetota bacterium | reverse complement strand
CGTCGTCTACTCCGGCGACCCAGTGCTCCGCGCGCTGGAGAAGATCACCGCCAACAAGGCGCGGGTGATCTTCCTCGTCGACTCCCACGGCCACCTCGACGGCGTCCTGTCCGACGGCGACTTCCGCCGCTGGGTCAGCGGCGGCAGCGCGGCCTCGACGTCGACGTACCCGCCCTCGAGGCCGCCAACACGTCGCCCGCGCAGCCTGCCGATCGGCAGCAGCCCCGCCGAGATCGCGCACGCCTTCGGCTCGGGCATCGACCACGTCGCCCTCGTCGACGAGCGCGCGCCACCTCGTCGCGATCGCGATCAACCGCGCGCGACGAGCTCCGCATCGGCCGCCACCTCGTCGCGCAGGACGCGCCCACGCTGGTGATCGCCGAGATCGGCATCAACCACCAGGGCGACATCGAACTGGCCAAGCAGCTGGTCGACCAGTCCGCCGACGCCGGTGCCGACGTCGTGAAGTTCCAGCTGCGCGACATGGAGTCGCTCTACCGCCAGGGGTCGGGCGGCTCGGGTGGCGAGGACCTCGGCACCGCAGTACACCCTCGACCTGCTCGCGAAGTACAACCTCGACGCCGACGGGCTCGTTCAGGTCTTCGACCACTGCGCCGACGTCGGCATCGAGGTGATGTGCACGGCGTGGGACCCGCCGTTCGCGTCGACCGGCTGGTCGACTACGGCGTGCCGTCGCTGAAGGTCGCGTCGGCCGACATGACCAACCACGCCCTGCTGCGACACATGGCCGCCACCGGCACGCCGATGGTGCTCTCGACCGGCATGTCCACCGAGGGCGAGATCCGCGAGACGGTCGAGCGTGATGCGCATCCAGCGGGGTCGCGCACGCCTTCCTGCACTGCCAGTCGACCTACCCCGCGCCCTTCAAGGACATCAACCTCGCCTACCTCACGCGGCTCGCCGAGCTGACCGCAGACGCCGGTCGGCTACTCCGGCCACGAGCGCGGCTTCCACGTGCCGGTCGCCGCCGTCGCCCTGGGCGCGCGCATCATCGAGAAGCACGTCACCATCGACCGCGGCCTCGAGGGCAACGACCACAAGGTCAGCCTGCTGCCGCGTGAGTTCGCGGAGATGGTCCAACGCATCCGCGAGGTCGAGGAAGCCCTCGGCACCGACGCCCCGCGTGCGGTGTCCACCGGCGAGATGATGAACCGCATCAACCTCGCCAAGTCGCTGGTCGCCACCCGCCGGATCGAGGTCGGCGAGGTGCTCACCGCCGCCGACGTCGACATCAAGAGCCCCGGTCGCGGGCTCCAGCCCAACGCCTACGACAAGCTCGTCGGCCGCACCGCCAACCGCGCGCTCGATGCCGGCGACTTCTTCTACGCCACCGACCTCGGGGACGGTGCGCCGACCGGCCGCGACTACGCCTTCCGCCGGCCGTGGGGACTGGCCGTGCGCTACCACGACATCGAGGCGATGACGCGGGACACGACCCCCGACTTCCTGGAGTTCCACTTCTCCTACAAGGACGTCGACCTGCCGGTGGCGGAGGTGTTCGAGAAGTACCCCGACGGGCTTCCGATGGGCTACACGACGCACTCCCCCGACCTCTTCGCCGGCGACTTCCTGCTCAACCTCGCCTCCGACGACGACGCGCACTGGGAGCGGTCGATCCGCGAGCTCCAGCGCGTCGTCGACACCACGCGCGAGATGCAGAAGCACTTCCGCCGCCCGGCCGATGCCCGCGCGGACGAGCTCGGCCCGGTGATCGTGGCCAGCCTCGGCGGCTTCACCACCGACGCCTTCGTCGCTCCGGCCGAGCGGGCCGAGATGTACGCCCGCGTGGCGGCCGGGCTGGCTCGGGTCGACGACTCCGGCGTGCGCCTGTGTGCGCAGACGCTGCCGCCGTACCCCTGGTACATGGGCGGCCAGCTCTACTGCAACCTCTTCGTCGACCCGCGCGACACCGCCGAGTTCGCGGCGACGTACGACCGGAGGCTCTGCTTCGACGTCTCCCACTCCAAGCTGGCGGCCAACTACCTCGGCATGTCCTTCGCCGACGCGACCGACCTGCTCGCGCCGCACACCGAGCACCTCCACCTCGTCGACGCGACCGGCGTCGACGGCGAGGGCGTGCAGGTCGGCGACGGCGAGATCGACTGGCCGGTGCTGGCCCAGCAGCTCGACGCCATGTCGCCCGGGCGTCAGCTTCATCCCGGAGATCTGGCAGGGACACGTCAACGACGGCGAAGGCTTCTGGATCGCCCTGGAGCGACTCGAGCAATGGTTCTGACCGCACCCATCGCCCTGTGGGTGATCCCGGTCGGCGACCTGGCCGGCGTGGCGCGCCACGCCCTCGACGTCGCCCGCAGCGGCATTCCCGGGCTGGCGGCTGGTCTTCCTCACGCCGCCGGGCGAGCTGCCGCGCGAGCTGCGCAAGGCCGGAGCCGAGGTGATGGAGCAGCCGTTCGGACCCGACCACGGCCTGCGCGCCTCGACCGCGACGCTGCGCCACGCGGTGCGCACGCTCCGGCCGGCGGTCGTGCACTCGCACCTTGCGTACGCCGACATCGTGGCCGCTCTCGTCGGCGGCGCGACCCTCGTGTCGACCGAGCACGGCATCGCGCGCGACGACCTCGTCTACCACCACTCCCCGGCCCGCTCGCGGGTGATGAACACGGTCCACACCGCCCGGCTGCGACGGTTCGACGCGGCGATCGCGGTCAGCCACGCCACCGCCGATGCGATGACCGAGAAGTGGCGGCCACGGCTGCCGGTCACCGTGATCCCCAACGGCGTCGACCCCACCCCACACGCCGACCGCGAGGCGGGGTTGCGCATCCTCTCGCTCGCCCGGCTGGCTCCCGAGAAGCGCCTCGACGCCCTCGTGGACGCCTTCGCCGCGCTCCATCGCGAGCATCCGGAGGCCACTCTCACCCTCGCCGGGCGTGGGGAGGGTGAGACCGCACTCCGGGCCCAGGTCGACCGCCTCGGGCTGTCCGAGGTCGTGTCGTTCCCGGGCTTCGTCGACGCCGAGGAGGCGATGGCGGACCACGACGTGCTGGCCATGCTCTCGGTCTGGGAGAACTGCTCCTACGCCCTCCTCGACGCCGCCGCCCGCGGCCTGGGGGTCGTCGCCAGCCGGGTCGGCGGCAACCCCGAGATGCTCCCCGGCCGGTGCCTGGTCGATGCCGACGACGCGGACGCTGTTGCCGGCGCGCTGGCGGCGCAGGGGCTGGACGTCGCCGTACGCCCCGGTCTCGACGCGCTGGCCGTCCATCGCCGACATGTCGAAGCGCATCGGCGCGGTCTACGACTCCGCCCGGACTGCCTGATGAAGCGCGTCGAGTCACCGTGGAACCTGCCCGATGCCCGCGTCGATCGTGCCCGGGTGGTCGACCGGGAGGTCCGGATCACCGACTTCCTGCTCTTCGCAGTGATGCCGCTGCGCAGCATCGAGCTGTCCGGCTTCCCGCTCAACGAGCTCGCCACCGGACTGCTGGTGGCGTTGTGCCTGGTGCGCATCCCGCGTGGCCGCGGCGGGTTCCCGCCCGCCGCGGCGGCCGCGTGCGTCGCACTGCTGGCGCTGCTGGCCTTCTCCGGCCTCGCCAACGACGTCGACTGGACCCGGCGCGTGGGCCACGTCGCCATCTGGTGCGGCCTCATCTGGGCGGGCGCCACCGGTCGCTTCTCCCTGCGCTCCGCGGCCCTCGGCCTGGCCACCGGGCTGATCGGCGTCATCGTCCACGGCGCGGTCACCATCGGCGCCAGCGCCTACTCCGGGCCGCCTCACCGGCTTCCTGGCCGACCCCAACGCCGGCGCCTACTTCATCGTCACGCTCGGCACGCTGGCGATCGGCTTCGCCGGACGCCACCGTCTGGCGGCCCTCTTCATCGCTGTCCCCATCGTGGCCGGCCAGGTCCTCTCCTACTCGCGCACCGGCCTGCTGGCCGATGGCCTACGCCGTCGTCTGGGCTCTCCTCGGCCGTCGCCTCGGGACTCCGGGGCGGCATCGCGATGGTCGTCGGCCTGGTCTGGCTGGTCGACAACATCCCCGAGAACCTCGTCGAGTCGTTCGGGCCCTTCTCCAACCGCTCCGGCAGCGATGCGCTGCGCGACCGCATCGTCGCGGCCGAGAGGCGATCGCTCGCCGACATGCCCTGGTTCGGCCACGGCCCCGGCACGGCCACGATCGCCCTGGGCGACCAGGAGTTCTTCTTCCACAACAGCTACCTGGCGGTCCGCCAGGAGGGCGGCTGGATCGCGCTCGGCCTCGTGCTGTTCCTCCTGGCCTACGCCTTCCTCCGGCTGTCGCCGTGGTCCCGCCTCGGCGACCTGCAGGCCATCGCCGCCCAAGCGGCCCTGATCTCTGTCCCGGTCATGGCGGTGACCCTGGGCGAGGTCCTGCTGGACACCCCGGCGGCCATCGCCATCGCCTTCGCGCTCGGTCGGGCGGCTGAGCTGCGCCAGTGGCACGGGACCCGGACCTGGCGGTGACGACGCGTGGCTGAGGCGAACCTTCTGGCTGCCGACACCGGCGGCATGGGTCGGGGTGAACGCGTGCTCTGGTCGGCCAATTCCAACCGACGGATATCTCGAATATCACCCGCGCGGCCCGGCTGCGCTGGGAGACTGAGCATGCGCCGGCGGCGGGCCGGGACCGGGTGCGACGACTGCTGGCGGAGGTGATGTCATGACCATTCCCATGACCGCGCCGCTGACGACGCCTCCGCGAGGACACCGGTCGCCCTGGCCCACGACTACCTCACCCAGCGTGGCGGAGCGGAACGGGTCGTGCTCACGCTGCTCAAGGCGTTCCCCGACGCGCCCCTGCACACGACGCTCTACGACCGGAGCGGCACCTACCCGGAGTTCCGCGACGCCAACGTCATCACCCACCGCATCAACCGGATCTCGCAGTTCCGGCGCGACCACCGCCTCGCGCTGCCGGCCCTCGCACGCGCCTCGTCGGGCATGGCGATCGACGCGGACGTCACCATTGCCTCGAGCAGCGGATGGGCGCACGGCTTCATCGCGACCGGTCACAAGATCGTCTACTGCCACAACCCCGCCCGCTGGCTCTACCAGACCAACGAGTACCTCGGCGGGTCCGCCTGGCGGCACCCGCTCGGCCCGCCCTTGATGGCGATGCGCCCGAGCCTGCGACGCTGGGACGCGCGGCAGGCCGCCACGGTGGACGTCTACCTCGCCAACAGCCGGGTCGTGCAGCGCCGCATCGCCGAGACCTACGGTCGCGAGGCCGAGCTGTTGCCGCCCCCGCACGGCATGGACCCGACCGCGCCCCAGGAACCGATCGCGGAGCTCGCGGATCTCGACCCCGGCTACGCGCTGGTCGTCTCCCGCCTGATGCCCTACAAGAACGTCGACGCCGTGATCGATGCCGTACGCCGCTCGCAGCGACCGCTCGTCGTCGTCGGCCACGGCCCCGAGGCAGCGCGGCTGAAGCAAGGGCTGCCCAACCACGTCCGCCTGCTGTCAGGACTCAGCGACGCCCAGCTGCGCTGGGCCTACGCCCATGCGGGAGTGCTCGTGGCCGCCAGCCACGAGGACTTCGGGCTCACTCCCCTCGAGGCGGCGGCGTTCGGCGTACCCACCGTGGCGCTGCGCTCCGGCGGCTACCTCGACACGATCGTGGAGGGCGAGACCGGGCTCTTCTTCGAGCACCCGCGAGCGGCCGAGATCGCGGAGGCCATGGCCGCTGCCGACACCCACCCCTGGGACCGGGAGCGCATCCTGGCCCGTGCCGACGACTTCGGCGAACCCCACTTCATCGAACGGATCCGGCGAATAGCCGACGACGTCGCCGCTCGGGCCTAACATGGTGGAGATGTCGCAGGGGGCCGGAGGGAGCGCGATGGCGCAGACCACGCCACGCTCCGATGAGGGGGCCTCGAGCTGGGTCTCGCGCCAGGGCCTGCCGTGGTTCATCGCAGCGGTCGACCTGCTGATGATCGTGGCCGCGACCGTGCTGGCAGTCCGCTTCCGCGTCTCGCTGTCGCTCTTCACGTCGGCCAGCGACGTCCTGGAGAACACCACGCGTCGCCGCCGGGTTCTTCGTGGTCGCCTGGCTGCTGGTCCTGATGATGTTCGGTGCCTACGACCGCGACCTCTTCGGAGCCGGCACCGAGGAGTTCCGCCTCGTCGTCAACGGGTCCTTCGTCACCGCGGCGCTGATGGGCGTCAGCGCGTTCCTCCTGAAGTTCCCCCTCTCCCGGGCCTTCTTCGTGCTGCTGTTCGCCTTCGGCATCCCGCTGCTGCTGGTCGGGCGGGTGGCCTCGCGACGCGTGATCCAGCGCCTGCGCACGCCGCGGCATGCTCAACCAGCGCGTCATCCTGATCGGCACTCCCGGCTACGTCGGCGAGATCTACACCGTCCTGCGCCGCGAGCCCTGGCTCGGCTTCCACGTCATCGGCTGCCTGGTTCCGCCCTCCTACGCCGGGCTCGTCGAGACCTCGAGCGGGATCCCGGTGCTCGGCCTCACCGACTCGGTGCGTGAAGCCGTGGACACCTTCGATGCCGACATCGTCTTCTTCGCCGGCGGTGCCGTGAGCTCGTCGACCGAGCTGCGCAGGCTCGCCTGGGAGCTCGAGGACCACAGCCGCGTGCAGATCGTCGTCGCGCCCAATGTCACCGACGTCTCCAGCGAGCGCGTGCGGATCCGCCCCGTGGCCGGGCTCCCCCTCATGCACCTGGGCCGACCGCGGTCGCAGGCCGCGACCAACAGCGCCAAGCGCCTCTTCGACCTGCTGGGCGCGACGCCATGCTGATCCTGGCCGGGCCGGCCCTGCTGGTCCTGATGGCGTGGATCAGGTTGAGCGACCCGGGACCGGCCATCTTCCGGCAGGAGCGCGTGGGACGCGAGGGCGCGACGTTCTCCTGCCTCAAGCTCCGCTCGATGGTGGCCAACGCCGATGCCCTGCAGCCGGAAGCAGTCGAGGGCCACGTGCTCTTCAAGGACCAGCGGGACCCACGGATCACCCGGCCCGGACGCTGATCCGGCGCTTCTCCCTCGATGAGCTGCCCCAGCTGTGGAACGTCATCCGCGGCGAGATGAGCCTCGTCGGTCCGCGACCACCGTTGCCCCAGGAGGTCGCTCGCTACGAGGACGACATGCTGCGCCGCCTCAACGTGCTGCCCGGGGATGACCGGGCTGTGGCAGGTCTCCGGCCGCTCCGACCTCTCGTGGGAGGACACCGTGCGGCTGGACCTCTACTACGTCGACAACTGGTCGATGGTGCAGGACCTCTCGATCCTGGTCCGCACGGTCACGGCCGTGCTCGGCTCCCGCGGGGCCTACTGAGCCCTTCAGGGGCCGGCTGGCAGTCGGTCAGTCGTCCTTCTTGCGCGTCGGCCCTTGCCGGCCGTCGAGTACGCCGCGACTCGACGCCTTCTCCGCCGCGTAGCCGCCGTAGCCGTAGCCGTCGCCGTACGCGATGGCGTTCACGCCCCGCAGCGGAGCCTTGTTGAGGACGACGCCGAGCATGCGGCTGCCGACCTGGTCGAGGATGCGGCGGCAGTGCTCGCTCTGCTCGATGTGGGTCTTGCCGGTCGCCTGCACGAGGAGCGCGCCGTCGCAGAAGGCCGACAACAGGCCGGCGTCGGTCACAGGCAGGAGCGGCGGCGCGTCCAGGAGCACCAGATGGGTCTTCGAGAGCTCGTCGATCAGCTGGCTCATCTTGAGCGAGCCGAGCAGCTCGCTCGGGTTGGGCGGGATGCGACCGGCCGGCAGCAGCGTGAGGTTCTGGATGCCGGAGTCGACCATCGCCTCGCTGACCTGGAGGTCGCCTGCGAGCACCTGCGTGAGGCCGACTCGCCGTCGACGTCGAACGTGCTCGCGATCATCGGCCGCCGGAGGTCGGCGTCGATCAGCACGACGCGCTCACCGGCCTGAGCGACGAGTCGCGCGAGGTTGGCCGAGACCGTCGACTTGCCCTCGCCGGCGAGGGCACTGGTGATCACGATGCGGCGCGGGGCGTTGTCCACGTCGAGGAAGCGCAGGTTGGTGCGCAGCTGGCGGAACGCCTCGGCCGCCTGCCCGAGGTCGCCACGGACGCCGCGGTGGCTGCGCGAGAGTGACCTCGTCCTTGGGGATGATCCCGATGACGGAGGCGCCGGTGGCGGTCTCGACGTCCTTGACCGACCGGATCCTGCGGTCGACCATGCGCCGGGCGATGAGGAAGGCGATAGGCGAGCACGAGGCCACCGCCGGCGCCCTTCATGGCGGCCTGCTGGTAGTCGGGCGTGAAGGGCGCGCCCGGCAGCTGCGCCTGCTCGAGCGGGACGACCTGCACCAGGGTCTCGCCCTTGGCGTTCGCCGGGCGGCCGGTGTTCTCGATGTCCTCGGCGACCTCGGCGACTGCTTCGACGACGGTGTTGGCGAGGTCGCGAGCCTCCTCGGGGGTCGTGCCGACCGCCTGGACGCTCAGCAGGTTGACGTCGGTGTCGACCGACGCGCTGAACCGGCCGGCGATCGCTGGGGGTCGACGTCGAGTCCGAGCTCGTCCACGACCTTCTCGGCGACCGGCGTGGTGCCCACCAGGACGACGTACAGGGCGGCCTTGTCGGAGGCGAGCGACGCGTTGCCCAGCTCCTCGCCGGCCGAGCTCGAGTAGCCGACCTTGACGATGCCCGAGGCGCCTCGCGGAGTAGAGCACCGGCTCCCGCGAGGTCTTGGCGATCATGACCCCGGCACCGAGTGCGGTGAGAAGGACGAGCAACCAGAGGTAGGCACGAGTCATTCGCACGAACTCGGCAAACGTCATGCGCCGGAGTCTAGGTGAGGTGCTGGCACCATGTGGGCATGACGGCTGGATCGGGGATGTGAGTGCGGACACCTCCGCGACGACGCCGTCGGCATCCCCGTGGCGGCCCGGGTCCACCTCGCTCATGCGGTGGTCCAGCACCTCGCCGAGAGTGCGGGCGTCGACCTCCTCCACATCAAGGGGCCGGCCCTGCTGCCCGGCCTGCGGCCACCCGGGCGCGGCTCGACCGACGTCGACGTGATCGTCCGGCCGAGTCACCTGCACCGGCTGGTGGGCGCCCTCGAGGCGGTCGGCTGGAGCAAGCGCACCGACTTCGCCACCGGCTCGGTGTTCGCCCATGCGGCCAACTGGTGGCACGACGACTGGGGCTGGGTCGACGTGCACGTGCACTGGCCCGGCGTCCGCCTCGAGCCGGAGGCAGGCGTACGACGTGCTGGTCGGCCGCCGCCGTCCGCCAGCCGATCGCCCACGCGCCCTGCCCGGTCCCCGACCGCACGGCCCAGCTGCTGGTGCTGGTGCTCCACTCCGCACGCTCCACCGACCGCTCCGACGTCGACTACGCCTGGTCGCGAGCAGACGACGAGCAGCGCGATGCCGCACGCCAGCTGGCCCGCACCCTCGACGCGGAGGTCGCCCTCGCGGCCGCCCTCGGCGAGCTGGAGCAGTTCCGCCATGACCCTTCCTACGCCCTGTGGCGGCACCTCTCGGAGGGTCGCGAGTCCCGCGTCGCCGAGTGGCGCGCCCGGCTTCCGGGCGGCGCCCGGCGCGCGTGCGCGAGCGCGCCTGGTCGCCCGTCGCTCCGGGTGAACCGCGACCACCTCGGCCTCGAGCTGGGCCGCCCGCCGACCAGGGGCGAGGTCCGGCACCGCCAGCGCCTGCGCCTGCAACGGGCGTGGGCCGAGGCCAGGGCGCTGCTGGGTGGTCGCGCGTGACGACGCTACGTGATCGCCGACGACATGGCCTGGGTCAGTCGCGAGGACCTCGACAGTGGCGAGCATCCCGTGGCCTATGTCGCGTCCCTGCCCCTCGGACCGACCATCGTGCTGGAGGGCTCGGCCTGCCTGGTCTGGCTGCTCCTCGCCGAGAGCGACACGCTCGACGACATCGCCGCGGGCGCTGCCGAGCAGGCGGGGCTGACGACGGACGAGGTGGTCGACGACGTCGCGGTCCTCCTCAGCCAGCTGGTCGAGGCCGGCGTCGTGCGAACGCACTGACCACGAGGGCGCCGATCAGCGCACCCAGCGTGTTCGTCACGACGTCCATCGGGTCGGGATCGCGAGGCAGCGCGAGCTGGAGCAGCTCGAGCAGCCGTCGAAGCCACGGCGGCGACCATGGCGACCCGCCACCACGGCCATGCCGTCAGGAGCGCCGAGCCCCGCTCCCAGCGGCACGAAGAGCAGCACGTTGAGCAGCAGCCCGTAGTGCTCGGGCAGCGCCCAGTCGGGCGCGATCGGCACGTCTGGCGGAAGAACACGTAGAGCCGGACCGTCAACCGGTTGAGCGCGTGGCCCCACGGTCCGGCCACCAGGACCACCAGCGCTGCGACGTACAACACCCAGGCAAGTCGGGTGGTTCCGGCGCTGCGCACGGCGCTCAGCCTAGGGTTGCGCGTGTGGGAGTCCCCGAGCACGTGGTGGTGCGTGCGCTCGGGGTGGCCGTGGGCATCCCCGCCCGTGACGCGGACACCGCAGCCCGGCTGCGCCGCCAGTGGTCGCGAGCCCTGACCTCAGAGCCGGCCGGGGTGGTCGTCGACCCGGACGGGCTGGCCGACCTGGCGCCGGACCAGCACGACTACCTGGTGACGGTCCGGGTCACGATGCGGGCGCTGGAGGCCACGGCCGGCACGCGCCTCAACATCCACGCCGGCGCGGTCGCCGACGACGAGGGCAGGGCGCTGGCGATCGTGGGTGCCTCCGGCAGCGGCAAGACCACCGCCGTCCGCGCGCTGGCAACGAGGCTGGGCTACCTGAGCGACGAGACCGTGTCACTGACGGACGACCTGTCCGTGCATCCGCACCCCAAGCCGCTGTCCGTGGTCACCGACCCCTCGTTCCCGCGCCGCAAGGCCTCCGTGTCGCCCGAGGACGCCGGCCTCCGGGTGCCTCCCGAGCAGACGCACGTTGCGCCGCATCGTGCTGCTGCGTCGTGGCCAGGGCTCCGAGGGACTGGTGCCGGTGTCCACGCCCGAGGCGATCGTCGAGATCGTGCCGCAGACCTCGTCCCTGGCCCTGCTCGACGCCCCCCTGCTCACGCTGTCCCAGGCCATCGACCGCTGTGGTGGAGCCTTCGCGCTGCACTACGACGAGGTGTCCGACCACCTCGACGACCTGGTCGCGTTCCTGGCCACCACCGGTGAGCAGCCAGCACGAGCGGTCCACCACCCGTCCGTCGACCTGCCCGCGGCGACGGGTGCCCAGTGGTCGAGGAAGCAGTGGCTCGATGCGGTGCAGTACGACGACGAGCTGGTCGTGATGGTCGCCGACACCGCTCACCTGCTCGGTGGTCTCGGCACGACGGTGTGGCTGGCGCTGGCGAATCCTGCGACCGTGGCCGAGCTCGTGGCCGCGGCAGAGGCCGAGCACGGGCCCCACCCGGACGCGCAGGGCCTGGTCGAGGCGGCGCTGACCGAGCTCACCGACAATGGGCTCGTCGCTCCGCCGGGCTGACCCTCAGCGCCTGGAACGACGCGACACCCCGGCCCACGACTCGTTGGCACCCACGGCGGCTCCGATCAGGGCAACACCGAGCACCACCGTGTGCATCGTCTGCAGCCGTTCGGGGGTCCCGTTGACGAACGGCAGGGTGACGGCATGGGCGAGCATCAGCGCCGGGATCCAGCGCTGCACGGTGTCCGCCCGGAACAGGGCGATCGCGAGCAGGGCCACGCCCACCTCGAAGGCCACCACGAAGGCCCCGACGTAGACGAGCAGCCCGGCGTCGGCCGAGAGCTCGTCGAGGCCCTCCACGTCCAACAGGTCGTTGCGCGTCATCGCGCGGATCAGGATCAGCAGTGCGGCGTACCCCGCCAGACCGACGGTGCCGAAGGCGAAGGCGACCGCGCCGACCTGACCGGTCGCGCGCCCGCGCGGCCCGAGCAGGGCGAGGAACGTCGGGATCCCGAGGGTGAGGGCGAAGGCGGCGTACATGAAGGCGGCCGAGGCCACCAGCCACCGATCAGGCTCCGCCTGGAGCGTGGTGAGCAGCTCGGCACCGTTGCGCGACGACGGAAGCGTGAGGGCACCCATGATGAGCGCGCTCGCCCCCGTCGCCAGCGCCGCCGCGGCGTACGGAAGCCATCGTTCACCCACCCTGTCAAAGTAGTGGCCGGGTGCCGCCCCGCGTCGTCGAACCGCGGCGAATGACCCGGATGGGACTGGCCACACCTGACGGGACCAGTCCCCGGTAACGTCCGGACCATGACTGCGTCCCGCACCCTGCCGACCGAGGAAGCCGTCGAGCTGCTCAAGCTCGTCCGCGAGATCGCCGCGAAGGAGCTCGCTCCCCGATCCGCCGGAGGCCGAGGCGACCGAGACCTTCCCGAGGGACGTGTTCCGGATGCTCGGCGACGCCGGGATCCTGGGACTGCCCTATCCCGAGGAGCACGGCGGTGGCGGCCAGCCCTACGAGGTCTACCTGCAGGCGCTCGAGGAGATCGCGGCCGTCTGGTCGTCGGTCGGCGTCGGCGTCTCGGTGCACGCGCTGTCCTGCTTCGGGCTGGCCAACTACGGGACGCCCGAGCAGCAGGCCGAGTGGCTGCCCGACATGCTCGGCGGCTCACTGCTCGGCGCCTACTGCCTCTCCGAGGCGCACGCCGGCTCCGACCCGGCCGCCATGAAGACGTCGGCGAAGCGTGACGGCGACTCCTACGTGCTCAACGGCGCGAAGGCGTGGACCACGCACGGCGGCTTCGCCGACTTCTACAAGGTGATGGCGCGGACCTCCGACGACCGCAACGGCATCAGCTGCTTCCTCGTGCCCGCCGACACCGAGGGGCTCACCGCCGATACCCCCGAGCGCAAGATGGGCCTCACCGGCTCGGCGACCGCCACGATGCGCTTCGACAACGTCCGCATCCCCGCAAACCGCCGCCTCGGCGAGGAGGGCGACGGACTCCGGATCGCGCTCGCCGGGCTCGACTCCGGACGGCTCGGCATCGCCGCCGTCGCGACCGGGCTCGCGCAGGGTGCCCTGGACTCGGCCGTGGCCTATGCCCGCGAGCGCGAGACCTTCGGCAAGCCGATCATCGAGCACCAGGGCCTCGCCTTCGTGCTCGCCGACATGGAGGCCGCGATCGTCTCGGCTCGCGCCACCGTGCTGCACGCCGCGCGTCTCAAGGACGCCGGCAAGCCGTTCTCCCGCGAGGCGTCGATCGCCAAGATGGTCGCCACCGACAACGCGATGAAGGTGACCACCGACGCCGTCCAGGTGCTCGGCGGCTACGGCTACACCCGCGACTTCCCGGTCGAGCGCTACATGCGCGAGGCGAAGGTCATGCAGATCTTCGAGGGCACCAACCAGATCCAGCGGATGGTCATCTCGCGCTCGCTGGCCAAGGACAACTCCGGCACCATCTCCTGATCTCCTGAAGGACCACTCATGCTCCGGTTTGGCTACAAGGCGTCGTCCGAACAGTTCGCCCCGCAAGAGCTTGCCGACCTGGCGGTGCTGGCCGAGGACTCCGGGTTCGACTCGGTCTTCATCAGCGACCACCTGCAGCCGTGGCGCCACGACGGCGGCCACGCGCCTGCCGCGCTGCCCTGGCTCGGCGCGGTCGCAGCGCGTACGACGCGGGTCGCGATCGGCACCAGCGTGCTGACGCCGACCTTCCGCTACCACCCGGGCGTGATCGCCCAGGCCTTCGCGACCCTGGGCTGCCTGGCACCGGGGCGGATCATCCTCGGCGTCGGCTCGGGCGAGTCGCTCAACGAGGCCCCGCTCGGGCTCGAGTGGCCCGAGGGCAAGGAGCGGTTCGCGCGGCTGAAGGAGGCGCTGCAGGTCATCCAGGCGCTGTGGGCCGGCGAGCGCGTCACCTTCGACGGCGACTACTACCAGCTCGCCAACGCCACGATCTACGACCTGCCCGAGCAGCCCGTTCCGCTGTACGTCGCCGCGTCGGGACCTTCCGCGACGCGGCTCGCCGGCCGGGTCGGTGACGGGTTCATCTGCACCAGCGGCAAGGGCCGGTCGCTGTACGTGGACACTCTGCTCCCCGCTCTCGCCGAGGGCGCGGGCAAGGTCGGCAAGACCTTGGACGACCTCGACCTGATGATCGAGGTCAAGGTGTCCTTCGACGAGGACCTCGACCGGGCGATGCACGACACCCGCTTCTGGGGCGCGCTCGCACTCTCCAGCGACGAGAAGACCGGCGTCGAGGACCCGATCGAGATGCAGCGCCTCGCCGATGCCCTCCCGGTCGAGCGCACCGCCTCGCGCTTCATCGTCTCCAGCGACCCCGACGAGCACGTCGAGCGGATCTGGGACTACGTCGACATGGGCTTCCGCCACCTCGTGTTCCACGCGCCCGGTCCGGACCAGGCGCGGTTCATGGCGGCGTACGAGCGAGACGTGCTGCCACGCCTCCGCGCCCGCGCCGAGGCCGAGGGGATCGGCCTGGGGTGACCCACCCCTGAGTGTGTTGTCCGCCGCAGGACCGCGAGCCATGGTGGAGGCATGACCAAGCGCATCGCATTCCTGACCGCAGCCGAAGGCATCGAGGCCGTCGAGCTCACGGATCCGTGGGACGCCGTCACCGGTGCCGGACACACGGCCGAGCTGATCTCGCCCGAGGGTGGGGAGGTCCAGCTCTTCAACCACCTCGACAAGGCCGAGACCCGAACGGTGGACACGACCGTCGCCGACGCGTCCGCCGACGACTACGACGCGCTCGTCCTCCCGGTGGCGTGGCCAACCCCGACGCCCTGCGCACCGACGCGGGAGCCGTCGCCCTCATCAAGGCCTTCGTCGACTCGGGCAAGCCCGTGGCGGCGATCTGCCACGCGCCCTGGACGCTCGTCGAGGCCGGCGTGGTCGACGGCAAGCGCCTCACGTCGTGGCCGAGCCTGCAGACCGACATCCGCAACGCCGGTGGCGAGTGGGTCAACGAGGAGGTCGTCGAGGACGGCAACCTCATCACCTCGCGCAACCCCGACGACCTGCCGGCGTTCAACAAGGCGCTGCTCGCCGCTCTCAGCTGAGCAGCCAGCGGCCGAGGATCGTCCCGTCCTGCTCGAGCAGCGACACCGGGCGCGCCTCCACGTCGATGTCCACGCCGGCCAGGATCCGCAGGTGCTGGCCGCCGATCAGGCGCGGCACGATCGTGTAGCAGAGCTCGTCCACCACCCCCGCCGCGACGAGCGAGCCGAACAGGTGCGGGCCGCCCTCGGACAGCTGGTCCACCCAGCCGCGCTCGGCGAGCGCCGCCTTCATGGCGACGAGATCGACCTCGTCCTCACCGAGCACCAGCACCTGCTCCGAGCCGATCAGCGAGCGCGTCTCGGCCAGGTGCGGTGCGGTGGCGACGGTCGCCATGATGACCCGTCCCTCCGGAGCGTCCACGAGGCTCTCGGGCACCTGGCCCGAGCGGCTGACCACGACGATCGGCTTCCTCGGGACCTGGTAGCCCTCCGCCCGCAGCGTGCCCGCACCGACCACCAGGCAGTCGGCCTGCGTGCGCAACGCGTTGAAGACCCGCTTGTCGGCGGCGTTGTTGATGCTCTTGCTCAGCCCGTCGGGGCCCTGGGCCGCGCCGTCGACGGTGCTGACGAAATTGACCCGCAGCCACGGCTCGGCGCGCGGCGCGTAGGCCGCGGCCAACGCCTCGTCGTCGAGGTCGGCGAGCGGGAGCAGGGTCAGATCGGTCTCAGGCACGCGCCTATTGTTCCCTCTGTGATCACGCTCGCCGACCTCGGCACTCTCCAGCTCGAGTACGGCGACGCGTGGGCCGCGCCCGTGACGCCGGTCGTGCTCGACGGACCGCTGCGGCGAGGTCGTCGTCGGCGACGGCCCGGTCACGCTGATGGGCTGCGTCAACCTCTCCCGCGACTCGACCTACCGCGAGAGCGTGGCCACCTCGCCGGCCGATGCGGTGCGGATGGGTCGCATCCAGGTCGCTCAGGGAGCGGCCATCGTCGACCTGGGCGCCGAGTCGAGCAATGCCCAGGCCGCCAGGGTCGGCCCGGACGACCAGATCGCGACGCTCGTGCCGGCCATCGAGGGACTCGCCGAGCACGCGATCGTCTCGGTCGAGACCTACGAGCCCAAGGTCGTGCTCGCCTGCCTGCAGGCAGGCGCGCGGATCCTGAACATGACCGGCCGCGAGCACGAGGACGAGATGCTCACCCTCGCCGCCGAGCACGACGCGGCCGTGGTGATGTGCTTCGGCGAGGTCGCCAATGTGCGGGAGGCCTCCGACACTCCCCCCGACGCCGACCCGATGCCGGTGCTGCTCGAGCACTTCGGCGTACGACTCGAAAGGGCGCGCGCACTGGGCGTCGACCGCGTCATCATCGACCCGGGGATGGGCTTCCACTACGGCAACCTGCTCGACCCGCTGGGCCGCGCGCGCCACCAGGCCCGGGTGCTGACGCAGACGTTCCGGCTGCGACCGTTGGGAGCGCCGGTCTGCAACGTGCTGCCCCACAGCTACGACATCTTCGGCGACGAGTTCCGCAAGGCCGAGGGGTTCTACGCCGTGCTCGCCGCTCTCGGTGGCGCGCACATGCTCCGCATCCACGAAGTCCCCCACCTGCGCGTCGTGCTCGCCGCGCTGTCAGCCCTGGAGGTCCGATGACCGTTGTCACCCGCGAAGACTGCGTCGCCCGCGATGCGAGCGACCCGCTGGCGCCGTACCGCGACGAGTTCGTGCTGCCCGAGGGCGTGATCTACCTCGACGGCAACTCGCTCGGCGCCCTGCCCGCGCGCACCGCCGCCCGCCTGCAGCACGTGGTCACGCAGGAGTGGGGCCAGGGCCTGATCCGCAGCTGGAACGACGCCGGCTGGTTCGACAAGCCCCGCACCCTCGGCGACCGGATCGGCAACGCTGATCGGCGCCGGCCCCGGCCAGGTCGTGGTCTGCGACTCCACCTCGATCAACATCTACAAGGCGCTGGCCGCAGCGATCGGGCTGCGCCCGGGCCGCAACGTGGTCATCGGCGACCGCGACACCTTCCCCACCGACCTCTACATGATGCAGGGCGCCACCGGGGCGCTCGGCGGCTACGAGCAACGGCTGATCTCGGCCGACGGCAACCAGCTCGCCGACGTGCTCGACGAGCGTGTCGCCGCAGTCCTGCTCACGCAGGTCGACTACCGCACCGGGCGGATGTACGACATGGCCGCCGTCACCGCGCAGGTGCACGCCGCGGGCGCGCTGATGATCTGGGACCTGCCCACAGCGCCGGCGCCGTTCCGGTCGACCTCGACGGCTGCGGCGCCGACCTCGCCGTCGGCTGCACCTACAAGTACCTCAACGGCGGCCCCGGCGCACCGGCGTTCGTCTACGTCGCGGCCGTCACCAGGAGGCGGCCGCCCAGCCGCTGTCGGGCTGGCACGGCCACGCCGATCCGTTCGCGTTCACGCCCGACTACGAGCCCGCGGCCGGCATCACCCGCTTCCTCGTCGGCACCCCGCACCTGCTGAGCTACGCCGGCCTCGAGGCCAGCCTCGAGATGCTGGGACCGGGTCGACCTCGACGCGCTGCGCGCCAAGAGCCTCGCGCTGACCGACCTCTTCATCGAGCTCGTCGAGGCCCGCGTCGCCTCCCAGGTCGAGGTCGTCACCCCGCGCGACCACGCCATCCGCGGCAGCCAGGTGTCCCTGCGCCACGAGGACGGCTACGCCCCGATGCAGGCGCTCATCGAGCGCGGCGTCATCGGCGACTTCCGCGCCCCGGACCTGATGCGCTTCGGGTTCACTCCCCTCTACGTCGGGTACGCCGATGTGTGGGACGCCGTCGACGTACTCACCGATGTCCTCACGACCGAGGTGTGGCGCGAGCCGCAGTACTCCACCCGCCACGCCGTCACCTGAGCTCGTCGGGATATCCATGGACGATTCCGGGCTGTTCTCCGCCGAAACACCCCGAGAACGCCCATGGATATCCCGACAGCCTGAGACGTGGGTCAGCGCAGGAAGCGGCGGACCCCGGCGGCCAGGCCCGACGCATAGCGGGCCTGCCCTGCGGAGGTGGTCATCACGCGCGCCTCGGCGGCGTTGCGCATGTTGCCCAGCTCGACCATCACGGTCGGGACGTCCGAGAGGTTGAGCGTCCCGAGGTCGGAGCGGACGTCGAGCCCGTCGCCACCGGCGATGTAGTTGGCGACCGGGAAGCCGGCCGACAGGAGTCCCGTGCGTACGTCGCCCGCCAGCCGCAGCGACGGCTGGTGGATGTCGGAGGTCCACGGCGCGCGGTTGGTCGGCGCGATCACGTGGAACCCGCGCGCACCTGCGGCGTACGAGCCGTCACCGTGCACGGAGACCTTGAGGTCGGCGTCGATCGCGTTGCCGGCGCGGCCGCGGACGTCGACGCACGGGCCCCAGCGGTCCTCCCGGTTCGAGTGACGCGTCATCACCACGGTCGCACCGAGCGCCGTGAGCGAGGAGCGCAGCTGCCGGGAGACCTCCCACGCGAAGGTCGCCTCCGGATAGCCGCCGTCGGTGGCCGTGCCGGTCGTGTTGCAGGGCTTGGTGAACCCGCCGGCCGGCACGGGCCGGTTGATCTCCGCCGGGAAGTTGTGGTTGCCGAGCTGGTGACCGGGGTCGATCACGATGGTGGTCCCGGTGAGCGGGGCCGCGGCCACGAGCACCAGACCGGCCAGGCCCGCGAGCATCAGGCTCCGTAGCCCTGCGGGTTCTGCGACTGCCAGCGCCAGAGGTCGACGAGCATGTCGTCGATCGAGCGCGTGGCCTTCCAGCCGAGCTCGGCCTCGGCGCGCGCCGGGTCGCCGTACGACTCGGGCAGGTCGCCTGCTCGTCGCGGACCGACGTCGTAGGGGATCTTCTTGCCGGTCGCCTTCTCGAAGGCGGCGATCACCTCGAGGACGGACGTGCCGGTCCCGGTGCCGAGGTTCCAGGCGTGGGCGCCGCCCTCCGACAGGGCGGAGAGGTGCTCGAGCGCGGCGGCGTGGCCGGTGGCGAGGTCGAGGACGTGGATGTAGTCGCGCAGCGGCGTGCCGTCGGGCGTCGGGTAGTCGTCGCCGAACACGGTCAGATGACTCGCGGCGGCCGACCGCGACCTGGGCGATGTAGGGGGTCAGGTTGTTGGGGATGCCCGACGGGTCCTCGCCGATGTCGCCGGACTCGTGCGCGCCGACGGGGTTGAAGTAGCGCAGGATGCCGATCCGCCACGTCGCGTCGGCGGCAGCGACGTCGCGCAGGATCTGCTCGATCATCACCTTGGTCCAGCCGTAGGGGTTGTTGGCGCCCAGCGGCTGGTAGTCCTCCTGGTAGGGCACCGGCGCGTAGTCGCCGTACACCGTCGCCGAGGAGGAGAAGACGAGCTGGCGGGTGTCCGTGGCGGCCATGGCGCGCAGCAGGACGAGCGTCGACTCGAGGTTGTTGCCGTAGTAGTCGAGCGGCTTGGCCACGCTCTCCCCCACCGCCTTGTGCCCGGCGAAGTGGATCACCGAGTCGTAGCCGGAGTCGGCGAACAACGCGGTCACGGCCGGCTCGTCGCGCAGGTCCAGCTCGTGGAGGGGCACGTCGCGGCCGGACAGCTTCTCCACGCGGCGGATCGACTCGGCCGACGAGTTGCCGAAGTTGTCGAGCACCTCGACGTCATGACCGTGTGCGAGCAGCTCGAGCACCGTGTGCGAGCCGATGTAGCCGGCGCCGCCGGTGACCAGGATCTTCATGATGCGTCAGCCTACGGCCCCACCGGCTGCCACACTGTCCGGCATGCCTACCGCACTCATCACCGGCATCACCGGCCAGGACGGCCTCTACCTCGCCGAGCTCCTGCTCGCGAAGGGGTACGACGTCCATGGCGTGATCCGCGGTCAGAACAACCCGCGCCGCGAGCTGGTCGAACGCCTCGTGCCCGACGTCCGGCTGCACAACGGTGACCTGACCGACCTGTCCAGCCTGATGCGTGCGCTGCGCGACTCCCAGCCCGACGAGGTCTACAACCTGGGTGCGGTCAGCTTCGTGGCCTACTCCTGGGAGAACGCGTTCGTCACCAGCGACGTGACCGGCATGGGCGTCCTCAACCTCCTCGAGGCGGTCCGCCTGCACGCGGGCGACGACCCGTCGGCCGTGCGGTTCTACCAGGCCTCCAGCTCGGAGATGTTCGGCAAGGTGCAGGAGACGCCGCAGCGCGAGAAGACCCTGTTGTGGCCGCGTTCGCCCTACGGCGTGAGCAAGGTCTACGGCCACTACATGACCATCAACTACCGCGAGTCCTACGGCATGCACGCCAGCTCCGGGATCCTCTTCAACCACGAGTCACCGCGCCGGGGCGAGGAGTTCGTCACCCGCAAGGTCAGCAAGGCGGTCGCGGCGATCAAGCTCGGCCTGCAGGAAGAGATCGTCATGGGCAACATCGACGCCCGCCGCGACTGGGGCTTTGCCGGCGACTACGTCGAGGCGATGTGGCGGATGCTGCAGCAGCCCCAGGCGGACGACTACGTCATCGCGACCGGCGAGACCCACACGATCGAGGAGCTGCTCGACCGTCGCGTTCGGCCACGTCGGCATCGACGACTGGCGGCGCCACGTGCGCCAGGACCCCGCCTTCATGCGCCCGGCCGAGGTCGACGAGCTGATCGGCGACGCCTCGAAGGCGCGCGACGTGCTCGGCTGGAAGCCCACGGTCGGCTTCGACGAGCTCGTCACGATGATGGTCGACGCCGACATCGCCGCCCTGAAGGCAGGCTGGTGACCGGGACCGGTGGCACGCGCCCTCGTCACCGGGATCGGCGGCCAGGACGGCAGCTACCTCGCCGAACGGCTGCTGGCCGACGGCACCGAGGTGCACGCCCTCGTCCTGCACGACGACCGGACTCCGCCGTACTGCCCGCCCGAGGTCATCCTGCACGTCGGCGACCTGGCCGACGTCGAGGGCACCCGCAGGCTGCTGCTCGACCTGACACCCGATGTGGTCTTCAACCTCGCGGCGATCAGCTCGGTCGCGCAGTCGTGGGACGAGCCCGACCTGACGGCCCGGGTCAACGGCCTCGCCGCCGTCGCCCTGCTGGAGTCCGCCCGTCGAGGTCGGCGACCGACGTCCGCGTCATCCAGGCCTCCAGCGCCGAGATCTTCGGCGAGCCCGACCACTCCCCCCAGACCGAGCAGACGCCGGTGCGGCCGCTCAATCCGTACGGCGCAGCGAAGGCGTTCGCCCACCTGTCGGTCGCCGTCCACCGGCAACGCGGCATGCACGCGTCGAGCCTGGTGCTCTACAACCACGAGTCGCCGAGGCGCCCCGACCGCTTCGTGACGCGCAAGATCACCGCCGGCGTGGCCGCGATCGCTCGCGGCGAAGCCGGCGAGCTCGTGCTCGGCAACCTCGAGGCGCGTCGCGACTGGGGCTGGGCGCCCGACTACGTCGACGCGATGGTGCGCGCGGCCCACGCCGACGAACCCGACGACTACGTCATCGCCACCGGGGTGGGCCACACGGTCCGCGAGTTCGTGGAGACGGCCTTCCGGCACGCCGGCATCACGGACTGGGAGGGGCTGGTGACCAGCGACCCCGGCCTGACCCGTCCCGCCGACGCGACCGACCTCACCGGTGACGCCACGCGAGCGCGCGACAGGCTCGGCTGGGAGCCGACCGTCGACTTCGACGGCGTGGTCGCCGCCATGGTCGCGGCCGACCTGTCGAGCTGATCGCGCTGGCTTCCCGGGGTTTCCGTCACGTTCTCGAGTGTTGCAACACCCGGGAACGTTCGATTCCCCCGCATATGCGGGGGATCAGGGGATTCACCCCTAGCGCCCCTGCTGCTCGTCGAGGAGACCGAGCAGGTAGGCGCCGTAGCCGCTCTTGACCAGCGGCTCCGCCCGATCGGCGAGGTCGGCGTCGGAGAGGAAGCCCATCCGCCAGGCGACCTCCTCGGGGCAACCGATCTTGAAGCCCTGGCGGCCCTCGATCGTGCGCACGAAGTTGCTGGCGTCGTTGAGCGAGTCGAACGTGCCGGTGTCCAGCCAGGCCGTGCCGCGCGGCAGCACCTCGACCTGGAGGTTGCCCTGATCGAGGTAGATCCGGTTGAGGTCGGTGATCTCGAGCTCGCCCCGCGCCGACGGCTGCAGGTCGGCGGCGTGCCCGACCACGTCGTTGTCGTAGAAGTAGAGGCCAGGCACCGCGAAGTGGCTCTTCGGGTGCTCCGGCTTCTCCTCGAGCGAGAGCGCCCGGCCCTCGGCGTCGAACTCGACGACGCCGTAGGCCTTGGGGTCGGCCACGTGGTAGCCGAAGACGGCCGCGCCCTCGAGGTCGGCGAAGCGCCGCAGCTGGGTGCCGAGGCCGGTGCCGTAGAAGATGTTGTCGCCGAGGACGAGCGCCGGCCGTGTCGTTGCCGATGTGGTCCGCGCCGATGATGAACGCCTGCGCCAGCCCGTCGGGGCTCGGCTGCACGGCGAAGGTGATGTTGATGCCGAACTGCGAGCCGTCGCCGAGCAGCCGGTGGAACGCCCTCGGCCTCGTGCGGGGTGGTGATGATCAGGATGTCCCGGATGCCCGCGAGCATCAGCGTGGAGAGCGGGTAGTAGATCATCGGCTTGTCGTAGACGGGCACCAGCTGCTTGCTGATGCCCTGGGTGATCGGGTGCAGTCGCGAGCCGGTGCCGCCGGCCAGGATGATTCCGCGCATGCCCGCAGCCTATGGGCACGTCGAGCGGCTGGACGCGTTTGGCACCATGACGCCCATGCCCGAGGCCGCGACACCCGTGCGTCGCGGCCGCTTGCGTCGCGTCTCGCTCGCGGTGGCGACGGCAGCCGTCGTCCTGTTCGCGGTCGCGGTCGCCGTACCCCTCGGCTGGACGTGGTGGCAGGGCAAGCACGCGCAGGCCTCGCTCGAGGACGCGATGCACGCCCTGCAGGACCAGGACGTGGCCAGGGCGCGCGGTCACGTCGAGGACGCCCGGGTGTACGCCGACCGCGCGGTCGCCTCCCGCCACGGCACCCTGGGCGCGTTGTGGCGTCACGTGCCGATCCTGGCAACGGCTGCTGACGACGCGGTCCGGGTGTCCGACGCTCTCGACGACCTGACCGCGGTGGCCGAGGCCGGCGTGGCCATCTATCCGCAGCTCACCGGCGACGAGGGCCGGCTCGTCACCAACGGCAAGGTCGACCTGACGACGCTGGCCGAGGTGCTCGACTCCTTCGAGGAGGTGCAGACGCGCGTGGCAGACGCCCGGGCCTCGCTGTCCGCCGTCGAGGCAGACGCGCCCTTGATCGGGGCGCAGATCGCCGAGCTGCGCGACGACGGGCTGGCCGGGCTCGAGCCGGTGGAGGACGGCGTGGACGCGCTCGCGCCGCTTGCTGACGTCCTCCCCGGAATGCTCGGAGCCGAGGGGCGACGCGACTACCTGATCGCGATCCTCAACCCGGCCGAACAGCTCTACTCCGGTGGCACTCCCCTCATCTTCACCCCGATGTCGGTGCGCGAGGGCAGGATGGAAATGGGGGTTCCCCAGGACACCGCCACCCACGGCCTTGCCTTCCTGCCGCGCTACTGGCCGAAGGTGCCCGGCAACCCGTTCCACCGCGGGAGGCTGCGCATCGGCACGTCGACGTTCGCGCCGGACTGGTCGGTGTCGGGCGAGGAGGCGCTCCGCGGTTGGCGCAGCCTGCGCGGCAAGCAGATGGACGGCTTCATCGCGATCGACGTGATGGCCCTGCGAGACCTGGTCGCGATCACCGGACCGCTCGAGGTGCCGTTCTACGGCGAGGTCGGCGCCGACAACTTCGTCCAGACCCTGATCGGCAGCTACGACACGCTCACCGACTACCGCGGACGTCACCGGATCAACCAGGCGCTGGTGCCGATCTTCCGCGACCGGTTCTTCGCGACCGGTCAGTTCGTGGAGAAGGTCCAGGCCCTCGAGGCTGCCGCGGACGGCCGCCACTTCGCCGTCTACCTGCGCGATCCTGCCGCGCAGGCGGCGTTCTCCGGGCTCGGCCTGACCGGAGAGCTCTCGGACACCGACCACGACTACCTCGGGGTCTTCACGCAGAACGCCGTGCCGAGCAAGACGGACTACTGGCAGAGCCGCACTGTCACCTCGGACGTGCGGCTGGCCGCCGACGGGAGCGCCGAGGTCGACGTCGCCACCCAGATCCACAACGACAGCTCGCCGTACCCCTTCCGCGGGCCCGACCCGCGCGAGGGCTACTCGACCCGCTTCGCCACCCTCTCGGTCGCGCACTTCCTCCCGCGGGGCGCCCGCAACGTCGTCGCGCGGGTCGACGACAGGTTCTTCGAGCCGACGGTCGGCGACTTCTACGGTCGCCCGTTCGTACGCCGCACGGTGGCCTTCAAGCCACAGGCCACGCACGTGTTCGCGGTCGCGTACGACGTACCCCGCGCCGCGGTCGTGTCGGACGACGAGCTGACCTACCGCCTCGATGTCGACCCGCAGGGGCTCGTGCGGCCGTCGGCCATCAACGTCACCGTCCATCTCCCAGCGGGCTACGAGGTGACCGAGCTGCCCGAGGGCTGGGTGCGGATCGATGCCGAGACCATCGGGTGGGGCGGGTCGGCCCTGATCGCCCAAGAGGCCTTCGAGGTGGCCCTGTCCCTGAGAGGATGACCGCCGTGTCCTTGTCCTCTCTTCGCAAGCCCATCGTGCTCCTCGCCTTCGCAGCGGGCATGGTGGCGCTGGGCGTATCGGTCGCCCGGGTCCCCGGCGCCGCCGATCAAGCCCGGGCGGACCTGGAGGACGCCAAGGTCGCCATCGAGGCGGGCGACGAGACCGCTGCCCTCGCCGCAGTGGAGCGCGCTCGAACCAACGTCGACACCGTGCAGCTCGGGATGCAGGGACCGGTCGGGCTCGTGGGTCAGTGGATCCCGGTCATCGGGTCGAGCATCAGCGATGCCCGCCACCTCGGCGACGCCCTCGACGCAGTCACCTCGGTCGCCGAGATCGGCGCCGAGACCTATCCCGAGATCACCGGAGCCGACTCCACGTTCTTCACCAACGGCAAGGTCGACATCCCCACGCTGGAGCGGCTCGTCGACAACGCCGCGGACGCCGAGACCGCGCTGGGCGAGGCCCGCACAGCGCTGACCGACATCGAGGGCACGGGACCCGGTGCGGCCCGTCTGACCACAGCCCGCGACGAGGCCCTGGCCGAGGTGACGCCGTTGCACGAGGGGCTGACGTCCTCGATGCCACTGATCCGTCAGCTGCCCGACATTCTCGGCGCCGACGGCGAGCGGAAGTACCTCGTCGCGATCCTCAATCCTTCCGAGCTGCGCTACTCCGGCGGCACGGCCCTGACGCTGACACCGATCACCGTGCGGGACGGCAGCATCGAGTTCAGCGAGGCGGTCGACACCGAGACCACCCCCGACCTGCTCAAGCCGCGGTACTGGAAGAAGGTGCAGGGCAACCCCTTCCACCAGGGCCAGACCAGGGTGGTCAACGCGACCTTCGCCCCGTCGTGGCCGGTCGCCGGCGAGGAGACCCTCAACGCCTGGCGCAGCGTGCGCGGTCGCAACATGTCCGGCCTCTTCGCCATCGACGTCGTCACCCTCGCGCGGCTGGCCCAGATCACCGGCCCGATGGAGGTGCCCGGCTACGGCCAGGTCGACGGCAACAACCTGGTCGAGACCCTCGTCGGCAGCTACGACCGCTTCACCGACGTCGGCCAGCGCAAGGCCGCCAACCGGGCGCTGGTCCCGCTGTTCGTGGAGCGCCTGCTGCAGGCCGGCCAGCTCCCCGACAAGGTGCGCGTGCTCACGGAGGCCGCCCGAGGACGACACTTCGCGGCCTACTTCCGTGACGAGGACTCGCAGGAGGCCATGCAGGGGCTCTCGATCGCCGGCGACCTGTCGGACACCGAGCACGACTACCTCGGCGTCTTCACCCAGAACGTCGTGCCCAGCAAGACGGACTACTGGCAGTCGCGGCAGCTGCGCAGCGACGTACGCCTCCGCCCCGACGGGAGTGCCCGGGTGTCGCTCGAGGTCGAGGTGCTCAACGACAGCCCGCCCTACGTCGGCACCACGCCCGACTACCGCCAGGGATACCTCACCCGCTGGGCCACGCTCTCGGTCGGCACCTTCCTGCCCCTCGGAGCCGAGGTGGAGTCGACGAGTGTGGACGGGGCGCTCGTCGACTTCACCGTGGGCGGCTACTTCGGCCGGCCGTTCGTCCGGCAGACGATCGAGTTCGAGCCCCAGGCCCGCCACGTCCTGCGCCTCGAGTACGTCGTGCCCGAGGCGGCCGTCCTCACGGGCGGCGGGCTGACGTACCACCTCGACCTCGATCCGCAGGGCATGGTGCGGCCCGAGGCGGTCAGCACCACGGTGCGGTTCCCGGAGGGCTTCATCATCGACGCCCTGCCGGAGGGCTGGATCGCGTCGGGCGACCGGGCCGCGACGTGGTCCGTCGACGCGCTCGACGAGTCCCCCCGCCTCGCACTCAGTGCTGGGAGTTCAGACGACAACCCCTAGGATCGCGGCCATGGATCGACTTCTCGTGACCGGCGGCGCCGGCTTCATCGGCTCCAACTTCGTCCACTACCTGGTGCGCACACAGACGTTCGCGTCACGGTGCTGGACAAGATGACCTACGCAGCCAGCAAGGAGGCCCTCGACGGCCTGCCCGAGGACCGCGTGTCCGCTGGTCGTCGGCGACATCGCCGACGCCGACGTGGTCGACCCGCTGGTCGCCGAGCACGACGCGGTCGTCCACTACGCGGCCGAGTCGCACAACGACAACTCGCTCAACGACCCGTCGCCGTTCATCAAGACCAACATCCTCGGCACGTTCACGATCCTCGAGGCGGCGCGCAAGCACGACGAACCGCCTCCACCACGTCTCCACCGACGAGGTGTACGGCGACCTGGAGCTCGACGACCCCGAGCGCTTCACCGAGGACACGCCCTACAACCCCTCGTCGCCCTACTCCGTCGACCAAGGCCGGCTCCGACCACCTCGTGCGGGCCTGGGTCCGGTCGTTCGGCGTACAGGCGACCGTGTCGAACTGCTCGAACAACTACGGCCCGTGGCAGCACATCGAGAAGTTCATCCCGCGCCAGATCACCAACGTCATCGACGGCATCCGCCCCAAGCTCTACGGCGCGGGCCAGAACGTCCGCGACTGGATCCACGCCGACGACCACTCGTCGGCGGTGCTGGACGATCCTGACAGGGGCGGATCGGCGAGACCTACCTGATCGGCGCCGACGGCGAGAAGAACAACCTCGAGGTCGTGCAGCTGATCCTGACGCTGATGGGCCAGCCCGCCGACGCCTTCGACCACGTCACCGACCGCGCCGGTCACGACATGCGCTACGCCATCGAGTCCGGCAAGCTGCGCCACGAGCTCGGCTGGCGGCCGCAGTTCCAGGACTTCGAGTCCGGTCTGGCCAACACCATCGCGTGGTACCAGGACCACGAGGACTGGTGGCGCCCGCGAAGGAAGCGGCCGAGGCGCCCTACGCCGCCGAAGGGCCAGTGACCGGGGTTGAGCCTGTCGACGCTCTCGTCGAGACCACGCCGATCCCCGGCCTGGTCGTCGTCCGGCTCGACCGTCGCGACGACGCCGCGGGTTCTTCAAGGAGAACTGGCAGCGCGAGAAGATGCTGGCGATCGGGCTGCCCGACTTCGGCCCGGTGCAGAACAACGTCTCCTTCAACGCCGACCGCGGCGTGACGCGCGGCATCCACACCGAGCCGTGGGACAAGTTCGTCTCGCTGGCGACCGGCCGGATCTTCGGCGCCTGGGTCGACATGCGCCAGGGCGAGTCCTTCGGCGCCACCTTCACGCCTCGAGATGGACCCCGCGGTCGCCGTCTTCGTCCCGCGCGGCGTCGGCAACGCTACCAGGTGCTCGAGGACGCGACGGCGTACACCTACCTCGTCAACGAGCACTGGCGGGCCGGCATCAGCTACCCCGCACTCGCGCTCGACGACCCGACGGTCGCGATCGCGTGGCCGATCCCGCTCGCCGAGGCGATCATCTCGGAGAAGGACCAGAACAACCCGACGCTCGACCCGTCGACCGCGATCGCGCCAAGAAGACGCTGATCATCGGCGCGCTCGGCCAGCTCGGCCGCGCGCTGCAGGTGGACTTCCCGGGCTCCGACCTCGTCGACCTCGTGTCGGGGGACGGCGTGACGGCCCTCGACCTGACCGACGCGGCTGCCGTGGCGGCCTGGCCGTGGCACGAGTACGCCGCAGTGCTCAACGCCGCCGCCTACACCGCCGTCGACGTCGCCGAGACACCCGACGGTCGCCGCACGGCGTGGGCGGCCAACGCGAGCGCCCCGGCGACCCTGGCGCGCCTCGCCGCCACGCACGGGTTCACGCTGGTGCACTTCTCGTCGGAGTACGTCTTCGACGGCACCGCCGAGGAGCACACCGAGGACGAGCCGGTCTCCCCGCTCGGGGTCTACGCCCAGTCCAAGGCCGCCGGCGACATCGCGGTCGGGCTCGCGCCCCGGCACTACCTCGTGCGCACCTCGTGGGTGATCGGCGAGGGCAAGAACTTCGTCCGCACCATGGCCACCCTCGCCGGCAACGGCGTCTCGCCGTCCGTCGTGTCCGACCAGGTCGGGCGGCTCACCTTCGCCGACGAGCTCTCGCGCGTGACCCGCCACCTGATCGACTCGGGCGCCGACTTCGGGACGTACAACGTCTCCAACGGCGGCCCCGCCATGTCGTGGGCCGAGATCGCGCGCGAGGTCTTCACGAGGTCTGGACGCAACGCGGCGGACGTCTCGGAGACGACCACCGCGGAGTACGCCGCAGGCGTGCTCGACAAGGGACAGCCCTTCGCTCCCCGGCCGCTCTGCTCGGTGATGGCGCTCGACAAGATCCGCGCCACCGGGTTCGAGCCCGAGGACGCTCTCGCCGCCCTCGACCGCTACCTCGCGGCCTCGACCGACTGACCCCACCGTCGGCAGTTGGCAGCGCGAACCAGCCGGCCCACGCTCAGCGGAGCGGAGGCGGCCGCGAACTGCCGACGCCAGCCCCTGTGGACAGAGCAAGCGAGCTGGCCCGTTGATTGGGCAGGCTGGACCAGGTGGACGACGTGGCGCGGGCATTGCGTGAGCGCGGGGGTGTGGCGACCTGGAGCGAGCTGAAGGCGTGCGTCGAGCGCGATCAGCTCGAAGAGGCGCTGAGATCCGGGCGCGTGAGCAGAATTCGGCGCAACCTCTACGTCCTGTCCGACATCCGCGAGGTACGCCGCATCGCGATCAGCGCCGGTGGAGTCGCCTCACACCTCACCGCCGCTCAGCACTGGGGCTGGAAGGTCAAGGACCCTCCCGAGCGACCCTGCATCACGCTGGCGCGCGGCTCACGCACGCCGACCGAGGACCTGGAGCTGCACTGGCAAGACCTCGCACCCAGCGAGGTCGCCGGGCACGTGACGCGTCGGGTCCCAACCGTGATCGCGTGTGCCCGGTCCTACGACGCGGCCACTGCACTCTGCGTGGCGGACTCGGCGCTTCGCGAGGGCCAGGTGACGCGTGAACAGCTGCTGGCCGCCGCAGGTCGTTCGCCGCGGACGGGACGTGCGAAGGCGGTCAGGGTCGTGCAGCTCGCCGACGCCCGCGCGGCAAACCCGTTCGAGTCGGTGCTCCGCTGGTTGTGCCTCTCGGTCGACGGACTGTGTGCCGTACCCCAGGTCGAGGTGGACGGCGTCGGCCGGATCGACCTCCTGGACGTGCGGCTGGGCATCGTGATCGAGGCAGAGTCCTTCGAGTTCCACGGGTCGACCGATGCCTTCCGCCGCGACGTGCGGCGCTACACCGAGTGCGCGCGTCGCGGACTCGTGGTCGTCCGGTTCACGTGGCACGAGGTGATGCACCAGCCTGACTACGTCCGCGCGGCCCTGGCCGACGTCGTTCGCCAGCGGAGCAGGCTGGTCTCGGCCTGACCCTGGCGTCGGCAGTTCGACAGCCGCCCGGGGCAACCTACGCTCAGCAGGCTGGGTTCACGGGCGAACTGCCGACGCCAGAGCTCAGGCGGAGGCGTCCGAACGCCCGTAGTCGTCCTCGAGCCGGCAGATGTCGTCCTCGCCGGTGTAGTCGCCGCGCTGGACCTCGATGATCACGAGCTCCGCGTCGTGCGCGTTGGTGATCCGGTGCGCGGCGCCCTGGGCGATGTCCACGGACTGGCCGGACTCGGCGACGACCGTCTCGCCGTTGACGACGCACGTCGCCGTACCGGAAATGACGACCCAGTGCTCGGAACGGTGCTCATGCGTCTGGTAGGACAACCGCTGTCCGGGGCTGACATGGATACGCTTGACCTTGTAGCCGTCGCCCTCGTCGATGACGTGCCATGACCCCCACGGCCGCTCTTCCGAGTCCATCGACATGCAAAATCCCCGTCTCAATTGCTGAATGACCGCGCACACCCTAACCATCCCAGGCGCACGAAAGGTGACAAAGTGACTGTATTCGAGCTCGAGGGCTACGCCTGGCTCGTGGTTCTCCTGGTGATGCTGGCCATCAAGGGCTTCGCGTTCATCAACGCCGTGCTGTATCCCGCCGAGGCCTATCCCGCGGCCAGCCGCGGCAACAAGGCCGCGTGGACCATCGGGCTCGGGGTCGGGCTGGTGGCGCAGATCCTGTTGACGTCGCCGCTCGGGATCATCAACCTGGCGTTCACCGTCGCGGCGTTCGTCTACCTCGCGGACACCCGGCCGGCGCTGGCCGAGGTCACCAGCCGGCGTTGAGGAGCACCGAAGCCCCCGGCGTGACGCCAGGGGCTTCGGGATCGATCGAGGTGAGTCAGAACAGCGTCAGCTGCTCGTCGTCTTCTCTTCAGTCGCCGATCTTCTCGGCGGCGTCGGCAACGGCCTGGACCGCGTTGGTGGCGGTCTTCTCGGCGGCGGTGACGGTGGCCTTGGCGCTGCTCTGCGCGGTGGCGGTCTTCTTGGCGGCGGCCTTGCGGACCGGAGCCTTCGTGGCGGTGGCCTTCTTGGCGGCGGTCTTCGCGGCGCTGTTGGTCTTCTTGGTGGCGGTGACCTCGGCGTCGACAGCCTTCTTGGCCTGCGTGGTGGTGGTCTTGGCCTTCGCCACGGTGGTCTTGGCGGACTTCACGGTCGCCTTGGTGGACTCCTGGCGGCGGATGCGGCCGACGAGGGACTCGCCGCGCTTGACCAGCTCGGTGTAGGTCTCGGTGGCCTGCGTCGTCAGCGTGGTGACGTTGTTGTCGACGAGGGTCTGGACCTTGGCCGGGTATGCCTTGGCCTCGGCCTGGAGCTCGGCGACGCGGGCCTCGATCGCCTTGCGGCGCGCCTTGGCGTCGGTGGTGAGCGCGTCGACGCGGGCGTTGACGACGGTCACGGCCTGCTTGCGCAGCGCCTTCGGGTCGGCAGCGGTCTTCTGCACGTCGGCAACGCGAGCGGTGACGTCCTTCTGGACGCCCGCGAGGCGGGTCTGGGTCTCCGAGACGAAGTCGCGGACGACCTCGACGGCGAGGTCGGTCACGCCGACGTAGGCGTAGAGGGGCTTGGGGAGGTTGGCGGTCTTGGCCATGGTGTGTCTCCTAGTGATGAGGATCAATGGGTGCAGGGTGGTGCAGGTCAGCTCGGGTCGTGCTCCTGGCCCGCGTTGGACGCGAGGAAGGACGAGTAGACGTCCAGCAGCGACTGCTTCTGACGCTCGGACAGACCGACATCCGCGAGGATGGCGAGCTCGACCGAGCCGACGGCATGCGCAACGGGGCTGACGATCCCGGCCCGGACATAGAGCTGTTCGGCGGAGATGCGCAGCGCCTTGGCGATCTGCTGGAGAACTTCTGCCGAGGGTCGGCGCAGACCACGTTCGATCTGGCTCAAGTAGGGGTTGCTGACGCCGACCTGCTCGCTGAGCTGCCGCAGGGACAGCCGCGACGCGAGTCGCTGCTCCCTGAGGAAGTCCCCGAGTGATGCGACGACGGTCTTCCCGTCCTTGCCCTTGGCCATGTACCCATCTTGCTAACAAGTGTTAGCACAATGCAAACTCAGTTAGCGTGATCCCGCCCACACGAGTCTCAGAAGCTGGCGCGGATCTCCCCGACCGGCTTCCCGCCACCGAGCAACGGCAGCTCTCCGGTCTTGCGTACGGCGACCGCGTCGACGCCCTCCAGGTCGAGCACGCCCGAGCGCTCCAGCGCCGCGGCCATCAGCACGGGCGCACCCGCGGGGCCCCGTCGTCGGTCTTCAGCGCGAACGCCCTGCCGTCGGCCAGCGCCACCGCGTAGCAGGACTCCGCGCCGGCCTTGCCGATCGAGCCCGGGATCGCGGTGAGCAGTGCGAGCTCGTCGCGGGTCGTGCCCGAGACGTAGGCCGGGTGGCTGCGGATCGCAGCCGCGACCTCGAGCCGAAGGGCCGGACGTGGCGATCGCCAGCGCGCGGAAGGCGCGGGCCAGGCCGATCAGCGACGTGGAGAGCAAGGGCGCCCCGCAACCGTCGACGGCCACGACCTTCACCGGCTCGCCGGTCAGCTCGGCGAAGGTGTCGGCGATGGCGACCTGCAGCGGGTGGCCGGGGTCGAGGTAGTCGTCGGTCGACCAGCCGTTGAGCACGCAGGTCGCGAGCATGGCGGCGTGCTTGCCCGAGCAGTTCATCTGGATCGACGTCTTGGCGCCGCCCTCGCGGATCACCTGCTCGCGGGCCGCTGTCGTCGAGCGGATAGTCGGGCGGCGTCTGCAGGGCGACTCCTCGGACAGGCCTGCGCCGGCCAGGATGCGGCGTACGCCCTCGATGTGGAAGGCCTCACCGGAGTGGGACGCGCAGGCCAGCGCGAGCAGCTCCGGAGGAAGGTCGAGCCCGGCGCGCACCATCGCCAGTGCCTGGATCGGCTTGTTGCACGAGCGCGGGAGGACCTGCTCCTCGACCTGCCCACCGACCACTCGACGTGCCGTCGGCGGTCGAGCGCCACCACCGAGCCGTAGTGATGGCCCTCCACGAAGCCCGAACGCACGATCTCGGCGACGACGACTGGTGCTGACATGCCTGCAGGCTAGTGCCCACCGACTGGCAGGATGACCCGTGTCCACACCCCAGCACTGCCCGGCCCGCGCGAGCTCGACGACCTCGAGCTCCTGACCACCGGCGCCCTCGCGCCGCTGACCCGCTTCAACGAGCCCGGCAGCCCGTCACCCTGACGCTCCCGCCTGACGCTCGCGGACGCACACGAGGTCGAGCTGGTCGACCCCGAGGGCCTCCCGCTGGCCGGGCTCGCTCCGCAGACCGGCGCCGTCGACCGCCTCACGCACGCGCAGTTCGGCCCTTTCCGGCGGCTCTACCTCTCCCCCGCCGCAGGTCGCGCGAGCAGCTACGCCGGACCGCACCTTCGTGCCCGGTCACCGACGCGCTCACCGAGGCCCAGCTCGGCCGTACGCCGCCTCGGGCCCGTGCTCCTGGTCGCGCTCGCCGGCCACGGCACCCCCGCCCTCTCGCCCGTCGCCCTGATCCGCGCCACCCTCGGCCGCGGCCGACTGCTGCCCGACGCGGACGTCGTCGCCGTACCCCTCGCCGCCCACGGCGACGCCGACGCCGACCACGCCCTGGGCGTCCAGGTCGTCGCCGAACTACGCCGGCGACGACGGGTCCACGCGCTCCCTTCCGCGCTCGGTCTCGACAGCTCGAGCGCCGCGGGAACGTGCTCGAGACCGAGCGACGACCTACCCGCCGGCGATCGCCGACATCGTCGACCGCCGACCGGCCGGCCGCCCGACGAGCAGGGTCTCGTCCTGTTCTTCACCGGCCTCTCGGGCAGCGGGAAGTCGACGCTGGCGCGCGCGCTGATCGACCGGTGCTCGAGCAGGGCAGCCGGACGGTCACCAGCCTCGACGGCGACGTCGTACGTCGCAACCTGTCGGCCGGCCTGACCTTCTCCAAGGAGGACCGCGAGACCAACATCCGCCGGATCGGCTGGGTCGCCGCCGAGATCGCGCGGCACGGCGGCGTCGCGGTCTGCAGCCCGATCGCACCGTTCGCCGAGACCCGCGCCGAGGTGCGGCGAGATGGTCGAGGACGCCGGCGGGCGCGTTCTTCCTGGTCCACGTCGCGACCCCGCTGGAGGAGTGCGAGCGCCGCGACCGCAAGGGCCTCTACGCCAAGGCCCGGCGCGGCGAGATCCCCGAGTTCACGGGCATCTCGTCGCCGTACGAGGAGCCGGACGACGCCGCGGTCCGGGTCGACACGACCGGCCGCAGCATCGAGGCCGCGCTCGACGACGTGATCGAGGCGCTCGCGGAGCGGGGATACCTGGACCTCGCTCGGAGATCGCCGGTTGAGCAGCGACGAGCGCAGCGATGAGCGTGTGAACCAGAGCGGCCTTGAACGTGCTCTTCGTCTGCACCGCCAACATCTGCCGCTCGCCCTTCATGGAGCTCCTCGCCCGCGAGCCCTCGCCGGCGACGCGCTTGACCACCTTGCCAGCGCCGGCACCCACGGGCTCGCCGACCGAGCCCGATGAGCCCCGCGATGGCCGTCGGCCTGACCGCGCGTGGGCACTCGAGCGACGCCGTTTCCGCAGCCGACCGTTGACGCCGCGACCTCGATCGACGCGGCCGACCTGGTGCTCACCGCCGAGGGCAGACACCGCGCGGTTCATCCTCGACGACCACCCCGCAGCCTGCGCAAGGTCTTCACGCTCGGCCAGTTCGCGGCGTGCGGTGCGCCGGGCCCACGAGCTGGGCGGGCGTGACCTCGTGGCCGCGGCACGCCGCCGGCTGGCCGCCGCACGCCGAGCCACGATATCGACGACCCCTACCAGCTGGCCGGAGGCGGCCGCGTCGGAGCGCAAGCCGGATCAGATGCGACCTGTTGCGCGTCATCGTCCCGGCGCTGACCGGAGAGAAGGATGGGCTGACCTGACACCCTGACGACGACCTTCTTCGCCATCCTGGCCGCTGGCTTCTTCGTCGGCATCGTCGTCGGCCTGACCGGCATGGGCGGCGGCGCGCTGATGACTCCCGCCCTGATCTTCCTGGGCGTCGGCGAGGCCGCGACCGTCGTGACGGCCGACCTCACGGCGGCGGCCATCTACAAGACCGGCGGCGCGATCGTGCATCAAGCGCGAGGGCTCGCCCAACCTGCAGCTGGCCAAGTGGCTGATCCTCGGCTCGGTCCCCATGGCGCTGCTCGGCCCCTACCTGGTCATCGTGGGTCGACCGACAGTCCCGAGGAGCTCGACACCCCCTGAAGCTCTGCATCGGTTTCGCCCTGCTGTTCGCCGCCGCTGACCTACGCGCTGCGGCTCTGGATCAATCTCCGCCGCGTCCGCGTGGGCACCCACGCCGACGACGACAACCCCGCGATCCGGACCGTCCCCACGCTGCTCGTCGGTGCGCTCGGTGGCCTGCTGGTCGGCGTCACCAGCGTCGGCTCCGGCTCGGTCATCATGATCGCTCTCCTGATGCTCTACCCCGGCCTCTGCGCCGTGAAGCTGGTCGGCACCGACCTGGTCCAGGCGGTGCCGCTGGTGATGGCCGCCGCGATCTCCAACATCGCCATCCACGGCCTCGACTGGGGCGTGCTGATCCCGCTCCTCATCGGTTCGGTCCCCGGCACCATCCTCGGCGCCAAGATCGCGCCGCGGGTCCCGCAGTCGTTCATCCGCCGCGGCATCGTCGTGGTGCTCACCATGTCGGGGTCGCCCTGCTCGACAAGGCCGGCTGGGCGCCGCTGGGCGCCGGGGAGGACGAGACCCACCCGATGCTGATCGCCGGCGTCGGCCTTTCGCATGGTCGTGCTGTCCCGATCGTGTGGGGCTTGATCCGCAGTCGCAGGGACTGCCGATGTTCGGCTCGCCCACCGTCGCCCAGCTCGAGGACCCGGACTTCACCCCGGGCTGGTCGGGATGAAGCGCACCAAGGACTCCTGAGGGGCCACTTCGTCGCCGGATCTGCCCCGACCTCCGGCGTGTCGAATGCGCCGTACGGCGTGTCGGGGTGTCGCTCCGAGATTGCGGCCCCTGTGGAGAACCGTTCGCGCACTCGGCCGACCGTCGCGAGACTCGCTCCATGGACGCCGTCGCCGCGCTGACCCGCCTCGGGGGGATCGCGACCACGAGTGAGCTCGCCGGGCTGACCAGCCGGAAGCGCGTGCGTCGTGCGGTGTCGGCGGGTCGGATCGTGCACGTGTCGCGGTTGCGCTACGCGCTCCCCTCGCGGGAGGAGGCAGGCGCCGTCGCCATCAGCGTCGACGGCCACCTGCGCTTGCTGTCCGCGGCGGCGCACTGGGGATGGAAGGTGAAGTGGGCGGCGCCATGGCCGCAGATCCAGGTCGCGGCCAAGCCCGACGACCCCGTTGACGCATCGTTGAGCATCGGAGTGCTGCCGCGGGCGGACCTCGACGGCTGGGCGACCTCACGGGTCCGCACCGTGCTGGACTGCGCGGCCGAGCTGCCCTTCGACGAAGCCCTGGCGGTGGTGCTGACTCGGCGCTGCGCAGCGGCGACGTGACGCGCGAGCAGCTCGAGGCCGCCGTCACGGCGGATGCATCGGCAGGCGTACGCCGAGTGGTGGACCACGCCTCGCGGCTGGCGGCCAACCCGTTCGAGTCGGTGCTCCGAGCGATCCTCGTCGAGGCGGGCTTCTCCGTGGTGCCCCAGTGGGCCACGACCATCGACGGAGTCGCCTCACCCCGACCTGGCCGACCCGTTCCGTGGCATTGCCATCGAGGCCAACTCCTCGCCCACCACGCCGGCAAGGCCGAGCATGACGACGACTGTCTCCGCTACAATCGCCCTGGTCGTCGGTGGCTGGATCGTGTTGCGCTTCACCTGGGAGCAGGTCATGTTCTCGCCGCGCGAGGTCGTGGCCACCCGTCCGGGCCGCGCTCGAGCTCGCCCGAGCGGCCTGAGGGGCCGCTGCGTCGCCAGACCAGGCAGTCCGCGACGGCGTGTCGGATTCGCCGTACGGCGTGTCGCGGGTGTCGCTAGCCAGGAGTGGCCCCGGGCGCCTGTGATTCCCCAGAATGCGCCTTGCCCGTCCCACCCCGGCCGAGGATGTTCTGCCAGGTGTGGCGCGCCGCCTCCTGCTCTCGCCGCGACCCTCGTGCTGACGGCCGCCCTGGCCGCCTGCTCGGATGACGCCGACCCTCCCCCCGCGCCGTCCACGGCATCGGCCTCGGAGGACGCGGACGCAGACGCGGAGGAGGAAGCGGAGACGACGTTCCTGCCCGAGGGCGACCTGCCAGCTGCTCTGAGGCTCCGGGACGTCGACGGCCGGACCATCACGGCCGAGCCCTTCGCCGACTTCGCAGTCGCTTCCGGCACCGGGGTCTGGGTCTCCGGTGTTGCGCCGGGCCTGGTGCGGTACGACGGCGCGACCGGCTCGATCACGGCTCGCACCCGCATCCGTGGCGCGGTGACGCAGGCCCTCGAGGAGTCGAAGGGCGAGGTCTTCGTCCCGACGGCTCTCCCAGGCGCACTGTTCCGCGTGGACGCCGAGACCGGCGAGGTGCGGGCGCGAGTGAAGCTGCCCGCCTCGCCGCTGCAGGAGAGCACCCTGGGGGCGAGCGATGGGCGGGTCTACGTGCTCATCGACCCGCTCGAACCGACGGTGGTGGCCATCGAGGACGACGAGATCGTCGACAGCATCCCCGTCCACGAGGAAGCCACGGCCGTCCGAGCTGCGTACGGCTCGCTCTGGGTGCCCACCGGTGCCGACACGGTGGAGCGCCAGGACCTCGCGACCGGTGAGTGGAGCAGCATCGCCTCAGGCCCGTCGCCGCGGTTCCTCGATGTCGGGTACGGCGCAGTGTGGGTCATGAACCAGGGCGACGGCTCGGTCACCCGCATCGACGGCCGCACCGGCGAGAGTGAGGCCATCGCTGTCACCGGCGGTTTCATCGGCGGCGGCGACCTGACCACCGGCGCCGGCGCGGTCTGGCTGCGGACCGACACCGCCGTGGCGCGCATCGACCCGGCCGACAACCGGGTCACGCACCTGATCGAGCTGCCGCCCGGCAGCGGAAGCGTGGCCGCGACCGACGATGCGCTGTGGATCACCAACCACGACCACCTCGCCGTTCACCAGGTGCCGCTCCCCCTCCCCGGACTGAGCCACTCCCCACAACGCCCATGATTCTTTCAGTCCAGCCCGAGGAGCACGCGGCACTCGGCGGGCGTCATCGGCGTCCGCTGCGCCATCCGGCCCAGCTCAGCGGCACGCGACACCAGCTGGGCGTTGGAGTCGACGGGGACACCGCGGCTGATCGTGAGCACGTCCTCCATCCCGACGCGCAGGTGGCCGCCCATCGACAGTGACGCCATCGCGACGGACAACGTCGAGCGCCCGATCCCGGTGGCCGACCACGACGTCACACCGGGAGGCAGGGCGGCGACACCGGCGACCAGCGCGGGCGCCGTACCAGGCATGCCGCCAGGCACGCCCATCACGAAGTCGACGTGGGCCTTGCCGCCGGCGGGGACGCCGTACTCGCGGAACAGCCGACCCAGCGCGTGCACCTGCCCGAGGTCGAAGAGCTCGAACTCCGGGGCGATCCCCCGCGACAGCGCGAGCTGGTAGAGCTCCTTCACGAACGGCCACGGGTTGAGGAACACGTCGTCGCCGAAGTTGGTGGTGCCCATCGTCAGGCTGCAGCTGTCCGGCGCGGCGTCCAGCACCTTGAGCCGCTCCTCCAGCGGGTCGTGGACCGAGCCGCCGGTGGAGAGCTGCACGACGAGCGAGGACGACGAGCGCACCGCCTCGACCCACTCCCGCAGGAGGGAGAGCTCGAGCGTCGGCGAGTGCGAGCCGTCACGCACGTGGATGTGGATCATGGCGGCACCGGCCGCCTCGCACTCGGCAGCGGTGCGGGCGAGCTCCTCCGGGGTGGTGGGGAGCTGCGGGCAGTCGGCCTTGGACGTCTCGGCGCCGGTGGGCGCGACGGTGATCAGGAGGGAGTCGGCCACGACTACCCCTGGGCGCGCTGGGAGAGGGCGTCGGCCAGCGCAGACACCAGTACGTCGATGTCCTCGTCGGTCGCCACCAGCGGAGGAGCGAAGCGCACGGTGGAGCCGTGGGTGTCCTTGGCCAGCACCCCGCGCGCCATCAGCGCCTCGCTGACCTCGCGACCGCTCATCAGGGCCGGATCGACGTCGACACCCGCCCACGCGCCGCGGACCCGCACCTCGACCAGTCCCTTGCCGAGCAGGGCGCTCAGTCCGGCCTCGAGCCGGGCACCGATCTCGCGCGAGCGCTGCTGGAAGGTGCCCTCCTCGAGCATCGCGACGACTTCGGTGCCGATCGCGGCGGCCAGCGGGTTGCCGCCGAACGTCGAGCCGTGGCTGCCGGGGGTGATCACGCCCAGCACGTCGCGGTTGGCGGCGATGGCGGACACCGGGTAGAGCCCACCGCCGAGGGCCTTGCCGAGGATGTAGATGTCGGGCACGACCGACTCGTGGTCGCAGGCGAACGTCTCGCCGGTGCGCGCGAGGCCCGACTGGATCTCGTCGGCCATCATCAGGATGCCGCGCTCGGTGCACAGCGTGCGCAGGTCGCGCAGGAACCCCTCGGGCGGGAGCACCACGCCGCCCTCGCCCTGGACGGGCTCGAAGAGCACACCCACCGTGGAGTCGTCGATCGCGTCGGCGATGGCCGCCACGTCGCCGTACGGGACGGACCGGAAGCCGCCCGTGAAGGGGCCGTAGCCGCTCGTGGCCACGGAGTCGTCCGAGAAGCTGACGATGGTGGTGGTGCGCCCGTGGAAGTTGCCGCGCATGGTGATGATCGTGGCGGTGTCGGCGGGCACGCCCTTGACCTCGTAGCCCCACTTGCGCGCGACCTTGATCGCGGTCTCGACGGCCTCGGCGCCCGAGTTCATCGGGAGCATCATGTCCTTGCCGGTCAGGCGCGTCAGCGCCTGGGCGAACTCGCCGAGCCGGTCGTTGTAGAACGCCCGGCTGGTCAGCGTCAGGCGCGGCAGCTGCGCGACAGCCGTGGCCACGAGCCGCTCGTTGCCGTGGCCGAAGTTGAGCGCGGAGTAGCCAGCGAGGCAGTCGAGGTAGCGCTTGCCGTCCACATCGATCACCCAGGCGCCGTCGCCTTCGGCGAGCACCACGGGCAAGGGGTGGTAGTTGTGCGCCGCGTAGGTCTCGGTCGCCTCGATGTGTCGCGCCGTCGCGCTCGCCAGGTCGTGGGAAGTCGTCATGGCCACATCGAAGACCTCGCGCGGTGTGATGTCCAACTCACGACCTAGGGTCAGCCGCATGCGTGCGGTCATCCAGAGGGTCCTGAGCGCCAGCGTGACCGTCGACGGCGAGGTCGTCGGCGCGATCACCACGCCCGGCCTGCTCGTCTATCTGGGCATCACCCACACCGACGGCGCACCCGACATCGCCTGGATGGCGCGCAAGATCCGCGACCTGCGGATCCTCCGCGACGAGCAGTCCGCCGGCGACGTCGACGCGCCTGTCCTCGTGGTCAGCCAGTTCACGTTGTACGGCGACGCGCGCAAGGGCCGCAGGCCCACGTGGCAGGCCGCCGCTCCGCGCGAGATCAGCGAACCGACGTACGCCGCGGTGTGCGCCGAGCTCGAGCGGTTGGGCACCACGGTAGCCCGCGGCGTGTTCGGTGCCGACATGCAGGTGGCGTCGGTCAACGACGGCCCGGTGACGTTGTCGCTCGAGTCGCCGTGAGACTGCCACCAGTCCCTCAGGCCTCGTCGCTGGCCGTCCCCGAACCGAACGACGCCGATGCGTGGACGGTGACGCACTGCTGGGAGTTCTCTCCCGATCCGGCATCGGTGAGCGCGATGAAGGTGAAGCCGAAGTCTGGCGCGGTGGCGACTGCTCCCGTGTCGCCGGACCCGGACGAGTCGGCGGGGGTCGGCGTGTCGGCCAGGTAGGTGTAGGTCCACGGACCTGGGCCCATGCGGGTGCCGCCGGTCCACCCGACCGGCGCACTGACCGTGGGCGCGGGCGCCGCGCCGTAGTAACGGTGACCTGGCACGAAGGGGACGACAAAGCTCAACGAGACTCGTCCACGCTCCGCGCTGCCGACATTCGTGACGGCGCCGGCGGTTCCTGAACCGACCGCGCTGACGAAGAGGGCAGCCTCGTGCCTGAAGGCGCTGAAGTTGTTGAGCACCAGCAGCGCGCTCGTGGCGGAGGAGCCGGGGGCACCGCCGTCCTCGGGGCGTGCGCGGGCTGCGACCGCCCGCCAGTCGGGCTTGGTCTGCGACGGAGCGGACATGCTCAGAAGGTGATCCGACATGCCACTCCCTTCGATTCTCGGGCCAGCCCAGTGCGAGCTCCGAACGCTGACGAACATAGGGCTGGAACTGCGGGGCGTGTGCCGGTGTGGACCTGCCGTATCCGTGGCGTGGGCATTCGTGGATTTCGGGCACCCATTGTCCAGACCAACCGCCTCACCCGCCGCGGCGCCAGCTCCCGGCCGTCGCCGACGCGGGCGACGCCCCAGGAGGCCGACGGAGCCGTGCGCAGTCGCACAGCACCTGTGATGCAGCAATCACGTCGGGCCTCGCTACGATGTGGGCTGCTGTCCCCCAGAGAGGCCCCTCGTCTGTCATGACCACCACCCACGCCGACTACCAGCTGAGTCAGCTCGACCAGCTCGAGGCCGAGTCGATCCACATCTTCCGTGAGGTCGCCGCCGAGTTCGAGAAGCCGGTCCTCATGTTCTCCGGTGGCAAGGACTCCATCGTCATGCTGCGGCTGGCGGAGAAGGCCTTCTACCCCGCCAAGCTCCCGTTCCCGCTGCTCCAGGTCGACACCGGACTCGACTTCGACGAGGTCCTCGAGACCCGCGACAGCTGGGTCGACCGCCTCGGCGCACGGATCCACATCGCGAGCGTCGACGACGCCATCAAGAACGGCGTCGTGATCGACGACGGCAAGACCTCGCGCAACCGCCACCAGACCGGCACCCTGCTCAACGCGATCGAGGAGAACGGCTTCACGGCCGCCTTCGGTGGCGGCCGCCGCGACGAGGAGAAGGCCCGCGCCAAGGAGCGCGTCTACTCCCACCGCGACGAGTTCGGCCAGTGGGACCCGAAGATGCAGCGCCCCGAGCTGTGGAGCCTCTACAACGGCCGCATCCACTCCGGCGAGCACATGCGGATCTTCCCGCTGTCCAACTGGACCGAGCTCGACATCTGGCACTACATCGACCGCGAGAAGATCGAGATCCCCTCGATCTACTTCGCCCACGAGCGCGAGGTCATCCTGCGCGACGGCATGTGGCTCTCGCTCTCCGACGCCGTGCAGCCCAAGGGCGACGAGAAGGTCGAGACCAAGATGGTCCGCTTCCGCACGGTCGGCGACAAGTCGCAGACCGGTTGTGTCGAGTCGACCGCGTCCACCACTGCCGAGATCATCGACGAGATCGCGATCGCCCGGGTCACCGAGCGCGGCGCGACCCGTGGTGACGACCGGTTCTCCGAGGCGGCCATGGAAGACCGCAAGAAGGAAGGCTACTTCTGATGGGCACCCCACAGACCTCCTCTGACCACGGTCAGATGGATCTCCTCCGCTTCGCCACCGCCGGCTCGGTCGACGACGGCAAGTCGACCCTCATCGGGCGGCTGCTGCTCGACTCAAAGTCGATCTTCGAGGACCAGCTCGAGGCCGTCGAGGCCTCCTCGGTGTCCAAGGGCTACGACTACACCGACCTCGCACTGCTGACCGACGGTCTGCGCTCCGAGCGCGAGCAGGGCATCACCATCGACGTGGCCTACCGCTACTTCGCGACGCCCAGCCGCAAGTTCATCATCGCCGACACCCCCGGGCACATCCAGTACACCCGCAACATGGTCACCGGTGCCTCCACCGCCGACCTGGGCCTCGTGCTGGTCGACGCTCGCCAGGGCTTGACGGAGCAGTCGCGTCGCCACGCGGTGCTCCTCTCGCTGCTGCGGGTGCCGCACCTCGTGCTCGCCGTGAACAAGATGGACCTCGTCGACTGGTCCGAGGAGATCTACGACAAGATCCACAAGGAGTTCACGACCTTCGCGACGAAGCTGAACATCCCCGACCTCGAGGTCATCCCGATCTCGGCGCTCCAGGGTGACAACGTCGTGAAGCGCAGCGAGAACACCCCGTGGTACTCCGGCCCGACGCTGATGCACCACCTTGAAAACGTGCACGTCGCCTCCGACCGTGACCTCGTCGACGTACGTTTCCCCGTGCAGTTCGTGGTCCGCCCCAAGTCCGACGAGTTCCACGACTACCGCGGCTACGCCGGTCAGGTCGCCGGTGGCGTCCTCAAGCCCGGCGACGAGGTCGTCGTGCTGCCGAGCGGCATGACCTCCACGATCCAGGGCATCGACCTCTTCGACCAGGAGGTCACCGAGGCGTTCCCGCCGATGTCCGTGACGGTCCGCCTCGACGACGACGTGGACGTCTCGCGCGGCGACATGATCGCTCGCGTCAACAACGCCCCGAAGCCCAGCCAGGACATCGACGCGATGGTCTGCTGGATGACCAACGAGCCGCTGCGTCCGCGCCAGAAGCTCCAGATCAAGCACACGACGCGCACCGCGCGCGCCATGGTCAAGGACATCCAGTACCGCCTCGACGTGAACAGCCTGCACCGCGACCAGGACACCAAGGAGCTCGGTCTCAACGAGATCGGCCGCATCCAGCTGCGCACCACGGTGCCGCTGCTGTGCGACCCCTACTCCAAGAACCGCACCACGGGCTCGTTCATCCTGATCGACGAGGCGACCGGCGTCACCGTCGGCGCCGGCATGATCAACAACGCCAGCTGATCTCCGCACCGACGCACACGAGGCCCGACCGGACACGGTCGGGCCTCGTGGCGTCTGTACGGCGACTGCGACTGCTCAGGCCGGCGGGTCGGCCCAGACCTTCACCCAGTCGACGTCCATGTGCTGCGGAAGCTTGTCCTCGCCCTTGAGCTGCGCCAGCTCGTAGTCGGAGCTCAGCAGGCTGAGGATCAGGAACTCGGGCTGGCCGGAGACGCCCTCGGTGATGGTGTCGGTGACCTGGCCGTCGATCCGGAAGACGTACTTCTTCGGGGTCCACTCGACCGAGAACACGTGGAACTTCGAGGACCAGTCGTCGCCGTACTGACCCGGGTCGGGCAACCAGCCGCCGGCCGTCTTGCCCTTCGCGGTGGGGTGCCAGTAGACGAAGCTGGTCAGGCCGCCGTCGGGGTGGTCGTCGCCGAAGTACTCGATGACGTCGATCTCGGCGCCGGTGATCTTCGCGTCGCCGGTCGGCTTCGCGCCGAAGCCCTGCAGCCAGAAGGCCCCGTGCTGGCCGCGCTCCTCCTGGAACTTGATCCTGGCCGCGGCGAACCCGTACGTGAAGCTGTAGGCACTGCCGAGGTGGCCGTTGAGGCGGTAGTTGAACTTCTTGTTCTTGACCTTGCACGTGTCCTTCTTCGGGTCGTCGAGCACGCTCAGGCGCAGCGCACCGTCCTCGACCTCGGCAGCGTCGTCCGAGGCGCGGGAGCACAGGCGCACGCCGGTGTAGCCCTGGTCGCGACTGGCCCACGCGGCGTTGTCCAGCTCGTCGAACTCGTCAGCGAAGGTCTCGTCGGGCGCGTCCTCGGTGGAGAGGTGGATGCCGACGGCGCTGTCACCGTCGGAGACGACACGGAACTCGTCGGCCTTGCCCACGGTCAGCGCGACCCTTCCGTCGGCGTCGGTCTTCGCGCTGTCCTCGACGCTCCACTCGTCACCGTCGGCCACCTGCAGCTCGACCACCTGGCCGGCCTCGGCGCCCTCGACGGTCGCGTCGACGACGTACTCCGCGTCCGTCGACTTCTCGGCGTCCTCGCCCGCGGAGGCGATCTGTGGCAGCACCGTGGCGGTGATGCCCTTGCCGTCCTCGTAGTCGGACTCGGCCAGGTCGATCCCGGACGCGCCCGAGCAGGCTGCCAGGGCGGTGAGGCAGGCGATGGCGGCGGTACGGCGAACGACGGTGCTGGTTCGAGACATGCGCGGCATCCTGTCCCACCTTCGGTGGACTAGGCCAATCGGACGTCTTCTCAAGTCTTTACCGGCATCCCGTCGGATTCGGCGACACGGCGCACGAGCGCGACCTACCGTGGAGTGGCTTTCTCGGGGACGATCACGAGCGCCTCGTGGGAAGGCACCGCGGCCGGCAGCCGCAACGACGACAGCACGCTCCGCATGCGCTTCACGCTGGTCGTGCCGGCCGGCACGACCATCCAGTCGCCGACCGCGACACTCCAGTTCGGGACCTACCTGGGCTTCTTCCAGGTCCGTGCCGGCGGTGGCACCGCGGCCAATGGCTGGACGACGACCAAGCAACAGGCCGGTGGCGGGGAGTGGGCGCGGTTCATCTACACCCGCCCCGACATCACCGGTCCCGCGACGATCAACCTGGACTTCGATCTCACCAACGTGGACGCCTCAGGCAGCAACACCGTGATCGGGACGATGACCTTCACCTCGTCGACTCCCACCATCGGCGCGACCACGGCGTTCACGGTTCTGGCGTCCAACCGCAACAACTTCATCACCAACCCGCCTGGCTGAGCAGGATCAGGTCGTGCGCAGCCGCAGCCCGACCAGGTAGAGCTCACAGCCCAGGCACAGCCCGAAGACGGCGTTGAGGAGCGCCGCGACCACGGCGAAGCCGATCGCGACCTGCGCAACGAGCAGCGCGCCGGTCACGAAGGCGATGAGCGCCACGACCGTGAACGCGAGCCCGACGCCCTGGGCGAAGCGCGGTGGACGCTCGTCCTCGAGTCCGGCCGGCGGCGCGAGCCTCGGCCGGATGAGGCTCCTGAAGACGTAGGCCGTCGGCGTGCGCTGCACGCCGAGGGTGACACCCGTGAGGAAGAAGGCCGCCTGCAGCGCCACGAGCGCAATGGCGACGGCCGTGGGCACCAGCAGGGCCACGGCAAGCAGCACGAGGGTCACGGCCGCGGTGAAGCGCGGACCACGGGGGTCGATCACGAGGCGACTCCGGCCGGCAGGGCGGCCAGCACCTGGCCGCGTTGGGGTGCGCCTGCCGCACGCGCCACTTCATGGCCGCGCGCGTCGAGCACGAGAGTGGTGGGGGTACGCCGCACGTCGAGCGCCCGCACGAGGTCGAGGTGCTTCTCGGCGTCGATCTCGACGTGGCGTACGCCGTCCTCTCGCTCGGCGACGTCGGCCAGCACGACTCGCGTCGTCCGGCACGGGGCGCAGAAGGCGGAGGAGAACTGGACCAGCGTGGCGCGCTCACCGAGGGACTCCCGGGGGAGGGCGGCAGTCACGTGCCCCCACGTCTCGGAGACGGCCTCGGCCGCGAAACGGCCGTCGGTGCCGCGACGGAACAGGCCGAAGCCCACCGCCACGACGACGGCGACTCCCAGGACCACGATTCCGGTCACGACCTGCTCCTCTTGAAACCGCTGGTTGAGCAGGGCCGCCAGGCCCGTGTCGAAACCAAGGTTGCATTCGTCGGCCTTGGTTTCGACACGCTCGCTGGCGCTCGCTGCTCAACCAGCGGCATGCATCAGATCGCTACTGCGACCTCGGCGACCGAGCCGATGGCTGCGGTGACGCTGGTGTCGACGGGCTCGGCCTTGGGGGCCAGCGTGCGCAGCGTCCACTCGCCGTCGCCCGCGAAGAACCGGAAGTGCCCGGTGGCCGACGTCGGGACCTCGGCCGTGAACTCGCCCGTCCGGTCGAGCAGTCGCACGTAGGCGTTGGGGACCGGCTCGCCCTCGCGAGTGACCTGGCCCTGGATCACGGCCTCGATCTTGGTGTTGACTCCGTCGAGCGACAGACCGCCCTCAGTTGCTCCGCACATGTCAGGCCTCCCCGGGCTCGTCGCCGAGGGCCACGGGCACGCCCACGAGGGAGCCGTACTCGGTCCAGGAACCGTCGTAGTTCTTGACGTTCTCCTGGCCCAGCAGCTCCTTGAGCACGAACCACGTGTGCGAGGAGCGCTCGCCGATGCGGCAGTAGGCGATCGTGTCCTTGCTCCAGTCGACGCCGGCCTCGCTGTAGATCGTCTTCAGCTCGTCGTCGGAGCGGAAGGTGCCGTCGTCGTTGGCAGCCTTGCTCCACGGCACGCTCGCGGCCGTCGGGATGTGACCGGCACGCTGGGCCTGCTCCTGCGGGAGGTGGGCCGGCGCCAGCAGTCGGCCGGCGAACTCGTCGGGGCTGCGGACGTCGACGAGGTTCTTCACGCCGATGGCCGCCACGGTCTCGTCGCGGAAGGCGCGGATCGAGTGGTCCTGCTCCTGCGCGGTGTACGACGTCGCCGCCCGCGTGGGCAGCTCGTCGGTGAGGGCGCGGGAGTCGAGCTCCCACTTCTTGCGGCCGCCGTCGAGGAGCTTGACGTCGTTGTGGCCGTACAGCTTGAAGTACCAGTAGGCGTAGGCGGCGAACCAGTTGTTGTTGCCGCCGTACAGCACGACGGTGTCGTCGTTGCTGACGCCGCGCTCGGACAGGAGGGCCTCGAACTGCGCCTTGCTGACGAAGTCGCGGCGGACCTGGTCCTGGAGGTCGGTGGTCCAGTCGAGCTTGATCGCGCCGGCGATGTGGCCCTTGTCGTAGGAGGTCGTGTCTTCGTCGACCTCGATCAGGACGATGCCGGCGGCGTCGAGGTTGTCCTCGACCCACTGGGCGGTGACGAGCGAGTCTTCGCGGCTCATGGGGTGTGCTCCTTGGTTGATCGGACAGCTGTGGGTGATCTGGCGGAGATGCAGTGGAAGAAATGGCGTGACATCGCGAGGGCACGCGGCCGTGGCCGCACGCAGAAAGACGAGCCCGCTCTCGCAGAATAGTCCACAATGCAAGTGGACTTAGCAGAGGTTGAAGTGCGGACCCGTCAGGACATTCGACACAGCGCCGAGCGCGTGCGGCAGTGATCCACTGCGCGGCGCTTGGTCAGCATGGTCGTGAACATGTTGAGGACTCTAGGCGGGGACGGCGCGCCAACCCGCAGACGTCTCAGAATGTGGATAGGCGTTCCATGATGTGGGATGGCGAGCGCTCCCCTAGGCTGCCGGCGTGACCGATGACCCCACGCGGCCCACGATGGCGGAGCTGCAGGAGGCCGACTACGGCGAGGGCCGCGACTACGCCTACGGCTCACCGCACCTCACCCATGCCGGGCTGGGGCGCCGGATCGAGGCCGAGCTGCGCGACCTCGTCACCCGGATCGTCGCCGACCGCGGCCACTGCCGCGTCGTCGAGGTCGGCGCCGGCCACGGGCCGATGACCGCCCACATGCTCGCGGCCGGCGCCAGCGTGACCGTCACCGAGATGAGCGAGCCGAGTGCGCGCGTGCTGACTGCGGCGTACGGCGAACGCGACGACGTGCGCGTCGTGCACGACCCCGCCGGGGCGCTCACGCCCGGGCTCGTCGCCGAGGGCTGCGACCTGCTGGTGTTCATCGGCGTGCTGCACCACATCCCCGACTACCTCGCGGAGGTGAGCCGTCTGGTCGAGGTGCTGCCGCCTGGTGGCGCGTTCTACTCCACGATGGATCCGACCTTCTACCCCACCCGCCCGCGCACCCACCACCGCGCCGAGCGCGCATCCTACTTGCTGTGGCGGGTCGCCCAGGGCAACCTCAGGCGCGGCCTCGCCACCCGGTGGCGGCGGCTGCGAGGGGTGTGGGACGCGACCTTGAGCTCCGACATGGTCGAGTTCCACACGGTCCGGCAGGGCGTGGACCAGGAGGCGCTCCGCGCGCTCCTCATCGAGAGCTTCGAGGACGTCGACGTGCGGATCTACTGGTCGACGCAGGGCGCGGCCTTCCAGCGCCTCGGCGAACGCCTCGGCTGGACCTCCACGTTCGGGATCACCGCCCGCGGCCGGACGTAGCCCGGGCCAGGATCTCCTCGAACTCGTCGGCGCACCCCTCGAGCGCGAACTCCTTCTCGGCCAGCTCGCGCGACTCGGCGCCGAGCTGCGACAACCGGTCCGGGTCCCGGAGCAGTCGGTCGGCCCACGCCGCGGCAGCGGCCACCGAGGACCGCACGGGCTGCGCGACGAAGCCGCCGGCGTCCTGCACCAGCGCGGCCGCGAGATTCTCCGGTGGCATCAGGCCCAGCACGGGTCGCCCGGCCGCGAGGTAGGACAGGGTCTTGGACGGCACCGAGAACTCGCCGGCGTCCTGTTCGAGGAGGACGACGAGCAGGTCGCCCGAGGCGAGGACGTCCGGCAGGTCGGCGTACGCCTGGAAGGGAAGCATCGTCAGCGGCACGCCGAGACGTGCGGCCGCCGCACGGACGACCGGCTCGGCGGGTCCCTCGTTGACCACGACCAGCCGGACCGGAGTGCCCAGCGACCGCACGGCCGCGGCCAGCTCGACGAGCAGCTCGGGATCGTGCTTGAGACCCAGTGTCCCGGAGTAGAGCAGGGTCGGTTCGCCGACGAGGTCGTGTGCGAGCGCCCAGTCGTTGTCGCGAGCCCGTGGCGAGATCTCGTCCAGTGGTGCCCAGTTGGGGATGACGCTGACCTTCTCCGAGGTGCCCCACTTCTCGTGTACGGCGCCGAAGGCCGGCGTGATGGCGACGACGGCGGCCGCCCGTCGCGAGGCCCACCGCTCGCCCCACTCGAGGACATGGGCGAGCAGGCCGAAGACCGGCGACAGCTTCGTTCCTGCCATCCGCGCCACGGCGACCGCCTGGACGTCCTGGTGCCACAGCACGAACGGTGTGCGCATCACGCCGAGCACGGCGGCCAGCATCACCAGCATCGGGATCGGGGTGTTCGCCACCAGCACCACCCCCGGCCGTCGCCGCAGCACCTGCCGGACCAGGTCGACGCCGAGGCCGACTTCCTGCAGCGACCGGCGGACGTAGCTGGTCTTGGCGATCCGACGGCCCACCGAGACCGGCTCGAAGCGGATCGTCTCACCGGGCGCGGCCGTGAGCTGGCCGTGCCCGCTGACGTACGCGGCACACCACGAGTGCACGACGTCGTGCCCGCGGCGGGAGAGCTCGCGACTCAGCTGGGCCTGGAAGGGATGGCCGCTGAAGTCAAAGACCAGCGTCTTCATGTCAGCCGAGAGACCGCTTCAGCTGGTCGTGGACCCACGCATAGGTGGTCTCCAGCCCGTCGAGGAGCGATGTCGAAGGTGACCAGCCGTAGCGCTCCTCGATCAGGGTGTTGTCGCTGTTGCGGCCGCGCACGCCGAGCGGGGCATCGAGGCGATAGGTGCGCTCGCAGGTGATGCCGGCGATCTGCTCGACGAGGTCGACCAGCTGGTTGATGCTGACGAGCTCGGCGCTGCCGATGTTGACCGGCTCGGGGCTCTCGCCGCGCATGACCAGCTCGGTCCCCTCGAGGCAGTCGTCGATGTAGGTGAAGCTGCGCGTCTGCTGGCCGTCGCCCCAGATCTCGAGCTGGTGGTCACCGGTGATGCTGGCCAGGGCGACCTTGCGGCACACGGCCGCGGGCGCCTTCTCCCGCCCGCCGTCCCAGGTGCCGTACGGCCCGTAGACGTTGTGGTAGCGGGCGACCCGGGTCTCCAGGGCGTAGTCCTCGAGGAAGTGCCGGCACATCCGCTCGGTGAAGAGCTTCTCCCAGCCGTAGCCGTCCTCGGGCGTGGCCGGGTAGGCGTCGGACTCCTTGAGCGCGGTCACGCACGCGATGTCCTGCAGCCCGGCCGGGTAGACGCAGGCGGACGAGGAGTAGAAGTAGCGCTCGACATCGTGCGCCTGGGCGGCCTGCAGCATGTGGGTGCTGGTCAGCACCGAGAGCATGCACGCGGCCTTGTTGTTCTCGATGAAGCCCATGCCGCCCATGTCGGCGGCGAGCATGTAGACCTCGGTGGCGCCGGCGGTCATCGCCGTCGCGTCATCGAGCCGCGAGAGATCGGCGATCCGGTTGTCAGCGGCCGCGTGCACCTGGTGCCACTCGGCCAGTGGCTTGACGTCGACACTGCGCACGCGCTTGCCCTCGGCAAGCAGCCGCGCGACGAGGTGACCACCGATGAAGCCTCCGCCACCAGCAACGAGCACGTCCGTGCGCACATTGACCCTTTCGTCGACCACTCCCACGTCAACGAGCGATGGGAAGTGTCACTGTGCCATTTCCTCACCCGTGTGTGACCGAAGTGCGACATCTGAGTTCGCGGCGATACCCGCCACCTCCTCCGCTGCGGGTGAGAGGGTGTCGCCGTGGCGAGCGAGACGAGGAGAGCACCCATCCCTGCCTCGCTGGCCCCACCGCTGCACTGGACCGACGGGGTCCGCGCCGTCGCCTGCCTGCTCGTGCTGTGGTGGCACGCGCTGCTCACCGTCGTGCCGAGCGATCCGACGGACGCCCAGCGCCTCCTCGTCCTCCCGCTCGGTGCCGCCGCGCGCGCCAGCGTCCTCGTCTTCATCGTGCTGTCCGGCTACCTGCTGGGCCGGCACTGGCGACCGGGCATCCGTCGCTACCTGGTCCGCCGGTCGTGGCGGCTGCTGCCGACCTACTGGGCCGCCGTGACGATGACCGTGCTGGCGATGGCGTTCCTCGGCCTGCGGCACGCCTCCGGCAGCCACTGGGACACCGGCCTGCCCTTCACCTGGTCCCGGACGTTGGCCGACTACCTCCTGATCACCGACGTGACGGGTGAGGTGCCGCTGAGCCATCAGCTCTGGACGATCCCGGTCGAGTTCCACCTCTACTTCCTGGCTCCCCTCGTCGTCATCCTCTGGCGACGCTCCTGGCTGCTCGCGACCGCCGCCGTGGGCACGCTCGCCCTGGTGGTCGCGCTGCCGGACTATCCCGCGCCGTTCTTCCTGTTCGCGTTCATGTCCGCCTTCTGGTTGGGCGTACGCCGCCAGGCGCTGACCTCCGCGACGCGCGCCGACGTCGCGCGAGCCCTCGCCCCGGTCGCCGCGGTCGGGCTGGCGGTCGGGGTGCTCGGCCACGTCCTCGGCACCCTCACCGAGAGCCAGGGCCGCTACTTCCTCCTCGACGCCCTCGTGGCGCCCCTCGTGCTGGCCGGCCTGCTCTGGGGAGATGTGACTGCGCCGCACGCGCGATCGCTGCGCTGGCTGGCGATCCGACCGCTCGCCTGGATCGGCAACCGCTCCTACAGCATCTACCTCGTGCACGGCCTCGTCCTCGAGCTCGTGTGGCGGGCGCTGGTGCGCCACCTCGGACTGGCCGAGTCCCCCGCGGTCGGCCTGATGATGCTGCTCGGCACGATCGGCTCGCTCGCCGTCGGTCTCGCGCTCTACGTCGCCGTCGAACGACCGACCGCCCGACGCAGTGCGGCGGTGCGCTGACATGCGCCTCGTCGTCGATGCCACGGCCGCCGAGTTCGGCGGAATCCACACCTACGCCCGACACCTGCTGGCCGCCTGGCGGCGTACGACCGAGGACGAGCTGCACGTGCTGACACCGGCGGCCGGGATCGGCGGCCTCGACCCGACCGGCCTCACCCTGCATCCCGTCGAGGCGGGCCGGCCACGGATGCTCCGCCGTCCCGTCGCCCAGACCCGGCTGATCCGGAGGCTCGTGCGCGACCTCTCCCCCGATGCCGTCCTCGCGCTGCACCCGGCCACGACGCTGCTCGACCCCCGGGTGCCGCTGGTGGTGGTCGTCCACGACTTCCGGCACGAGCTGCGACCGGAGCAGTTCAGCCTCGGTCGTCGGCTCAGCCGCGGCCTCGCCTACCGCCGCTCCTACCGGCTCGCCGACGGGTTCGTCGCCATCTCGGCCCGCACGCTGGGCGACCTCCGCGCCCTGCATCCGGAGACCGCCTCCCGACCCTCCGCCGTCGCGCACCACGGTGCCGACCATGCCGACGGCTGGCCCGTCGACCTCACCGCCCCGGCCGTGACGTTCGCCCACCACTCGAACAAGAACCTCGACCTGGTCCTCGACGCCTGGGCGTTGCTGCCCGACGCCACTCCGCTGCGGGTCCTCGGCGTCTCCCCGGAGCGGCGTCCCGCCCTCGAGGCAGACCTGCACCGCCGCGGCCTCCCGCAGGTCGAGCTGTCGCCGTACCTCTCGACGCACGACTACGAGGCAGCTGTCGCCAGCGCGTCGGCGATCATCTTCCCCTCCGACTTCGAGGGCTTCGGCCTGCCGATCGTGGAAGGGATGCAGTGCGGCGTACCCGTCGTCATCGGTCCCGACCCCGCGTGCCTCGAGATCGCCGGCGGGCACGCCTTCGCCACGCATGCGTGGACGGCGTCGGCACTGGCCGACGCGACCATCCGGGCGCTGACCGCAACGGCCGAACAGCGCGCTGCCGCGATGGCGTACGCCGCAGGCTTCACCTGGCAGCGGTCGGTGCACCAGACCCGGGCGCTGGTCTCGACAGTGCTCGGGCGAGCACCAGGAGCTGGCTCAGCAGGGTGACCGCCCCAGCGGCCGCCAGCGCCCAACCGACGAGCTCGAGCGGCACGGACGGGAGGAGCAGGAACAGCACCCCGACCACCATGGTCACGAAGCCGACGAGCTCGCACCACGTGGCAGCCCTCGCCTCACCGAGCCCGACGAGGCAGGCGGCCGTGACCCGCCGCAGGCCGAGCACCACACCGGCGACGACGAGCACCCGCGCGAGCGGGAGCGCCGGCAGTGCCTCGTCGCCGAACGCGAGCCGGAGCACCGGCTCGAGGAAGACCTGAATGGCGAGGCAGACCACGAGCGCCAGCACGAGCGCGCGCAGCAGCCAGCGCACGGCGAAGTCGGCCCGCTGTCCTGTCGCCAGCGCGCTCAAGCGCGGGCCGACGAAGCTCGCCAGCGCCACCAGCACCACGACCGGGCCGGTCTCGAAGGCCCACCCGACACTGAACAGGCCCAGCGCGTAGGTGCCGGCGACGAGGCCGAGCAGGAGCTGCTCGATGCCCAGCGTGTCGATCGGTGCCGCGGTCGCGACCGTCGCCTGCCGGGCGTACGCCGACACCTCGGCGGCGCTGGGCGCGGTCCCGGGCCGCGGGACGCGCGCACTGCGGCGTACGACCAGGAGCGAAGCGACCGCGACCACCACCCAGCCGGCGAGGTTGATCGCGAGCAGGAGCGCCACCGATCCGGTGCCGAGAGCGAGCAGGACCGCCGCGGCGATCGCATAGGTGACCGCCGGCAGGGGCGTCAGCCACGCCAGCTCGGCGAAGCGTTGCTGCCCCTGGAGCGCGGCGAACCCGAGCAGGGCGACCATCGCGCCGGCCGTCCCGCCCGCGACCACCAGCGCCAGCAGCCACGGCTCGGCCAGCTCACGGCCGGCTGCGTCGAGGGCGAGGACGCCGATGGCAGCGGCGGTCGACGCGAGCAGCACCTGTACGGCGAAGCGCCGCTGCAGCCTCGCGAGCAGCTCGACCGCGTCGAGCCGCCGGGACGCGACGAACCAGGAGACGGCCGCCGGCACCCCGACCACCCCCACCTGGCTGGCGAACATCGCCACCGCGAAGACCAGCGCGAGCCGGCCGCGGTCGTCGATGCCGAGCAGCCGGACCACGATCGGCCCGGAGACGACCAGCGCCAGCTGGGCCACCACCGAGGCGAGCACCACCCGGCTCGCCGGGTGCTGCCAGCCGCGTGAGGTCACGCCCGGCGCTCGTCGCGGAGCACGACCCCCAGCACGCGGGCGCCGACGTCGGTGAGCTCGAGGGCCGCCTCGCGGAGGTCCGTGCGCGACGTGCGGCCCACCGTGGCGATGAGCACGGCACCGTCACATTTCCTGGCGTGCGCCCGGGCGGTGCCCTTCTCGCGGGTGGGCTCGCACTGGATCACCGTGACGTCGTCGTCGGCCAGCATGGCCGTCAGCCCCGCCCCGATCGCCGGGTCGGCGTCGCCGCTCGTGACAGGGGCCACCACGAACCTGCGCCCGGGCAGCCCACTCAGGGCCGCCTCGAGGCAGATGGCGAGGCGGCCGAAGCCGTCATCGGACGCGGGCGCGCCGGCGGGAAGCAGGGCCAGGGGCGTCAGCCCGAGGCCGCGGACGTCGGCCGCATCGCGCACGTTGTCGTCGGTGAGGTCGCGGAGCACGGCAGCGCCGACACCGACGAGCAGTCCGGCGAACAGCCCGGCGAGCAGGTTGAGCAGCGTTCGCGGGGAGGTCGGGTCGGTCGGCAGCGACGGTTCCTCGACGACCGACACCTGGACGGCGAGGCCACCGATGTCGGCGATCTCGAGCCCGGCCAGGACCTCGTTGTAGTGCTCGACGATCGAGGTGGCGACCGCACGCGCCTCCTCGGGCGTGGAGCCCTCGGTGCCGAGGTTGATCAGCACGGTCGCGAACGGCACCTCGGTGTGGACCCGCTGGGCGGTCTCGGTGAGCGACTCGTCGAGGCCGACGTCCTCGGAGACCACGCGCGCCATGTCCTCGGAGGCGGCGACTGCGGCGTACGACAAGGCGCGGCCCTTGACCTGCACGCCGTCCGCGATCACGGCCTCGAGATCGGAGTCGTCACCCGCGCTGGCGACGTAGAGCTTGGCCGTGGAGACGTAGGTTGTGTCGGTCGTCAGCGTGATCACGACGGCGGCCAGCGTGATGACCGCGGCGATGGCACCGATCAGCCGCCAGCGCCCCGCGAGGCGGCGCAGGTAGGCGCTCACGGTCATGCGGTTGCCTTCCGATCCGGACTCGTCTCGACTGCGCGTGAGTATGGCAGGCCACCGCAGGTCCTAAGGTGGCCGCGTGCCGACGGACGTGGTGTTGCTCCTCGCGGCCGTGGCCGCCATGGTGCTCGCCGCCGCGGCCCTCGCACTGAGCAGGTATGCCGCCGTGACGCCGCTCTGGCTGCTGGGTGGGATCGCCGTCCTCCAGCCGTGGAACGGCGTGCGGCCGTTCGGGCCCGGCGCCTCCCTCGGCGACCTGGCGCTGGTCGGACTGGCCCTGCTGTCGCTGCCGTTCCTGTCGCGCCTGCGGATGCCGCCGCGCGTGCTGGTGCCGTTCGTCGGCGTGCTCGTCATGGGCGCCGGCGGGCTGCTGGGCATGGTCGCCACCGACGGCTGGTGGCAGCTGCCGTGGTTGACCCGCTTCGTCCTCGGCATGCCCTTCGTCATCGTCACCGTCTCGATCGTCCGGCCCTCGCCGCGGCTGGCGACGTGGCTCGCCGGGTGCTACACCGCGGGTGCCGTGGTGAGCTCGATCGCCGCGATCGGCGGCCCGGTGGTGGCCGGCTTCGCCCGCGCCCACGGCCTCGGCGAGCACCTGATGCACCTGGCTGTCTCCACCATGTTCGGCGTGGTCTTCGCGGTCGGCTGGTTCGTCAGCGCGACGACGTGGCGGGTGCGCGTCATCGCGGCCGCGGTCGGCCTGATCTGCCTGTGGGGACAGTTGCTGACCGGTGCACGCTCGGCGTTGCTGGGCACCCTGATCGCGCTGGCCTACCTCGCCGTCCTGGGCCGTCGTCGCGGGATCACCATCGCCGCCGGCCTCGCGCTCGCCGGGGCCGTCGTCCTGGCGGCGGCGATGCCGTTCCTGCCGGCCGGCAGCACGCTGCACCGGCTCTTCGGCGGCGAGCTCACCGGCCTCGTCCTCCTCAGCAACTCCGCTCACCTCCAGGACGCCCGTGACGCGCTCGCCGAGATCGGCGAGCATCCGCTGACGGGGCTGGGGTTCGCGCAGGGGCTGGACGCACACAACCTGCTGCTGGAGTCGGCCAACATGGGCGGGCTGCTGGGCCTGATCGGGTTCTGCCTGGTCTGGGGCACCGTCGGCTGCCTGCTGGTGCGACAGCTGCGCTTCGGCGTACGCCGCGAGCACTGGGTGCGCGCCGCGCCGCTCGTCGGTGTCATGGGCTACTTCGTGCTGGCCCAGCTCGAGAACATGCTGTGGGACCGGCACCTGTGGTTCTTCATCACGGTGGCGCTCTTCGCCCTGCCGCCGACCCTCGCCGATCCCGACGACGACGGTCAGGATCCGTGGGACGCCCAGGCACCCGGCAGGACCGACGACAGCGCGCCCGCGCCGGCCTCGTCCGAGTCGTGGACGACCGCCACGTCCCAGTAGTCCCACGCGCGATGCGGCCTGTCCTGCAGCGCTGACCGCTCGGCCATCTCGGCCAGCGGCACCCGGCCCAGCGGGCGCCCGTGGTTGTCCCACACCCCCGCCTCGACGTAGCCGAGGTCCGCCAGCGCCGGCCAGAGGGTCGCCGGGTCGTGGCCGGCCAGCCTCGTCAGGCGGTGGTCGTACTCGAAGAACAGCACCGGCGTCGTGCCCCACGCCCGCGCGATCGCCGGCACGAGGGGTACGTCGAAGCCGTCGGTGTCGCACTTGACCAGCCGCACGCCGGCGAACTCCGGGTGGCGGTCGCGAATCTCCGCCGGCGTGCGCACGTGTGCCGACCCCACCGCCCCGGTCGCCTCGAACCGGGTCGTCCCGCCCTGCCGCACGGGCGACAGCTCGGCGCCGTCGTCGACGCTCACCAGGCTCGGCTCGATCACCACGCGCGGATCGGCGCCGACGTTGCGCTCGAGCCAGGTCAGCCAGTACGGATCACCCTCGACGCACAGCACCCGCGCGTCGACATGAGCCAGGACCTGCAGGGCCGTGTCGCCCACGTTGGCGCCGATGTCGAGCACCTGCAGCGGCCCCTCGGTGCGCGCGGCCAGGACCGTTGCGAGGTCCACGATGTTTCGCCCGTACGTCGCATGGACGGCCACGTAGTCGGGCAGCCGGTGCGACCACGGCAGTCTCAGCTCGGTGCCCTGCACGACGCGGCGGACCTCCCGGTCCGGCGCCAGCGTGCGAACGGCGAAGCCGAGCCGCCGCAAGATCCTCACCGGCGCAACCTCTCACACAAATGGCGACGGGGCCCGGTGGTCTTCACCACCGGGCCCCGTTGCTCTGTTGCGGACGTCAGGTCAGCCCTTGACCTTCTTGGTGACGTCGTTGGAACCGACCTTGCCCTTGCCGGTGAAGAAGAAGACGAGCTTGTGCTTGCCCTTCTTCAGCTTGCTGAGCGAGACGGTGCCCTTGCCCTTCTTGATCTTGCCCTTGGCGATCTTCTTGTACTTGATCGTCCCGTCGTCCTTGACCTTGACGATCTCCTTGACGACGACCGAGCCCTTGACCTTCTTTGCCTTGACCGGGTTGGCCTTGATCTTGAACGACGCGGTGTCGCCCTTGACCTTGACCTTGATCTTCGGCTGGTAGCCGATCTTGGACGTCGCGGCCGACGTGGCCGTGCCGAGCAGCTTGCCGTTCTCTGCGGTCACCCGCAGGGTGAGGCGATCGCCGATCTGGGCAGTCGTCGGGGTGAACGAGCCACCCTTGCCGACGACCGTGCTGCCGACGAGCCACTCGTAGCGGAAGGCGGTGCCGGTCTGCACGTTCCACGTGCCGGCGTCGGCCGTGATGGCCTTGCCCACCCATGCGTAGTCGGAGCTCGTGGTCGGTCGCTCCGACGCCGTGAGCTGGTTGCCCAGGACTGCGTTGAGACCGCCCACCATCTGACCGGACTTCACCGTGACGAGGACCGCGTCGTCGATGCCGGCCTTGTCCTTCCACCACTCGCCGGCGTGGAAGCCGCTGTAGTCGTCGAAGCGGATCTTGTACGTGCCCGGACGCAGCATGCGCGTCTCGAACGTGGAGTCCGGCTCGATGTCGGCGAACAAGTCGGCGAACTGGCCGTCCTTCGCGCCGAGGGCGCTGACGGCGGGGCTCAGCGGAGCACCGGCAACGCCGGTGATCGAGCCTGCGATGCCGCCGGCACGCTCGAGCGCGAAGTCGACGGCACCCACGGGCGTGCCCGGGGTCACGGTGACGGCAGGGGCACGGTCGTACTCCTGCCCGCCGCCGTACCAAGCGCCGAAGAGGGCGAACGCGGTGTCGTCACCCTGCTCGATCAGGCCGGAGCCACCCAGGGCGGACCCACCGGCGTTGATCTTGAACTGGTTCTCGCCCTGGACCTTCTCCAGCTCGGTGAAGGCGTAGTTGCCCTGCCGGTTGGAGTAGGTGTACTCGAAGACCTGGCGGTCGGTCGAGCTGGCCGGCGTGCCAGTTGCGGAGACCAGAGCACCGACGACGGGGACGCCGAGGTTGTCCTTGACCGCCCCGGTCACCTCGGCCGTCTTGGCGGGGTCCACGGGTCGCGGGGTCAGCTGGGCGTTGACGCTGCCCACGGCCTGTCCGACACCAACGGTGACGGGCGTGGCGAGATCGGGGTCGGTGACGTTGTTGAAGTACTCGGCAGCGTATTCACCGATCGGGTCACTGAACTCGACGAGCTGTTGTCCGGTCGGGACGTTCTTGATCGAGTAGAAACCGCCCTTGTCGGTGTAGTCGTACCTGTTGTTGGCGATCTCGACCCGGACGAACTCGAGCGGAACACCAGCGTCGCTCGACACCTGGCCGCTGATGCTCCCGGCGGGAGCAAGCGTGATGGTTCCCAGGTTGGTGCCCGCGGCGGTCGCAGAGAACGGGTAGGCGGACGCGAGGTCGCCGGCGTCTGCGTAGTACTCCAGGGCGTAGTCGCTGCCGGCGGAGATGGACACCTTGACCGGCGCGCTCTGGGTCGGAACCTTGAAGGCGCCCTTCTCGTCGGCGTTGGTGCCGCCGAGGGAATTGCCGGTCGCAGCGTCGAACACCCTGACCGTGGCCCCGGGCAGCGGCTTGCCGGCCGTGTTGGTGACGGTGCCGAGGACGTAGGGCTGGTCGATGGTCCAGGCGCCGAGGGCCACTGGAACACCACCGGCGACGTTCACGGGTGCGGCGGTGGCCTGGTCGGCCGCGTCCTTGTAGTACTCCGAGTAGGAGCCGTACGTGTTGAACTCGAGCTTGTAGACGCCGTCGTTCAGCGTGCCCTCGATGTAGCCGTCGTTGGAGACGCTGAGGGAGTCCTCGTAGGAGAACTCACCGGAGACGGGATCCTGGAGATAGGCGTCCAGGTAGCCGGCCACCGGGTTGCCAAACCCGTCGGTGACACCACCGGTCACTGTCGATGCTGCGTTCGCGGGAGCCATCACCCCCAGACTCAGTCCTGCGGCAAGGAGTGCGGCGCCCGCACCCATCGCGGTCAAACGGCGCCCGAGGCGCCGGGAAATGGCATTACTCATACTTCCCCCTACGTATCTTCATGACTTCGGACTGAGTCGTCCTCAAGCGGCACTTCCCACGAACGAGTGAGATCAAACGCAATTGCTCTCGCGTCTCGGCCCGCGAAGGGGTGACGCAGCCGGCGCCCACTTGGTTGCGCGCGATCACGAGTTCGTCCGGACGGAGCGTTCAGCCCCCGGCGAACGGCGGCAGGAACTCGATCGTGGAGCCGGGCGCGACCACGACCTCGGCCGCGTCCTCGGTGCTGACGGGTCGATCACCCAGCAACACGGAGCAGACGCCGATCGTGCGGGCGACGTCCGGGCCCGGGTGGGCCGTCAGCACGCGGCGGACGACCTCGGCGAGCGTGATGGGCCCGGTGACCTCGAAGACGTCCTCGTCGACCCCGGCCGCCGAGCGTGCTCCCGCCCAGTAGCGGGCCGTGATCACCGTCTCAACCTCGCGCGTTCGGCCGATCGGTGTGCTCATGCGTCCTATCCTTACGTATTCCGCCACTGAGGTGAGGACACATCATGGGCACTCTGTTGCTGCTGACCGGCGCTTTGCAACCGTCAGCCGACGTTCTGCCCGCCCTCGCGCTGTTGGGCCACACGGTCAAGATCCTGCCCGCCGAGGGCAGTGCGCTGCTCGAGGCCCCCGACTCCGACCTCGTGCTGGTCGACGGCCGCCAGGAGCTCGCGCACGCACGCGACCTGTGCCGACTGATCCGCACGACCGGCAGCGATGTGCCGGTGCTCATGATCATCACCGAGGGCGGGCTCGCCGTCGTCGCCCACGACTGGGCGATGGACGACGTGGTGCTCCACACCTGCGGCCCGGCCGAGCTGGAGGCTCGGATCCGCCTTGCCATCGGTCGGCTCGCGGCCGAGCGGGAGGCCGCCGATCCCGCGTCGCACGTGATCCGGTCCGGCGAGGTGGTGGTCGACGATGCGACGTACACCGCGAAGATCAGCGGGCGTGCACTCGACCTGACCTACAAGGAGTTCGAGCTCCTGAAGTTCCTCGCCCAGCACCCTGGTCGCGTCTTCACCCGCCAGCAGCTGCTGCAGGAGGTCTGGGGCTACGACTACTTCGGCGGCACCCGCACCGTCGACGTCCACGTCCGCCGGCTGCGCGCCAAGCTCGGCCCGGAGAACGAGCACCTCATCGGCACGGTCCGCAACGTCGGCTACCGCTTCGTGCTGCCGTCCAAGGAAGCGGCTGCGGCCGAGGCCCCTGCTGACGAAGCCCGCTCCGACGCCTGACCGCACGTCAGCGCGGAAGTTCGGACGGCCCTGGACCGTCGGATTTCCCACCCGTCCGGCGACCACCGTCCACAGGCGCCGACAATGGCGGTTGGTCCACCTCACTGGCGGGGATCGTCCGTCCGTGACCGAGCTCAACGACCTGCTCGAGCGCCAGGCAGGCACGATCTCCCGAGCCCAGCTGGCGGAGCTGAAGATCGCCCGCCGCGTGCGCGACACCCTGCTGCGAAGGCGGGAGCTCGTGCCCGTCCTGCCCGGGGTGTACGTCAACCACACGGGTCGCCCCACTCGTGAACAGCGCGTCATCGCTGCTGTTCTCTATGCGGGCCACTCGGCGCTGCACCTCGACACCGCACTCGATCATCCCGGGAGCAGCGGCCTGATCCACGTCGCGATCGATGCCTCACGACGCGTACGGCGACAGCCGGGCATTCGCATCCATCGGGTGGTCGGCCTCGAGGACAAGGTCCGGTGGAACCTCACCCCGCCCCGGATCAGGCCGGAGCTCGCCGCTCTCGAGCTGGCGCACCGCGCGAGCAGCGACCTTGACGCCATCGCCGCGCTCACGGGCGTCGTCGGGGCCCGGCAGACGACTGCGCAGCGACTCGTCGAGGCCTTGGCGGCTCGCTCGCGGGTCCGCCGCCGCGCGATGCTCACCGACCTGATCGAGGATCTGGCCGCCGGCACTCACTCGGTGCTGGAGCACGGCTTCCTCACCCACGTGGTCCGCCCGCACGGACTCCCCGAACCGACCGACCGGCAGTCGCCACGCATCGGAGCCCTGGGCAGTGAGTATCGGGACATCGAGTACGCCGACTTCGACACCGTGGTCGAGCTCGACAGCCGGTGGCACGACAACGACAAGGCCTCCGACCGCGACGCGGATCGCGATCTCGACGATCTGGCGAGCGGTCAGATCACCCCTCGACTGCGCTACCGCCAGGTGTTCGGGACGCCATGTCGTACTGCTCTCCGACTCGGCTCCATCTTCGGGCAGCGTGGCTGGGACGGGACGCCGACGCCGTGTTCGGCCGAGTGTCACGTGGCGGTCGAGCAGTGCGGAGACTCCGACGGCTCAGGAGCGTCGGATCTTCCTCTCCGATGACACTCAGACGAGCGCGCGCCACACGGGATCGAGATCTGCTGCGGTCACGTGGGCTTCGTGTCCCAGCCGACGCCAGAGGCGGTCGCCCGAGTCGAGCACCAGCGGTCGGGAGTCGACGGCCGCGCAGTGGGCGATCGCCAGCACGCTGTCGAGGATGCGGTACGGCGCCAGGTGGGCCGACCTCAGCTCCTCGACCAGGATTGGCCGACCCCCACGCGTGATCGTGGTGCGCGCGACCAGCGAACCGGGACCCTCCCCCGACCGGCCGAGCACCAGCGTCTCCCGGGACAGCAGCCTCGCCGTGTCGGCCAGGTCAACGGTCAGACAACGGTCCACGCACGATCCCTGGGCCGACACCCACGGCAGGGAGTCGAGCACCAGCCCGGCGTCCGGGCCGACCGACGCGGCGCACGTCCACGACGCCTCTCCCCCTCGCATCTCGTAGGCGACGGTGCCACTGGTCTCCTGCACGTGCAGCTCAAGACCGGCGGCCACGGTGATCGAGATGCCGACCGAGTCGCCGGCCAGCAGGAGGGCCCGGTCGGGGACCAGGGCAACCCGGGCGGAGTCGCCGTGGACCGCCAGCGTGATCACCCGGAAGGGTCCACCCGCCGACGTCACCCTGGTCCGCCCAGCAGGAGTGCGACCGAGCGAGATCGAGCAGACGTCAGTGCGCGTGGGCGTGATCGTCATGGCTGTGCCATCCCTCGTCGCCATGGGCGTGCGGCGCCATGGGCCCCGGGTCGGCCGGCACGAGGCCACCGGCTCGCTGGAGCGCCACCTGGGAGCGCACCCAGTCGAGGAGCAGGGTCACCGACGCGGAGTCGTGCCGCGACAGTGCCACCACGGGCCGACCGTCGCGGGCGACACTGGCGTCCGCGCTCATCAGCGCGACGTCGACGCCCACGTGGGGCGCAAGGTCGGTCTTGTTGACCACGAGCAGGTCGGCGCGCTCGATGCCCGGCCCACCCTTGCGCGCCACGTCACCGCCACCGGCCACGTCGATCACGAAGATCTGCGTGTCCACCAGAGCCGGCGAGAAGGTCGCTGTGAGGTTGTCGCCACCCGACTCCACCAGGACCAGGTCCAGTGGCCCCTCGGCGGCGACGAGGTCCTCGACGGCGAGCAGGTTGGCCGTGATGTCGTCGCGAATGGCCGTATGGGGGCAGGCTCCGGTCTCCACGGCCACGATGCGCGACGCAGACAGGACTCCCGCGGCCCGGATCATCCGGGCGTCCTCGTCGGTGTAGATGTCGTTGGTGACGACGCCGATCTCGAGCTCGGCTCCCAGCGCGGCGCACACGGTCATGATCAGCGACGACTTCCCGGTCCCGACAGGACCGCAGATGCCGAGCCGAAGCTCTCGGGGATTCTCAGGCACGGAACAGCCTCCTGGTGGTGACGGCGTGGTCTTCGGCGAGCAGCTCGATCCACGGTGAGTTGGTGGCGGGTACGGCGGCCGGCGAGTCGAGATCCGCGACGTCGGCCACGAGGCGAGCGATCAGCGGGAGCGATGCCACCACCCAGCCGGTGGCGACCGCAGGATCGAGTGGTCGCAGCTTGAGCGCCGCCGATGCGACCGTCTGCACGTCGTCGTACGCGATCACCTCGGCCAACGCAGTCGGGCCGAGTCCCGTCGCGTGGGCGACGGCGCCCAGCACCATGGGCCGGGGAAGCCCGGTGAGCAGCGGCGGCAGGTCCCACAGTCGAGCGGCCAGGCGCAGCAGGCCACGACCCAGCTCCCGGGAGGTGTCGCGCATCGCCGCGCTGGCGGTGCGTGCCGCCCAGGCGTCGTGGACCGCATCGAGCCCCTCGCCACGGTGCAGGTGCGCGAGCGTCACGACGGCGGTGGCCGCCTCGGTCCGGGTCACGGTCGCGAGGCGCAGCGCGATGTAGGCCGGGACGTCGTCGAGGCCCGCCGCCAGCGCCGGCTCGAGGCTCCCCGACTGCGTGTGGCCGGCGACGGGAAGTCTCGCGTCGGCGAGGAGGAGGGCGATGGCCGACATCAGAACATCGAGTACAGCTGGGTCAGCGGCAGCGAGGTCGCCGGCGACGGTGTCACGAGCTCACCCTCGATGCTGATGGCGAACGTCTCCGGGTCGACGTCGATGTGCGGCACCGCGTCGTTGTTGACCATGTCGGCCTTGCCGACGTCGCGCGTCGGGGTGACGGCCATGAGCCGGCGCCGGAGGCCCAGCGACGATGCGAGGCCCGCGTCGAGTGCGGCAGCCGCCACGAACGACACCGAGTGGTCTGCCGCGTCGGCGCCCATCAGGGTCGGCCGCATCAGCACCGGCTGGGGTGTCGGGATCGATGCATTGGGATCGCCCAGGGCTCCCCACACCAGGGCTCCGCCCTTGATCACGACCTCCGGCCGGATGCCGAAGAAGCGCGGGTCCCACAGCACCAGGTCGGCCAGCTTGCCGGGTTCGACCGACCCGACCTCGTGCGCGATGCCGTGCGCGATGGCGGGGTTGATCGTGTACTTCGCGACGTACCGCCGCGCACGCACGTTGTCGGCGACCCCGCCGAGCGAGCCGAACCTCGCCTTCATCACGTGCGCCACCTGCCAGGTGCGACAGATGACCTCACCGATGCGCCCCATGGCCTGCGCGTCGGAGGAGGTGATCGACAGCGCGCCGAGGTCGTGGAGCAGGTCCTCGGCGGCGATGGTGGTGGCCCGGATACGCGACTCGGCGAAGGCCAGGTCCTCGGGCACCCGGGGGTTGAGGTGGTGACAGACCATCAGCATGTCGAGGTGCTCGGCGACCGTGTTGACGGTGTGCGGCAGCGTCGGGTTGGTCGAGCCCGGGATGACGTTGGGGTGGGACGCGACCTTGATGATGTCGGGTGCGTGCCCGCCGCCGGCGCCTTCGGCGTGGAAGGCATGGATGGAGCGACCTCCGATCGCCGCGAGCGTCGACTCGAGATAGCCGGCCTCGTTCAGGCTGTCGGAGTGGAGCGCGACCTGGAGCCCGAACTCGTCGGCCGCCCTGAGCGCCGCGTCGATCGCCGCCGGCGTCGATCCCCAGTCCTCGTGAACCTTGTAGGCCGCCGCTCCGGCAAGTGCCTGCTCGGCGAGCCCGGCGGCCGAGACGGTGTTGCCCTTGCCCATCAGCAGCACGTTGACCGGGAGCTCGTCGAGGGCGCGGTGCACGGCCTGCAGGTGCCACGAGCCGGGCGTGACGGTGGTCGCCTTCGAGCCCTCGGAGGGTCCTGTTCCCCCACCACCGATGGTGGTGGTGCCGGTGGCGAGCGCCTCGACGATCTGGGAGCGCGAGAGCAGATGCACGTGTACGTCGATGGCACCGGCCGTCAGGATCTTCCCCTCACCGGAGATCACGTCGGTGCCGGGTCCGATCACCAGCGACGGGTGCACGCCGTCGGCGATGTCCGGGTTGCCGGATCGGCCCAGCGCGACGATGCGACCGTCCCGGAGGCCGACGTCGGCGCGGACGACGCCCCAGTGGTCGAGCACGATCGCGTTGGTGATGACGGTGTCGAGCGCGCCCTCTGCGCGTGACCTGGTCGACTGGGCCATCGACTCACGGATCGACTTGCCGCCGCCGAAGACGGCCTCCTCTCCGCCGAACGTCAGGTCGTCCTCGACCTCGATCCAGAGGTCGGTGTCGCCGAGGCGCACCTGGTCGCCCGTGGTAGGGCCGTAGAGGGCGGCGTACGCCGCACGGCTGATCTCAACCATCGATCCGCACCTGGATCCCCGGGACGACCCGCAACCCGCGCAGCGCGACGATCTCGACCGAGCGGGACGCGCCCGGTTCGAAGCGCTGGGAGGTCCCGGAGGGCACGTCGAGACGGAATCCTTCTGCGGCCTCGCGGTCGAAGGACAGCGCGGCGTTGACCAACGGAAGATGGATGTGCGACCCGATCTGCACCGGCCGATCACCGGTGTTGGTGATGACGATGGTGCGCCGTTCCTCGGCCGCGCGGTCGGCGTTGAGGGTGTGCGTGCCGGGCGCGCAACGGATCGCGCCGGGGCCGTCGGAGACTGTTGCCATGGTCTGCCCTGTCAGCCGATCGGATCGTGCAGAGTGACGAGCTTGCGGCCGTCGGGGAAGGTCGCCTCGACCTGGACCTCGGTGAGCATCGGCACCACGTCGGGCATCACCTGTTCAGCGGTGAGCACCTGGCGGCCCGTGGTCATCAGCTCGGCGACACCCGCACCCTCGCGGGCGCGCTCGATCACCCACGTGCTCAACAGCGCCACCGACTCGGGATGGTTCAGTCGCACGCCACGGGCCAGTCGGTCCCGCGCGACCATGCCGGCCACGGCCAGCAGCAGCTTCTCGGTGTCGGCGGGAGTCAGGTGCACGTCAGGAACCTAGGCAGGCCTTGTTACGGCCGTGTGAACGCGCCGTCACGTCTCGCCACGGCCACCCATGCGACGCCGAACTACCCCTCGCGGCGATACATCACGTGCGTGTCCGTGTCGGCGTGCGTGAAGCCGAGGCGTGAGTACGTCGAACGCGCGGCGTGGTTGTCCGCCTCGACGTACAACAGCACCTCCGCCACGCCGAGTCCGGCGAGGTGATGGAGGCCGGCCAACGTGAGCGCTCGCCCGAGCCCGCGGCCCTGCGCGTCGGGTGCGATCCCGACGACGTAGACCTCGCCGACCTCGGCGGAGTGCTGCTTGGTCCAGTGGAAGCCGAGCATCCGTTCGCCCTCCCCCTCTTCTGACATCGCGACCAGCAGCCCGGCCGGGTCGAACCACGGCTCCGCCATCCGGAGCGCCAGCCCGGCCGAATCGAGAGCGCCCTGCTCGGGGTGGTGGGCGAACGCCTCGGCGTTCACGCGCAGCAGCTCGCCGGTGTCAGCCGGCGTCCATGCGCGGATCTCGACGTCGGAGGGCGGCGGCAGCGGCTCACTCATCGGCCGCCGCATCACCCAGAGGTCGCGCACCCGCTCGAAGCCGAACCGTGCCGCGAGTGCCGCCGCGGCTGGGTGGTCCCCGTGCGACCACGCCTGCGCCGGACCCGCCAGCTCACTGACCAGCGTCGTGGCGAGGCCGCGACGGCGGGCCTGCGGGTGGATGACCAGCTGGTGCTCCTGGCCGTGGCTCAGCGCGACGCCGACATCGGTCGCGGTGACCTGCCAGCCCTCGGCACCCGCGCGCAGGGCAAGCCAGGTCGCCTCGTCGAACGGCTCGACACCGTCCTCCGCGGCGGCGGCGTCGGCGACCGCCTTGATCCGGTCGAGGTCCAGGGTCACCGCTGCGGCCGCACGTGCAGGCCGACCTCGGGATCCACGATGACCTCCTGGGCGGCCGGCATCGAGTCGACCGTCAGCACGGCGTCGATCGCGACGTTGCGCTTGATCAGCGCCAACGCGATCGGGCCGAGCTCGTGGTGCCGCGCCGACGTGCCGACGAAGCCGACGACCTTCTCGCCGATCGTCACGTCCGAGCCGCGCGGCGGCAGCCTGTTCTCCGAGCCGTCGAGGTGCAGCAGGGTGAGGCGCCGCGGCGGACGGCCGAGCGTGTGCACCCGGGCCACGGTCTCCTGGCCGCGGTAGCAGCCCTTGTCGAGGTGCACGGCCGGTCCGATCCAGCCGAGCTCGTTAGGGATCGAGCGGTGGTCGGTGTCGAGTCCGAGCCGCGGCTCACCACGGGCGATGCGGAGCGCCTCGAAGGCCCAGAGGCCCGCAGCGGGGCCGGCGGCTTCGGCGTACGACTCGAGACGATCGCGGGGCACGAAGTCGTACGTCGCAGCGCGCTCGCTCGTCGCCGGGCGCCAGGCCACGGCCGTCTCCGGCGTGGTGAGGCTGACCTCGACGCGCATCATGAAGCGCATCCGGTCGAGGAAGTCGACGAGCGCCTGGCCGGCGCCCGGCTCGGTGTGGGCGACGAACGCCTCGCCGTCGTCGACGCCGGCGAAGGCGTGCTCGACGTGGCCGTTCGGGCTGAGGATCAGCGACTCGGTCCAGATGCCGGGGGCGAGCCCCTCGAAGAACTGCGTGGTCAGGCTGTGCAGCCAGGTCAGACGGTCGGGCCCGTCCACGCGCAGCACGTCGCGGTGCGAGAGGTCGACGAAGCCGTCTCCCGACTCGAGCACCCGCTGCTCGCCGTTGAACGAGCCGTAGTGGGCGGCGACCGGGGCGTCGATCCCGTCTCCGCCGACGGCGCCGGGAAGGTGGAGCAGTGGGCTGGTCATGGAGACTCCCATTCAGGGTCAGCGCCGTCACAGTTGACGCAATTGCCGAAGATCGCGAGGTGGCCGAGGTCGACCGCGAAGCCGTGCTCGGCCCGCAGCCGTGCCACCAGGGCAGTGGCCACGTCGGGTTCAACGGATCGCACGCGCTGGCAATTCCGGCAGACGAGGTGGAAGTGCTCCGGCTCGCGCGCGGAGTGGTAGGTCGGGGCGCGGTCGCTGAGGTGGGTGTGTCGGACGAGGCCGAGCTCCTCGAGCACCTCCAGCGTCCGGTAGACCGTCGACGAGTTGACCGCACTGGCCTGGGTCTTCACCCGTGCCAGCACCTCGTCGACCGTGGCGTGGCCGAGCTCTTCGACCGCGCGCAGGATCAGCTGCCGCTGAGGCGTCAGCCGGTAGCCACTGCCCCGCAGCCGGTCGGCGAGCTCGTCGGGCACGGTCAGGCCCGCTTCAGACGCGCCCAGGTGTGGGGCTGGAGCTCCTGGCCCACGGCCGCCATGTCGTAGGCGTACATCAGGTCGCCCTCGACGTTGCCGTAGATCCGAGACCCCGCGTTCACTTCCTTGGCGGTCTCGGTGAAGGCCACGCCGGCGGTGTGCACCTCGAGCTTGCCGCCCTCCGCTGCGCCGTACCAGACCTCGGCGAAGCCGGTGTTGTGCGCCAGCAGCAGCTCGACCTTGCCCGGCTCGGGGCAGCGCAGGAAGCCCGACTCCATGGCGGCGTCGCGGACGAACTCGCCCTCGGCGTCGACGATCCACGCCCGCGCCATGTAGTGGAAGAACGGCCGGCCGTCGTGCGTGAAGATCAGTTCCTGGCCGAACTCGAAGCCCTCGATGGTCGGGTAGTCGCCGTGGCCGTTGCCGCGCCACGTGCCGAGCAGCCATGCGACGGGGCCGCAGTTGGGATGCAGGTTGTCGGGGATCTCGAAGACCATGGGGCGAGTCTAGGGTGAGGTCATGGCTCGCTCACTCGTCGTCAAGGTCACTTGCGGTTCCGAGGATGCGGAGCGGTGCAACCAGGCGTTCACGGTCGCCGCGGCGGCGGTGGCCAGTGGCGCCGACGTGTCGCTCTGGCTGACCGGTGAGGCCGCCTGGTTCGGCGTCCCGGGTCGCGCCGAGGAGTTCGTCCTGGACCTCGCCACCCCGCTGGCCGACCTGCTGGGCGTGATCGTGGCCGGCGGTCGCGTCACCGTCTGCACCCAGTGCGCGGCCCGACGCGGCATCGTGGAGGGCGACCTCCGGGACGGCATCACCATCGCCGGGGCGGCGGTGTTCGCCGAGCAGATCCTCGGCGAGGGCGTGCAGGCGCTCGTCTACTGATCGAGTCCGTCGAAGACGTCCTCGAAGTACGGCGCCAGCAGCTCGGCGCGGCTCCGGCTGAGGTGTGAGTCGTCGACATAGTTGGTCAGCCCGTCCGACTGCGCGCGACATGCCTCGTCGTCGCACAGCTCCCCGCTGACGTCGATGATGCGTACGCCGCCGTGCCGATCGGCGAGCTCCGCGAGCCATTCCCGACTGCCCGCGAGGTAGGCGTCCTCGTCGCCGCGCGACACGTCGCACCGGCCCGGCCAGCCCAGCTGCTCGAGGCACCGCGGCACGTGGCGTCGCGGCTCCGGGGTGGGGCCGACCAGCGTCACCTCGTTGGGCGACTCGAGCAGCCCGGTCAGGCCTGCCGTCACCACGTCCCGCACCAGCTCCTCGTAGACCGGCCGGGGATCGCGGCGGACGGTCGCGTTCTCGCGGACGCTGAGCACCGTGTGCTCGAGGTAGCCCGGCCACCTGCCGGCCGCGAGCACCACGACCCCGCCCCGGCTGCGCAGTCCCGCCACGTCGAGCCGCGCGTAGTGGTTGAGCAGCACGCACTGGCTCCAGTCCCCTGCGGTGCCGGCGGCCTCGCTGCTCGCCAGGGCCGCCCGGAACCGGTAGCCCAGCTCCTGCGGCAGGTCCATCGGCGGGCACGACGGCAGGGTCCACGCGACGAGGTTGACGTCGGGGTGCTCGCGCTGCGCGACGAGCAGGGCCGGGACGTAGTGCCACGCGTGCGAGTCGCCGCGCAGCACGACCGTGGGCCGGTCGGGGTCGAACGGGGTCAGCTCGCAGCGCGACAGCGTGGTCGGCATGGGCAGGGCGGGCTGGGCACGGCACGCGTCAGGAGCCGTCTCGAAGTCGGCGTACGGCGACGCGGGGGCCTCGTCCGCCGACGCCATCCCCGCTCCCGTGCACGCCACCACGAGGGTGGCCGCCAGCGCGGTGGCCAGGGTGCGGCGCCGGGAGCGGCCCGGTCGCGGGCGCCGCCACGGCAGCTCGACGTAGCGATGGCTGAGGACCGCGACGCCGAGCGCGGCCACCACCAGGACCAGTGACCAGGCGCGTCCCACCGGCGCGAGGTTCCAGGCCTCGGCGAGCGCGAGGACGGGGACGTGCCAGAGGTACCAGCCGTAGGACACACGGCCGAGCGCCGCCATCGGGCCGAACGCGAGTGGGCGTGGCCGGGAGGCGATGAGCAGGGCGGCCCCGAGACAGGGAATCGCCACCTGGACCCCGGGGAAGGCGACGGTCGGGGCCGGCCACACGAGCGCGACGACGACGAGGGCGGTGCCGCCGACGCCGACGACGGTTCGGGTCGCCGTACGGCGAGGAGCGCGCGCGATCACGGCCAGGAGAGCGCCGAACCCGAACTCGAAGGCGCGCGTGAACGGCAGGTAGAACGCGGCCGACTGCGACTGAGCGGTGAGCCACCACGACAGTGCCACCGAGAGGAGCGAGACGAGGACGACCAGGGCGATCGCCACGCGACGACGCCGCCATCCCGTCCGGCGCGCGAGCAGGACGACGGCCCCGACCGCCACCGGGACGGCCAGGTAGAACTGCTCCTCGACCGAGAGCGACCACGTGTGCAGCAGCGGCGCGGCGTCTGCCTGCTGGTCGAAGTAGTTCGGGGCGGCGCCCTCACCCGCGAGCCACCAGTAGTAGACGTTGGCGGTCGACGTCACCGCAGAGATGGCCGCCATCGCCACGGTCGACAGGTCGGCCTGCCGCAGGACGAGCGCGCTCATGAGCAGCACCGCCGCCACCATCACCAGCGCTGCCGGCAGCAGTCGCCGGATCCGGCGCGTGTAGAAGCGCGACCATGAGATCCGCCCCTCCTCGCGATGCTCGCGCGCCAGCAGGCCTGCGATCACGAAGCCGGAGATGACGAAGAAGATGTCGACTCCGATGAAGCCGCCGGCAAACCCGGGCAGCCCGGCATGGAAGCCCACCACCAGCACGATGGCGACGGCGCGCAGGCCGTCGACGTCGGGGCGGTACCACGGAACCAGAGCGGTGGTGCCACCAGTGGCGGGGGGCATGACGGGTCAGTCTGCCAAGCCGGCCCGTAGCGCGGTGGCGATCTCGTCGACCGCGGCCCGCGCGTTGCGACCCACTCCGACCATGTTGAGGAAACCGTGGATCAGTCGCGGATAGCGGACGTGGCGCACCTCGACCCCGGCTGCCCGCAACCGCTCGGCGTACGCCTCGCCCTCGTCCTGCAGGGGGTCGAAACCGGCGGTGACGACGTGAGCGGGCGCCAGCCCCGCCGGCAGATCGGCGGCCAGCGGGCTGATCCGCGGGTCGGTCCACTGCTCCGGATCCGGGATGTAGCTGTCGGTGGCCAGCTCGATGAAGCGCTCGGTGAGGTAGAAGCCGTTGGCGAACGTCTGCCGGCTCCTCGCCGCACCCGTCATGTCGGTCAGGGGATAGACGAGCAGCTGGAAGGCGCACGGCCAGCCCTGTCGCGCCGCCTCGATGGCCACCACGGTCGCGAGGTTGCCACCCGCGCTGTCCCCGCCCACGCCGATGCGATCAGGGTCGACGTGCCACTCGTCGTAGCGCTTGAGGATCTCCGCATAGGCGTTGACGCAGTCGTCGTACGCCGCAGGGAACCCCGCCTCGGGGGCGAGGCGGTAGTCCAGGGCGAGGATCCGCACACCGGAGCGCTCGGCGAGGAATCGGCACGGCGCGTCGTGCGACTCGAGGTCGCCGTAGATCCAGCCCCCGCCGTGGAAGAAGACGAGGAGCGGTCCTGAGTCCGTCGCGCCCGTCGGCTCGTAGAGCCTGGCCGGCATGCCCGCGACCACGTCCTCGCGGACCCGGCCGATCGGCTGCGAGCCGCCCACCAGGACCGACTGCCGGTTGAGCGCCAGCCGACCCTGTGGGATCGGCAACGACTCGACGGCCGGTTCGCGAACCACTCGCTGCAGTCGCAGCATGAGCTGGGTCTCGGTGTCGAGCGTCTTCCCGTCCAGCACCACGGAACGGCCGGCGAGCACCCGCTGGACCCGCTCGGGCAGGGCCAACGCAGCCTGGAGGGTCAGCGCCTCCAGGCGCCCCAAGATCGTCACGCGAGCAACCTAGACGCCCGGAGCCGTCAGGACACCTGCCGTTCACGATGCGGTGCGAGACTGGCCGCATGTCCGAAGCAACCGTGGCCAGCACCACGCTTCCCAGCACCGTCGGCGCCTCCGTCGAGGACGGTCCGACCGCCGAGCCGTTCGGACACCCCAGTGACACCTTCGACGTCGAGCCGCCCTACGTCCCGGACGCCGAGGAGATCGCGGCCGTGGAGAAGTACGACGACCGGTTCCTCGACCGCGAGCTGTCGTGGCTGCACTTCAACCAGCGCGTGCTGGAGCTGGCCGAGAATCCCGCGCTGCCGCTGCTGGAGCGGGCGCGGTTCCTGGCGATCTTCGCCAGCAACCTCGACGAGTTCTTCATGGTCCGCGTGGCCGGTCTCAAGCGCCGGATCGCGGCGGGCGTCGCCGTACGCGCCGCCAGCGGCATGTTGCCCCGCGAGCAGATCGAACAGCTGTGGGCCGGCAGCCGCGAGCTCATGGAGCGGCATGCGCGGGTGTTCAGCGAGCAGGTGATCCCCGAGCTGCGCGACCAGGGCATCGAGATCGTGCGCTGGTCCGAGCTGGACCGCGACGAGCAGAAGATCTGCAAGAAGCTCTTCAAGGAGCGGATCTTCCCGGTGCTGACGCCGCTGGCCGTCGACCCGGCCCACCCGTTCCCCTACATCTCCGGGCTCTCGCTCAACCTCGCCGTCGTCGTGCGGCACCCCAAGACCGGCACCGAGCACTTCGCCCGGGTCAAGGTGCCGCAGACCTTCGGCCGGTTCGTGCCGGTCGGCAACCAGCGCTTCGTGCCGCTGGAGGACGTCATCGGCGAGCACCTCAAGAAGCTCTTCCCCGGCATGGAGGTGCTGAAGGCGCACACCTTCCGCGTCACCCGCAACGAGGACCTCGAGGTCGAGGAGGACGACGCCGAGAACCTCCTCAAGGCGCTCGAGAAGGAGCTGCTGCGGCGCAAGTTCGGCCCGCCCGTGCGGCTCGAGGTCGAGGAGTCCATCGATGCGAAGGTGCTCGAGCTGCTGGTCTCCGAGCTCGGCGTCACTCGCGAGGAGGTCTCGAAGCTGCCCGGCCCGCTCGACCTGCGCGGCCTTCACTCGATCGCCGACCTGCCGCGCGAGGACCTGAAGTACCCCACCTTCGTGCCGACCACCCACGCCCAGCTGGCGGAGATCGAGACGTCCAAGCCGGTCGACGTCTTCGAGTCCGTACGCCGCAACGACGTGCTGCTCCACCACCCCTACGACTCCTTCGCGACCTCGGTCCAGCGGTTCGTCGAGCAGGCTGCCGCCGACCCGCACGTGCTCGCGATCAAGCAGACGCTCTACCGCACCTCGGGCGACAGCCCGATCATCGACGCCCTGATCGACGCCGCCGAGGCCGGCAAGCAGGTGCTGGTCATCGTCGAGATCAAGGCCCGCTTCGACGAGCAGGCCAACATCCGCTGGGCCCGCAAGCTGGAGCACGCCGGCTGCCACGTCGTCTACGGCCTCGTCGGGCTCAAGACCCACTGCAAGCTCTCGATGGTGGTGCGCGACGAGCCCGACGGCATCCGCCGCTACACCCACATCGGGACGGGCAACTACAACCCCAAGACCGCGCGGCTCTACGAAGACCTCGGCCTGCTCACGGCCGACCCCGCGGTCGGCGAGGACGTCGCCCACCTGTTCAACAACCTGTCGGGGATCAGCCGGAACACGACGTACGACGGGCTGCTCGTCGCGCCCGACAGCGTGCGCGACGGCCTGATCTCCCAGATCCACGCGGAGGTCGCCAATCACCAGTCCGGCCGCCCGGCGGGGATCCGGATCAAGGCCAACTCGATCGTCGACGAGGCGATCATCGATGCGCTCTACCTCGCCTCCCAGGCGGGCGTGCCCGTCGACCTGCTGGTCCGCGGCATCTGTGCCCTGCGACCGGGAGTGCCCGGCCTGTCCGAGACGATCCACGTGCGCTCGATCCTCGGCCGGTTCCTCGAGCACAGCCGGGTGTTCTGGTTCGTGAACGACGACGAGCCGCTGGCCTGGATCGGGTCGGCCGACATGATGCACCGCAACCTCGACCGCCGTGTCGAGGTGCTCGTGCGCCTGCCGGAGGGGCCGAACGTGGCCGCCGTGGGCGACCTGCTCGACCTGGCGTTCAGCCCCGAGATCAGTGCCTGGGAGCTCGACAGCACCGGCGAGTGGCACCAGAACCAGGGTGATGTGCATCTCCAGGAGAGGCTGATCGAGCTCCAGCGCAAGCGTCGGTAGCGCTTCGCCGTACGCCCTGGGAGGTCGCGGGTTTGCGGCCTGAGGACGCGGACCCCCTAGCATGTGGATCGTTCACGCCCCCCTCATTCGGAGTACTCCGTGCGTTTGAAGTTCCGGCCCGTCGACGCCTCCTTCTACGACCTGTTCAGTGAATCCGCCGCCCACCTCGTGGTGGGCGCCCAACTGCTTGCCGAGATGCTCGGTCAAGGCGGTGACCGCGAAGACATTGCCAAGCGCATGCGCGACGCCGAGCACGCCGCCGACGAGACCACCCACGCCATCGTCAAGCGCGTCAACAGCACCTTCGTGACGCCGTTCGACCGGGAGGACATCTACGCCCTCGCCTCGGCCCTCGACGACGTGATGGACGAGATGGACGAAGCCGTCGACCTTGTCCTGCTCTACGGCGTCACCACGCTGCCGCCCGAGACCTCCGAGCAGGTCGAGGTGCTGCAGCGCTGCGCCGAGCTCACCGTCCAGGCGATGCCCAGCCTCGCGACCATGAGCGCGCTCGATGAGTACTGGATCGAGATCAACCGTCTCGAGAACGCCGGCGACCGCAGCTACCGCCGCATCCTCGCCAGCCTCTTCAACGGCGACTACAAGGCGATCGAGGTGATCAAGCTCAAGGACATCGTGGAGTCCCTCGAAAGCGCCATCGATGCCTTCGAGAAGGTCGCGAACATCCTGGAGCAGATCGCCGTCAAGGAGTCCTGACCGCAGATGGAAATCGCGATCATCATCGCGGTCGTCGTCGTTGCCCTGGTGTTCGACTACACCAACGGGTTCCACGACGCGGCCAACGCGATCGCCACCTCTGTCTCCACCGGCGCGCTGACCCCCAAGGTCGCGCTCGCCATGGCGGCAGTCATGAACTTCGTCGGCGCCTTCCTGGGCCAGAAGGTCGCCCACACGGTCTCGGACACCATCGATCCCGGGCTCGGGAGCCACGGCCTGGTGATCGTGATGGCCGGCCTCATCGGCGCCATCGCGTGGAACCTCGCGACCTGGTACTACGGGCTCCCGTCGTCCTCCTCGCACGCCCTCATCGGCGGCCTCGTCGGTGCCGCGCTCGCCGCCGGCGCGACGGCGCACTGGGACGTCGTGATCGAGAAGGTCGTCATCCCGATGCTGCTCTCGCCCCTCGTGGCGTTCGCGCTCGGCTTCGCGGTGATGCTCGCGATCATGTGGGCCTTCCGCAACGCCAACCCGTCCAAGGCCAACCGCGGGTTCAAGATCGCGCAGACGATCTCCGCCGGCGCCATGGCGCTCGGTCACGGACTGCAGGATGCCCAGAAGACGATGGGCGTCATCTTCCTGGCCCTGCTGACGGGTGGGTACGTCAGCGAGTCCGATGGTCTCCCGCTCTGGGTGATCATTGCGGCCGCCACGGCGATCTCGCTCGGCACCTGGTCCGGGGGCTGGCGCATCATGCGGACCCTGGGCCGGCGCATCATCCACCTCGACCCGCCCCGCGGCTTCGCCGCAGAGTCGGTGGCCGCCTCGGTGCTCTACACAACGGCGTACGTCTTCGAGGCCCCGATCTCCACGACCCACACCATCACCTCCGCGGTCATGGGCGTCGGCGCCACCAAGCGCCTCTCCGCGGTCCGCTGGGGCGTCGCGAAGTCGATCCTGACCGCGTGGGTGCTCACCTTCCCCGCCGCCGGCCTCGCCGCCGCCCTGACGTACTGGGTCGCGGCGATCTTCCTCCCCTGACCTTCACTTCTGCCTTCTTCCAATTTTCGGTAGTTAGGGACGGAATCGGAGGTTGTCGGCCCGGCTCCCTCCCACCACGTCCCTAACTACCCCGCGACTTCGGCGGGAGGGCATATCGACGCGTACACCGAGGGCGACCTCGGCGTTCCAGCCGCGGTCAGGCGACATGTCAGGCCGCGTGGCGATAGCGCAACAGACGTGACTGTTGCTCCTCATCAAGGGCCCGTCTGCGGGCGACGGTGTGAGTGGCGATCCACCACTGCGGTGGGGCCAAGGTCCACTGACGCCGCTCCGGCGCGAGATGTTGTGCCCGGGCGAAGGCATCCGCGAGCCGTTGCACGAACCCGGAGCGGTCCGCGAGGTCGCCAGCCATCATGATGGCTGGCTCAAGACCAAGACGTCGGAACGCGGCCTCCTTCGCGACATCGGCATGGCGTTGGGCCCCAGCGACGTGCAGGGCCCCGTCGTACTGTCCATAGACCCCGGCCTCTGCATCGATGAGGTCCGGGGTGCCGACGAACCGGCCGCTGAGGTCGAACACCGGCCGATTGGCCAAGGGGCGAGGCCATCCCGCACTCACCCACGTTCGCCGCATGATGACCTCCGTCGGCGACCAGGCGTTCTCCTCGAGGAGCGGTAGCAGTCGGCGCACCCGCTCCACACCTTGTCGGATCGGTAGGCGCGTCTCGGTGTAGGCCTGGAGCTCGTCGACGGAGATCAAGTCGTTGTACGCGGCCATCTCGAACGCGATCATTGCGGCCTCATCCGACTGGGCCTTGCGCATCTCGTACGCGACGCTGCGCGCGTGCGTGGTGACACGCAGGCCGCGGAGCCTCATGATCTCGATCGGCGTCAAGCCCTCCTGAGACACGGTATGTCCGGGTCCCGGCCGGAGGGCGTGCTCGATGCCAATGGCAAGCGGCACCGGCAGGTCGGCCTCGTGCCGGTCCGACCCCGAGATCCAGCGGGCGCCCGCCCAGTGCAGAGCTGCCCATCCGGTCACAGCGCCATACGACGGAAGCTGCGCGGCTGCCTCGACCGTCCGCTGAGCTGCGTCCAAGGGGACCTCACTCTGGACCCAGAGATTGCGGCCGACCCGGCGGAACTTCCCGGAGCGAGTTCCCCACTCCGTCGGGCCCTCGACCCCGCTGGCGTCGCGACGACTCGGCCACACGGCAGTCTCGGGCAGGCCCTCGCGGGGCCCGTCCCCCACCAACGGCCAGGCGCCCGGCCGCCAGCTCGTACGGTCGTCGATGTTCACTCCACCATCGTGAGCGCGACGACCGACAGTCCGCTGACTTCATCCACAGGCAGCAGCGCCGGCGGGTAGTTAGGGACGCAGTGGGAGGTCTACCCCCGAAGCTCCTCCCACTGCGTCCCTAACTGCCCGAACAAGGACGAGACGATCAGCCGAAGCGACCGGAGATGTACGCCTCGGTGTCGGAGTTGTCAGGGTTCGCGAACATCTTCTGGGTGGTGTTGAACTCCACGAGATGTCCTGGCTGGCCGGCGGCCTTCAGGTTGAAGAAGCCCGTCTCGTCCGACACCCGCGCCGCCTGCTGCATGTTGTGGGTGACGATGACGATCGTGTACTCACTCTTCAGCTCGTGGATCAGGTCCTCGATCGCGGCAGTGGAGATCGGGTCGAGGGCCGAGCACGGCTCGTCCATCAGCAGCACCTGCGGCTCGACGGCGATCGCACGCGCGATGCAGAGCCGCTGCTGCTGCCCACCGGAGAGGCCCATGCCGGGCCGGCCGAGGCGGTCCTTGACCTCGTTCCAGAGGTTGGCGCCCTTGAGCGACCGCTCGACGATCTCGTCGGCGACGCCCTTCTTCATCTTCTTGGCGTTGAGCCGGTTGCCGGCGAGCACGTTCTCGTAGATCGACATCGTGGGGAACGGGTTCGGCCGCTGGAAGACCATCCCGATCTGGCGGCGTACGGCGACGGGGTCGACGTTCGCGCCGTACAGCGACTGTCCGTCCACCATCACCTTGCCCTCGACCCGAGCCCCGGGGATCACCTCGTGCAGGCGGTTGAGCGAGCGCAGCATGGTCGACTTGCCGCACCCGGACGGGCCGATGAAGGCAGTGACCGACTTCGCCTTGATGGTCATGTTGACGCCCTCTACGGCAAGGAAGTCGCCGTAGTAGATGTTGAGGTCAGAGACGTCGATGCTCTTGGCCATGATCGCCATCATCCGGTACGCCGCCCCCAAGACGAGGATGGTCCGTGACAAACGGACCCACGGAACCCCCGATCCGGGGTCCGTTTGTCACGGACCACCCCCTGCACACCCAGAGGAGACGATCAGCCGAAGCGACCGGAGATGTAGTCCTCGGTCCGCTGGTCGGCAGGGTTGGAGAAGATCCGCGCGGTCTGGTCGAACTCGACCAGGAGCCCGGTCCGGTTGCCGGTCGTCTCGTCCGGGCGAGCCGTGAAGAAGGCTGTGCGGTCGGAGACACGGGCAGCTTGCTGCATGTTGTGGGTGACGATGATGATCGTGTAGTCGTTGCGCAGCTCGATCATCAGATCCTCGATGCGCGCGGTTGCGATCGGGTCCAGCGCCGAGCACGGCTCGTCCATCAGAATGACGTCGGGCTTGGTGGCGATCGTGCGGGCGATGCACAGGCGTTGCTGCTGACCGCCCGAGAGGCCGTAGGCCGACTGCTTCAGCTTGTCCTTGACCTCGTCCCACAACGCGGCGCCTCGCAGCGCCTCCTCGACCAGGTCGTCCATGTTGTCGACCTTCATGCCGGTGACCCGCGGCCCGTAGGCGATGTTGTCGTAGATCGACTTCGGGAACGGGTTGGGCTTCTGGAACACCATGCCGATCGCGGTGCGGACGGCGATCGGGTCGACACTCTTTCCGTAGATGTCCTGGCCGTGGTACGAGACCACACCCTCGACTCGAGCTCCGATCACCAGGTCGTTCATCCGGTTGAGGCATCGCAGGACCGTCGACTTGCCGCAGCCGGATGGACCGATGAGTGCAGTGATCTCGTTCTTTCCGAACGTCAGGTTGACGTCGTGCACGGCGTGGAAGTCGCCGTAGTAGATGTTGAGGCCCTGGGCCTCCATGACCGGGTCCGGTGGGACATCGGGGAGCTCGCGATTGGCGTCCTGGTGGACGGAGGCCAAGTTGCCGACCTCACTGCTGTCGTTGGCCTGTCGCGTGGTCGCGGTGGCGGGTTGGGGGGACAAGGGATTCTCCTACCAGGATCGCTGGAACTTGTTGCGAATGAAGATGGCGACTGCGTTGAGCCCGAGGATCATGACGAGCAGCACGATGATCGCGGCCGACGCGGCGACCCGGAACTCCTCCTGAGACTGGGACGTCAGGCTGTAGATCTGCATGGGCAGGGCCGTGACCTCGCTCAGCAGTCCCTCGGGGTCGAAGCGCACACCGACACCGATGCCGACGATGATCAGCGGCGCGGCCTCTCCGATCGCTCGGGATAGCCCGAGGATGGTGCCGGTGGCGATGCCAGGGATCGCAGACGGCAGAGTTTGACGCCAGGTTGTCTGCCAGACGGTTGCGCCCAGAGCCAGGGAGCCTTGCCTGATGTCCTGCGGGACGGCTCTGACTGCTTCACGCGTCGTGATGATGATGACCGGCAAGATGAGCAGTGCGAGCGCGACGGCGCCACCCAGCACGATGCCGGTGCGCTCGAACCCGATCAGCGACATGACGGCGACGGCCAGGAGTCCGTAGACGATGGAGGGAACCGCCGCGAGATTTTGGAGGTTGACCTCGATGAAGCGGTTCCACCAGCGCTCCTTGTCCGCGAACTCCTCGAGGTAGAGCGCAGCAGCGATGCCTAGGGGTACGGCGAAGAGTGCCGTGAAGATCATGATCCACAACGAACCCAGGATTCCGGCCCGGAAGCCCGTTGATTCAGGGCGCACACGCGAGGCGTAGTCGGTGATGAGTGCGGAATCGAATCGACCTGAGCCCTGGATGATCGTGTCGATGATGAGCACGATGAGCACCATGACCCCGAAGAAGAGCGAGAACCAGAGGCCGCACAGGAAGACGATCGACCCGACCGTGCGATCCTTGCTCTTGCCGGTGGCAATGCCTGTGGTGATTTCTCGGGCGGTGGTGGCGGCGATGCTCATCAGTAGACCTGCCTGAAGCGGCGGACGAGGGCGATGCTGATCACGTTGATGATCAGGGTGATGATGAACAGCAGCATGCCGACCGCGAAGAGGTTGTTGTACGAGATCGACCCCACCGGGTTCTCGCCGCCGGCGGTCTGAGCCATGAAACCGGTCATCGCCTGCATGCCATCTCGCGGGTCGGCGCTGAGGTTCTTCTGAGCACCGGCCGCCAGTGCCACGATCATCGTTTCGCCGACGGCGCGGGACAGGCCCAGCACGATCGCGGCTGCCACCCCCGACAGGGCTGCTGGAAGCACGACTCGCACCGTCGTCTGCATGCGGTTGGCTCCCATGGCCAGCGAACCCTGGCGGAGGGCCTGGGGCACGGCCGACAGTGCATCCTCGGAAAGCGAGGCGATCGTCGGCACGATCATGACCCCCAGGACGAGGCCGGCGGCGAGCACGTTCGTGAACCCGACCTTGATGCCGAGAAGGTCCTGCAACAGCGTCGGGGTGACGAACGTCAACGCGAAGAAGCCATAGACCACGGACGGCACGCCTGCCAGCAGCTCAACGGTCGGCTTCAGCACCCGGCGTGCGCGTGGGGAAGCGTATTCAGAGAGGTACATGGCCGCGCCCAGACCGAGCGGGATGGCAACGAGCAGTGAGATGAAGGTGACCCACGCCGTCCCGGCCACGAGCGGCAGGACCGCGAACTCGCCCTCCGTCGCGAAGAAGTCGCCGAACGGCACCTCGCGGAAGAACTCCACGACGGGCTCGATGAGGGCGGCGATGATGCCGAAGGTGATGGCGATCGACAGCAGCGCGGAGGTGAGGAGCACTGCCTTGATGGCTGACTCGAGTGGCCGCGACTTCCGGCTCAGGTCTGGGGCACCGGGCAGGCCCGCCCCGGAGGACGGGCCTGCGCCAGTAATCGTGGTGCTCATGGGAGCGGGGAACCTTCCGGATCAGCTCGACAGGCCCTCGAGCGCCGACTGCGTCTCCGAGTACAGGTCGTCGCTCAGCGGGATGAACTGACCGATCTCGGCGATCTCGGCGAGGTTCTCGATGTAGAAGTCGACGTACGCCGCCGCAGCTGCGTTGTCGGCGTACTTGGCCTTGTTGACGTAGATGAAGAGCGGACGCGCGAGGGGCGTGTACTCGCCAGCCTGAGCGGTCTCGGCCGACGGCTCGATGCAGCCGTTGCCGCTGTCGATCGACAGCGCCTTCAGGGTGTCGGTGTTCTCCTCGTAGTACGTGTAACCGAAGTAGCCGGTCGCACCCTCGGTTCCAGCAACGCCCTGGACCAGGACGTTGTCATCCTCCGAGGCCTCGTAGTCGTCTCGGGTGGCGGGCTCATCGGCATCGGGGTCGACGACCTCAGCTGCCATGTAGTCGTACGTGCCCGAGTCGGTGCCGGGGCCGAACAGCGAGACCTCCTCGTCGGGGAAGCTCGGGTCCAGCTGGTTCCAGTTCGTGATCTTGGAACCGGGAGCCCACAGCTCGACGAGCTGGTCGACGGTCAGGCAGTCGACGTCGAGGTCGGGGTGTACGACGACCGTGAGGGCGTCGGTGGCGACCTGGAGCTCGGTGTACTCGACTCCCGCGTCCTTGCAGGCGGCGATCTCGTCGTCTTCGATCGGGCGGGAGGCATCGGACACGTCGGTCGTGCCGGCACAGAAGACCTCGAAGCCTCCGCCGGTGCCGGCCTCACCGACGGTCACCTTGATGTCGGGGTTCTCTTCCGAGAGCAGTTCCGCGGCCGCGTCGCTCATCGGGAAGACGGTCGACGAACCGTCGACAGCCACGCTGCCGCTGACAGCGGAGCCTTCGGAGTCGGAGCCCGAGTCGGAGCCGGCGTCGCCGCCACCGCAGGCGGCGAGGGTGAGAATGAGAGCAGCGGCACCCGGGACGAGCGCGCGGCGGAAAGAAGTGCGGTTCACTTCGGAACTCCTGATGTCTGTGTGTGAAGCTGACATCGTGGAACGTAGGCATCGGAAGTGACCGTCTGCATCGGCCTCGATGAACGCCCGGTGAACTGAAAAGGGCTGCTCGGCCACATGTGCCCGTGGCGGAGACGTCCGTCACGTGAACAAGCCCGTTTTGCCTTGACGCGGCCGACGGCGGAGGCGTATCGAGTGGGTCTCAGACCCGCACGCGGTCGGCGGCCACGACGGCGCCCTTGCGATGGTGCACCACCAGCATCTCGGCCGGCTCCAGCTTCACGTCGGCGAGGCCGAGGGACTCCAATACCGTCGGCAGCACCGGACGATGCGTGCACAGCACGGCGCTTGAGTCGGCCGCGAGCAGCGCCTCGACCAGCTCGTCGACGGCGGGCACCGAGACACCCTCCTCGCTGAGCTCGTCGAAGGAGTGCAACGGCCAACCCGTGGTGTGGACGTACGGCGTCACGGTCGCCACGCACCGCACGCTGGACGACGAGTAGACCTCGGTCGCGTCGAACGCCGCCAGCACCGGGACCAGCCGCTGCGCCTCGGCCTCCCCCGCCAGGATCAGCGGCCGTCGACGGTCATCGCTCTTCCACGACCGCCGCGACCGTGCGTGCCCGTGCCGGAGCACGAGCAGGGCGCGGGTCCTGCGGCGCAGCTTCCGGGCCTCTGCCAAGGTCTGCCGGTCGTAGTCATAGGTCAGCCGGGCGGCAACGTCACGCCACGGCACCCACTCGACCTCGTCGATCTCGTCGTTGATGCGGTAGCAGCTCACGTCGTCGTTGCCCTGCACGCGTCCGACCCAGTAGTTGACCGACTTCATCCGCCCGCGTCCGGTGTCGTACCGCTGCGTCGACAGCGCAGGTCCCAGCCGGATGTCCAGCCCGGTCTCCTCGGCCACCTCGCGCACGGCGGCCGTCGTCACGTGCTCGTCGGGATCGAGCTTGCCCTTCGGGAAGGACCAGTCGTTGTAGCGGGGGCGGTGCACGAGCAGGACGTCGCCACCCTTGCGGGTGACGACGGCTCCAGCAGCGCGCACGTCCGGGGCTGGCATGGGCGTTAGTCTCACACCAACAGCCGCCCCGTGAGGAGTCCCCGTGCTTCGTCGTCTCCCCCGGGGTGTCGCGATCGCGCTCGCGGCCGGTCTGGTCGCGATCCTGGTCCTCGGCACCGTGGTCGGCATCCGCTGGTGGCACGACGAGCACCGGGCCGATCTGGCCCGCGCTGCGTCGTACGCCCCTGCGTCGACGGAGCGGATGTCCTGGACGGATTGGCAGGCTGTACGCCGCACGGTCGGCGCGGACCTCGGCGAGCGCCCGTCCGCCGACGAGGTCGCAGCCTTCCTCGATGAGGCGTTCAGCCGTGACCTCTCGACGTCCTCGGCGCTGGTCGAGTCGTCGCCGACCTTGCACGAACAGTTCCGTTTCTCCCCCGGCACCCTCGACTGGGAGCTGCTGGCGCAGGGGCCCGATGGGGCCGTGGAGATCCTCGGCTTCCCCGACGGCACCGACTTCGCGGTCCTGGCCGACACCTTGGAGTCGCTGGGCTTCGAGCGACCCGACGACGAGCACGGGGTGTGGGTCGGGGGTCCCGACGTCCTTGCCCGGGTCGGCCCCGAGCTGACCCCGGAGCTGCAGTACTTCGCACTGCTGCCCGACGCCGGCGTCGTACTCACGTCGGACACGCAGGGCTACCTCGAGGAAGCCATCAAGGCCGCGACCGGGGAGAGCGAGCACCTCACGACCGTGGACGACGTCGTGGAGGCCGCCGAGTCGCCCCTGGTGGCCGCCGTCTTCACGGGCGCCTACGCGTGCGAGCACCTGGCCATGGCGGCTGCGGACGAGACCGATCAGGCCCAGGCCGACGAGCTCGTCAGGCAGGCGGGTGGCGTGCACCCGATGACGGCATTCGCGATGGCGACGCAGCCCGGTGGCGACATCACGGTCAGCATGGCCTTCGAGTCCGACGACAACGCCCGGCAGGACGCCGACGCCCGGGCCGCCCTGGCGAGTGGGCCGGCGCCCGGCCAGGGCGGTGACTTCGCGGACCGCTTCGACGTCAGGTCAGCGACCTCGGAGGGGTCGGTCGTGCAGCTGGAGCTCGAGCCGGTCGAGGGGCAGTACGTGCTCTCGGACCTGACGAGCGGACCGGTGCTGTTCGCCACCTGTTGACACAGGCGGCAGCGATCACTTCTCGCGTGGGCGCGGCAGCGGGAAGTCGGCGCTCGGAGGCACCGGGGTCACCCCGAGGAGGCGATCGATCTCCTCCTGGGAGAGGTGCTCATCGGACTCACTGGCCGCGATGATCAGGGTGGTGGTGAGCTCGACCTCGCCGAGGAGGTCGTCGTCTTCAAGGGTCACGTCGAACTGGTCGTGCACTGCGCGCACCTCCAGTCGGTCTACGTCGAAGAGTCCACCATGCCCAGTTGCCGGCGTCCTAAACCAATTAGAACCCACAAATCGCCAGACCACGCCGAAGATAGTCCGAACGGCAACGAGGCCCCACCCAGATGGGTGAGGCCTCGTTGGTTTGAAGTCCGGGACAGGTGCTGTCCGGCTTCGCGGGGTCGATCAGACCGCGCGAACGTTCTCCGCCTGGGGGCCCTTGGGACCCTGGGTGACGTCGAACTCGACCTTCTGGTTCTCATCCAGCGACTTGTAGCCGTTGGACTGGATGGCGCTGTAGTGCACGAAGACGTCGTCGCCGCCGTCCTCCTGCGCAATGAAGCCGAAACCCTTCTCGGCGTTGAACCACTTCACGGTGCCTTGAGCCATTGCTCTGTTACTCCTGTTATCGGGCGAAAGATCGTCACTTCAACGATCCCGCATCAAGTGCGGTGACACGTCGCTCCGACTCACGGACTGGCAGGGCCCGAAGAAGAAACGCCGTTGGATCACAAACTCCGCGGGCGTCTACCTGCTGGAACTTGCACCTGTTGCATGACACACACTATCAACTACCGGCCGAATCGAAACCTTCCCCGGCACCCAAAGTTCCCGGCGAGGTGAACTCTTGGTTCCACGAGGGCTACGCCCACGTGACGCCGCAGCCTCGAAGTGGCCGCGGGACCGGGATGTGAGGCACGAAGAGTAGGCCCTGTCGGGCTCGAACCGACGACCAGCGGATTAAAAGTCCGACGCTCTACCAACTGAGCTAAGGGCCCGGGACATGGGACCGTCATCCGATCTACCCTCCGGACAACCCACGACCACCACGGAGTATCGCAGACCCCCTCGCGACCGCTTCGCTCGACGGCGGCGTGCATCGCGACGATCCAGTTCCGAGCTACCTGCGAGAGCCCGCGCGGCACGGTGTGCCGGACACGACGCAGGTGGGCTCGACGCAGAGTGGGAGGGCCACTCGGCGGCGCTCCCAGCCGCGGTTCAACTGCATGGTGGGCGCACTCGCGCACCACGGCCTGATCGGACCTATTTGGGCTCTCGGGGCCAATCTCAGGGACAATATGGTCGAAATGGATGTAGACATCCGATGTTTTGCCCCCTAGAGTCGCGGCCACTGGGACGAGGAGGCACCGGTGGCGGACATCGAGGCGATGGATCATCATCACGTCAACGACCACATCGAGGATGCGGAGAGCCCGACGTTGAGCAAGCCGGAAGTGGCGCAGGAGGCCGGCGCGGCGACCCCGCGGGGGCCTGAGCAGGAGAGCGGCGGGCACCTCAAGCTCCGCGTTGTCGGCGCCCTGCTGGTGCTGCTCAGGCTCGGGCCGCTGCTCATCCTCGGAGCCCTCGTGCTGATCATGTCGAACCTGTCGCCGGTCTTCGCCACCACCCAGAACGTCGGCAACGTGCTTTCCCAGTCGGCGGTCATCGCCATCTTGGCCATCGGACAGCTCATGGTCATCCTGACCCGGGGCATCGACCTCTCGGTCGGCTCGACGCTCGCCCTGTCCTCGGTGGTCGGAGCCACCGTCTTCAGCTCGACCGACGGCGGAGCGCTCACGATGGTCGCCATGCTCGGCACGGGCGCGGCCGTCGGAGCTGTCAACGGACTGGTGCTGGTGTACGGCAAGCTGCCGCACCCGTTCATCATCACCCTCGCCACACTGAGTGTCGCTCGCGGCCTCGCCCTCGGCATCTCCGGAGGACAACCCATCCGCGGCATGCCGGACATCGTGAGCGACATCGGTGGAGGCACGGCGAGCTGGCTGGTCGCCTGGCTGCCGAACTCGACGTTCCTCGTCATCGGGGTGGCGGTCGTCGTCACGATCTTTCTGAGCCGCATCGTCTGGGGCCGCTGGATCTACGCCGTAGGAGGCAACCCCGACGGCGCTCGCCGCCTCGGCATCCCCCGGTCCCACGTGATCGTCTCGGTCTACGTGTGCAGCGGTCTCCTGGCGGGGGTCGCGGCCATCGTGACCTCGGGTCGCCTCAACGCCGGCTCGCCGACCTTCGGCGACCTGGCCGAGCTCGACGCGATCGCCGCGGTCGTGATCGGCGGCGCAAGCTTCCTCGGCGGGCGCGGGCACGTCGGTCACGCCCTGGTGGGCGCCTTCATGATCGGCGTGATCCGCAACGGCATGAATCTCCTCAACATCGAGGCCTACCTGCAGCTCATCGTCATCGGGGTCGTCATCGTCATCGCGGTCGAGAGCGACGTACTCCGGCAATCGCTGGAGAGCCGGTTCCGCGTGCTGAAGGCAGCCGCGTCATGAGTACCGGCCCCGCGCTGACCGTCCGCGCCGCCACGAAGCGCTTCGGTGCCGTCCTGGCGCTCGACGAGGTGGACCTCGTGGCCAACCACGGCGAGGTGTTGGCGATCCTCGGCGACAACGGGGCGGGCAAGTCGACGCTGATCAAGTCCATCAGTGGCGTCCACCGTCTCGACTCCGGCGTGATCGAGGTGGCGGGCTCAGAGGTGTCGATGTCGAGCCCGGCGGTGGCGAGGGACGCAGGGATCGAGACCGTCTACCAGGACCTGGCGCTCTTCGACAACCTCGACGCGACGGCAAACCTGTTCGCGGGACGCGAGCAGGCGGTGCCCTCGTGGCTCCCCCGTGGACTGCGATGGATGCGTCGACGCGAGATGAACCGAGCCTCCTCCGAACGCCTGCGCCGGCTGCAGATCTCGCTTCCGGACGGGGCGCGGAGTGTCGGCATGATGTCGGGTGGCCAGCGACAGGCGGTGGCCGTTGCACGCTCGGCGGCGTTCGCCTCTCGCATCGTGATCCTCGACGAACCGACCGCCGCCCTGGGGCTGCGGGAGTCCCGTCAGGTCCTGGACCTGATCCTGCGGCTGCGATCGGAGGGCTGCGCCGTGATCGTCATCTCCCACTCCATGGACCACGTCATCGAGGTCGCGGACCGAGCCGTGGTCATGCGGCGCGGCCGCGTCGTGGGTGAGGAGCTTGCGCGCCCTGAGAACAGGTCCCGGCTGGTCTCGCTCATCGTGGGGGGTGAGTGACTGACGGCACACGACCCGACCCCGCAACATCTGGCCGGCCCGCACCGCGGACGGCTCGGCGAAACACGCCTGATCCACGGAAGGGAGCTCGAGAAGGATGAAGAAGAGAACACAGCTCGCCGCCGGGGTAGCCGCCCTGGCACTGCTCGCCGCCGGATGCTCCGACGACGACCCGAAGGCCTCCGCCGACGACTCCGGCAACGGAGGCGACGACACCTTCACCATCGGGATGATCACCAAGTTCCCGGTCGACTTCTACGACATCATGGTCGACTCGGCCAAGGAGTGGGACGCCGGCGAGGACGGTGCCGAGGTCCTGTACGCCCAGGGCAAGAGCGGCACGGATGACGAGGGCGTGATCGCAGCGATCCAGTCATTCGTGACCCAGCAGGTCGACGCGATCGTGATCACGCCCACCAGCCCGAACGTCCAGGACGACCTGCAGAAGGCGGTCGACGCCGGGATCGTGGTGATCCTGGTGGACAACGACATCCCCGACTGGGACGGCAAGACCTCGGTCGTCGCCACCGACAACCTGGCCGGCGGCAAGCTGGCGGGAACGTGGCTCGCTGAGAACCTGCCGCAGGACGCCCAGATCGCCGTCCTGCAGGGCGTGCTCGGCAACCCGTCGCTGGACGACCGCGTGACCGGCATGAAGGAGACTTTGGGCGACGCCGCGGAGATCGTCGCCGAGACGCCGACCGACTGCGACCAGACCAAGGGGCTCGACGCCGCCCAGGACATCCTCACCGCCAACCCGGACCTCGACGGGATCTATGCGGCCTGTGGGCCACCGCTGCTGGGTGCGCTCGAAGCCGTCGACTCTGACGGCCTCACTGGCAAGCTGATCACGGTGGGCTTCGACGCCTCTCCGGACGAGCTGGCCGCGATCTCCGACGGGACCGAGTCGGCCTCGGTGGCCCAGTTCCCCGACAAGATGGGCAGCATGGGTGTCCAGGCCGCGTTCGACGCGCTCAACGGCGAGGACGTGCCGCCCTTGATCGACACCGGCACGGAGATGGTGACCAAGGACAACGTCGCCGACTTCCAGTGAGCCGTTGACGAGTCACGATGAGAGGCCGTGCCGGTCGCCGCGAGGAGGCGACCGGCACGACTCCACCTGCCCTGGTGGACAGCCATGTCCACTTCTGGGACCGGCAGCTGTTCCACTACGCGTGGCTGCAGGGCGAGAGCCCCACCCTGCAGCGCGACTTCCTCCCCGATGACCTGGTCCCCGCGCTCGCGTCGCTCGACGGGGCGAGGCCGGCCGGCCTGGTGTTCGTGCAGGCGGACTGCCGCTCCGACCAGGGCGCCGAGGAGGTCGCGTGGGTCCATCGGCTCGCAGCGTCCGGCGCGGACGTGCTGGCCGTCGTGGCACACGCGCCCCTGCACCAGGGCCGCGCGTGCGACGCAGTGCTCGATGAGCTGGTCGCGACAGCACCACTCGTGTCGGGGATCAGGCGCCTGCTGCAGGACGAGCCACCGGGCTTCCTGATCGAACCTTCCCTCGTCTCGGGGATCCAGCTCCTCGCCCGGCACGGCCTGACGATGGACCTGTGCGTGCGCCAGCACCAGCTCGAGGAGGCCGCCGACCTTGTCGACCGCTGCCCCGACGTGCTGTTCGTTCTCGACCACCTGGGCAAGCCCCGAATCACCACCGGGGACCACGCAGCCTGGGCCGCCTCGCTGACCAGGCTCGCGGCCCGCCCGAACGTGCGTTGCAAGCTGTCCGGGCTGATGTCCGAGGCCCCGCCGCATCGGCGCACCAGCAGCGCGTTGCGACCTTGGCTCGAGCACGCGCTCGCCGTCTTCGGGCCTGACCGGTGCATGTTCGGCAGTGACTGGCCGGTGCTGACTGGTGTCGCCGACTACCGCCAGTGGTACGAGACCGTCCTCGACGCACTCGGCGAGCTGTCCGAGGAGGAGCGAGCCCGGGTGCTCAGCGACGACCGCCACCGCGACGTACGATCCGGTCAACCGAGCTGCTCGAGCAAAGGATTCGTGTCATGGCTCTGACTGATGAGGCCATCCTGCGGATCAAGGAGATGATCCTCGGCGGGCAGCTCAAGCCGGGAGACCGGCTGCCCCGCGAGGCCGATCTGGCCGAGACGCTCGGCCTCTCCCGCAACTCGCTGCGCGAGGCGGTGCGCGCTCTGGCGCTCATCAACATCCTCGACGTGCGCCAAGGTGACGGCACCTACGTCACGAGCCTCGACCCCAACCTGCTCCTCGACACCCTGACGTTCGTGGTCGACTTCCATCGCGACGACAGCGTGCTCGAGTTCCTCCGGGTGCGCCGCATCCTTGAACCGGCCGCAGCAGCCATGGCCGCACAGTCGATCACGCCTGACCAGCTCCTCGAAGATGCAGGCGGCGATCGACGCCTCCCACCAGGACGCCACTCCCGAGGAGCTGCTCACCTCCGACATCGAGTTCCACCGTCTCGTCGGCAGCGCATCGGGCAACGCGGTCCTGGCCGCGCTCATCGAGGGCCTGTCCGCCCCCACCAACCGGGCGCGCATCTGGCGTGGACGCACCCAGGCGGGCGCGCACGAACGCACCGTCCGCGAGCACCAGGCGATCCTCGACGCGCTCGTGGCGGGCGAGCCCGACCTTGCGCACGCGGCCATGGTGTCGCACGTGGCCGGGGTCGAGGCCTGGCTGCGCATGGTCCGCTAACACCCCAGACATCCGATCAATATTGTCCAATGCGCAGTTTTGCTGAGCGTGTGGGCGATTTCTGCCCATTGACATCCGATGAATCCGAGGCCTAGCCTCCGCCCAGGACTTCGAAAGGGTGGCCATGGCCCGATTTGTGTCGGTGACGCCGATCGACGTCCGGTTCCCCACCTCGCGGCACCTCGACGGGTCGGACGCGATGAACCCCGAGCCGGACTACTCGGCCGCCTACGCCGAGCGTGAGCACCGACGCCGACGACGGTCTCGAAGGGCACGGCTTCACGTTCACCACCGGGCGTGGAAACGACGTGCAGACGGTCATCGATCTCAGCGCTCGCGCCGTGGTTGGTCGGCCGGGACGTCGACGACGTGCTAGCCCACCTCGGGCCGTTCGGACGCGAGCTCACCCACGACCCACAGCTGCGCTGGCTCGGGCCCCGAGAAGGGAGTCGTCCACATGGCGTGCGGGGCGGTGATCAACGCCCTCTGGGACCTGCGGGCCAAACGCGCCGGCATGCCGCTGTGGCTGCTGCTCTCCCGTCTGACGCCGCGAGGAGCTCGTCGACCTCGTCGACTTCACGCTACCTGACCGACGCGCTCACCCCGGCCGACGCCCTCGCCATCCTGCGCGCCGCCGAGCCGACCCGCGCCGAGCGGGAGCAGGACCCTGCTGACGCAGACGGGCTATCCGGCGTACACGACCACACCCGGATGGCTGGGCTACAACGACGCCAAGCTGGACCGGCTCGCCCGGGAGGCCGTCGCGGACGGCTTCGAGCTGATCAAGCTCAAGGTCGGCGCCTCCATCGACGAGGACCTCCGCCGCCTCGCCATCGCCCGCGCGGCGGTCGGGCCCGGGCATCGGGATCGCGATCGACGCCAACCAGCGGTGGGACGTCGACGAGGCGATCGCCTGGGTCACCCGGCTGAGCGAGTTCGATCCGTACTGGATCGAGGAGCCCACGAGTCCCGACGACATCCTCGGTCACGCCGTGATCCGCGCGAAGGTCGCGCCGGTGCGGGTCGCAACCGGCGAGCACGCCCACAACCGCGTGATGTTCAAGCAGCTCCTGCAGGCCGGGGCCGTCGACGTCGTCCAGATCGACGCCAGCCGGGTCGGCGGGCGTCAACGAGAACATCGCGATCCTCCTGCTGGCGGCCAAGTTCGGCATTCCCGTGTGCCCGCATGCCGGCGGCGTCGGACTGTGCGAGGTGGTGCAACACCTGGCCATGTTCGACTTCGTCGCGGTGAGCGGGAGCAGCGAGGACCGCTTCATCGAGTACGTCGACCACCTGCACGAGCACTTCGTCGACCCGGCTGTGGTCACCGGTGGCCGCTACCTCGCACCGACCCTGCCCGGGTCCAGCGCGGAGATGCACCGGCAGTCCGTCCTCGACCACCGCTTCCCAGACGGCCCGGTCTGGAGGCAGGCGTGATGCAGGCAGCCCAGTACGTCGCGGGCCGGGGCATCGAGGTCACGGAGGTCGCACTCCCGTGCGCCCGGGCCCGGCGAGGTGCAGCTGCAGGTGGCCTATGTGGGGATCTGCGGCACCGATCTGCACATCCTGGCCGGCCACATGGACGAGCGGGTGGCCGACCGCGGTGTGATCGGGCACGAGATGTCCGGACGCGTCGTGGCGACAGGAGCGGGCGTCACGGGCTGGTCGGCCGGCGACCCGGTGACGGTGATGCCGCTGCGCTGGTGCGGCGAGTGCCCCACGTGCCGTGCCGGGAACTCACACATCTGCGACCGCCTGGACTTCGTCGGGATCGACTCCCCCGGGGCCATGCAACAGCTCTGGAACGTGCCGCACGGGCTCCTGGTGCCGTTGCCGCGCGACCTGCCGCTACGCGCCGCGGCACTCGTCGAGCCGGTGGCGGTCGCCCACCACGACGTCGAACGCGCCTCGCTCCGCGCGCCGGAGAGCTTGCGGTGATCGTCGGCGGCGGCCCGATCGGCGTGCTCATCGCCGATTGTCGCCCGTGAGCGAGGCGCCGACGTGCTCCTGGTCGAGCCCGACCCCTACCGCCGATCGGTCGCGGCGGGACAGGGTCTCGACGTTCTCGACCCCGGCGCGCCGGGGCTGGTCGCCACTGCTCGACGCGTGGTCAGGGGGCGCCGGTGCCGCGGTCGCCTTCGAAGTGTCCGGGACCCAGGGCGGCCTCGACCTCGCCGTGGAGGGCCTCGGTGCCCGCGGCCGCCTCGTCACGGTCGGCATCCACGCGGAGCCGCGACAGGTCGACATGTTCCGGATCTTCTGGAAGGAGCTGACGCTCCTCGGTGCGCGGGTGTACGAGCGGTCCGACTTCACGGCCGCCGTCGGGCTCCTCGTAAGCGGGGCGATCCCGGTCGACGCGCTGGTCTCGAGGACGGTGGCGCTGGCGGACGCGCCCGCTGCGTTCGAGAGCCTCGCCCAGGGGGGCCGGGTCATGAAGGTCCTCCTCGACTGCGGAGCGGAGGAAGCCGTCATGATCGATCGGCTTCACACGCGGAGCCCTGGTCCGGCTTCGACCTGCACGGTCGCCTCGCCGTCGTCACCGGCGCCCGGCGGGGGTTGGGTCGCGCGATGGCGACGAGCCCTCGCGGCCGCCGGCGCCGACATCATCGGGGTCAGCGCCTCGATGGAGCCGTCGGGCAGCCTCGTGCAGGAGGACGTCGAGGCTCTCGGTAGGCGGTTCGAGGGCCTCCGCGTCGACTTCGCCGATCGCGTCGCGGTCACCGCGCTCGCCGAACGGCTCGCCGACGGCCGACCGGTCGACATCCTCGTCAACAACGCGGGAACCATCGAGCGGGCTCCCGCCGTCGAGCACACGGACGCCTCCTGGGACCGGGTCATCGAGGTCGACCTGTCGAGCCAGTTCGTGCTGACGCGGGAGGTGGGGCGACAGATGGTTGCGCGCGGCGAGGGGAAGGTCATCTTCACCGCGTCGATGCTGAGCTATCAAGGCGGACTCAACGTCGTGAGCTACACGGCCGCCAAGAGCGCCATCGCCGGGCTGACCCGGGCGCTCGCGAACGAGTGGGCGCCCCACGGCGTCAACGTGAACGCGATCGCACCCGGCTACTTCGCCACCGACAACACCGACGCCCTGCGTCGTGACCCGCACCGCGACCGCGCGATCCTCGAACGCATCCCTGCCGGCCGCTGGGGAGTGCCGGACGACCTCCGTGGCGCCGCCGTGTTCCTGGCGAGCCGGGCGTCGGACTACGTGCACGGCACCGTTCTGCCCGTCGACGGCGGATGGCTCGGCCGGTGAGCGACGTGCTCCACCTGCTTGCGGCGCACCGGTTGCTGCCGGTGGTCGTGGTCGACCGCGTCGACCGTGCACAGCCGCTGGGGCTGACCCTGAGTGACTGCGGGCTTCCCTCGGCCGAGGTCACGTTGCGGACCCCGGCTGCCCTGTCGGTGATCTCTGCCATGGCCGAGCTCCCCGGCTTCGTGGTCGGGGCGGGCACCGTCGTCCGCCCCGAGCAGGCTGACCAGGCCGTCGCCGCCGGGGCTCGCTATCTCGTGTCGCCCGGATACAGCGGGGCCGTCGATCGCGAGAGCCGGCTCCTCGATGTGCTGTACGTCCCGGGCGTGGCAACGCCCACCGAGCTCCAGACGGCCCTGGACGCCGGCCGCGACGTCGTGAAGCTGTTCCCGGCCGCGTGGTCGGCGGCCCGCGGATGGTCGCCGCACTCTCGGCGCCCTTCCCGTCGGCCCGCTTCGTGCCCACGGGCGGCATCGGTGCCGCCGACCTCGTCGACTACCTCCGGCACCCGAGCGTCCTCGCCGTCGGCGGGACCTGGCTGGCGCCCCGCGCCGTGGTCGAGTCCGGCGACTTCGCCCGGGTCACCAGGGACACCCGCGCGGCGATCGCCATGGTGGAGCAGCTGGCGACTCACCGAGCGGAGCAACCCCAGTGACCCTCGAGCTCCGCGGTCCCGAGGAGTGCGCGTACGACGCGGTCTCCCTCGGCGAGGTGATGCTGCGCCTGGACCCCGGCGAGGGCCGGATCCGCACGGCGCGGGAGTTCCGGGTCTGGGAGGGCGGTGGCGAGTACAACGTCGCCCGCGGCCTGGCCCGCTGCTTCGGGCTCAGGACGGCGATCGTCACCGCCCTGGTCGACAACGAGGTGGGACACCTGGTCGAGGGCCTGGTGCTCGCCGGGGGCGTCGACGCGAGCCGGATCTCCTGGGTCGTCGGCGACGGTGCCGGACGCGATGTCCGCAACGGGCTCAACTTCACCGAGCGCGGCTTCGGGCGTCCGCGGCGCCAAGGGGTCTCGGACCGGGGCCACAGCGCGGCGAGCCAGATGCGACCGGAGGACACCGACTGGGAGCACCTGTTCGGCACGCTGGGCGTGCGGTGGTTCCACACCGGCGGGATCTTCGCCGGCCTCTCGGCCGGGACCGCGGACGTCGTGGTCAGGCGGCCATGGAGGCGGCGCGCCGGCACGGCACCGTGGTGTCCTACGACCTCAACTACCGGCCGAGCCTGTGGGACTCGGTGGGCGGCCCCGCCCGGGCCCAGGAGGTCAACACCAGGATCGCCGGGCTCGTCGACGTCCTGATCGGCAACGAGGAGGACTTCACCGCCGCGCTCGGGTACGCCGTCGAGGGCGCCTCCCCGGACCTGACCGAGCTCCCCCCGGAGGCGTACGCCGTCGATGCTCGCCGCCGTCGCCCGCAGACCTGCCTCAGCTGCGGGTGGCGGCGGTGACCCTCCGGAGCGTGCGCACCGCGACCCGCAACGACTGGGGCGCGCTCGCCTGGTCGGCGGAGGACGGCCTCGTCCGGGCCACCCAGCGCGACGACCTGGAGATCCTCGACCGGGTCGGTGGTGGCGACAGCTTCGCGTCCGGGCTCGTCTACGGGTTGCTGACCGGCCGGGACCTCGACACCGCGCTCGAGTACGGCGCGGCGCACGGGGCCCTGGCCATGACCACCCCTGGCGACACCTCGATGGCGACCCTCGCCGAGGTCGAGGCCCTGGTGCGCGGCGCCGGAGCCCGGGTGCAGCGATGATCGGGCTGCCGCGAGGCCGATCGAAGGGAGACCCGGATGCGCTACCGGAGACTGGGTGAGGCCGGGCACGAGACACCCGGTCGCATGCACGGACCAGGGGCTGTTCGACCTGCGTCCGCTGACCGCGGACCTCGACGGCTCCTTCCTCGGCCGGGTCTGCCCCGACGACGTGCGTCAGGAGATCGAGCGGGGTCGCCTCCCCGTCCTCGAGGGCGGCGCGAGAGCCTCCGGGTGGGGGCGCCGATCGCCCGGCCCGGGAAGGTCGTGTGCATCGGGCTCAACTACCGCGACCACGCGAGGAGACGGGCGCGCAGCCTGCCCGAGGAACCGGTCGTCTTCATGAAGGACCCTTCCACCGTCGTGGGTCCCTTCGACGCGCGTGCTGATCCCCCGCGGGTCCACGAAGACCGACTGGGAGGTCGAGCTGGGCGTCGTCGTGGGCGCCGCAGGCGCGCTACCTCGAGGACCCCGAGCACGCCGGCCGCCTGCATCGCCGGCTTCATGCTCTCCCACGACGTCTCCGAGCGGGCCTTCCAGCTCGAACGCGGCGGCCAGTGGGACAAGGGCAAGAGCTGCGAGACGTTCAACCCGCTGGGTCCCGACCTGGTGACACCGGACGAGGTCGCCGGACGCCCAGCGACCTGGAGCATGCGGGCTCGCGGTCAACGGCGTCCCTCGCCAGCGGAGCAGCACGGCCGAGATGCTGTTCGGGGTCAACCACCTGGTCTGGTACCTCAGCCAGTTCATGGTGCTGCACCCCGGCGACCTCATCAACACGGGGACCCCGGCCGGCGTCGCGATCGGCACGCCCGGAGAGCCCTACCTGCCGCCCGGGCGACGTGGTCGAGCTCTGGATCAGCGGGCTCGGGCACGGCGCGGCAACGGTTCGAGGCGGCCCGGTGACCGGCGCCTCCGACCGAGTTCGCCGGGCTGGTCGCGCTGGTCACCGGCGGGTGCTGCCGGCATCGGCGCCGCGATCACCCGGGAGCTGCGCTCGCGGGGCGCCACGGTGGCCGTCCTCGACGTCGAGGACGCCCCCGGCGAGGACCGGTTCCGATGCGACGTCACCGACCGGGCCCAGGTCGACACGTGCGTCGCAGGCGGTCCTCGCCGCCTACGGGCAGCCTCGACATCGTGGTCAACAACGCCGGGATCGCGGCCGTGGGCACGGTGGAGGACAACGACGACGCCGAGTGGCAGCGCGTCCTGGACGTCAACGTCGTCGGCATGGCCCGCGTCTCGGCCGCCGCTCTGCCGGCGCTGCGGCGCTCGCCGGCCGCCGCCATCGTCAACGTCTGCTCCATCGCCGCCCTCAACGGGCTGCCGCAGCGGGCGCTCTACAGCGCCTCCAAGGGCGCCGTCCTCTCGCTGACCTTCGCCATGGCGGTCGACCACGTCCGTGAAGGGATCCGGGTCAACGCGGTGAGCCCGGGCACGGTGCACACCGCATTCGTCGACCGGATGCTGCGAGCAGTTCGAGGACCCGATCACCGAGCGGGCGAGCCCTCGACGCGCGACAGGCGACCGGACGGATGGTCACCCCCGAGGAGGTGGCCGGGGCCGTCGCCTACCTGGCCAGCCCGCTCTCGGGGTCCACCACGGGGACGGCGCTCGAGGTCGACGGCGGGGTGACACACCTCCGGGTCAGGCCCCGGTGACGCAAGCGGCTGTCCGTAGGCTGCGCCCATGAGTGGCTACCAGGTCGACGACGCGACGCTCGAGGAGATCGAGGCAGAGCGGGCGACGTACGCACCCATCGCAGACGCGACCCGACAGCTGGCCGACCTCAGCATCCGCACGCAGGCTTCACCCGAGGACGCCGCGCGCGCCCACGAGCACCTCGAAGCCGCCATCGCCCTGCTCGGGAAGGACGTCGACGCCGACTCGTACGGCGTCCGCTACTCGCGCAGCGGTGTCACCCGGGCCTGGGGCAACGCCGTGGTCGGTGCCCGCAACCCGATCGCGCCGCCGCTGACGATCGTCCACGGCGACGAACGGGTGTCGGCGGAGTTCGAGCTGTCTGCGGCGTACGAAGGACCGCCGAGCCTCGTGCACGGCGGTGTCTCCGCCCTGATCCTCGACCAGCTCCTCGGCGAGGCGGCCGCGGCCGCCGGCAAGCCGGGCATGACCGGCACGCTGACGGTGCGCTACCGCCGCGCGACACCACTGGGTGCGCTGCGCGGCGAGGCGCACGTCGACCGGGTCGAGGGCATCAAGACGTACGCCGTGGGGCACATCGCCGACGACGAGGGCATCTGCGTCGAGGCGGAGGGTGTGTTCATCCTGCCCAGGTGGGCGCGGGGCGAAGAGACCGGGCCGATCAGGTTCGAGTAGCGGTCAGCGCTGCTCGGTGTGCACGCCACGCGCACCGGTGTCGGTGAGGCGTGCCTCCTCCGCGGCCAGCGCCTCCAGCTCCTGGCGACGCGAGGTCTCCAGCACGGCCCGAGCGGCGTCGTAGACACCGGGGTCGGAGACCAGGTCGGTGGCGCCCCGGCGCAGCCGAGCGAGCGCGGCGCGGGCGAAGATCTGCTGCTCGGTCGTCGTGCGCTCGGAGCGTCCGCGCCCGAGGAACGAGATGAACCAGTGCAGGACCGCCGTGACGCGGTTCTTGAAGCCGGTGATGTAGACGAGGTGCACGGCGAGCCACATCAGCCACGCGACCACGCCGGTGAGCCGGAGCTTGCCGACCATCGCCACGGCGTTGAAGCGGCTGATGATGGCCATCGAGCCCTTGTCGAAGTAGCGGAAAGGCTCCTGCGGAGCCTTGTCCTCGAGCCGGTTGTGGATCTCCTTGGCGGCGTACTTCGCGCCCTGGATCGCCACCTGGGCGACGCCGGGGAGGTTGTCGAGGGCGATCATGTCGCCGACCACGAAGACCTCGGGGTGACCGGGGAGCGTGAGGTCGGGGTTGACGCCGATCCGGCCGGCCCGGTCGAGAGGAGCACCCGACTGCTCGGCGAGGGTCTTGCCGAGCGCGCTCGCCTGGACGCCGGCCGCCCAGATCTTGGTGACGGTGTTGATGCGCTCGACGCGGCCGTCCTTGAACTTCATCTCGATGCCGCGCTCGTCGACCTCGGTCACCATCGCGCCGAGGATGACCTCGACGCCCAGCTTCTCGAGCTCGCTCTTCGCCTTCGCTCCGAGCTTCTGGCCGAACGGCGGCAGCACCTGCGGCGCCGCGTCGAGCAGGATGACGCGAGCCGAGCGGGTGTTGATGGCCCGGAAGTCGCGCTTGAGCGTGCGGTGCGCGAGCTCGGCGATCTGGCCCGCCATCTCGACACCGGTGGGGCCGGCACCGACGACCACGAAGGTCAGCAGGTGATCGACGTTGTCGCCCCGGTTGGCACCGAGCTCGGCCATCTCGAAGGCACCGAAGATGCGGCCGCGGAGCTCGAGGGCGTCGTCGATGCTCTTCATGCCGGGGGCGTGCTCGGAGAAGTGGTCGTTGCCGAAGTAGGACTGGTTGGCACCGGCCGCGACGATGAGCGAGTCGTAGGGCGTGACCGTCTCCCGGCCGAGGACGTGGCTGGTGATCATGCGGGTCTGGAGGTCGATCGCGGTGACCTCACCGAGCAGCACCTGTGCGTTGTCCTGGCCGCTCAGCACCTCGCGGGTGGGCGGTGCGATCTCGCCCTCGCTGAGGATGCCGGTCGCGACCTGGTAGAGCAGCGGCTGGAAGAGGTGGTGCGTGGTCTTCGCGAGCATCGTGACGTCCACGGGCGCGCGGCGCAGCGCCTTGGTGCCGAAGAGGCCACCGAAGCCGGAACCGATCACGACCACCTTGTGGCGAGCTGGTGCCTGGACGGTCGACATGTCAATCCTCTCGAAGCCGCTCGAGCGCGATGAGTGTGGCGAGAGCCCCGGTTGCGGCTGACTGGAGCCCGTCACCCACAGTCTCCCGCTTCCGGGGGGCTGGACGCGAACTCGGGTGCAGGTCTGGTTGGTCACACTGTGAACGCCGAAAAAGAAAATCTCGCGCGACACGTTTGATTGATTCCACACGTGGGTAACCAAGCGGCGCTGGACTATCCACATCAGTCCACTCCGAGAGAACACCTTGCCACTGAGCCACGATCCGTTGTCACTGTCGCAAACCCCGCGGGCGGCCGCCGACGCGAGGCGATGGGTCGCGCGCATTTGTCGTGAGCTCGGCCGGGAAGACCTCGTCGAATGTGCCGAGATGGGCACGGCCGAGCTCGTGGCCAACGCGATCCTGCACGGCCTGGCACCGATCTCGGTGCGCGTGCGCGGCACCGCCACCCACCCTCGCATCGAGGTCCTGGACGGCTCGCCCCAGGCGCCCGTCCCACCCGCCCAGGCGGCGGACACCGACGACTTCCTGGCGACGTTCGGTCGCGGCCTGTCGATGGTCGCGATGTCGGCCATCGCGTGGGGAGCCTCGATCGAGGGCAACGGCAAGGTGGTCTGGTTCGAGCCCGCGACCGGGGTGGGCGAGCACGAGGCCGCCGAGCCCGTGTTCGACAGCCACGCCGAGCCCGACGTGGAGGCGCGCAGCGACCAGGCCGTCGCCGTACAGCTGCTGGGTCTGGACGTCCCCCTGGCCACGGCCTTGAACCGGCAGTACGCCGACCTGCGCCGTGAGCTCCGGCTGCTGGCCGTCGCCCATCAGGACGCCTATCCGCTGGCCGCAAACCTCTCCGCGATGTTCTCCAGCTACGAACGCCAGCTGCCCCGCGACGTGCACTTCGCGGTCAAGCGCGCCCGCCGCGCCGGCTCGGCCACGATCGACCTCAAGGTCACGGTGGAGCCCGAGGCCGCGCCGATCCTGAGGACGATGCTCGAGATGTTCGACCTGGCCGATGCGTTCTGCAAGGCCGAGCGGCTGCTGTCGATCCAGCGCACGCCCGAGCAGCGCGCCTTCCATGTCTGGCACCTCACCGAGTACATCCGGCAGATCGACGGCGAGCCCCCCATCTCCTTCCGGCAGTCCGACCCGGCCCGATCGCTCGGCAACCAGCAGGTCTCGTGACCGCTCCCGTTGCGCCCGCCCCTTCGGGCGCGATCGGGCGAGCCGTGCCGCTGGTCGCCGTGGCGCTGGGCGGCGCCGCGGGCGCGCTGTTGCGCTGGGGGCTGGCCGAGTCCGTCGACGCGGCCTCTGCGTTCCCGTGGGTGACCTTCGCGATCAACGTCGCCGGCTGCTTCGTGCTCGCGGCCTTGCCGGCCGTCGGCGCCGTACGCCGATCACCGGGGTGGACGCTGTTCCTCGGCCCCGGCGTGCTCGGCGGCTTCACCACCGTGTCGTCGTGGGCCCACGAGTCCCGGGCGCTCGCAGCCGACGGGGACGTCGCCCTGGCCGGGTTGTACGTCGCCGGCACGCTGGCCGCCTGCGTCGCCGCGGCAGTCGCGGGCCGACTGCTGGCCGGGGTCGCGCGATGACCGCACTCCTGGTCGCGCTCGGCGCCGCCGTCGGCGCCCCGCTGCGCTACCTGTGGTCGCAGGCGCTCGACGACCGGTGGCCGCTCGGCACGCTGCTGGTCAATGTCGTCGGCTCCGGGCTGGCCGGCATGTTCGCCGCGCTGTCGTTCGGCGACCACGCGTGGGCGTTCGCCATGACCGGCTTCTGCGGCGCCCTGACGTCCTACTCCGCATTCGTCGTGCAGGCCGTCGACCGTGGACCACGCCTGGGCAGCGCGTACGCCGCAGCCACGGCAGTCGCCTCGATCGCACTGTGCTTCGTGGGGTTCGCGCTCGGCGCTGCCCTGTCCTGAGTCAGGCGTAACCGAGCTCGTCGAGTCGCGCATCATCGATGCCGAAGTGGTGCGCGATCTCGTGCACGACGGTGATCCGCACCTCGTCGGCCAGCTCCTCCGGCGTGTCGCACATGGCGAGGAGGTTGTTGCGGAACAGCAGGATCCGGTCCGGCAGGTCCCCTGCGTGGTTGGCCGCACGCTCGGTCAGCGCGACCCCGTCGTAGATGCCCAGCAGGTCGGGGTCCTCGCGGGGCGCCTCCGCCTCGATGAGGAGCACCACGTTGTGGACGCGCGCGGCGATCTCCGCCGGCAACGAGTCGAGGGCTTCCTCGACGAGCCGATCGAAGGCGACGGGGGCGATCTCCAGGGGCATGTGGCCAGCGTAGGCGCCGGAGAAATGCCTACTGGCCCGGAGCGATGCTCCGGGCCAGTGATGGCGACCCCGACGGGACTCGAACCCGCGGCCTCCGCCGTGACAGGGCGGCGCGCTAACCAACTGCGCTACGGGGCCTCATGGTGACGCGGTGTTGCTGTGCTTCTGTCGAAGCGGGGGAACTCTAACCCATCCTTTGCCGCCCCTCCCAATCGAGGGGTAGCGCTGCGATGAGCAGCACCCCCAACGGGATTCGAACCCGTGCTACCGCCGTGAAAGGGCGACGTCCTAGGCCGCTAGACGATGGGGGCCTGCCTGTCCGGACGTGGGTCCCTGAGGCGTCGTACAGCATAGGGGCACCGCACGGGGCCGCCCAAAACAGAGCGCATCCTGACAACCCTGTCGCAGAGTTCGCTCCATCGCCGATAGCCTGCGTTGTCGTGAGCACAGAGGCGAAGCAGTTGCGCTTCCTCATCGTCGATGACACTGAGGACATGCGGGACCTGATGGCACGCATGGTCGTGCGCCAGGGGCACCTCGCCGATGAGGCCGGCGACGGCGTCGAGGCCGTGGCCGCGCTCCAGGAGAAGTCCTACGACGTCATGCTGCTCGACCTGACCATGCCGCGGATGAGCGGCGAGGACGTGGTCCGCTGGCTCAACGAGCACCCGGACCGCGGAGTGGGTCTCAGCGTGGTCGTCATCACCGCGTGGGCAGGCGAGCGCCGGGCCGTGCTGCAGGAGCTGGGCGTGACCAAGGTGCTCCAGAAGCCCCTCCGAACCCAGCAGTTGCGTGACCTGATAACAGAGACTGATCCGGGTACTCGCTCATAGCGGTCACATCACCGTAAAGTTCGCCTCGGGTCGGCTGGGAGGTCTGGCCCAAATCGCCGTGTCTCGGCCAGAGGTCGGCGAACTCTAGGTGAGGGAGAACCAACCCATGATGTCCAAGATCATGCAGCGCCGTACGTCCAACCGAGTCGCCGAGCAGACCGTCGCCATGTACTCCTGGCGCGCCACCGGCGAACGAGGCACCGCCAAGCGCATCGCCGACCAGACCGTCGCCATGTACTCCTGGCGCGCCACCGGCGAACGACGCACCGCCAAGCGCATCGCCGACCAGACCGTCGCCATGTACTCCTGGCGCGCCACCGGCGAACGACGCACCGCCAAGCGCATCGCCGACCAGACCGTCGCCATGTACTCCTGGCGCGCCACCGGCGAACGACGCACCGCCAAGCGCATCGCCGACCAGACCGTCGCCATGTACTCCTGGCGCGCCACCGGCGAACGACGCACCGCCAAGCGCATCGCCGACCAGACCGTCGCCATGTACTCCTGGCGCGCCACCGGCGAACGACGCACCGCCAAGCGCATCGCCGACCAGACCGTCGCCATGTACTCCTGGCGCGCCACCGGCGAACGACGCACCGCCAAGCGCATCGCCGACCAGACCGTCGCCATGTACTCCTGGCGCGCCACCGGCGAACGACGCACCGCCAAGCGCATCGCCGACCAGACCCAGGCCATGTACTCCTGGCGAGCCGTGGAGTCCACGCGCTGAGCGACATCCCGCGCGACCGGCGCCCCTGCCCCGTCGCGGAGATCGAGAGCGCCGAGGCCGCCGGAGGGCGCCTCGGCGCCGTGCTGCATGCCCCGACGTCGGAGGGGCTGACGCCACTCGGACCTGACGGGCCCTGGCTGGCAACCACTCCGGAGACTGCCAAGCGCGTGTTGATGGACGCCGCGGTCTTCGACTTCCCGAACAACGTCAGTCGGGGCACCGACATGTCGGCGAGCACCGCCGACACGCGAACCGGCCACTACATCAACACGCCGCTCTCGACCACCCAGGTGGAGAAGGGACGGTGGGTCTTTCTCGCCGAGTGGAGCGACGCCGTTGCGGGCGCCGGGCTGTCGAGCGGCAACGTCGAGTTCGAGGCCATGCACCTGCTGCGCCGGCCCGTCGCCCGGGCCACATGCGCGGCCATGCTCGAGGATCTCGATGTGGCCACGCGCAACGAGGTCGCGGATCAGGTGCTTGCGTGGATCGACTCATTGGCGCCCGTCATCTCAAGTCGTCGCAGTCCCGGCCGGTGGAGCCGCACGCGGCGGGGCGAGCGTCGGGCGCGTCTCGCACTGGACGCCACTCTGGCGGAGGTCTTGCCGGGCCTGGGATTCGTCGGGACGCCCCAGGTGGTTGCCACGATGCTGGCCGCCGGCATCCAGGTGCCGATCGCTGCAGGCGCCTGGCTGTTGGTGTTCCTGGCCGCCCACCCCGGTCACGACCCGGACCCCGACCATGCGGTGTGGGAGACGCTGCGTGTCGCACCGCCGACCTGGGTGACCGCCCGGGTGACGACGACGCCGATCGAGATCGGTGGACACGCGCTGTCCGCCAACGAGGTCGTGCTGGTCAGCCCGCTCCTTCTCGGGCGACGGGCCGACCTGGTGCCGGGCGACCCGGACGTCCTCGGCGCGTTCGACCCCGAACGCTGGCGCCAGGACGTGTCCCGACCAGGGGCGTGGCTGCCCTTCGGCGCCGGCCCACACGCCTGTCCCGGACGCACCCTCGGGTTCGGCCTCATGAGAGACCTGGCCGTTTGGGCGGGGCGGCATCGCCTGACACTCGCGTCGTCCGTCACAATCGACCAGAGCAGGGGAATCCTCCCCGCTCCAGCCCGCGTCACTGTGACGCCTCGGGATGAGATCGGTAGATGACCCAGACAGCAATCCAGGACGTGCCGCTCGACGCGCCCGTTTCTGCTGCTGCGGCCCGACTCGCCGGAGTCATCCTGGACACCGGCACCTCGCTCGACCATGCATTCAACCTGACCGCCGACCACTTCCTGACCCTGCCGCGCGTCGAGGCCGTCACCGTTGCGCTGACCACCTTCGCGCCCGAGGACGAACGTGGCTGGCAGCACCTCGGCCAGCGAGCGTGGGTGACCGAATGGTTGCGGCCGGGCACCGCCTGCTCGATCCTGCCGCCGCCCGGCGCCGGACCTGAGGCCGCTCTGACGATGCCCTGGGTCTCCCCGCGGGCCCGTGAGGCGCCACTCGTCCTCATCGACATCGACCTGCTTCCCACCGAGGCCGACCAGGACCGCCGCGAGCTGGACGCGCTCGGCATCCGCAGCATGGTGGTCAGCGCCTGCATCGCCGACGGTGTCATGTACGGCAGCCTCTCGATGGGCGGAGCGGCCACCGGCCCCTGGCCCGTGAGCAACGTCGCCGACTTCCGACTCCTCAACGCCGCACTCACCTCGCGCATCGCGCTCGAACAGGCTCGACGGTCTCTGGCCGAGGCAGTCGCCGTCGGGGCTCAGAGCAGGGAGAACCAGCAACACTTCCTGGCCTCGATCGGCCACGAGCTCCGCACTCCGCTGACGGCCATCATGGGCTACACCGAGATGCTGGTCGACGAGGCAGGGGAAAATGAGGATGACCCCTTCGCCCAGGTGGTCAGCAGTGACGGTGCCGTCATCCTGCGTGCCTGCGAGCAGCTGATGGCGGTCCTCGAGGACCTGCTCAGTGCCGGTCGAGTGATGGCAGATGCCGACCTCCGTGCCGTCCTGGACGTCGAGGCAGCGGTCGCCGACGTCCTGCACTGGCACCGCACGGCCGCGAACACGGCCGACGTGAGCCTCGCCAGCGAGGTCACCCCGGGACACAAGGTCTGGGCACACCCGTCCGGCCTCCGCCAGGTGCTGGCCAACCTGGTGGGCAATGCCATCGTCCACAACGTCCCGCAGGGGTCCGTGATGGTCTCCACCGAGTCACTGCTGGGAGAGTCCGGCGAACCCCGTGTGCGCGTGATCGTGCGCGACACGGGTCCCGGCCTCGTGCCCGAGCAGCTCGCGCACGTCTTCGAGCCCTTCGTCCGCTACGCGAGGCCCGAGGTCAAGGGCACCGGGCTCGGGCTCTCCTTGTCCCGCTCCATCGCGGAGCGCGACGGCGGCACGATCGGCGCCGAATCAACCTTCGGCAGCGGCTCCGCCTTCTGGGTCGAGCTGCCCGTGAATGAGGTCGAGGAGCACCCCTAGGGCCGGCCACGTCCGCCGCCCCGGCCGATTCCGCGGAGCCCCTGACGCTCATGTAACATTCCACGCGCTTGGCCAGGTAGCTCAGTTGGTACGAGCGACCGACTGAAAATCGGTAGGTCGGCGGTTCGACCCCGCCCCTGGCCACACGCAGACCCGAAGCGCCCGATCGCGTCCCGATCGGGCGCTTCGGTGATTTTGCCACTCTCGATCGCCGCAGGCATGGACACGGTGTGACGTGCACCACTAGGTTCCTCAACGTCGGTGATGGGCCGGCGCGTTGCATCCCGCCCCGCCCTTCGATCGGAGACCGATGAATCACGCACGTCCACGCGCCCTGGCCCTGAGCCTCCTGGCCCTGGTTGCCTCCACGTTGGCCGTCACCAGCACGGCCACGCCCGCCCTTGCCGACGGGCCAGGTGTCGGCACGCCGTACGTCGTCACGCTCGGTGACTCCTACATCAGCGGCGAGGCCGGCCGTTGGGCCGGCAGCTCCAACGCCTCGAGCAGCCGCGCCGACGCGCTCGGCGGCACGGCCTACTTCGACAACGCCACCAACACGGCCGAGACCATCAACCGGTGCCACCGCAGCAAGTCGGCCGAGGCCTACATCGGCGGCGGCGTGAGCGGGATGAACCTCGCGTGCTCCGGTTCGCGGGTGGCGACCTTCACCGACTCCTCGGGCAACTTCAAGCCCGGTCTCGACTTCTACAACAGCGGCGCCAACCAGGGCCAGGCGCTGATGCTGCAGAACTTCGCCGCCACCCACAACGTGAAGATGGTGACGGTCTCGATCGGCGGCAACGACTTCAACTTCGCCTCCATCATCCAGACGTGCCTCACCAACTGGCTGACGTCGCCGACGTGGGCCAAGAACTACTGCAGCGACGACTCCTCGGTGACCAAGAACTTCACCGCTGGCAACGTCGCGGCGAAGCGGGCCGCCATCGCACTCGCGTTCCAGAACGTGCGCACGGCCATGCGCAACGCGGGTTACGTCGACGGCTCCTGGACGCTGCTCGTGCAGAACTACCCGTCACCCCTGCCGAACGGCTCGGGCTTCCGCTACGGCGAGGGCGGCTACACGCGCCAGAACACCGGTGGGTGCGGCTTCTGGAACCGCGACGCCGACTGGGCCAACGCCACTGCACTCAGCCTGATCAACGGTGCCGTCACCGGCGCTGCCGCCGACTCCGGCGTCGCCGGCGTGCGCACCCTCAACCTCGCCTCGGCCTTCAACGGCCGTCGGCTGTGCGAGAACGGTGTCGGCCTCTACGAGGAGAAGGGCATCGCCAACTGGACCACCCCGGGCGCGGTGGACCAGACGGAGTGGGTCAACCAGATCCGTACGGTCACGACCTGCTGTGGCTCCGGCAGCCCGTACTACGTCCAGGAGAGCCTGCACCCGAACTACTGGGCGCAGCTGGCCACGCGCTCCTGCGTCCGCCAGGCCTGGAACGGTGGCGCGCCACGATCGGGGACCTGCGGGATCTCCGGGACCGGACTGGTCAACGGCGAACCGCGGATGGCGCTGAGCTGACGCGTGAACTGGCGCCCGGTCCTCGCAGGTCGAGGGTCGGGCGTCAGTTCGTCCGGTCGGCGTACGCGTCGGCCGCGGTGTAGACGTTGAGCACGTAGTCGGCCGAGTGGTTGTAGCTGAAGATCGAGCGCGACCAGTTGTCGCCGACCATCAGGTCGCCGGACTGGCACAGGTAGCGGGCGGCGGCCAGGGAGGCGTCGTCGATGTCGTTGGGGTCGGCGACGCCGTCACCGTCACCGTCGGTCTGCCACGTGCGCCACGTCGACGGGATGAACTGCATCGGCCCGACCGCGTGGTCCCAGACCTTGTCGCCGTGCCAGGTGGCCGAGTCGCGGGTGGCCGGTACGGCCGCGTAGTCACCACCGTCGAGAGCCGGCCCCAGGATGGGCTCGGAGGAGCGGCCGTCGTCCCCGAGCACGCGGTCGCCGATGGTGCCGTGCTGGGACTCGATCCACCCGATGCCGGCCAGCGTGGTCCAGCCGATCCGGCACTCGCGAGGCGCGAGCACGCTGGCGCGGGCGTAGGCCGTCAGGGCAGGCAGCGGGATACCTGCGTCGTCGGCCGTACGTCGTGCCCAGCGCGAGTCGACGGCGGCAGCCGCCTTGGCGGCGAACGACCCGTCGCGCGGCTCCGCACTCTTCACCGCGCCGCGGCTGGCCACAGCCACGACCGGAACCGCGGCCCGCACGGTGGGGACGACCTCGTAGGCAGTCAGCACCTGGTCGCGGTGGGCCGTCTGCTGGGCAGCGAATCCGGTGGCGCTCAGGAGCGCCACTCCCCCCGCGACGCCGAGCACATGCGACAGCCTCACTCGAAACGACCCACGAGGTGGTCCGACGCGGGCGTCGTGGGGCTGATGGAGGTCACCGCATCATGGTGAACGTTTCTGTCCGATCCCTCAGGCTTTCGCAGATTCTCGGCCGCATGAGGGGTGTCACACTCTGCGGGTGCTCCCCCGCTTCGAGATCGTGCGCCGGTTGCGGCCGCTGTCGCTGATCCAACCGGGCTCCGCGCATCCCGTGGATGAGGGCATCACGTCGCTGCCGATGCTTGCGCCGTACGCCGCAGTCGTGCTGCCGCTCCCGGACGAGTCGCCCGCCGCGTTGGCCTTCCACCTCGGCGGCCATCGACTGGCCGGCCACTTCGACGGCACGCACGCCGAGCTGCGCGTCACACACGGCGAGACCACGACCACCCACCGCAGTCGTCGCCACGGCCGCTGTGCGGTGCCGCCGACGCAGCTCGCACTGACGCTGACCGGCACCCACGTGACACTCCTCGTCGAGGAGGCCGGTGAGTGGGCGGCGCGGGCCCGCCTCGATCTCACCGAGCCCACCGATCTCGTCGACGCCCGCGACGAGGCGCTGCTCGCGGACCTGCAGGTCGAGGCGAGCGGCCCGGCAACCGCCGGACGATTCGGCCAGCTCGGCCTGCGCGACATCCGGCTCGTCACGGCGCGCGACGGCACTCCCGTGCGCGACGGCTCGGCGCTGCTGCTCAGCGCCACGTCGGCGGGTCCCGGCTTCTTCGACACCGCCCACACGTCCGTGTGGAGCCTCGATCCCGACTCCCTGGACCTCCGGCACCGCAGCGACCTGTTCTTCCGGCGCCCCGACAAGCCCGGTGTGTACGGCGACCACGCCACCCACGTCGTCCGCGACGGCGACGCGTGGCTGGTCGCGACGAGCACGTGGGGCGACTTCCAGCAGCACGACCCGGAGCGGTCGGTGCGCGCCACGCTCGCCCGCACCACGGCCGACGTGCTGAGCGGCCAGCACGTGCTCGACACGGAGGAGCTCCCGCTGCCCACGGACGGCTTCACCTCCGTCGGGGTCTGGGACCCGCACCTCGTGCACACCGGCGCCGAGTGGCTGGTCGGGTTCGCCAGTGCGCGGAAGTTCTTCAAGTTCCATCCGGCGTTGGCGAGCGGGCCGTCCCTGGACCGCCTGAGCCTGCGAGGGGCGGCCGTCGATCGCCGCGCCACCGAGGGCACCACGATCCTCCGGGTCGCCGACCAGTGGCGCGTGCTCGCCAGCGACGGCCGCGACGGGCGGCGCGGCCAGAGTGCCCGCTATCCGATCTTCGACCTGGCCATGGCCGAGGTCGGCGAGCTGGCTGCGGCGTACCCCACGAACCTGCCGTGGCCGACGCTCGCGCAGACGGACCAGGGGTGGCTGCTGATCGGGTTCAACGGCAGCCCGGCAACCGGTCCGCTCGTCGGCTACGGCACCCACGGTGACGTCGTTGTGCAACGCGAGGTCGGACGCTATTAGTCTTGGGTGTGACGGCGGCCACTCCACCCCTGTGGTCGTCGACGCCAGGCCGCACACCCCGCGGCCGCACCGACAACACACAAGGACAGCACCCATGTCTGTAGACGTATTCGAGCTCGGCCACGAACACGAGCAGGTGGTCTTCGCCAACGACGAGGCGTCCGGCCTCCAGGCGATCATCGCGATCCACTCCACCGCCCTCGGCCCGGCGCTCGGCGGCACCCGCTTCTACCCCTATGCGTCCACGGACGCCGCGATCGAGGATGTCCTCAACCTCTCGCGCGGGATGTCCTACAAGGCCGCGCTCGCGGGCCTCGACCTGGGCGGCGGCAAGGCGGTCATCATCGGTGACCCCGCCACCCTCAAGACGGAAAGCCTGCTGCGCGCCTACGGCCGCTTCGTGCAGTCGCTCAACGGCCGCTACTACACCGCTTGCGACGTGGGCACCTTCTCGGAAGACATGGACGACATCGCGCGCGAGTGCTCCTACGTCACCGGTCGCACCGTGGCGCACGGCGGCGCCGGTGACAGCTCGGTGCTGACGGCGTACGGCGTGTTCCAGGGCATGCGCGCCGCGGCGGAGCAGGTCTGGGGCGAGCCCACGCTGGCCGGGCGCACCGTCGGTGTGGCCGGGATCGGCAAGGTCGGGCGGCACCTCGTACGCCACCTGATCGAGGACGGCGCCTCAGTCGTGGTCACCGACGTCCACCAGCCCTCGATCGACGCCGTGCGCGACGAGTTCCCACAGGTGCAGGCCCTCGTCAGCACCGAGGCGCTCGTCCGCGCACCGCTCGACGTCTACGCACCCTGCGCCCTCGGTGGCGCGCTCACGGACGAGGTCGTCGACGTGCTCAGCGCCAAGATCGTCTGCGGCGCCGCCAACAACCAGCTCGCGCACCCCGGCGTGGAGAAGCAGCTCGAGGACCGCGGCATCCTCTACGCGCCCGACTACTGCGTGAACTCGGGCGGCCTGATCCAGGTCGCCGACGAGCTCGAGGGCTTCTCCTTCGAGCGGGCGCAGCAGCGCGCCACGGGCATCTTCGAGACCACCCGCTCGGTCTTCGAGCTCGCTCGCACCGACGGCGTGCCGCCGGCGATCGCCGCCGACCGGCTGGCCGAACGCCGCATGCGCGACGTGGGTCGCCTGCGCGGTGTGTGGCTGCCCCGACGACAGGCCTGACAGACAGGCGTCAACCGGACGGAGCGACGACTCGCTTCGTCCGGTTGATGCGTGCTGAGTCAGATTGCGACGTCAGTCGCGTGAGGGCTCGATGACGTCGGACCACTTCTCGAGGATCTCAGGATCGACCTGGTCGTCCTTCTTGCCACTGTCGCCGTGCAGCTCACTGGCAAGAGCCCCGAAGTCCGTCTCGTGAGTGCGGTACTTCAGGTCGCGTGCGACCTTCGTCTGCTTGGCTTTAGCTCGGCCGCGCCCCATAGGGTCAGCCCCCTCGCAAATCGGCCGGGGCAACGAAGGCACCCGGGCTGTCCGTAAAGATTTCTCGTGGGTCTAACGCTACCTGCTCCCTGGGTGTTCCCGCACGCCAGGGCTCCCGAAACGCCGAGAAAGCCTCCGAATCAGGTCAGCCGTGGTCGCCGGTGAGCGTGACCCGGCCCTCGCCGCCCGCGCTGACCTCGCCCGCGACCCAGGCCGGGATGCCATGGCCGGCCAACAGCTCGACCGCCGAATCAACGGATTCGGGGTCCAGCATGGCCACCATGCCGACGCCGCAGTTGAGGGTGGCCTCGAGGTCGGCGCGCGAGACTCCGCCCACCTCGGCGACCAGCGAGAACACCGGCGGGAGGCTCCAGGTGCCGCGGTCGAGGGTCGCGCCGAGCTCGACCGGCAGCACCCGCTCGAGGTTGGCCGCCAGACCACCGCCGGTCACGTGCGACATCGCGTGTACGCCGCCGGCGGCCGCGAGATCGAGGCAGGCCTTGGCATAGATGCGGGTGGGCTCGAGGAGCTCCTCGCCGAGGGTGCGACCCAGGACGTCGACGTCCTTGTCGAGGGCCCAGCCGGCGGTGTTGAGGAGCACGTGGCGCACGAGGGAGTAGCCGTTGGAGTGCAGCCCGCTGGAACCCATCGCGAGGACCACGTCTCCGGGGCGCACCCGCCCGGGGCCGAGCAGCTTGTCGGCCTCGACGACGCCGGTGGCGGCTCCCGCGACGTCGTACTCGTCGGGGTCGAGGAGTCCCGGGTGCTCGGCGGTCTCGCCGCCGATGAGGGCGCAGCCGGCGACGACGCAAGCCTCGGCTATGCCCTTGACGATGGCGGCGATGCGCTCCGGCACGACCCGGCCGGTGGCGATGTAGTCGGTCATGAAGAGCGGCTCGGCGCCACAGACGACGAGGTCGTCGACGACCATGCCGACGAGGTCGAAGCCGATGGTGTCGTGGACGTCCATCTGCTGGGCGATCGCGACCTTGGTGCCGACACCGTCGGTGGAGGTGGCGAGGAGGGGGTGCGCGTACTTGGTCAGGGCGCTGGCATCGAAGAGGCCGGCGAAGCCACCGAGCCCGCCGATCATCTCCGGGCGACGGGCCTTCTCGACCCAGCCCTTCATCAGGTCGATGGCCCGGTCGGCCGCCTCGATGGAGACACCGGCGGCCGCGTAGGCGCCTTCGGACACTGGTTCGGTCACGTCAGTTTCTCCACTCACGGTTGTGCGACTCAGGGGTTGTTGAGGACCGGCAGCGCCGTCGCGTTGGGCGGCGTCTCGAGGAGGTGCTTGCCCAGCCGGTCGGCGTCGGGGAGCTCGATCGGGTAGACGCCGTCGAAGCAGGCGCGGCAGAGGTCCGGCTTGGGCACCGAGGTCGCCTCGACGAGGTCCTCGAGGTCGATGTAGCCCAGGGAGTCGGCGTCGATCGACCGGCAGATCTCGTCGTTGGTGAGGCCGTTGGCGATCAGCTCGGCCCGGGTCGCGAAGTCGATGCCGTAGAAGCACGGCCACTTCACCGGCGGCGACGCGATCCGGACGTGCACCTCGAGGGCGCCGGCCTCGCGCAGCATCCGCACGAGCGAGCGCTGGGTGTTGCCGCGCACGATCGAGTCGTCGACGACCACGAGGCGCTTGCCCTCGATCACGTCGCGCAGGGGGTTGAGCTTGAGGCGGATGCCGAGCTGGCGGATGGTCTGGCTCGGCTGGATGAAGGTGCGCCCGACGTAGGAGTTCTTCACCAGCCCCATGCCGTAGGGGATGCCCGACGCCTCGGCGTAGCCGATCGCGCTGGGGGTGCCGGACTCGGGGACCGGGATGACCAGGTCGGCGTCCGCGGGGAACGCCTTCGCGAGGCGGCGGCCGATCTCGACCCGCACGCTGTGCACGCGCTGGCCGGTCATCACGGTGTCCGGTCGGGCGAGGTAGACGAACTCGAACAGGCAGTGCTTGGGCGCGGCCTCGGCGAACCGCTGCGTGCGCAGGCCCTCCTCGTCGACGGCGATCAGCTCGCCCGGCTCGATCTCCCGGATGAAGGACGCGCCGACGATGTCGAGGGCCGCCGTCTCCGAGGCAACGACCCAGCCCCGCTCGAGCCGGCCGAGGACGAGCGGGCGGATCCCTTGCGGGTCGCGTGCGGCGTACAACGTGTGCTCGTCCATCCAGACGAACGAGAAGGCACCCTCGATCAGCGGCAGCAGGTCGACGGCGCGCTCCTCGACCGTCTGGCCGGGGTGGTGGGCCAGCAGCTGGGTGACGACCGAGGTGTCGTTGGTGCTGACCGGCGGCATCCGCATCTGCAGGTCGAGGTGACCGTCGGCCTCGTCGTCGATCACCATCTGCGCGAGGTCGGCGGTGTTGATCAGGTTGCCGTTGTGGGCCAGCGCGATGGAGCCGGTGGCCGTCGGGTGGAAGGTCGGCTGGGCGTTGTGCCAGGTGCTGGCGCCGGTGGTCGAATAGCGCGAGTGGCCGACCGCGAGGTGGCCCTTCAGCGACTCCAGCGTCGACTCGTCGAAGACCTGGGAGACGAGGCCCATGTCCTTGTAGACGAGGATCTGGCGGCCGTTGCTGACGGCGATGCCGGCCGACTCCTGGCCGCGGTGCTGGAGGGCATAGAGGCCGAAGTACGTCAGCTTGGCGACGTCCTCGCCCGGCGCCCAGACACCGAAGACTCCGCAGGCATCCTGCGGGCCCTGGTCGTGGGGATCGAGGGCCGCGGTCAAACGGCCGTCGCCGCCCTTGCGGTGCGGGGTGGCGTAGGGCACGGGTGTCAGTCTACGGGCCAACGCCGGGCGCCCCGAATCGCCCGGGCGTGGTGGACAGAGGTACGGATGAGCTCGTCTGGAGGTGGCGGCAGATTGCGTCGCTGAGCCGCGTGCACACGCGCACCGTGCCACCACCGTTCGGCCGGTAGGGCGGGGTGGCGGCAGATCGCGAACCTCCGTCGCTCGAACGCGCAAGGTGCCGCCACGCCAGCCGTGGAGAAGGATGGCGCCGGATCGCGGAGCTCGACCTGGCCAGGGTGTTTCCGGCCGTCGCGATGCCGGCTAGAGCCGGGGTCTGGACGGTTGTTCACCCGGCCGTCGTGGCTTGAGCGTCCATATGGCCGCTCAAGCCGGGACTCACCTCGTCGATCAGGCTCGCGGCAGCGCGCCGACGTTGCGGAGCAGGTAGGCCTCGGCGAGGACGACCTTCTCGAACTCGGCCAGGTGCAGGCCCTCGTTGGCGCCGTGGGCTCGCGTGTCGGGGTCCTCGACGCCGGTGACCAGCACGCTGGCCTGCGGGAACGCCTCGAGGAACTCGGCGATGAACGGGATGGACCCGCCGACGCCCATGTCGACCGGCTCGGTGCCGTCCCACGCCTCGGCGAAGGCGGCCCGCGCGGCGTCGTACGCCGGTCCGCTCGCGTCGATCTTGGTCGCCTCGCCGGTGTCGACGACGACGGTGTTCAGCGTGGCGCCCCAGGCGACGTGCTTCTCCAGGTGCGCCTGCAGGCAGGTGACCGCGTTGGCGGTGGTGTCGCCGGGAGCGACGCGCAGGCTGATCCGGCAGCGGGCGGCGGGGACGAGGGTGTTGGACGCGCCGTCGACCTTGGGGGCGTCGAAGCCGGTGATGCTGAGCGCGGGCTGGGTCCAGAGGCGCTCGACGGCGGAGCCGGTGCCGATCCACTCGATGCCCTCGGCCGCGCCCGACTCGGCGCGGAGGCGGGCCTCGGGGTAGTCGACGTCGGCGGCCGGGCCGCTGTGCAGTCCCTCGATCAGCAGGTTGCCGGCGTCGTCGTGGAGGCTGGCGATGAGCCGGCTCAGGGTCATGATCGAGTCGGGCACGAGGCCGCCCCACATGCCGGAGTGCACGGCGTGGGTCAGGGTGCGGACCTCGACGTCCATCCGGACCAGGCCGCGCAGGCTCGTGGTCAGGGCGGGCTCGCCGATGTCCCAGTTGCCGGAATCGGCGATCACGATGACGTCGGCGGCGAGGCGGTCCTTGTACGCGTTGAGCAGCTCGACGAGGGTGTCGGAACCGACCTCCTCCTCGCCCTCGATGAACATCACGAGGTTGACCGGCAACTCGTCGCCGAAGATCCGGACGGCGCCCAGGTGGGCGGCGATGCCGGCCTTGTCGTCGGCCGCGCCACGGCCGTAGAGACGGTCTCCGCGCTCCGTGGGCTCGAAGGGCGGCGAGTCCCAGTCGGCGTGGTCGTTCTCCGGCTGGACGTCGTGGTGGGCGTACAGCAGCACCGTGGGCGCGCCCTCGGGCCCCGCCTTCTTGGCGATCACGGCCGGCGGCGCACCGTCGAAGGCGCGCACGATCTCGGTCTCGAAGCCCTCGGCCTTGAACAACGCCTCGGTCGCCAGCGCGCTGCGCTCGACCTCGCCGGCGCGGGCCGGGTCGGCGCTGACCGACTCGATGCGGACCAGGTCTTCGAGGTCCTGGCGGACTCCGGGGAGAACTTCGGCCAGGCGGGCGCGGATGTCGATCGTCATGGCCGCACCCTAGTAGCGAATCGTCAGCTCCACTCCTGGGGGCGGCGCTCCAGGGTGCAGTGACGTTCGGCATCCGCGAAGCCGAGGCTGCGGTAGATCCGGATCGCGTCGCCGTCGTGGTCGGCCGCGATGACGAGCGTCTCGAGCCTGTACGCCGCCAGCGCGTGCTCGCCGGCGGCGTGCACGACCGCAGCCGCCAGGCCCTGCCTGCGGTGGTCGGGATGCGTCTCGACGGACTGGTAACGGGCGACACCCGCGTGCGTGACGAAGATGCCGGCCGTGCTGACGAGGGCGTCGTCGACGAACGCGCCGAACCGCTGGCCGACACCGTGTGCGACCAGCGCGCGCTCCTGCGCGTTCTTGCCGAGCGCGAACGGCATGAAGGTCTCGTCCTGGGTCTTCGGGTAGAGCTGCTGGCTGAGCCGGGCCCGCCGCTCCCAGTCGTCGTCGCTCTCCAGTGCTCGCACCACGACCCCGTCGGCGACCGGCCGCGGCTCGACGAGCTTGCCGGCCGTCAGGACGGTGCCGCTGTCGACCTCCATCCCGGCGTCGACGAAGCCCTGCAGCTCGGCGGTCTGGTCCTCGGTGCCGTCGATCCCGATGCTCACGTGCTCGGCCTCGGGGAACTCCGTCTGGAAGGCCGCGATCACCTCGCGCTCACCGCCCGGGAAGGGCCGCTGCTTGAGCAGGAGGAAGTTGCCCCAGAAGTAGGTCGGGTTGTCGGGGGTGCGGATGACGAGATGGGTGCCGCGGTCCTCGATCTGGCTGCCGGTCATCTCCAGCAGGCGCAGGTCGGTGCGGAAGCCGAGGGAGCGGATGTTCATTCAGTCCTCGTTCGTGTGGGTCAGCGGGAGATAGGTCGTCAGGTCGGTGCGCTCGCCGCTCGCGATGATCCGGCCGCTCGCGACGGCGTCGTGCCAGCCCAGCTCGCCGGTCGCGACCGCGATCCAGGTCGCGGCGTCGGTCTCGATCACCGCCGGCGGGGTGCCCCGGGTGTGCCGCACGCCGGGGATGACCTGCGCTGCGGCGTACGGCGGGACGCGGACCTCGACGGAGTTGCCGGGCGCACGCTCGGCGAGGACGGCGAGGAAGTGCTTGGTGAGCAGCTTGTCGTCGGCCGTCGTCCGGTGCGCCAGCGCCTGCGCGACCGCATCCGGGGCGGCAGGGCGAAGACGGACGGGCACGGTTGCACCTTAGACCGGCCCCACAGCCCTACTCTGACCCGCATGAGTGTCGATCAGCCGTCGCTGGAGCGCCTGTCGGCGACGGCGGTGCAGGAGACCGTCGGCCGGCTCACCGAGCGCATCGCGGCACGGTTCCCGGCGCGCGGACTGGCGCGCGTGGCGGTCGAGCTCACCCGGCTGGCCTCGGACGTCTCGACCGGGGCGGCGGCCACGCGCACACGGCTGCGCTGGGTGCGGCTGGCCTCCCGGATCGGGGTCGTCCTCGTCGTGCTCGCGACCCTCGTCGCCCTGGGGCTGGCCATGCAGGACGCCGATCGGGTGGACAGCTCCGTGGACTGGCTGCCGCTGATCGAGAGCGCGATCAACGACCTCGTCTTCGCGGCCATTGCCGTGTTCTTCCTGCTCGCGCTGCCCAATCGTCTCGAGCGTGGGCAGCTGCTCGGCCTGCTGCACCGCTTGCGGTCGCTGGCGCACATCGTCGACATGCACCAGCTGACCAAGGACCCGGAACGGCTGCGCAAGGACTTCACTCCGACGTCGGTCTCCCCCGACCTCGACCTCGACCGGGCGGGGATGGAGCACTACCTCGACTACTGCTCCGAGCTGCTCAGCCTGATCGGCAAGGTCGCGGCGCTGTGCGCGGAGGAGTCGCGCGACTCCGTCGTGCTCGACACGGTCAGCACGATCGAGACCCTGACGACCGGGATGTCGCGCAAGATCTGGCAGAAGATCAGCCTGTTGCCGGATTGATCGTGTCCAGGAGCTCGACGATCGTCTGCCAGGCCTCGGTGCTCGTGTCGATCACGTCGAAGTGACCACCGGTGACCTCGACCAGCTCGGCGGTCGCGCCAGCGTCGGTCGCGGCGCGGACGTAGTCGCGGGACTGGCTGATCGGCACGGCCTGGTCGTCCGGCGCGTGCAGGCACCAGACCGGCACGTCGAGCGGGACCTGCCGCATCGGATCGGCCAGATCGAAGGCGGGGTCGTCGGGCCCGACGCCCATCAGGGCCGCAACCGCTCCCCCGCCGAGGTTCTCGTCGTACGCCGCAGTGAGGTCGACGACGCCGGCCTGGGAGAGCACCTGGGTGACCTCGACACCGCCGGCCCACTCGTCGAAGCGCTGGCGCGCGGCCGCCCACGTCGCGAGGTGACCACCGGCGGAGTGGCCGAGCGTGATCACCGGGCCCTCTCCCTCGGCGAGGTTGATCGCGGCGTGGATGTCGTCGAAGGTCTCGGGGAAGCCACCGCCGTTGCCGACCCGTCTGTACTCGACGTTGAGGGCGGTCCACCCGCGCGCTGCGAGGTCCGCCGCCAGTGGCGCGCCGAGGTCGGCGGCGTACGCCGACTTCCAGAACCCGCCATGGATGACGATGACGGTGCCGCGACTGACGCCCTCGGGCTGATAGCGGTCGACCCACTGCGACGGGTCGTCGCCGTAGCTCAGGCGGGGCTGGACCGGGAGCGTGCCGCTGGTCGGTCGCTCGTCTCCACGTGGCATCGGGTCGTCTCCAGGTGTGTCGTTCGCGCACGCCGCAGCGAGCGGGAGAAGTCCGGCGGCCGTCAGCGCGGCTCGCCGCGTCATGGCGGCCATCTGCCGCGACCCTACTCAGGCTGCCGGGGATATCCATGGACGATCTCGGGGTCGGACGGCGCGACACGCCCCAGGACCGTCCATGGATATCCCGGTAGTGCGACCGCCTGTCAGCCCAGGGCGTCGGGGAGCGTGGCGCTCCAGGCGGCCTGCGCCTCGGCGACGTCGACGGCGAACTCACCCTCGACACTGATCTGCGCGCCACCGGTCTGGCCCAGCGGCGTCAGCGGGACGCCGTGGAGCTGGGCCAGCGCGACGAGCCGGTCGGCGTTGTCGGTGGTCACCGTCACGATGGCGCGTGCAACGGACTCGGCGAAGAGGGCAACGAAGGCGTCGCCACCGGCCACCGCGGCCACCGAGACCGAGACCCCGATCCCGTTGCGGAAGGAGGATTCCGCCAGGGCTTGGGCCAGTCCGCCGTCGGACAGGTCGTGGGCACTGGTGACAACTGAATCGCGCGACGCGTCGGCGAGCAGCTCGGCCAGGTGCCGCTCGGCGGCCAGGTCGACCTGCGGCGGGAGTCCGCCGAGGTGCTGGTGGACGACGTGCGCCCACTCCGAGCCGGAGAGCTCGTCGCGCGTCTCACCGAGGAGGAAGACGCGCTCGCCCTCGGCGACGAAGCCGGTCGGGGTGCGCTTGGTGACGTCGTCGATGACGCCGAGCACGGCCACGACGGGCGTGGGCAGGATCGCGGTCTCGCCGGTCTGGTTGTAGAGGCTGACGTTGCCGCCGGTGACGGGGATGCCGAGCTCGAGGCAGGCGTCCTTGAGCCCACGGCAGGCCTCGGCGAACTGCCACATCACGTCGGGGTCCTCCGGGGAGCCGAAGTTGAGGCAGTCGGAGATCGCGAGCGGGCGCGCGCCGCCCGTGGCGACGTTGCGGTAGGACTCGGAGAGCGCGAGCTGCGCCCCGGCGTAGGGGTCGAGCTTGGCGAAGCGGCCGTTGCAGTCGGTGGCGACGGAGACGCCGAGGTTGGTGTCGACGTCGACCCGGATCATGCCGCTGTCGCTGGGCTGCGAGAGCACGCTGTTGCCCTGGACGTAGCGGTCGAACTGGTCGGTGATCCAGGCCTTGTCGCAGAGGTTGGGGCTGGCGACCAGCTGGAGCAGGGTCGCCCTGAGGTCGGTGGGTCGCTCGAGCTTCTCCGCGCCGTCGGCCTGGAGGGCGTCCTGCCAGCTCGGCCGGGCGAACGGGCGGTTGTAGGTCGGGCCGTCGTGGGCGACGCTGCGCGGGGGTACGTCGACGACGCGCTCACCGTGCCAGTCGATGTGCAGCCGGCCGGTGTCGGTGACCTCGCCGACGACGACGGCCTCGACGTCCCACTTCTCGCAGATCGCCATGAAGGCGTCGACGTCGGCGGGCTCGACGACGGCCATCATCCGTTCCTGCGACTCCGACATCAGGATCTCTTCGGGCGCGAGGGTGGAGTCGCGCAACGGCACGGTGTCGAGCTCGACGTGCATGCCGCCGTCTCCGGCGCTGGCCAGCTCGGAGGTGGCGCAGGACAGCCCGGCGCCGCCGAGGTCCTGGATGCCTGCGACGAGGCCGGCGGCGAAGATCTCGAGCGTGCACTCGATGAGCAGCTTCTCCATGAAGGGGTCGCCGACCTGCACGCTGGGCCGCTTGGCCGGGCCGTCGGCGTCGAACGTCTCGGACGCCAGCACGGAGACGCCGCCGATGCCGTCGCCGCCCGTGCGGGCGCCGTACAGGATGACCTGGTTGCCGACGCCGGACGCCTTGGCGAGGTGGAGGTCCTCGTGGCGGAGCACCCCGACGCAGAGTGCGTTGACGAGCGGGTTGCCGAGGTAGGACTCGTCGAAGACGGCCTCGCCGCCGATGTTGGGCAGGCCGAGCATGTTGCCGTAGCCGCCGACGCCGGCCACGATCCCGGGCAGCACGCGGTGCGTGTCGGGGGCGGCGAGCGGGCCGAAGCGGAGCGGGTCCATCACCGCGACCGGGCGGGCGCCCATGGCGAGGATGTCGCGGACGATGCCGCCGACGCCGGTGGCGGCGCCCTGGTAGGGCTCGACGTAGGACGGGTGGTTGTGCGACTCGACCTTGAAGGTGACGGCGTAGCCCTGGCCGATGTCGATGACGCCGGCGTTCTCGCCGATGCCGGCGAGCATCTTGCCGATCGGCGTCTCCTGCGGGATCTCGCTGAACTGCTTGAGGTGCACCTTGCTCGACTTGTAGGAGCAGTGCTCGGACCACATGACGCTGTACATCGCGAGCTCACTGCTGGTCGGGCGGCGACCGAGGATCTCGCGGATTTCTGCGTACTCGTCGGCCTTCAGGCCGAGATCGGCCCACGGCTGTTCGCGCTCGGGGTCACCGGACGCGACGGCGACGGTGTCGAGGGTGCTCGTGCGGGGGGCCTGCTGGGTCTCGGACACGGGCGCCAATCTACTAAGGCTGGCGGCTCCACCGACTGCCGCGTCCTGGCGTGGTCGCCCTCAGCGGCTCAATGAGCACGATCGTGTGACGAAAGTGACGGGTGGGACGTAGGGTGGCCCTTTCGCGACCCGCCTTCCCCAGCTTCTGGAGTCACGACCATGCGCCGACCGGCCATCGCCTTGAGCACCGCCCTGCTCGCTCTCGCCGTCAGCATTCCCACCGTGCAGATCGCGCACCCGGATGCGTCGCGGGACGGGGTCGCCACCCTCGCCAGCGCCTCGGAGCGGAAGGCGGAGATCGCAGCCTCGACGCCGGGCGACTTCACCGGCCTCGGCTTCGACCAGTGCGTGGCGCCGACCCAGGCCGCCATGGATGCGTGGATCACCCACTCCCCCTTCCGCGCCGTGGGCATCTACATCTCCGGGGACTCCCGCGCCTGCCGCGTCCAGCCCAACCTCTCGCCCACGTGGGTCGCGACGCAGGTCTCGCGTGGTTGGCGGCTGCTCCCCATCGCCCTGGGCCCGCAGGCCTCCTGCCTGGACCGCTTCCCGCGCTACAAGGACGACTTCAAGATCAACCCCCAGCCCGCCGACAGCTATGCGGCCGCGCGCGCCCAGGGCGTCGTCGAGGCCGACAAGAACGCGACCGATGCCTCGGCGCTCGGCATCGGTCCGGGCAGCACGCTGTGGTACGACCTCGAGTCCTTCAACCTCGCCGACACCCACTGCCGCGAGTCCGCCCTGGCCTTCGTCAGCGCCTGGGTCACCCGCACCAAGGAGCTAGGCTACGTCGCCGGCTTCTACTCCAGCGCGAGCACGGGCATCAAGATGCTCGACGACGCACGCATCAGCCGACCCGGCCAGTTCGCTCTTCCGGACCGCATCTGGATCGCACGCTGGGACGGTGTCGCCAACACGTCGACCACCTACATCGGCGAGGACGGCTGGCGTCCCGGCGGGCGGATGAAGCAGTTCAAGGGTGGCCACAACGAGACGTGGGGCGGGGTCACCATCAACATCGACAGCAACTACCTCGAGCTCAGCGGGACGACCACGGCTCCCCCGCCGCCGCCGGTGCCCGCTCCCGAGCCGAAGCCCGTGCCCGAGACGCACTGCGGCGGCACCCGCGTCGACTTCCCGACCTACTACACGCTCAAGCCGGGGGCGGCCAGCAAGACCCGCACGCTGGCGCTCCAGTGCCTGCTCAGTGAGAAGAAGCGGTACGCCGGCGCGCTGGACGGGGACTACGACCGCGCGACCCGCCGCGCCGCAGGCGCCTGGATGAAGTCGCGCCACTTCAGCCCTACCCGCACCTGGCGCCGCAAGAACTGGGTCGCGCTGCTCGCCGGGCAGGACCGGCCGGTGCTGGCCGTCGGCGCCACCGGCCCCGCGGTCTCACGGCTCCAGCGAGCGCTGACTGCTGCGCGGCAGCGAGTCGAGGTGACGGGCACCTTCGACGAGGCAACGCGATCAGCGCTGCTGGCCTACCAGGCGCGGGTCGGCGTCGAGCCCAGCGGCACGACCGATGCACCCACCTGGCGACGGCTGGCCCGCGGTCGATTCTGAGCCTGCCGGGCGCCTTGCAACGGTCAGGCGGGCGGGCCGACGGCCAGCGCACCGGCGGTGAGCACGCCGACGGCGACCACGAGGAGCCCAAGCGCGAGCTGGTGGTGCCGGAGCAGCCAGCACACCGCTCGCTGCGGCGCCGTCGGGCTGTCCGACGTCGAGAGCCAGTCCGGGCCGAGCAGGCCACGGCGGTCGGCGTACACCTCGAAGGGGAGGGTGGCGAACGGCGGTACGGCCGCGGCCAGGCCCAGCACGGCGCGCGGGAGCGACCAGCGCTGGTCGATCGCCACGATCAAGGTCACCAGGCAGTAGGCGATGAACACGACGCCGTGCACCATGCCGAAGATCCGGACGCCGAGCTCGGTGGTCTCGGTGACGTACTTGAGGAACATCCCGAGGAGCAGCAGCGCCCAGGTGATCGCCTCGCCGATCGCGAGCGAACGGAAGAGGCTGCGGGGAGTCAGATTGGTCTTCATGCGAAAGCGGCGGCGGCCAGCGAGGTGAAGAACCCCAGCCCGTCGGTGCCGGGACCGGTGAGGTCCTCGACGGCGTGCTCGGGGTGCGGCATCAGGCCGACCACGTTGCCGCGCTCGTTGGTGACGCCGGCGATGTCCCGCAGCGACCCGTTGGGGTTGTCGCCGAGGTAGCGGGCCAACACGCGGCCCTCACCCTCGAGCATGTCGAGGGTGGCCTCGTCGGCGACGTAGCCACCCTCACCGTTCTTGAGCACGATGGTGATCTCGGCACCGGGCGCGTAGGCGTTGGTCCACGGGGTCGAGGTGTTCTCGATCCGCAGTCGCTGGTCGCGGCAGGCGAACTTGCGGTGGTCGTTGCGGATCAGCGCGCCGGGGAGCAGGTGCGACTCGCACAGGATCTGGAAGCCGTTGCAGATGCCGAGCACCGGCATGCCCTTGCCTGCAGCCTCGATGACCTCCGTCATCACCGGGGCGAAGCGCGAGATGGCGCCGCAGCGGAGGTAGTCGCCGTAGGAGAAGCCACCGGGCAGCACGACCGCGTCGACGCCCTGGAGGTCGTGGTCGCCGTGCCAGAGGGCCACGGCCTCGTGGCCACCGAACGTGACGGCGCGGCGCGCGTCGACGTCGTCGAGCGAGCCGGGGAAGGTGACGACGCCGACCCTCACTGGGGCCCCGCGGAAGTGCGAGTGCAGCGAGCAGTTTCGTGGGGTGAATTTCATCGGTGTGGACCTCGTAGTCCTCGATCACCGGGTTGGACAGCAGCGTCTGCGCCATCTGCTGGACCTCGGCGAGCGACTCGGCGGTCGGATCGCCCTCGATCTCGACCTCGAACCGCTTGCCCTGCCGGACGTCCACGACGCCGGCGAAGCCGAGGCGCGGCAGCGCACCGAGCACGGCCTTGCCCTGGGGGTCGAGGATCTCGGGCTTGGGCATGACATCGACCACGTAACGGGCCACGGGCGCTCCTGAGCGTCGGGGGATTGCGTCGCCGATCCTATCGGCGCCCCCGACCACTCGCGGAGGCAGTCAGCCCTTCTTGACCTTGAAGGCCTTCGTCGACGGCGTCGCGTCGGCGGCACCGCCCAGCAGAGCACGCACCAGCAGCGTGTGCTTGCCGGCCTTGAGCTTCTTCGTGTTGACCTTGTACGCCGACGCGCAGGTCTTCCATGCCCCGTTGTCCAGAGAGCACTGGAACGTCGCACCCGGCGTCGGCGAGCCGAAGGTGAAGGTGCCCGACTTGCCCTTCTTCACCGTGCCGGGCCCGGCGACCGCGTTGGTCACGGGCACGACCGGCACCTGGATCACCTGGGCCGGCGGTGCCGAGCGCGGCGGAGCCGGCAGGGCCGGCTGGTCCACGGTCTCGCAACCGGCAAGCACGTCCACGGCGTCGGCCACCACCGAGTCAGTGCCGGCACCACAGTCGATCCGGTCGGCAACCCCGTCGCGGGCACTGATGGTGTCGTCGCCGTCACCGCCGCTGAGCAGGTCAGCACCGCCTCCGCCTGTCACGGTGTCGTTGCCGCCACCGGCATACAGCACATCGTCGGCCGGACCACCGATCAACGTGTCGACTCCCGCCATCCCGCGAATGTGCTGCACCCCGGGGAAGGAGGCGCCATCCCAGGCCTGCACGTCACCCCGCAACAAGGTCACGTAGACCTGGTCGATCCCAGTGAAGGGGACTGAGGTCAGTGACCCAGCGAGCACGAGGGAGAGTTGGTCGACACCCAGGGTGGCGCTCAGATCACTGCCGTAGTGCGGGCTGGCCTTGTCGAAGTCGACCTCCCAGGTGTCTACACCGGACCCGCCCTCCACCCCCGCTCGGGGCAGGGAGTTGATGAACCGGTCGTCTCCGGGACCACCCGATCCGATGCCAGTGCCGTTGGAGTCGATGATCGCGTCGTCACCCAGGCCACCACTGGCAGAGATGCCGCCAGTGAGATGGTCGTTGCCGGCGTTGCCGATGAGCGAATCGCTGTAGTCGCCGGTGATGACGTCGTCCAGCGGCGACCCGTTTGCACTGTCGTTCTCCTCGGGGCCTGGGGTATCCCTCAGGTCGACTCCGGTGGTGAGGAGCGCTGGGAAGTCTGCGGCCGTCACCGCAGTGAGGTCGACCATGTCCGAGCCGGCCCCGGGCTTGACCGAGATGGAAGTCATCGGGGCGCACGAACCGCCCGACATGCCTCCCGCGCTCAACGACCCCGCGGCGCAACTCACGGTGATCGAGTCGTTGCCCCCGTCACCGATGATGTCGCTTCCGGAGACGCTGACCGTGGCGTTCGCGGGAGCCGCGAGTCCGATGACGAGCAGTGCGGCGGGCGCCAGGACTGCGGCAGAGCGCAGACGCATGGAAGGTCGAGGAGTCATGCAGGCATGCTGGCTGGCCACGCGGCGTACGTCCTCGGAAGGACCACGACGTCTAGACCAGTTGTTGAGCGCTCACTCCCGCTTGCGCGCAGCCACGATCACCAGCGCCACGCCGAGCCCGGCCACGACCGGGCCGATCATCGCCCACGTGTCGACGCCGGTCATGGCGCTGCCCTCGACGTAGCCGAGGCCCTGGAACGTCCAGAGTCCACCGACCACCACGAGCAGCCCGCCGACGACGAGGAGGAGCGGTCGCACGTCAGCTCAGCTCGCGCTTGAGGATCTTGCCGGTGGCCGTCATCGGGAGCTCGTCGACGAACTGCACGATGCGGGGGTACTTGTAGCCGGCCATCTGCTCCTTGCCCCAGGCGACGAGCTCGTCCTCGGTCAGCTCGACCTCCTTGTTGCGGATCACCACTGCCTTGATCTCCTCGCCGTGGCTCTCGTGCGGGACACCGATCACGGCGGCCAGGCTGACGCCGGGGTGCGTCAGCAGCACTTCCTCGATCTCGCGCGGGTACACGTTGTAGCCGCCGCGGATGATCATGTCCTTGGACCGGTCGACGATGTAGTAGTAGCCGTCGTCGTCCTTGCGGCCCAGGTCACCGGAGCGGAACCACCCGTCGTGGATCGCGTCGGCCGTGGCGTCCGGCCGGTTGTAGTAGCCCTTCATGATGTTCGGGCCCTTGATCGCGATCTCGCCGATCTCGCCGTCCGCGTCCGCCCAGTCCCCCGGCTCGGGACTGATCAGCTTCATCTCGACTCCCGGGATCGGGAGCCCGATCGAGCCCACGCGCACCTGTTCGCCGTACGGCGAGAAGCTGGCGACGGGCGAGGTCTCGGACAGGCCGTAGCCCTCGAGGATGGTGACGCCGAAGCGGCGCTCGAACTCCTTGTGCACCTCCACCGGCAGGGCGGATCCGCCGGCGGCGGCGACCCGGAGGTTCGCGGCGAGCTCGGCGACGTCGACGCCGGAGTCCTCGAGCGCGCCGAGGAGTCCCCAGTACATCGTCGGCACGCCCGCGAAGAAGGTGACCTTCTCCCTGGCCATCGTCTTAAGGGCCGGGTCGGCCTCGAACCGCGGGAGCATGACAACGGTGCCGCCGAAGGCGAAGCCGCCGTTCATGATCACGGTCTGGCCGAAGGAGTGGAACAGCGGCAGCACGCACAGGTAGGTGTCTGGCCGGTCGGCGTCGGCGCCGAAGAGGGTGTCACCGGCGAGCGCGTTGGAGAGCATGTTGCGGTGACGCAGCTCGGCGCCCTTGGGCTGGCCGGTGGTGCCGGACGTGTAGAGGATGACCGCCGTGTCGTCGTCACTGACGTCGACCGCATCGAAGGTCGGCGGCTGTCCGCTCATGCCCTGGCCGAGGGTCTCGGTGCCCTCGATGGGCGACGCGGCAGCGGGGTCCACGGTGATCATGAAGAACGTCTCGCACGAGTCGGTCTGCTCGAAGCCCGCGTGCCCTTCCTCGCCGATCGGCAGCTCCGCGGTGCCCTGGAAGCAGAAGTAGGCCTTCGCGTCGGAGTCGGCCAGGTGGTAGGCGACCTCGCGGCCCTTGAGCAGCACGTTGAGGGGGACGACGGTCGCGCCGGCCTTGAGGATGCCGTAGTAGACGATCGGGAAGTAGGGCAGGTTGGGGCAGCTGAGCGCGACCTTGTCCCCCGGTTCGATGCCGCGCGACAGCAGGAGGTTGGCGACCTGGTTGGCGGCGCCGTTGACCTGTGCGTAGGTCAGGCGGACGTCTCCGAGGACGACGGCCTCGCGGTCGGCGTACGTGGCGGCGGAGTTCTCGAGGAGCGAGGCGAGGGTCGGCATGTGGGTCAACCTACCCAGCCGTGCCTCGATATCCATGGGCGTTCCTGGGGTGAAATCCTCGAACGGACCCCCGAAGCGTCCATGGATATCGGGTCAGGTGCGGCGCTCGAGGATCCGGCCGGCCTTGCGGAGGTCGGCGCCGATCGCGAGCCCGGCCAACCTCCCGGCGACGGCCGCGGGTGCGGCGTACAGGTGGCGACCGGAGATCTCGCCCTCGGCGACCACGCGACACCCGGCATGGCGTTCCTCGAAGGTCAGCACCAGCGTCGCCTCGATGCCCTGCCACGTGCCGCGCTCGGCCCACACGTCGGGGCGTTCGAGGCGGATGATCTCCATCCGCGGCCGGACCCCGACCATGGTCGTCTCACGCCAGGTCATGCCGAGGTGCGGCTCGGCGTCCCGGTCGGTGAGCGTCACCGAGAGCAGCGACGACTGCCACTCGGGTCGGTTGCGCGGGTCTCCGAGATAGTCGAACGCGACGCTTCGGCGTACGGCGAGGTCGACACTGGCCCGGAAGCGGCGAGACGTCAGAACGTCTCACCCGTGAGCAGCTCGTAGGCCTCGACGTAGCGCGCGCGCGTCCGCTCCACGACCTCGGTGGGCAGCGGCGGCGGCGGCTCGCCGCTGGTGCGGTCCCAGCCGGAGTCGCCGGTGAGCCAGTCGCGGACGATCTGCTTGTCGTAGGACGCCTGCGCGCGGCCGGGCTGCCACTCGGCCGCCGGCCAGAAGCGGCTGGAGTCGGGTGTGAGCACCTCGTCACCCAGGACCGTGGTGCCGTCGGGACGAGCGCCGAACTCGAGCTTGGTGTCGGCCAGGATGATGCCGCGCTCGCGGGCGACGTCGTGGGCGTGCTCGTAGACCGCCATCGTCAGCAGCCGCAGCTCGGCGGCCTCGTCGTCACCGACGGCCTCGACGACCGCCTCGTAGTCGACGTTCTCGTCGTGGTCGCCGACCGCGGCCTTGGTCGCGGGCGTGAAGATCGGCTCGGGGAGGCGGGACCCGTCCATCAGGCCGGGGGGCAGGACGATGCCGCAGACCTCGCCGTGGCGGCGGTAGTCGAGGAGCCCCGAGCCGGTGAGGTAGCCGCGGGCCACGCACTCGACGGGATACATGTCGAGCGCCTCGCAGATCACCGCGCGACCCGCGACCTCGGCGGGCACGTCGGTGGAGACCACGTGGTTGGGGATCAGGCCCTTCAGCTCGCCGAACCACCACAGCGACATCCGGGTCAGGATCTCGCCCTTGTCCGGGATCGTGGTGTCGAGGACGAAGTCGTAGGCCGAGATGCGGTCGCTCGCGACCATCAGCAGGCGGTCGGCGTGCTCGCCGCCCTCGATCCGGTAGAGGTCACGGACCTTGCCGGAGTGCAGGTGGGTGGTGCCTGCGATCGCCGGGGCGTCGGGGATGTTGAAGTCGGCCACGGGGCGAGCCTAACGGTGGAGCCACCAGGCCATCTTGCGCGTGATCCACGGCAGGAACAGGTAGGTCATCAGCGGCGTCATCACCAGCACGGTCAGCAGGACGCGCAGCGGCAGCGCCCAGTCCGCGACCGGCGTGTGACTGACCACGAAGTTGGCGGCGAGGCTCAGCGGGAAGAAGACGAGGAAGATCGTCACCATCTGCTTCCACCGCGGCGGCGGCACCGGCGAGGATGCGCTCGTCGCCTCGACGGTGGCCGGTTCGTCGAACCAGCCCTCGATGCCCGTACGCCGCTCGACGCGCGTCGCCTCGATCCGGCCCTGTGCGGCCTCGAGCCACCACTCGCGCTGCGGGCTGGCCTCCCAGACGGCCAGCGCGTCGGCGTTCGCGAAGCGGTAGAGCATGTGCCACTCCGGGGACTCCTCGGACGGGCGCACCCAGCCGCTGCCGAGGAAGCCGTCGAAGCGCTCCGCCAGCGACGTACCGGCCTGCACCCACGCGAGCATCTCGCTCGTCCGGGACGGGTCGACGTGGCGCGTGACGGAGGTCGTGACGGGGGCAGACATGCCGCCATTGTCGGGCGCACCCGCCGTCGTCGCCGAACTCGCGACGACGGGATCTCGGACACAGTGGAGTTTCATCACAAGCGACTTCGTGTTCTGCTCGCGGCGCCGGCCCGGTTGCCGGGGCCGTCGCCCGGTGCGGGCACCACGACCTCCACGTCGTCGTAGGTGGGCGGGGCTGCGATGCCGATCGTCATGGGGCCCCGATAGTCGACAAACTGACTCAAGTTTCAGCACGCGCCACGGAGCGCGGGATCCATGGCTGACGGGAGGGCGCGCGGAAGCAGCCCAGGGCCGCGGTGGGGGGATTCGGCGGGGTCGCGTCGGCAGTGACACCGAAGTGGAGGTCGACCTCCGCTCACCGCGGCCGGCTGGGCTGTTCTTCGTACCGGCCATACTGCTTATCCGGGAGGGATGACCCAAGGTTCGCAGGGGGGCCGGGGCGTCACAATCCTCCGACCGGCCACTTCCTGGCCCGATCGGGCTAGACGATCCGGTCAGGCCGGCCACCGTCAAGCACAGCCGAGCGCCGTCTGGTGGCCCTGCGGTCCCTCAGACCCGCACACGCGCTGCGGACCAGGCAGCCGACCTAGGACTAAGGCGCGGAGACAAGAAAGATAGGGCGTTTGCCAGATCCGCTGACGGGGGTCTCAGGACGAGTGTCGTGGTCATCAGCCACCCACCCGAGGAGCCCACCATGACCAGCCCCTACGTCATCGAGCAGGTCGCCCGCCACAGCCACCAGGAGCGACTCGCCGCCGCGGCCGCCAGCCGCGTCGCCCGCCAGGCCCGCGCATCGCGCCGGCAGCGGGCCACCAACCCGGCCGCGGCGGCCACGCCGACCGCCACCGTACGAGTTCCCCGCCAGCGCAGGTGGATCGACGTCGTCGTCTCCAGCGTCAGGTGAGCCTGTCCGAGCCCGTCGCGGCCGAGCCCGAGCCATGTCACGCTTTCCTCGTGGGAAAACCCCGGCTCATCGGTCGCGACGCGGACGTCGCGCTCATCCGCGAGACGGCCGCTCGTGCGGCCGCCGGGGCCAACGGCTGCATCCTGGTCACCGGGGAGGCCGGCATCGGCAAGACCCGTCTCGTCACCGAAGCAATCGCCGGGCTGGGCCAGGCCCTCGTGGTGACCGGCCGGGCAGTCGACATGTCCACCGGTGAGATCCCCTTCGGAGTCCTGGCCGACACCTTGCGCGACCTGATGCGCCTGGCCGGCCCCGAGGCGCTCACCACGGCCGAACGATCCGCCCTCGCCCCGCTGCTGCCCGACGGCGGCGCCAGCCGCCACGTGGAGCGGGTCCAGCTGCTGTCGGCCTTCCTCGACCTGTTCGAACGCCTCACGGGCGACCACGTCCTCGTCTGGGTCGTCGAGGACCTGCACTGGGCCGACTCCGCCACCCGCGACGTCGTCAACCTGGCCTTCCGCACCATGCGCGGCACCTTCCTCATCGTGGCGACCGTGCGCACGGACGACCCCGAGCGATCCGATGTCGACGAGGCCGCTCTCACGTCGTATGTCGCCGCGCTGGCCCGCACCCCGGGCTGCCAACTGCTCCCGCTGGGTCGACTCAACGCCGACCAGGTGCGCGAGCAGCTGCTGGGCATCCTGGGCTCGAGCCCCTCACGCGAGGTGGCGACGCGGATCCAGCAGCTCAGTGACGGAGTGCCGTTCGTGGTCGAGGAGCTCGCAGCGGCGGCCGGGCGACCAGAACTGGCCACGGTCTCCACTGTTGCGAACGGCCGGCTCGCGCAGCTCTCCGCCGACGCTCGGCGGCTCGTCGACGCTGTCGCCGTGGGTGACGGGCACCTGCGCATCAGCCTGGTCGAGGAGGTGATCGATGCGACGCCGGAGGAGCTGGACGCTGCCCTGGAGGAGGCCGTGCGCAACGGTGTCCTGGTCAGTGACGCGTCGGCGGACCACCTGGCGTTCAGGCACGCGCTCCTGCGTGATGCCGCCGACCGGGCGATGGGGCCGGGGGCACGGCGCTCCTGGCACCGGCGCTGGGCGGAGGTCCTGGCGGCCAGCCCGGGGGTCCTGGCCTCCGATCTGTGCGCCCTCGCGATCGCCGAGCACTGGCACGAGGCGCGCGACGCGCCCCGCTCTGTTGCTGCCGCGATCGCTGCGCGGCAAGCGGCCGAACGGATCGCCGACACCCACCAGCAGGCATCGCTGTGGTCCCGGGTGTTCCGAGCCTGGCCGAGCCTCCAGGACCCGGAGGCGGTCGCGGGCATCAGCCTGCGCGAGGCCGTGGCGGAGGCCCTCGGGCTGGTCGGACCGGGCGCGCTCGGCGACATCCTCGCGGTGCTCGACGCCATACCGAAGCACCTGCTCACCGACTCCGAACTGGCCGCCGTCACGATGACCCGCGCCCTCACCGGCGAGGCCAAGGGTGAGCTCGACCGGAGGTTCCGGGGGATGGCGCTGGAGCTGTTCGACCGGTTCGACTGGTTCTCGATGCCCCGCGACCTCTTCACGGTGCACGCCCTCACCCTGGGTAGCCGGCTCCCTGGCGACGACCCGCGCGCCATCACGGCGCTCGACCTCGCCGCCGAGATCGCCACCGAGATCGCGTCCGAGGAGGGCAGCCTCCGGGCGCGGGTGGGTGCGATCCAGACCCGGTCCCACTCGCGGGAGTTCGTCAACGACCTGCAGTCCGCGGGCGACTACCTGGATCGCGAGCTCGCCGACCTGCCCGAGCAGGCGGACAACTACGTGCTGCTCCTGGACGGCAACCTGATGTGGTGCCGCGCCGCCTGCGGCGAGCACCGGCGCGCGCAGGAGGTGGGCGAGCGGGCGCTGTCCAGGCTGCGCCACCCCCAGCTCGCCCCCGGCGTGTGGGAGCACCTGGTCGAGAACCACACCTTCAGCCTGATCTGCACGGGCGACTGGGCCAGTGCCCGGCGGCTGCTAGAGGAGTCCGCACCCTGGTGGGAGGACGACCTGCGCAGCAGCAACCTGCGACTGGACCAGCTCGACCTCGTCCAACGGGGAGAGGTGGTCGTCGACCGCTGGCGGGCCACGATCGGCGCGGAGATCCCACGCGGCGCGGCCCAGGTGATGGTGCGGCACATCGTTGCGAATGCCTCCGCCGCGGCGGGCGACCTGGCCACGGCCCGGGGCGTCTACCTGGCCATGTGGGACGACCCCGAGCTGCTGAGGATCGACGACTACCTGTGGCTGGTGGCCGTTCACGGCGCTCGGGTCGAGGCCGACGCAGCAGCCGCCGACCCGAGCCGCGACGACAGAGCCGCGGCGAGCGCCCATCTGGAAGCCCTGACCGAGGTAGCGGAGCGGTTTCACAGGTACGGCGCGCTCGGCGAGGTCTGGCCGCTCGACCTGGCCGCCCAGATCGACCGCTTCCACGGTCGTGATGCCCGCCGGACACTGGTGGCCGCGCTCGAGGGATGGGAGCGGATCGGCCACGTGCCCGACGTCGCCATCACCCACCTGTCACTCGCCGAGCAGCACGCGATGCATGGCGACCGCGACGCTGCCCGCACCCACCTCGCAGCGGCCCGGGCGATCGCGAACGACCTCACCGCCATCCCCATGCAGGCGCGGGCCGACGCCCTGGCCGACCGCTTCGGGCTGAGGACCCGCGAACGGCGTACGGACGATGTCCTCACCGGCCGAGAGGCCGAAGTGCTCACCCTGCTTGCCGAGGGACGCACCAACGCCGAGATCGCTGTGACTCTCTTCATGTCACCCAAGACCGCGAGCGTCCACGTCTCCCGGATCTTCAACAAGCTCGGCGCGGCCAACCGCACCGAGGCTGCCGCGATCGCGCGCCGGCACGGCCTGGTCGGCGACTAGGGGATCCCCCGCTTGCGGCCTCGCGTCAGTAGCGGGTCTCGAACGACGACGCCCCGGTCACGGAGGCGTCGCGGACCGCCACGTTGCTGACCCGCGCCAGGGCGGGGCCGGTGCGGCACCACTCGACAAGCGCGTCGACGGCATCGTCGGCACCCTCGGCATGCAGTGCGACCGACCCGTCGGGCTCGTTGCGCACCCAGCCGGTGACGCCGAGCTCGCGCGCCCGCTCCTCGGCGTACCAGCGGAACGAGACGCCCTGCACTCGCCCCGTGACGGTGACATGGACGGCCTTCATGGCGTCAGAGGATCGATCCGGGGGCGTACGCCGCAGCGTCGGGGTGGCGCCGTACGACGCCCTCCACCAGCGCGACCACGGCCTGCACCTGCGCCACGGCGGCGCCGGTGAACTCGATCGGATCGGCCACGAGCGCGTCGATCTGGTCGCGAGTCAGCCCGAGGCGGGTGTCCGCCGCGAGCCGGTCGAAGACGTCGTTGACGGCCTGGCCCTTGCGCATGTCGAGGGCGACCCCGACGGCGGCTTCCTTGATCGCCTCGTGGGCGACCTCGCGGCCGACGCCGTTGCGGACCGCCGACATCAGCACCTTGGTGGTGGCCAGGAACGGCAGGTAGCGGTCGAGCTCGCGCTGGATGACGGCCGGGAAGGCGCCGAACTCGTCGAGCACGGTGAGGAAGGTCTGGAACAGCCCGTCGGCGGCGAAGAAGGCGTCGGGCAGCGCGACACGGCGTACGACCGAACAGGAGACGTCGCCCTCGTTCCACTGGTCGCCGGCGAGCTCGCCGACCATCGAGAGGTAGCCGCGGGTGATGACGGCGAGGCCGTTGACGCGCTCGCAGGAGCGGGTGTTCATCTTGTGCGGCATCGCGGACGAGCCGACCTGGCCCTCCTTGAAGCCCTCGGTGACCAGCTCGATGCCGGCCATCAACCTGATGGTGGTCGCGAGGTTGGAGGGGCCGGCGACGAGCTGGACGACCGCGCTGAGCACGTCGAAGTCGAGGGACCGGGGGTAGACCTGCCCGACGCTGGTGAGGACGTGGTCGAAGCCGAGGTGGGCCGCGACCCGCGACTCCAGGTCGGACAGCTTGGTCTCGTCGCCGCCGAGCAGGTCGAGCATGTCCTGCGACGTGCCCATCGGGCCCTTGATGCCGCGGAGCGGGTAGCGCGCGAGCAGCTCCTCGACGCGCTGGACTCCGATCAGCATCTCGTCGGCGATCGTCGCGAACCGCTTGCCGAGGGTGGTCGCCTGCGCGGCGACGTTGTGCGAGCGACCGGCCATCACGGTGGTCTCGTGCTCGGTCGCCAGCCGCGCCAGCCGGGCGAGCGTCGCGACGGCGCGGTCGCGGAGCAGTTCGAGCGACTGCTTGATCTGAAGCTGCTCGACGTTCTCGGTGAGGTCGCGGCTCGTCATCCCCTTGTGGATGTGCTCATGGCCGGCGATCGCGGCGAACTCCTCGATCCGCGCCTTCACGTCGTGCCGGGTGATGCGTTCGCGGGCGGCGATCGAGTCGAGGTCGACCTTCTCGATCACGGCCTCGTAGGCCTCGACCACGCCGTCGGGGACGTCGATCCCGAGGTCGCGCTGGGCGCGCAGGACCGCGATCCAGAGCTGGCGCTCGAGCACGATCTTGTGCTCGGGCGACCAGATGGCGGCGAGGTCGGCGGCGGCATAGCGGGTGGCCAGCACGTTGGGGACGGTCATGTCAGGACTCCTTGACGGATGCGCCCTCGACGACACCGAGCGGCTCGGCCGCGATGTCGCGGCGCCACTGGGCGCCGGGGAACGAGATGGAGGCGATGCCTTCGTAGGCCTTCGCGCGGGCATCGGCGATGTCGGCACCGACGGCGCGCACGGCGAGCACACGGCCGCCGGCGGACACGAGATGCGCGCCGGAGCGAGCGGTGCCGGCGTGGATCACGTCCACGTCGGGCTCCTCGGTCAGCGTCTCGGTGCCGACGATGACGTCGCCCTTCGAGGACGACTCGGGGTAGCCCGCGCTCGCCATCACGACGGTCACGGAGGCACCGGTGGCGAACGTCGGGGCGGGTACGGCGCCGAGGTCGCCGTCGGCAGCGGCCTTGAGCAGGCTGCCGAGCGGGGAGGTCATCAGCGCCAGCACGGGCTGGGTGTCGGGGTCGCCGAAGCGGCAGTTGAACTCGATCACCCGCGGCCCGGTGTCGGTCAGTGCGAGGCCGACATAGAGGGTCCCGACGAACGGGATGCCGCGCCGGTTCATCTCGTCGAGCGTCGGCTGGACCACGCTCGCGAGCACGTCGTCGGCCAACCCGGCCGGCGCCCAGGGCAGCGGCGAGTAGGACCCCATGCCGCCGGTGTTGGCGCCGCGGCCGCCGTCGAAGATCCGCTTGAAGTCCTGTGCCGGTTGCAGTGCCCTCGCCGTACGACCGTCGCAGACCGCGAAGATCGAGACCTCGGGACCGTCGAGGAACTCCTCGATCACCACCCGGTCGCACGCGGCCGCGTGGGCAAGCGCCTCGTCGCGCGAGGTGGTGACGACGACGCCCTTGCCGGCGGCGAGCGCGTCATCCTTCACGACGTAGGGCGCACCGAGCTCGTCGAGCGCGGCGGCAGCCTCGTCAGGGGTGACGCAGACGCGTGACCCGGCGGTCGGCACACCCGCGGCGGCCATCACGTCCTTGCTGAACGCCTTCGACCCCTCGAGCTGCGCGGCGGCACCGGACGGTCCGTAGACCGCGATGCCGACAGCGCGGAGCGGGTCGGCGACACCCGCCACGAGCGGTGCTTCGGGGCCGACCACGACCAGGTCGATGCCGAGCGACGAGGCGAGGGCCGTGACCGCGGCACCGTCCATCGGGTCGACGTCGTGCAGCGTGGCGACCGCGGCGATGCCGGGGTTGCCCGGGGCCGCGTGGACCTCGGAGACTCCGGGATCGAGGGACAGGGCCAGCGCCAGCGCGTGCTCACGGCCTCCGGTGCCGATCACGAGAGTCTTCACGGGCGTCGATCCTATCGGCGCCCGCGCCGGTCCCCTGCCGCCGGTCTCACGCCAGTCGGCGCGTGATCGACTCCGAGTAGGCATGGGCGCGGTAGCGCAGGATCGGGTCGTCGGAGAGCTCGATCCCCGGGACGGTGCGGGTCGGGTCGAACACCACGATGTTGCCGTCGTGCTCGGGGTCCTCGGTCGCCCCCGTGACCTCGATGATGCCGCCGCTGAACTCACGCTCCCCGTCCCAGACGGACATCGGGTCGTGCGGATCGTCACCGGCAGCCGCGACGGTGATGCGCAGGTCGTAGCGCGCCGGATGCTCCGCGAGTCGGGCCACGATCTCGTCCGTCAGCCGCTCACGGCCGGTGAACGTCCCGGCCGTCCGACCGTCCCTGCCCGCCACCGGCGCGAGGACGAAGCGCACCCACGTCCGCTCACCCGCGGCACTGGTCCAGCCGTAGGCGTGGATCGGGAAGTACGCCATCTCCGCGTAGGAGTAGGGCGGCACCAAGGACTTCGCCTTCGTGGATGCGAGGAGAGCCGGGATCGAGTTGGGGCGCCGAGCCATGAAGAGGGGCAGCAGCGCCTGCCGCTGCGACGCCTCGGTGAGCAGGATGAAGTCCTCGGGAGTCCGCACCGGGAACCGCGGCGACGTCTGGCCGAGCAGGTCGAAGGCGCCGTCCGGCGCCCGGAAGGAGACCGCCATCCCCCGCACGTCCGGCGCCTTGTCGGGGTGGTGGGGGTTGCCGCTGCCGTTGGACCACCTGACGACCACCGGCGTCGGTGCACCGCTGAAGGCTTCGGCGGTGGTGATGGCCGCAGCCTCCGCCGATGCGGTGAACGTGCCCTCGTAGAACGTGCCGCGGGCATGGAGCGCGCGATGCTTCGGGTGCGCACCGTAGACGCGATTGATGCGGTCGATGGCCTCGCTCGGCTCCAGCACGATCCCAAGGTAGCGCTTCGCAGATGTCTGCTTTTCCACCAATCTGATGATTCGCCCGGGCCCCTGCCGTGTTGGCATTCCTGAAGCAAGGAACGGCAAAGCCATGGGGGGCTTTCATGCAGTGCTTGGACTCGGGACGATGAAGCGTTTGCTGTTGGCGGTCGCCATGATCACGGCACTGCTGGCGATTCCGCAGGCGGCGATCAACGGCGGCACCCGTGCCGCGGCGGCCACGTGCACCAACGAGATCGCGTGCGAGAACGAGAAGGCGGGCGCACCGCCGGAGGACTGGGACATCACCGGCGCCGGTGACCCCGACGTCCAGGGCTTCTCCACCGAGATCTCCGTCGACCGCGGCGATCGGGTCGACTTCAAGATCAGCTCCGCGACGGCGTACACGGTCAGGATCTACCGGACGGGCTACTACCAGGGTCTCGGCGCACGGCTGGTCGACACCCTCCCGGGCACCGTCCAGCCGCAGGCCCAGCCGCAGTGCGTCAGCGACGTGTCGACCGACCTCGTCGACTGCGGGAACTGGGCCGTCTCGGCGTCGTGGAACGTGCCGGCCGACGCCGTCTCAGGCGTCTACCTCGCCGTGCTGCTGCGGCAGGGCGGCGGCGCGAGCCACATCACCTTCATCGTCCGCGACGACGCCAGCCACTCGGACCTGGTCTTCCAGACCTCCGACACCACCTGGCAGGCCTACAACAGGTACGGCGGCGCGGACTACTACGGCGGCGGCACGCACGGCTCCCCCGCCCGGGCCTTCAAGGTCTCCTACAACCGGCCGATGGCGACCCGGACCTCGGTGCCCTGGGGGCGCGACTACTACTTCGCCAACGAGTTCCCCCTGGTGCGCTTCCTCGAGCGCAACGGCTACGACGTCTCCTACATCGCCGGCCCCGACACCGACCGCCTCGGGCACCTGCTGACGAACCACAGGACGTTCCTGTCCGTCGGCCACGACGAGTACTGGAGCGGCCGGCAGCGGGCCAACGTCGAGGCCGCCCGGGACGCCGGCGTCAACCTGATGTTCCTCTCGGGCAACGAGATGTACTGGCGGGTCCGCTGGGAGAACTCGATCGACGGCAACAACGCCTCGTACCGCACGATGACGAGCTACAAGGAGACCTGGGAGTTCGGCAAGGTCGACCCCTCGCCGGAGTGGACCGGGACCTTCCGCGACCCGAGGTATGCCTCGCAGGCGAACGGCGCCGGGATCCCCGAGAACGCGGTGACCGGCACGCTGTTCAAGGCGAACCACGACGACCTCGCGATCACGGTCGACGCGCGCGAAGGCCGGTTGCGGCTGTGGCGCAACACCCCACTGGCGAACCTGTCCGACGGTGAGTCGCGTGCGCTCACAGCGTCCACGGTGGGCTACGAGTCGGACGAGGACGTCGACAACGGCTTCCGGCCGCCAGGCATGATCCGGCTCTCGACGACCGTCGGTCCCACCCCGGAGTACGTCTCCGGGTTCGGCAACCTGGGTCCCGCCTACATCGGGCCGGACACCACGACCCACCACCTGACGATGCACCGCGCCGCCAGCGGCGCCCTGGTCTTCGGCGCCGGGACCGTCCAGTGGACCTGGGGTCTCGACGACGTCCACGATGCCCCGGGAGGCAATCCACCTCCCGCCGACCCCCGCATGCAGCAGGCCCAGGTCAACCTGCTCGCCGACATGGGCGCGCAGCCCACGACCCTGATGGCGGGGCTGACGCAGGCGAGCGCGTCGACCGACACCGTCGGCCCCACTGTCTCGATCACGGCCGGCGCCGACGGTCAGCAGCCCAACGGCGCCCGGGTGACGATCCAGGGCACCGCCCAGGACGCGGGCGGCGGCCAGGTCGCCGGGGTCGAGGTCTCGACCGACAAGGGCGCCACCTGGCACCCGGCGACCGGCACCACGAGCTGGAGCTACACCTACACGCAGCACGGGTACGGCGCCCGCGCGGTCCGCGTGCGCGCGGTCGACGACAGCGCCAACATCGGACCCGCGAAGGTCCGGCACCCGATGGCCAGCTGCCCGTGCTCGGTCTTCGGCGACGAGGTGCCGGAGACGCCCGCGATCAACGACAACTCGCCCAGTGAGCTGGGCCTGCGCTTCGTGCCCATGCGGGACGGACAGGTGACCGGCGTCCGGTTCTACAAGGGTCCGGGCAACACGGGCACGCACGTCGGCTCGCTGTGGAGCGCCGGCGGCGACCTGCTGAGGCGAGCCACCTTCGGCGCCGAGTCGGCCACCGGCTGGCAGGCGGTGACCTTCGACAGCCCCGTGACCGTGCAGGCCGGCCAGGCCTACATCGCGGCGTACAGCGCCCCGAACGGCCGATATGCCGGCCAGTACGACGCGTTCGAGCTCAGCGGACTGGAGGCCGACCCGCTCTCCGTCCCGGGAGGGTTCGCCGCCGGCGTCGAGTCCGGCGTCTTCGCCAACTCGCTCCTCGGCTTCCCCGATCAGACCTTCCGCAACACCAACTACTACGTCGACGTGCTCTTCTCCCCCAGCGGACAGCCGGATCCGGCTCCCGGCCTGGCCGTGACCAGCCAGCAGCCCGCACCGGGAGCGACCGGAGTCCCCCTCGGCACCGCCGTGAGCATCAGCTTCTCAGCGCCGATCGAGTCGGGGGCCACGCTGTCGCTGAGCAAGGGCCAGGCGGCCATCGCCGGCACCCTCGCAACCTCGGGGGACCACCGCACGCTCACGTTCACACCCTCCGGCCCACTGCCGGCGCAGTCCCAGGTCACCGCGTCCGTCGCCGGTGTCACGTCCGTCGACGGCATCGACCTCGCCCCGCTCTCCTGGTCGTTCACGACCGCAGCACCGGGAGGTCCAGGCGGTCCGGGAGGTCCGGGCGGGTCCGGGAGGTCCGGGAGGTCCGGGAGGTCCGCAGGGCTCGCGGACCGCGACGCTCTTCGGCAGCCAGGCGCCCAGTGGCAGGCCCGCCGGCCGCGGGGGCATGGAGGTGGGAGTGGAGTTCAGCCCGACCAAGGCAGGGTCGGTGGTGGCGATCCGCTACTTCCAGCTCCGTGGCCAGGCTGTGCCGAAGTCGGTGACATTGTGGAGCGCCAAGGGCAAGAAGCTGGCGCGGGAGAAGATCTCCCCGAAGGGTGCGAAGCCGAAGAAGTCCGGCTGGCGGACCGTGGTCCTCGACGACCCGATCACGCTGCGGGCCGGGCGGTCGTACGTCGCGTCCTACTACCTGCCGGCCGGCCGCGCCGCCCGGACGCCGGGCTTCTACAAGAAGAAGGTGTGGACGTCCGGACCACTGCGGGCCAAGCGCTCGGACAACGGCCTCTTCATCAGTGCGGCCAAGAGCAAGTTCCCCACCCGGGTCGCGAGCAGGGTGAACTTCTACGCCGACGTGCGGTTCAAGTACTGACCGTTCCTACCGGCGGCGCAGTGCCTCTCCCAGCCCGATCTTGCGACTGGTCTGCATGAGGTTGTGGTCGTAGATCCGCGCACCCAGCCGGACGAGCAGCACGGCGGCCACCACGTTCAGGCCGAGCGAGAGCAGGATCTCCCAGAGCGCGACGTCGTCGTACGCCAGACGACCCGGCATCACGATCGCGGACAGCACCGGCACCTGGGACGCGACGTCGAGCACGATGCCGTCCGCGAACGAGCCGAGCATGTAGCCGGCGAGCAGCACGATCTGCAGGGGCATGGTCGTGGATGCGATGTCCTGCACCCGCGAGGCGAGGGCGCCGGCGGCCGACCACAGCGCCGCCAGCGCGATGAACCCGAGGGCGAAGAACGCGATGAACCAGGCCATCGCCGGCCCCACTCCGGAGAGCAGGGTCTCGTTGCCGAGCAGCGCGAAGATCACCAGCCCGCCGCCGACGAGCACGACGACCTGGCCGAGCGCGAGCAGCGTGTTGCCGGCGATCTTCCCCCACAGCAGAGCCCTGGTCGGGATGGCGGCGGCGAGGATCTCGACGACGCGGCTCTCCTTCTCCGTGACCACGCTCTGCGCGATCTGCATGCCGAAGAGCATCGCCACCAGGTAGAAGATCAGCGACAGCCCGAACGCCACCAGCCGGCGCTGACCGATGTCCTCGGAGTCGGGGTCGAGCAGGTCGACGGTCACGGCCGCGCCCTGGTTGAGGGCCTCGAGGTCGACGTCCTGGGCGACCGCGTTGCGGGCCACGGCCTCGGCCGCGACCGTCGAGCGGACGGCCGTCTCGAGGGACTGGTCGACGTCGTTGTCGGCGACCAGCGTCCGGTCGTCACCCTCGATGACGAGGGCTGCGTCCAGGTCGCCGTCGGTGATGGCGACCTCGGCGGCGGAGCGGTCGTCGTACTCCTCGCTCTCGACGACGTAGCCCTCGCCGAGGGCCGTCTCGATGCCGTCCGTCACGTCGGCCGAGGCCCCGACGACGCCGATGTCGTACGTCGTGTCGCGGTCGCCGAAGTAGTCGAGCGCCACCAGTCCGGCCCACGAGACGAGCAGCATCGCCAGGAAGCCCCAGATGAAGGCCTTCTCGCGGAACTTCGCGCGGAGCTCACGCTCGGCGACGATCCGCCAGGGCGCGGTCGGCTGGAGATCGGTCTTCATCGCGTGGCCTCCCGGAAGACGTGGGCGAGCGGCTCGACGTGGCGGTGGAACTCGCTCACGCGCGTCTTGCCCGTCAGGTGCGCGAGCAGGTCGGCGGGCTCGCCGTCGGTGATCGTGAGGAAGGCCGCGTCGCCGTCGCGACGGTCGACGGCTGCCCCCGGCAGGTCGTCGAGGACGGCGGGATCCTCGACCACCACGCGGTAACGGAGCGGGCCCGCCTCGCGCAGCTCGTCGGTCGCACCGGCCACCACGACCTTGCCGTTGCTGAGGATGATCAGGTCGTCGCAGAGCCTCTCGACCAGCTCGAGCTGGTGGCTGGAGAAGAGCACGGGGACGTCCGGTCCGACCTCGTCGTGCAGCAGGTCGACCATCGAGTCGACCGCGAGCGGGTCGAGGCCACTGAAGGGTTCGTCGAGGATGAGCGCCGTCGGCCCGTGGATGAGCGCTGCCGCGATCTGGACGCGCTGCTGGTTGCCCAGGCTGAGCTCGTCGAGCAGGTCGTCGCGGCGGTCGTCCAGGCCGAAGTGCTCCAGCAGGTGACGGGCCCGGTCGGTCCCGCCGGCCTTGTCCAGCCCGTGCAGCCGGGCCAGGAACACCAGCTGGTCGACGAGCGTCATCCGAGGGTAGAGGCCGCGCTCCTCGGGCATGTAGCCGAAGCTGCGGCGCTGCTCGGTCGTGATCGGGGACCCGTCCCAGAGCACCTCCCCGGCGTTCGGCGCGAGCACCCCCATCATCATCCGCATGGTGGTCGTCTTGCCCGCACCGTTGGCGCCGACGAAGCCGGTGAGCCGGCCCGGCCGGACCTCGAACGACACCTCGTCCACGACCAGCGCGTCGCCGTACGCCCGTGACAGTCCCCGCACAGTCAGCATGGCCGCCACGCTATCGGTGGCGGCCGACGGCGCCCGTCAGGCGGTCAGCGGGCGAAGGAAGTCCAGTGCGGTGCGCGCCACCTCACGCCAGTGGCTGTCGATCACGAGCGAGTGACCGACGCCCGGGATCTCGACGATCTCGGTGGGGTGGTGGGCGTTCTTCTTCTGACGCTTGTACGCCGCATTCGCGAGCTTCCAGGGGACGATGTTGTCCTTCTCGCCGGAGACGACGAGCATCGGGCCACGCTGGGGATTGCGCTTGTCGGCCCTGGCCTCGGTGCGCGGGTCGAGGTTGGCGGTCGCGGCCTGGAAGAGCGGACGACCCGGAGCCGGGACGTGGAACGTGTCGTAGAGGTGGTGCGCCTCCTCCTCGGAGACGGCGTTGGCGAAGCCGTAGCGGAACTCGTCGAAGGTCAGGGTCACGGCCTTGCGCCGGTTGGCCGGGTTGCCGAGCACCGGGAAGGACGCCTTCAACGCGGAGAACGGCAGCGGGAGGACCCCGCGACTGGGAGCCGGGTCGATCGAGACCGTGGCCAGCGCCTGGCCCCGGCCGGCGATGATCTGGACGAGCAGTCCGCCGAAGGAGTGCCCGACCACGAACGGCTTGCGGTCGAGTCCGGCGATGACCTCGCTGACGTGGTCGGCGACCTGCCCGACGCCCTTCCCGGCGAAGACGGACGGGTCGGCGTGGGCGGCCGCGTGGTCGGCCGGGTCGTCGGGCCAGTCGACGGCCACCGTGGCGTAGCCCTCCTGCTCGAACAGCTCGCGCCACGCGTCCCAGCTGCTGTGCAGCAGCCAGAGTCCGTGGACGAACACGACGGGCTGCTTGCCGGACTGGTTGGCGGCGGCGACCTGGGCGGCCTCGCGGGTGGTGACGGTGGTCATGGCTTTCCTCATTCGCTAGAGTAGGAGATAGAACGTTCGTTCTCCACAAGCATCGAGGGTCGCGGAGTATTCCGTCAAGGGCCAGAAAGTGTGATCTACATTGACCGACGTGCCAGCCACCCCGACCGCTCGTCCGTCCGAGGCGCGCGAGAGGCTGCTGCGCACCGCGTCCGACCTCTTCTACCGCGAGGGCATCCACGGCATCGGCGTCGACCGTGTGCTCGCCGAGGCAGGTGTCACCCGGGCCACGATGTATCGCCACTTCCCCGGCAAGGAGTCGCTGGTGGTGGCCTACCTCGACCTCGAGGACGCCAACCTGCGCGCGCTCTTCGCGGCGGCGGCAGAGTCGGGCGGCACCCCTCGCGAGCTCCTCGAGCGCGTCATCGAGGGCGTCGCCGACGACGCCACGGCCCACCACACGCGCGGCTGCCCGTTCATCAACGCCAGCGCCGAGTTCCCCGATCCGTCGAGCGACGTGCGCGCTGTCGTACGCCGCCACCGCGACTGGTTCCGGGCCACGCTGGCGTCGCTGACCGAGGCCGCGGGCGTGCCCGATGCGGCTTACGCCGCGAACAGCCTGGTGCTGCTCCGCGACGCCATGCTGGTCGGCGCCTACCTCGACGCCGACCCCGGCGTCGTCGACGCCTTCCGGCGCTCCGCGCGGCTCGTGCTGGGACTCGACTGAATCAGACGGGGTGAGTGATCAGTCGTGGACGACGAGCGTCTGCTCGCGACCCGGGCCGACGCCGACGCCCCAGATCTTCGCGCCGGAGATCGCCTCGAGCGCCTGGACGTAGACCTGGGCGTTCTTCGGCAGCTCCGCGAAGGTGCGGCAGCCGGAGATGTCTTCCTGCCACCCCTCGAAGAACTCGTAGATCGGCTTCGCGTGGTGGAACTCGGTCTGCGTCATCGGCATCTCCTCGACCCGCACGCCGTCGATCTCGTAGGCCACGCAGACCGGGATCCGCTCCCAGCTGTCGAGGACGTCGAGCTTGGTGAGGAAGAACTCCGTGAGGCCGTTGACGCGCGCGGAGTAGCGCGCGATCACCGCGTCGTACCAACCGCAGCGACGGGTGCGCCCGGTCGAGACCCCGATCTCGCCACCGATCCGCTGGAGCTCGACGCCGTCGTTGTCGAAGAGCTCGGTCGGGAACGGGCCGGAGCCGACGCGGGTCGTGTAGGCCTTGATCACGCCGATCACCCGGTCGATGCGGGTCGGGCCGACGCCCGCGCCGATGCAGACGCCGCCGGCGATCGCACTGGACGAGGTGACGAACGGATAGGTGCCGTGGTCGACGTCGAGCATGGTCGCCTGGGCACCCTCGAAGAGCACGGTCTGGCCGGCGTCGAGGGCCTGGTTGAGCAGGAGCGAGGTGTCGCGGACCATCGGCCGCAAGCGGTCGACGTACGACAAGAGCTCCTCGACCACGGCGTCGGCATCCACCGCGCGTCGGTTGTAGACCTTGGTGAGCAGGTGGTTGCGCACGTCGAGAGCCGCCTCGACCTTCTCGTGCAGGATCTTCTCGTCGAAGAGGTCGGCGATCCTGACGCCGACGCGGTTGATCTTGTCGGCGTAGGCGGGGCCGATGCCGCGACCGGTGGTGCCGATCTGGTTCTTGCCGAGGAAGCGCTCGGTCACCTTGTCCATGGTCGCGTGGTAGGACGCGATGACGTGGGCATTGGCGCTGACGACGAGCCCGCCCATCTCCACGCCGCGTTCCAGCAGTCCGTCGAGCTCACGGAAGAGCGCCTCGGGCGAGACCACGACACCGTTGCCGATCACGCTGGTGGCGCCGGGCGTCAGGATCCCGCTCGGCAGGAGGTGGGTGGCGTACTTCTCGCCGTTGATGACGATGGTGTGACCAGCGTTGTGGCCACCACTCGTGCGGACGACGAAGTCGATGGTGTCGGTGGTGGCGAGCAGGTCGGTCGCCTTGCCCTTGCCCTCATCGCCCCATTGGGCACCGAGTACGACGATCGCGGGCATCGCAGCCCTCCTGATGTGAGACGGCACGTGGAAACAAGGAAACTCCGGCGCAAGTGCACCGGAGCTCTTGCGGCCACACGTTAGCGCACAAGTCGGGGTCGTTCCGACCGGCGTGCGGTTCCTGAGCGGGTACGCCGCAGGGCTGGTCAAGACCGGTCGGCTACTGTCCGCCGAATGGACCCGCTGCTTGTGATCACCAACTCGGGCGCAGGCACCTCCGACCAGGAGACCCTCGACCTCGCGCTGACGATCCTGCGCGGGTCTGCCTCGGTCGAGGTGGCCGCGACGAGCAACCCGGGCGAGCTCGACGGGGTGCTGCACCGCGCCGGGTCCCGCCGGATCGTGGTGGCGGGAGGCGACGGCAGCCTGCACGCGGTGGTCGCGGCCCTGCACCGGCGCCACGAGCTCACCGACAAGACGCTGGCCCTGCTGCCGCTCGGCACGGGCAACGACTTCGCACGCGGCACCGGCATCCCGCTCGACATCGAGGACGCCGCCCGGCTCGTGCTGGCCGGCGAACCCCGCAAGGTCGACCTGATCGTCGACGAGACCGGCGAGATCGTGGTCAACAACGTCCACGTCGGCGCGGGCGCGCAGGCCAGCCGCAAGGGCCACACCTGGAAGCACCGCCTCCACAGCATCGGTGTCGGCAAGGTCAACCTCGGCAAGCTCGGCTACCCGATCGGCGCCCTGCTCGCCGCCGTCAATCCGCCCAGCCACCGCCTGCGCGTGGAGATCGACGGCAAGGTCGTGGTCGACGTCGACCACCCCGTCCTGATGGTCGCGGTCGGCAACGGCACCAGCGTCGGCGGCGGCACCGAGCTCACCCCGGATGCCGACCCCGAGAGCGGCCTGCTGGACGTGATGATCGCCCGGGCCATCTCCCCCACGGCCAAGCTCGGCTACGCCGTGCACCTGAGCAGGGGTGAGCACCACGAGCGCGACGACGTGCTCTACCTCCGCGGCCGCGAGGTCTCCGTGCGGGGCGAGGAGTTCTGGGTCTCGGCCGACGGGGAGATCTACGGGCCCGAGCGGAGCCGGACCTGGCGGCTCGAGGCTGCGGCGTACGCCATGGTGCTGCCCCGCACCGCTGGTTGAGCAGGCGCGCCAGCGCCGTGTCGAAACCAAGGTCAGCTGTCTCGGTCTCGACACGCTCGGCCGCGGGCGGCCTCGCTGCTCAACCAGCGGAGAAGTCAGAGCCAGCCGCGACGGACGGCCTCGACGCCCGCCTGGAAGCGCGTGTCCACGCCCAGCTCGACCATCAGCGCGGCGATGCGTCGGCGCACGGTCCGCAGGCTGATCCCGAGCTTGCGGGCGATGACCTCGTCCTGGGCGCCGGCGACGAGCTGCTCGAGCAGGAAGCGACGAAGGTCGGGCCTCGCCTCCCCGGAGTCGAACGCCGGCACCGGCGTCGCGGTCGCCCACAACGCCTCGTT
>CAVUNB010000007.1:0-91752 GCA_963742685.1 uncultured Actinomycetota bacterium | reverse complement strand
AGCCGGCCTGGGCGGCGGCGTCGCCCAGGCGCTTGCGCATGCCGGCGTGCACGAGGTGGGTGGCGGTGTGCGCGCGCGACACCGCCGCCCGCGGCGGCCGGTGTCGACCTCGGCCGACGACCACCGCGTCGACCGACGCCTCGCCCTCGGTGACGCCGCCGCGGTGCACGCGCAGCCCGGCGACCGGCGACTGCACGTCGTCGACCGCGCACGGTGAACGACGTCGCCCCGCATCACGCCGGCGTCGGCCTGCTGGCCGCCGCGCCTCGGCGTAGAACGGGGTGCGGTCCAGCACGACCTCGACGCGCTGCCCGCCCGCGGCCGCCGGCACGGCGACGCCGTCGACGACCAGCCCGACGATCCGTGACCTCGCTGGTCAGGTCGGTGTAGCCGAGGAACTCGGTGCCGCCGTGCGGCGTCGAGCACCGCGCGGTAGCATCGGACCGTCGCCGTGGCCGGTCTTGCGGGCCTTGCGCGTCGGCCTTGGCCCGGGTCCGCTGCTCGTCCATCAGCGCGCGGAAGCCCGTCCTCGTCGACGGCAGGCCGGCCTCGGCCGCCATCTCCAGGGTGAGGTCGATCGGGAAGCCGTAGGTGTCGTGCAGCTGGAACGCCTGGTCGCCGGGCAGCACGCGCCCGCCGGCCGCGCTTCGTCGCGGCGACGGCGGTGTCGAAGATGCGCGAGCCCGCGGTGAGCGTCTGCAGGAACGCCTCCTCCTCGGCCGCGACGACCGCGGAGATCCGCTCGAAGCCGCTGACGAGCTCCGGGTAGGTCGGCGCCATCTCGTCGCGGACGACCTCGGCGAACGCTCGCAGCACCGGCTCGTTCACGCCGAGCAGCCGCGCCGAGCGCACGATCCGCCGCAGCAGCCGGCGCAGCACGTAGCCGCGGCCCTCGTTGGACGGGCGTCACGCCGTCGCCGATGATCATCACGCCGGAGCGGGCGTGGTCGGCGATCACCCGGAACCGGACGTCGTCGACGTGGTCGGCGCCGTAGCGGCGGCCGGAGAACTCCTCGGCGCGCGTGATGACGGGGCGCACGAGGTCGGTCTCGTAGACGTTGTCGACGCCCTGCAGCAGGTAGGCGACCCGCTCGACGCCCATGCCCGGTGTCGATGTTCTTCTGCGGCAGCTCGCCCGATCGGCGGGTGGCCGTCCTTCGGGCGCAGCTCGCCGCGGACGTCCTGCATGAAGACCAGGTTCCAGATCTCCAGGTAGCGGTCCTCGTCGACCTCCGGGCCGCCGTCGCGGCCGTGCTCGGGGCCGCGGTCGTAGTAGATCTCCGAGCACGGGCCGCCCGGGCCGGGCACGCCCATGTCCCAGTAGTTGTCCTTGCCGCCGCGGCGCTGGATCCGCTCGTCGGGCAGCCCGGCGATCTGCCGCCACAGCGTCGACGGCCTCGTCGTCGTCTTGGTAGACGGTGACCCAGATGCGGTCGGGGTCGAAGCCGTAGCCGCCCGCGTCCTGGCTCGCCGTGACCAGGTTCCAGGCGTGCTCGATCGCGCCGGCCTTGAAGTAGTCGCCGAAGGAGAAGTTGCCGGCCATCTGGAAGAACGTGTTGTGCCGGGTGGTCCTGCCGACCTCGTCGATGTCGCCGGTGCGCACGCACTTCTGGATCGACGTGGCGCGCGGGTACGGCGGCGGCGCCTCGCCGAGGAAGTACGGCTTGAACTGCACCATGCCCGCGTTGACGAACAGCAGGGTCGGGTCGTCGAGGATCAGCGACGCGCTCGACACGCGGGTGTGCCCGGCGTCGACGAAGTGGTCGGTGAAGCGGCGGACGATCTCGTGGGTCTGCACGGCATGCCTTCTCTGGCTGCGGACGGCGGGGTCGGCACGGCGGGCGGACGGCACGGGACGGCGCGCAGGGCGGACGCCGCGGCGTCAGGCCCCTGCCCGGCGCGCTCGGCCGCGCGGCGGCGCCGGCGGGCGGCCGGCGGCCGAGCGCCTCGCCCAGCGTGGGCACGCTGCCGCCGGTGCGCCGCTCGAGCAGCTCGCGTCAGCTCCTGCTCCCGCGCCACCATCCCGGCCCGCACCTCGGCGCCGAACGCGCCGAGGCCCGGCGCCCAGCTCGCGCAGGCCGTCGGCGAGGTTCGCGCCGATGCCGGCGGGGGTGAGGTTGCTGGGCGGCCTCGGCGGCCCGCCGGGTCAGGTAGGCGCCTGCGGCGAGCCCGACGCCGAGCCAGAACAGGCGCTTCACTTACCGCCGCCCGCGCGACGGCCGGCCGCGCCGCGCGCGAGTGCGCGCCGGCGTCCTTGCCCGCCCGGCGGGCCTTGACGGCCTTGCTCAGGCCGTAGGACAACGCGGCGGCGCGCACGAGCGGGCCGCCGAGCGTGGCGGTGAACAGCGACGTGAGCACCGAGACGTTGCTGCTGACCGTGCGCGCGCCGGCGGTGATGCCGTCGACCCGCTCGAGCTGCGTGTTGACCTGGCTGCAGCGTGGTCTGCGCGTCGTCGAGCAGCGGCGCGCTGCCCTCGTGGGCCTTGCGGATCGCGACGGTGGCCTCGTCCAGCGTGCGCCCCAGCTTGAGCAGCGGCACGGCCAGCGAGCAGCACGAGGACGACGAACGCCCCGGCGGCGACCAGCGCAGCGATCTGACCAGCCGACACGTGGCCTCCTCCTCCGGTGCCGCGACTGCCGACACCGGCGATGATCGCGGATCAGGCTACTCCCTGGCGACGTCCCGGCGTGGACACTGCGCTGGCCGGCCGGATGGACGCCGGGCGGCCCAGGGTGTCCGGGCGGCGCCGTCCGACGGTGACATCGTCGCCGGTGCCGAAGCCGGCTGCCCGGTGCCGATCGGCGACGGCCGGTCGTCGAGGCCCATGCCGTCGTCGGGACGAGGCGGCGGGATCGTCGGCACGCCAGCCCCGGATGACGGCGCGACGGTGCTGGGTGACCCGGACGGCGCCCGGGGTCGACCGCACCGCCTGCCGCGGTCTCCTCCGCCGACAGGCCGACGGCCAGCCGCAGCACCAGCACCTCGCGCTGGCGCGGGGTGAGCAGGTGCGCGAGCAGCCTGCCGCAGCCGCTCGGACAGCTCCGCGGCGAGCAGGCGGTGCTCGGGGCCGTCGCTGTGCACCGGGCCGTCCGGCAGGTCCGCCACCGGCTCGGCGCGGTTGCGGCCGATCGCCCGGAAGGCGTCGGTGACCTTGTGCGCGGCGATGCCGTAGACGAACGCGCGGAACGACAGGCCCTTGAGCTGGTAGTCGGGCAGCGCGCTGACGACGGCCATGCAGACGTCCTGGGCGACGTCGTCCGCCGAGCCCATCAGCGACTCCTGGCGACCCAGGCGGGCCGCGGCAGTACTTGAGCACGAGCGGGTGGATCAGCACGAGCAGTTCGTCGCGGGCGCGGGCATCGCCGCCCACGGCGCCTGCGACGAGCGTGTCGATCAGCGCTCGGGTGTCGTTCTCCTCCTCGACGGGGCGACGCGCGCTCCGGACCGGGTGCCGCGGAGCGTCGGACCGCGGGGCCGGCACGGTGAAACCGGTCGTGGGCAGGACCGCCGTGGCGGTGGCGCCGGTACGCGGATGAACGCGAGGCTGTCGTGGTCGCTGCCGAGTGGACAAGCCGGCGGTCATCGGCATCGTGGCAGAACAGGTCATCGTCGGGTTCCCCTCCCGGACGAGGCGGCGTGAGGCCACTTCGGTCGACGCGCCTGCACGGGTCGTCCCCGGCGCAGACGACCGTGCTGCAAGGAGGAGGCGAGCTCGCGCCGGGTGTATACGTTTCCCCGACGATGCCCGACCCGATACTTCGACTCCCCCGGTCCCGTTCGGCTGTGCCCTGCCGTTCGGAAGCCCTGCTCGGTGTGAGCGTCACCATCTTGGGCGACACCCCAATTTGAGTCAAGTGCAGATCGGACCGTGAACGGTTACTCTCCGGTCACATGGAGACGTCCGACCCCACGCGGACCGCGCGTCGAGTCCCGTGCCCGCGCCGCACGGACGAAGCGTGACCGCACACGCGCGGCGCTGCTGAGCGCCGCCGACCCCGCGTTCGCCGCCCGCGGCTGGGCGCGGACCCGCGTGGAGGACATCGCGTCGGCGGCCGGGGTCAGCAACGCCACGGCGTACAACCACTTCCCCACCAAGCACGCGCTGATCGGCCACGTCTACGCGCCGCTGGTGCAGCCGCTGCGCACCCAGGCCTACCGCGACCTCGCGACCGGACGCCCGGTGCGTACCGGCGCTGACCGAGCACCTGCGCGGCGCTGGTCCGGATCAGCTGGCGCAACCGCGGGCTCACCGCGCGCGTTCTCGGCGGGCATCGCGGACTACGCGGTCCGGACCGGTCGCGCCCCGCCGACCCGACGACGAGAACGACCCCCGCGTGCTCGCCCCGGTGGCCGCGTCGTCAGCGAGCTGATCGCCCGCGGGCAGCGCACCGGCGAGCTGCGGGCCTGGCCGCCGGCCGACGAGATCGGCACGATCGGTCGTCGACCTGCTGCTGATCCGGGCGGTCGGCCGCCCGCACGAGCCGCCGGAGCTCACCGCCGAGCTGATGCTCACCGTGCTGTTCGGCGCCCTGCGGCCGGAGCTGCTGGCCGAGACCGGCCGCCGACGGCCGCCCGTTCCGCTCTCTGACCGGCAGTCGGCATCCCGACTGCGAGTTCCGCATCCCGCCCGGCGGTCGCCCCACCCGTCGAGCGGTCAGCCGCGACTCGGCCAGCACCGCCGCGAGGGCGTCGACCGCGAACGCCGATCTCGTCGGCCGTCGACCACCAGCGGCGGCGACAGCCGCAGCGTCGCGCCGTGGGTGTCCTTCGCCAGCACCCCGCGCCGCGCCAGGGCCGCGCAGACGTCCCGGCCGCTGCCCAGCCGCGGGTCGACGTCGATCCCCGCCCACGGCCCCGCGGTCCGCACCGCGACGACGCCGTGCCCGACCAGCGCGTCCAGCCGCGCCGCGCAGCACGCTCGCCGAGCTCCGCGGGCGTGGGCGAGCACGGCGCCGGTCGCGCCAGCAGGTCGACCACCGCCCTGCCGACCGCGCACGCCAGCGGGTTGCCGCCGAACGTGCTGCCGTGCTGGCCCGGGCGCAGCACCCCGAGCACGTCCGCGTCCGCGACCACGGCCGACAGCGGCAGGATCCCGCCACCGAGCGCCTTGCCCGAGCAGGTAGACGTCGGCGTCGACGCCCGCGGCCGCGGTCGCCAGCAGGTGCCCGGTGCGGCCGAGCCCGGACTGCACCTCGTCGGCGACCATCAGCACGCCGGCTCGTCGCAGATGCGCGCGGACGGCGGCCAGGTAGCCGGGCGGCGGCACGACCACCCCGGCCTCGCCCTGCACCGGCTCGAGCAGCACCGCGACGGTGTCCGGGGTCATCGCCGCGGCCAGCGCGTCTGCGCGTCGGCCGTAGGGCACGACGTCGAAGCCGGGCGTGAACGGGCCGAACCCGCCGCGGGCGTCCGGGTCGGTGGAGAACCCGACGATCGTGGTGGTGCGCCCGTGGAAGCCGCCCGCCATGACCGCGATCCGCGCCCGGTCCTCGGGCACGCCGCGCACCTCGTAGCCCCACTTGCGCGCCACCTTGATGCCGGCTCTCGACGGCCTCGGCGCCGGTGTTCATCGGCAGCACCATCTGCTTGCCGAGCAGCCCGGCGAGCGCGGCGCAGAACGGGCCGAGCGGTCGTTGCCGAACGCGCGGCTGGTGAGCGTGACCCGGTCGAGCTGGCGGTGCGCGGCCGCGACCAGCGCGGGATGGCGGTGGCCGAAGTTGAGCGCCGAGTAGCCGGCGAGGCAGTCGAGGTAGCGGCGGCCGTCGACGTCGGTCACCCAGGCGCCCTCGGCGTCGGCGACCACCACCGGCAGCGGGTGGTAGTTGTGCGCCGAGTGGTCGCTCCATCAGCTCCTCGTGCCGTCGCGGTCTCGGTGTCGGCGCGGCCAGGTCGGCAGCGTCATGGTCATGGGCGTACCTCCAGCGTGCAGCACTTCGGTCCGCCGCCGCCCTTGAGCAGCTCGGACAGGTCGACGGGGACGGGGACGAACCCGCGTTCGGCCAGCGCGGCGGCGAGCCGGCGGCCGCGACGGGCAGCACGACGTGCCGCCCGTCGGAGACGGCGTTGAGCCCGAGGACGGCGGCGTCGGCCGGGTCGGCGACGACGGCGTCCGGGAACCGCTCGCGCAGCACCGCCCGCGACGGCCGGAGTGAACGCCTCGGGCAGCCAGGCGATCGTCGTGGCGTCGAGCACCGCGATCGCGGTGTCGAGGTGGTAGTAGCGCGGGTCGACCAGCTCCAGCGACACGACCGGGCGGCCCGAGCACCGCGGGCGGCCTCGGCGTGGGCCCGCGGGTCGGTGCGGAAGCCGGTGCCGGCCAGGACCACCGCGTCGGTCCCGGCCCGACGACGAGCAGGTCGCCCTCCCCCTCGTTGACGAACTCGCGGCTCGACGACGCGGGAGCCCGGCGCGCGCGGAACCAGGCCGGCGTGCGCGGCGGCCTCGGCGGCCCGCTGCGGGTGGCGGAAGCGGGCGCCGAGCACGGTGCCGTCGACGACGGTGGCGCCGTTGGCCGCGTAGACCATGTCGGGCAGGCCGGGCACCGGCGCGAGCAGGTCGACGCGGTGGCCGAGATCGAGGTAGGTGCGGCGCAGCCCTCCCACTGGGCCAGGGCGAGCGCCCGGTCGACGCGGTCCCGGGCACCATCCACGGGTTGATCGCGTACTCGACGGCGAAGTGCGTGGGCGGGCACATCAGGTAGCGGCGGCGGGTGGCGGTCCGGTCGGGACCGAGGGCCCACGGACGGCGACCGGGTCGGGCACGACGGCGGTCATGAGGCGCTCCTCGGAGGGGTCGAAGGGGCGGCCGCGACGTCGGGGCCCGGCACTTCAACGGTAGGAAGCGGGCGACGCACGAACAATCCGGATCCGTTGCCTGTTCCGGCCCATATCCGTTGCGCGATCGAGCCGACGCGCGCCGATCGTTGCGTCCGGCGTACGCGACGGCCGTAGCGAGAGGTTCCGCGCACTCGCGGCAGGATCGGCGCGATGCAGCGCTCGTACGTGCGTGACCGGGGCGCCCGCGGGGTCGGCCGGGCGATCGCCGACCGGCTCGGCCGGCCGGCCCCCGACACGGCACCTGGTGGTGGTGCTCGACCGCGACCCGGTCCCCGGACGCCACGCCCCCGCCTGGTCGGGGTGTCGACCGGCGACGCCGCCGACGAGGCCGTCGACCGGCGAGGCCGACGACACCGCGGCGAGAGGCGGCCGCCCCGCTGCACGGCTGGGTCACGACGACGAGACCGGCCGTGTTCGCGCGACCTCGCCGTGGCCGACGCGACCCGGCCGCCGCGCGTGCTCGACGCGATCGTCGCCACACCTCGCCCTCGCCGTGGTCGGCTGCGCCACCGCCGTGCGTCGGTTCCGGCGCGCGCCGGCACCGGCGGCGCGATCGTCAACGTGTCGTCGCACCAGGCGCAGCGCGCCGTGCCCGGCGCCCTCCCCTACGCCACGGCGAAGGCCGCGATCGAGGGGCTGACGCGACGCGGCCGTCACGCGTAGCCCCTCGACGCAACCGGAGACTCCTCCGCTGCGAGCGTGGCGAGCGCGGTCGCGTGGCGGTCGACCACGGCCCGGACGGGATCCGGTGCAACGCCGTGGCGCTCGGCTCGATCCGCACCGCGCGCTACGACGACATGCTCGCCGGACATGGACCACGCAGCAGGCCGCCCGCGTCGAGGAGGAGATGGCGCTGCTGCACCCGCTGGGCCGGTCAGGCGCCCAGAGGAGGTGGCAGCGTCGTCGCCCGCCTGCTGTCGGACGAGCGAGCTCCTCACCGGCGCCGTCGTGCCGGTGGACGGCGGCCGGCGGCCGCGGGCGCGATCCCGAGGAGTCTGACCCGGCCGGGTTCGACCGCGGTCGGCGGCCGGTGCGGCGTCACCGGGCGCCGCAGCAGCGCCGAGCACCAGCACCGACTTCGTGCGCGCCACGAACGCCTGCGCCCCGATCTGCTCGAGCACCTGCTCGAAGTGCTGCATGTCGGCGGCCACGATCCGCAGCAGCGCGTCCGCCTCCCCCGAGATCGTGCTCGCGTCGACCATCTCGGGGAACCGGGCGATCGCCGCGCGGATCGCCTGCGGCGGCGTGCTGCTCCGGCAGTACAGCTCGACGTAGCCCTCGACCGTCCAGCCCAGCGCCCCGGGCTCCAGCCGGACGGTGAACCCGGCGATGGCCCCGCCCGCCCGCAGCCGGTCCACGCGGCGCTTGACCGCCGAGGCGTCAGCCCGACGCGGGCACCGATGTCGGCGAAGCTGCGGCGGGCGTCGTCGACGAGCAGCGTGATGATTTCTCGTCGATCCGGGTCGAGGCGCACGCGGCCCATCTCACCATCGGCCACCGTGGTGGATGCGCAATGACCGGTTCGGCCGTCCCGGCGATTTTTCAGGGTCGACTCCGAGGTCGGGCGCCTGCGCCAGGTGATCCTGCACCGCCCCGGCACCGAGCTGCTGCGGCTGACCCCCGGCAACAAGGACCGCCTGCTGTTCGACGACGTCCTGTGGGTGCACCGCGCCCAGCAGGAGCACGACCGCGTTCGCCGAGGTGCTGCGCGAGCAGGGCGTCACCGTGCACCTGTTCGCCGACCTGCTGCGCGAACACGCTCGAGGTGCCCGAGGCCCGCCGCCACGTCCTCGACAGGATCTTCGACGAGCGCGTCTACGGCCCGATGGCCATCGACGCGCTGCGCAACGCCTTCGACGCGTTCGACGAAGACACCCTGGCGGAGCACCTCGTCAGCGGCGATCACCAAGCGGGAGCTGCTCGCGCGGATCCCCGAGCCGCGCTCGATCGTCCTGCACGCCCTCGGGCCCGACGACTTCGTGCTCGAGCCGCTGCCCAACCACCTCTACACGCGCGACGCCTCGGCCTGGATCGGCACGGCGGCGTCTCGATCAACAGCATGCGCAAGCTCGCCCGCGTCCGGGAGACCGCGCAACTACGAGGCGATCTACCGCTGGCACCCGCTGTTCGCCGACGCCGGGTTCCCGCGTGTGGTCGGCGGGCGTCGGAGAACGGCGTCGCGACCACCGAGGGCGGCGACATCCTCGTGCTCGGCGGCGGCGCCGTGCTGGTCGGGATGAGCGAGCGGACCACGGCCGCGGGGGTCGAGCGCCTGGCCCGGCAGCTGTTCGCGGGCGGCGAGGTGGAGCCGCATGGTCGCGGTGCGGCTGCCGGCGACGCGCTCGATGATGCACCTCGACACCGTGATGACCATGGTCGACCCGGAGACGTTCACCAAGTACGCCGGGCCTGGGGATGCTGCCGACCTACACCGTCGAGCCGGGCGACTCGGAGAAGGAGCTGACGGTCACCGACCACGACGCCGGACGGGATGCACGACGCGATCGCCGCCGCGATGGGGCTGCCCGCGATCCGGGTGCTGACCACCGACGCAGGACGTCCACGCGGCCGAGCGCGAGCAGTGGGACGACGGCTGCAACGCGCTGGCGGTGGCGCCCGGCATGGTGATCACCTACGAGCGCAACGAGGCGACCAACACGAACCTGCGGGCGAACGGGATCGAGGTGCTGGAGATCCCGGGCGGCGAGCTGGGCCGCGGCCGCGGCGGGCCGCGGTGCATGAGCTGCCCGATCGAGCGCGACCCCCTGTACCCGACGGCCCCCCGACGCGGGCGTCGCCGAGCTCAGCATGGTGGCTTTGCTGCACTCCGACCGCAGCAAAGCCACCATGCTGCGATCCCGGAGCTCACTCGTTCGGCCGCCGGCCGGCCGTCAGCTCCGCTCCGGCCGCTCCCCGCGGACCACCCGGCGCAGCTTCGGCAGCCGCTCGGCCAGCACCCGCTCGGCGCCGTGCGCCGTCGGCCCGTAGTAGTCGCGGCCCACCAGCTCGTCCGGCGGGTACTGCTGGGCCAGCACGCGCCCTCGGCACGTCGTGCGGGTAGCGGTAGCCGACGGCGTTGCCCAGCTTCTGCGCGCCCGCGTAGTGCCCGTCGCGCAGGTGCGGCGGCACCGGGCCGGCCGCGCCCGCCGCGCACGTCCGCCATCGCCGCGTCGATCGCCGTGATCACCGCGTTCGACTTCGGCGCGGTCGCCAGGTGCACGCGTCGACCTGGGCCAGCGCGAGCCGGGCCTCCGGCAGCCCGACCAGCGCCACGACCTGGGCCGCGGCCACCGCGGCCGGCAGCGCCGTCGGGTCGGCCAGCCCGACGTCCTCGCTGGCGTGCACCATGAGCCGCCGCGCGACGAACCGCGGGTCCTCCCCCGCCACCAGCATCCGGGCCAGGTAGTGCAGCGCGGCGTCCGGGTCGCGACCCGCGGATCGACTTGATGAAGGCGCTGATCACGTCGTAGTGCTGGTCGCCGGCCGCGGTCGTAGCGCACCGCGGCCTCGGTGACGGCCCGCTCGACCGCGGCGACGTCGATCTCGGTGGCGCCGCCTCGCGGCCGACCCCGTCCGCGGCCGCCTCCAGCGCCGTCAGCGCCCGGCGCGCGTCCCCGCCGGCCAGCCGGACGAGCGCGGCCTCCGCCTCGGGTACGAGCGTCGACCGCCCCGCCGAGGCCGCGCGGGTCGGCGACGGCGCGGCGCAGCAGCGTGCGGACGTCGTCGTCGGTCAGCGGCTGCAGCGCGCAGCACCAGCGACCGCGACAGCAGCGGCGCGACCACCGAGAACGACGGGTTCTCCGTGGTCGCGGCGACCAGCAGCACGAGCCGGTCCTCGACGGCACCGAGCAGCGCGTCCTGCTGCGTCTTGGAGAACCGGTGCACCTCGTCGACGAACAGCACGGTCTGCTGGCCCGCGGTCGCGGCGGCGGCGGGCGTCGTCGATCACGGCGCGCAGCTCCTTGACCCCGACGACAGCGCCGACAGCGCGACGAAGTGCCGGTGCCCCACGCCGGCCAGCAGCTGCGCCAGCGTCGTCTTGCCCGTGCCCGGCGGCCCGTAGAGCAGCACCGACGCCGCCGCCCCGCCCTCGACCAGCCGGCGCAGCGGGGCGCCCGGGCGCAGCAGGTGCGCCTGCCCGACGACCTCGTCCAGCGACCGCGGCCGCATCCGCACGGCGAGCGGTGCGGTCGCCGACGGCCCGCCGGCCGCGGGCGGACGTCCGGTTCGTGCAGGTCGAACAGGCCGTGGCGTCCACCGGCCAGCCTGCCATCGCGTCCAGCGCCGCCGCCGCGGCCCTGCCGCTACGGCTCAGCCCTCGAGCTCGGCGGCGAGCGCCGGGGAGCCGACCGCGGGGTTCTCCCGGTTCCGCAGCTCGCGTAGGTCACGACCGCGACGCCGACCGACGCGAAGGTGACCGGCAGCGCGAGGACGTTGCGCAGCAGCGTCCCCGACGAACGTGCCCGGGCCGACCAGGGCGGCGATGATCGTGCCGGACGATCGCGGAGTAGACCAGCGCGGCGAGCACGAAGGTGACCAGGCGCCCGAGCGTCTGCCCGAACGCCGCGGTTGACCAGCGCGAACGTCCGGCCGATCGCCCTCCCGCTCGAACATGATCACGCCGGTGAGCGTCGCGCCGAAGACGACGAGCAGGTAGATGCCGGCAGGACGAGCACGAGGAACCCGAGCGACCAGCATCGCCGGCGAGCAGGCCCCAGCCGAACAGCGGCAGCGCGCGGCCCGCCGCGAACGTCAGCGCCTCCGGCACCGACCTGCCGGCCGCCCGACCGCGTCGCGACCGCCGACGTACACCGAGGCGCCCTGGGCGAACAGCGCGAACACGACCGAACGAGGACGGCGAGCAGCACGCCGACGGACGCCCCGCGACGAGCCCGGCGGCCTCCGGCAGCCGTGGCGGAGTCGGGTCCGGCGGCCGTGACCCCTCGATCAGGCCGCCGATGAGCATGCCGGGCAGGGCGGCGGCGAGCTGGATGAGGATCAGGGGCTGCCAGCTGCGGGACACCACGCCGATGATCTTGGAGAACCACTCCGCGAACGACGCGGCACGAGCGGGTCGTCGGTGCCGACCTGGGCGCCGCCCGGGTACTGGCCGTAGGGCGATCCGGGCCCGTACTGGCCGGGGTACTGCTCCGCGCCGGCATCCCGGTATCCGCCCCGTACTGGCCGGCCCCCTGCTCCGGCGCCGTACTGGCCCGGGTACTGCTGGCCTGCGCCGTACTGGCCCGGGTACTGCGGAGCCGCTCCGTACTGGCCGGGATAGGGCTCGCCCGAGCCGTACTCGCCCGGGGACCCGTAGGGGCCCTGGGGACCGGACGGGTCCTGGGGGCCGGGCGGCTGACCAATTACTGGGCCGGAAGATCAGCGCCCTTTCCAAACCGGTCTACGCTTCTCCACGAAAGCCTGGACGCCCTCCCGGGTATCATCAGTCGTGGCCAGTAAACTCATATAGTCGCGCATGTGCCGCGCGATCAGATCACTAACGTCTTCCGAGCTCTCGAGCGCCTTCACGAGCCGCCAGCGCCGTGTACTGCACTCCCAGCGGCGCATTCTCGAGAATTTCAGACGCAAAACGCTCGGCGACCTGCAACGCCGCGCCAGGCCGAACCAGTTCAGTAAGCATTCCCCATCGAAATGCTTCTTCGGCGATGAAGGTTCGTCCCGTCAGGAGAATGCCCATCGCAACCGCCGGCGGCAAGGTTCCTAACAAGCCGTTGCAGACCTCCCGCAAATGCACCAGAACCGTATCGCACTTCAGGTAATGAGAAGGTTGCCCGCTCATCTGCTACAAGCACATCGCAGGCGAGCGCCATCTCAAGTCCGCCGCCAAGCGCTAATCCGTTGATTGCGGCGACGACGCGAGGCAGGTGAATTCTGATGAGCAACAAGCTGAATGCCTTCGAGCTCGACGAGCTCAACGCTGTCGACCTCGAGTCGAAGCTCCGCGAGGCCAAGGAAGAACTGTTCAACCTCCGCTTCCAGGCGGCCACCGGCCAGCTGGAGAGCCACGGTCGTCTGCGGACGGTCAAGAAGGACATCGCCCGGATCTACACCGTGGTGCGTGAGCGTGAGCTCGGAATCCGCAGCACCCCGGGAAGCACCAACACTGAAGAGGCCAGCGCATGAGCGACACCACTGAGACGCAGCCAGGACGAGAAGCGCAACCAGCGCAAGGTCCGCGAGGGCCTGGTCGTGAGCGACAAGATGGACAAGACCATCGTCGTCACGGTCGAGGACCGCGTGAAGCACGCCCTGTACGGCAAGGTCATGCGCAGGACCTCGCGCCTGAAGGCGCACGACGAGGCCAACGAGTGCGGCATCGGCGACCGGGTCCTGATCATGGAGACCCGCCCGCTGTCGGCAACCAAGCGCTGGCGCCTCGTCGAGGTCCTCGAGAAGGCCAAGTGACCTGAGGCCCACCAGCCTCTCAGCTGCACATCACCACACATCCGTTCGGCCAGGCTCGCGATCCACTGAGATCGTGAGAACCAGCTCGACAACCAGGAGAAATCATGATCCAGCAGGAGTCGCGACTCAAGGTCGCCGACAACACCGGTGCAAAGGAGATCCTCTGCATCCGTGTTCTCGGTGGCTCGGGCCGTCGCTACGCCGGCATCGGTGACGTCATCGTCGCCACCGTCAAGGACGCGATCCCCGGTGGCAACGTCAAGAAGGGCGACGTCGTCAAGGCCGTCATCGTGCGCACCGTCAAGGAGCGCCGCCGTGCCGATGGTTCCTACATCAAGTTCGACGAGAACGCCGCTGTCATCCTCAAGGCCGATGGCGAGCCGCGCGGCACGCGCATCTTCGGCCCCGTCGGTCGTGAGCTGCGCGAGAAGCGCTTCATGAAGATCATCTCGCTCGCCCCTGAGGTGTTGTGAGAGATGGGTAAGGGCATGAACATCAAGAAGGGCGACACCGTCAAGGTGATCGCAGGCAAGGACAAGGGCGCCGAAGGCAAGGTCATCTCGGTGCTCCGCGAGGAGCAGCGCGTGATCGTCGAAGGTGTCAACCGCGTCAAGCGGCACACCAAGGCGGTCCAGGGTGGCAACACCGGCGGCATCATCACCGCCGAGGCTCCCATCCACGTCAGCAACGTGATGCTGGTCGAGGGTGACGGCGTCACCCGCGTCGGCTTCCGTCGCGACGAGGTGACCAAGCGTCGCACCGACGGTTCGACGTACCCCGCACAGCGCAGCGTTCGCGTGTCGCGCAAGACCGGTAAGGAGATCTGAGATGGCTGAGACCACCCAGACCACCGAGATCCCCCGCCTCAAGGCTCGCTACCGCGCGGAGATCATCCCGGCGCTGCAGACCGAGTTCGACATCAAGAACATCATGCAGGTTCCCGGCCTGACCAAGATCGTCGTCAACATGGGTGTGGGCGAAGCCGCTCGCGACTCCAAGCTGATCGAAGGCGCGATCAAGGACCTGACCGCGATCACCGGCCAGAAGCCGTCGGTGACCAAGGCCCGCAAGTCGATCGCCCAGTTCAAGCTGCGTGAGGGTATGCCGATCGGCGCCCACGTCACGCTGCGTGGCGACCGCATGTGGGAGTTCCTCGACCGCCTGCTGTCCCTCGCGCTGCCCCGAATCCGCGACTTCCGCGGCCTCAGCAGCGCCCAGTTCGACGGTCGTGGCAACTACACCTTCGGTCTGACCGAGCAGGTCATGTTCCACGAGATCGACCAGGACAAGATCGACCGCTCGCGCGGTATGGACATCACGGTCGTCACCACCGCCAACAACGACGACGAGGGTCGCGCCCTGCTCAAGCAGCTCGGCTTCCCGTTCAAGGAGAACTGACATGGCGAAGACTTCGCTCAAGGTCAAGGCCGCCCGCAAGCCCAAGTTCGCGGTTCGTGGCTACACCCGTTGCCAGCGCTGCGGCCGCCCCAAGGCGGTCTACCGCAAGTTCGGCCTGTGCCGGATCTGCCTGCGCGAGATGGCACACCGCGGCGAGCTGCCCGGCGTGACCAAGTCCTCCTGGTAAGCCACCAGACTTCACCTCACAACCGCTGAAGGTCCGCCCCGGGCGGAAACCACAGAAGAGAGAGAACATCCAGCTATGACCATGACTGACCCGATCGCAGACATGCTGACGCGTCTGCGCAACGCCAACCAGGCGTACCACGACGAGGTGTCGATGCCCTTCAGCAAGATGAAGGAAGGCCTCGCGGAGATCCTCAAGCAAGAGGGCTACATCACGTCGTTCGACGTGAAGGAGCCGACTGAGGGTGAGGTCGGCAAGACGCTGATCGTCACGCTCAAGTACGGCCGCAACCGCGAGCGCTCCATCGCCGGGGTCCGCCGCATCAGCAAGCCCGGTCTCCGGGTGTACGCCAAGGCCACGGGTCTCCCGAAGGTCCTCGGCGGGCTCGGTGTCGCGATCATCTCGACGAGCCAGGGCCTCCTGACCGACCGTCAAGCCAACCAGAAGGGCGTGGGCGGCGAAGTCCTCGCCTACGTCTGGTAATCCGGACTACTAGACCAGAAGGAGAAACAAGCATGTCGCGTATTGGCAGGCTCCCCATCCCGGTCCCGTCCGGTGTCGATGTTGTCATCGACGAGGCGACGGTCACCGTCAAGGGCCCCAAGGGCACCCTGAGCCACACCGTGGCTTCGCCCATCGTGGTGGAGAAGAGCGAGGACGGCGTCCTCTCGATCAACCGCCCGAACGACGAGCGCGAGAGCCGCTCGCTGCACGGACTCACCCGCACCCTGATCAACAACATGGTCGTGGGTGTCACCGAGGGCTACGAGAAGAAGCTCGAGATCGTGGGCGTGGGTTACCGCGTGCTGCCCAAGGGCCCCACGCAGCTCGAGTTCCAGCTCGGCTACTCCCACCCGATCGTGTTCGACGCACCTGAGGGCATCACGTTCAACACCGAGGGCCCGACCAAGCTCGGCGTCGTCGGCATCGACAAGCAGCTTGTGGGTGAGGTTGCGGCCAAGATCCGCAAGCTGCGCAAGCCCGAGCCCTACAAGGGCAAGGGCGTGCGCTACTCCGGCGAGCACATCCGCCGCAAGGTCGGAAAGGCCGGTAAGTGACATGGCTATCTCACTGTCAAACAACAAGCACACCGCTGGTCGCGTCAAGTCGCGTCTGCGTCGTCAGGTCCGTGGCCGCAAGCGCGTCTCCGGCACTGCCGAGCGTCCGCGCCTGGTCGTCACCAAGTCGGCCAAGCACGTCTCTGTCCAGGTCGTCGATGACCTGCAGGGTGCAACGCTGGCCTACGCCTCCACGATGGAGGCCGACGTCCGCGCTGTCTCAGGCGACAAGACCGCCAAGGCCACGAAGGTCGGTGAGCTCGTCGCAGAGCGCGCCAAGGCCGCAGGCATCGACGCTGTCGTCTTCGACCGCGCCGGCAACAAGTACCACGGCCGCATCGCGGCCCTTGCAGACGCCGCCCGTGAGGGCGGACTGTCGTTCTGATCGCCAACGCGGTAAGAGAGAGATCTTAGATATGGAGCACATCTCATGAGCGGAGCCCAGCGCGGACAGCGCAGCGGCGGCTCGGGCGACCGGCGTCAGCGTGACGACCGTCGCGGTGGCGGCGCTGAAAAGTCTGTCTACATCGAGCGAGTCGTAGCCATCAACCGAGTTGCCAAGGTCGTCAAGGGTGGTCGTCGCTTCAGCTTCACCGCCCTCGTGATCGTGGGCGACGGCGACGGTCTCGTCGGCGTCGGCTACGGCAAGGCGAAGGAAGTTCCCGCGGCGATCGCCAAGGGTGTCGAGGAAGCCAAGAAGTCCTTCTTCAAGGTTCCCCGCATCCAGGGCACCATCCCGCACCCGGTCCAGGGTGAGAAGGCCGCAGGCGTCGTCCTGCTGCGTCCGGCGTCCCCCGGTACCGGCGTCATCGCCGGTGGCCCGGTGCGCGCCGTGCTCGAGTGCGCCGGCATCCACGACGTGCTGAGCAAGTCGCTGGGTTCGTCCAACCAGATCAACATCGTCCACGCAACCGTGGCGGCGCTGAAGATGCTGGAAGAGCCCGAGCAGGTTGCCGCGCGTCGCGGTCTCACCGTCGAGCAGGTCACCCCGGCCGCGATCCTTCGCGCCCGCGAGACCGGCCGTGAAGAGGCTGCTGCTGCTGCCGCCGCGGGGGTGTCGTCCTGATGGCACAGCTCAAGGTCACGCAGAACAAGGGCCTCATCGGTCTCAAGCAGAACCAGCGCGACACTCTGCGCTCGCTGGGGCTGAAGAGGATCAACGATGTCGTCGTCAAGGAGGACCGCCCGGAGATCCGCGGCATGGTCCAGACCGTTCGTCACCTGGTGACGGTCGAGGAGGTTGACTGACATGCCGCTCAAGTTGCACCACTTGCGTCCGGCTCCCGGCGCCAAGACTGCCAAGACCCGCGTTGGTCGTGGTGAGGGCTCCAAGGGCAAGACCGCGGGCCGCGGTACCAAGGGCACCAAGGCTCGCTACAACGTCCCGGTCGCCTTCGAGGGTGGCCAGATGCCGATCCACATGCGTCTCCCCAAGCTGAAGGGGTTCAAGAACCCGTTCAAGGTGGAGTTCCAGGTCGTCAACCTCGACAAGCTCGGCGAGCTCTTCCCGCAGGGTGGAGTCGTCTCGGTCGAGGACCTGATCGCCAACGGTGCGGTCCGCAAGGGCCACCCCGTGAAGGTGCTCGGCCAGGGCGACATCTCCGTCGCCGTCCAGGTCAGCGCCAACGCGTTCTCGGGCTCCGCCAAGGAGAAGATCGAGGCCGCTGGCGGCAGCGCCACGGTGGTCTGAGGATCATCACCTTTCATCAGTAATTCGCGGCCCGGCCGAACAGTGGGAACTGTGCGGCCGGGCTTGCGCGTTCACCGGGGCAACCGGGCAGTGACCTCACTGTTAGGCTTCCCCGGGCCCTCGCGGAGGTAGTCGCAAGGGTTTCATCGAGGGTTTCATCGCCGAGGCAGGACACCTCCTGCGCCGGCAACGTTCACGAAAGAGGATCCTGTGCTCAGCGCGTTCGCCAACGCTTTCCGCACGCCGGACCTGCGGCGCAAGCTGCTGTTCGTCCTGCTGATCGTCATGATCTTCCGGCTCGGTTCCCAGGTGCCCACGCCCGGTGTCCACGTTGCGAACGTCCAGGCGTGCCTCAATGACGTCGAGTCCAACGGGCTCTACCAGCTGGTCAACCTGTTCTCAGGTGGTGCGCTGCTCCAGCTGACGATCTTCGCGCTGGGGATCATGCCCTACATCACCGCCAGCATCATCCTGCAGCTGCTCGTCGTGGTCATCCCACGGCTCGAAGCGCTGAAGAAGGAAGGCCAGTCCGGCCAGACCAAGATCACGCAGTACACCCGCTACCTCACGCTCGGCCTCGCGCTCCTGCAGGCCACCGGCATCGTGGCGCTGGCCCGCTCCGGCAACCTGCTCCAGGGCTGTGATCGCGAGCTGCTCCACAGCAACAGCACCTCGACCTTCCTCACGATGGTCATCGTCATGACCGCCGGCACCGCCGTCATCATGTGGCTCGGCGAGCTCATCACCGACCGCGGCATCGGCAACGGCATGTCGATCCTGATCTTCACCCAGGTCGTCGCGACCTTCCCGTCGTCGCTGTGGGCCGTCCAGTCCTCGCAGGGCTGGTGGGTCTTCGGCATCGTGATGGTGATCGGGCTGGTCCTCGTCGCGGCCGTCATCTTCATCGAGCAGGCGCAGCGCCGGATCCCGGTGCAGTACGCCCGACGCATGGTCGGCCGCAAGATGTTCGGCGGGTCGTCGACGTACATCCCGCTCAAGGTCAACCAGGCCGGCATCATCCCGGTCATCTTCGCCTCGTCGCTGCTCTACCTCCCGGCGATGGCGGTCCAGTTCAACCAGACCAGCACGTCACCCGTGCTGTCCTGGGTCAACAAGTACCTCGTCGGTGGAGACCACCCTCTCTACATGGCGGTCTACTTCCTGTTGATCATCTTCTTCACGTACTTCTACGTCTCGATCACCTTCAACCCCGAAGAGGTCGCGGACAACATGAAGAAGTACGGCGGCTTCATCCCCGGGATCCGGGCGGGCAAGCCGACTGAGGACTACCTGTCCTACGTCCTGTCCCGCATCACGTTCCCTGGAGCGATGTACCTCGGGCTCATCTCGCTGGTGCCGTTGATCGCCTTCGCGGTGATCAATGCAGACCAGAACTTCCCCTTCGGCGGGACCTCGATCCTGATCATGGTCGGCGTTGCACTCGACACGGTGAAGCAGATCGAGAGCCAGCTCCAGCAGCGAAACTACGAAGGGTTCCTGCGCTAAATGAGACTCATCATGATGGGCCCGCCCGGCGCGGGCAAGGGCACCCAGGCGAAGTTCATCGCCGACCACTTCGGCATCCCGGCGATCTCCACCGGCGACATCTTCCGCGCCAACGTCACGAGCGGCACCGAGCTCGGTGTCGAGGCGAAGCGCTACATGGACGCGGGCGAGTACGTCCCCGACGAGGTCACCAACCTGATGGTGCGCAACCGCATCGACGAGCCAGACGCCGACCCGGGCTTCCTGCTCGACGGCTATCCCCGCACCCTCGCGCAGGTCGAAGAGCTCGACGGCATGATCAAGCACACCGGTCACGCCCTCGACGCCGTGGTCGTCCTGACCGTCGACCAGGACGAGGTCGTCGACCGGCTCCTGCAGCGAGCGCAGACCGAGGGCCGTGCCGACGACACCGCCGAGGTGATCCGTCGTCGGCAGGAGATCTACGCCGAGGAGACCGCACCGCTGATCGAGGTCTACCGCGGCCGTGGCCTGATCATCGAGGTCGATGGCCTCGGCGACATCGAGGACGTCACCAAGCGGATCTTCGACGCGCTCGACGTCGTTCCGCAGTCTGAGCGAAGCTCACGGCGGACGAGGAAGAGCCATGGGATTTCGTGACCGGGGCCTGGAGATCAAGACCCGCGCCCAGATCGACAAGATGCGGGTCGCGGGGCTCCTGGTCGGCGAGACGCTCGAGCTGCTGCGCTCGGCCGCTCGTCCCGGTGTGACGACGGGTGACCTGGACGCGATCGCGGAGAACAACATCCGCGACCACGGCGGCATCCCGTCGTTCAAGGGCTACAGCCACCCGCCGTTCCCGGCCACGATCTGTGCCTCGGTCAACGACGAGGTCGTGCACGGCATCCCCGGTGACCGTGTCCTGACTGACGGCGACATCATCTCCATCGACTGCGGCGCGATCGTCGACGGCTGGCACGGCGACGCGGCGATCACGGTCGCCATCGGTGAGGTCGCCCCCGAGGTGACCGAGCTGATGCGGGTCACCGAGGCGGCTCTCTGGGCCGGTCTGGCCGCCGCTCGCCTCGGCGGGCGGGTCACCGACATCTCGCACGCCGTGGAGCAGCACGTCCGCAGCCAGGGGTCCTACGGCATCCTCGAGGACTACACCGGCCACGGCATCGGCACCGAGATGCATATGGCGCCCAACGTCCCCAACTTCGGCCGCCCTGGCCGCGGACCCACGCTGGTCGAAGGTCTGGCCCTCGCGGTCGAGCCGATGGTGACGCTCGGCAGCAAGGAGACCGACCTCCTCGAGGACGACTGGACCGTCGCCACGATCGACGGCTCCATGTCTGCCCACTTCGAGCACACGTTCACCCTCACGCCCGAGGGCGCCTGGGTGCTGACTGCCGTCGACGGCGGCGTCGCCCGGCTGGCCGAGCTCGGCGTCCCATACGGCGGCCGCTGACCGTTCTCGCAGGTCGGGCGAGTTCGCCCCGGCCGGTGCGGTCGTGACAGACTGACGGCCCAGGAGGGGAGTATTCCCCCGTGATGGTGTCGTCAGTACGGCGCAGGCGCGAGCCCGCACCCGGTGCCATCGGTTCGCATCAGCAGAAGCTGCGAGCGGAAGAGACCTCCGGAGAGTACGAATGCGCGCAGGCACCCGCTCGCGCAGTCCTGTTCCACTCCGGAGGAGAAACAACACGTGAATTCCCTGCTCGGCGATTCGGTCGCCTCACCCGCCGTCTGGGCGATCACCCTGGTCATCACCGTGGGTGTGCTGCTGGTCGACCTGCTCGTCATCGCTCGACGCCCGCACGAGCCCACCATGGCCGAGGTGTCACGACACCTGGCGTTCTTCGTCGGTCTGGCCGTCGTCTTCGGCGTTGCTCTCCTGATCTTCGCCCAGCCGCACGAGCTCTCGCCCAACCCGGGTGCTGAGTTCTTCGCCGGCTGGCTGACCGAGTACAGCCTCTCGATCGACAACCTGTTCATCTTCATCATCATCATGAACAGCTTCGCTGTACCCCGGAAGTACCAGCAGACGGCGCTGATGATCGGCATCGTGCTGGCCCTGATCATGCGCGCGATCTTCATCGTCATCGGCGCGGCCGCGATCAACGAGTACAGCTGGGTCTTCTACATCTTTGGTCTCTTCCTCGTCTACACCGCCGTCAAGCTGGCCAAGGAGGGCGGCGAGGACGAGGACGAGTACGAGGAGAACAAGCTGGTGAAGTTCGCCGAGAGCCACCTGCCGGCCACCAAGGAGTGGAACGGCACCAAGCTCTTCAGCATCGAGAACGGCAAGCGCGTCATCACGCCGATGTTCCTGGTGGTGCTCACCCTCGGCACGACCGACCTGCTGTTCGCGCTCGACTCGATCCCAGCCATCTACGGCCTGACGCGCGACCCCTACCTCGTCTTCACCGCCAACATCTTCGCGCTGATGGGCCTGCGCCAGCTCTACTTCCTGATCGGCGGCCTGCTGCAGCGCCTGATCTACCTGTCCTACGGTCTCGCGTTCCTGCTGGCCTTCATCGGGGTCAAGCTGATCCTGCACGCCATGCACGAGAACGAGCTGTCCTTCATCAACGGCGGCCACCACTTCGAGTGGGCGCCGGAGATCCCGATCTGGCTCTCGCTCGTGGTCATCGTCGGCACCCTGGCCATCACCGCGATCGTGTCGCTGGTCGTCTCGGGCCGGATGACCGCCGCGGAGCAGGACGCAGCCACCGGCCCGCGCCGCGACTGGGAAGACGACTGACCGGTCGTCAGCAGCCTCGGTGTCGCTAGCAGCCGAGGCTGCGGATCGTCGACTCGTCGGCGCCGGTGATCGGGAGGTCCCACGCCACTGCCACGCGGAGATACTTCCGCACGTAGGTGCAGTGGTAGCGCCGGCGGGGCGGCAGCCACTCCGAGGGGCTCGAGGCCTCCTTGGCGTCGTTGGCGTCGGCGGAGACCACCAGCAGCTCGCGGCGTACGTCGTTCGCGAAGGCCGTACGCCGACGCTGGGTCCACGCCCAGGCGCCCCCGTGCCAGGCCTCGGCCAGCGGGTAGATGTGGTCGATCGAGATGTCGTAGCCGTCGGTCCGCCACGTCAGCCGCCGACCGGTGTAGGGGTCGGTGAGGCGGGCGTCGTAGATGCGGCACTCGGAGCCCCACCGCATCTCGATGTCGCGCATCTGCTGCAGCAGGACGTCCTCACGCGTGGTGCAGCCGTTGTGGCCGAACGGGCCGTCGTGCCGGTCGGTCCACGCCTCGCCGAAGACGCAGGCACCCGGGTCGCAGTCGCGGTCGTAGCCGGGGTGGTAGGGCTCGCTCGTCACGACCTCGACGGCACGGAGAAGACGGTCGACCCGGGAATCGTCTGCCGCACGGGCGGGGGTCGCCAGCGGCGTACTGCACAGGAGGGCTAGCGCGACGAGGACGATGAGGCGACCCCTTGCCGCAAGCGGCTGCGGGGCTCGGGATGCGCGCCCGCCGCGACTTCGTCGCTTCCGCCGCGCGACGAGGACGATGAGGCGACCCCTTGCCGCAAGCGGCTGCAGGGCTCGCGATGCGCGCCCGCCGCGACTTCGTCGCGTCCGCCGCGCGACGAGGACGATGAGGCGACCCCTTGCCGCAAGCGGCTGCAGGGCTCGCGATGCGCGCCCGCCGCGACTTCGTCGCGTCCGCCGCCCCTCGCTCAGGGCACGCACTCGTTGGCAGTCGGGGACTCGTCGGAGCCACGGACCTGACGCACCTCCAGGCACACCTTCTCGGTGCTCCTGATCGTGGCGGACTGCTTGCCGGTGCGCTCGAAGTCCTCGCTGCCGACCTCCTGCCAGATCCACTCGTCGCCGGCGTCCACGGAGTCCTGGCTGTCCCACCGGAACACCACGGAGCCGCCCGTGCGCGTGCCACTGAGCGTGGGCGGCGCGCGGAGTGTGTCGGGGATCAGGGGAGATGGTGTGTCAGAGGTCGTGGGCGGCGTCGGCGGGGGATCGTCGCGCCCACCGCCGCTGAGGATGAGGCCACCGATCAGAGCGGTGGTGGCCACGACGCCGATGACTGCCCAGACCAGGGCCGAGATCCGGCGGTCCTCAGGCGGGGCCTCCGGCTCGGCCTGTGCGGTGGCGATCCGGCGCGGACCGGAGGCGGAGATCACCGTGACCGCCTTCATCACGGTGCGGTCCTCCTCGGGCTCGGGGCTGGTTGCCTTCACCGTGGAGTCTGGACGGTCCCCCTCGACCGCGACGGCCGTGCGCGACCAGTTGGCCGCGGTCTCGATCTGCTGCAGGCTGCGCGCCAGCTCGAGCGCACTCTGCGGACGGTGCGCGGGGTTCTTGGCCAGGCACTGCTGGAGCAGCCGGTCGAGGGCCGGCGGCACGTCGGAGCGCTGGGTGGCCGGGGGAGCGGCGTGCAGGATGCGGGCACTGAGGGCCCGGGTCGAGTTGTCGCCGGCCGGGATCGAGAACGGGGAGCGACCGACGAGCAGGTGCCAGATGGTGGCGCCCAGTGAGTAGACGTCGGACGCGACGGAGCCGTTGGACCGGCCGTCGAGCAGCTCGGGCGGGGACCAGGGATAGGAGATGCGGACGTCGCTCTCGCCCTCCACGTCGGCGATGTGGCCGGCGATGCCGAAGTCGGTGAGCGCCGGCTCGTGGTAGGTCGTGACCAGGACGTTGCTGGGCTTGATGTCGCGGTGCAGGATGCCGGACCGATGGGCAGTCTCGATGGCGCTGGCCAGCTTGATGCCGGTGCTGACGGCGTCGACGACCGCCATCGGGTTGGACCGGACCCGGAGGCCAAGGTCTGGCGGCGGGCAGTAGCGCATCACGAGGTAGGGGCGGCCGCCCTCCAGCGTGACCCCGGCCGTGATCACCGAGACGATGTAGGGGTGGTCGGCCAGTCGAGCCATGGCGTTGGCCTCGGCCGTGAAGAGCTGCTTCTCCCGGTCGTTGAGGGGTACGTCGGGGCGCACGACCTTGACGGCGACGCGCTGGCGGGGCCACTGCTGCTCGTAGAGGAAGACGTCGGCGAAGCCGCCGCTGCCCAGGTGCTCGACGAACGTGAAGCCACCGATGACTGGTGCACTCATCGGGCACTCACCGGGGCACCACCGGACCGACCTCGAAGCGGACCTCGTAGACCTCGGCCAGGTCCAGGCTGCAGCCGGGCTCGAGGACGTAGGCCTCGCCGGTCCGCATGCGTTCTGGTGGGCGACCGGGCATGGTCAACATCGTGCCACCCCGTGAATCCAGGTCGCGCGCCAGGACGTTCCAGCCGTCGAGCTCGATGTGCAGGTGCATGCGGGAGACGAAGGTGTGGTCGGAGGGCAGGTGGACGAGGTGCGGCCAGTCGGTGCTGTCCTCGAGCGGAGCCGGCTTGCGCCCGAGCACGACGCCGCGGTCGAGCGGCACGACCTCGCCGGTGGGGAGCCGTAGTCCGCCCAGCGTCGGACGCGGGACCCGTCGCGGCTCCTGGGGAGCCACCGGCTGACGACACACCCGGCACACCTTGCTGTCGGCCGGCGTCGAGTGCCCGGTGGGACAGCTCACGGCCAGCACCGTGTCACTGGTGCCGTGGCGCAGGTGCGAGGCGATCTCGGGTCGGTGGACGGTGGATCCGTCGTGGTCGTCGACCGAGTCACTCAATGGGTCAGTGAGCGGGTCGTCGAGCGGATCACTGGGGCTCGGCGGCTGGATGGTGGTGTGGGTGCCCGCTGAGATGCGCTCGACGAACCCCGGATCCGGCTCGGTCGTGTCGCTGAGCGAGCCGGTGTCGTGCTCCCGCTGAGGGACGGCCCGGCGTCGGGGTCGGGGCGGCGGTCCGTCGGGTCCGGTGGCGGCGAGGATCGAGTCGGGGATGCCGTCTATCAGCAGGCCGCCGGCCGGTGGCGGCGATGAGGCGTGGGTGGGTGCCGGAACGGTCCGGTGGGCGAGCGGCTTGAGCGTCGCCCGGGACGCGGCGACGACACCGCCGGCAAGACGGCGCGTGCGCGTCAAGGTGTCCGGGTCAGCCCCGCCGTCGAGGGAGAGGATCCGGTCGGCCCCGGACACACGCACGTGGCCGTGACCGCGTGAGATGGACGTCGACCCGCCGTTGGTCAGGTCGACGATCGCCAACCCCGGGGGCTCACCCCCGAATGCCTTCTCCACGATGGCCAGCACCTGCTCGGTGATCGGTGCATCGTTCGCGCGTGCTCCCGAGATCACGGCCCAGATCTCGTCCAGGACGTCGTCGTCCCCGGGGTCGGTCACGAGTACCCAGTGCTCTCCCGCCCCGAGAAGCACACCGTCCCCTGCGGCGTACCTGGTCTCCACGACCACGCTTGCCTCCTCACCCCGTTGAGTGGCCACTCCTGACACCTTGCCCCATGCCTGGTCACCATCGTCGCCGATGCGCGCCACTCTGTCTCAACTTGTCCCGAAGCGCACACCTACATACGCTCACCGTGCGACATTCGGGTAGTCGCAGAGTTGTGTGTAGGGGGACGTCGGTGGCACGCGCTGGATTCATCCGTCGGCACAAGGCTGCCGTGGCGTCCAACACCGCCCTCGTGCTGGCCGCTGGTGCCGTCATCGCCTACGCCGTGGCCGCGGACGGCTACCAGGCCCACGAGGCCCAGCTGAACGACGGCGGCATCTGGGTGGTCCACGGTGATCGCGGCATCTACGGCCGGATCAACAAGCCGATCAATCAGCTCGACACCATCGTCCTCGGCGAGGGCGGCAGCGACCGGCCGCTCGACATCACCCAGGACGGCGCCGCCGTTGCCGCGATCGACCGCAAGGCCGGCACCGCGCAGGTCATCGACCCCTTCACCTCCAAGCTGGACGCCAGCGGCAAGATCTCCCTGCCCTCCGTGGGCGACCAGCAGATGGCGGGCGGCTCGTTCGCCTCGCTCGACCTCGAGTCGGGCGACCTGTGGGCCGTCCAGCTCGACCCGCAACGCGGCACGCCGCTCATCACCGCGCTCGATGTCCAGGCCGACCCCCTGACGTCCGTCGGCGAGACGGCGGCGCTGGCGGTGAGCCAGACCGGCACCGTGATCGCCACGTCGGTCGAGAAGGGCACCGTCACCTACCTCGTGCAGAGCGGTGACGCCTTCGAGAAGCCACGCGTCGAGGACCTGCCGTCCGAGGCGGGTGACCCGACCGCCGTGACCACGGTCGGCGAGACCGTCGTCACCCTGGACGCGGCCTCCGGCAAGCTGGCCGTGATCGGTGGGGTCTCGACCACCGTGCCCGCCGAGAGCGTCCTGCAGCAAGCAGGACCGGACGCGGGGTCCGTGCTCGTCGCCACGCCAGACAGTCTCCTCAGCGTCGATCTCGAGTCCGGCAAGTCCAGCGTCGTGGACAACAAGGGGGGCGACAAGCCCATCGAGCCGGTCCGGCTCGGCGCGTGTTCCTACGCCGCCTGGTCGGCTGGTCTCGGAGCCGTGACCGTCCAGTGCGGTGGCGACGATCCCCAGTCCTCGACCCTCGGTGGCAAGGCGAGCGACCTCGCGTTCCGGGTCAACCGCGGCCAGATCGTGCTCAACGACAACAGCAGCGGCACCGTCTGGGACCTCGACGAGCAGAAGCCGCAGGAGATCGACAACTGGAACGCCTTCACCCAGAGCAAGAAGACGAAGGACGAGGACAAGCAGAACGAGCAGCAGAGTGCGGGCGACCGCACCCCGCCGAAGGCGAAGCCGGACGACTACGGCGCCCGCGCCGGCCGTACCACCGTGCTGCACCCCCTCGACAACGACTCGGCTCCTGAGGGCCGCCTGCTCAGCATCATCGACGTCGACCAGCCCACCGGCGAGGCGACGGCCGAGATCAGTCCCGACGGCCAGACCATCGTGCTGCAGCTGCCGGACAAGGCCGGTGACACCTCGTTCGACTACTACATCGACGACGGCCGCAGCAACTTCACCGCCCACGCGACCGTGAGCGTGGCCGTGCGCGGGGACGGCCAGAACGACCAGCCCGGCCTGCGCAACGGGTTCGAGCCCCGCAAGTGGCGGGTGGCTGCCAACGGCTCCGTCACCGTCCCGGTGCTCTCCGACTGGCGAGACGACAGCGACGGCGACGCCCTCGTCCTCGACTCGGCAGTCGCCATCGGGGCCGGCGACTCCGGTGCCGTGGCCCGCACCACCTCCGACGGCCGCGTCCGGTTCACCGGCTCGCGTGAAGGCGGCGAGGTATACCAGGTCGAATACCTCGTCAGCGACGGCCGGTCCGATCCCGTGAAGCAGACGTTGTCCTTCGAGGTGCAGGAGCGGCTCGACCGTGAGACGTTCGCGCCCGTCGCCGAACCCGACGTGGTCCGCGGCGAGGTCGACCGCCCGATCAAGATCCGCCCGCTGCTCAACGACCTGCCCGGGTCCGACCCCGGCACTCCCAACGCGGAGCTCACGCTGGGCGGCAAGATCCCCGACCAGACCGGTGCCACGATCAAGACCGACGTGGAGAACGGCATCGTCACGTTCACCGGCGACCAGCCGGGCACCTACTTCATCGAGTACAACGCCGCGTTCGGCGACGCCAGGCTCGACAAGGAGACGGTGCGGATCGACGTACGCCCTCGTCCCAAGTCGCCCGGCGATCCGATCGCGATGCCGGACACGCTGACCGTCTACGGCCAGTCGGCCGGCATCGTCGACGTCCTGTCCAACGACCTCGATCCCGCCGGCGGCCTGCTCGTCGTGCAGCGCGCGATCGCCGACAACCCCAACCAGCTCGACGTCGCGATCATCGACGGTCGCTGGCTGCGGATCTCCTCGCGGCAGGGCGAGCTGTCGCCCAACCCGCAGCAGGTGCACTACACGATCAGCAACGGTTCGGCCTCCGGCATCGAGGGGGAGGTCACGGTCAGCCAGCGGCAGGCCCCGGCGGACAACTCGCCGGTGACGACGACCGACCGCGTGCACGTGCGGGCCGGCACGTCGGTCACCGTGCCGGTGCTCGACAACGACATCTCGCCCTCGGGTGATCGGCTCACGCTGTTCAGTGACGCGGCCGAGGGTGTGCCCGGCGAGCTGTCGATCGACGCCCCGGCCGATGTGAAGGGTGACGTGGGCACGGCGCTGGTCTCCGGTCGCAACGTCCGCTACATCGCGCCCAACCTCAAGGAGCGTGACTCCTTCGAGGTGCGCTACCTCGCCCGCTCGAGCGACGGCGACGGGGCAGTGGGCCGTCTGATCGTCATCATCACCCCGGCCAAGGATCCCAACACCGCGCCCGAGCCGCCCACGCTCGAGGGTCGCGTCGTGTCGGGAGGCAGCATCAAGGTCCGGCTGCCCGGGAGCGGCGTCGACCCCGACGGTGACCCGGTGACGGTCGCGGGCATCACCTCAGCCCCCAGGTTCGGCCGCATTCTCGCCTTCGGCGGCAACTTCCTCGAATACCAGGCCTATCCGCGCACCACCGGCACCGATGAGTTCGAGTACTCCGTGACGGACAGCCGCGGCGCCGTCGCCACCGGCACGGTCAGGGTCGCCGTGGTCCCCCCCGGCGACCCCCAGCCCCCGCTGGCCGTCGCCGACCAGCTCACCGTCGAACCCGGCCGGATCGCGATCTTCGACCCGCTGGCCAACGACTACGTCGCGCCCGGCGACGAGGTCACGATCAGCCTGCGCGACGCCCCCGACGGGGTCGTGCTCGACCCAGGACCCAGCTCGTCTCGGTGCCGGCGCCGGAGACCACGAACGGCGCCTCGCCACCGATCGTCTATGCCATCACCAACGGCATCGACACCTCGATCTCCACCCTGAAGGTCGACCCGGCCGACGATTTCAAGAACCCGCCGGTCGTCTACGACGCCTTCGGCCAGGCCAACGACAGCGAGAGTGTCTCGGTCGACGTCCTCGAGGGCGCCTACGACCCCGACGGCAAGGTCGGCGACCTGGTGGTTGCCAAGGTGTACGGCGCGGAGGGCAATCCGACCATCAGCGCCGACCAGACCACGATCAAGGTCAACCGCGGCCCCAACCCGATCGTCGTCCCGTTCCGGGTCGAGGACGCCGACGGCGCGGCAGCCACTGCCTCGCTCTACGTCCCGGCCACCGGGGCCGGGATCCCCTACGTGAAGCCCGATGCCCTGATCGAGATCGCTGAGGGCGGGTCGGTCAAGGGCAAGATCAAGGACTACATCGTCAATCCGTCCGCCGGGACGCTCCGGTTGACGGGCCGGGAGTCCGTCTCGGCATCTCCGGCCCAGCTTGAGACCCAGCGCTCGGGAGACGACTCGTTCGAGATCTCCGCCCGCGACGGCTACCGCGGTCCCGGTGCGCTGTTGTTGGAGGTCACCACCGCGACGAACGAGGCCGGCAACGAGGACCCGCAGGATCCGACCGACGGCTACACCGCCCTGCTCTCGGTCCCCGTCCAGGTCGGCGACGACAAGCCTGTCCTGGAGTGTCCGCAGAGCACGATCCCCATCTCGGCGGGCGAGGACTGCGAGCTCGACATCGCGTCGCTGTGCAACGTGTGGACCCCGGACCCGGCCGACGTCCGAGACCTCGACTACGAAGGCGTCTGGACCCAGGAGCTCGACGGGTTGAGCCTGTCGGGCAACGGCAGCCAGGTGCTGCAGGTCACCGCAGCGGACGACGCCAGTCGCGGCGGCGAGGCAGTCCTGTCGATCACGGCCGCCGACAGCGAGCCCGCGGAGATCCGCTTCCGGTTGGCGAGTGCTCCACCGCCGAGCATGTTGCCGATCCGGGTGGAGGACATGGAAGCGGGCCAGACGCGCGAGATCAACCTCGCTGCCTACCTCGAGCCCGGTGTCGGCGACCCCACTCCGACCGTCGTGTCGATCGACGTCATCGGCGGGTCGGGCGTCTCGGCCAGCAAGAGCGGCCAGGCCAGCGTCAGCCTCACTGCCGGCCAGCAGGCGAGCGGGCACGCCGTGTTCCGGGTCGTCATGAGCGACGTCGACGATTCCTCGGCCGGTCCCGAACGTCGGGCCGAGGGGCGGATCGAGTTCGACGTGTCCGGGCCCCCCGGCAAGCCGAGTGCGCCGTACACCGACGAGAACGACGAGACGGGCACTGTCCGCCTGGGCTGGTTCGCGCCCAAGGACGACGGCGGGTCGCCCATCACCAGCTACCGGCTCAAGGAGATGCAGTCGGGTGACGAGATCAGGTGCCGCACCAACGTGTGCGACTTCCGGGGTCTCGAGAACCGCAAGAAGTACAACTTCCGCGTAGCGGCGGTGAACAAGGTGGGCACCGGCCCCTGGAGCGACCTGTCGCAGACGGCGTACGCCGACACCAAGCCCGGCCGGGTCTCCAACATCCGCATGACCGACCGCGGCGACGGCACCATCACCCTCGGCTGGGCGAAGCCCGAGAGCAGCACCTCGATCAAGAGCTACCGCATCAGCTGGCCGGGCCAGGCGGTCGAGATCGCCGGCACCTCGACGTCCTACATCGTCACCGGCCTCGACAACAACCAGAAGTACGTCTTCTCGATCGCGGCCCTCAACAGCGTCAACTGGTCCCCTCCCGCGCGCGTCGATGCCACTCCAGTCGGTCGGCACGCCGGCTTCGCCGAGCGGTCTGGCGGTCCTCGACCGGCAGTCCGGGCTGGAGGTCACGGACGTGACCGCCACGTGGACCGCGACGGCACCCGAGGGGCCGGCACCGACCCTCTACACGCTCGCCTACAGCAACAACGGGGGACCGCTGACGCCCGTGCCCGGATGCAGTCGCATCCAGGCCACGACCTGCACCCATAGCGGAGTGGTCTACGGAAGCGGCACGTATGCGTACACGGTCCAGGCACTCAACGTCGAGAACAGCTCCCCGCCCGGGACACCGGTCATCTTCGAAGCGGTCGGCAAGCCCGCGGACTGGGGTCCCATCACCGTCACACCGACCGGCGTGGACAACCAGGCACGGGTGACCGGCATCGCTCCTGAATCGCGCGGCGAGACGGCGCGTGCGGCCATCCTGGTCGGGGAAGGGGTCGCCTGGGAGCTCAACGTGACTCCGGGCGCGCCCATCAACGGCTCGTGGTCACGCCGGGCAACGGGGCGGTCTACCCCGTGCGGATGCGGATGTGCAACGAGCACGTGGCCGAGGTCGGCTGCAGCTACTCCGAGCCGAAGGCCGTGCAGACCTACGGCCCGCTGCGAGACAGCTACATCTACGCGATCACCTCCCAGGTCGACGGCCTCAACGTGACCTGGAACATCAGCGGTACGTCGAACGGCGACGCGGCTGTCGTCGGCATCAGCATCGACGGCGGGGCGGAGGAGCACGTCGCGCTGGGATCGCCCGGCGACTTCTCCTTCACCAGGACCGTGGCGGTGGCCGACTACAACACCCGCACCAACATCCAGGTCCGGCTCTTCGACGACGCCCCGGCCGGTCGAGGCCAGGGCATCGACTACGGGCAGGTCGAGACCGGCGATCCGCCAGCGCCGGTCATCACGATCTACAAGCGTGCGTCGTGCCTCGACGGTGACGTCGACGGCAATGGTGCCCCGATCACCGGCAACGACTGCAGGAACACCGGAGCGCTCGGATGCACGGACTCGCGCTGCGGTCTGCTCGGCATCCAGGTCACTGGTGCCCGCGCGGTCTACGGCTGCGTGGTCAGGGAGGGTGGGGATCCCCTGTTCAGCTATCCGTACGTCGGCAACCAGAGCGGTGGTGACACCGCCACTGACTGGACCTTCAAGAACGGGCGCGTCGCGGTGAACTGTGAAGCCGGCACCGGTGGGCCCAACTACTTCAACGTCACCGCCTACATGGACTGGCCATGATCACCACCACCGCGACCCGAATCCGAGAACGAGGAACACCATGACCATCTCGCACGAGCAGGCCGACTGGTTCAAGCAGACCTTCGACCAGTTGACCGACAACATGGAGATCGCGGTGCTGGGCAAGCGGCACGTCGTCCGGCTGGCGCTCACCTGCCTGCTCTCGGAGGGCCACATCCTGCTCGAGGACTTCCCCGGGACCGGCAAGACGATGCTGGCGCGTGCGCTCGCCAACACGGTCCAGGGATCCAACTCGCGCATCCAGTTCACCCCTGACCTGCTGCCCTCGGACGTCATCGGCGTGACCGTCTACGACCAGCACAAGGGCACCTTCGACTTCCACCCCGGCCCGATCTTCCACACCATCGTGCTGGCCGACGAGATCAACCGTGCCTCTCCCAAGACCCAGTCGGCGCTGCTCGAGGTGATGGAGGAGAGCCGGGTCACCGTCGACGGCGTGGCCCACTCGGTCGGTCGGCCGTTCCTCGTCATCGCCACCCAGAACCCGATCGAGCAGGCCGGCACCTACCGGTTGCCCGAGGCCCAGCTCGACCGCTTCCTGATGAAGACCTCGATGGGCTACCCGGACCGGGCGGCCACGATCGAGCTGCTCGTCAACGCGGCCGTTCGCGACCGGGCGTCGCTGGTCACACCGGTGATCACCGCGGCCACGATCTCCCAGATGAGCGGCCTCGCCGACCAGGTCTACGTCGACCCGGCCGTCATCGGGTACGTCGCAGAGCTGGCCGAGGAGTCGCGTCGCCAGCCGCACGTCAAGCTCGGCCTGTCGGCTCGTGGCTGCCTCGCCTTCATCCGCGTGGCCAAGACGTGGGCCGCGGCGGATGGTCGCGACCACGTCGTGCCCGACGACATCAAGGAGCTCGCAGAGCCCGTGCTGTCGCACCGCCTGCTCCTCGATGCCGAGGCGCAGTTCAGCGGAGTCAGCGTGCAGACGGTCATCGGCCGGCTGCTCGACGCGGTCGCGCCGCCGACCGACCGGGTGGCCTGAGTCGTCTGATGGAGCGGGTCAAGCAGCTGCTGACGATCGTCCGCCCTGTCGGGTGGCTGGTCCTCGGCCTCGGAGTGGGCGCGATGTATGTCGCGGTGGTGGCTCAGTGGCGTGAGCTTGCCGTGATCGCCGCCGCCTGCCTGCTGCTGCTCGCCCTTGCCGCTCCCTTCCTGATCGGCCGCACCAACGTCGAGGTCGACCTGCGGCTCGAGCCCGAGCGGGTCGCGGCGGGGGAGTCCGTCGCCGCCGGCGTGCTCGTCAAGAACATCGCGCAGCGGCCGACTGATCCCCACGACCCTCGAGGTGCCGGTCGGCTCGTCCGTGCACCGCTACGGCATCGCCTCGCTGCCCGCTGGCGGACGGCACGAGGAGTCGTTCACGATCCGCACCGAGCACCGCGGGGTGATCGCGGTCGGTCCGGCCACGACCCGTCGTGGAGACCCGATCGGCATCTTCTCGCGCGACATGGTCTGGACACCGGTGCGTGAGGTGCTGGTCCGGCCGCCGATGGTGCCGCTCGACTCCCTGGGTGCCGGTCTGCTGCGCGACCTCGAGGGGGTCTCGACCGACGCGCTGTCGCAGAGCGACCTCGCGTTCCATGCCCTGCGCGAATACGTCCCCGGGGACGACCTGCGCCACATCCACTGGCGGTCGTCGGCCAAGGTGATGGCCTCCGGCGGCGAGTCCAGCCTGCTGGTACGCCAGTACCTCGACACCCGCCGCAGCCACGCCGCGATCGTGGTCGACGACGTCGAGTCCTCGTGGGCCGATCCCGAGGACTTCGAGTCGGCGATGTCGGTGGCGGGCTCGATCGCCGTACGCGCCGTGCTGGACGAGTTCGAGGTGTCCTTCGTCTGCGGCGACACCGCCTCGACCGGCAACAACGGACACCTGGCCCTCGACGCCGTGTGTCGCGCCGACCACGGGCGCACCGGCATCGTGAAGGCCGCGCGCCGGGCCACCCAGGTCGCTCCGGACTGCAGTCTTCTGTTCCTCATCGGCGGTCCCGACACCGAGTTCACCGACCTGTTGCGCGGCGCGGCTGCCTTCCCTCCGGAGGTACGCCGCTACGCGATCCTCATCGATCCGTCGGGCACCAGTCGCGTCACCGAGACCGGTGGCCTGCCGGTGCTGCACCTCGCCGAGAAGAACGACCTCGGCCCGCTCCTGCTCTGGAGCGTGAAGTGAGCTCCTCCACCGGCACCATCGACACCGTCACCCGGTCCCGACGCAGCCAGGTGCTGCCCGACCTCGCGACGTCGCTCGACCTGGGCTTCGTGCTGCTGCTCAGCGGCCTGGCGCTGAGCGGGTTCGCGACCTCGTTCACCGGCGCGGGCTTCCTGGTGGTGGGTCTCGCCGGCGTGGTGCTGGGGATCCTCGTCACCCACGCGACCCGGGCCCTCGGCTGGCCGCTGATCGCCCCGGTGGTGATCGTGGCGGTCCTGTTCTTCCTGCTCGGTGGACCGCTGTGCCTGCGCTCCGTGGGCGACACCGCCTTCCTGCCCGGCGGCTCCACCCTTGGCACGCTCGTGGATCAGGCGATCTTCGGCTGGAAGGACATGCTGACCACGCTGCCCCCGGTCGACGGCGACGGGCCACTGCTCGTGCTGCCGTGGTTGCTCGGCCTGCTGGCGGGCCTCATCGGCACCGCGCTGAGCGGAGTCAGCCTCCGCCGTGCGTGGGTGACCGCGTTGCTGCCTGTGCTGGGACTGACCGGCGTCCTGATCGCCGTCATCCTCCTCGGCGTACGCCACCCGCAATCCGTCCTGCTTCAGGGATCCGTCTTCGCCGCCGCGGCCCTCGGGTGGCTGGCCATCCGGGCCCGCCGCGCCTCCGCCACCGTCCACGGCGGGTCGTCCGGCTGGGGCCGGGTGGCGCTCGGCGGCGGGCTCGTCCTGCTCGCCTCGGCGCTCGCCATGCCGGCCAGCGCACTGGTCACGGGCGACGACGACGACGGACGCGCGGTGGCCAGGACCTGGGTCGAGCCGCCCTTCGACATCGGTCGCTACCCGTCACCGCTGGCCGGCTTCCGCAAGTACATCGACCTGGGCGCGAGCGACGACCCCGCCAACGTCTACGACAAGACGCTGTTCACCATCGACGGCGCGCCAGCGGACTCGCGAGTCCGGATCGCCACCATGGACGACTACGACGGGATGGTCTGGGGCGCCTCCAACAACGCGCTGCCCGGCGCAGCCGACGACTCCTTCCAGCGCGTCTCCTCGACCATCGACAACCCCGTCGAGGGAACGAAGTTCGACGCGACGGTAACGATCGGCGAAGGCTACGACGGCGTCTGGTTGCCCACCATCGGGGCTCTGCAGGGAGTGGACTTCCGCCTGGGGGATCCGGCGGCCAAGTCGGAGTCCTTCCGCTACAACCTCGCCACCTCCACCGCTGTCGTGCCGTCGGGCGTGCGCCGGGGCGACACCTACTCGTTCACAGCGGTGCTTCCGACCGACGAGCTCACCCAGGAGACGCTCGCCTCGACAGCACTCAGCGCGTCTCCCCCCGGCACGGGCTTCCTCAAGGAACCTGCCACCGACTGGGCCGAGGAGGCCTCGACGCCGATCGGGCGGGTGCTGGCGATCGCAGAGCACCTGAGGTCCGAGGGCAAGTACTCCGACGGGGTCATCAAGGCCGAGCAGGTCTACCACCCCGGCCACAACCTCCTGCGCCTCTCCGACGAGTTCATCAACGACCAGCAGATGGTCGGCAACGACGAGCAGTACGCCGCCGTGATGGCCTTGCTCGCCAACGAGGTCGGCGTCCCGGCCCGTGTGGTCCTGGGCGCCGTCGTCCCCGAGGACGGGGTCGTCACCGGCGAGGACGTGCAGGCCTGGGTCGAGCTGCGGGCGGCGGACGGCTCGTGGCGGACCCTGCCGACCGAGCAGTTCATGTCCAACGAGCCTCCAGCCGAGCAGCTGCCCGAGAACAACACTCCGATGAGCGGCACTGTCGTGCCCCCGCCGGCTCCGATCCCGCCGCCCTCCGATGCCGGTGACCAGAGCGATGCCGACCTGAAGGAGCGCAAGGCCAAGAAGGACGAGGACGAGGAGACGTCGCTGGTCGGGCGCATCCCGGCGTGGGTGGTCTTCATGGGCACCTACGTCGGCGGCCCACTCCTGTTCCTCGCCGCGATCCTGGCCGCGATCATCGGCGCGAAGGTCCTGCGGCGCCGCCGGCGTCGCAGCGCCGCGAGTGTCTCGGCCCGCTTCGTCGGCGCCTGGCGCGAGCTCGTCGACCACGCCCGCGACCTGGGGCAACCGGTGCCGCTCGGTCCCACTGTCACCCGTCGCGAGCAGTCGGGTTCGATCGGCTCCGAGTCGGCGCCGGCGCTGGCCCGCAGGGCCGACAGCTTCGTGTTCGGTCCCAGTGTCCCTGAGGCCGCGGCGGCCGCGACGTACTGGGACTCTGTCGAGTCCGAGCGCAGGGCCATGTCGCACTCGGTCGGCCGTCGCCGTCGCTGGCTGGCGGCGATCAACGTGGCGTCGCTGCGGCGTGGCAGGATGACCCCGTCGGCGGCCAGTGAGCCGGCGGGTCAACCGGTGCCGGCCACCGAACCGCAGGCCCCCGCATCGCGCCGAAGCCGGCTCCCGAGCCTGCCCGCACTGCCTCGGATGCCGAGGCGAGCACCCCGCGGCAAGCGGCGCTCGTCCTGATTGGGCTTTTCGTCCCGCGACTGGCTAAACTGGCGTGTCGGCCCAACGTGGGTTGCGCTTCTGGGTGCCTCGCGGCTGCCCGATCACGCATCAGACGCTCGCAGGAGCGGTTCGTTGCGTGCCCGGGAAGAGTCACCACGAACCACCGCACGAGGTCCACCATCACGCGATGGAGGTTCCCGGGCCACCCGTTCCACGCCGTGGAGCGGAGCACCAAACGGTAGAAGACCGAACAACAGATTGTGGAGGACATGCCGAAGAAAGAAGGCGTGATCGAACTTGAGGGCTCCGTCGTGGAGGCCCTTCCGAATGCCATGTTCCGGGTCGAGCTGACCAACGGACACAAGGTCCTCGCCCACATCAGCGGCAAGATGCGCCAGCACTACATCCGGATCCTCCCCGAGGACCGCGTGGTGGTGGAGCTGTCTCCCTACGACCTGACCCGAGGTCGGATCGTCTACCGGTACAAGTAACAGCCACTTACGAGCCAGGAAGGGCTGACAAGTGAAGGTCAACCCGAGCGTCAAGGCGATGTGCGACAAGTGCAAGGTCATCCGTCGTCACGGCCGCGTCATGGTCATCTGCGAGAACCCGCGGCACAAGCAGCGGCAGGGCTGAGTGATGGCCTTCAGATTCGGCGAAGCCGGAGCTGAAGGGCAGCGCGAGCCCGACGGGAGCTTGCTCCCGAGGGAAATGCAGGACCACAACTGAATCACCCACAACGTGATCGCTAGGCCAGGGACCTCCCTGTCTGAATCACCTCCGGAGCAATGGCCGGAGCCCACTCGAGGCGAGATGAGACGCGACACGACCAGAAACCACTGCGAGAACAGATAAGGAAACGCCACATGGCACGCCTCGTTGGTGTGGACCTCCCGCGCGACAAGCGCATCGAGATCGCACTCACCTACATCTACGGCATCGGCCGTACCCGCTCCCAGCAGCTGCTCGCCGCGACCGGGGTTGACCCGAACGCCCGCGTGCACACGCTCGGTGACGAGGAGCTGGTCAAGCTTCGCGATGAGATCGAAGCCAACTTCAAGATCGAGGGTGACCTCCGTCGCGAGGTCCAGGCAGACATCCGCCGCAAGATCGAGATCGGCAGCTACCAGGGTCGCCGCCACCGCATGGGCCTCCCGGTCCGCGGTCAGCGCACCAAGACCAACGCGCGCACCCGCAAGGGTCCCAAGCGCACTGTTGCCGGCAAGAAGAAGGCGAAGTGACCCAACGCTCCACGCGTTGACCACAGCCTCACATCGATCCAAGCCGCTCACGAAGCTTCCAGACCTAACACCTAGGAGAAACGTATGCCTCCCAAGAGCCGCGCCACCAAGGTGCGTCGCAAGGAGAAGAAGAACATTGCTCAGGGCGAAGCCCATATCAAGAGCACGTTCAACAACACCATCGTCACCATCACGGACCCCACCGGCGCCGTGATCTCGTGGGCCTCTGCCGGCACCGTCGGCTTCAAGGGCTCGCGCAAGTCCACGCCGTTCGCCGCGCAGATGGCCGCCGAGGCCGCTGGCCGTCGGGCCATGGACCACGGCATGAAGAAGATCGACGTCTTCGTCAAGGGTCCGGGTTCGGGTCGCGAGACCGCGATCCGTTCGCTGGGTGCCATCGGCCTCGAGGTCGGCACCATCCAGGACGTCACGCCCACTCCCCACAACGGTTGCCGCCCGCCCAAGCGCCGGCGCGTCTGACCCGAGACTGAGAAAGAGAGACTGACATGGCCCGTTACACCGGACCCATGAGCCGTAAGTCGCGCCGTCTCGGTGTCGACATCGTCGGCGGCGACGCGGCTTTCGAGAAGCGTCCCTACCCTCCCGGCCAGCACGGCCGCGGCCGTATCAAGGAGAGCGAGTACCTCCTCCAGCTTCGCGAGAAGCAGAAGGCCCGTTTCACCTACGGCGTCATGGAGAAGCAGTTCCTCCGCTACTACAAGGAAGCCAACCGTCGCCAGGGCAAGACCGGCGAGAACCTGCTCCAGCTCCTTGAGTGCCGCCTCGACAACGTCGTCTACCGTGCCGGCTTCGCCCGCACCCGTCGCGCTGCTCGCCAGCTCGTCGTGCACGGTCACTTCCTGGTCAACGGCCACAAGGTCGACATCCCCAGCTTCCAGGTCTCCGCTCACGACATCATCGACGTGCGCGAGAAGTCGCTGGAGATGACGCCGTTCATCGTGGCTCGCGAGACCCACTCCGAGCGTCACATCCCGGCTTGGATGCAGGCCCTTCCGGGTCGCATGCGCATCCTCGTGCACTCGGTCCCGGTCCGTGCGCAGATCGACACGCAGGTCACCGAACAGCTGATCGTCGAGTACTACTCCAAGAAGTAATCCCCTGTCGGTGGCCGCTCGTTCGCGGGCGGCCCCCGACGCCTCCTTTTCACGTGAGATCGGGTCCGTCAAATGGTGGTTGGATCCGGGAAGGAAAGAATCAGTGCTTATCGCTCAGCGCCCGACCCTGTCCGAAGAGTCAGTGGACGAGTTCCGTTCGCGCTTCGTCATCGAGCCCCTCGAGCCCGGCTTCGGCTACACGCTCGGCAACTCCTTGCGGCGTACCCTCCTGTCCTCCATTCCGGGGGCCTCGGTCACGAGCATCAAGGTGGACACCGTCCTCCACGAGTTCTCGACCATTGAGGGTGTCACCGAAGACGTCACCGAGATCATCCTCAACCTGAAGGGCCTGGTCGTCTCCTCGGAGCACGACGAGCCCGTCACGATGTACCTCCGCAAGTCCGGTGCCGGTGCCGTCACCGCCGCCGACATCGCGCCGCCCGCCGGCGTCGAGGTGCACAACCCCGAGCTCAAGATCGCCACGCTGTCCGACAAGGGCAAGCTGGAGATGGAGCTGGTCGTGGAGCGTGGCCGCGGCTACGTCTCGGCCGTGCAGAACAAGGGTGCCGACAACGAGATCGGCCGCATGCCGGTCGACTCGATCTACAGCCCCGTGCTGAAGGTGACCTACAAGGTCGAGGCCACCCGTGTCGAGCAGCGCACCGACTTCGACAAGCTCGTCATCGACGTCGAGACCAAGCAGTCGATCCGTCCCCGCGACGCGATCGCCTCTGCCGGCAAGACGCTGGTCGAGCTGTTCGGTCTGGCTCGTGAGCTCAACGTCGAGGCCGAGGGCATCGACATCGGCCCGTCGCCCGTCGACGAGCAGCTCGCTGCCGACCTCGCCCTTCCGGTCGAGGACCTGCAGCTGACCGTCCGTTCCTACAACTGCCTCAAGCGCGAGGGCATCCACACCGTGGGTGAGCTCATCAGCCGCTCGGAGCAGGACCTGCTCGACATCCGCAACTTCGGTGCGAAGTCGATCGACGAGGTCAAGGCCAAGCTGGTCGAGATGGGCCTGTCCCTCAAGGACAGCGCGCCCGGCTTCGACCCGCACGCTGCGCTTGCGGCGTACGGCGATGACGACGACGACGCCTTCGTCGAGGACGAGCAGTACTAGATCGCACTGCTGGCGTGTGCCTCGCGGCGTTCTGCGAGCCACACGCCATCAGCACGACTACCCCAGAAAGCACCATCTACTCGAGTACCTAGTACGGCCCGAGAGAATCGAGAAGAATCATGCCCAAGCCCAAGAAGGGCAAGCGCCTCGGCGGTAGCCCGGCGCACCAGCGCCTCATCCTCGCCAACCTGGTGACCGCGCTCTTCGAGCACGGTCGGATCACCACCACCGAGGCCAAGGCGCGCATGCTGCGCCCGTTCGCGGAGAAGCTGATCACCAAGGCCAAGCGAGGCGACATCCACAACCGTCGCGAGGTCCTCAAGACCATCCGCGACAAGGGTGTCGTGCACGTTCTCTTCACCGAGATCGCGCCGACCTTCGCCGAGCGTCCGGGTGGCTACACCCGGATCACCAAGATCGGCCCCCGCAAGGGCGACAACGCCCCCATGGCGGTCATCGAGCTCGTGACCGAGGCGTACAGCCCCAAGGCTGCCTCGTCGAAGAAGACCGCTGCCGCTGCCGCTCCGGTTGCCGAGGAGCCCGCTGTCGAGGAGACCGAGGTCGTCGAGACCGCGGCCGACGAGACCGCTGACACCGAGACCGCTGACGCCGCTGAGGCCACCGAGGCTCCGGCCGAGGAGCACCGAGCCGAGGCCGAGGCCGAGGCCACGGACGAGGCGCCTGCCGAGGACGACAGCTCCAAGAGCTGACCACACTCGATCGAAGGCCCGTCACCCCGCTGGGGTGGCGGGCCTTCGTGCGTCAGCGGGGAAGCGAGGCGAGCACGTCGCGTGCGTCCAGGCTGCGGGGCTCGCCGCCGCTCGACGTCAGGGCGCGGGTGGCCGCGACGATCGCCTCGCTGGCCGGGGTCGGGACACCGTGGAGCCGGCCCTGCAGCACGATCTCGCCGGCGAGGTAGTCGACCTCGGTGTCGCCCGTGCCGCGCTGGAGGCTCTGCCACGTCGAGCCGCCCTGCGGCGGGAGATCCGTACGGCGCTGCAGGATCGCACCCCGCCGCGCCCTGTCGTCGGCCGCGGAGACGAGCGAGACGCCGCTGACGCCGAGCACCCGCTCGCCCTCGGCCGCGGCCCGCTCAGCCAGCTCGTCGGCCGCGTCTCCGGCCCGGAACGACGCGTCGACGCCGTTGCCGATGTTGAGCAACAGCTTGCGTCTCTTCCAGGCCATGATGTCGTCGCGTTCCACGGACTCGAAGCCCGCCGCACGCAGATCGGCCGCGACCGCGGCCGTGATCTCGTCGGTGCCCCCGGGGACGCGGCCGACGTCGAGGATGCCGGGGGTCGGCGCGCACTTGGCGACGACCGTCCCCGGCTCCAGGTGGGTGGCGGGCAGCATCACGCAGAGGCCGTAGACCCGCCCGAACTCCCGCAGTGCGGCGACCTCCGTGGCGACCCCGTTGGTCGCGCAGATGATCGGGGTCTCCAGCGGCGCGTGCACGCGCAGGTCGGCCAGTGCCTGCGCGGCCTGGTGCGACTTCACCGCGAGGATGACCGCGGTGTCGCGGCTCCAGTCGAGATCGGCGGCAGTGTCGGTGGCGGGTGCCACGATCGGGTGCATGCCCGTCGCAGTGTCCAGCCGCAGCCCGCCCTCGCGGATCGCCGCCAGGTGAGCTCCGCGCGCGACGAGCGACACCGGCCGCTCCGCCAGGAACAGGTGCCCGCCGATCACGCCGCCGACCGCCCCGGCGCCGTACACGACGTACTTCACCTGCTCCACCCGGCCTCGACCAACCGGACCGCCTCGGCCCGGGTGCAGTCCCTGGCGTCGGCATGCCTGGACGTACGCCGCCACCACCTCGTCCACGGCAGCGCCGGTGCTCGTCGACTTCACGAACGTGCCGCGCCGTCCCTCGGTGACCACCAGCCCGTCGGCCTCGAGCTCCTTGTAGACCCGGGCCACGGTGTTGACCGCCAGGCCGAGGTCGCCGGCGAGGGCGCGCACGGTCGGCAGCCGGGTGCCGCTCGGCAGGGCTCCGGCGGCGATCTGGGCGGCGATCTGGCTGCGCGCCTGCTCGAAGGGTGGCACCTCGGCGTCGTGATGGATCGGGTCCAGCTGCATGCATCGACCTTAGGAGACTGCCGAAGACCGGTCGGGGAGTGGTAGACCAACCTGTCATGGAACAGGTGGGTCTGGTCGTCGGTGAAGCGCTCGTCGATGTCGTGCAGGGTCGCGACGGCACCGTGCGCGATCACGCGGGCGGCAGCGCGGCCAACACGGCCGTCGCCCTGGCCCGGTTGGGACGGTCGGTGCGGTTCGTGACCGCCTTTGCGGAGGACGCCCACGGTCGCCTGCTGGCCGACCACCTGAGCGACAACGGGGTCCGCCTGGGCAGCGATCCACTGGTGCTCGACCGCACGGCGACGGCGGTCGCGACACTGGCGGAGTCGGGCGCCGCGACGTACGAGTTCGACATCGAGTGGCGTCTGGGTCCGCTGGCCCTGCCGGCCGATGTCGACCCGGTCGTGGTCGTCTTCGGGTCCATCGGTGCGGCGATCGCCCCCGGTGCCGGCGACGTGGCCAGGTTGGTCGCGGAGCGTCGGTCGTCCGCACTGACGGTCTTCGACGTCAACGCCCGAACGGCCATCACCGGGAGCGGCCCCGAGGTCGTGGCTCGCGCCGAGGCGATGGCCGGCCTGGCCGACGTGGTCAAGGCCAGTGACGAGGACCTCGAGCTCCTGTGGCCGGGGCGCGAACATGGCGAGGTGGCAGCAGAGTTCCTGGCCCGCGGTGCCGGCGGCGTCGTGGTCACGCTGGGCGACGCCGGCCTGTGCTGGTTCGCTCGGACAGGGGAGGGGGAGGTCCCGGCGGTTGCCGCCACGGTGGCCGACACCATCGGCGCCGGGGACACCGTGACGGCTGCGGTCGTCGACGCGCTCTGGGCCCTCGGGGTCGTCGGCCCCGCAGCCCGGGAAGGCCTGCTGGCGCTGCGTCCGGTGGACTGGAGCTCGGTGCTGGAGCACGCCGGCCGGGCGGCCGCGATCACGGTGAGCCGGCCGGGTGGCGACCCGCCGTGGCGGCACGAGCTCGCCTGAGTCGAGCAGCGCCGATCAGGCCGACGGGGTCCACTCCGGGTCGCGGCCGATGAAGCCCATCAGCCGGTCGACCACGGGGGCATCCGCCGCGACGGGCACGGGTGCGCCGTACTGCCCTGAGGAGCGCAGCAGCTCCTCGATCGGCCGCATGCCCTCGAGCAGCGTGGCCGCGAAGTCCTCGTCGAGTCCGGGCTCCTGCCCCGTGGCCCGCGCGAGGTCCCACGTGTGCATGAAGACATCGGCGGTGTAGAAGCGATCGACGGCGTCGGCGAGGCGGTGGGTGCCGGCGTAGGGGTGCGTGAAGGACTCGTCTCCCCGGGCCTCGATGAGGTCCTGGACGGCGCCCGCCTGGTGCTGCCACGCGGCCGCCGGGTCCTCGGCGATGGCTGGGCCGGCTGCCAGGGTGATGCCGCCGCCGCTCAGGAAGCCGGGGAACCATTCGACGAGGTGCCCCACGACGTCGCGTGCCGTCCAGCCGGCCACGGGCGCGGGCGCCTCCCAGTCCCGGGTCGCGACGACCCGGTCCGAGAAGGCGCCCGCGACCTCGCGGTGGCGGTCGGCCGGCGACTCAGACAACGCCATCGGCCAGCAGTCCGTCGAGCTTGGCGTAGCCCTCGTGGATGCCGACGTCCATGCCGCTGGACAGCATCCCGTCGCGACCCTCGAACGAGTCGCACAGCGAGAAGCCGTGGAGGCGGGTCCGGCCGTCGCCGAGGTCCTCGAACGTCATCGTCTCGAGCGCGATCGCGTCGGGCATGCCCTCCCAGGTGAACGTCTGGACGAGCTTGTTCTCGCCGACGTAGGGGAAGGTGCCCCGGAAGGCGTACTCCTCGCCGTCGCGCTCGGCGACGTAGCGGTAGGAGCCGAGGGTGCGGCAGTCCCACTGGTCGATCCGCGTCGTGGGCGAGTCGGGGCCGATCCAGCTTCTCGAACAGCTCGGGATCGGTGTGGGCCTTCATGAGCTGCTCCGGGGTGCCGGCGAAGTCGCGCCAGTCATGTGCACGGCGGGGACGTCGGCGTCCGCCTCGATGGCGGCCTCGGCGTAGCGGGTGTCGGCGTCAGGTGGTCATGATGCTGTTCCTTCCTGCGGATTCCAGTGGTGGGTCTGTCTGCTGTGCCTGCTTCTCGTTCATCGCCGCCAGCACGGCGTCGAGGCGGCTGAACCGCTCCTCGGCCTGTCGGCGGTATCGCTCGATCCATTTCGTCATCAGGTCGAACACCTCTGCTTCCAGGTGCACCGGTCGGCGCTGGGCCTCCCGGCTCCGGCTGACCAGCCCGGCCTCCTCGAGCACCTTGAGGTGCTTGGAGACGGCTTGCAGGCTGACGTCGTACGGCGCTGCCAGGTCGTTGACCGTCGAGTCGGCCTCCGTCAGCCGGGCGACCATGTCGCGTCGGGTCGGGTCGGCCAGGGCGGCGAAGACCTTGGAGAGCTGGTCGGTCATGCGAGGCACCTTCTTCAACTGATTGGTTGAATAGAAGGTAGGCCGACCGGTTCGGCTTTGTCAACCACTAGGTTGAATAAAGTTCCGGGGAAGTGTCACTCGAGCCAGGAGTGCACGAGCGAGACGACCGACGCACCTTCGCCCGACGCCGACGCGACGCGCTTCATCGAGCCGGAGCGGATGTCGCCCGCGGCGAAGATGCCGGGCACGGTGGTGGCCAGGTTGGCCGGTGGGCGACCGTCGGCCCACGACTCACCGGGCACGTCGCGCCCCGTCAGGACGAAGCCTCGCTCGTCACGAGCCACGTGCTGGGGGAGCCAGTCGCAGTGCGGGTCGGCACCGAGGAGCAGGAACAGGCCACGGATCTCTCGACGGTGCACCTCGCCGGTGGTGACGTCCTCCACGTCGACCCACTCGAGGCGCTCCTCGCCACCGCCGTCCACGATGCGCGCGTCGCCGAGCACATCGATGCGGGGGTTGAAGCCGATCTCCTTGACGAGGTAGTGCGACATGGTGGCCGACAGGTCGGGGCGCCTGACCATGATCGTCACGGACCGCGCGAAGCGGGCGAGGTGGATCGCGGCCTGACCGGCACTGTTGCCGCCCCCGACCACGAGCACGTCCCCGCCCTCCATCTCCCGCGACGCGGCCATGGCGGCGCCGTAGTGGACGCCGTACCCGATCCTCGTGTCGATGGACTCGATGCCGATGCGCCGGTAGGTGACGCCGGTCGCGATCACCACCGCCCGCGCGTGCACGTCACCGCCCTCGGTGCGGACGACGTGCGGCGCTCCGTCGATGCCGGGCTCGAGTGCGATCACCGGCCAGCCGGTGAAGAAGCGGGTGCCGAACCTGATCGCCTGGGTGCGGGCGCGCTGCGCCAGCCGCATCCCGGAGATGCCGCGCGGGAAGCCGAGGTAGTTGCGGATCATCGAGCTGGTGCCCGCCTGGCCGCCGATCGCCTCGCTCTCGATCGTGACCGTGGAGAGGCCCTCGCTGGCGGCATACACGCTGGCGGCGAGACCGGCCGGTCCGGCGCCGACGACCACGAGGTCCACCACCTGGTCGATCTCGATGTCGTCGGGGCGGCCGTACAGCGTGACCGCCAGGTCGCGCGTCGACGTGGGGACGAAGGGCACCGTCGAGTTGAAGGTCTCCACCACCGGCCAGGCGTCCGACTCGCCCGTGTGCCGCGCGAGCACTTCGCGGCCCTCGTCGCTGTCCGGGTCGAAGACACCGCACGGCGCGCCGACCCGGTCGAGGTAGTCCCGCAGCTGGAGCGTCAGCACGTCCTGTTCCGGTGTCACGATGCGCACCGAGTAGACCTCGGGCACGGCGACGGTCGCGGCCCAGTCGTTGAGCAGGTCGATGATCGCGGTGTGGAACTCCTCGTCACGGACGCCTCGTGGCATGAGCAGGAACGCGTCGTACTTGCCGGTGGCCTGGCCGTGCCTCAGGTCGGCGGCGTCGGTGCGGAAGTTCTCCCAGTGCGCGACGACCACGCGGCGGGCCGTGGGCACCGACTCCCGGATCTTGCCGATGGCCGGGTAGATCTCCATGTCGGGCAGCCGGGACTCCAGCACGAACAGTGCGACCTGGCCGCCACCCTTGAGCACGTCGATCGCCTGGTGCTTGCCCTCCATGGCCGTGCGGGCGCAGCGGACGTCGTACTCCCGCGTGTAGCGCCAGAACTGCTCCTCGAGGACGTCGAGGTGGTCGCCGGAGATGAGGATGATGGCCGGATTGCTCACCCGGTGAGTATCTCGCAGCAGTGGTGACGCAGGCCCCGCCTAGGATCTGCGGGTGCGCATCCGGCTCGACCTGTCCTACGACGGCACCGATTTCAGGGGATGGGCGACCCAGCCCGACTTTCGCACGGTCCAGGGTTCGCTCGAGGCCGCGATCGCGATGGCGCTGCGGATCCCCTTGGTGCGCGTCGTGTGCGCGGGGCGGACCGACACCGGGGTGCATGCGCGCGGCCAGGTGGTGCACTTCGACGTGGACCCGGCCGACGTGGCAGCTTCCGCCGGACGCTCGAAGGGGCCAGCGCTGGATGCGCTGGTGCGCCGGCTCAACGGCATCCTGGACGGCGACGTGCGTGTACGCCGTGCGGTGGAGGCCGAGCCCGGCTTCGACGCGCGGTTCTCGGCGCTCTGGCGTCGCTACGCCTATCGCATCGCCGATCGCCCCGAGCTGATCGATCCCCTCACCCGCCGACACGTGCTCGCCTGGGAGCGGCAGCTGGACGTCGAGCTCATGAACGCCGGGGGCCGAGCACCTGATCGGGCTCAAGGACTTCGCCGCCTTCTGCAAGCGCCGCGAGGGCGCGACCACGGTGCGCTCGTTGCTTCGAGTTCGAGTGGACCCGCAGCCCCTCCGGCCTGATCGAGGGCAGGGTCGTGGCCGACGCGTTCTGCCACACCATGGTGCGATCGCTGGTCGGCTGCCTCTGATCGCCTGGGGGAGGGGCGCCGGCCGCCCGAATGGGCGGCGGAGGTGCTCAGCGGCCGTGTCCGCGACGCGAGCATGACCGTCGTCCACGCCCGTGGTCTGACGCTGGAGGAGGTCGGCTACCCCGACGCCGACGAGCTCGCCGCGCAGGCGGTCCGCACGCGGGCCCGGCGCACGGCCGAGTAGGCGCGCGAGAGGATGACCCCGTGACCGAGGACCACTACTTCTCCGCCGATCCCGCTGCGCCCTTCAACCCGTAGAGAGCGTTCACGGTCGAGGCGTGGGGACACCTCCTTCGACCTGGAGGAGCGCTGCGGGCGTCTTCAGCCGAGGACACCTCGACCACGCGCGGCGGTGCTCTTCCGTGAGCTCGAACCACCCGTGCAGGGTCAGTTCCTCGACCTGGGCTGTGGGTACGGCGCCATCGGACTTCGCGTCGCCCCGCGCCGTACCCCCTCGCGACCGTCACCGCCGTGGACGTCAACGAACGGGCGCTGCTGCTCGCCAACGAGAACGCCAAGGCGATGGGGCTCGACTCGCGGTTCGTGGCGGCGCTGCCCGAGCAGATCCCGAGCGACATGACCTTCGACGAGATCTGGTCCAACCCGCCGATCCGCATCGGCAAGGCAGCCCTGCACGAGCTGCTGCTCCACTGGCTGCCGCGGCTGCGCCCCGACGGCCGAGCCGTCATGGTGGTCGGCAAGAACCTCGGCGCCGACTCCCTGCAGCGGTGGCTGGGGGAGCAGGGCTGGCCAACGACGCGCCTCGCCAGCGTCAAGGGATTCCGGGTGCTGGAGACGCGCCGGAGCTAGAGCCCGCGCGTCAGTCCTCGTCGCTCTCGATCTGGGCGATCAGCTCGTCGGCTCCCGCGTCGACCGCGAAGATCGGCAGGATACTGACGACCCAGTGCGGTCGCTTGTCCTCGATCTCGTGGGCGAGGTCCCAGGCCTGCTGCGCGCCGACCGGGCCGAGGCGGACGTAGTCGCCCTCGTCCTCGTGCTCGTGGTCGGTGTCGATCTCGACCACCCAGGTCTCCGACCAGTCGTCGGCGAAGTCGTCGTAGGTGGTCTCGGCGTCGTCGGGCGTCTCTTCCGCGACGGGGTAGATCAGGGGCATGGCGAACTCCGTTTCGGTGGTGGTGGGCCGTGCTCGATCGTGCCGCCACCCATCGTTGCAGGCGGGCCAACGATGGCTCGCGTCGCGCCGGGTCGGGTGCGTGGTCACCGGGCCGCGCCAGGGCTCACCCGACGACCGGTCGCGACGCCACGAGGACACCGATCTTGTCGATGCGGTGCTCGGGGTTGTCGAACTCGTCGGCCCAGTAGTTGCCGGCGGCGTGGTCCTCGATCGTGGCGCAGGTCGAGAGCGTGATCATCGGCCGGGTCGCCACGACACCAGGCTTTCCGGGCACGGGTGCCTGCTGCGCAGCCAGGGACTTGCGGGAGCGGAACGAGGTCTCCCGGGTGCGGCGTACCTCGTAGACGTGCACGAAGCTCCCGACCCGGACCCACACGCGGCTGCCGTTGGCCAGCGAAGGCAGGTAGCGGAACGGCTCCGTCGAGGAGAGCCGATGGCCGGTCACGATGTAGTTGCCGATCTCGCCCGGACCTTCGCCGCCCGTCGCGCCGCGTGGTGAGGCGAGCGAGCCGTCGTTCTGCAGGCGAGTGCCCTCGGCGTCGTCGGGGGAGCCGAGGTAGCGGATCACCGGGTGGTCGCGCAGTCCCAGGCGCGGGATGGTGAGGAAGGACCGCCGGGGCTCGGGAAGGTTGGGCGCGACCGACGGCGACCCGGTGGCGGTGGGCGACGAGGACTCCGGGACCGAGGGCAAGGGCGTGGCCGGTGGTCGTGCGGAGGGAGAGGGCCGCGAGGGTGCCGGGTCCGCGGAGCAGCCGACGGCAACCGCGGCGGCGACGAGCGTGGCCGCGAGCGGTACGAGGCGGCGTACGCGTGCCATCCAGCCACGCTAGTCCGACGGCCAAGCGTGCTGACAGAGTGGAGCCATGACGTACGACGCTGCCCCGGACCGCTACGACCGACACCGACTACCGCTGCGACCGGGCGGAGCGGGCTCAAGCTGCCGCCGCTGGTCCTCGGGCTCTGGCAGAACTTCGGCACCGACCGGCCCGAGGAGACGCAGCGGGCGATCCTGCGGCGGGCCTTCGACCGCGGGGTGACGCACTTCGACCTGGCCAACAACTACGGGCCGCCGTACGGCCGCGCCGAGGAGAACTACGGCCGCTACCTGGCCGATGACTTCAAGCCCTACCGCGACGAGCTGATCATCTCCACGAAGGCCGGCTACGACATGTGGCCCGGCCCCTACGGCCAGGGCGGCGGCTCGCGGAAGTACGTCCTCGCCAGCCTCGACCAGTCGCTCGAGCGGCTGGGCCTGGACTACGTCGACATCTTCTACAGCCACCGGTTCGACCCCGAGACGCCGGTCGAGGAGACGATGATGGCGCTCGACACGGCCGTGCGGTCCGGCCGCGCGCTCTACGCCGGCATCTCGTCCTACTCCGCGGGCGAAGACCCGTGAGGCCGCCACCATCGCGCGCGAGCTCGGCACGCCGCTGCTGATCCACCAGCCGTCCTACTCGATGCTCAACCGCTGGATCGAGGAGGACCTCCTCGACGAGCTCGAGGAGCAGGGCATGGGCTGCATCGTCTTCTCCGCGCTCGCGCAGGGGCTGCTGACCGACCGCTACCTCGACGGCGTGCCCGAGGACTCGCGCGCCGCCCGCAGCGACAGCACCATCGCCGGCCTCGACGAGGACGTGCTGCGCCGGGTGAGGGCGCTCAACGAGATCGCCGTGGGTCGTGGCCAGAAGCTCGCCCAGCTCGCCCTGCAGTGGGTGCTGCGCGACAGCCGCGTCACCAGCGCCGTGATCGGCGCGAGTCAGCGTCGAGCAGCTCGACACCAACCTCGATGCCCTCGACGGGCCGCCGCTGACCGACGACGAGCTGGCCGAGATCGACAAGCACGCCGTGGAGTCCGGCATCAACCTGTGGGCGAAGCAGACCGAGGAGTGACCGCTCGCAACAGGTGACCGGGTTCCGGCGTCTGTGGGGTATGGAGGCAGCGCTCGTCACACACGGAAGGGGCCGGGTGGACACGACTCCCGACTTCGACGACTGGGTCGCCGCCCGCGGGCCGGCGCTGCTTCGTCTCGCCTACGTCCTGACCGGCAGCCGGGCCGACGCGGAGGACGTGGTGCAGGACGCGCTGTCACGCGCGCTGCCCCGCTGGGCGCGGATCTGCCAGGCCGACGACGTGGATGCCTACGTCCGCCGCATGGTGGTCAACGCCAACGTGTCGCTCTGGCGCAAGTTCCGCCGCAAGGAAGTGCCCGTGGCTGCCCCGGCGGACGCTGTCGCTCCGACCGGCGTGGCGACCGAGGAGCAGGACCGCCTCTGGCGCGCGTGCCTGGGCCTGCCGGCCGACCAACGCACGGCCGTGGTGCTGCGCTTCTACGAGGACCTGGAGTACGCCGAGATCGCCGCCTTGACCGGCGTGCGTGAGGGCAGTGTCCGGTCGCGCGTCTCGCGCGGCATAGCCACCCTCCGACTCGAGCTGGGAGAAGACGATGACTGACTTCGAGAGTCGGCTGAGGGACTCGCTGCACGATCGTGCCGAGGATGCTCCGGGAGCGACCGGTCTGGCCGACGGTGCGAGGCGACGGCTGCGCAGGCGCCGTACGACGATCGCGGGGGCCGGAGTGCTGGCGGGCCTGGTGGTCGTCGCCCCCTTCCTGTTCATGCGCGGCGAGCCGGAGGGTCCGGGGATCGCCACGGACCCGAGTTCGCCCTCGGCCACTACTAGCGCGACCGACGACGGCCTGCGCACCGAGTCGTGGCACGACGTGACCTTCGAGGTGCCCGACGACTGGGGTTACGGCGGCACGTCCGCCTGGTGCGCCACCGGCCGATCTCCTGAGGACACCAAGCCGACGGTCGGGAGGCCCAGCGACATGGTGCCGTTGATCCTGTGCGACCCCGGCCAGGGCTACGGCGTGACGATCGGCTCCAGCGCGGCGGCCTCCCTCGTCTACGACAGCGGCCACGTCTGGCGGTACGACACCCAGGGGGTCGACACCGCGGTCTACCCCGACGGCGCCTGGCTCTCCTACTGGTACGACGACGCGACGGTGGTCACCATCGTGACGCCCGACCGCGCGCTCACCGAGCAGGTCCTCGGGTCCGTACGCCGCATCGACGGCGTCGACGCCAACGGCTGCGCGCCGACGCTGGGCGAGGCCGAGGCCGGCCTGTCCGACGGCACCGACTCCACGTCGCTCTGCCGCTACGACGAGGAGGAGGGGCTGGACTGGAGCCGGCGGCTGAGCTCTGAGGAGTCCACACAGCTGGGGGACGCGGTGCAGGCAGCGCCGATGCGCACCGACGCCGGCCAGTGCGGATCGCAGGACGTGCCCATCCCGAGCACGGTGGTGCTGACCGGCGGCAGCTACACCGCCACCGTCATCACCGATGCCAGCTGCCAGGCGGGCAACGGCTACTTCCTGTCCGGCGTCGTGCGCGAGCTGACGGACGAGATCCGCCTTCTCGTCGACCGCGCGCAGTGAGGCTCAGACCGCCGTGAGGCTCAGGCCGCGGTGATCGCCTTGCGCACCTCGTTGACGCACAGCGCGATGAAGGTCAGCGCGATGATCGCCATCAGCACGTTGGAGTGCAGCTTGTTGCGCCACTCCTCGCGGCGTGCGGTCGGTGTTGAGCAGCCACAGCAGGGTGATGGCCAGGAACGGCATGAAGAACGCGCCGAGCACGCCGTAGGCCAGGATCAGCCAGACCGGCTTGCCGAGGAACAGCATCACCATCGGCGGGAAGGTCAGCCAGAGGATGTAGGCCTTGTACCACTTGCCTCCCGCGCGGGCGTCCGCGTCCTCGCTCGTGCCGCCCCGGATGTTGGTCATGAAGTCGGCGAACATCAGGCTCACGCCGTTCCACACGCCGACGAGCGACGACATCGCGGCCGCCCAGAAGCCGACGAGGAACACCTTGCCGGCCCACTGGCCGTAGCGGTCCTGGAGCACCACCGAGAGGTCGAGGAGGCCCTTGTCGCCCTCTTCGATCGCCACGCTGGTGGAGTAGAGCAGCTCGGCGCCGACGATCAGGGTCGCCAACACGAACAGGCCGGTGACGACATAGGCGATGCTGTTGTCGAGGCGCATGACCCGCATGTAGGCCGGCGTCGACCAGCCCTTCTCCCGCATCCAGTAGCCGTAGGCCGCGAGCGTGATGGTGCCGCCGACGCCGCCGGCCAGGGCGAGCGTGTTGACCAGGCCGCCGTCGGGGATCCGGGGGCGAGCCCGGTGAGCAGCTCGGGGAGGTTGGGCAGGGTGAGCAGCGCGGCGCCGACCATGGTCACGAACATCAGCCCGACGAAGGCCGCGAGCACCTTCTCGAACACGCTGTAGCGGCCGGTCCACACCAGCGCGAGACCGAGCAGGCCCGAGAGGATTCCCCACCACGTCACGGACAGCCCGCCGAGCAGGCCGGCCAGGGCCAGCCCGGTGCCGGCCATCGCGGCGGCGCCGTACACGAAGCCCCAGATCACGATGTAGGGGCCGAAGTACCACGTCGTCCACGGCCCGAGCGAGCGCCAGCCCTCGAAGATCGTGCGGCCGGTGGCCAGCGAGTAGCGGCCGGCTCCCTCGACCAGGACGATCTTCATGACGCAGCCGACGACCACGCACCACAGCAGCGTGTAGCCGAACTTCTGGCCGGCGATGAGGGTGGCGACGAGGTCGGCGGCGCCGACGCCCGTGGCCGCGACCACGAGGCCGGGGCCGATGATGCGCCACTTGGGGACGGAGGCCGTTGCTTCTTCGCGCTGCAGGGACATGAACTTCACCCTAGCGGTGGTCTAGACCGGTAATGGCGTGGCGGCCCGACCGATCGTCACCGACAATGGCTTGCGTGGGACATGTGGATGTAGCAGGAGTGCGTTACGAGCTGCCCGACGGACGGGTGCTCCTCGACGACGTCAGCTTCCGGGTCGGCGACGGTGCCAAGGTCGCGCTCGTCGGCGCCAACGGCGCGGGCAAGACGACCTTGCTCCGCATCATCACCGCGGACCTCGCGCCGCATGCCGGAGCGGTGACCCGCAGCGGCGGGCTCGGCGTGATGCGCCAGTTCGTCGGCCACGGGGGCGGCGACGAGACGGTCGCAGACCTGCTGCTCAGCGTCGCCCCGGAGGCGGTCCGGGCCGCGGCGGCGAAGGTCGACGCCTGCGAGCTGGCCCTGATGGACACCGACGACGAGAAGGCCCAGATGGCCTACGCCGTCGCCCTCTCCGACTACGCCGATGCCGGAGGCTATGACCTCGAGGTCACGTGGGACGTGTGCACGATCGCGTCGATGAGCCTGCCCTTCGAGCGTGCGCGCTACCGCCTGCTGAGCACCCTGTCCGGCGGCGAGCAGAAGCGACTCGTCCTCGAATACCTCCTCCGCGGCCCCGACGAGGTGCTGCTGCTCGACGAGCCCGACAACTACCTCGACGTCCCCGGCAAGATCTGGCTCGAGGAGCGCATCCGCGACTCGGCCAAGACGATCCTGTTCATCAGCCACGACCGCGAGCTGCTCAACAACACCGCGACCCGGATCGTGACGGTGGAGCTCGGCAGCGCGGGCAACCGCGTCTGGACGCACCCCGGCAACTTCGCGTCCTACCACGAGGCCCGCACCGATCGCTTTGCCCGCTTCGAGGAGCTGCGCCGTCGCTGGGACGAGGAGCACGCCAAGATCAAGGCGCTCGTGCTGCGCCTCAAGATCAAGGCCGAGTACAACGACGGCATGTCCTCGCAGTACCGCGCCGCCCAGACCCGGCTCCGCAAGTTCGAGGAGGCTGGTCCGCCGATGGAGCAGCCGCGCGAGCAGCAGGTCTCCATGCGCCTCAAGGGCGGCCGCACCGGCAAGCGCGCCGTCGTGTGCGAGGGCCTCGAGCTCACCGGGCTGATGAAGGCCTTCGACCTCGAGGTCTGGTACGGCGAACGCGTGGCCGTCCTCGGCAGCAACGGGTCGGGCAAGTCGCACTTCCTGAGGTTGCTGGCCGCCGGCGGGTCCGACCCCGACGTCGAGCACCGGCCGGTGGGGGACCCGCCGAAGGCGGTGCCGCACACCGGGAAGGCGAAGCTGGGTGCGCGCGTCCGCCCGGGCTGGTTCGTGCAGACGCACGAGCACCCCGAGCTGGTCGGCCGCACCCTGCTCGAGATCCTGCACCGAGGCGACGGCTCGCCCGGCGGTCGCGCCGGGATGGGGCGCGAGGCCGCAGCTCGCGTGCTCGACCGCTACGAGCTGGCGCACGCCGGTGAGCAGACCTTCGAGTCGCTCAGCGGTGGCCAGCAGGCGCGGTTCCAGATCTTGCTGCTCGAGCTGTCCGGCGCGACGCTCCTCCTCCTGGACGAGCCGACCGACAACCTCGACGTACAGAGTGCCGAGGCGCTCGAAGCCGGGCTCGAGGCCTTCGACGGCACGGTGCTGGCCGTCACCCACGACCGCTGGTTCGCGCGCGGGTTCGACCGCTACCTCGTGTACGGCGCTGACGGTGCGGTCTACGAGTCCGACGGCCCCGTGTGGGACGAGGGCCGCGTGGTGCGGTCGCGCTGACGCCGGGCCTTGATCCGGTCAGGCGGACCGCGCCGCCTCCGACCGGGTGTTGAGCCGGACGGGGAGGGACTCCAGGCCGTACACCGCGGACAGTGGCGTGAACGAGAGCGAGCCGGGCGCGACCGCGAGGCCGAGGTGGGGGAACCGGCTCGCCAGCCCGCGCAGGGCGGCGCGCAGCTCCATCCGGGCCAGCTCGGCCCCGACACACCTGTGCATCCCGTGGCCGAAGGCCACGTGTCCGGCGCCCGGTGACGTCGGGTCGAAGTCGTCGCCGGCCGGGCTCGTGCGCGGGTCACGGCTCGCACCGGTCAGGGACACCAGGACCAGGTCGCCCTCGGCGATCCGCACACCGCCCAGGTCCTGGTCGACCCGGGCGAACCGCGGGAAGGCCACCTGGACCGGGCAGACGTACCTCAGCAGCTCCTCGACCACGCTGTCGACCTGCTCGCGGTCCCCGGTGGGCAGTGCGGCGTAGGTTTCCGGGTTGCGCAGCAGGACGAGGGTGCCGAGCGCGAGCATGCTCGCGCTGGTCTCGTAGCCCCCGAGGAAGACGCCGTCCGCAAGTCCGCCGACCTCCACGTCGGTGAGCTCCGGATGGCCGTCCGCGATGCTCGCCAGCAGACCGTCGGGGTCGAGGTCCGCACCGCCCTGGCGGTGCCGCCCAACCAGGTCGATCAGGAACTGACGGGACGTGGCCGCCGCTCCGAAGGTGCCCTGCCCGCCCTGCCGCAGGTCGAAGCGCGCGGTGCCGAGCTCCCGGAACTCCGTCCGGTCGACCTCCGGCAGCCCGAGCAGGTCGCAGATCACCCGGAAGGGCACCGCGAAGGCGAAGCGTTCGACCAGGTCGACCACCGGGCCGTCGCCTTCCATGTCGTCCAGGCAGTCCGCCACGATGCGGTCCAGTCCGTCCTCCAGCCGGGCCAGGCGGCGCCGGGTGAACTCGGGCGTGAGCACTCGACGCAGCCGGGTGTGGTCCGGCGCGTCGGTCATCCCCAGGCCGCCCACCTGCTCGGCCGAGCTGCGCGGCCGGCTGCCGAGGAGATGGCGTACGTCGTTGCTGAAGCCTTCACCGTCGGCGAGCACGGTCCGCGCCGCGCCGTGGCCGGTGACCAGCCAGACGTCCATCCCCAGCACGCGGATCAAGTGTGTGACGTCGCCCTTGGTCCGCGCCTCGGCCAGCCCCGGGACCGGGTCCACGCCGGCGCGCAGCAGCGGCAACCGCGCCCGCGCAGGAAAGCGACGGATCGCCGAGACGTCGAGCGTGCCGGTGGAACCGCCGTCGCGGCGCGCCGTCACCAGTCGCAGTGCGACGCGGCGGACACCGCTGGGGATGCGAATCGTTGCCATGACACCAGCACACCTTGCGTTGAGGCCGGACAAAAGGGGGATGACCCCCGGATCGTGGTGGGGTTACACCTACCCGCCCCCTACGGCCGGTCCTTGATCTCGCCCGGCAGCGCCTGCCACGCGATGGCAGCGTACTTGTGGTGCCCGGCCACCGAGAGATGCGCCAGGTCTGCGGCGACGTCGGCGTCGGTCGGGACGAAGGACAGCTCGGCGCCCTCGTCGGTGAAGCAACCGGCGTACGCCGCGCACGCCGTCGCGATCTCCGCGCGGTAGGAGTCGATGATCTCCTGCTGCGAGCGGATGCCGGCCGGTCGCCGCCTGCCTTCCGCGTCGAACACTGCGCAGGGGCCGGTGCCCGAGTTGCGCCGTCGCTTGTCCGGATGGCCCGCGACCCAGTCGGTCCAGAGGTCGGCGTTGGCCCACGGGCTGACGAAGTAGACCTGGACGGCCGGGATCTCGCCGGTCAGCCGGTCGAGGACGTCGTCGATCGTGCTGCCGAACGGTCCGTAGTTGGCCGGGTCGGTGCCGTCGCAGCGCATGTCGTTGTCGAGGATCTGCACCAGGACCACGTCGGGAGTGGGCTTCACCGCGAGCAGCCGGTCCACCTGCCCGAGGAGCCCGCCGACCTTCGCGCCGTTCACGGCCAGGTTGGCGTTGTGGCCCTGGAGCGCCGGGTGGCTGGCCAGCAGCCGCCGGTAGATGCTGTCGACCTCGGGGCTCTCGCCGGTCGCCCAGGAGAGCTCGGACGCACTCCGCTTGGGCTCGGTCGGATCGGCCCGGATCCCGGTGGCGCCGGAGTGGCCGATCACCGCGATCGAGTCCAGGGGCGAGAGGTGCGGAGTCGGCGCGGGTTCGGACGAGGGCGACGTGTCCGGCTCGGACGACGGCGTCGAGGTCGTCGAGCAGCCGGCGCCGAGCAGCAGCACCAGAACCGCCGCGAGGAGGCGGGTCAAGCGCCGCTGCCGTAGGGCCGGGTGATGATCTCCAGGCTGTGCCCGTTGGGGTCCTCCCAGTAGACGCCGCGGCCGCCGTCACCGTGGTTGATCGCGTCCGGCGTGCGGTGGAACGGATCTGCCCAGTAGGGGAGTCCGCGTTCCTGGATGCGCCCGAAGACCCGGTCGAACTCGTCCTCGCCGATCAGGAACGCGTAGTGCTGCGGATGCGGAGCGGGATCCTCCATCACGTCGAGGCTGACGCCGTTGGCCAGCTGGACGACAAGGAACGGGCCGTAGGAAACCGGCTCCTCGAGCCCGAGCACCTCGACGAAGTGCCGGGCCGTCTCCTGGCGGTCGCGGGCGTGGACGATGGTGTGGTTGAGCTCGATGACCATGGCGATGTCCTCCTGATCACCCAGACTGCCACAGTCAGACGAAGGCGCTGATGCCGGTTTCGGCCCGCCCGATCAGCAGCTTCTGGATCTGGCTGGTGCCCTCGTACAGCGTCATCACCCGGGCGTCGCGGAGGTACTTCGCGGCCGGGTACTCGTCGACGTACCCCGACCCGCCATGGATCTGGATGGCGTTGTTGGCCGCCCGGACGGCAGCTTCCGAGGCATACAGCTTGGCCTTCGAGGCGGCCGTGCCGAACGGCTCGCCGCGATCGACCAGGTCGGCGCAGCGCCAGACGAGCAGCCGCGCGGCATCCGCGTCGACCGAGATGTCGGCGATCATGTCCTGCACCAGCTGGAAGCCGGCGATCGGCCGGCCGAACTGGGTGCGGTTGAGGGCGTAGTCCACGGACGTCTCGAGGCAGCCCTGGACGATGCCGACGCAACCGGCGGCGACCGCGAGGCGGCCCTTGTCCAGCGTGCTCATGGCGATCTTGAAGCCGCGGCCCACCTCGCCGAGCACGGCCGAGTCGGGCACGCGCACGTCGGAGAGGAAGAGCTCCGCGGTGGCCTGGCCGCGCAGGCCGAGCTTGCCCTTGATCTCGCGGGCCTCGAACCCCGCGGAGTCGGTCGGGACGAGGAAGGCGGTGATGCCCCTGGCCCCGTCGTCGCTGGTGCGGGCGAAGATGAGCGCGACGTCGGCCCAGGTGCCGTTGGTGATGAAGAGCTTCTGCCCGTTGATCACCCAGTCGTCGCCGTCGCGTGTCGCCCGGGAGGTGAGGTTGCCGGCGTCGGACCCGGTGTCGGGCTCGGTCAGCCCGAAGCAGCCGAGCTTGCTTGCTGTCGCGAGCTGCGGGAGCCACTCCTGCTTCTGCTCCTCGGAGCCGAAGAACAGGATCGACTTGCCGACGAGCCCGCTGCTCACGGACACGATCCCGCGCAGCGCCGAGTCGGCGCGACCGAGCTCCTCCATCGCCAGTGCGTAGGTGAGGTAGTCGCCGCCGAGCCCGCCGTACTCCTCCGGGATGGTGAGACCGAAGAAGCCGAGCTCGGCCATCTTCGGCACGATCTCGAGGTCCACGGACTCGTCCCGGTCCCACTGGGTGCGGTGCGGCACTGCCTCGCGATCGAGAAAGGTGCGGGCGAGGTCGCGGAACGCTTGCTGCTCGTCGGTGAGGGAGAGGTCCATCAGGCCAACGCCTCGACTTCACCGTGGTCGGTGACCCTGGCCGCGAGCCGGGTGAGGTGATGCTGCGCCCCGCCCAGCCACTGCTCGAGCACGCCGAGGTGTGCCGTGCCGACGCCGACGGAGTACTCGGCCGTCATGGCGATCCCGCCGTGGAGCTGGATCGCCTCCTGCCCGATGTGGCGGCTCGCGCGGGACACCTGCAGGCCGACCCGGTCGGCCGCGTCGGCGATCTCCTCCTGGCTGCCCGACGCGACCACCATCGTGGCCCAGTCGACCAGGCTGTGCGCGAGCTCGAGCGAGACGTACATGTCGGCGGCCCGGAACGTGAGCGCCTGGAAGGTGTTGAGGGTGACGCCGAACTGCTTGCGGTTCTTCAGGTAGTCGTTGGTGGCCGTGACCTGGGCCTGCATCACGCCGAGGGCCTGGTTGGCGCCCATGATCCGGGTGATGTCACTGATGGTCGCGATCGTCGCCGTGAGGTCGCGGCCGGCCTCGCCCAACGGCACCGCCGCGGTGCCGGAGAGCTCGACGCGGGCGGCGCGGCTGCCGTCGAACACGGCGTAGTCGCTCCGGGTCGCTGCCTCGCCGTCGACCAGGAACAGGCCGGTGCCCCCGTCGGGCAGGGAAGCGCTCACCACGATGTGATCCGCCCGCGCACCGTTGGGCACCGGGTCACGAACACCCGTCAGCGTCCAGTCCGAACCGTCCTGCGCTGCCGTCACTCCTTCGGCGTCGGAGCTCCAGCGTCCGCCGGGTGAGGTGTCGGCGGCAGCGAGCACGATCTCGCCGGCGGCGAGGCGACCCAGCAGGTCGGCCCGCTGCTCGGGCGAACCGGCCGCTGCGACCAGTCCGCCGGCGTGCACGACGGAGGCCAGGAACGGCTCGGGTGCCAGCACCCGGCCGAGCTCCTGGCAGACCAGCCCGATCTCCACCGGGCCGGCACCGACACCGCCGTCGTCCTCGCTGAACGGCAGCCCGAGCACGCCCATCTCCGCGAGCCTGGCCCACTGCGCCTCGTCGAAGCCGGGCGCCTCCGCGGTGGCCTTGCGCCGGTTCTCGAACTCGGCGTACGCCTTGTTCGCAAGCCCGCGGACGGCCTCGCGCAGCGCCTTCTGCTCGTCGTCGTACGTGAAGTCCATGTCAGAGTCCCAGGATCGTGCGGGAGATGATCTGGCGCTGGATCTCGTTGGATCCGCCGTAGATCGAGGCCTTCCGCAGGTTGAGGTAGGTCGGGGCGGAGCGCCGGGCCCAGCCGGGCACGGGGGAGTCGTCGTCGGCGCCGGAGGCCAGTGCCCCTGGACCCGCGAGGTCGAGCGCGAGCTCACTCACCGCCTGTTGCAGCACCGTGCCCTTGAGCTTGAGCACCGACGAGGCGGGATGGGGCTCGCCGCCGGCCGAGTGCGCCACCACGCGCAACGCGGTGAGCTCGAGCGCCAGCAGCTCGTTCTCGATCTCCGCCACCCGGGCTCGGGTCAGCGGGTCGTCGAGGAGGTCGCCGGCGTTCTCCTTGAGCCGTGCGAGTGCCCGCTTGGTGGCGCCCACCGGCGCGACCCCGACCCGTTCGTTGCCGAGCAGGAACTTGGCGATCGTCCAGCCGCCGTTCAGCTCACCCACCATCAGGTCGCCGGGCACGCGCACGTCGTCGAACCAGACCTCGTTGACCTCGTGGCCGCCGTCGATCATCTCGATCGGCCGCACCTCGACACCCTCGAGGGTCATGTCGATCAGGAGCATCGAGATGCCCGCCTGCTTCTTCACGTCCGGGTCGGTGCGCACGAGCGTGAAGATCCAGTCGCCGAACTGCCCCAGCGTGGTCCAGGTCTTCTGCCCGTTGACGATCCAGTCGTCCCCGTCGCGTACGGCGGTGGTGCGCAGGCTCGCCAGGTCGGAACCCGCGTCGGGCTCGGAGAAGCCCTGCGACCACCAGATGTCGAGGTTGGCCGTCTTGGGCAGGAAGCGCTCCTTCTGCTCCTGGCTGCCGAACTGCGCGAGCACGGGCCCGATCATCGAGGCGTTGAACGCGAGCGGCGTCGGGACTCCCGCGCGCTGCATCTCCTCGTGCCACAGGTGTCGCTGCAGGTCCGTCCAGCCCTTGCCGCCCCACTCCTCCGGCCAGTGCGGCACCGCCAGGCCGGCCGCGTTGAGCGCCTGCTGGGCGGCCACGATCTGGTCGTGGGTCAGGTGCCGACCGTCGAGCACGGTGTCGCGGATGTCCTGCGGGAACTCGGTGGTGAAGAACGTGCGCATCTCGTCACGGAATGCGGCGTCCTCTGCGGACAGCTCCAGCTGCATGCTGCTCCTCGGCGTCGGGTCATGGCTCCTGTGGTGGAGCCCATCATGGCCCGACGCCCAAGGGGGCAACAGCTATTCGCCGTCGGAGTCCAGCACGAAGTCGCCGCTCTGCTCGTCGTCCCCGCGCACCCACGTGACCTTCACGCTGTCGCCGGGCCGGTAGGAGCGGATCGTGGCGACCAGCGAGTCGGCGCCGGAGATGCGCTGGTCGTCGATCTTGGTGATCACGTCACCGGTCTCGAGCCCGCCCTCGTCGGCGGTGGACCCCGAGGTGACCTCGGTGACCGTCGCGCCTTCGGTGTCGCCCTCCTGCGGGTTGCCGACCGTGAGCCCGAGCCGTGCATGGGTCGGGGTCTCGCCGGCGCTCATCTGGTCGACGATCGGCATGACCTCGTCGATGGGGATGGCGAAGCCCAGGCCGATCGAGCCGGACTCGGACTGCTGCCCGAAGCTGGACTGCGATGCCGCCGTACGGATCGAGGAGTTGATGCCCACCACCGCGCCGGTCATGTCGACCAGCGGACCACCGCTGTTGCCGGGGTTGATGGCCGCATCCGTCTGGATGGCGGGGTACGTCGTGGAGTTGCCACTGCCGTCCTGACCGACGTTCACGGGGCGGTCCAGCGCGCTGACGATGCCGCTGGTGACGGTGGCATCGAGGCCGAACGGCGAGCCCACCGCGACGACCTGCTGGCCGACGTCGAGGTTGTCGGACTTGCCGATGGTGGCGGCCGTGAGGCCGCTGACGCCCTCCGCCTTGATGACGGCCGTGTCGGTCAGCGGATCGGTGCCGAGGATGGTGGCGTCGGCGGTGGTGCCGTCGGCGAAGTCGACCGTGATCTTGCCGCTCTCGCCCGCGACCTCGACCACGTGGTTGTTGGTGAGGATCGTGCCGTCGGAGGTGAGGATGATGCCCGAGCCGGAGCCGGCGCCCTCCTGGCCGGTGACGTCGATCTTCACGACGCTGGGCAGCACCCGGGCGGCGACGTCCTCGACCGAACCCTCGGCGGCGGGACTGTCGGTCTGCGCCACGGGGGAGGCGTTGCTGGACGGCGAGGCCGAGGCGCTCGGCTCGTCGCTGTGGGTTGCGTCCCACGCGGCAGCGCCACCGAGGCCGGCTCCGCCACCGACGACCAGCGAGGTCGCGACGACCGCCGCGGCGAGACCGGCTCGCCGCTTCTTCGGCGGCGCGGGTGGCGGCGAGGCCGGGAGCGTCGCGGTGTCGAACGGGGTCCAGTCGGTGGGAGGTGTGGTGCTCATGTCATCGACATTGCCGGGTGAGCCTGTGGACCACCTGAGAACGACCTTGACGACACCGAAGAAGGTCGGGCTGCAAGATCGGGCGCCCGCCGGGCGCACGAGCCGTGAAAGAAATTGCATCCCTTGCAAGCGATTGGCAGCGCTCCTAGTGTGACGGCCGCCACATCTATTTCGGGAGTCTCTGTGCGCACACGCCTGCTCGTCACCACCGTCCTCGTGTCCGGGTCCGTCCTGCTGGGCCCCGCCACCGCCACCGCGGACCACACCGCCGCACCCAGCGCGGTGACGCTGGTGGGCAGCCTCCAGGACGAGCTCGGCTGTCCGGGCGACTGGGATCCGGCCTGCGCCGGGAGCCACCTGGAGGCGGTGACCGGCACGTCGGCGTACTCCTCGACCTTCGAGGTGCCGGCCGGGACGTACGAGTTCAAGGTCGCCCTCAACGACGCCTGGGACGAGTCCTACGGCGCCGACGGCGGCAGCGCCAACATCCCGCTGGTGCTCAGCGAGGACGCCGAGCTGACGTTCTCCTACGACCACACCTCCCACCGGGTCGCCGTCGCGCCGGCCGAGCAGCCGACGGGCGAGGTCACCCCGGCCGACCGGGCGATGGCGCGGCACCTCGTTGCGCACGCCACTCACGCGCGAGCGGTTCTACTTCGTGATGGCCGACCGCTTCGCCAACGGCTCGACCTGCCAACGACGCCGGCGGGCTCACCGGAGGACCGCTCGAGACCGGCCTCGACCCCACCGACAAGGGCTTCTTCCACGGTGGCGACATCGCCGGCCTGTCCGACAAGCTCGACTACATCGAGGGGATGGGCACGACCGCGATCTGGCTGACGCCGAGCTTCAAGAACCGTCCCGTCCAGGGCGCCGGCGACAACGCCAGTGCCGGCTACCACGGCTACTGGGTCACCGACTTCACCCAGATCGACCCGCACTTCGGCACCAACGCCGAGCTCAAGGCCTTCATCGACAAGGCGCACGGGCGCGGCATCAAGGTCTTCTTCGACATCATCACCAACCACACGGCCGACGTCATCGACTACGCCGAGGGGCAGCACAGCTACATCGACAAGGCCGCGGATCCCTACCGCGACGCCAGCGGACAGGTCTTCGACGATCGCGACTACGCCGGCGGCGAGACGTTCCCGGCACTCGACGCGCAGACCTCGTTCCCCTACACGCCGGTGTTCCGCGACCGAGGCCGACCGCACAGTCAAGGTGCCGGCCTGGCTCAACGACCCGACGCAACTACCACAACCGCGGCGACTCGACCTTCGCCGGCGAGAGTCCTCGACGTACGGCGACTTCTTCGGCCTCGACGACCTGTTCACCGAGCAGCCCGACGTGGTCGACGGGATGGCCGACATCTACGAGAAGTGGGTCGAGTTCGGCATCGACGGCTTCCGCATCGACACCGTCAAGCACGTCAACATGGAGTTCTGGCAGGAGTTCGCGCCGGCGATGCGCGACCGAGGCACAGCGCGTCGGCAACGACGACTTCTTCGCCTTCGGCGAGGTGTACGACGCCAACCCGGCCTACCTCTCGCACGTTCACGACCGAGGGCCGGCTCGACGCGACGCTCGACTTCGGCTTCCAGGGTGCGGGCACCAACTTCGCCAAGGGCGCGGCCACGACCAAGATGCGCGACTTCTACGCCGGCGACGACTACTACACCGACACCGACTCCAACGCCTACGAGATCCCGACCTTCCTCGGCAACCACGACATGGGCCGGATCGGGATGCTTCCTCGCCGGCGGCGACCAGGTGCTCGAGCGCGACCGGCTCGCGCACTCGCTGATGTACCTCACCCGCGGGCAGCCGGTCGTCTACTACGGCGACGAGCAGGGCTTCACCGGCGACGGCGGCGACCAGGCGGCCCGCCAGGACATGTTCCCGAGCAGTCGTGGACTCCTACAACGACGACGACCTGATCGGCACCGACGCCACCACGGCCGAGGCCAACTTCGACACCTCTCACCCGCTCTACCGCACGATCCGCGACCTCTCGCGGCTGCGGTCGACGCACCCCGCGCTCGCCGACGGCGCGCAGCTGCACCGCTACGCCTCCAACAACGCCGGCGTGTTACGCCTTCAGCCGCATCGATGCACGAGAGCGGCGCGAGTTCGTGGTCGCGCTCAACAACGCCACGACGGCCCGCACCGTCACTCTCGGCACCGAGATGCGCCACGAGAGGTTCAAGCAGGTGTGGCCGGCGACCGGTGCGTCGGTCAGGACCGACAAGGAGCAGCGCGTGACGCTGACCGTGCCGCCGCTGTCCGCGGTGGTGTGGCGAGCGGCCGACACCCTGGACAGGCGCCGTGAGGCGCCGGCACTGCACTTCGAGAAGCCCTCGGCGGGTGCCGTCGTCGGCGGCCGGGCTCGCGATCACGCGTCGGCGTGCCCGACGGTGGCTTCAACCAGGTCACCCTCGCGTGGCGCCCGGTCGGTGCGACCGACTGGACGCCCCTCGGCACCGACGACAACGCGCCGTACCGCGTCTTCCACGACGTCTCCGGCCTCGCCAAGGGCACGCTGCTGGAGTACCGCGCGGTGCTGCGCGACTCGTCAGCGGCAACCTCTCGGTGAGCTCGACCTATGCGGTGGTCGGCGACCCGACGACCGAGCCGCCGTCCCGGTGGTGGGACCGGTCCGGTCACGCAGCCGGCGGCGTGTCGATGCCCGGCAGCCACAACTCGGAGATCCAGTGCCCGGGCGACTGGCAGCCCGACTGCGACCAGGCCCAGATGGCGCTGGACGCCAACGACCTGGTCTGGAAGAGGACCGTGACCCTGCCGGCCGGCGGCTACGAGTACAAGGCCGCGATCAACGGGTCTGGGACGAGAACTACGGCGCCGGCGGTGCGCCCAACGGCGTCGAACATCCCGCTCACGCTGCCCGCCGACGGCGAGGTGACCTTCTACTACGACCACGGGTCGCACTGGGTCACGACCGACGCCAGCGACCCGATCATCACCGCGCCCGGCAGCATGCCAGTCCGAGCTCGGGCTGCCCGAGCCGACTGGGCGCCGGACTGCATGCGGGCGTGGCTGCAAGGACCCCGACGGCGACGGCACCTACACCTTCGACCACCTCGGCGATGCCCGGCCGGCAGCTACGAGACGAAGGTCGCGCACGGCCTGTCGTGGGCGGAGAACTACGGTGCGGGTGGCGATCCGCGACGGTGCCAACATCGGCTTCGACGTCCCGGCGGCAGGGTCGCAGTGGTCGTTCTCGTACGACGCTGGCCAGCCACGTGCTGACCATCACCACCCGCGTCGGCGCGGCGCGTCGCCGGACCTCACGGCCAGCCGAAGGCGCACTGGGTGCGCGACGACCTCTTCGCCTGGGACGTCCCCGACGCCGAGGCGCGCGGCGGCGCTACCGGCTGCACTGGTCGACGGCCGGCGACCTGGCCGTCGACGCCGAGGACGTGACCGGCGGCTCCGTCGCTCCCGCTGACGCACGACCCCGACGGGCTGCCCGCGGACGTGCTGGCCGACTTCCCGCACCTGGCCGGCTACGAGGCCTTCCGGCTGGCGACGCGACGCCGGCAAGCAGGTGCGGCAGATCCTGCACCGGCCAGCTCGCCGTGGCGTCGTACACCCGCGACGGCACGCTCGCTCGACGCCACCGGGGTGCAGATCCCGGGCGTCCTCGACGACGTGTACGCCGACGCCACCGACCGCGACCTCGGCGTGACCTGGCACGGCGAGCGCCCGACGCTCGCGCTGTGGGCGCCGACCGCCCAGGACGTCGACCTGCGTCGTCTGGCCGCGCCGGGCACGCGCGCACGGTGCCGATGCGAGCGGCAGGCCGACGGCACGTGGACGGTCACCGGTCCGCCGTCCTGGACGGGCGCCGCTACGCCTCGACGTGCGCGTCTGGGCGCCGTCGGCGCAGCAGGTCGTCGACCAACACGGTCACCGACCCCTACTCCGTCGCCCTGACCGCCAACTCGCAGCGGTCGGTGCTCGTCGACCTCGCCGACCCGTCGCTGGCGCCGCCGGGCTGGTCGCGCTGACGCAGCGCCGCGCATCGCGCAGCCGGAGGACCGCAACGTCTACGAGCTGCACGTCCGCGACTTCTCGATCGGCGACGAGACCGTGCCGGCGGCCCAGCGCGGCACCTACCTCGCGTTCACCGACGACGACAGCGCGGGATGCGGCACCTGCGGCGGCTGGCCGACGCCGGGCTCAACACCGTGCACCTGCTCCCGGCGTTCGACATCGCCACCATCGAGGAGCAGCGCGCCGGCGCAGCAGACCCCGGCCTGCGACCTCGACGTCGTGCGCGCCGGACTCGACGGAGCAGCAGGCCTGCGTCGAGGGCGCGCGGCCGCGGGACGGCTTCAACTGGGGCTACGACCCGTTGCACTACACGACGCCCGAGGGCTCCTACGCCACCGACTCCGGACGGCACCGCGCCGCACGGTGGAGTTCCGCCGGATGGTGCAGGGCCTCAACGCCGCCGGGCTGCAGGTGGTGATGGACGTCGTCTACAACCACACCGCCGCGCCTCGGGCCAGGCGCGCCAAGTCGGTGCTCGACAAGGTCGTGCCCGGCTACTACCACCGGCTGGACGCCAAGGGTGCGGTCGAGAACTCCACGTGCTGCGCCAACACCGCCACCGAGCACGCGATGATGGAGAAGCTGATGATCGACTCGGTCGCTCACCTGGGCCCGCGACTACAAGGTCAACGGCTTCCGCTTCGACCTGATGGGCCACCACTCGCCGCGAGAACATGCTAGCGGCTGCGGGCAGCCCTCGACCGGCCTGACGCTGCGCCGCGACGGCGTCGACGGCACGGCGATCTACCTCTACGGCGAGGGCTGGAACTTCGGCGAGGTCGCCGACGACGCCCGCTTCGTGCAGGCCACCCAGCTCAACCTGGCAGGCACCGGCATCGGCATCGTTCACCGACCGGCTGCGCGACGCCGTACGCGGTGGCGGGCCGTTCGACGACAGACCCGCGCGTCCAGGGCTTCGGCTCCGGGCTGTTCACCGACCCCAACGGCGACGCCGGTCAACGGCACGGCCGACGAGCAGCGGGCCCGGCTGCTGCACGCTGCAGGACCTGGTCAAGCTCGGCCTGGCCGGCAACCTGCGCGACTTCGAGTTCCGTCGACTCGCAGCGGCGAGACGCGTCGCCGGCAAGGACGTCGACTACAACGGCCAACCGGCGGGCTACGCCGCCGACCCGAGCGAGACGGTCACCTACGTCGACGCCCACGACAACGAGACGCTGTTCGACGCGCTCGCCTTCAAGCTGCCGCAGGACACGTCGATGGCCGACCGGGTGCGGATGAACACCGTGTCGCTGTCCACGGTCGCGCTCTCGCAGGGCGTGGTGTTCTGGCACGCGGGCACCGACCTGCTCCGGTCAAGTCGCTGGACCGCAACTCCTACGACTCGGGCGACTGGTTCAACCGGGTCGACTGGTCGCGGCAGGAGCACACGCTTCGGCTCCGGGCTGCCGCCGCGGGCCGACAACGAGGCCAAGTGGGACGTTCATGCGGCCGCTGCTCGCCGACCCGGCGCTCGAGCCCGGGCCGGCGGCCGATGGACGCCGCCACGCGCGGCGGCCAGGACCTGCTGCGGATCCGGATCGTCGTCGCCGCTGTTCCGGCTCGGGTCGGCGGCGCCAGATCCAGGCGAAGGTGTCGTTCCTCGACGGCGGCTCCCGGTGTCGATCGCGATGCTGATCGACGACACGGCGGGCGCCGATGCCGACCCGGACCGCGACGGCGTGCTCGTCGTCTTCAACGCCTCCCCGGCGCAGCAGACGGTCACGGGCACGCGGCGGCGGCTGGACGCTGCACGAGGTGCAGGCCGCCGGCGGCGACGAGGTCGTGAAGGGTTCGACGGCGGCCGGCGACCAGGTCACCGTGCCCGCGCGGACGACGGCGGTCTTCGACCGCTAAGGCGTAGTTCCCGCTGTCGGTGCGGGTCAGGACCAGCGCTCGGAAGCGGGGACGAAGGTCAGCTGGCGCTCGCCGGTGTAGATCTGCTTCGGGCGGGCGATCTTCTGGTCCTTGTCCTGGATCAGCTCGGACCACTGCGCGAGCCAGCCGGGGGTGCGGCCGATCGCGAACAGCACGGTGAACATCTCCGGCGGGAACTGGAAGGCCTCGTAGATCAGGCCCGAGTAGAAGTCGACGTTGGGGTAGAGCTTGCGCTTGATGAAGTACTCGTCCTCGAGCGCGATCTTCTCCAGCTCCTTGGCGATCTCGAGGAGCGGGTTGACCCCGGTGACCTCGAAGACGTCGTCGCAGGCCTTCTTGATGATCGTCGCGCGCGGGTCGAAGTTCTTGTAGACCCGGTGGCCGAAGCCCATCAGCTTCTCGTTGCCGGCCTTCACTCCCTCGATGAACGAGGGGATGTTCTCCTTGGTGCCGATGCGGCGCAGCATGCGCAGCACCGCTTCGTTGGCACCGCCGTGCAGCGGACCGAAGAGCGCGCCGACGCCGGCCGCCACCGCGGAGTAGGGATCGACCTGGCTGGAGCCCGACGGAGCGCACCGCGTTGGTCGAGCAGTTCTGCTCGTGGTCCGCGTGCAGGATGAACAGGACGTCGAGGGCCTTGACCAGACGCGGGTCGGCGTCGAACTTCTGCTCGCTCATCTTGAACAGCATCGAGAGGAAGTTGGCGGTGTAGCCGAGGTCGTTGTCGGGGTAGACGAACGGCTTGCCCTGCGCGTGCCGGAAGGACCAGGCACCCAGGGTCGGCATCTTCGCGATCATCCGCACCATCTGGATGTGCCGGTTGTCGGCGTCACTGATGTTGCGGGCGTCGGGGTAGAACGTGGACAGCGCGCCGACGGAGGCCATCAACATGCCCATCGGGTGGGCGTCGTAGCGGAAGCCCTCCATGAAGGACTTCACGTTCTCGTGGACGAACGTGTGGTAGGTGATCTCGTGCACCCACGAGTCGTACTGCTCCTTGGTCGGCAACGAGCCGTTGATCAGGAGATAGGCGACCTCGAGGAAGTTCGACTTCTCGGCCAGCTGCTCGATCGGGTAGCCGCGGTACTCGAGGATGCCCGCCTCGCCGTCGATGTAGGTGACTGCGCTGCGACACGAGGCGGTGTTGACGAAGCCCGGGTCGTAGGTCGCCAGGCCGACTTCGTCCTCGGCGGTCCGGATCTGGCCCAGGTCCTTGGCGTTGATCGTCCCATCGGTGATGGGGATGTCGTACTCCTGGCCGGTGCGGTTGTCGCGGACGGTCAGGGAGTCCGTTGGGTTGGCCGCTACGTCGGTCACGTCGGCTCCTTGTAGGCGGGATGTGAGATGTTCGTCCAACCTAGCCGCGACCCTCCAACGCGCGCTAACTCACCCCCAGCAAGCGGACAACCGCCTCCGGGTGCGTGCGGATTTCGACCGCCTGTCCCCGGCGCGCGTAATCTGGCTGGTCGCGACTCCTGCCGCGCCCGACTCCCTCTCCGGAGCGGTGCAGACCTGGATGCAATGAAGCCAGGCAGTGTTCGTCAGAAGCCGCAGCACCACCACCGGATGGAACATCTTCCACCCGGCACTACGAACGAGAACGGGATACAGCCGTGCGCACGTACAGCCCCAAGCCCGCTGACATCCAGCGAGAGTGGCTCGTCATCGACGCCACCGACGTGGTCCTCGGACGCCTCGCCGTCCAGACCGCCAACCTTCTCCGCGGCAAGCACAAGCCGACCTTTGCTCCTCACATGGACATGGGCGACTTCGTGATCATCGTCAACGCCGAGCAAGGTTGCCCTCTCGGGCAACAAGAAGGTCACCAAGCTTGCCTACCGCCACTCGGGTTACCCGGGTGGTCTCTCCTCGACGCCGTTCGGTGAGCTCCTCGAGAAGGACGCCCGCAAGGCCATCGAGAACGCTGTCTGGGGCATGCTCCCCAAGAACAAGCTCGGTCGCCAGGTCTTGAAGAAGCTCAAGGTCTACGCCGGCGCGGACCACCCGCACACCGCGCAGCAGGCCATCCCGTTCGAGATCTCCCAGATCTCCCAGTAAGCGACAGTAGGACGTGAACCGTGACTGAGAACATCGAGACAGACCAGCCGCAGAGGTCGAGGAGACCTTCGAGACCGACGCCGAGGCGTCGCCTACAGCTCCGAGAGCGCCCCGTCCGCCGACGCCCCGCTGCGTCCCGCGACGATCGCTCCCGCGGCCGCCACCGGTCGCCGCAAGGAGGCCGTCGCCCGCGTCCGCATCGTCCCCGGCACCGGCGAGTGGACCGTCAACGGCCGCACGCTCGACAGCTACTTCCCCAACAAGCTGCACCAGCAGATCGTCAACGAGCCGTTCGTTGCGCTGCAGCTCGAGGGTCGCTTCGACGTCATCGCCCGCATCCACGGCGGCGGCATCGCCGGTCAGGCCGGCGCCCTGCGCCTCGGCGTGGCCCGCTCGCTCAACGCCATCGACGAGGAAGCCAACCGTCCCGCGCTCAAGAAGCCCGGGCTGCTCACGCGTGACGCCCGCGCCGTCGAGCGCAAGAAGGCCGGCCTCAAGAAGGCTCGCAAGGCCCCGCAGTTCAGCAAGCGCTGACCTGCTCCGCATGGCACGCCTTTTCGGCACGGACGGGGTCCGGGGCCTGGCCAACGCCGCTCTGACGGCGGAGCTGGCCCTGGACCTTTCCGTTGCCGCGGCACATGTCCTGGCCGACCGCGGCGACTTCGCGGGGCACCGTCCCCGCGCCGTGGTGGGTCGGGACACGCGCATTTCCGGGCAGTTCCTCGAGGCCGCCGTCGTGGCGGGCCTCGCGTCGGCCGGTGTCGACGTGCTCCTGCTCGGCGTGCTGCCGACTCCCGGCGTCGCCTACCTGACCGGCTCGCTCGGCGCCGACCTCGGCGTGATGCTGTCGGCCTCGCACAACCCGATGCCCGACAACGGCATCAAGTTCCTCGCGCGTGGTGGCCACAAGCTCGACGACGCCATCGAGGTCGCCATCGAGCGCCGGATGCGCGAGGAGTGGCAGCGACCGACCGGCGGTGCCGTCGGTCGCGTCTCGCCGTACGCCGATGCGGTGACCGACTATGCCGCCCATCTCGTCGCCTCCACGACCATGCCGCTGGCTGGTCTCAAGGTCGTCCTGGACTGCGCGGCCGGTGCCGCCTTCGAGGCCGGCCCGCTGGCCCTGCGTGATGCCGGCGCCGAGGTGATCGCGATCCATGCCGAGCCCGACGGGCTCAACATCAACGACGACTGCGGCTCGACCCACCTGGCAGTCACTCCAGCAGGCGGTCGTCGAGCACGGTGCCGATGCCGGCTTCGCGCTCGACGGCGACTCCGACCGGTGCCTGGCCGTCGACCACGAGGGCAACGTCGTCGACGGCGACCAGATCCTCGCCGTCCTCGCGCTCGCGCTGCGCGACCAGGGCCGGCTGGTCAAGGACACCGTCGTCGCGACCGTGATGAGCAACCTCGGCTTCGTGCAGGCGATGAAGGCCGCCGGGGTCGGCGTCCGCCAGACCAAGGTCGGCGACCGCTACGTCCTCGAGGCGATGAAGGTCTCCGGCTACACGCTCGGTGGCGAGCAGTCCGGCCACGTGATCCTCTCCGACTACGCCACCACCGGCGACGGCATCCTCACTGCGCTCACGTGCTCGAGCGGATGGCCGCCAAGGGTCAGTCGCTCGCAGGAGCTCGCCGGGGTCATGACCCGGCTGCCGCAGGTGCTGGTCAACGTCCCCGACGTCGACAAGGCCCGCGCCGACGAAGACGCAGTCCTCGCCGCCGCGGTGGCCGAGGAGGAAGCGAGCTCGGCGAGACCGGCCGCATCCTGCTCCGCCCCTCCGGCACCGAGGCACTCGTGCGCGTCATGGTCGAGGCGCCGACGTCCGAGATCGCCCACGACGTCGCCAACCGGCTCGCCAGCGTGGTCAAGGCGCAGCTCGCACTCTGACCCGCGTCAGCGCAGGGCGGCCAGGACCTCGATCCCGGCACGCGCGGCTTCGGCACGCTCGGGAGCCACGACGTCGTACGCCGCCACCGCCTCGTCGAGCGAGGCGATCTCCGCCTCCAGGACCTGAAGCTCCTCGGCGTCGGACAGGACCCTCCGCGGTGCGTCGCTCTCGCCGACGCCCCGCGCGGAGTCCTCGATCGCCCCGGCTGCTGGGACCGAGTCCATCGGCACCGCCTCGGCGTTCTCGAGCGCAGCGAGGACGGTGCGCACGGTCGACGTGGCGACGGCATCGCGGGCACGCCGTGCCTCGAGCAGTGCCGCACGGAGCCGCGTGCGGAGAGGTGAGTCGGCTGTCATGCCCACAGGCTGCCACGGGCGGAAACTCGGCTGCCCTTCCCGCCCTACTCACCTAGGGTCGAGCGGTGCCCCTCGAGATCCGCGCCATCGACCTGCACGACGAGACCGCCCTGCGCGCGTGGTGGGAGGTCGGCAAGGCCGCCACGGCCGAGCGCCCCGGCAACCCGTTCCCGGCGTGGGAGGTCAGCCGCACCGCGCTGCCGGCGGACAACCCGGAGCGGGACACGACCCTGATCGGCGCCTTCGACGGCGACTCGATGGTCGCCGCCGCACTGTTCCTGATGCCGCTCAACGAGAACCTCCACACCTGCGGTTTCGACCTACGTCGTCCCGGCCCGGCGCCGGGAGGGCATCGGCACGCAGCTGCTGGCCCACCTGGAGACCAGGGCCGCCGAGCACGGCCGGACGACCCTGCTGTGCGAGGGCTACGTGCCACCGGGGGAGACCGGACCGGCCGAGCAGTTCGCCGCCGCACGTGGCTACGCCGTCGCCAGCCGGGAGGGCTTCAAGGAGCTGACACTCGGCGACTACCGGTCACGAAGAGCCGCTCTGGTGGCCGGCGTCGGTGACGCGGCCGACGACTACACGTTCGTCACCTTCGACACCGTCTGCCCCGACGAGCACCTGGTGTCCTTCGGCCGGCTGCTGGGCATGCTGATCGCCGAGATCCCGCTGGGCGACCTCGACCTCGAGGACTCCGAGTGGACGCCCGAGCGACTGCGCGCCGCCGAGCGGCGCTGCGTCAGCATCGGTCGCCACATCCTGACCGCGCTGGCGATCGCGCCCGACGGCTCGGTGGCCGGCTCCAGCGACGTACGCATCAATGACGCCGACACCTCGCACGGCCAGATCGGGATCACCCTCGTCGACCCGGCGCACCGTGGTCACCGCCTGGGCATGGCGCTCAAGCTCGCCACCCACGACCTCGCGCTGGCGACGTACGCCGACCTCGAGACCGTCGACACCTGCAACGCCGAGGTCAACGAGCACATGAACGCCGTCAACGAGGCGCTCGGCTACCGCGGCATCGAGACCCTGCTCGAGCTGCAGAAGAAGCTCTGACGTCAGAGCTTGCGCAGCCGGACGTAGCGCACCGAGTGGTCGGCGTCCTTGCGCAGCACCAGCGTCGCGCGGCCACGGGTGGGGGCGACGTTCTCGCTCAGGTTCGGGCCGTTGATCGAGTCCCAGATGTGCGTGGCCACCTCGACCGCCTGCTCGTGCGTGAGTGTGCGTACTTCGAGAAGTACGACGCCGGGTCGCGGAACGCCGTCTCGCGCAGCCGGAGGAACCGCTCGATGTACCACTGCCGGATGTCGGCCGGTCGCAGCGTCGACGTACACGGAGAAGTCGAAGAAGTCGCTGACCGCGAGGCCCGCGCGACCGTCGTCGCGGATGCGTGCCGGCTGGAGCACGTTGAGGCCCTCGATGATCACGATGTCGGGGCGCTTGATCGACGACCGCTCGTCGGGCATGACGTCGTACGTCAGGTGGGAGTACGTCGGTGCCTCGACCTCGTCCTTGCCCGACTTGATGTCGATGACGAACCGGAGCAGCGCCTTGCGGTCGTAGGACTCGGGGAACCCCTTGCGGTGCAGGATGCCGCGCCGCTCGAGCTCGGCGTTGGGGTAGAGGAAGCCGTCGGTCGTCACCAGCGCGACGTTGGGGTGCTCCGGCCAGTGCGCGAGCATCTGCTGGAGCACGCCGCGCGGTCGTCGACTTGCCGACCGCGACCGATCCGGCGACGCCGATCACGAACGGCGTGCGCGGCGGCTGCGGCCGCTGAGGAACGACTCCTGCTCGCCGGTGCAGCGCGCCCGCGGCCTCGACGTACAGGCTGAGCAGGCGGGACAGCGGGAGGTAGACCTGCTGCGACCTCGCTCGAGGTCGAGCTCGTCGCCGAGGCCGCGCAGGTCGCTCGACCTCGTCGGCGCGTGAGCGGGCTGCTTCGTCTCCGCGCCAGGGCCGCCCAGGCCGCGCGGTCCAGCTCCACGTAGGGGGAGGGCTCACTCCGATGGCCAGCGGCCTTGGCGTCCGACATGTCGGGATTGTGCACGGCAGCGCCTCGGGGGACCGCGAGTGCGTTGCCGTAGGCTCCGGCCCATGTGCGGAATCGTGGGATACGTCGGGGAGAAGCCGGCGCAGGACGTCGTGATCGAGGGCCTGCGCCGGCTGGAGTACCGCGGCTACGACTCCGCCGGCATCGCGCTCGTCGCACGCCGGGCGGGCTCGCTCGCCTCCGACAAGCGCGCCGGCAAGCTCGCCAACCTCGAGAAGGCGCTCGGCCGAGACCCCGCTGCCGCCGCCACGACCGGCATCGGGCACACCCGCTGGGCGACGCACGGCGCCCCCAACGACGCCAACGCCCACCCGCACCTCGGGCAGCAGGGCCGCGTCGCCGTCGTGCACAACGGCATCCTGGAGAACTTCGCCGCGCTCCGCGCCGAGCTCGAGGCCGCGGGCCACGAGCTGCTCTCCGAGACCGACACCGAGGTCGCCGCGCACCTGCTCGAGATCGAGGTGCAGGCGGGCGCCGACCTGACCACCGCGATGCAGCGCGTGTGCCAGCGGCTCGAGGGCGCCTTCACCCTCGTCGCCGTCGATGCCGAGGACCCGACCCGCGTGGTCGCCGCCCGGCGCAACTCGCCGCTGGTCGTCGGGCCTCGGCGAGGGCGAGAACTTCGTCGCCTCCGACGTCGCGGCCTTCATCGAGCACACCCGCGAGGCGCTCGAGCTCGGCCAGGACCAGGTCGTGACGATCACCCGCGAGGGCGTCGAGGTCACCGGCTTCGACGGCAGCCCGGCGGAGGGCAAGCGCTACCACGTCGACTGGGACCTCTCGGCCGCCGAGAAGGACGGCTACGACTGGTTCATGCGCAAGGAGATCTTCGAGCAGCCGCAGCGCGGTCGCCGACACGCTGCTGGGCCGCCACGACGGCAGCGGCAAGCTGCAGCTCGACGAGATGCGGCTGTCCGAGGACGAGCTGCGCGACGATCGACAAGATCATCATCGTCGGCTGCGGCACGGCCATTCTACGCCGGTCTCGTCGCGAAGTACGCCATCGAGCACTGGACCCGCATCCCGTGCGAGGTCGAGCTGGCCCACGAGTTCCGCTACCGCGACCCGATCCTGACCCGCGACACCCTCGTCGTCGCCATCAGCCAGTCGCGGCGAGACCGCCGACACCCTGATGGCGATCCGGCACGCGCGCGAGCAGGGCGCCCGCGTGCTGGCGATCTGCAACACCAACGGCTCGACGATCCCGCGCGAGTCCGACGCGGTGATCTACACCCACGCCGGTCCGGAGATCGGCGTCGCGTCGACCAAGGCCTTCCTGACGCAGCTCATCGCCTGCTACCTGCTCGGCCTCTACCTCGCGCAGGTGCGGGGCATGAAGTTCGGCGACGAGATCTCGATGATCCTCGACGAGCTCGCCAAGATGCCGGACCACGTGCAGCCGGTGCTCGACCGGTCGCAGGAGATCTACGACCTCGCCGCCCAGCACGCCGAGACCAAGTCCGTGCTGTTCCTCGGCCGCCACGCCGGCTTCCCGATCGCGCTCGAGGGCGCGCTCAAGCTCAAGGAGCTCGCCTACATCCACGCCGAGGGCTTCGCCGCCGGCGAGCTCAAGCACGGCCCGATCGCGCTGATCGAGGAAGGCCTGCCGGTCTTCTGCATCGTGCCGCCGCATGGGTCGCGACGAGCTGCACGAGAAGATGGTCAGCGCCATCCAGGAGATCCGCGCGCGCGGCGCCCGCACCATCGTGCTGGCCGAGGAGGGCGACGAGTCGATAGCGCCGTACGCCGATGTGCTGATCCGGCTGCCGAAGGTGCCCACGCTCCTGCAGCCCGTCGTGGCGGTCGTCCCGCTGCAGCTCTTCGCCTGCGAGCTGGCGACCCGGCATGGGCCACGACGTGGACCAGCCGCGCAACCTCGCCAAGTCCGTCACGGTCGAATAGCCGTGCCCGTCGTCGGCGTCGGCATCGACGTGGTGGACGTGGCCCGGTTCGGCGAGGCGCTCGACCGCACGCCCGCGCTGCGCGAGAGGCTGTTCACCGAGCCGAGGCGACGCGACCGCTGGCCTCGCTGGCGGCGCGCTTCGCCGCCAAGGAGGCCATCGCCAAGGCGCTGGGCGCTCCTGCCGGTCTGGCCTGGCACGACGCCGAGATCGTGTCGGAGGAGACCGGCCGCCCGCGCTTCGAGCTCCGTGGCACCGTGGCCGCGCGCGCCGAGGCGGTGGGGGCCAGGCACGTCCACGTGTCGCTGTCCCACGACGCCGGCATCGCCTCGGCAGTCGTAGTGCTCGAAGGCTGACTGGGCTAGCGTTGCCCCGCCGTCGACGACGGTCCCGAACGTGTCACTCGGGTGACGACCAAGAAGTGAGGTAGGGGACATGGGTTTCCTGGACAACGTCAAGGATGCACTCAAGGACGCCATCTCGTCGCAGGCGTCGAAGGACGCGGGGGCCAAGAAGGACGACGAGGCGAAGGACGACGTTGTCGCCGACCAGGCGGACACCACGACCGCCGATGCGGACGCGACCGACGCCGGCGCCGGCCGACGACCGAGACCGCCGATGCGGAGGCGACCGAGCCGACCGAGCCGACCGTCGGCCGACGACCGAGACCGCCCCGACCGAGACCGCCGAGGCTCGCCGGCCAGATTCGAGACCTACACGGTCAAGACCGGCGACTCGCTCTCCGAGATCGGCGCCCGCTTCGGCGTCCCCTACCAGGAGATCGCCAAGCTCAACAACATCGAGAACCCGGACCTGATCTTCCCGGGCCAGGTGTTCCGGATCCCGAAGAACTGATTCTTCCCGGCATGCGTCTCGCCCACTCCGTCGCCCAGGTGCGTGCTGCCGAGGCGGCCCTGATGCTGGACCTGCCCGACGGTGCCCTGATGCAGCGCGCGGCCGCCGGCCTCGCCCACGCCGTGCTCGACTTCCTCGGCGGTGGCTACGGGCGGCGGGTGCTCCTGCTGGTCGGGTCCGGGGACAACGGCGGGGACGCGTTGTACGCCGGAGCGCGGCTGTGCCGCCGCGGGGTGGCCGTCGACGTACTGACTCTCGGCGCGAGCCACCACGAAGCCGGGCTGGCCGCCCTGATTGCGGCAGGAGGGCGGCTGGTGGACACCCTCGACGGGCCGGCGCCGGACGTCGTGGTGGACGGGATCGTCGGCATCGGCGGCAGGGCGGGACTGCGGCCCGACGCCGCTGCCGCGCTGGTCGCCCTCGACGGCATCCCGGTGGTGGCGGTCGACGTGCCTTCCGGTGTCGACGTCGACACCGGGGAGGTCGACGGACCGCACGTCGTCGCCGACCTCACGGTCACGTTCGGCACCCACAAGGTGGCGCACCTCGTCGACCCGGCAGCCGGAGCCTGCGGGGCCGTGGAGCTCGTCGACCTCGGCCTCGAGCTCCCTCCGGCGGACGTGGAGGCCATGCAGGGAGCAGATGTTGCCGCCCTGCTTCCACGGCCGGCCCGGAACGCCCAGAAGTACGTCCGCGGCGTCGTCGGCATCCGCGCGGGCAGCGAGACCTATCCGGGGGCCGCGCTGCTGTGTGTCGCGGGCGCGTCCTGCGGACTCGCCGGGATGGTGCGCTACGTCGGGCATGCCGCGGACGCGGTCCGGATGGCGCATCCCGAGGTAGTGGGGGAGGGCCGCGTCCAGGCCTGGGTCGTCGGTCCGGGCGGAGGCGAAGGCGCACGCGCCGAGCTGGCCGCTGCCCTCGTCGACGACGTCCCGGTCGTCGTGGACGCCGATGCGCTGTCCCACGTCGACGGGCCCCTCGGCGTACCAGCCGTGCTGACGCCGCACGCGGGCGAGCTCGCCGCGATGCTCGGGGTGGAGCGGGACGAGATCGAGGCGCGGCCGCTGTTCCATGCGCGCCTGGCTGCGCAGCGATTCGACGCCGTCGTGCTGCTCAAGGGGCGGCACACCCTCGTCGCCAGGCCCGACGGAAGGGTCCGGGTGACGACGACCGGACTGCCCTGGTTGGCGACCGCGGGCGCCGGCGACGTGCTCGCCGGACTGATCGGAGCCCTGCTCGCCGCGGGCCTCGAGCCCTGGGACGCGGCCGCCGTCGGATCGTGGGTGCACGGCGCCGCAGGCACCGAAGCCTCGGGTGGCGGACCGATCGTCGCAGGAGACGTCGCCCACGCTCTGGGCGACGTGCTGCGGTCCCTGATCTGAGGGGTGGAACAATCCTCGCCATGACGTCCACGGGTCCCGCGCGCGCCGAGATCGTGGTCGACCTGGCCGCCATCCGCCACAACGTCCGCCGCTTGCGCGAGATCGTCGGCCCGGACGTCGCGATGATGACCGTCGTCAAGGCCGACGGCTACGGCCACGGCATGGTCGAGGTGGCACGCGCCGCCCGGCAGGCCGGCGCCGACTGGCTGGGGGCCGCCACCCTGGACGAGGCGCTGGCGCTGCGCGCCGGCGGCGACACGGGGCCGGTGCTGTGCTGGCTGGCGGTGCCGGGGGAGGAGTACGCCGCAGCCGTGGCCGCGGGCATCGACCTGACGGCCTACTCCCGCGCGGAGCTCGACGAGATCGCCGAGGCCGGTCCGAACGCCCGGGTCCAGCTCAAGGTGGACACCGGGCTGTCGCGGGGCGGTGCGGCGCGCGCCGACTGGGAGGACCTGTTCGCGCACGCGGCCGAGCTGGAGCAGGCCGGTCGTCTGGACATCACCGGCATCTGGACCCACCTCGCGGCCAGCGACGAGCCCGACCATCCCGCCAACGATGCCCAGGAGGCGGCGTTCCGCGAGGCAGTCGACCTCGCCGAGACGCTCGGTGTGCGACCGGAGCTCCGGCACATCGCCAACTCGGCCGCCGCCGTGCTGAGGCCGTCCGCCCGCTTCAACCTCGTGCGGTGCGGCATCGCGACGTACGGCCTCGACCCGGCACCGGGCTTCACCTCCGACCTCGGCCTCGTGCCCGCGATGACCGTGCGCGCCAGCCTTGCCATGAGCAAGCCAGTCGCTGCCGGCGACGGCGTCTCCTACGGCTACACGTGGGTGGCCGATCGCGACACCACCGTTGGGCTGGTGCCTGCTGGGTACGGCGAAGGTGTCCCCCGCGCCGCCGGCAACGTCGCGTCGGTGTGGGTGGACGACCAGCTCCGGGCCATCCGCGGCCGCGTGTGCATGGACCAGTTCATGATCGACCTCGACGGAGACCTGCCCCCGCCCGGCACCGACGTGGTGCTGTTCGGCCCGGGGACTCGCGGTGAACCCACCGCGCAGGACTGGGCCGAGGCCCTCGGCACCATCAACTACGAGATCGTGACCCGGGTCGGCGGCCGCTTCACCCGCCGGCACGTGCACCAGGAGCCTGAATGAGCGTCGCCAGGAGGCTGATCGGCGCCGCTGCCGGACTCGCCGCGGCCGGTGCGGTGGTCGGTGTCGCCCAGCGCAGCCGCGTCATCGCCCATCGCGGAGCCGGTGACGAGACGCCCTTCGGCTCGCTGCGCAGCACGCCGCTTCACATCATCACCGACGACGACATCGACCTGCACGCGGAGGTCGACGAGGTGGAGCCGGCGACCAAGCGGCGCGGCTCCCTGCCCGATGACAGCAGCCTGACCGTCATCTTCGCGCACGGCTACTCGCTCAACCTCGACTGCTGGCACTTCCAGCGAGCGGGCTATCGCGGCCAGATCCGAACCGTCTTCTACGACCAGCGCTCCCACGGGCGCTCGGCCCGCTCGACGGAGGACAACTCCACCATCGAGCAGCTCGGCAGCGATCTGTTGCGCGTGATCGAGCAGGCATCGCCGGGGCCGTGCGTGCTCGTCGGTCACTCGATGGGCGGCATGAGCGTCATCGCGCTGGCCGAGCAGCACCCCGAGCTCTTCGGCGACAAGGTCGTCGGGGTCGGCCTCATCTCGACCACCGCGGGCGGCCTCGACCCGGGCCGGATCCTGTTCCCCATGCTGCCGCTCGGTCTCGGTGGACGAGTGATCGGTCGTGCCGTGCGCACCCTCTACAAGGGCCACCAGATCGTGGATCTGGCCCGCAGGTGGGGTCACGCCGCGGCGGAGGTGGCGACCGACCGCTATGCGTTCGGCGACGACGTGCCTGGCCACTACGTCGACTTCGTCTACGACATGCTCAACACCACCCCGTTCGCGGTGGTCGCCGACTTCTATCCGGCGTTCGCGACCCTCGAGAAGTTCGACCACGTCGAGGTGCTGGGGCGGGTGCCGACCGCCGTCATCTGCGGCACCGAGGACAAGGTCACCAGCATCAGCCACGCCCGCAAGCTGCACGCGCGGATCCCGGGATCGAGCCTGCTGGAGTGCGAGGGCGCCGGGCACATGGTCATCCTCGAGCGGCACGCCGACGTCAACGCCGAGCTCGACGACCTGATCGCGCTGGCCCAGAGCCGTCTCGAGGCGCGGTGAGTCTCGACGTACGCCGCGTCGGACCGGCAGCGGCTGCCGACGTGCTGCATGTCATCCGGACCGCGTTTGCCGCGCGGCCGGTCCTCGACCCGCCGGCCGACGCGTTGTCCGAGACGGAGGAGACCGTGGCTGCCGAGCTACGAGCGCACGGCGGCCTGCTGGCCACGCTCGACGGCCGGCCGGTCGGCACGCTGCTGTTCCGACCCGCGACCGAAGCGATGCTCCTGCGCAGGTTCGGTGTCGTGCCCACCGCCCAGGGCAGGGGCGTGGCCCAGCTCCTCGTGCAGGGCGCCGTCGACGCCACTCTCGGCTATCCGGCGCTCGCCGTGCTCGCGCGCGAGGAGCTCCCGGCGACCGTGGGCTTCTGGGCGCGGCGCGGCTTTGCGGTGACCGATCGCCGTTCGCCGTACGTCGAGCTGCGACGACAGCTCCCCACCTCGTGGGACGCGGTGGACGCCGATGAGATGCGAGCCCTGGGGGAGCGGCTCGGACGCGCCCTGTATGCCGGGGACGTGGTCGTGCTCACCGGTGAGCTCGGGGCCGGCAAGACGACCCTGACCCAGGGGCTGGGCATCGGGTTGGGCGTGCGGGGGGCCGTCACCTCCCCGACGTTCGTCATCTCCCGCGTGCACCCGTCCCTGGTCGGCGGACCCGATCTGGTGCACGTCGACGCCTATCGCCTCGGCGGGATCGACGAGCTGGACGACCTCGATCTCGACACGTCGCTCGACGACGCCGTCACGGTGGTGGAGTGGGGCGCCGGCGTGGCAGAGGGCCTCGCTGAGTCGAGGCTGGAGATCACGATCACCCGCGCCCTGGCCGACGAGTCGACCGACGCCGAGCTGGATCCGCGGGTGGTCCACGCCCGTCGCGTGCACGGCTGAGTAACCTCGCCATCGTGCTCCTCTCGTTCGACACCGCCACCTCGCTGGTGACCGTTGCGCTCCACGACGGCGAAGACGTCGTGGCCGAACGGCTCTCCGAGCTCCCCATGAAGCACGGCGAACAGCTCGCTCCGCTGATCGTTGCAGTCATGACCGACAGCGGGATCGTCCGGCAGGACCTGACCGCGATCGCCGTGGGCGTCGGGCCCGGCCCCTTCACGGGCATGCGGGTGGGACTCGTGACCGCCCGGACGCTGGGCTTCGTCCTGGAGATTCCGGTCTACGGCGTGTGCACGCTCGACGTGATCGCGATCGAGGCGATCGACACCGGAGCGGTCGCCGGCGACTTCCTCGTGGCCACGGATGCGCGTCGCAAGGAGGTCTACCTTGCGGCGTACGACGACCTGGGCCGCCGCCTCGAGGGGCCCGTCGTCTCCAAGCCGGCCGACGTGGCCAGCGAGCTACCGGTGGCGGGCGAAGGTGCGCTCCTCTACCCCGAGTTCTTCCCGAACGCCGTGCTGCCCTCACGACCGAGCGCGGGCTGGTTGGCCAGGGTCGTGGCGGAGGAGCGGGCCGAGCTGCTCGATCCGGAGCCGCTCTACCTGCGCCGTCCCGACGCCGTCGCCAACGCACCCCGCAAGCCCGTGACTCCAGGCGCATGATCCGGCTCGCGACCGAGGCCGACCTCGATTCGGTGGCCGTCCTCGAGGCCGAGCTCTTCGGTCCGGACGCCTGGGACGACGCGGCACTGCGCGCGGAGCTCGACGGCCCCGGACGCCGATTCGTGGTGGCCGCCGAGGAGAAGGTGGCCGGCTACGCCGTCTCGAGGTCGATCGGGGACGTCGTCGACCTGCAGCGCATCGGTGTCTCCACGCACCGGCGGCGCTCGGGGCTCGCCAGTGCCCTGCTCGACGACCTGCTGGAGCATCCCGGTGACGCCGATCGGATGATGCTCGAGGTGAGCGCCGGCAACGAGGCCGCGATCGCGTTCTACGTCCGGCACGGATTCGCGGAGCTGGCCCGACGCCCGCGCTACTACCGCGACGGCGCGGACGCGCTGGTGCTGAGCCGGGCCCTGATCAACGTCAACCCCGAGTCGGGAAGGATGGACGCATGAGCGACGAACCCCTCGTGCTCGGCATCGAGACCTCCTGCGACGAGACCGGCGTCGGCATCGTCCGCGGGCACACCCTGCTCGCCGATGCCGTGGCGAGCAGTGTCGAGGAGCACGCGCGCTTCGGCGGCGTGGTGCCCGAGGTCGCCAGCCGAGCCCACCTCGAGGCGATGGTGCCCACCATCGAGCGTGCCTGCGAGACGGCCGGCATCAACCTCAACGACGTCGATGCGATCGCGGTGACGTCGGGTCCCGGCCTCGCGGGGGCGCTGCTGGTGGGAGTGGCGAGCGCGAAGGCCCTCTCGGTCGGGCTGGGCAAGCCGTTGTACGGCGTCAACCACCTCGCTGCGCACGTGGCCGTGGACCAGCTCGAGCACGGGCCGCTGCCCGAGCCCTGCCTGGCGATGCTCGTCTCGGGCGGGCACTCCAGCCTGCTCAAGGTCGAGGACGTGACCGTCGGCGTGGACCCACTGGGGGCCACCATCGACGACGCCGCCGGCGAGGCGTTCGACAAGGTCGCCCGGCTGCTCGGCCTCCCCTTCCCGGGCGGTCCCTACATCGACCGGGCCGCGGCCAGCGGCAACAGTGTGGCCATCGACTTCCCGCGCGGTCTGACCGCACGCAAGGACCTCGAACGGCACCGCTTCGACTTCTCGTTCTCCGGGCTCAAGACTGCCGTCGCGAGGTGGGTCGAGGCGCAGGAGCGGGACGGAGTCACCATCAACGTCGCCGACGTGGCCGCGTCGTTCCAGGAGGCCGTGTGCGACGTCCTCACCCGCAAGGCCCTCGACGCCGCCCAGACCTACGGCATCGAGGACATCCTGATCGGCGGCGGAGTGGCGGCCAACAGCCGACTCCGGGCCATGGCCACCGAGCGGGCCGAAGCACGAGGCATCCGGGTGCGCGTGCCTCGACCCGGTCTCTGCACGGACAACGGGGCGATGGTCGCGGCCCTGGGGGCAGAGCTCGTGAAGAGAGGTCGAGCGCCGTCGGCGCTCGACCTCCCAGCCGATTCTTCTCAGCCCATCACCACCGTGGTGGCGTGAGGGCGGTCCTGCGTCAGTCCAGGACACCCGGCGCGGCGGTGTCATCGCCGAGCCAGTCCTGCTCGTAGACCAGCGAGTCGCGATCGGTGCCGCGCTGGTCGTCCTTCTTGTTCGAACGGCCACCGGGCGTCGAGCCGTTGGAGCCACGACGGAACAGGCCCTTGGTCTTGCCCGAGCCCTTGCCCGAGCCCTTGCCGCTGGTGGAGCCGGCTGCGCCAGCGCGACCCGCGGCACCCTTGGCGCCGCCCTTGGCGGCCGAACCCTTGGTGCTGGAGGAGCCGGCTGCGCCTGCGCGTCCGGCGGGGGCGCCGGCCGTTCGCGATGCACCCGCTCGATTGCCCGAGGCTGCACCGCGGGCCGTCGAACCGGCTGCGGAGCCGCGGCCCAGCGAGCTGGGACCTCCGGCTCGTCCACCGGCACCGATGCCGCGCACGGAGCCTGCGGACGGACCCTTGGCGACACCGCCCAGGGCTCCACCCTTCATCATGCCCGCACCCATGCCCACACCGGCCGCGCCGGCGACTGCTCCGCCGCCAACGGCTGCGCTGGTGCTGCCGGCATGACTGGCCGCTGACGGCCCGCCAGCATCGACGCCCTGGTAGCTGGTGCCGCCGTCGGTGCCGCCACCCACGTTGGTGGTCGGGATGTCGACCGGGTGGTGCGGCGGGAACGGCGTCGGCGTCGGCGTGGGAGTCGGCGTCGGCGTGGGAGTCGGCGTTGGCGTCGGAGTCGGCGTCGGGGTGGGCGTCGGGGTGGGCGTTGGCGTTGGAGTCGGGGTGGGAGTCGGCGTCGGGGTGGGGGTCGGCGTCGGCGGAGTCGGCGTCGGCGTCGGCGCCGTGGGACTGGCGGGTGCGCCCGGGCCACCGGGTCCGCCGGGGACCGTCGGAGTGGGCTCCTCGGGGTCGGGCTCGCCGTGGATCTCCTTCATCACCTGCGCTGCTTCGGCGTACTGGATGTCCATCTGCTCGAGCGCCTTGCGAGCGTTGTCCTCGGCTGCCTGCTCGTTCGCCTCGTACTGCTGAACGCCGGCGTTGTAGTTGCCCATGGCCGTCTCCTGCTCAGGAGTGGCCGGCACGCCGGGGAGGGGACCCTCCGGCTTGGTGGGCATCTGGTTCATCGGTCCGGACAGCTGGATGCCGTTGCGCGCCTTGATGGCCTCGAGGGCGGCGTTGTGGGCAATGACCAGGGCGCCCGAGCCCTTGTCCATGTCCTCCGAGTCGAGCTCGAGCTTGTCGCTGATGGCCCTGAACTTGGCCACCATCGCCTTGCCGGCCTCGCCCTCGATCTCGCTGTCGAGTGTCTTGGAGCTGGTGCGGATGCTGTCCGCGACTCCCCTGAGGAGGGTGGCGTTGGTGCTCCAGTCGGTCGCCGAGGAGTCGATGGACTCGTCGTTGGCGCTGGTGAGCGCTGCCTGCAACTTGTCTCGGTAGTAGCGGCTCACCATCAGTGGTCACTCCCTGATTCGTCGACCGGCTTCACCGGCGGTGTGTAGCGGTTGTCGTCCAGGCTGTCGACGGCTTCCTGGGTACGGTTGAGCAACACCCGGGCCGCCTCGTCCGAATCGGCGTCGGCGTTCGACATCTCCTTGTCGAACGTCACCATCGCCTCGCCGGTGGCCTGCAGGCTGGCCACTGCCTCGAGGACCGAGTTGGACAGCTTCGCGTGGGCCTTCGCCGTGTGCGTACCGAGGTTGTGGGCGCCGAACGTGCCGCCGAACACCTGCCCGTCCGGCTTCCGGAACTGGCCGCGGCCGACATCGAGATTCTCCGAGTTGGACTCGAGGATCGAGACGATGTCGTTGATGACGTCCGGTGGGACCTTGACGGCATTGAGGGCGTTGATGACGCCGATCGAGCCGCCGACGTCGGACAACATGATCATGGTGTGCCTCCCCTGTGGCTCCATGGAGTTGGACAAGTGTGGTGGCGGCGCAAGCCGCGCTCACGCTCATTCCCCGAGTCTGGATGCCCCAAACATGGCACCCGAATATTCACGTCATAGTGTGCTGCAACGTTCTCATCGTCACCTCGGAAGGCGAAAACTCGTGACCTCACGCACCGCGTCCCTCGGTTCGGTCCTCGCGCTCGCGCTGGCCCTGACCGCATGCGGCCCGTCCGATGACGACTCGCCGGCCGACCCGTCGGCCACGCCGACCGCGTCCGAGTCCGGGTCGCCGGCCACGGAGACCCCCACGGAGACCCCCACGGAGACGGAGTCCACCCCTGCGGTCGCTCCCGCGACCGGGCCGGAGATCGCGGTCCGGGGGCTACGGGCGAACGCCCCCGAGGGGTGGGAGGCCAAGCGTCCGTACGCCGTCATGTCCGCCGCTGTCCCGGTGGGCGCGATCGGCACGACCGTGTACGTGTTCAGGTTCCCCAACAGCGGCCTGTTGACGCTGGACGGACTGGCCCAGGCCTCCAAGCGGGAGTCGGGATGGAAGTCCAAGCTGAAGCGGCTGGAGGACGTCGAGCTCGATGACCAGCCGGCGTTCCACCTGGCCGGGAACGTCAACCCCGGCGAGTACCTCGAGAAGTTCGGCGCGATCCTCAACGACGACCGCCTCACCTTGACGTTCGAGTTCCAGAACGAGGAGGACAAGGCCACTCGCGACGAGATCATCGCCAGCGTGCTCGCGACGGTCGACTTCCGCGAGGTCGCCGGGGCCGGCTGAACAATTGACTGGGCCGGCTTGCATCGGGTTGCCGGGCACGCAAGGCTCGGCGAACCGACCCGAAGGAGCACCGCATGCAGCAGGTCAAGGCCGTCGTCGCCCGAGGCAAGGGACAACCGGTCACCGTCGAGACGATCAACATCCCCGACCCCGGGCCGGGTGAGGCCGTCGTCAAGGTGCAGGCCTGCGGGGTCTGCCACACCGATCTGCACTACCGCGAGGGCGGGATCAACGACGACTTCCCGTTCCTGCTCGGACACGAGGCCGCGGGCGTCGTCGAGTCCATCGGTGACGGAGTCACCGGCCTCGAGGTGGGTGACTTCGTCGTCCTCAACTGGCGGGCCGTGTGCGGCAACTGCCGTGCCTGTCACCGCGGTGAGCCGTGGTACTGCTTCGCCACCCACAACGCCACCCAGAAGATGACCCTGGAGGACGGCACCGAGCTGTCACCGGCGCTGGGCATCGGCTCGTTCGCCGAGAAGACGCTGGTCGCCGCAGGTCAGTGCACGAAGGTCGACCCGTCGGCTCGCGCGGCCGCGGTGGGCCTGCTCGGCTGTGGCGTGATGGCCGGGCTGGGCGCGGCGCTCAACACCGGCAACGTCAGCCGCGGCAAGTCGGTCGCCGTGATCGGCTGTGGTGGCGTCGGGATGGCCGCGATCGCCGGCTCCGCGCTGGCCGGCGCCTCGAAGATCATCGCGGTCGACATCGACGACCAGAAGCTCGAGTGGGCGCGCGGCATGGGCGCCACCGACACCATCAACTCGTCCGGCAACGACCCGGTGGCGGCCATCCAGGCCCTGACCGACGGCAACGGTGCCGACGTCGTGATCGACGCGGTCGGTCGGCCGGAGACGTGGAAGCAGGCGTTCTACGCCCGCGACCTCGCCGGCACGGTCGTCCTCGTCGGCGTACCCACGCCGGACATGAAGATCCCCGACATCCCGCTGATCGACGTGTTCGGTCGCGGGGGAGCCCTCAAGTCCAGCTGGTACGGCGACTGCCTCCCGTCCAGGGACTTCCCGATGCTCGTCGACCTCTACCAGCAGGGGCGGCTCGACCTCGATGCGTTCGTGTCCGAGGAGATCGGGCTCGGCGACGTCGAGGCGGCGTTCGAGAAGATGCACCACGGCGGCGTCCTCCGCTCGGTGGTGGTGTTCTGATGACGGTCCGCGTCGATCACGCGATCAGCTCCGGCACGTTCTCCCTCGACGGCGAGACCCACCAGGTGGACAACAACATCTGGGTGATCGGCGACGACGACGACTGCGTCGTCATCGACGCACCGCACTCGGTCGACGACATCCTCGCGGTCGTGGCCGGGCGCACGGTGAAGGCGATCCTGTGCACCCACGCCCACGACGACCACGTGCGGGTGGCGCCCGAGCTGCGCGTGGCGACCGGGGCGCCGATCCTGCTGCACCCGGACGACCGGCCGCTGTGGGAGCTCACCCACACCGACGAGCTGTGGGACGTCGACATCGAGGACGGCCAGTCGATCAAGGTCGGCGGTGCCGCCCTGACGATCCTGCACACGCCGGGCCACGCGCCCGGCGCGGTGTGCGTCTACGTCCACGACCTCGGCTGCGTCTTCACCGGGGACACGCTGTTCGAGGGTGGTCCCGGTGCGACCGGTCGGTCGTTCAGCGACGCCGACCTCATCAGGGACTCCATCCGACGTCGGCTGTTCGAGCTACCCGACGAGACGGTCGTCCACACCGGCCACGGCTCCGACACCACCATCGGCGCCGAGCGGGAGAACCTGGACTGACCAGTCTGACCCAGCCTGAGAGGATGGCCGCGTGCGCCGGTTCGTCCCGCTGATCGTTGCGCTGAGCCTGCTGGGCTCGGCGTGCTCGGGCGATCCCGAGGCCGACGAGCCGACAGCGGACGAGACGCCGGCTGCGAGCGCTGAGGCGACCGAACCCCCCACGCCGGCGGAGGCGCTCGGTCTCGTCGAGGGCTGGGGTCCGACGACGGACGAGCTCGAGCGCGCCGCGCTGATCGTGGGCGGCATGCGGCTCCCCGACCTGGCCGGCCAGGTGATCGTCGCCGAGTGGCGGGGGACCGCCGCCCCCGTCGCCATGGTGCGCAACCTCCACCTCGGCGGGGTCATCGCGTTCGCCGACAACGTCGCGTCCACCCAGCAGATCCGCGGCGTCAACGCGACGCTCACTCGCGCCGTACGCCGCAAGTGGCCGTTGTTCCTCGCCGTCGACCAGGAGGGCGGCATCGTCGAGCGGATCAAGAGCGACGCGACCAGGTTCCCGACGTTCATGAGTGCGGGCGCGGCCGGCGACGTCCGACTCACCGAGAACGCAGCCAGGGGAAGCGGGGCCGAGCTCCGAGGGCTCGGGTTCGACGTGGTGTTCGCGCCGGACGCGGACGTCACCTCCGGGCCCGCTGACCCGACCATCGGCTCCCGCTCCGCCGGCTCGAACACCGAAACCGTGATCGAGCAGGTCGGCGCGGCGGTCGACGGCTACACGTCCGCCTCGCTCGTCCCCGTGCTCAAGCACTTCCCCGGCCACGGCTCGGTGCCGCAGGACAGCCACCTCACGCTGCCCGTGCAGACCCGCACCCGCAAGCAGCTGACGGCGTTCGACCTGGCTCCGTTCGCGGCGGCCGTCGAGCAGGGCGTGCCCTCGATCATGGCCGGGCACATCGACGTCCGGGCCATCGACCCGCGGGTGCCGGCGTCCATGTCGAAGGCCCTCGTCACCGACGTGCTCCGCACCGAGCTGGGCTTCAACGGGCTCGTTGTCACCGACTCGCTCACGATGGCGGGGGTGCAGGCGACGTACGACTCGGCGCACTCGGCCGTGCAGGGGCTGCGCGCGGGCAACGACGTCCTGCTCATGCCGCCCTCCCCGACGGCGGCTCGTGCCGGCATCGTGTCGGCCGTCAAGGCCGGTCGGCTGAAGCGGTCCCGCCTCGAGCAGGCGGCGGCCCGGCAGATCGCGCTGCTGATCCACTACGCCGGAGGAGGGCAGGACGGACGCCCGCCCGGCTCGGGACGAGCCGCTTCTCGCGCTCTCAGTGCTGCTGCGCTGACCGTGGTGGCGGGCAAGTGCAGCGGCCGACTGGTGGGTGGTTCGGTGGCGCCCGTCGGCGACGCGGTCGCCGTGGCCAACTTCTCGGGCGCTGCTCGGGCGGCCGGACTCACGGTGCTGCTGCGCCGGGCTGCGCCCGGATCGCTGACCCAGGCCGAGCCGCCGCCGAAGCGCAAGAAGAAGGAGAGCCGCAAGCACTTCGTTCGTCGGAAGAAGGCGTGGAAGAAGCGGGACCGCCGGCGCGAGTCGGCGCTGGACCGGTTCGTGGCCGCCGAGGACGCGCGACTGGCCCGCGGCACCGGCATCGGCTTCACCGGCTACCAGGACGCCGCCCACGACGGCGAGATCGCGGTCGCGACCAACACTCCCTATGTCCTGGGCACGCTTGGAGCGCCGGTGCGGATTGCGACGTACGGCGACACTCCCGGTGCGATGTCGGCGCTGGTCGACGTGCTGCTCGGCAATGCCACGGCGCCCGGTTCGTTGCCGGTGCCGGTCAAGGGCGTCGAGCGGGACGGTTGCTAGAACGGCTCGACGAGAAGGGCCGTTCCCGCGCCGGCGACGCGCGTCATCACCAGAGTGGCGGTGTTGTCGCCTCGCAGGTCGAGCCGCTTGCGCAGGTGCTCAGGCACGATCTCGACGCCACGCTTCTTGATCGTCAGCGAGCCGATGCTGCGTTCGCGCAGCGCCGCCTTCAGCGCCTTCTCGCGGAAGGGCACCTCTTCCAGCACCGGTATGACCGGGCGAACGGGGTGTGGAACGCCGAGTCGGCGGTGACGTAGGCGATGTGCTCGTCCAGCAGGCCGCCGTCCACGCCGGCCGCGACAGCCGTCACGAGGTGGGCGCGGATCACGGCGCCGTCGGGCTCGTAGAGGAAGGCTCCGAGCTCGCGGACGGGGCGGGGAAGTCCGGTGAACGGGTCGTCCTCGTCGGTGATGGTGGCGAGCCCGCCCTCGCCGATCACGGTCGCCCGACGATCGGTGGTGGCGAACACGGGTGCCCACAGCACTGCTTCCTTGACGTCGCCGGCGTCGCTGACCCACTCGGCCTCGACGCCGTCCGGGATCACGTCGTGCGGAATGCCGGGCGCCACCTTGACGACGCCGCGCCCGGCCAGCAGGTCGAGGACGAACGGCCAGGGCGGGGTCCAGCCGTCGATGTCGAACACGCGGCCGCGGGCACCCCGTCGAGCGGGGTCCGCGAAGGCCGCGCCGAACCCGTTGGGGTCGATGGCGGACACGTCCGCGACCTCGACGGCGCCGGGCAGACCCAGGGCGGCCAGGTTGGCACGAGCAGCGACGACGCGGACCGGATCGAGGTCCACGCCCGCCGCGGTGAGGCCGGCGCGGGCGAAGGCGATGAGGTCGCCACCGATGCCGCAACCCAGGTCGATCACGCTCGTGGGCTGCGCCGCGGCCAGCCGGGCGGCCCGGTGCTCCGCGACCCGCAGGCGGGTCGCTTGCTCAAGTGCGTCCGGAGTGAAGAACATGAGGGGTGCCAGATCCCCGAACTTCGCCACCGCGCGCGTCCGCAGCTCCACCTGCGTCAGTGCGGCCGCGGCGCGTTCGGGGTCCGGCTCCGCCCTCCGCACAGCCGTCGCGGCGCGGACCGGGTCGCCTGCTGCGTCGGCGTACGCCCCCATCGCGACCTCGAGGAGGTCCCGCCCAGCATCGGTCAGCAACCATTCGAGCGTGGGGACGTCCATTCGCGCATCTTGTCAGGTGGTTCTCACCAGGTCGGCGGGGTGGAGGTGGCAAGGTCATGCCCGTGCGCAAGTTCATCTGGCCCCTGGCCCTGGTCCTCGTCATCGCCGCCCTCGTCGGAGGAGGTGTGTGGCTCTCGCAGCGGCCACAGGACGGGATGAAGGCCGGAACCCTCGTGCCCGAGACGGCCTCGGAGGCCCTGGTCGGCCGCACCGCGGAAGTCAGGGTCCCGTGGGGGACCTGCAGGTCACCGTCTCGGAACCGATCGCGGAGACCGCCGACGGCAAGCAGGCCGGCCACGGCGCCAGCCTCGTCGGTGTCCAGGTCTCCCTGGACGGCCCCGAGGACCTGCTGGTGGCCGACCGGCTGCCCGACGGAGCGCTGCAGGACCCGACGTTCACGCTGGTCGCCGACGAGCAGGAATACCTGCTCGAGGGCCTGACCGGCTGGGTCGACGACAACGAGATCGCCCAGGTCGCGCGTCGGCAGTACGTCGCCCTGAAGGGCGAGCCCGAGGACATCAGCCTGCGCGTCGGCTATGACGGCGTGGACCAGGTCGTCGACGGCGGCACCGGAGACCTCGACCGGGACGCGGCCGAGCCGCTCTACGAGCTGGGCTTCGCCAGCGGCGCCCAGCCGTGCGGCGACCCGCTGTGGAGCCCCGGTGCCTCAGACGTGGGCGAGAGCGTCACCACGT
>CAVUNB010000006.1:0-82291 GCA_963742685.1 uncultured Actinomycetota bacterium | reverse complement strand
TTATCGAACTCGCCGCCACCGTCGATGCCGGGGGGCCGGATCACGATGCGGGTGGTCTCGGCGACCGGGCGCTCGGCTCGAGCCTGCCCGACGATCTCGCCCATGGCGTAGATCAGGGCCGGCATGCCGGCGCCGGAGGCGGCGCTGACCGAGAAGACGCGGAGCCCGCGAGCCTCGAGGTCGTCACGGACCATGTCGGCGATCTCGTTGCCGTCGGGTACGTCGACCTTGTTGAGCGCCACCAGGCGGGGACGGTCCTCGAGGCCGCCGTAGCGGCTGAGCTCGTTCTCGATCACGTCGAGGTCGTCGAGCGGGTTGCGGCCCGGCTCGATCGTGGCCGTGTCGATGACGTGCACGAGGGCCGCGCAGCGCTCGATGTGGCGCAGGAAGTCGTGGCCGAGGCCGCGACCGTCGGCGGCGCCCTCGATCAGGCCGGGCACGTCGGCAACGGTGAACGTCACGTCGCCGGCGCGGACGACGCCCAGGTTGGGGACGAGAGTGGTGAACGGGTAGTCGGCGATCTTGGGCCGCGCGCGCGACATGGCCGCGATCAGCGACGACTTGCCGGCGCTCGGGAAGCCGACCAGGCCGATGTCGGCCACGACCTTGAGCTCGAGGCGCACGTCCAGCTCGTCGCCGGGCTCACCGAGGAGGGCGAAGCCGGGCGCCTTGCGCTTGCTGCTGGCCAGCGCCGCATTGCCGAGGCCGCCGCGACCGCCGCGGGCGATCACCATCTCGGTGCCGGCACCGACCATGTCGCCGAGGATCTCGCCGTCGACCGTCTTGACCAGGGTGCCGTCGGGCACCGGCAGGACCATGTCGCCGCCGTGCGCACCGTTGCGGTGCGAGCCGGCACCATGGCCGCCGTGATCGGCGCGGCGCTTGTTGCCGTGGTGGTAGTCGATCAGCGTGGTGACGTCGGGGTCCACGCGCAGGATCACGGAGCCGCCCTGGCCACCGTTGCCGCCGTCGGGTCCGCCGAGGGGCTTGAACTTCTCCCGGTGGACCGACGCGACACCGTTGCCGCCACGGCCGGCGCTGATGTGCAGCGTGACCTGGTCGACGAAGGTGGGTACTGCCATGGGGTGCTCCTGGTGCGAGTCTCTTGCTTTTCGATTCCCCCGCATATGCGGGGGATTGGAACCTTCTGGTGGGTTGTAACACTCACGAAGGTGACACTCCCCCGCATATGCGGGGGAACTTGGGGCGAATGCCACGAAGGGCGACCCCAGAAGTCTAGGGACGCCCTTCGCAGAAAGTTATCGCTGTGAAACTAAGGCTTCGTCACTCACCGGGGAGGATGTTGACGACCTTGCGGCCACGCCTGGTGCCGAACTGGACGGCACCAGCGATCAGCGCGAAGAGCGTGTCGTCGCCGCCGCGGCCCACACCCGAACCCGGGTGGAAGTGGGTGCCGCGCTGGCGGACGATGATCTCGCCGGCGTTGACGGCCTGGCCGCCGAAGCGCTTGACACCGAGGCGCTGGCTGTTGGAGTCGCGGCCGTTCTTGGTGGACGCGGCGCCCTTCTTGTGAGCCATGAGTTCAGTCCTTTATCAGCAGGTAAGAAGAGTTCCGAGCGTGAGCTCAGAGGGAGATGTCAGTGACCTTGACCTGGGTGTACTTCTGGCGGTGACCCTGGCGCTTCTTGTAACCGGTCTTGTTCTTGTACTTCTGGATGACGATCTTCGGGCCCTTGGTCGCGCCGAGGATCTCGACGGTCACGGCGGCCTTGTCGAGGCCGGTCGCGGTGACCGTCTCGCCGTCCACAACCATCACCACGGGGAGAGTCAGGGTGCTGCCGACCACATTGGCCTTCAGGTCCATCTTGTCGATCTCGATGACGTCGCCAACAGCAACCTTCTGCTGCTTGCTGCCACTGCGCACAACTGCGTACACGGCGGACTCACTCTCCTCAGGCTGTGGTTGCCATTTGACTGGCACGGTGAAAAACGTGGATGTTCGGGTCCTGCTCGGGCCTCGCGACAGGATGTCAGCGGATGCCATGCAGGAGGGGTACGCCGGGGCGCACAAGGAGCGACTTTACGGCGCCGAAGCCAACCCGGTCAAAACGAGCCGACCGGAGCGCACCTCAGCGCTTGCGGGTGCCCCTCTTCTTGATCGGAACGTGCTCGACATGCGGTGCGTCGTCGTGCGCGTCGGTCGCGTCGTTCCCGACCTCGACACCGGCCGTTCCGGGCTCCACGACGCCCGTCTCGGGCACCTGTCCAGCGGCACCCACGGGCGGGAGGACCGGCGGGCCGGCGGGCCGGGTCGCGGACCGGCGACGCGTCCGCGTCACGACCTGCGGCTTCGTCGGCTCGGCCGCGACAGCCGGCTCGGGCTCAGCGGCGACAGGCGCCTCAGGAGCCGCCTCGTCGCCTTTGGGCTGCTCGGCTGCGGGCTGCTCGGCGACGGGCGCCGCGGTTGCGGGATCCTCGGCGGTGGGTACGTCGACCGCGACCGCGGCAGGCGCCTCCACCGCGCTCTCGGGTGCCGTCTCGGCGGTGCTCGCTCCCTTGCCCCTGCGCTGGTTCCTGGCCGGCCTGGACGTGACCTTCGTGGCCGTCTCGACCGGCTTGTCGGCCTGCTGGTCGGCCTCGACGGGCTTGTCGGCCTCATCGGTCGTGTGGACGTGCTCGGACTCGTCAGCGTGGCGCGGCATCGCGGCGACGTCCTTGGGCGACGGGGTGCCCCCGTTGCCGGAGCCGCCACCGCTGTTGTTGCCCGCGTTGCCGGCGTTCCCGGCGCTGTCCTGGCCTTCACCGCGGCCTCGACCACGGTTGCGGCGGCCACTGCTGCGCCGATCGCCGTCGTCGCCGTCGCCCTTGGGCTCGACCGGCTCGCTGGTGATCACGACGCCGCGGCCGTGGCACTGGTCACAGTCGGCGCTGAACGCCTCGAGGAGACCGGTGCCGATGCGCTTGCGGGTCATCTGGACCAGGCCGAGCGACGTGACCTCGGCGACCTGGTGGCGGGTCCGGTCGCGACCGAGGCACTCCACCAGGCGGCGTACGACCAGGTCGCGGTTGGACTCGAGGACCATGTCGATGAAGTCGATGACGATGATGCCGCCGATGTCACGCAGCCGGAGCTGGCGGACCATCTCCTCGGCGGCCTCGAGGTTGTTCTTGGTGACCGTCTCCTCGAGGTTGCCCCCGGAGCCGGTGAACTTGCCGGTGTTGACGTCGACGACGGTCATGGCTTCGGTGCGGTCGATGACCAGTGAGCCACCGGAGGGCAGCCAGACCTTGCGGTCGAGGCCCTTCTGGATCTGCTCCTCGACGCGGTAGGTCGCGAAGACGTCCCTACCGTTGCCGCGGCCCTCGGAGGCGGGCTCGAACTTCTCGAGCCGGTCCTGCAGGTCGGGCGCCACGTGGGCGACGTATCCCTGCACGGTGTCCCAGGCGTCGTCGCCCTCGATGACCAGCTTGGCGAAGTCCTCGGTGAAGAGGTCGCGGACCACCTTGAGCGTCAGGTCGGGCTCGCCGTACAGCAGCTGCGGGGACTGTCCCTTGGCCTTGGCGTCGATGTCGTCCCAGCGCGCCTTGAGCCGCTCGACGTCCGTCGTGAGCTCTTCCTCGCTCGCACCCTCGGCCGCGGTGCGGACGATCACGCCGGCGGTGTCCGGCACGATCTCCTTGAGCAGCGTCTTGAGACGGTTGCGCTCGGTGTCGGGGAGCTTGCGGGAGATGCCGCTCGTGGTGCCGTCGGGCACGTAGACGAGGAAGCGACCGGCGAGGCTGACCTGCGAGGTCAGCCGGGCGCCCTTGTGGCCGATCGGGTCCTTGGTGACCTGCACCAGCACGGACTGGCCGCTGGAGAGCACGGACTCGATCTTGCGCTGCTGGCCGTCCTTGTGGCCGAGCGCGGCCCAGTTGACCTCACCGGCGTAGAGCACGGCGTTGCGGCCCTTGCCGATGTCGATGAAGGCGGCCTCCATCGACGGCAGGACGTTCTGCACGCGGCCGAGGTAGACGTTGCCGATCAGTGAGGTCTGCGACTCGCGGGCGACGTAGTGCTCGACGAGGACCTTGTCCTCGAGCACGGCGATCTGGGTCAGCTCCTTGCGCTGGCGGATGACCATGACGCGGTCGACCGACTCGCGGCGGGCCAGGAACTCGGCCTCGCTGACGATCGGGGCGCGGCGGCGGCCGGCCTCGCGACCTTCGCGGCGACGCTGCTTCTTGGCCTCGAGCCGGGTCGAGCCGGCCAGCGCGGTGATCTGGTCGTCGGGCGAGCGGCGGTTGCGGACGCGGGTGACGGTGTTGGGCTCGTTGTCGTTCTCGTCGCCCTCCTCGCCTGCCCGGCGGCGACGCCGGCGACGTCGCGACGTGCCGTCGCCCTGGTCGTTCTGGTCGTTGTCGTCGGTGTCGCTGTCTCGCGAGTCGCTCGACTTCTCGGCGTCGTCCTCGGAGTCGGCCTCGTCGTCGGAGTCGCCGTCCTGTCCGTCGGACGAGCCCTCGCCACCCTTGCGGCGACGGCGGCCACCGCGGCGACGGCGGCGACGGGCGGGCCCGGTGCCGTCCTCGTTGTCGGGACCGTTGTCGTCGCCGTCGTCGTCAGCGCCGTCGGACTCGATGTCCTCGTCGTCGGCGTCGGGGCTGGTGGCGGCCTTCTTGGCCGCCGTCTTCTTGGCCGGCGTCCGCTTGGCGGCGGTCTTCTTCGCGGGCCTGGTGTCGGTGGCGGTGTCCGCAGCCGGGGCGTCGGCCTCGTCCTCGGTGTCGGCGTCGGGGGCCGGAGCAGCGGTCTTCTTGGCGGTCGAGCGCGTGCGACGCGAGACGACCGGGGCCTGGAACAGCGGCGCCACGGTGGACACCGGGGCGGACTCGGTGGGGACCTCGGTCACCTCGGCCGGGGTCTCGGTGCTGGTCTCGAGGCTGGTCTCGGGGCTGGGCTCCGCGGCCTTCTTGGTGGTCCTCTTCGCGGCCGTCTTCTTGGCGGCGGGCGTCCGGGCGGAGGTCGTCTTCGCCGCCGTCTTCTTCGCGGCGGCCTTCTTGGCGGGTGCCTTCTTGGCGGCCGGGGCGGCCCCGTCGGAATCGCCCGCGGAGTCGCTCGTGTCGGGGATCAGCGCGTCCTGGACCGTGGTGGCGGCCTTCTTCGCGGTGCGGGTGCGCGTGGTCTTCTTCACCGTCGGAGCGGCCGGTGTCTCCACGGCATCCGCACCGGTCTCGGCCGCGGCAGGCGCCTCGACCACAGGGGCGGCGGCGCGGGTCGCCGCGGTCTTGCGCGGGGCCCGTGTCGTCTTCTTGACGACGGGAGCGGCCGGGGCAGCAGCCTCGGCGGCGGGAGAACCGCCGGAATCAGGACCGCCGGTGGTGGTGTCGTTGTCGTTCGGGTTGTCGTCGAGCATGTCGCTCTCCTCGCCGGCACCCGGATCAGACCGGGACCGTGTCGGCGCCTCGAGACCCGGGTGAGGGGCGTCGGACGCAAAGCCTTCGTATGGCGGCGACACCCTCCGCGTGCGCGTCATCCGATGCGCGTCGGTCACCATTCCGCGGTCGCCGGGCCTGGATGTGCATCTCTCTCACTGATGCACGAGCCGCGTCGCGGAACTGGTGACGACCTTCATCCGATGTGCCGGACCTTGAGGGGGCCCGGCGAGAACGTCGTCGGCTCGTCGTGGATGGCGGACCATCCGCGTCGAACGTGGCGAGTATCGCACACTCGACGAGAAAGGCCGGTAACCCGAAACGGCCTGCTCGCGTCAGACGAGCGGGTCGCCGATGGCGCCGGACTCGTCGAGCGGACCCTGGGCGAGCCTCGTCATGAGCGGCGCCTCACCCATCGCAGTGCCGGAGACCGCGGCCAGCGCGGTGAGCACGTCGTCGGGGCGGACCGCGGGCACGCCGTGGCGCAGGACGAGGTCGAACGCGGCCCCCTCGCGCTCCACGGAGGGCGCGGCCGAGAGGGTGAGCACGGCGCCGCGCGCGTCGAACTCGCGCAGGCCCTTCTTCGTCATCCGCTCGACCAGCACCTCGTCGGCGGCCAGGAAGCCCTCGACCGCGGCGAGCGCGTCAGCGAGTGGGGTGGAGACGTCGATCCGCCAGCGGCTGGCCTCCAGGCGGTCGGCCAGCGACCCGCCCGGAGACTCCACGACCTCGATGATGTCGAGCCCGGGCGGCAGCGCCTCGTCGAGCAGCGCGTGCACCTCGGCGGGGACCAGCACCTCGGCGAGCGCGATCTCGAGGTATTCGGCCTCGCTCGCCGAACCGGTCGGCGCGGCGCCCGCGTAGGACATCCGGGGGTGCGGGTTGAAGCCCGACGAGTAGGCCATCGGGATGCGCGCACGGAAGACCGCCCGCTCGAACGCGCGGCTGAAGTCGCGGTGGCTGGTGAAGCGGAGGCGGCCACGCTTGGCGTAGCGCACTCGCAGGCGCTGAACCGGGGGCGGCTGCTGGGGTGGGTCCTTGCGTGCCATATCGCCGCACAGGCTAGCCGTCCGCAGGCGCAGAAGCAGACTTCAGGGCAGCTTGGCCTCACGCATCTGGCGCGACGCGTAGATGCTGTTCACGATCTCGCCGGCCAGCCACCCCGTGAGCCGCTCCGCCTCGCGATCGAGCGCGGCCCGACCGCCGGCGCCGACGTCCTCACGCAGGATCACCCGCACCGAGGCATCGGCGTCCTGCACCCAGCAGCCGACGACGCGACCGTTCCACCACGCGGTCGTGCCCCCGTTGCCGTTGGTGTCGAAGAGGTACGGCGTGTGGCGGGGGTCGAGGTAGAAGTCCCGCTGCTTCCAGCCCATCAGGGTCGGGTCGAGCGCCGGCAGCAGCGCCGCCCACTGCTCGACACCCGGTTCGGGTTCGACGTCGTCGGCCAGCAGCCAGCCGAGGTGGCCGGAGTCCAGGGACACGGTGACGGCACCGAGGTCGGCCAGCGCGCGCCGGACCGCGCTCTTGGTCGCGCCCAGCCACCACACGATGTCGGTCTCGGTGCCGGGACCGAAGGTGAGCAGCCAGCGGCGTACGAGCTCGGCGTAGCCCGCCGCCTCGTCGAGCCGCTCGGGCACCTCCCCCAGCCACGCCGCCATCGAGGTCCACTGCGGCTGCGAGACCCGCCAGTGGCTGGCGTTGCGGCCGCGCACGATGCGCCCGTCGGCGCCGAGCTGGGTCAGCACCCGCGGCCCCACCGACACATCGGCTGCCCACTTCGTGTCACCGCCGACGTGCACGATGCCGGCCAGCACAGGCACCTCCTCCCGCAAGGCCCTCGCGCTCAGCTCGTCCCCACCGGCCAGCCGGTCGAGGACGGCCTCGCGAGCGTTTCGCAACCATTCCTCGCCGTCGGTGGCCAGGCCGCCGAGCACCGCGTCCTTGGCGACCCGCTTCCACTCCTGGACGGCCACCCGGGCCGAGGCGCTCCCCCACGCCGCCGGCAGCAGGTCGCGCGGGAAGACGAACAGCGTGCGGCGCATGGCCAGCTGCTTGACCAGGCTGCGGTCCTGGTAGAGCGCCCGGTCCACGTCGTCCCGAGTCAGGCCGTCGACGCGTGCCTGCAGGGAGAGGTACGGCGTGGGCGGCTCGGTCGAGTGCAGGACGGTCATCGCCCGGGTGGCCGCGACGGCGTCCGCGACGCGGTGCGCGGGATGGATGGCGTGCCGGCGGGCCATCCGGGCTCGGCGCTCGGTGTCGTCGACGTGGCGGACCGGCTCGGGCGTGGAGGTCATGGCGGCTCAGATGGCGACGGTGTCGAGCGAGAGGAGGGCCGGCATGGCGGCGTACAGGACAAGGGCGGCGAAGGCGAGCACGACCGCCGTGCGCGTGCGGAGCAGGAGGGCGGCGAACGCGAGGCCGAGCGGGAAGACCGCGAGGCCGTAGCGGAGGTGGACCGCGAAGTACTGGTCGGTCGTGGCGAAGACCATCACGTCGAGCACCACCGCGCCGATTGCTGCCCCGAGGAGGTAGCCGGGGGCGAGCTGACGGACGTACGGCGACAGGCCGGGGATCAGGCCGGCCCACGAGACCATGGCTGCGCCGCCCATCGCGAGCACCATCCACACGGCCGGCGCCGCGAGCGGTCCCTCACCCCAGGTGGAGAGGAACTTCAGGCTGTCGATGGTGACCAGCTGCCAGTTGAGCCCGGGCACGACGTAGTTGCCGGGCGGGGCGTAGTCGGCGACCCGCGTCGCCGAGATGAGTGCCTGGTGGGCACCGAAGAACGCCAGCGTCGAGACCGTCAGGACCGCGCCGCCGACCAGGGCGCGGAGTCGGTCCCGGCGCTCGATCGTCCCGGGCCAGACCACGATCGCGGCCAGCGCGATGCCGATGGCGACCGCGATCACGATGTTGGAGCCCTTGACGCCGGCGATCGTCAGCGCGGCCAGGGGCAGCACCCAGACCGGCCACTCACGGCGCATGAACCTGAGCGCCGCCAGGGCGGTGAACGCGCCCACCGGGATGTCGAGGGCGTGCGGGGTGATGTGGATGTACTGCTGGAGGAACACCGGCACCAGCAACACCGTGCTCGCCGCGACGGCCGCGGCCGGCCGGGTCGCGCCGAAGGCTCGCGCCAGCAGCCACAGGGTCCACATGCTCAGACCGGCCCAGAGGATGCCGACCAGGCGGCCGGCGTTGACCGGGTTGTCGACGATGCCGACCTTGAGGAGCACGCCGGAGGCGAGCCCGGTGGCGACGAAGTACGGCGCGGGGTCGGGCGCCGCGTAGTTGGGGGTGCCGACCTCGCTGCCCGGCGCAGGCTTGCAGTTCGTCGGGGGCATGATCCGCTCGATGCCGCGGCAGGCCCGAGCGATCTCGCCCCACTCGGAGACGTTCTCGCCGTCGTTCATGAAGACGCTGCCGTTGGTGACGGCGTGCACGCGATCGGCGTACTGCCACTCGTCGTAGATGCTCAGCGGCTTGTCGTCGACGGCACGGAAGCCGACCAGCGGAGCGGCGATCAGGACGAACGCGAACAACAGCAGGGCCTGCCGTTGCCAGCCGCGCAGGCCGGACGACTGGAGGCGTTGCAGGCGGCCCGACAAGGTGTTCGACACCGGCGCAGTATCCCGCAGGGGGTGGCGCACTCCGGGCATTGGCTGGGCGCTCCGCCCCATTGGCTAGCGTGCCGCCCATGGCCGGCACCCCTCGCATCACGTTCGCGATCCCCTACTACCGCGGTCGCGACTACCTCGGCGAGGCGATCCGGAGCGTGCTCGCGCAGAGCGAGCCGGACTGGCTGCTGCTGGTGGTCGACGACTGCGGACCCGAGCCGGCCGACGACGTCGTGGCCGCCTTCGACGACCCGCGGATCACCTACGTGCGCAACGAGCGCAACCTCGGCCTGGCCGGCAACTGGAACGAGTGCGTGCGACTCGCCACCACGCCCTGGGTCACGATCCTGCACGGCGACGACCGCCTGCTGCCTGAGTACGCCGCATGCGTGCTCGCCGCTGCCGAGCGCGAGCCCGGCGTCACGGCGCTGTTCACCGACACGGTCAACATCGACGGTGACGGGGCGCCGACCCGCACGCTCGCCGATGTCGCGAAGGGTCTGCTCCCCCGCCGCAAGGGCGACCACGTGCTCGCCGGCGACGACGACCTGGCCGGGCTGCTCGCCGGCAACTACATCGTCTGCCCGACCATGTGCCTGAACCGCGACCTCGTCGGTCCCGCGCCGTTCGACGCGGCGTTGAAGTTCGTCCCCGACTGGGAGTTCACGACGCGCGTGCTGATGGGCGGTGGCCGGCTGTTCGCCGTACGCACGCCGCTGCTGGAGTATCGACGGCACGGCGGCAGCGAGACCTCGTTGCAGACCGAGGACGCGTCGCGCTTCGTCGAGGAGATCGCCTTCCTCAAGCAGCGGGAGGCGGAGCTGGGGACGCTGGGCTGGGCCGCCTCGGCCAGGTCCGCACGTCGCCGCGTCACCGTGCGCGGACACCTCTTCGTGCTCGCCGGGCTCGACCTCGTGCGCGGGCAGCGAGCCGCCGCACGCGCCAAGTGGCGGGTGCTGCGCGCCGACCTGCGTCGACGCTGAGGGCTGACGGGGCTCAGACCTCGGTGGTCGCGACCTCGGGCTCGGGGTGCACGACGCGGATGCGCAGCAGCGAGAGGAACAGGCCGGCCATGATCGTCTGCGCACCGATGATCAGGCTCAGGAAGGCCGGGGTCACGCGGCGAACGCTGTCGGCGGGGTCGAGGGCGCCGAAGTCGGAGCCGCCCCACCACACGAACGAGACGACGAGCCAGATCAGGCCCAGCACGAAGACCACGACACCGGCGACGAGGATGTTCTCGAGGTTGAGCCGGCCCTGGAGCGTCCGGAACCGCTGACTGGCCGGCAGGAAGCCCTCATGGAGGGCATAGACCTTGGACAGCAGGAAGAACAGCACGGCTTGATAGCCGACCACCGCAATGGCTGCGGAGTAGAGCATCGTGCCGATGTCGAGGCCGAAGTCGCCGATGAACACCGGCCCGGCGAGCAGGACCGCCGTCGCGAGCAGACCCAGGACGGCGAGCACCAGGCCGGGGTAGAAGAACAGCCAGCGCGGGCTGTAGAGCAGCAGGAAGCGCAGGTGGCGCCAGCCGTCGCGCCAGCTGCGCAGGTGCGGCGGGCGGCTGCGGCCGTCCTTGCGGAGCGTGGTCGGCACCTCGACGATCTTCAGGCCGGAGAGGGAGGCCTTGACCACCATCTCGCTGGCGAACTCCATGCCGGTGGTGCGCAGGCTCAGCGCGGTGATGGAGTCGCGGCGGAACGCGCGCAGGCCGCAGTGGAAGTCGCTTGACCGGGGCATTGAAGAACAGGCGGCCGACGAGCGAGAGCACCGGGTTGCCGAGGTAGCGTGTGCAGCTTCGGCATGGCGCCGGGCTCGATGCCGCCGAGGAAGCGGTTGCCCATGACGAGGTCGGCGCCCTTGCGCAGCTCGTCGACGAACGGGCCGAGACGCTCGAAGTCGTAGCTGTCGTCGGCGTCGCCCATGACGACGTACGTGCCGCGCGCGGCCGCGATGCCGCCGATCAGCGCTGCGCCGTAGCCCTTCTCCGGGACGTTGACGACACGAGCGCCCTCGTCGACGGCGATCTGCTGCGAGCCGTCGGTCGAACCGTTGTCGGCGATGATCACCTCGCCGACCACGCCCGAGGTCGCGAGGAAGTTGCAGCGCGTGCCTGATGCACGTCGCGAGCGTCTCGGCTCTCGTTCAGGCACGGCATGACGATGGAGAGCTCGATCGGAGCGGACTCGTCGGTCACGGCGGCGGCGGGAAGAGGGGCGGGAGCACTGGCAGACACCCGAGGAGGATAGGAGACGGGCCGCCTCCGTGGGGATTCGGGAGGCTCAGACGCGCTCGAGGACCCACGCCACCAGGGTCAGGCGGGCTTCGTCGCGACGACGTTGAACTCGTTGTAGACGAACGCCTTGCCGGTGAACCGCGGGAACGGGAAGCTGCGCCACTTCTCCGGTCGCAGACCGAGCGCGGTCGACAGGTCCATCAGGTCCTCGCCGGTGGTCCAGCGCACGTGCGTCGGGTCGGAGGCGTAGCCGCGCTCCTGGGGGCAGATGAACAGCACCTTGCCGCCGGGCTTGAGATAGGGCAGGTAGTCGCGCACGACGCTCTCGCCCAGCTCCGGCGACATGTGCTCGATGACGTGGGCGATCAACATCCCGTCGAAGGACTCGGGCACGCGCAGCTCCGACTTCTCCCACTCGTCGACCGTCAGCGCGTTGACCCCGCGCTCACGCGCGATCTTGACGGCGGTCTCGTTGTGGTCGACGCCGAGCGAGCCTGCGCCGAGTGTCTCGAGGTTGCGCCCGATGCCACAGCCGACGTCGAGGGTGCGGCCCAATCCGTGGCGGCGGAGGTTCCACTGGTACGGCGCCTGGACATTCAGCACCTGCTTCCAGCGTGCGGTCTCGTTGTCGTGCAGCCGCTTGGCGTAGTCCTCGCCCTGTGTGTCCCGCATGCGGCAGAACATACCTGAGCCCGGCGCGCGCCAGCGAGGTCCCCGGAAGGCCTGCGGGGCACGGTGGCCACTAGTCTCGGTCCTTTCCACCAGGTGCCATGCCATGCGCACCACCACACCGAGAACACGGGGGCAGGCAGCGATGAGCAAGGTCGACGCACGCGAGGTCGGCAGGTCTTGGGGCACCATCGCCGCCATCGTCATCCCGCTGGCGATCTACGTGATCGTCGTGCTCAGCGGCGCGTCCCTGTCCGCCCTCGGTGTCGCCGCGATGCGGGAGGAACCGACCGCCCCGCTCGGCACCCAGTTCGGCGACGCCCGCGACATCCGCTCCGACGAGTACTTCACCCAGTCCTCGCAGGAGCTGGCCGTCCTGGCGACCGGTCACTCGACGCACTCGCTGCTCGCGCGCGGTCCCGACATCACCTTCCAGCTGTCGTCCGGCCAGCTCGCGGAGTCGGTGCTGTTCGCGGAGAACAACCTCTTCCGCCTCGGCCCGTGGCTCCCGGACGAGCAGCTGTTCGCCGCCGTCCGCGGGTTCTCCCTGCTGTTGCTGGCGTTGACGCTGCCGCCCCTGTTGCGGCGTTTCGGCGCCACGACGCCCACGGCGTGGCTCGCCGTCGGCCTCACGATCCTGGCGCCGGTGACCCTGTGGTGGTCACTCACACCCGTTCGGCTGCTCTCGCACGCGAGTGCCGGCTGCCTGTTCCTGCTCCTCGCGCACGAGCAGTGGGTCCGTGCCGCAGATCGAGGTCGTACGGCGTTGCGCCGGACGGGCGCACTCGCGCTGGCGGCCGCCGGTGGCACCCTGCTCGCGCGCTTCGCCACCAACTACGTCCCCTGGTACCTCACCATCGGCCTGCCGCTGGTGATCGCCACCGGGCTGTACCTCGTCCGCGAAGCGCCACGCCGCCCCGCCCTCATCGTGCTCGGCACGGGCGCCGCCAGCGGTGCGGCCGTGCTCGGCGCGACGTTCTGGCAGAACTGGCCCGCCGTCGAGGCGACGCTCAACACGCTCTACCCCGGCCAGCGCCGCGAGACCGGCGTGATGGCGGACGCGTGGGCGCTCTTCGGCGCACCTGGTCTCTACCGCCTCCAGGACGGCGCGTCGCCGGTGATCCTGAACCAGCCGGAGATCACGTCGGCGTACACGCTCTGCGGGATCTGGGCCCTGTGGCTCCTGCGCCGCGGTCTGCCCGACGCCACGCCGCGGATGCGCGCCGCCGTGTGGGGCCTGGCGGTGACCACCGGCTTCTGGGTGCTCTGGTGCACGGTCTCGTGGGGCACGTTCGGCGCCAGCCTGCCCGGCATCAACCTCGTTCCCCCGGGCCGAGCGGCGCAGTCCGTCGGCTTCGGTTCGGCCATGCTGGTCGCCGTCGCGCTGGGTCGCGCTCCCCGATCCGGTCGCGTCGCCGCGCTGGTCCCCGCGGCGCTCTGCGCCGGGATCACGATCTACGGGCTGCTGGACCTGCAGGAGATCCTGCCGGCCCTGTCGACGACCGCGATCGTCGTCGCCTGCGCGATCGTGGCCGCGCTGGTGTGGCTCCTCACCGCGAGCCCTCGTGCGCTCCCGGTGGCCCTCGCCTGCGTGGTGCTCGCCTACCCGGTCGTGCACGTCAACCCCGTGCTGATCGGCCTCGGCGACATGCGCGACAGCGGCACCGCGCGGCTCGCCGACGCGCTCGCGGACCAGGCTCGCGCCGAGGGCGAGTTCATCGCCGCCGACTCGCAGTCGACCTCCGCGCTGCTCGTGGCCAGCGGCGCTCCGATGATCACCGGCTGGCAGATCAGCGGTCCCAACGAGGACCAGTGGCACAAGCTGGACCCGAGCGGGAAGTACGAAGGCGCGTGGAACCGCGGTGCCAGCTATCTCACGATGCTCTTCGAGTCGGAGCGCACGCCCGAGCCGGTCGTGGCGGCGCTCTTCGCCGACGTCATCCAGGTGGCGGTGCACCCGTGCGAGCTGCCGGAGTCGCTTCACGTCGGCTGGATCGTCACCTCGGCCAGGCACCGCGGTGGCTGCCTGGACCTGGAGCAGGAGTTCCGGTGGGGCGGCCGGGACCAGTTCCTCTACGCGATCCGCGACGGCGGGGACGCCGCCGAGCGACCCCGACAGCCAGACGGGACCCCGCTAGTGTCTGGAGCCATGTCAGACGATCTGGAGACCGACCTCCGCCTCGCCCGGCGCGAGATCAAGTGGGTCCGCACCGACCTCGAGCACGTGACCGAGGCGCTCCAGCGCGTACGGCGCCAGCGGGCCCGGCTCCGGGAGCAGTCAGAGCTGCTCGCCGCGGGCCTGGCGGCGGAGCTGTCTACGGCCTACTGGCGAGAGCAGGAATCCGGACTCGGGCGGCTGCGGCGCCGTGATCCCGAGGCCGACCTGGTGCGCGAGGTCGAGAGCAGCTCGCAGTTCGACCCGGGGTGGTATCTCCGGCAGAACCAGCGGGCGATCCTCGAGCAGCGCCTCTCCCCCGCGCTCCACCACCTCCGCCACGCCAACGAGAAGCGACTCGACCCCGGCGAGGGTTTCAGCACGGGTCGCTACCTGCTGCGCCACCCGGAGGCGGCCGCCAGCGGGTTGCCCGGCCCTTCTGCACGCCGAACGGAACGGCCAGCTCGACGACGGCACGGTCGCCGTCGACGCGACGGAGGACTGATGCTCGAGCTCGACGACTACCGCACCCGGTGGCTGGCGTTCTCCGAGCGGTTCCGTGACGCCGACAGCGAGACGCGGCGACGCCTGGCCACGGAGGCGGTCGAGCACGGCCTGCCCCCCGGCGAACCCTCCTCGGGCTTCGATCCGACCGCCGCGGAGCGGGCGGCCGCCGAGGGCGCGGTGATCCACGCCGCCGGACTGTTCGACGCGTTCGGCTACTTCCAGCACAACCCCGACCTGTCCTGGAACTTCTGCGGCTCCCAGGAGGAGCTCGAGCACTTCGTGATGCGCGGGTGGAAGGAGCTGCGGCACCCGAGCCCCGACTTCGACATGTGGAGCTACTGGTGCGACAACCTCGACGCCACTCGCGAGGACATCAACCCGGTCGTCCACTACGCAGTCGAAGGCCGACGCGTGGGCCTCTCACCCCTGCCTCGACTCGAGACCATGCCCGAGCCGCCGGCACCCGGACCTGACTACGCGCCGCGCCGGGTGTGCCTGTTCGCCGGCTACGACGGCGACGGCGTCATCGACGACACCGTGGTCGCCTACCTCGCCGACCTGAGCCGCTTCGCGGACATCTACTACCTCGCCGACTGCGAGCTCCCCGAGGGCCAGCTCGACCGGGTCGCGCCGTACACCAAGGGTGCCTGGGGCATCCGCCACGGCCGCTACGACTTCGGCTCCTACTCGATGCTCGCCAAGGAGCTCGTCGGTTGGGACGTCATCGACTCCTACGACGAGCTGATGCTGGCCAACGACTCGTGCTTCCTGGTGCAGCCGCTCGACCAGGTCTTCGCCAAGATGGACGCGACCACCTGCGACTGGTGGGGGCTGCAGGCGACGTACGACGACTTCGACGACCGTGCCTTCCAGAGGCTCGGGCGTCGGCTCGGCCTCGATGAAGTCGGCGAGCAGATGCGCGAGCTGTCCCTGTGGCGCTACTCCGACTTCATCCATGTCGGCTCCTACTTCCTGTGCTACCGCCGTCGCGTGCACCAGGACCCGCGGTTCCGCAAGCGGCTGGACGAGGTCGCGTCGCAGTCGGAGAAGGTCACGATCATCCTCAAGTACGAGATCGGCTTCTCGCGGCTGCTGATCCTCGCCGGCTTCAAGCTCGCGACGTTCGTCGACGGGATCCTGGCCTACCACCCGGTCTACCGCGCGTCGGCGTTCGAACTGATGCGCGAGGGCTTCCCGTTGCTCAAGCGACAGCTGCTCACCGAGAACCCGTTCGAGACGCCCGACCTCGCACCGGTGGAAGGAGCGGGTGCTCGAAGTCGCACCCGAGGCTGATGTGGAGGCGATCGAGCGCAGCATGCTGCGGACGGCGCCACCCTGGAGCCTGGTCCGCAGCTTCGGTTTCCGCACCAGCCGCGACGGCACGGTGCAGCCGCCCGGACACATCGGCCCGGCCGAGTTCGCCGACGAGGACCGCTGGGTCCCGACCTACCACCACTGGTGGATCTTCCCGGTGGACCCGCGCACGGGCGTCCTGTCGGGTGCGGTCCGGGCGGTCTACGAAGAGGTCCGCGACGACCCGTCGGTGAAGAAGATCGTGCTGCTGGGCTCGCGCGGCCTCAAGCTCGGTGGCGACAACGTCGCCGTGGTGCCCAGCGAGAGCGGGGCCGGGCAGATGTACGGGCTGCGCGCCGGCACCGTGCTGACCACGGTCGGGCCCCGGGCCGACGTCAACCATCCGCTGGCTCGCCGGCACCACCGATTCGTCGACCTCGGGCGACCCACCGGTCTCCCACCGGCCTTCGTCGCCCTCGGCGGGCAGGGCCTGCATGCCGAGCGCCCGCTGCCGGACGCGACCTACGACGCACGCCTGACGCGTGTCGCCGTCACGTCCTCGGGAGCGGGCACCGAGGCTGCCGCATGCCTACTTCCCCGACCTCGAGCCGGACGGTGTGTGGGAGATTGGTTCCCCGCGCATCGACCTGCTGCTGCGCGACGAGGCGTCGCTGTCCACGGAGCTGCGCTCGGAGCTGGCCGCGTTGCGCGGGCTGCTCGACGGCCGCCGGCTCGTCCTGCTCTCACCCACCCGGGTGGCGAGATCGATCTCGCCGCGTTCGCGGACTGGGCGAGCGACCGGGCAGTCCGACGTCGTGGTCGCGGTGTTGCCGACCGTCAGGCGCCCTGCCCCGCGTGCCCGTCGCCCCTCGTCGACCTGATGGACACTCGATTGCTGGAGGCGAACGTGGGCCTCCGCCTTCCCCCTGTCGTGGAGATGGTGCTGGCGACTGGCCGACGTGCTCGTCAGCGGCACGCCCGCCGACCTCGCCGACTTCGCGCCCCTCGGCCGGCCGGCCGTCGCAGTCGCCGGGTTCGGCGGTCTTCCCGTTCGAGGTGCCGGGCGACACGCGACGATGCTGGCCACGGTCGAGCAGGCCCTGCCGACCCTCGATGGCACCTCGCCTGGGGACAGCGCCGCCACGCGCATTCCGACGGTCACAGCGCGGCTCGGTTCGTACGCCGACTGAAGCAGACCTACCTGCCCTGGGCGGACTGGCTCGCCGAGCCGAGGGCTCGGTCATCGACGCCTGAGGTCTCGCAGGCGGTGCACGAACCGGCGGGCAGCTGCCCCGTCGAGCGGCGGAGCACTCGTCGGCAACGAGACCTCGCGACGCGGGAAACCGGCCAGCGCGAGCTCGGTGAGCTCCGCCAGCACGGCCTCGGGGTCGGGGCACTCGGTCGGGTGCGTCCAGCCCTCGTCGAGCATCGCCGCCTCCGGATCGGTCCCGCTCATCCGCAGCAGCGGGACGCCCGTGACGAGCGCATCGACGGCGTGGCGGTCGTCGTCGGTCACGACGGCGGACGCGACCCGATGCACCGCCACCGGTGAGGAGACCGCCCGGTCCGACAGGGTGACGAGGTGCGGCACGCCGTGGTCGATCATGGACCGCGTCCAGCCGTCACGACGGTCGACGCGCGCCTCGCGCACGCCGACGACCACGTCGTGCTCGCGGGCCCACGCGGTCAGGCCGGCCGGCAGGGGCAGCGCCGGACCACGCATCCACCAGACGACCAGGGGCCGACCGTCGAGTCGCTCCCGCAGCCGGTCCTCCTCCGCCCGCAGGTCGGCAGGCAGGAACTCCGGCGCCAGCACGAGGTGGTCGTGACGGGGCAGACCGGTCACCCACGCGTGCTCGAGGCCGAGGTCGGGGATCGTCGCGGCCCGGACGAGTGCCTCGCCGGACGAGCAGGCGGCCAGCCCCGTGAGCCTGTTCCAGTCGTGGTCGGCTGCGGGCGCGGGTGCTGGCACCGGCAGGCCCAGACCGAGATGCACGTAGGCGTGCCGGGACCGCGGGAAGGAGAACGGGTAGGTCATGTCGGGCGTCTCGTCGGTCAGCATCACCCCGCAGCGCACCATCGCGGCCTGGCCGTCGGGAGTGTCCATCGGCAGCACGGTCACCCGCTCGCCGGCGACGGAGTCCACCAGCGGGCGCCCACGTGTGAGCACGACCTTGTGCACACTCGGGTCCTCGCGCACCTCGTCGAGGACCGCACGCATCCCGGGATCCAGTCGCCCCGACGCGGACACCGGAAACGCCCACCAGTGCTGGAAGCTCGGCGTCTCGCGGTCCAGCCGACGCAACCCGTAGCCCTGGGTCGCCCGCAGCGGGATCTGCCGGCGACCGTCGTCGTCGAGCCTGGCGGCGTACGCCTCGCGGAGCAGTGCGGGCGGGGTGACGCGTTCGAGGTGCGCGCGCATGAGCTTGAACGGCGCGTCGGGGACCAGGGGACGGAGCCGCTCCTCCCACTGCTGCAGGTCGGCGACATGGCGGGGGTTCTCGCCGAGGTAGTTGCGCTTCACCAGCGGGAAGCCCTGCTCGACGAGCTCGAAGAAGTGACGCCCGTAGAGCGGGTGGAAGGCCCACAGGTCAGGCAGGAGGGTGTCGAAGTCGAAGCCGGCGTCGACGAGGTAGCGGCTGATGCCGACCTCGTACTTGTGGATCACCAGCCGCTTCTCCTCCTGCGGCGTCACCGTGTCCAGCCGCCAGCGGAAGCCGGGGTCGTCCAGGACGGGGCGTCGGAAGGCGAGGAAGTAGGAGCTGAGGTGCAGGAAGCGGTCGTCGGTCCAGTGGCGCGGCCCGATGAAGCGGCGTTTCGCCTCGGCCAGCGGGATCGGGGAGTCGTCGCTGATGTAGGACTCGTCGTGCTCCATCGACGTGGCCTGAAGGCTCCACCAGTCACACGCGCGGCCGTCCATCTCCGCGAAGACGTCGTCGAGCTCGCGCAGGAGGTAGCAGCTGTCGTTGGCCAGCACGACCTCGTCGTACGCCGCCAGTCGATCCCAGCCGACGAGGTCGCGAGCGAGCAGGGAGAACGAGCCGAAGTCGTAGGCGCCGTGCGGGACGCTCCAGGCGCCCTCGACGAGTCCGGCGATCTTCTCGAGCTCGCCCGGCTCGAGGACGCCGTCGGCGAGGTAGAAGACATCGGCGTGCCGGGACAGCTCGGTCAGGTAGGCGACCACGGTGTCGTCGACGAGACCGTCGCGGTCGTATCCCGCGAACAGGCAGGCCCGCCTCGGTGGCGCCTCGAAGCGGGCGGGTGCCCGGACGGCCGCCGGGATCGGCAGCGGCTCGAGTCCGTCGTGCTTCCCACGGAGCAGGTAGTGGAGCACCGGGTTGACGGTGGCGTCGGTGGGGTCGAGGTGCTCGACCCAGTAGGACCACAGGTCGAAGCGCAGGCTGGGCGTGCGCAGGCTGCGCCATCCCTCCTCGACGAAGTGGCGGATCGGGTCGGTGCCCCGCCGCAGCCGATGCTGGACCTCGTAGTCCTCGGCATCCATCAGGCCGGAGGCCGCGACCACGGCGCGGGCGCACGCGAGCTGGACGGCCGCTGGTGGTGGCGCGGGGTCGGCGTCGCCGATCGGGGGCAGGCCCTCGGCCAGAGCCGCCTCGACGAGGGCGTGGGACTCGTCCGGATCGCGCCTCGACGCCGCCCGCCAGCGGCGCGCGAACCGGAACCAGCGTCGCTGGAAGTCGGCGACCTCGGCCCGGCGCTGCCCGATCAGCCCCTCCACCTCGTCCGTGGTCACCGGGACTTGGGCGGGTAGGCGTCCGCGGCCTGCGACTCCGGCGTGAGCAGGAAGTGGACGAGCGGATTGACGCGCTGCTCGACGGCGTCGGGGTGGTCGATGAGGTACTGCCGGATGTCGAACCGCTCGCTGGGCTGCCGGACCGGGTAGTAGGGGTGGCGCAGGAAGTGCAGCGCCGGGTCCTCGCCGAGGTCGACCACGTCGGGGTATGTGCGGAGGTACCACGCCGGGTCCCACAGCGGCGAGTCGCGGAGCAGCTCGAGCTCCGCCTCTTCCTGGCGCGTGACCGGCTTCTGTCGCCCCTTGAGCATCTTGTTCCCACGGCCCCGCCCGGCCGAGTCGATGCGCACGCGCACGGCCAGCGCCTCGGACAGCGATCGCGCGGCCCGCTCGGCCTGGTCGCGGGCGGCGATGAGCTCGGCCTCGCGCTCGGCGGTCTGCTCCTGTGCCTCGCGCAGCTCCGCGAGCTCGGCACGCGCGGTCGCGAGCTCGGCCTGGAGGACGGAGGCCTCGGGCTCTGAGCGGTGCACGGTCACGTGCGCGACCCTATCGCCCGACGTACCGTGGTCACGTGAGGTCCGCCCGCCGACTCGTCGCCGTGGCGTTGTCGGCAGCCCTGCTGGCGGCATGCACTGCCTCGGAGTCCCCGTCCCCCTCATCCGCTCCGTCGTCCGCGGCGTCCTCGTCCTCGCCGCCGCATCTCCCAGTCCGTCGACCACTCCTTCCTCCACGCCCACTCCTCCCCCGGACCCGGTCTCGATCGCCGCGCTGCAGGGTGCGTCGCACCGGGGTTCTCGGTTGCGGCTCGGTGCCGTGCGCGAGCGCACTGCGGCGTACACCTCGTATGACGTCACGTACCGCGCCCGGACCGGGCCTCGCTCCTTCACGATCAGCGGGGTGCTCAACGTCCCCACCGGGCCGGGTCCGTTCCCGGCCGTCGTGCTGGCGCACGGCTACATCGATCCGGCCTACTACGTGCGCGGTCAGGGGATGACGCGCGAGCGCGGGGTGTTCGCGAGTCGGGGGTACGTCGCCCTGCACGTCGACTACCGCGGGCACGCCGAGTCGACCGACGATCCACGGTCCGACCGGGACCTGCGGTTGGGCTACTCCGCCGACGTGGTCGCTGCGGTGAAGGCGCTGCGCGCATCGTCGGACTCCCGATCGATCACGACCGGATGGCACTGATGGGTCGCTCGATGGGCGGCGGCGTGGTGATGAAGGCGCTGATCGCCGAGCCCGGCCTCGTCCAGGCGGCGTCGCTGTGGGCCTCGGTGTCGTCGCTCGAGGGCGAGAACTTCAACCATTTCATCCGCGCCGACGGTGACTCCCGCGGTGCGTCGATCGTGCAAGCGCACGGCCTGCCGGAGGACCGGCCCGCCTTCTGGCGTGCTGCATCGGCACGGCCCTACCTGTCGTCGATCACCGAGCCGGTCCTGATCGTGCACGGCCGCTTCGACGACACCTGTCCCCCGCGCTGGGCGCGCGCCACCCAGTCGGCCATGCAGCAGGCAGGCGTCGACTCGACCCTCGAGTGGTACGACGACGGGCACGCCTTCGGACCGGCGTTCATCGCGGCCATGGACCGGACGATCCGCTACTTCGACAACAAGCTGGCCTGAGCTGGAGCCGGCCCGAGGGCATCCGACTGTTCGCCCTCGCGCACGCGCCCTGCTGACTACTCTTCCCCGTCGAACATCGGGGGATGACATGTCGCAACACCCGTGGGCTCCCACGCCCGTCCAGCACCCATCGAGTGCGCAAGGTTCCAGCTCGATGGCGGTGGTGGCGCTGCTGCTGTCACTGGTCTTCTGCCTGCCAGTGCTGCCGCTCATCGCGATCGTGCTCGCGATCATCGTCCTCGTGCGAGGCGGCGCCAACAGCGGCCGCGGCATGGCGATCGCTGCGCTCGTGGTTGCGCCGCTCGCCCTGATCCCCTCCGTGCTGCTCCTGACGACCAACATCGTCGACGACGTCAGGGCTGGTTTCGAGGAGGAGCTTCGCGGGCCCGAGGGCGCGCGCGACGAGTCCGGTCAGATCACAGCCCGCTCGCAGGTGGGCGTCGACTATCTCGTCACCGGTGACTGCGTGCTCGACATCCAGTACGTCGAGGACCTGGAACCCGGCGAGATACCGCTGGGGGAGGTGACCGCCGTCCCCTGCGACGAGCCGCACAGGTCTGAGGTCATCGATGTCTATGACCTCGACCCGGACGGGTTCGAGTCCCAGCGCGCCCTGGATCGCGTGGCCGTGACCGGCTGCCTGCCGGGGTTCAAGGAGTACGTCGGCGTGCCCTACCGGCGCTCGAAGCTCGAGATCAGCTACTTCTCCCCCGACCTCGCCTCTGGCGTGTTCTCCGGCGACACCGTCACCTGCCTGGCGAGCACGCGAGGGGAACTCACGGAGACGACGCTGGCTGGCTCAAGGCGTTGACGAGCGCCAGCACGTGCCTCGCCTGGTCCTCGGTCGAACCGGCCGGGTTGCGATCGAAGCCGCGGTTGCCGGGCAGCAACATCATCAGCCAGAAGCACGCGAACAGCGGGCGATACCGCTCGACACGCGCCCGCTGGTGCTCATCGAGCGCGAGCTCGGCGAGGAGACCCTCGACGTCGAGGCTCCGGGTCAGCCGCGAGGACGCGTGCTCGACCAGGTCGGCGATCTCGTAGGCGAGGTCCGAAGCGCCGTACTCCTCCCAGTCGATCAACCGGCACACCTCGCCGTCCCACAGGATGTTGTCGAGGTTGCCGTCACCGAGGGCGACGACACGATCCACCGGCTCTTCGATGGGCAACACGCTCAGCCACTCGAGTGCCCGCCGCTTGGCGGCGAGCACGAGATCCGGGTCCGTGCACCGGGTGACGTCGTGGTCCTCCGCGAGCCGCTCGCTCACGTCCTTCATCGCTGCCGGTCCGTTTGCTCTGTCACCCAGATCCTCCGGCACGGGTACGGCGAACAGCCGGCGCAAAGCGTCCGCGAGCGCTCGCTGCTGGGCCGGTGAGACCGCGTCGGTCAACGGCTCGCCGGGAAGGTGCGACATCACGACGACGGGTCGCCCGTCCCGTGTCTCGCGCTCGATCGGCAGTGGCGCCAGGCCGGGCGCCTCCTTCGCCAGGAGTTGCAGGGCCGCCCACTCACGCTCCGGCTCACCCTCGTCCCAGGAGACGTAGCACTTGCGCACGACGTCGCCGGTGATGGTGATGTCGTGGGTGTGGACCATGCCGACAACGCTAGCCATCACATGCGCACACGGCGCGTCAGGAAGCGCGGGCTCTGAGCTCCACGCACCTGCGTGGAGTTCCAGCTGGCGTCGAGCCGCGTCATCGGGCCGAGGGCACGATGCCGGTCCTTCCCTCCCACGCGCCATGCTCAGAGAGCGGCCGGAACCGGAAGGTCGCGAACTCGTGATGGAAGTCGCGGCGCCCACGTTCGGCCATCGCCGCGACGTGTCGCTCCGGCTCCGGGACCGTCGACCTGCCGTGCACCATCTCCTCCATCTCCTGCACCGAGCGCCAGACGGAGAAGGTCGAGATCGTCCGGGGCGGCCGGAAGCCGGCGAGGGCGAGGGTGACTCCGGGGTGGTCGCGGACGAGCCGCTCGACGGGCTTGCCCCAGTGGAGGAACCGAGGCACTTCTCGGAGGCGCATCCGAGCGACGGTGACGGCAACGACGGGCTCGTCCTGCGCCCAGGCACCAGTCGACCTCGGCAGATCCGGCAGTGCCTTCAGGGTCGACCAGCGTCGCAAGAACTGCAGGCGCACGTGCCAGCCCCCGGCCAGGTGGCGCCCCAGGGCATCCTCGCCCAGGAAGCGCTCGAGGGAGGCCTCGTCGCGCCACTGCGCGAACAGGGCCATCCGGCGCAGCTGCATGCGGTCCGGGGACACGGTGGGTGCGCCGAGCCGCATCAGCGCCATGGACTCGGCATGGTCCAGCCCACGCACGGTGGTGCTGGACGGCGGGCGCGCGAGGGCGCGCACCGTCACCGAGGGCGGGAGCTCCGCCAGGTGGAACGTGTGAACGGTCAAGATGCGCGCTCCAGCCTGTAGTGAAGTCGGACCATCGGCATCCCGCGGAAGCGCAGCTCGTGGTCGGTGCGCAGCACACCACGATCATCGACGTACACATGGAAGGTCTCGTGCAGCGGCACGCGGGCAGCGAAGTCGCGGCCGTCATGCACGAGCACATATGCGCCGTCCTGACCGAACCCGCCGGGCGGCGACTCGAGGACGAGCCCGCCGTCATCGGTCGCGGACGGGCGTAGGAAGACCTGGACGTTGCCCGACTCGAGCGGGAACGCGACGTGGACGCTCGGCCGGTCGGCTCCGGGGAGCGTGCGAGCCGAGTAGCTGCCGCTGAAGACGTGGCGGCCGCTGCTTCGCAACGTTCGCATCCAGGCCGCCGCCACCTGTCCGCCTCGCCGTCGCCGTCGCGGATCAGGGTGATCTGGCTGTCCATGCCGTGGGCCACGTCAAGGGGGCGCATCGGTAGAGCGAGCTGCTCGACGCGCCGACCGTAGAGGCGCGCGACCAGCTCTCCCGCGGGCCAGAACAGCGGCGACCAGCCGGTCCACACCTCCATGTCCCACGCCGCGGTGTGCTCGTAGAAGTCGCGGATCTCGGGTCGCAGCCGCGCGGAGTCGAATCCGGGGCCGTCGAGCATCGCCATGGAGGGCAGCAGGCCGGCGCTCGAGTCATGTCGGTCGAGGAGCCAACCCCTCCGTGCTGCCTCGACATCCAGCCATCCGTCGGCAACCTTCGCCGAGCCGCTCACCGGGGCGTCGAGCCAGGACTCCTCGCCGCCAAGATCCACCACCCGGCCGGTGAACCGCCAGAACTTCCGGGACCAGAGGTCCAGCAGGTGGGGGGACACGGGGGTGCAGTCTGGCACGCCCGCCCGCACCAGCCGCGTCGAGGAAGCACGAGAGCAGGCGGGAGGGTTGCCGATCAGCACCGGCGACTCAGAGCTGCCTCAGATGACGGCGAGTGGCAGGAGCGTCTGACCCGTGGGGCCGATCTGGATCTCGGTGTTCATCTCCGGGCAGACACCGCAGTCGTAGCACGGGGTCCAGCGGCAGTCCTCGATCTCGACGTCGGAGGAGCCGTCGGCGACCGCGAGGGCGTCCTCCCAGTCACCCCAGAGCCAGTCCTTGTCGAGACCCGAGTCGAGGTGGTCCCACGGGAGCACCTCGTCGTAGTCGCGCTCGCGGGTGGTGTACCAGTCGACGTCGATGCCGGTGCCGGCCAGCGCGAGAGATGCGGCGGTCATCCAGCGGTCGAAGGAGAAGTGCTCGCTCCAGCCGTCGAAGCGGCCACCGTCGCGCCATACCTGCTCGATGATCGCGCCGACGCGTCGGTCGCCGCGCGAGAGGAGTCCCTCGACGATGCCGGGCTTGCCGTCGTGATAGCGGAAGCCGATCGCCCGGCCGTAGCGCTTGTCCTCGCGAACGACGTCGCGCAGCTTCTTGAGGCGGATGTCGGTGGTCTCGTGGTCGAGCTGCGCGGCCCACTGGAACGGCGTGTGCGGCTTCGGCACGAACCCACCGATGGAGACGGTGCAGCGGATGTCGTTCTGGCCGGTGACCTCACGACCCTTGGCGATCACCTTCTTCGCCAGGTCGGCGACCTGCAGCACGTCCTCGTCGGTCTCGGTGGGCAGCCCGACCATGAAGTAGAGCTTCACCTGCCGCCAGCCGTGGCTGTACGCCGCAGCGACGGTGCGGATCAGGTCTTCCTCACTGACCATCTTGTTGATGACCTTGCGCATCCGCTCACTGCCGCCCTCGGGCGCGAACGTCAGCCCCGAGCGGCGACCGTTGCGGGAGAACTCGTTGGCGAGGGTGATGTTGAACGCGTCGACGCGGGTCGAGGGCAGCGAGAGCGAGACGTTGGAACCCTCGTAGCGATCCGCCAGCCCCTTGGCGATCTCACCGATCTCGGTGTGGTCGGCACTCGACAGCGAGAGCAGGCCGACCTCCTCGAAGCCGGACTTGCGGATGCCGTTCTCGACCATGGCTCCGATCGTCTCGATCGACCGCTCGCGCACCGGGCGGGTGATCATCCCGGCCTGGCAGAACCGGCAGCCGCGCGTGCAGCCGCGGAAGATCTCGACGGAGAAGCGCTCGTGCACGGTCTCGGCCAGCGGCACCAGCGGCTTGCGCGGGTAGGGCCAGGCGTCGAGGTCCATCAGGGTGTGCTTGGAGACGCGGAACGGGATGCCCGGACGGTTGGGCACGATCGCCTCGATGGTGCCGTCGGCGGCGTACGCCACGTCGTAGAACTTCGGGACGTAGACCCCGCCGCTGACGGCGAGCCGGCGCAGCAGCTCGTCGCGACCCCCGGGCTCGTCCTCGGCCTTCCACTCGCGCACGACCTCGGAGATGGCGAGCACGACCTCCTCGCCGTCGCCGAGCACGGCGGCGTCGATGAAGTCGGCGACCGGCTCCGGGTTGAACGCGGCGTGGCCGCCGGCGAGCACGATCGGGTCGTCGTCGGTGCGGTCGGCCGCGTGCAGCGGGATGCCCGCGAGGTCGAGGGCGTTGAGCATGTTGGTGTAGCCGAGCTCGGTGGAGAAGCTCAGGCCGAAGACGTCGAAGGCGCGGACGGGCCGGTGCTGGTCGACGGTGAACTGCGGGATGTCGTGCTCGCGCATCACCGCTTCCATGTCGGGCCACACGGCATAGGTGCGCTCGGCGACGATCCAGTCGCGCTCGTTGAGGACCTCGTAGAGGATCTGGACGCCCTGGTTGGGCAGGCCGACCTCGTAGGCGTCGGGATACATCAGGGCCCAGCGGACGGTGGTGTCGCCGCCGCAGTCCCACTCCTTGAGGGTGGAGTTGAGCTCGCCACCGACGTACTGGATCGGTTTCTGCACGGACGGGAGCCGGGACTCCAGCTGGGGGAAGACCGATGCCGGGGAGACAGCGACGGACACGGAGAAACACCTCGAGGACTGGCAGGGAAGGAGCAACCGCCAAGGGTACGCCGGAAGCCAGGTCCGTGCGCAGTTCTCGCCTGGCCGGTGACCTCTTCACACTCGCCGACTGAGGTCTGCGGCACACTTCTCCCCGACAGCCACACGACGTACGAAGAAGCACTCGGGGGAGACCAGTGACCAAGCGCGAGAACCTCGTCCGCGCCGGCCTGCTGCTCCTTGTCCTCGGCATCATCGCGACGCTCTTCGTCCTCGACCGCTCTCGCGGCAACGACCGGCCCGAAGCCGAGCCGACCCCGACCTCGACGCCGAGCCCGACCGGCACGGTCGAGCCCCTGCCGACCGACTCCCCCACCCCGGGCAAGGGCGAGACCGACGTGATCCCGACGCCGCCGCCCGGCATCGAGGCCATCGCCTGCCAGAAGCTGCAGCAGTCGGTGGAGATCCGCGTCCTCGACTTCAACACGCACCGGTCCTACGGCGGCATCGGCACCGTCGCCGCCGAGATCGCAGCCGTCGACCCCGACATCGTGCTGCTGCAGGAGATCGACCGCTTCAAGGGCGGCACCGGCAACATCGACCAGGCCGCCTACTTCGCCGACGCCCTCGGGATGGACCACGTCTTCGGCGCCAACGTGGTGTCGGGAGACGGTGGCTACGGCGTCGCGATCCTGTCGCGCTTCAAGATCCTCGACTCCGAGAACTACCTCCTGCCCAACGGACCCGGCGGCGAGCAGCGCGGCCTGCTGGGCGTGGGCGTCGAGATCGGCGGCCAGGAGGTGCGCATCTACAACACGCACCTGCAGAACAAGCTGCCCGGACTGCGCGAGGCACAGGCCCGCCACGTCGCCGGGATCCTCGCCAACGAGGAGAACCCGATCATCCTCGGCGGCGACATGAACGCCACGATCAGCACCCCGACCCTCTCCCCCCTGACCTCACTGCTCGTCGACGCGTGGTCCGTCGGCTCCGGCCCCGAGGGCACCGGCCCCAACGGGTCCCGCATCGACTTCCTGCTCGCCAGCCCCACCATCAAGCCCCAGCGCGCGCAGGTCCTGGCCTCGGCCATCTCGGACCACAACCGGTTGTACGCCGACTTCGTGGTCCCCGCCTCGACGGACTGTCCGACCCAGCCCCGCGGCACCAAGCCGCGGAAGTCGCGGTGACGAGCTGCGGCCCTTCGCCCGAGCCGTACCCTGAGAGGCCGATGGAGGTGTGATGCTGAGAGGTCTCGGGACCGATCGCCGGATCCAGTTCGCGCTGGGTTGCTGGTTGCTCGGCTGCGTCCTGGCACTCGGCGAGAAGCCGGCGCCCGGTCTGCCCAACGAGCTGTGGCCCCCACTCGGCGTCGGCTTCATCGTCCTGACCCTGGTCTGGGACGGCCAGGGCCGTCCCGGTCGTCGCGCCGCCGCGACGACCACCATGATGGCCGCGTCCTTCTGGCTGGTGGGGATCCTTCTCGACTACCCGGTGCTCGACGTCGCGGTGATGGCCGTGCTCACCACGGCGTCGTGCTGGTTGATGGCCGCCTTCTACGTCCTCGTGAAGGCCTCCCCGGGCTGGGTGCCCCGTGGGTCACGGTCCCTGGCCGGCATGGCGGGTGCCGCCGTGCTCGCCTCGACGTTCATGACTGCCCTGAGCGGCTTCCCCGGCCAGTCGTTCGGCGAGTTCGACATCCTCACTCTGTGGTGGGTCATCCGCAGCACCGTCTTCGCCTTCATCGGCGGCGCCACGTTCATGATCTTCTACTTCGGGGACCGGGCATTCTGGCGCTCCTACCCGCGCCCGCCGCGCGTCGGCCTGGGGCTGCTCGCGCCGGTGTCCTTTGCGTGCATGTACGTCGTGTTCATCGGACCTGACCTGCCGCTGAGCTGGTTCCTGCTGATCCCGGCCGTCTGGGCAGGACTGATGCTGACGCCCTTCGGCGCCGCCGTACACGCCCTGATGCAGTCGCTCGCCGCCGGGGTCCTTGCCCTGACCGCAGCCGACAAGTTCACCTACGAGGGCGTGCTGCCGTCCTCGCTGGTCATCGACATGCTGCTGACAGCGAGCACCTTCATCGCGCTCCAGATCGCACTCCTGCGCGACGAGCGCGAGCGCGCGATCGTCGCCGAGCGGGCCCAGCGCCTGGAGGCGGACGCCCAGTCGACCCTGCTCGGCCAGGTCTTCGACTCGATGACCGACGGGATGATGCTCTTCACTGCCGGCGAGCTGGTGCGCCACAACCCGGCCGCGCGCCACCTGCTCGGCCGGCCGCTGCCGTCGCGACCCGCCGAGGGCTGGGCGGCCTACCTCGGTCTGAGCGCCGAGGACGGCCAGCCGCTCGTCGACCTCGACCTCCCGGGCTCAGCCGGCCGGCGGCGCCACACGTCGACGGTGACGATCGACCACGCGGACGACCGACGGCTTCTCGAGATCAGCTCGTGGCCCATCTCCGACACCGACATCCTGGTCCTCCTCACCGATGTCACCAACCAGCGGCACCGGATGGCCGAGCTGTCGCGCTTCGCTGGCATCGTCTCGCACGACCTGCGCACCCCGCTGACGAGCCTGCACGGCTGGCTGGAGCTGGCACTCGATGCGGCCCGGCGCAGTGACGACGAGATCATCGAGCCCCTGCTCCGTCGAGCCGAGCTGGCCAGCCGCCGGATGGAGCGCGTGATCGGCGGCTGGATCAACTACACGGTCGTGCGCGAGGGCAACCTCACTCCCGAGCGAGTCGTGCTGGCAGACGTGATCACCGACATCGTCGGCGCCGCCACCGACTCCGCGGGCGAGCCCGGCCCGAAGATCGAGGTGACCGCACCCCACGCCGTCCGTGCCGACCGTGCGCTGACCCGCCAGCTGCTCGCCAACCTGGTCGGCAACTCGGTGAAGTTCGCCCGGCCGGGCGAGCCCGCGCACATCGAGATCAGCTCGCGCGAGGACGACGAGCACGGCTGGATCAGGATCGAGGTGGCCGACCACGGCCTCGGGCTTCCCCCGGGCGAGGAGGAGCTGGTCTTCGAGGAGTTCCATCGTGCGCCCGAGCACGCCGACAGCGTCGACGGCACGGGGCTCGGCCTCTCGCTGTGCCGCAAGATCGTGACCCGCCACAGCGGCAGCATCGCCGCCTTCACCAACGAGCACGGAGGCGCGACCATCACGCTGACCCTCCCCGCGGCGCAGGACCAGCTCTAGCGTCTGGTGAGCACGCGCGGCGTGGCGAGCAGCCGGGTCGGCAGCGCCGCGGACGAGCGCAGGTGGATGTTCTGGAGCAGGCCGAGCGCCAGCATCCCGGCGAACATCGAGCTGCCGCCGTACGACACGAAGGGCAGTGGGACGCCGGTGACCGGCATGATGCCGAGACACATGCCGATGTTCTGGAAGGCCTGGAAGCCGAACCAGCAGGCGATGCCCGCCGCGGCGATGCGGCCGAACATGTCGTCGGTGTCGGCCGAGATCGCGAGCGCGCGCCAGATGATGATGGCGAGCAGCGCGATCAGCAGGCCGGCGCCCACCAGCCCGAGCTCCTCGCCGGCGACGGTGAAGATGAAGTCGGTGTGCTGCTCCGGGACGAAGCCGGAGCGGGTCTGCGATCCGTCGAAGAGGCCCTGGCCGAACAGGCCGCCGTTGCCGACCGCGATCCGCGCCTGCTCGACGTTGTAGCCGGCGCCGCGCGGGTCGAGGCCGGGGTTGGTGAAAGCGAGGAAGCGGTCGACCTGGTAGTCCTTCAGCACCCCCGCGGTGACCGCCACGGCCGCGCCTGCGATGCCTGCGACGGTGAGCCCGACCAGCCAGCGCCGGTCAGCGCCGGAGACGGCCAGCACACCGAAGACGGTCGCGGTGAGCACGAGCATGGTGCCGAGGTCGGGCTGCAGCATGATCATCGCGGCGGGGATGCCCGCGATCACGAGCATGCCGATCACCTCGGTGGAGCGGACGCCGCGGCGCCAGCGCCCCTCGGTGCGTTCGGCCACCAGCAAGGCCATCCCCACGACCACCGAGAGCTTGGCGAACTCCGAGGGCTGGATCGACATGCCGCCGAGCTGGATCCACGACCGCGAGCCGTTGATCGTCGAGCCGGCGACCAGCACCAGCGTGAGCCCGACGATCGAGCCGACGTAGAACAGTGGCGCCATGATCCGCACCCAGCGGTGGTCGGTGGCCATCACGATCACCATCAGCACCAGTCCGATGGCGACGTTGACGAGCTGCTTGGTGAGGTAGGCCGTGGTCTCGCCGCCGGTCAGGTCCTCACGGGTCGAGGTCGCCGACCAGACGAGCAGCGTGCCGAGGACGACGAGCGCGAGGGCCGCGGCCATCAGCAGCCAGTCGAGTCCGGGCGCCTTCAGGGCCTGGCGGCCGGGTGGTCGGGGTGCTCACTTCTTCTCCTTCACCGGCGGCAGGATCGAGCCGTCCTCGAGGAAGGTGGGCAGCGTGGTCGGCGCGACGACACCGGGGATGGCCTCGTTGGCCGGCTTCACGGCCTCGCCCTCGACGCCGTAGAGCGCCTCCCAGATCTTGCGGACACCTTCGCCGACAGAGCCCGAGCCGGTGCCGGCCTGGCTCATCATCATCACCACGACGTAGTCCTCGGTGTAGGACGCGACCCAGCCCGTCGACTGCTTGCCGAAGACCTCTGCGGAGCCGGTCTTGGAGCGCACGACGACGTCGTCGAGCGGGAAGCCGCCCATCTTCCAGGCCATCGTGCCGACCTTGGTGACGCCCTTCAGCGCCTCGTCGATGAAGTCGAGGTACTTCTTGGGCACGTGCACCGAGCCGGTCTTGCGCGGCGCGAACCGCGCAGCACCTGCCCGCTCGGGCTGACGAGGGCCTTGGCCACGGTCGGGGCGTAGAGCGTGCCGCCGTTGGAGATCGCGGCGTAGGCGCGGGCGAGCTGCAGCGGCGTGACGATCGTGTCGCCCTGCCCGATCGCGAAGTTGGCGGCGTCACCGGCGCGGTAGGCGTAGCCGTCGATGCAGAACTCGCGGGAGAACTGGTAGACGAAGTTGCTGGTCTCGGCGTCCTGCGGCTTGCCTGCGATGCCGCAGTAGTAGTCCTTCATCGAGTCGTAGTAGGCCCGCTTCCACTTCCGGTCGGCGATCCGCCCGGGCGCCTCGCCGGGGACGTCGATGCCGGTGCGACTGCCGAAGCCGAAGGTCTGCGCCTCCTCGACGAGCGGGTCCTTGGCGTTGACGTCGGCCTCGTCGGTGCCGAACTGCTGCCAGTAGCGGTAGCCGATCTGGAAGAAGAAGGTGTTGCACGAGATCTCCAGCGCCTTGGCGAACCCGACCGGGCCGGACAGGGCGGAGGACTCGTGGTTGTGGAAGACGCGGTTGCCGACCTGCACACCCGAGGGGCACGTGAGCGTGCTGTCGGTGCGGTAGCCGTTCTTCAGGGCCCCGGCCGTCATGAAGGGCTTCCACGTCGAGCCGGGCGCGAACTGTCCCTGGGTCGCACGGGACAGCAGCGGCGTCCCGGCCGCCTCGGAGTAGAGCCGCTCGAGCTCGTTGGTGCTGATGCCGCCGACCCACAGGCCAGGGTCGTACGTCGGCTGGCTGGCCATCGCCACGACGCGGCCGGTCTTGGCCTCGAGCACGACGACGGCACCCGAGTCGGCCTCGTAGTTGCGATCGGTCACCGGGTCGAACGTGGCGCGCTGGATCTTGATCCGCTCGGCGAGAGCGCGCTCCGCGACCGCCTGCACCTTGGCGTCGATGGAGGTGACGAGGGTGTCACCCGGTGTGGACTCGATCGTGCTGTCGTCGCCGAGCACCCGGCCCATCGAGTCGACCGCGACCCGGCGATAGCCCGGGAGCCCGCGCAACCACTCGTCGTACTGCTTCTCGATGCCGGCCCGCCCGACGCTCGAGGCGCCGTTGAGCGACTGGTCGTCGGCGTCCTTGGCCGCGTCGTACTCGTCCTCGGTGATCGGGCTCAGGTAGCCGAGCACGTGCGCGAGGTTGATCCCGAAGGGGCGCGGGTAGGCGCGGACGCTCTGCTGCTCGGCGACGACGCCGGGGTAGTCCTCGGGCTGCTCGAGGATGCGCAGTGCGACGTCCTTGGAGACGTCACTGGCGACGGGCACCGGCTGGTAGGGCGAGCCGTTCCAGCAGGTGCCGCGGATGCTGCCCTCGTGGCCGCAGGTGACGAGCCGCTTCTCCACACCGTCGGGCGTCTCGTTGACCACCACCGACACGCGCCGGATCAGCTCGGTGCGCTGCCGCTCGCCCAGCTTGTCGACCAGGTTGCGGTCGATCGAGATCACCCAGGACGCGCGGTTGGCGACCAGCGGGCGGCCCTGGTCGTCGACGATCAGGCCACGCTGCGGCTGCACGACGATGTCGCGGACGGACTGGTTGGCGGCCTGGGCCTGGTAGCCCTCCCCGCCGACCACCTGGAGGTAGTAGAGCCGGACGAAGAGCGTCGCGAAGAGGGAGAAGACGAGAGCCTGGACGACGACGAGCCGCAGGCGGCTCTTCTGCGAGCCGGTGACGGCCATCAGGCGGTCGCCAACTGGGGATCGAGTCGACCGAACATCTTCATCAGCGGCGGCAGCACGAGGGGCGTGAGCAGCACGTCCCACAGCACGGCCACCGCGATGACCTGCAGGAGGTCAGGGACCGAGCCGCTCTCACGGAGCAGCAGACCGGTGAGGGCGAAGATCGAGGTGCCGACGAAGGAGGCCGCGGCCACCGTGCCGATGACGGCAGTCGCTGTGGGCTTCACGTCCTGGCGCACGCGCGCGGCGAGGAACGCCGACCACAGTCAGTGCCAGTGCCCAGCGGCCGGCCACGTGGTCGGCGGGAGGCACGAGGTCGAGCGCGACGCCCGCCGCGAACCCGAGCACCATCGCCGAGGGTGCGTTGATGGTGAGCGCGGCCCCGACGACGACGAGCAGGCAGAGGTTGGGCACGATGCCGTGCCAGGCGAAGTGCGGGAACAACGAGACCTGGAGGACGCAGGGCGACCGAGATCGCGAGGACGGCGACGAGCACGCGGAGACGTGTCATCTCATGGCTCCGTCCGCCTCGATCACCGCACGGTCGCTGGTCGTGCCGGTCGGCACCATGACCCCGACGACGTCGAGCGCGGAGAAGTTCACGAACGGCTCGATCACGGCGCGCTGCGAGCTCTCGATCAGGCTGGAGTAGACGTCGATGACGCGGCCGACGGGAACGCCCTGCTGGTAGGGGCCGCCGGAGCTGCCCCAGGTCACGACCGTGTCGTGCTTGGCCGGGATGACGGCATCGTCGACGAGACGCAGGTCGAGCTCGTCGTCGGCGAGCGAGCCCCGGCCCTCCACGAAGCCGATCTCCAGGCTCGAACCGACCCGGCCGCCGACGATCGACTCCTGGTCGATGATCAGGAGCACGGTCGCGGTGGTGCGGGTGACGCGCAGGACGCGGCCGACCAGGCCGTCGTTGTTGATGACCGTCATGTCCGGACCGATGCCGGCCTGCGAGCCGGCGTCGATGGTGACGGTGTTGCTGAAGGACTGCGAGGACCCGTAGGCCACGACCCGGGCCGGCACCAGCGCCTGGCCGAGGCTCTCGGCGGACTGCGTCAGTCCGTCGTACTCCTCGAGCCTGTTCTTGTCGTAGCCGGCGGTGGCGACCTCGCTGCGGAGGTCGGAGTTCTCGGCCTCGAGGTCGCGGATCTCGTCGCTGAGCGACCCCTTGGCCCGGAACCACGAGGGAACGGCCGTGAACGGCCGGATGACCGCTGCCGTGCCGGCCTCGACCGGGCCGAACGCCTCGCCGAGCGCCCGGCGGGCGGGCTCGACCGGGGAGTCGGTGCCGCCATGGAAGTCGAGCGTGATCAGGGTGACGCTGGCCAGGACCAGCGCCACGAGCAGTGAGCGCGGCGGTCGGTTGCGTGAGTCGAGGCGGTCCATGCCCCGCCAGCGGCGCTCCCGGCCTCCCGTCGCACCGCCTCCCCCGAGTCCGGCCATCAGAACCGCCGGACGTCCGAGACGAGGACCTGCTGGAGGGCTTCGAACTCCTCGACGCACTTGCCGGCGCCGAACGCGACGCTGGAGAGCGGGTCCTCGGCCACGTGGACGGGCATGCCGGTCTCGTGGCGGAGTCGCTCGTCGAGGCCGCGGAGGAGCGCGCCGCCGCCGGTCAGCACGATGCCGCGGTCCATGATGTCGCCGGCCAGCTCGGGCGGCGTCTGGTCGAGTGTCGAGCGCACGGCGTCGACGATGTTGTGGAGCGGCTCCTCGATCGCCTGGCGGAGCTCGGCACTGGACACGACCACGGTGCGCGGCAGGCCGGAGACCATGTCGCGGCCGCGGATCTCCGCCTCCGGCTCGGTGGGCAGCGGGAAGGCCGAGCCCAGGGTCATCTTCATCTCCTCGGCGGTGCGCTCCCCCAGCATCAGGGAGTACTCCTTCTTCATCCACGCGATGATCGCCTGGTCGAGGTCGTCGCCCGCCGTGCGGACACTCATGCTGGTGACGATGCCGCCGAGGCTGATCACCGCGACCTCGGTCGTGCCGCCGCCGACGTCGACGATCATGTTGCCGGTGGCCTCGTGGACCGGCAGGCCGGCGCCGATCGCGGCCGCCATCGGCTCCTCGATGATGTAGACCTTGCGCGCGCCAGCCTGGTAGCCGGCTTCCTTCACCGCGCGCTGCTCGACCGCGGTGATGCCGCTCGGCACGCAGATGACCATGCGCGGCTTGGCGAAGTAGCGGCGCCGGTGCACCTGCTGGATGAAGTAGCGCAGCATCTGCTCGGTCGCCTCGAAGTCGGCGATCACGCCATCCTTGAGCGGCCTGATCGCGGCGATGTTGTCGGGCGTGCGACCAATCATCCGCTTGGCCTCGTGGCCCACCGCGAGCACCTCGCCGGTGGTGGTGTTCATCGCCACCACGGACGGCTCGTCGAGCACCACGCCCTTGCCGCGGACATAGACCAGCGTGTTGGCGGTGCCGAGGTCCACGGCCATGTCTCGGCCGACGAAACTAGAAGCCATGCGCGATGCCTCGCTGGAGATGCGTGTGTATGGGGAAGTGGGCCCGGCACTGGTCCGAGCCCAGGCTCAGGGTAGGTAGCGCGCGCACCTGTTCCGGGGAGGACACGCCCTGCCGTCGGGGCGCGCGTTGGTCTGGGTGGGGTGGGTGGTCGTCGTTGGTTCCCCCGCATATGCGGGGGAACCGAACGTTCCTGGGTGTTGCAACACTCGAGAAGGTGACACAACCCCCGGGAAGTCCGGGCTCAGAACTCGCAGGTGGCCGGGCCGCCACCGAGCACGGCTGACCGGTCGAGGCGCAGCAGCCGCGGCACGAGCGCGCCGCCCGGATCGCGGTACGGCGAAGCGCTGGCCTCGCTCTTGCACGTCTAGGTTTCCGCATGGCTGACATCGAACGAGCTCTGTCGTAACTGCCCATCGACCAGATCGCCGCGCAGCTCGGCGAGGATCCAGACGCCGTACGCCGCGCGGTCGACGTCGCACTGCCCGCGCTGCTCGGCGGCCTCGAGGCCAACGCCCAGGACCCCGGTGGCGAGGCCTCACTCGCCGAGGCCGTCGGACAGCACGACAACGACGTGGCGACCCCGCCCGTCGACGTCAACGACGTCGACGTGGCCGACGGCCGAGCAAGATCGCGGCGCACATCTTCGGCGCCAACCAGGACCAGGTGATCAACCAGCTCGGCTCGACCGGCGTGAGCAGCGCCCTCGTCTCCAAGGCTGCTCCCGATCCTGGCCCCGATCGTGCTCAGCTACCTCGCCAAGCAGGTCGGCGCGAAGGGCGGCGCGCTGCGGAGCAGCCGGTGGCGGCGTGCTCGGCTCGATCCTCTCGTAGCATCCTCGGCGGCGCCGCGTCCGGCGCGGGATCGCCCTCGTCCGCCGGCACCAGTGCCGGCTCGATCCTCGGCGACCTGCTCGGCGGGTTTCGCTCGGCGGTGGCCGCAGGGCCTGAGTGCCCTGGTTGACTCCCGCCCGGTTCTGCAGTCCCGCTAGCCCTTCCGTGCGGCCAGCACGCAGAACTCGTTGCCCGACGGGTCGGCGAAGTGGCGCCAGGGCAGGTCTCCCCACCCGAAGTGGAGCTCTCGCGCCCGCCCCGGTTCGCGATCTCGGCCGCGACCGCATCGGCATCGTCGCCGGACTCCAGTCGCAGGTCGAGGTGGGTCCGGTTCTTGGCCTCCGGCTTCGGCTTCTCCTCCGGCACCAGCGCAAGCAGCGGACCGCTGGCCGGACGGGTGCTGGAGACAGCGCACCTCGCTGCCCGCGACCGGCTCCCAGCTGGTCAGCCACTGCCAGAAGGCCAGGTCCCGGGCGGGGTCGGCAGACTCGAGCCGCAGCGCCGTGAGCTCCCCGGCCTCGACGTCGAGGTGGAGTCGCGGTCGCTCGCTTGGTTCGTCCGGCACCCGTTGGAAGCACAGGTCGAGCTCGGGTCCGCCGGACACCGAGAGGCGCGTCTCGAACCCGGCCTCCTCGTCGGTCAGCGTCTCGGTGCCGAGCTCGGCCTCCCGGGCCCGGCCGGCGGTCTGCGGATCCGTGGCGTCGAACACGACATTCTCGAAGTACACCGCGCCTCAGCCTAGGACGTCGATTCACAGCTCCCTGCCGCGGTCGCGGGCGATAGCTCCGGGTCCCGGGGCCGCATTCTGCGCGAAGCGGTCTGCGGTGACGGCGTGTCGGAATCCCCGACTGTGTGTCGCGCAGCATTTCGGGCGAGAAGTGGCCCTCGATCAGAACTCACAGGTTGCAGCGCCACTGGTGAGCACGGCGGACCGGTCGAGGCGCAGCAGCCGCGGCACGAGCGCGCCGCCCGGATCGCGGTACGGCGAAGCGCTGGCCTCGCTCACCACCCAGATGGAGTCAGTCGTCACCGCGAAGTCCTCGGCACCCGGCACGAAGTCCCGCGGGCGGCCACCCCGGTAGATCAGCCCGCACGAGACGCGGGACGCGACATGCCACAGCGAGCCCGCGCCGGTGAACGCCAGGCCCTGGAGCCGCGGCGGCACCCGGGTGGAGCGCGTCATCGCGATCTGACCACGGCCGGGCGACGACTCCACGAGGTCGGTGACCCCCGCTGCGAGGACCGACGCCTCGTCGTACCACCTCGCCTTGCCCGGACCCAGCGGCCGGTAGCCGGCGATCACGAGCTCGCCGTCGTGGGCCGCCATCGTCGACCCGCGCACGCCCTCGCCGAGGTGCCAGACCCGGAGCACCGGGTCGTCGCCGAGGCGCGCCGGATCGAGGAGCCACAGCCGTGAGGTCTCGATGACCCACAGCCCGGCGTCGGTCAGGGCGGCTCCTCCGCCGTGACGGCAGTACGACGTCTCGCCGGGCGGGTCGAGCCGCGCGGCGAACGACCGGGTCCGGCCCGAGGGCAGCGACACCGCCGCCACCTGGCACGGCTTGCTGCCCACGGCGCCGGCGCGATGGCCGACGACGTAGGCGGTCGAGCCGTCGATCTCGAGGCCCTGCGGGACGAAGTCGTCGGCGAGGTCCAGCCACCAGGCGTCGCACACCGCGTCCGCTGCCGGGTAGTCCCGCAGAGTGCCGTTGGGCTCCCCCGGTTCAGGGCCGCGGACGTCGTCGTAGGACACCCCGTCGCAGCCCACGACGGAGACCGGCTCGATCCGGGCGTCGTCGGACTCAGGAGTGGTCGTGCAGGCCCCGAGCGCCAGCAGCAGCGCCAGCGCCGAGACCCGGATGCGGTGAGTTCGCCGCAGCCTGCCGGCGGCCTCCGGCCGCGTCAGGCCGGGCGCCTCGCATCGAGCCTGCCGGCGACCTCCGGCCGCGTCAGGCTCCAAGCTCGGTGAACCAGATGCCGATCTCGCGGGCGGCGGACTCCGGAGCGTCCGAGCCGTGGACGAGGTTCTGCTGCACCTTCAGGCCCCAGTCGCGACCGAGGTCGCCACGGATCGTCCCGGGGGCGGCGGCGGTCGGGTCGGTGGCACCGGCGAGCGAGCGGAAGCCCTCGATGCAGCGCTCCCCCTCGATCACCATCGCGGCGACCGGGCCGGAGAGCATGAACTCGACCAGCGGCTCGTAGAACGGCTTGCCCTCGTGCTCGGCGTAGTGCTCGGCGAGCAGCTCGGGGGTGGCGTTGCGCAGCTCGAGCGCCGACCAGCGTGTAGCCCTTCGCCTCGATCCTGCGGATCACCTCTCCGGTGAGGCCACGGCGTACGCCGTCCGGCTTGACAAGGACAAGAGAGCGCTCGGTCATGGCAGCACCCTAACGGGCACCCAGGGCGAGAGAGCGGGCCACCACGTCGGCGGGCGCCGAGCCGGCCGCGTCCTCGTCCGGCACGGGCGCCGCGGCCACGCGACGCAGCGGGATATGACCGCCCCACACGCCTGTTGCGACGTCCTCGGGCTCGTCCCCCGGCCCGCCGGCGCGCTCCTTCATGGACGCCTCGTGCAGGGGTACGGCGATCACGGCGGTCGCGGCAAGCTCCTTGCGGGTGCTGGCCCGCAGGGTCGCCGACCGTCCCGGGATCATGTGGTCCACGATCAGGTCGAGGGCGTGCTGGCGCTCGGTGGGATCCTCGACCTGGCGCGCCGAGCCGATGATCACCGCCGACCGGTAGTTCATCGAGTGGTGGAAGGCCGACCTGCCTGCGACGAGCCCGTCGAGCTCGGTGACGGTCACGCACAGGGTCGCCTCCGGTGCGGCCCGCAGCCACCCGGCCGCCACGGAGCCGTGGAGGTACAGCGATCCACCCGCGTCGGGCCCGTCGAGGTCGACCGCGAACGCGGTCGGGAGCACCACCGGGTGCTGCCCCACGACCACCCCGACGTGCGCGACCAGCGCGTCCGTGAGCAGCTCCATCAGGCGGCCGCGATCGGCCACGGCACGGTTGCGGCCGCGCCCGATCCGGGTGCGTTCGGTGGGTTCGAGGGTCGAGGTGCTGTCCATGGCTACCATCGTGACGACATATTGGCCCGCGCGCACGGGCCAATCCGACACCAATCAGACAGGCCACTTCGATGCTCCCGGTGACCCTCACCCGCGCCGACACGAGACCGCTCGGCGTCCAGCTCGCCGACCAGGTCCGCCGGCTGGTGCTCGCGGGAACCCTGTCGACCGGCACGCGGCTGCCCAGCACGCGCCGGCTGGCGGCCGACCTCGGCGTGTCCCGGGCGGTGGCCGAGCAGGCGTGGGACCAGCTGCGCGCGGAGGGCTGGCTCGAGGCGCGGCAGGGATCGGGCACCTGGGTCAGTGGCGGTCCGGGTCCCGGTCTCGGCGCAGCCCCGAAGCGCTCGCGCCGAACGCCCCAGCCGCCTCTCGTCAACCTCGACGCCGGCACCCCGTGGATCGACACCAGGCACGATGCCGCGTGGCGCCGGGCCTGGCGCGAGGTCTCCTCGGCGACGCCGCCGCGGGGCTACGACGACCCGCGTGGCCTCCCCGACCTGCGGGCTCTGCTGGCCGAACGGCTCGCCACGACCCGCGGCCTGGTCGTCGACCCGGACGACCTGCACGTCACCGCGGGCACGACGGCCGGACTGCGACACGTGCTCAGCGCGCTCCCTCGACAACCCGTCGCCGTCGAGGACCCGGGCTACCGCGCGGCCGCGCTCACCGTGCACGAGAGCGGCCGCGAGGTGCGCGATCATCCCGCCCTCGCGGCCTTCACCGACCTGTCCGGCTGCGCTGCGGCGTACGTCACCCCGGCCCACCAGCACCCGCTCGGCCGGGTGATGCCGGCCGAGGACCGACTGACCCTGTTGGCGACCGCGCGGCGCGACGGTGCCGTCGTGATCGAGGACGACTACGACTCCGAGTTCCGCTACGACGTCGCGCCCGTGCCGGCGCTCGCGTCCATCGATCCGGGCGCGGTCGCCTACCTCGGCACGGCCTCGAAGTCGGTGCTGCCCTCACTCAGGCTGGGCTGGATGGTGGCACCGCCAGCCCTGCGCGAGGAGATCGAGCGCCACCGTGCCCTCACCCACGACGCACCGTCCTGGCCGGTGCAGCGGGCCTTCGTCGCGCTCGTGCGCGACGGCTACCTCGACGCGGTCGTGCGCAGTGCGCGCCGGGTGTACGCCGAACGCGCCCCGCTCGTCGTGGCCGCGCTGTCGCCGTACGCCGAGCTGGCGGGGCCGGTGGCCGGCATGTACTCCACCTGGCTGCTCCCCCACCGCAGGGCGGTCCGGGCCAGGGGGGCTGCCGAGGCGGCCGGGTTCCGGGTCAACCTGCTGGCGGACTACTGCCGCAGCGCGGACCTGTCGGGCCTGGTCGTCGGCTTCGGCGGTCCGACGGATGAAGAGCTGATGAGGGCGCTGGCCGTGCTGGCGGAGTCGCTCGCGGAGTGAGTCAGGACTGTTCGGCGCGGTAGGCCGCCCAGGCCTCCGCCTTCTCGCGCTCGATCTTGCGACCGAGGTGGTCCGCGGCTGCCCACAGTGCGGCGAAGATGCCGCCCAGGCAGGAACATCATCGGGATCACGAAGCCGAGCCCGATCGCGGCGACCTGGACCACGTAGCCGGCGGTGTAGGCCCACGGCGCCCTCAGCATGCCGGCCAGCAGCAGGCACACGACCGCGAGCCCGAGGCCCACCACGAGCGCGGTGCCCACGGCGACGTCGGCGATCGTGACCATCACCGGCACGGTGAGGCCGATCGTGATGGCTTCGAGGCACAGCACGGCTGCGCACATGCCCCGTCGGGGCGAGCGCTCCGTGTTCTGCGGTGCCGTCGCGTCGATCTCGCTCATCGACGACCCTTCAGCATCGCGCGGGCCTCCCCCACGGTGACCACCGAGCCGGTGACCAGCACTGCCCCGGCGCCGAGCGCGTCGCCGAACGCCTCGCCGGCCTCGGCCAGCGTCGCGGCCCGGTCGATCGCCTCCGCGAGGTCGGCCACGACGGTGACGCGATCCTCGCCGTAGATCTCCATGGCGGCGCCGCCGAGCTCGGCGGCCGTCATCGAGCGCGACGTGGAGTTCTGCGTGCAGATCAGGTGGTGGAAGTGCGGCTCGAACGCCGCGAGCACGCCGTCGGCGTCCTTGTCCCCCATCACTCCCATCACGCCGATCAACGGCGAGAAGCTGAAGGAGTCCTCCAGTGCCGCGGCCGTGGCCTCGGCGCCGTGCGGGTTGTGGGCCGCATCGAGCACGATGGTCGGGCTGCGGCGGATGACCTCGAGCCGACCCGGGCTGGTGACCTCGGCGAAGGCGGCCCGCACGATCTCGACGTCGAGCGGTTCATCGCTGGCGAACGCCTCGACCGCGGCGAGTGCCACGGCTGCGTTCTGGGCCTGGTGGGCGCCGTACAAGCGGCAGGAAGACGTCGTCGTAGCGCCCGCGCAACCCCTGCAGGCTCAGCACCTGGCCGCCGACGGCGGGCACCCGCGAGATGACGCCGAACTCCATGCCCTCGCGGGCCACGGTGGCGCCGACCTCGACGGCCCGCTCGAGCAGGACGGCCGCCACCTCGGGCGTCTGCTCGGCGAAGATCGCGAAGCTGCCGGGCTTGAGGATGCCGGCCTTCTCAGTGGCGATGGCGGTGGTGCTGTCGCCGAGGTACTTCGCGTGGTCGATCGCGATCGGCAGCACGACGGCGACGTCCGCGTCGGCGACGTTGGTGGCGTCCCAGGTGCCCCCCATGCCGACCTCGACGACGGCGACGTCGACGGGCGCGTCGGCGAAGGCGGCGTAGGCCATCGCCGACCATGGTCTCGAAGAAGGACAGCGGGTGTTCCTGGTCGGCGTCGATGATGTGCGTGTACGCCGCCACGTCGTTGAACGCCCGGACGAACTCCTCGTCGGTGAGCTGCTCGCCGTCGATGCTGATCCGCTCGCTCATCCGCTCGAGGTGCGGGCTGGTGAAGCGGCCGGTGCGCAGGTCGAGCGCGCGCAGCAACCGCTCGATCATGCGGCTGGTGGAGGTCTTGCCGTTGGTGCCGGTCAGGTGGATCACCCGCAGCGACTTCTGGGGCTCACCGAGCAGCTCGGTGAAGGCCCTGATCCGGTCCAGGCTCGGCTCGAGCTTGGTCTCGGGCCAGCGGGACAGCAGGGCGTCCTCGACTTCGGCGTAGGTCTCGGCCGGGCGGGCGTTCGCGGGGTTCTCACTCATCTCGCGACGAGTCTAGGGGCCTCAGCAGCGGACGACTCTTCGCCAGGGCTTGACCACCTCGAGCGACCTGCCGTCGAGGGGGTGCTCGCGGAACTGGTCGAGCGCATCCTCCCAGCGCGGGTCGGCCGTGCCCGTGACGTACATGGCCGAGCCCTGGTCGGCGTAGATGAGGCCGTATCTCTTCATCGCCACCACGATCGCCCGGGCGGCTCCGGTGTAGCCCTTGGTCGGGAACGACTTCTTCAGCCGGAAGCGCAGCCCGTACGCCGGCAGGTCGCGGCTGGTGTTGCCCGACGGGCCGCAGTGCCGGGCCGGCCAGGTGTAGGCGTAGCGCGCGTCCGGGAGGGTGAACCGGAGCGCGTGCGTGATCGCGCCCGTCGCCGCCTCGTCGTAGCTGAGCAGGCCGGGCAGGATCGGCAGCCCGGCCGCATCGGCCGAGGTCCAGCGCGCCGGGCGGAGCTTGTTGGACGAGAGGTCCCAGCGCGCGGCGGCCGCGGCCCGCCAGCCGACCACGGCGCCGGACGCGTCGCGGACCCGCTCGGCGGCGTACAGCTCGATCAGGTCGCAGGTTCCGCGGCGTACGGCGAGGACATGCCGGTCGCCCTCCTCGGGATCCGGGTCGGCGTCGCTGCCGCCCTCGATCGCCGCGTCGGCCGGGATGAAGACCGGACCGCGGTCGCTCTCGTCGCCGTAGTCCTCGCCGTCCACGCCGAACTCCAGCGGCAGCAGCGGCTGGTCCTCGTCGACGACGTTGACCGGGATGCCGTAGTACTCCTCGGTGGCGCCCAGGTCGAGGTGCAGGTCGGCACCCGCGGCCTGCTTGCCCACGATCGCCGACGACCACTTCCAGACCGGCCGCTTGTCGATGCGCTGGTTCCACGGGTTGTCCGCCGGGAAGATCGCGCAGCCGCCGATCGTGTGGACGGCCGCGCGCTCGGCCCGGTCGGGTGGCTCGGCAGCGGGCGCCGAGGACAGGCCCGTCGCGAGCAGGCCGAGCGTGGTCAGGAGCAGGATCGGACGCCGCATCCGCCGAGACTAGTCCTCAGGCGCCGATCAGGTGCTCGGCCATGTCGGTCACCGGGCGGTAGCCGAGGGCCTCGTAGATCTTGTTGGAGGTCGGGTTGGCCTGGTCCGTGAACAGGCACATCCGGTGCCCGGCCGCGAGCCCACGGCGGGTCAGCTCGCCCACGACGTGGGAGGCGATGCCGCGGCCGCGGTGCGGGCGCGGGGTGTAGACCGGCCCGATCCTGCTCACGCCGAAGGACGGCAGGTTCGCCCCGGTCAGGTGGGCCACTTCGCCATCCGGCAGCTCCCAGAGCCAGATGGCGCCCTCGCGGATGCGGACCAGGACGCTCTCCAGCGTGGCGTGCTCGCCGCTGTCGGCGTTCGGCTCGCGGCCGGCCTGCTCGTCGGCCTCGGCGTGGAAGCGACGGAACCAGTCGAGCGCAAGGTCGCCGTCCTCCTCCGTGGCCAGCCGCAGCGTCCCCTCGGGGACGGGGGCCGGCGTCACGGACGTCGCCTCCCAGAGTCGCGTGTGCTTGTCGACGGTCATCGGCACACCCGCGAGCCGAGCGGTCTCGGCCGCGAGGGTCCCCGCGCCGGGCAGGGCGCCATTGCACCCGCCGAGGAGCTCGCCGCGGTCGTGGAGCGCAGTGGCCAGCAACGCGGCTGCCTCGTTCGACATCGGCAGCGAGTAGGACGGCCACGGCATGAACGGCGCCGTCCGCATCGCGGCGCTGACCGGCGCACCCAGGTCGTCCCGCACCACCAGCCACCACCGGTCGAACGGCGCGCCGGCCTCCGGCCACGAGTCACGACCCTCGGCCAGCTCGCGAGCGATCCGCTCGGTGTAGCTGGCGATGACGCTGCCCAGCACCGGCTCCGCTGCGAGCAGGTCGCCGGCAGCGTCGAGGAAGGCGGCGGGGTCGGCGAAGAACTCGAGCTGCCATGGCGCCACGCTAGTCACCGCGTGACCACGGGGGTAACTCGTTTTCGCAGGTCCGAGCCCCGTCAATAGACTGCGCGCATGACTGACATCAGCCCCGAGCCCGAGTCCACGACGTCCGCACGCCGCGACGTCGTCGTACCCGACAAGGCCGTGCTCGAAGGGCTGGAGGCCACGTGGTCGGAGCGCTGGAAGAACGACGAGACCTACAAGTTCGACCGCACGGCCGTCCGCGCGGACGTCTACTCGATCGACACGCCGCCGCCGACCGTGAGCGGCAGCCTGCACGTCGGCCATGTCTTCTCCTACACGCACACCGACCTGATCGCGCGCTACCAGCGGATGACACGGCAAGAGCGTCTTCTACCCGATGGGCTGGGACGACAACGGCCTGCCGACCGAGCGCCGCGTCCAGAACTACTTCGGCGTCCGGTGCGACCCGACCCTGCCGTACGACGCGGACTTCACGCCGCCGGAGAAGCCGGACGCCGAAGAAGCAGATCCCGATCAGCCGCCCCAACTTCATCGAGCTGTGCGAGCAGCTCGTCGAGGAGGACGAGAAGGTCTTCGAGTCGCTGTGGCGCACCCTCGGCCTGTCCGTCGACTGGTCGGAGAACTACACGACCATCGGGTCGAAGGCGCAGCGCGTCAGCCAGACGGCGTTCCTGCGCAACTACGCCCGCGGCGAGGCCTACCTCCAGGAGGCGCCGACCCTCTGGGACGTCACCTTCCAGACTGCCGTCGCGCAGGCCGAGCTCGAGGCGCGCGACTACCCGGGTGCCTACCACCGGGTGGCCTTCCACCAGCCCGACGGCGAGCCCCTCCACATCGAGACCACGCGCCCCGAGCTGATCCCCAGCGTGGTCGCGCTGATCGCGCACCCCGACGACGAGCGCTACCAGGCGCTGTTCGGCACCACGGTGACCAGCCCGGTCTTCGGCGTCGAGATCCCGGTGCTCGCGCACCCCGCCGCCGAGCCGGACAAGGGCGCCGGCATCGCGATGTGCTGCACGTTCGGTGACCTCACCGACGTGATGTGGTGGCGCGAGCTCAACCTCCCGGTCCGCACCGTGATCGGCCGCGACGGCCGCATCCTGCGCGAGACGCCGGAGTGGCTCTCGAGCGAGGGCGCTGCTGCGGCGTACGAAGAGCTGAAGGGCAAGACCACCTTCAGCGCCCGCGAGGCCGTCGTCGCCGCTGCTGCGCGAGTCGGGCGACCTCGACGGCGAGCCCAAGGCGACCCAGCGGATGGCGAACTTCTACGAGAAGGGCGACAAGCCGCTCGAGATCGTCGCCACCCGCCAGTGGTACATCCGCAACGGCGGCCGCGACGCCGAGCTGCGGGGCGAGATGCTGGCGCGCGGCGACGAGATCACCTGGGTCCCCGCCCACATGAAGCACCGCTACGACAACTGGGTCGGCGGCCTCAACGGCGACTGGCTGATCTCCCGCCAGCGGTTCTTCGGCATCCCGTTCCCGGTCTGGTACCCCCTCGACGACGACGGCGACCCCGACTACGACCACCCGCTGCTGCCCAGCGAGGACGCAGCTGCCGATCGACCCGTCGACGCAGGCACCCGAGGGCTTCGACGAGTCCCAGCGCGGCAAGCCCGGCGGCTTCATGGGCGACCCCGACGTGATGGACACCTGGGCGACGTCGTCGCTGACGCCGCAGATCGCGGGCGGCTGGCTGACCGACGAGGACCTGTTCGCCCGGGTCTTCCCCTACGACCTGTGCACCCACGCGCACGACATCATCCGCACCTGGCTGTTCTGCCGCATCGTCCGCGCCCACTTCGAGCAGCAGCGCCGTCGCCGTGGTCGCACGCGATGATCTCCGGCTTCATCGTCGACCCCGACCGCAAGAAGATGTCGAAGTCCAAGGGCAACGTCGTCGTCCCGACCGAGATCCTCGACAAGTACGGCGCCGACGCCGTCCGCTGGCGCGCCGCCACTGGGCCGCCCCGGCGCGGACTCGCCGTTCGACGAGTCACAGATGAAGATCGGTCGCCGGCTGGCGATGAAGGTGCTCAACGCCTCGAAGTTCGTCCTGGGCAACGTCGGCGCCACCTCGCTGGACCACTTCGCCGTCAGCTCGCCGATCGACTGCGCCCTGCTCGGGCGGCTCGAGGTCGTCGTCCGCAAGGCCACCGAGGCGTTCGACGCCTACGACTACACGACTGCGCTCGAGGTCACCGAGAAGTTCTTCTGGGAGTTCTGCGACGACTACCTCGAGCTGGTCAAGGAGCGCGCCTACGACGAGGACGGCGGCTCGGCCACCGTCTCGGCCAAGGCAGCGCTGGCCATCGCGCTGCACGTCCAGCTGCGACTGCTGGCTCCGTTCCTGCCGTACGTCACGGAGGAGGTCTGGTCGTGGTGGCAGGACGGTTCGATCCACCACGCTGCCTGGCCGACGCCGGGTGACCTCGGGTCTGCCGCGGCGGCCGACCCGACGGCCGTGACCGCCGTGGCTGCCGCGCTGACCGGCATCCGCGGCGCCAAGTCCAGGCCAAGGTCTAGATGCGGGCCGAGCTCTCCCGCGTGGAGATCACCGGCCCGCCCGCCCTGCTGGCCGGCGTCGAGTCGGCCGCGGACGACCTCCGCCGGGCCGGCAAGATCGTCGGCGAGCTCGTCTTCACTCCGGACGAGAGCGCCCAGGAGATCTCGGTCTCGCGCGGAGCTCGCGGAGGTATTACCGGCCGACCTGAGGCGCCGCCAGGTGGTTCGACCGGCTGGGCTCAGCCTTCGCCGTTGCTCGGGTCGCCGTCGGGGACGCTCGGCGGCAGCTCGGTCGGCACGTCCGTCGGGGTGGGGGTCGGCGTGGGCGTCGGCGTCGGAGTCGGCGTCGGGGTCGGCGTCGGAGTCGGCGTGCGGGTCGGCGTCGGCGTCGGAGTCGGCGGGGCGGTGGGGCCCTGCTCTGCTGCCTTCTCGGCGTCCTTCGCTGCCTTCTCGGCGTCCTTGCGCTGCCTGCTCGGCTGCCCTTTGCGGCCTGCTCCGCCGCCTTCGCCGCCTTGTCGGCCGCCTGCTGCGCTGCCTTCGTGGCGTGCTCGGCGGCCTCCGCGGCTGCCTCGGCTGCCTTCGCGGCCGCCTTGGCCGCCTGCTTGGCCGCCTTGGCTGCCTTGCGGGCCTCCGCCGTCGTCGGTTCCTCGGCGTCCTGTTGACCCTCGTCGTCGCCCTCGGTCGGGGGCGTGGCAGTCGTGGTCCCGTGGGCGTCTGCGTGACCGGGGGGATCGGAATGGCCGTGGCCAGGGACCCCGGCAGACCGACCGCGGTCGCGGTGGGGGTCGTCGTCGGCGACCCGGCAGGCGTGGTCGCCGTGGCGGTCGGGAGCTCCTCGGCGCTCAGTCCGGGCAACCCCGTGGGGACCGAATCCGGTGCGACCGCCGGCGCGGTGTCGCGCACGGTGACGGTCTGCTCGTTCTGCGCAGCGGGCGGCGGGGTCACGGTCGCCGAGAAGTCCGCCGAACGCATCGCTGCGGGCGTGACCCAACATCAACGGCGCACAGGATCGCCACGACGATGAAGGCGACCATCGGTCGCCGGTGTTCTGCGCTCACCCGAGAGTCCCCTTCCTGCGCGTCACTCGACTGCCATTCTCGCCCGCCGATGTCACGCACATCAGCCGATCGGGCCGTAAATGACCAGAAATGAACTATGTCCGCCCTAGCCCAGTCGGGTCTGCCCGGACGCAGTGTCCGCGTCAGGCGGACTTCTTCTTCTTCGTCTCCGACTCGCGGGGCACCAGGGTCGGCGCCACGTCGTCGAGGACGACCTCGCCGGTGATGATCACCTTGGCGATGTCGTCGCGCGAGGGCACGTCGTACATCACGTGGAGCAGGACCTCCTCGATGATCGCGCGCAGGCCGCGGGCACCGGTGCCGCGCTCGAGGGCCTTGTCGGCGATCGAGGCGATGGCGTCCTCGGTGAACTCCAGCTCGACGCCGTCGAGGTCGAAGAGCTTCTGGTACTGCTTCACCAGCGCGTTGCGCGGCTCGGTGAGGATCTGGACCAGCGCCTCGTTGTCGAGCTTGGTGACGCTGGCGATGAGCGGGAGGCGGCCGATGAACTCGGGGATCAGACCGAACTTGGTGAGGTCCTCGGGACGCACCAGCGCCATCAGGTCGTCGGAGTCGCGCTCGGCCTCGCCGCGCACGTCGGCGGTGAAGCCCGAGGGTCTTCTTGCCGACGCGCTGCTCGACGATGTTCTCCAGACCGGCGAAGGCACCACCCACGATGAACAGGATGTTGGTGGTGTCGATCTGGATGAACTCCTGGTGCGGGTGCTTGCGGCCGCCCTGCGGCGGCACCGAGGCGGTCGTGCCCTCGAGCATCTTCAGCAGCGCCTGCTGGACACCTTCACCGGACACGTCGCGCGTGATCGAGGGGTTCTCCGCCTTGCGGGCCACCTTGTCGATCTCGTCGATGTAGATGATGCCGGTCTCGGCCTTCTTGACGTCGTAGTCGGCGGCCTGGATCAGCTTGAGGAGGATGTTCTCGACGTCCTCACCGACATAGCCGGCCTCGGTCAGCGCCGTGGCGTCGGCGATCGCGAACGGCACGTTGAGCATGCGGGCCAGCGTCTGGGCGAGATAGGTCTTGCCGCACCCGGTCGGACCGATGACCAGGATGTTGGACTTGGCGACCTCGACGACCTCGTCCTTGGTGTGCTTGCCCGCCACCGGCTGCAGGCCCGCCTGGACGCGCTTGTAGTGGTTGTAGACCGCCACCGCGAGCGACTTCTTGGCGTGCTCCTGGCCGATGACGTAGGCGTTGAGGAACTCGAAGATCTCGCGCGGCTTGGGCAGCTCGTCGAGGCTGACCTCGCCGCCCTCGGCGAGCTCCTCCTCGATGATCTCGTTGCAGAGCTCGATGCACTCGTCGCAGATGTAGACGTTGGGTCCTGCGATGAGCTTCTTGACCTGCTTCTGGCTCTTCCCGCAGAAGTTGCACTTCAGCAGGTCGCCGCCGTCACCGATTCGAGCCACGGGTTGATCCTCCGGTCCTGCCGGGTCGGGATCCCGGCCTTGCAAACTCCCTGACGGTACCCCGCGCCGGCCCCTTCTGGGGGCCGGACACGAGGCTTGGCGTCAGGCTTGATGACACTGTGTCGGGATCAGCTCGTGAGAGCGGGGATCGCCTTGCGGGACTCGAGCACTGCGTCGATGAGGCCGTATTCGACGGCACCCTCGGCAGTGAGGATCTTGTCGCGCTCGATGTCGCGACTGACCTGCTCGATGTCCTTGCCGCTGTGGTCGGAGATCATCTTCTCCAGCAGCTCGCGCATCCGCAGGATCTCGTTGGCCTGGATCTCGATGTCGGAGGTCTGGCCGAACGTGCCCTCGGTGTAGGGCTGGTGGATCAGGATCCGGCTGTTGGGCAGCGCAATCCGCTTGCCCTGGGCGCCGGCCGCCGAGCAGGATCGCGGCGGCCGAGGCGGCCTGACCCAGGCACACGGTCTGCACGTCGGGCTTGATGAAGCGCATCGTGTCGTAGATCGCGGTCAGCGCGGTGAACGAGCCACCGGGGCTGTTGATGTAGATGCTGATGTCCTGGTCGGGATTCATCGACTCCAGCCACAGCAGCTGGGCCATCACCGCGTTGGCGACGTCGTCGCTGATCGGGGTGCCGAGGAAGATGATGCGCTCTTCGAAGAGCTTCGTGTAGGGGTCGATGCGGCGGAAGCCGTAGGACGTGCGCTCTTCCCACTGGGGAATGTAGTAGTTCATCGGGGTCAGTCCTTCTGCCGCGCGGGGCGGCCTTCGTCGGCGGCCTCGCGGGCGTTGGTGACGACCTTGTCGACGAGGCCGTATTCCACCGCCTGGTCAGCGGTGAACCAGCGGTCGCGGTCGGCGTCTGCGACGACCTGGTCGACCGTCTGGCCGGTGTGCTCGGCGATCAGGTCGAGCAGCACCTTCTTGATGTGCAACGACTGCTGCGCCTGGATCTTGATGTCGGAGGCGGAGCCACCCATGCCCGAGGAGGGCTGGTGCATCATGATGCGCGCGTGCGGCAGGGCGTAGCGCTTGCCCTTGGTGCCGGCACAGAGCAGGAACTGGCCCATCGAGGCGGCCAGGCCCATGCCGACCGTGGCCACGTCGTTGGGGATGTAGTTCATGGTGTCGTAGATCGCCATGCCGGCGTCGACGGAGCCGCCGGGGCTGTTGATGTGCAAGAAGATGTCGGCCTCGGGGTCCTCGGCCGAGAGCAACAGCAGCTGGGCGCAGATCGCGTTGGCGTTCTGGTCGCGGACCTCGGAGCCGAGGAACACGATCCGCTCGCGGAGCAACCGCTGGTAGATGTGGTCGTCGAGGCCGTAGGCCGCCATGCCGCCATTCATCTCGGGCGAGAGTGCTGGGCTGGAGTTCTGGTTCACGCGAGCGACATTAGCCCGAAGGACCGACACTTCCACGCGTTATGCACCGCTGTTCGCCCACAGCGCACAGCCGGCCGGGTGAGCGGCGGGTCAGTCCAGCCACCGGGCCAGCGCGGCGGCGACCTGATGGTCGTTCAAGAGGTCGAAGTGGTGCCCGCGCAGGTGCAGCACCTCGCTGTCGGGGAACAGGTCGCGCCCGCGGCGATCCCGCCCGTACGCCGACGCCTGACGCACCAGCATGTCGCCGAAGAACGCACTGGCCGGGTGGCGGGGCGAGGACGCCAGAGTCGCGGAGACCAGGCGGTAGCGGGCGTGCGGAAGCGCCGCGAAGTCCTCGTCGAGGCCCTCGATCAGGTCGTCGACCCCGACCGAGCGCTGGTCCAGGATGCGCCCGAAGCCGGCCACCTCCGGCAGCCGTCCGAGCAGCCCGCTGCCCTGCTTGACCCCGCGCGCGAGCGGCGCTCCGAGATGGGGCGTGCCCAGGGTGACGATGTTCGTGACCCGCTCGCGCCATGTCCACTCCCCCTGCACCGCGGTCGCCGCGCGGATCACCAGGCCACCCATCGAGTGCCCGACCAGCGCCACCTCGGTCACGCCGGTGGGCCAGTTCACGACCAGGCTCTCCAACAGCGCCGCCAGCGCCGCGCCGTTCGTGCGCACGGACAGGCCGCTGTTGCTCCGGAGCAGCACCGGCGTCCAGCCGAGGTCGGCCAGCTCCTCGGCGTACGTCGTGCCGCGAACTGCCCTGCCCCGCTGCCAGTAGGCCTCGTTCTCACAGAGCCCGTGGAGGAACACGACCACCCGCCCGGTCGCCATCGGGTACGCCGCAGCGAGCCCGTCGGAGGTCATCGGCACGTCGCGTCCGCCGACCCGTGGCGCCATCGTGATCGCCAGCCGTGGCCGTTCGCGCTCGAGCCGGTCACCGATGAGTCCGTTGATCGCCGAGCGGACGAACCTGCTGCGGTGACCGGTCTCCAGGTCCGGACCGACGTCGGTGCGGGCAGCGACGGCGAGGCCGGCGCCTGCGCCCTTGAGCGAGAGGCCCACGCCGGCGTAGACCGAGCGGGCCAGCGCGCGATGGCCCCGGCCGGGCAGCCCGCTCGGCGAGCCGAGCGGTCGATCGAGGAGACCGTGGACCCGGTCCACCCAGGCGAGGTGCGTGTCGCGGGCGGTGTCGACGAGGACCTCGTCGGCGACGTGCGCGAGGAGCGCGAGCGCGTCGAGGAGGGTCGGCTCCGTACGGGTCGTCATGCGGGCACCCTAGCCTTTGAGTGAACAGATGTGCACTCGACACGATCCCTCAAAATGACCACGACGCCCTGGCCGTGACGCGTCACACTCGGGAGATGCACGACCGCTCCGCGCTGGGCCCCGCCGACGTCGACGACGCTCAGCTGGCCGACCTGCTCGCGGACCTCTGGGGCGTGCCGAGCGTCTCCCTGCTCTCGAGCAGCACCGAGCCGGTCGACTACGACGTCCCCTCGATCATCACCGCGTCCCGCACCTGGGTCACCGGTCTGGCCGACGACGGCAGCGGTCCGCGCGACTTCCGGGTCTTCGTCAAGGTCGTGCAGAACTGGCGTCGGTCGCCGTACTTCGAGCTCGTCCCTCCCGAGGTGCGCGAGTGGGCGGCCACCACCGTGCCGTGGCAGGCGGAGCCCCTCGTCTACCGCTCCGACCTCGCGAACGCGCTGCCGGAAGGACTGCGGATGCCGCGCGCGCTGACCGTGATCGACCTCGACGAGCTGTCCCGTGCGATCTGGCTGGAGGCCGTCGACGCGGTCGAGGACGCTTGGGGCCGCGACACGTACACCGAGGCCGCGTTCCTGCTCGGTCGGTTGGCGGGCTCCCCGGCCGTGCGCGCATACGCCGACCTCGACCCGCTCCCCTGGACGAGTGACCAGATGTCGTCGGCCGCGGTCGGCGCGTGCCCGTCGAGCACCTGCGGGGACGCGTGGCGATAGGTGAAGGTCTCCACCGAGCTGGTGTGCTCGGAGTCGACGAGCCGGGCGATCCCGAAGTCGGCCAGCACCCACGACGTGGGCAGGACGAGCACGTTCTGCGGCTTCACGTCGCGGTGCAGGACACCGCGGTCGTGGGCGAAGGACAGCGCGTCGGCCAGCACCAGCCCGATCCGCACCACCTCCTCGACCGGCAGCGGCCCGAACTCACGGAGCCGGTCGTGCAGCGTGCCGCCGGGGTAGAACTCCATCACGATCGCCGGCCGGCCCGACCCGGTGATCCCGGTGGCGAGCACGGTGACGATGTTGGGGTGCTGGCGGCCGAGGTCGAGGGTGATCTCCACCTCGCGGGCGAAGCGTGCCGCGCGGGCCTCGTCGTCGACGTTGAGGACCTTGATCGCGACGTCGCGGCCCAGGGAGTCCTCGGTGCCGCGATACACGACCGAGTCGCCACCGACGCCGATCTGGTGCAGACCGGAGTAGCCGGTGAGCGACTCGGTGGTGGGCTGGACGGTGGTGGGGGCAGGCGGCTTCCACGCAGCGTGGCCCGAGCCAACCCCCGTCATGCCGCTACCCCTTCACTCCCCCAGAGCCCGCGCAACGCCCGACGCGGTCTGCGTCGGGCGCTGCGTCAGGCGGTGTGTCAGTCCTGCTCAGCGGTCTCAGTATCCTCGGCGGCCGCGTCGGCGTCCGCAGGTTCACCGATCGTGCCGTCGGGGAGCAGGTTGGCCAGCTCGACGACATTGCCCGAGGCGTCCGTCACCACGGCCGGCCTCGACCAGGGTCGCGAGCGCCTTGCCGCGCAGGATCTCCTGGACCATGTCGGGGATGTGGTTGTGCTCGAACATGTGGTTGGCGAACTCCTGCGGGTCCTGACCGGACTGCTGGGCGCGACGCACGAGGTGGCTCGACAGCTCCTGCTGGTCGACGCCGATCTCTTCCTTCTTCGCGACCGGTCGAGGATGAACTGCGCGGCGACGGCGTCGCGGACGCGGCGGTCGAGGTCGGCCTCGAACTCCTCGGTCGTCTGGCCCTCGTCCTCGAGGTACTTCTCCATCGTCAGGCCGGCGTACACCAGCTGCTGCTCGACGTTCTCGCGACGGGAGTTGAGCTCGTCGGTGACCATCGTCTCGGGCAGCGGGATGTCGACCTTCTCGAGGAGGGCCTCGAGCACGGCGTCGCGAGCGGCGGCGGCCTGCTCGAGGCGCTTGCCGCGACCCAGGCGCTCCTCGACGTCGGCGGTGAGCTCCTCGACGGTGTCGAACTCGGAGGCCAGCTGGGCGAACTCGTCGTCCAGCTCGGGCAGCTCCTGCTCCTGGACCGCGGTGACCGTGACGGTGACCTCGACGGCCTCGCCGATCAGGTCGCCACCCACGAGCTCGGAGGAGAAGGTCTTGTCGTCGCCGGCAGCCATGCCGACCAGCGCCTCGTCGAGGCCCTCGAGCATGCCGCCGCGGCCGACCTTGTAGGACATGCCGCTGACCTCGCCGCCCTCGACGGTCTCGCCGTCCTTGGCCGCCATCAGGTCGATGGTCGACGAAGTCGCCGTCGGCGGCCGCGCGCTCGACGTCGACGAGGGTGCCGAAGCGCTCACGCAGCGCCTGGACCTGCTCGTCGACCTCGGCGTCGGAGATCTCGATGTCGTCGACCTTGGCCTCGAGGCAGTCGTAGGCCGGGAGCTCGAACTCGGGCTTGATGTCGACCTCGGCGGTGAACTCGAGGGTCTCGTTGTCCTCGAACTTCGTCACCTCGATCTCGGGCTGCGCCAGCGGCTCGAGCGAGTTCTCCTGCATGGCCTCGACGTACTTCTGGGGGACGATCTCGTTGATCGCCTCGTCGAGCACGACGCCGCGACCGACCTGGCGGTCGATGACCGCCGGCGGCACCTTGCCACGGCGGAAGCCGGGGACGTTGATCTGCTGGGCAATCTTCTTGTACGCCTTGTCGAGGCTCGGCTTGAGCTCCTCGAAGGGCACCTCGATGGTCAGCTTGGCCCGGGTCGGGCTCAAGTTCTCGACGGCGCTCTTCACAGGTGGTCTCCTTCATCGTCTGGCTGCCCTGAGGGCTGAACTGGTGGCCTGGAACAGGGTTGCTCGGCGGCCGGTCTGCGGATCTAAGTCGGGGCGACAGGACTCGAACCTGCGGTCTCCTGCTCCCAAAGCAGGCGCGCTAGCCACTACGCTACGCCCCGCCAAGTGGGCCGAAATCGCCCGGTGTGAGCGGTTCTGACTCCCTTGGAGCGGATGACGGGAATCGAACCCGCGTAATCAGTTTGGAAGACTGGAGCTCTACCATTGAGCTACATCCGCAGCGCGCCTCTCGATGCCGACCTGCAGGCAGGCGGATGCATCAATTTGCGCGCTGTCATGGTGCCACACCGCGCCTGATCACCCACAACCCGCGGGCGTCAGCGCCGGTGCACCAACAGCAGCGCGCGGTCGTCGTTGCGGGAGCCGATCGCCTCGATGATGCGCTTCGCGCCCCCGTCGAACTCGCCCCGGAGCAGCCGCTCCGCCTGTCCGAGCATCTTGTCGACCCCCAGCATGATGTCGCGGTGCGGGGTCTCGACCATGCCGTCGGTGTAGAGCAGCAGGGCATCGCCCGAGCGCATGGTCCCCCGGGCGGGTTCGTAGATCGCGTCGTCGATCAGGCCCAGGACCGGACCCTCCGCCTCCAGCACCGACCACCGGCCCGACCCGGCGGCCCGCAGCGCGGCCGGCGGGTGGCCGGCCGAGCGGACTTCGAACTCACCGGACGCGAGGTCGATGCAGAGGTGCACCGCGGACGCGAAGCCCTCTTCCCAGTCCTGGCGCATCAGGAAGGCATTGGCCGACTCGAGGAAGTCCTCGGGGGACATCGCGCCCAACAGCCCGCCGAGGGCTCCGGAGAGCAGCAGCGCGCGGGTGCCCGCGCCCTCGCCCTTGCCCGAGACGTCGACGACCGCCACGTCGAGCCGGTTGCCCTGCCGTGCGGTGACCACGAAGTCGCCGGCGAAGGCCGTGCCGCCGGCGGAACGCAGCTCGCTGGCGACGTACCAGTTGTCGGGGAGCTCGGGGATGCCGCCCTGGCGCAGGATGCGGTCGCGCAGGTCGACGAGCATCGACTCGCCGCGCAGCCCGGCCACGCCGAGGGTCGATCGGCGGAAGCTCGCGAGCAGGATGATGAAGCCGAGCGCGAAGAGGATCACGACGGTGACGGCGGTACCCGCGGTGATCACGGGCTGTTGCGGCACCAGCACGGCCAGGATCAGCAGCGTCAGCACCACGAACCACGGCAGCTGGCGCGGTCCGAGGACCAGGTTGGCCACGACCAGCGGCACCACCATCGCCGTCAGCGGGACGAACCTGTCCAGCTGCCAGATCAGTGCGCCGACCGCGACCGAGAAGATGATGAGGATCGCGAACGTGCGCGAGTCACGCGGCAGGACGCCCTGCAGCGCAGACTCGAATCGCTGGCCGAGTGAGGGCGCCGGCGCCGCTCGGCCTTCGCGGTAGGGGGTCATTTCCTCGGTTCTCGTGCGGGGGCTGGGGAGGACTCTACGGCGCGGGAGCGGAAGCGGGGCTGACATTGCGAACACCAGAAGCTGTTGCGCCCGACCAGCACCTCGGTCCGGACCGGGGTCCCGCAGACCAGGCAGGGCTGGCCGGTGCGGCGGTAGACGTAGACCTCGCCCCCGTGGTCGTCCTTGCGCGGATCGCGGCCCATCGCCTCGGGCGTGTGCTCGGGTCGGACCGTGTCGATCCGGTTGAGCACCACACCCTCGCGCATCAGGTCCACGAGGTCGGCCCAGATGGCCCGCCACTGGCTCACGCGCAGGGTGCGGCCCGGCCGCAGCGGGTGGATCCGGTTCCGGAAGAGCACCTCGGCGCGATAGACGTTGCCCACGCCGGCAAGCACGGCCTGGTCCATCAGCAGGTCGCCGATCGGCCGGTGGCTGGCCTTGATCCGCCGCCACGCGCGGTCCGGGTCGGCGTCGGCGCGCAGCGGGTCGGGCCCGAGCCGTGCCCGGATCTCGTCGCGGAGAGCCGGGCCGATGAGCTCGCACTGGGTCGCGCCCCGCAGGTCGGCGTACGCCGATCCGTCGGCACGCACGATGCGCAGGCGCACCTGCCCGACCGGGAGCGGGATCTCCTCGACGTCCGTGCGTACGTCGAAGCCGCCGATCAGGCCGAGGTGGACGTGGATCAGGTGGTCGTGCTCGAACTCGACGAACAGGTGCTTGCCCACCGAGTCCGCGCCGAGCAGCCGGGACCCGTCGACGACCGCGGCATCGGCGGCGAACCGGCCCTGCGGACTGCCGGCGTGGACGAGGCTGCCGGCGAACGCGGCGTCGAGGTCGTCGGCGAGCCGCCGGAGGGTGTGCCCCTCAGGCACCCGTGCTGCCCAGGAGGGCGGAGGCCGGCAGGGGCGGCAGCTCGCCGGTCTCGTCGTACGTCGACAGCTGACCGATGCGGCGCACGTGCCGCTCCTCGTCGCTGAACGGAGTCGTCAGGAAGACCTCCACGAAGCGGGTCATGTCCTCGACCGAGTGCATGCGGCCGCCGACGGAGATGCAGTTGGCGTCGTTGTGCTCGCGGGCCAGGACGGCGGTCTCCTCGGACCAGACGAGGGCGCAACGGATGCCCTCGACCTTGTTGGCGGAGATCTGCTCGCCGTTGCCCGAGCCGCCGATGACGACGCCGAAGCTGTCCAGTCCCTCGGCGCGGTCGGCAGCCACGCCCTCGGCCGCGCGGAGGCAGAAGCAGGGGTAGTCGTCGAGGGCGTCGTAGACGAACGGGCCGTGGTCGACGGGCTCGTAGCCGTTGTCGACCAGCCAGGTCATCAGGCGGTCCTTGAGTTCGAGGCCGGCGTGGTCGGAGCCGAGGTGTACGCGCATGGGGTGATTCTCTCAGTCCCTCCGTGACGTCACGACAGGTGCTGGTCGATGAACGCGGCGCCCTGCCTGACGAGGGGCTCGGAGGCGGTGAACTGGGCGTGCCGCCAGAAGCCGTGGTTCTGGCCCAGGCACCGGATCGCGACCGTCTCGACGCCGGTCTCGACGATCCGGCGGGCGAGCTCCTCCCCCTCGTCGCGCAGCGGGTCGAACTCGGCGGTGGCGATGAACGTCGGCGGCAGGGTGCCGAGGCTGGTGGAGCGCAGGGGCGCGAGGTCGGGGTTGGTCCAGTCGTCCGTGGCGGCGTACTGCTCCCAGTACCAGCTCGCCTCTTCCGGGCCGAAGCCGCTGGCTGCCCCCACCTCGTAGGAGTCGAAGCTCGCCCTGGGGTCGAGGAAGGGGTAGATGAGCACCACGGCCTCGAACCGTCCCGGGTTCCGCAGCGCCCCGACGAGCGCGATGTTGGCACCCGCGGAGTCGCCGTGGATCGCCCACGGGCCCATGATCGACTGGCGTCCAAGCCAGCCGAGGACCGTGTCGATGTCCTCGATCGCCGCCGGGAACCTGTGCTCAGGCGGCTTGCGGTAGCCGACGCTCAGCACCCTCCGCTTCGACCGGTTGGCCAGCCGCCGGCAGACGCCGTCGTGGACGTCGATGTCGTTGAAGACGAACCCGCCACCGTGGACGTGCACGATCACCCCGTCGACGGCGTCCTCGGGCACGAACAGCCGGCATCGCACCCCGTCCGCGTCCACGTCGGTGGCCTCCGCGACGTCCTCGCGAGGCTGCGCGAGGTTGAAGAGGCGCACCTTCTCGCGGTACGCCGCCAGGTCGAACCCGACGGCACGGAAGTCGGGCGTGGCGTCAGCCGCGACGGCGGCACGAACCTCGGGATACATGCGCAATTCTCCTGTGCACCTTTGACTGTGGGATTTCAGCGAGCCATCAGGGCGTCGAGTCCGACCGCGATGGCGGCCGCGACCCGGAAGTCGACGCGGCGGTCGGGCACGGTCACGTTGTAGCGGTCCCCGATCGACATCTTCCGCTCGACCGAGAACAGCGGCTGACCGCCGCCGTCGACGAAGTCGAAGTGGATGGGCAGGAAAGGAACATCGGTGAAGCGGCGGAGCAGGCCGACCAGCTGGTTGCGCTCCTGGCCGGTCCCCGCGAAACCCGGCCCTTCGACGTGGAAGGTGGAGCGGAGCAGCGAGGCACCGAAGTCCTTGCGGAAGAAGCCGATCTGCTGTCCGACCTCGTCGGTGATGTCGTAGCCGGAGCCGAGGTCCATCACCTTGCGGGCCTTGAACCCGAAGACCGGGCGCGACTTCCCGACATCGGAGAAGAACGTCACCTGCTCCTTGAACGCCATCCGCTTCTGCTCGGCGAGCGCCATCAGGCGCACGGGGTTGAAGGCCTGGTCGGCCTCAGAGATCTCGTAGCGGTTGACCATCATCGTGAGCTTCTGCTTGACGACGAAGGTCGGGACATACATGTGGGCGGCAGGTTGGTCGGTCACGGCGCGAGCCTAGCCAGGCTGCCTGCGCAGCTGCTTCTCGAACCACCAACCGGCGTCGGGGTTGCCGTTGTAGTCCTCGATCTCGACGTACCCGGTGGCGCGGTACAACCCGACCGCGGGCGCCATGTCGCGGCCGGTGTCGAGGCGGGCCACGCTCGCGCCCAGCGCAGCACCGGCGTCCTCGAGCTCGGTCAGCAGGCGTCGGGCCAGGCCAGCGCCGCGGGCCGACGGGTCGACGTACATCCGCTTGATCTCGCACACGTCGGGCGAGAGCAGGCGCACGCCACCGCACGCGACGGCCTCCTCGCCGCGCCACCCCACGAGCCACGCGCCCTGCGGTGGCGCGAGCTGGTCGGGCGTCACGCCACCCGCCCAGCCGTGGTTGAGCGTGACGCCGAGGGAGACGAGCTCGGCCTCGTACGCCGCCAGCAACCGCACCGACTCGGAGGAGTCCGCCGCGGCGGGCCGCAGGACGATCTCAGCCAAGCCGGGCCAGCTCTTCCTCGATGATCGACGGGTCGAGCTTGGTGAAGATCGGCGTCGGCTTGGCCACCTTGGCGCCCACCGTGACCGGCCGTGACGCCCACGCGGGCGTGGCCGTGTAGTCACCGGTGATGACGGGATAGGTCTTGAGTCCGGCACCGTTGTCGGGGTCGAGCTCGTCGACCTCCTCGACCACCGGCATCGGGACGAACTCCCCCTCGCCGCCCAGGGCCAGGTGGACCTGGTTGGCGGCGTGCGGCAGGAAGGGCGACAGCAGCGTGTTGCAGTCGCTGACGCACTGCGCAGCCACGTGCAGGACGGTCGCGAGGCGCTGGCGCTGCGACTCGTCCTTCATCTTGTAGGGCTCGGTGACGGTGATGTACTTGTTGACCTCGCCGACGACCCGCATGGCCTCGGACACGGCAGCACGGAGGCGGTGCCCGCCCAGCAGCGAGCCCACCGACTCGAATCCGGCACGCACCGCGGTGAGCACCTCCTCGTCGACGGGCTCGAGGTGGCCGTCCGCGGGGATCTCACCGAAGCTCTTGTTGATCATCGTCGCGGTGCGGTTGACGAGGTTGCCCCAGCCGGCCACGAGCTCGGAGTTGTTGCGGGTGACGAAGTCGGCCCAGGTGAAGGCGGCGTCGGACGTCTCCGGACCAGCAGCGCAGATGAAGTAGCGCAGCGCGTCGGGGCCGTAGCGCTCGAGGAAGTCGCCGACGTAGAGCACGTGACCACGAGAGGTGGAGAACTGCTGGTCGCCCATCGTGAGGTACTCCGAGGACACGACCTCCGTCGGCAGGTTGAGCACGCCGAAGTCGCCCGGCTCGCCGCCGCGAGAACCCTGGCCGTTGTAGGCCAGCAGCTCGGCCGGCCAGATCTGCGAGTGGAAGACGATGTTGTCCTTGCCCATGAAGTAGTAGGACAGGGCATCCGGGTCGTTCCACCACGCCCGCCAGGCATCGGGGTCGCCCGAACGTCGAGCCCACTCGATCGACGCCGAGAGGTAGCCGATCACCGCGTCGAACCAGACGTAGAGGCGCTTGGTCGGCTGGTCCTCCCAGCCCGGCACCGGGATGCCCCAGTCGATGTCGCGGGTCATCGCGCGCGGCCGGATCTCCTTGAGGATGTTCTGGCTGAACTTGATCACGTTGGGACGCCAGTGCCCCTCCGCCTCGCGCTCGTCCAGCCACACCTTGAGCGCGTCGGCGAGCGCGGGCAGGTCGAGCATGAAGTGCTGGGTGTCGACGAAGCTCGGCGTCTCCCCGTTGATCTTGGACCTGGGAGTGATCAGGTCGGTCGCGTCGAGCTGGTTGCCACAGTTGTCGCACTGGTCGCCCCGCGCGTCGGCGTACCCACAGATCGGGCAGGTGCCCTCGATGTAGCGGTCGGGCAGGGTGCGCCCGGTCGACGGGCTGATCGCGGCCTGCGTGGTCTCCTCGACCATGTAGCCGTTCTTGAGGCAGACCTCGAACATCGCCTGCACCACGCCGTAGTGGTTGCCGGTCGTGGTCCGCGTGAAGAGGTCGTAGGACAGGCCGAGGCCGTGGAGGTCCTTGACGATGATCGCGTTGTTGGCGTCGGCGAGGTCCTTGGGGGCGACGCCCTCCTTGTCGGCCGTGACCAGGATCGGCGTGCCGTGCTCGTCGGTGCCCGAGACCATGAGCACGTCGTGACCAGCCATCCGCATGTACCGACTGAAGACGTCGGAGGGCACACCGAAACCGGCCACGTGGCCGATGTGGCGCGGGCCGTTGGCATACGGCCAGGCAACTGCGGAGAGGACATGGGTCATGGGGGAATCCTAGTGAGGGTGTGCCACTGCGTTTCACCGCCCAACTCGGGTAGATCGCTAGCGTGGGCGTATGCAGACGTTGATCGCCGAAGACCTGGTGCTGCTCCTCCTCGACGACGAGAAGGGGACGCTCGCCCAGTCCGACAAGATCCAGCCGCTGCTGGGCGGTGCGCTGCTCATCGAGCTGGCGCTGGCCGAGCGGATCGAGGTCGCAGACAAGACGAGCAGGTGGAGTACGGCGAAGGTCGCCGTCATCGACGGGCCGCCGGTTGACGACACGCTGCTACGAGGCGCATCGCCGCCATCGCGGAGAAGCCGAGCGGCGCCCAGGACCTCGTCAACCGGCTCGGCAAGGGCGCCAAGGACGTGCTGCTCGCGCGGTTGGCGGATCGCGGCCTCGTGCACCCGGCGAAGGGCAAGGTGCTCGGACTCTTCCCCCGCACGACCTGGCCAGCCTCCGACCGAGCCCACGAGGACGCCCTCCGCAACCTGCTCCAGGGTCCGCTGGTGCACGGGCTGAGCGCCGACGCGCGGACGTCCGCGCTGATCTCGATGCTCGCTGCGGTCGATCACGCGCACAAGGTCGTCGAGCGCGGCGACGTACCCGCCAAGGAGATCAAGGCCCGCGCCAAGCTGATCTCGGACGGCGACTGGGCGGCCAAGGCCGTCAAGGACGCGGTGGCCGCCGCCCAGGCCGCCATGATGGCGGCGGTCGTGGCGAGCACGACCGTCGCCACCACCGGCAGCAGCTGATCAGCCTCAGCTGAAGTCGAGCTCTCCGCTGCGGGTGCGCTTCAGCTCGAAGAAGTAGGGGAACTTCGCGACCGCGACGGTGCCGTCCCACAGGTCCAGGGCGTCCTGGCCGCGCGGGATCTTGGTCAGCACCGGGCCGAAGAAGGCTGCGCCCTCGATGTGGATCGTCGGTGTGCCGACGTCGTCCCCGACGGCGTCCATGCCCTCGTGGTGCGAAGCTTCGCGACCGCCTCGTCGAGGGACTCGTCGTCCATCGCGTCGACCAGGTCGGCGTCCATCCCGGCCTCGGCCAGGGCGTCGACGACCATGTCGCGGTCGAGGTCCGCCTTCTGGAGGTGGATGCGGTTGCCCATGGCGGTGTAGAGGTCGAGCAGGCGCTCGTTGCCGTGGCGGTCGTTCGCGGCGATGCAGACGCGGACCGGGCCCCAGGCGGGCTCGAGCATCTTGCGGTAGTCCTCGGGGATGTCGCGGTCCTTGTTGAGGTAGGCGAGGGACATCACGTGCCAGGTCACGTCGACGTCGCGCTGCTTCTCCACCTCGAGGATCCACCGCGAGGTGATCCAGGCAAAGGGACAGAGCGGGTCGAACCAGAAGTCAGCTTTGGTCATGTCAACACACAACCACCCATCCCTGAATCCATTCCCGGGGCCGTGGTGGCAGGATGCCTCGCATGCCTGGAACCAATCTCACCCGGGACGAGGCCGCCACCCGCGCAGCCCTCCTGGACGTCACCTCGTACACGATCGATCTCGACCTCACGACCGGGGACAAGACCTTCGCGTCGACCACCACGATCGCCTTCACCAGTCGGGAGGTCGGGGCCGAGACGTTCGCCGACCTCGACGGCGCGATCGTCAACGAGATCACGCTGAACGGTCGCAACCTCGACCCGTTCACCTCGTACGTCGACAGCCGGATCGCCCTGGACGACCTGCAGGCGGAGAACACGCTCGTCGTGCGGGCCGACTGCCCCTACTCCCACACCGGCGAGGGGTTGCACCGGTTCGTCGACCCCGCCGACAACCGCGTCTACCTCTACAGCCAGTTCGAGGTGCCCGACGCCCGCCGCGTCTTCACCACCTTCGAGCAGCCCGACCTCAAGTCCGTCTTCACCTTCAACGTCACCGCCCCCAGCCACTGGAAGGTGATCTCGACCGCGCCGACCCCGGAGCCGGAGGACCTCGGCGACGACAAGGCCCTCTGGAGCTTCCCTGTCACGGAGCGGATGTCGACGTACATCACGGCCGTCGTCGCCGGTGAGTACCACGAGGTGCTCGACACCTACGAGGGCAAGTTCGGCACGATCCCGCTCGGGCACTACTGCCGCCAGTCGCTGGTCGAGTACATGGACACCGACGTGCTCGTCGAGCTGACCCGGCAGAGCTTCGAGTTCTTCGAGGAGAAGTTCGACTTCCCCTACCCGTTCCACAAGTACGACCAGCTCTACGTCCCCGAGTACAACATGGGCGCGATGGAGAACGCCGGCTGCGTGACGCTGCGCGACGAGTACCTCCCCCGCTCCCGTCAGCCGCGCTCGTTCTTCGAGTTCCGCGCGTCCGTGATCACCCACGAGATGGCGCACATGTGGTTCGGCGACCTCGTCACGATGAAGTGGTGGGACGACCTGTGGCTCAACGAGTCCTTCGCCGAGTGGGCCTGCTACTGGTGTGAGGCCGAGGCGACGGAGTACACCGACGCGTGGACCGGCTTCGCCAACGCCCGCAAGCAGACCGGCTACCGCGCCGACCAGCTGCCCTCCACGCACCCGATCGCGGCCGACAACGTCGACCTGCACGCGGTCGAGGTCAACTTCGACATGATCACCTACGCCAAGGGCGCCTCGGTGCTCAAGCAGCTCGTCGCGTGGGTCGGCCTGGACGCCTTCGTCGAGGGCATCCGGCAGTACTTCAAGGACCACGCCTTCGGCAACACCGAGTTCTCCGACCTGCTCGTGGCGCTGGAGAAGGCGTCCGGTCGCGAGCTGGAGACCTGGGCGACGGAGTGGCTGCAGACCGCGGGCGTCAACACCCTCGCGCCCGTCTTCGACCTCGACGCCGACGGCAGCTACGCGTCGTTCTCGATCGCCCAGAGCGCTCACCCGGACTGGCCGACCCTGCGTCGCCACCGTCTCGGCATCGGCCTGTACGACGACGTCGACGGTCGCCTCGTCCGGCGCGAGTACCTCGAGGTCGACGTGGAGGGTGCCTCCACCGAGGTCGCCGAGCTCATCGGCAAGGCGCAGCCCGCACTGCTGCTGCTCAATGACGAGGACCACGCCTACGCCAAGATCCGCCTCGACGAGCGCTCGCTCGCCACGGTGATCGCCGATCTCGCCAAGGTCGAGGACTCGCTGGCCCGCGCCCTCGTGTGGGGCGCCGCCTGGGACATGACCCGCGACGCCGAGATGGCAGCGACCGACTGGGTTCGCCTGGTGCTCGCCAACATCGGCTCCGAGACCGACGCCTGGGGCATCACCCGCATCCCGGCGATGGCCGCGACGGCGGTCAGCCGCTACAGCGACCCCGCCAAGCGCGATGCCCTCAAGGCCGAGTGGGAGCAGGGCCTGCGCCGGCTGATGCTCGATGCCGAGCCCGGCAGCGACCTCCAGCTCACCTTCGCCCGCACCTACTTCGGCTCGGCCCGCAGCGATGCCGCGCTCGACGACCTGGTGGGGATCCTCGAGGGCTCGTTCGTGATCGAGGGCCTGGCCGTCGACCAGGACATCCGCTGGGGCCTGATCACGGCGCTGTCGCGATCGGGGCGCTACGGCGACGTCGAGATCGACACCGAGCTGGCGCTCGACAAGACGATCGAGGGCCAGGAGAAGGCCGCCGCCGCGCGGGTCGCCCAGCCCACCGCCGAGGCCAAGGCCGCAGGTTGGGACGCGATCCTCGACCCCGCCACGCCCAACGAGACCTCCAGCCAGATGGTCTTCTCGATCTTCCGCGCGGAGCAGGACGAGGTCGTGGCGCCGTACGTCGAGAAGTTCCTGACCGCCGCTGACACGGTGATCGACACCCTCGGGTTCCACAAGGCCTCCGAGCTCCTCGAGCACGGCTTCCCGCTCGCGGTCGGCTCCCCCGAGGTCGTCGCCCGGCTGGACGAGTGGTTGGCCGACAACAACGCCCCCAAGGGTGCCCAGCGTTACCTCGCCGAGGCCCGCGACGACATCGTCCGCGCCCTCGCCGCCCAGGAGCGCGACGCCGAGTCGGCGTGAACCACCTGCCCAGTCGGCGCTAACAACGCGCCCAGTCGGCGCCAACAACTCCGGTTGGCGCCGACTCGGCAGGTCACTTGCGCCGACTCGGCGGGTCACTTGCGCCGACTCGGCGGGTCACTGGCGCCGACTCGGCGTACGGCGAAGCGTCAGACGCCGGCGTGCAGGGTGTTCTGCGGGCGAGCGTGCTCGGCGAGCATCGAGATGCCGCGCTTGAGACCGCCCACGAAGTCGTCGGCGGCGAAGTCGGTCTGCATCGCGAGGATCGACAGCTCGACCTCGCGATCGCTGAGGTGACGGCGCACCTCGTTGCCGGTCACGACCTCGATGACGCGCGCTCCCGGGTCGACCATCACGAGCACGCTGTGGGTCGGCGCGACCAGGGAGGCGTGCAGCCGTTGGGCGTACACGCGTGAGTCGCCCTCAGCGCTGCCGATGAACACGGAGAACTCGAAGCGGCAGGACTGCTCGGCGGCGCGGATGGCCTTGTCCAGGTCGGCGCGCTCGCGCGCGGTCAGGTCACCAGCTGCCATGAGCTCCACCCGTCTCGCTCGGCTGGGCGTCGGCCGACGCGATCTCCTTGGCGTGGCGCGGGCCGCCGAGCCACTGGCTCTCGGCAGTGCCGCCACCGGTGGGCGAGACGTCCTCGCCGCGCACCAGGGCCGGCAGATAGACGGCTAGACCGATCAGGACGAAGAGCAGGAGAGGGATGCCACCGAGCAGCAACAGGGCGTGCAGCACGCTGACATCCTCGACGTTGGTCCAGCCCTTGGCCGGCTCCGCATGGGCCGGGGCCGCGAGCAGTGCGACGCCCAGCGCGACGAGCGGCAGGCTGGCGCGGGCTGCGAACCGGGCAGTGGTGGAGGGCGCGAGCGTGATCACGAGAGACACGATATCCGCATCCACGCCCAGCTCGCGCCTGGGCTGTGTCGTCTCGCTCACACGCTGAGCGTTGTCACGGCCGGGCGACTTGGGTTCGGCTCAGGAGTCGCCATACTGGCGACCATGCTTTCGCTCTCCGACACCTGCTCCGACGGCGAAGACATCTGCGACTGGGTCTTCACCGAGACCGGCAACCAGAAGCTCGCCACAGGGGCCGACTGGTTCCTCGGCAAGCCCTTCGCCCTGCTCGGCCTGGCCCTCCTCGGGTTGCTCATCCGCTGGCTGCTGCACCGCCTGATCGACCGACTGGTCAAGCGCGCCGAGGTCGGCATGCTCACCGGCCACGTGGGCCGGTTCCCCTTCGGCCAGCGCATGAACGAAGCCCTCGCCAGGGCCGAGGCAGCCGGCGCCAGCCGCCGGGTCCAGCGCGCGCAGACCATGGGCAGCCTGCTCAAGAGCATCGTCACCGGCGTCGTGATCGCCGTCATCGTGACCATGATGCTCAGCGAGCTCGGTGCGAACATCGGCCCGGTCATCGCCAGTGCCGGCATCATCGGCGTCGCGATCGGCTTCGGCGCACAGAGCCTGGTCAAGGACTTCCTGTCCGGCATCTTCATGATCTTCGAGGACCAGTACGGCGTCGGCGACGTGGTCGACCTGGGCGAGGCGAGCGGCACCGTCGAGGCGGTCAGCCTGCGCGTCACCCGGCTCCGCGACGTCAACGGCACGGTCTGGTACGTCCGCAACGGCGAGATCCTCCGCGTCGGCAACATGAGCCAGAACTGGGCGCGCACCGTCCTGGACATCAACGTGGCGTACGGCGAGGACCTGGCCAACGTCCGGCGGGTGCTGCAGGAGGTCGCGCACGACCTCTGGGAGGACGAGGACTTCAAGGGGCTCGTGATCGAGGAGCCCGAGGTGTGGGGCGTCGAGCAGCTCGGGCTGGACGGGGTGACCGTGCGGGTCACGCTGAAGACCGCGCCGATGGAGCAGTGGGCCGTGGCGCGTGCGATGCGCGAGCGGATCAAGGCCCGGTTCGACCACGAGGGCATCGAGATGCCGTTCATGCACCGGATGGTCTGGCACGGGGAGCGTACCGACGCAGCGGCCGAGGACGCCGCACCCCAGAACGACGCCTGACCCGCCCGGAGAGTCCGGGCGGGCCAGGCGATGAAGACGTCAGGCGAGTGCGGCGTCCAGCGTGATCGGCACGGCGGCGAGCGCCTGCGAGACCGGGCAGCCGGCCTTGGCCTCTTCGGCGATCTCGACGAACTTGTCGTTGTCGATGCCGTCGACGACGCCGCGGACCGTCAGCTTGATGCCAGTGATGCCGGTGCCGGGGGTGAAGTCGACGGCGGCGGTGGTGTCGAGCGCGGTGGCCGGGGTCTCGTTCTTCGCGAGGCCGTTGGAGAACGCCATCGAGAAGCAGGACGAGTGGGCGGCAGCGATCAGCTCCTCGGGGCTGGTCTTGCCGTTGGCCGCCTCGGCGCGCGAGGGCCAGTTCACGTCGAAGGTGCCGAGGCCCGACGAATCGAGGGTGACCTTGCCGGCGCCCTCGAAGAGGGTGCCTTCCCAGTGGGTGCTCGCGGTGCGGGTGGTGGGCATGAGTGCTCCTTGCGCGTTGGGTCTGGGTCTGTCCTCCGAGTCTTCCACGCCCGCCCGACGGGCTCATCCCCGCGCACGACACAATGGACACCGTGAGCACCTTCTACGACGAGATCGGCGGCGAGGCGACGATTCGCCAGATCGTGCACACGTTCTACGAGGGCGTGGCCGAGGACCCGCTGCTGCGGCCGCTCTACCCCGAGGAGGACCTCGGGCCGGCGGAGGAACGCTTCACGCTGTTCCTCATGCAGTACTGGGGCGGTCCGACGACGTACGGCGACACACGCGGCCACCCACGACTGCGCATGCGGCACGCGCCGTTCGCGGTGACTCCCGACGCGGCACAGCGCTGGCTCGTGCACTTCCGTGAGGGGCTCGACAAGGCCGCGCTGACGCCCGAGCAGGACGAGCAGTTCTGGGGCTACGTCACCCACGCCGCGCAGTTCATGGTGAACACGCTCGAATGACGCTCAGGCGTTGACGGCGGCCAGCATCGCTTCGCGGTACGCCGCCGGCGGCTCGACCGAGGTCTGGCTCACGGGGTCGAAGCAGACCACCACGACGCGCGCTCGCGACAGCACGGTCTCGCCGTCCCGGATCTCCGACTCGATGGTGAGCGACTTGGAGCCGACGTGCGTGATGCGCGAGTGGACGTCGTAGGGCTCGAGGCGGAACAGGATCGGGATCTTGTAGTCGACGTCGATCTGGGCGACGACCATGTGGAAGTCCGCACCGGGGAGCTGGCGGCCGAGGCGCTCCAGCATCGGGATCCGCGCCTCCTGGAAGTACTCGAAGTACTTCACGTTGTTGACGTGGCCGTAGACGTCGACGTCGGAGAAGCGCACGTGCAGCGGGTAGTGCCCGGGCTCCCACGGGTCGACCGGCGCGATCTTCGCGGACGCCGGCAGCGGTTCCTCGAGGAAGGGCGCGAGCGTGTCCTTCTCCTCGGGGCTCAGCCGCCGTGGGCGCTCGGTCGCGAAGACGTACGGCGTCAGCACGGTGTTGGCCCGCGAGGTGGACCACGCGCCCCGTCGGGCGTCTCGTCGAAGATCTCGTAGGCCATGGTGAAGCTGGCGGCGCGGATCTGGGTGACCCAGCACTCGATGCTGATCGGCCGGAACCGGAAGTTCAGCGGCGCGCGGTAGGTGACCTCGTGCCGGACCACGACGACGCCCTCGGCGAGGTCCTCGCCGTCGGCCCCGTCCTCGCCACGGCGGACCGCCGGGCCGTGGCTGCGCATCATGTCGACGCGCGCCTCCTGGAGGTAGTCGACGTAGACCACGTTGTTCACGTGGCCCAGAAGGTCCAGGTCGGCCCAGCGCATCGGGCACTGATAGAGGTGGCGCACACCTCGATGGTGTCAGAGCGGCGCCACCCGCGCCTCAGTGCCTGACTGGTGAACAGCTCAGTGGGCGCCGAGCAGGTTGCCGTAGTAGGCCGGGATCGACTCGTGGCGAGCGACGCGCACCTTGTGGTTGCTGGCGAAGAACTCGGCGAAGGCACCGATCGCGAGCAGCGCGGCGAGGCCGGCGACGGCCACGACGACGAAGAGGAGGGGGTTGAGGTTGATCAGTTCGAAGCTCATCAGGTTTCCTTTCTACGTATGTAGAATTTCTACATGTGTAGAAGATACGCTCGGCCACTCGGCAACGCAAGTCGGCCGGTAGTGTCGTGCCTCACTCCGTTCTCGAAAGGGGCGACATGACTGCTTCACCACAGGCGCCCCTCGAGCTGTCCACTCGCCGGCGGGAGATCCTCGACGCCGCCGTGACGGTGCTGGCGACCCAGGGCTGGCGCGGCCTCACCCACCGCGCGATCGACCGGGCAGCAGGCCTGCCCGAGGGCTCGAGCTCGGCGTACTACCGCTCACGAAGCGCCTTGCAGGCGGCGATGGCCGAGTACGTCGTGTGGCAGCTCGCCTCCGATGTCGAGGCCCTGGCCGCGGAGCTGGACGAGCAACCCGGCGACCACGACCATGCGGTCGCCGCGACGAGCGCGACCTTCCGCCGCTGGCTCGACGAGTCAGACCTGCTCAAGGCCCGACTGGAGCTCACCCTCGCGGCGGCGCGCGATGACGACCTCGCGGCGCAGCTGCGCGAGTCCCGGGAAGGCCTGACCACGATCGTCCACGACATCCTCGCCTGCGGCGGGCACCCCCACTCCGTCGCCGTCTCCGGGACCATCGTGGCGGCCGTCGACGGTGTGCTCATCGCGGCGTTGCTCCGTCCTCCCACGCAGCGCGCGGCCTTCGTCACCGACAGCCTCGACCTCCTTCTCGGGTCGCTGGTCGAGGGCCGGCCCGCTCCCTGAGGCAGGCCGTGTCTCCGCTCCGGACCGGCGACTAGGGTGGTCGGCGCACCCACCAGACGTTTGAGATTCGGAGTTCTCCATGCCCGAGGCAGTGATCGTTTCCGTCGCCCGCTCCCCCATCGGCCGCGCCAACAAGGGCTCGCTGAAGGACTTCCGGCCCGACGAGCTGACCGCCCTGATCGTCAGGACCGCGCTCGACAAGATCCCTGCCCTCGACCGCAAGACCGTCGATGACCTCTACCTCGGGTGCGGCCTGCCCGGCGGCGAGATGGGCAACAACATGGGCCGCATCGTCAACGTCCTCAACGACATGGACGAGGTCCCCGGCGCGACGATCACCCGCTACTGCGCCTCCTCGGTGCAGACCACCCGCATGGCCTTCCACGCCATCAAGGCCGGCGAGGGCGACGTCTTCATCTCGGCCGGCGTCGAGACCGTCTCGCGCTTCGCCAAGGGCACCTCCGACCACATCCCCGGCACCCGCAACGAGGTCTTCGCCGACGCCCAGGCACGCACGGAGAAGCTCGCCGAGGGCGGGCAGGACTGGCACGACCCGCGCGAGGACGGCGTACTCCCCGACGCCTACATCGCGATGGGCCAGACCGCGGAGAACGTCGCTCGGATGCGCGGGCTCGACCGCTAGGAGCTCGACGAGTTCGCGGTCCGCTCGCAGAACCTCGCCGAGAAGGCCATCAACGACGGCTTCTGGGCCCGCGAGATCACCGCGGTCACGACGCCCGACGGCACCGTCGTCTCGGCCGACGACGGCCCGCGAGCCGGGGTCACCTACGACGCCATCGCCTCGCTCCAGCCGGTGTTCCGCCCCGACGGCGTGGTCACGGCGGGCAACTGCTGCGCGCTCAACGACGGTGCCGCCGCCGTCGTCGTCATGTCCGACACCAAGGCCGCCGAGCTGGGCCTCAAGCCGCTCGCCCGCATCGTGTCCACCGGCGTCTCGGGCCTCTCACCCGAGATCATGGGTCTCGGCCCGGTCGAGGCGACCAAGCGCGCGCTGGCCCACGCCAACATGAGCATCGGCGACATCGACCTGGTCGAGATCAACGAGGCCTTCGCGGCGCAGGTCGTGCCGTCCTACCAGGACCTCGGCATCGACCTCGACCGCCTCAACGTCAACGGCGGCGCGATCGCCGTCGGCCACCCCTTCGGCATGACCGGCGCCCGCCTGCAGAACACCATGCTCAACTCGCTGGACTGGCACGACAAGACCACCGGCCTGATCACCATGTGCGTGGGCGGCGGCCAGGGCATGGCGCTGATCCTCGAGCGTCTGGCCTGAGGCACGCCTTCTCGCCGCGGACCGCGAGGCAACACAAAGGTCACGGTCCGCGGGTTCCCCTGCGATCATCGGTCGCCGGTGGATACCCTCGGGCACGACGGCTCCGCTGGAGCGGCGGCAACACACGGGAGAGCAACGCCATGACCACCGCGTCTCGGGAACCTCGCTGGCTCGACGAAGACCAACAGCGTTCGTGGCGAGCCCTGGTCATCGGCACCACGCTGCTGATGGACCGCCTCGACGACGACCTGCGTCGCGCCTTCAACATCTCGCTGACCGAGTACGAGATCCTGGTGCGCCTCTCCGAGCGCCCCGGACGCAACATGCGGATGGCGCAGCTGGCCGACGCGCTGGCCCACTCACGCAGCCGCGTCACCCACACGGTCGACCGGATGGAGAAGGCCGGGTTCGTCGTCCGCGGCACCACTCCCGAGGACGGCCGCGGCATCGTCGCGACCATGACCGACAAGGGCCTCGAGCTGCTCCAGGAAGCCGCGCCGCTCCACGTCGAGGGTGTGCGCTCCTACCTCGTCGACGTCACCGAAGCGGCCGACCTCGACGCCCTCGGCCGGGCGATGGACGCCGTCGCCGACCAGCTCATCGCCGGTCACCCGGAGATGGAGATCCGCTGATTCGCGACAGTCCGTGACAAAACGGACCCTCAGATCAGTGATCCGGGGTCCGTTCGTCACAAGCTGTCCAGCGGCTGGAACCGTCAGTCGCGGGTGAGGCGGCGGTGCGTCACGCGGTGCGGACGAGCCGCGTCGGCGCCGAGGCGCTCGATCTTGTTCTCCTCGTAGGACGCGAAGTTGCCCTCGAACCAGAACCAGCGAGCGGGGTCCTCGTCGTCGCCCTCCCACGCCAGGATGTGGGTGGCCACGCGGTCGAGGAACCACCGGTCGTGGGAGGTGACCACGGCGCAGCCGGGGAAGTCGAGCAGGGCGTCCTCGAGCGAGGACAGGGTCTCCACGTCGAGGTCGTTGGTGGGCTCGTCGAGGAGCAGCATGTTGCCGCCCATCTTCAGCGTCAGCGCCAGGTTGAGCCGGTTTCGCTCACCGCCGGACAGCACGCCGGCCTTCTTCTGCTGGTCGGGGCCCTTGAAGCCGAACGAGGCGACGTACGCCCGCGAGTTCATCTCGAAGTTGGCGACCTTGATGAAGTCGAGTCCGTCGGAGACGACCTCCCAGACGTTCTTGTTCGGGTCGATGCCACCGCGGCTCTGGTCGACGTAGGAGACCTTCACGGTCTGGCCGACCTTGAGCTCGCCGTCGTCGGGCTTCTCCTCACCCGTGATCATCTTGAACAGAGTGGTCTTGCCGACGCCGTTGGGGCCGATCACGCCGACGATGCCGGCGCGGGGAAGTGTGAACGACACGTCGTGCATGAGCGTGCGGCCGTCGAATCCCTTCCCGAGGTCGTGCGCCTCGAGCACGATGTCGCCGAGGCGAGGGCCGGCCGGGATGTTGATCTCGGAGGTGTCGATCTTGCGCATCCGATCGGCCTCGTTGGCCATCTCCTCGTAGCGCGCCAGCCTCGACTTGCTCTTGGTCTGGCGGGCCTTCGCGTTGGAGCGGACCCACTCGAGCTCGCGCTCGAGCATCTTGGCGCGCTTGACGTCCTTCTGGCCCTCGATCTTGAGGCGGCTCTGCTTGGTCTCGAGGTAGGTCGTGTAGTTGCCCTCGTAGGGGTGGGCCTGGCCACGGTCGAGCTCGAGGATCCAGGAGGCGACGTTGTCGAGGAAGTAGCGGTCGTGGGTCACGGCCAGGACGGCGCCGGGGTAGGACGCGAGGTGACCCTCGAGCCACTGGACGGATTCGGCGTCGAGGTGGTTGGTGGGCTCGTCGAGGAGCAGGAGGCTGGGCTGCTGGAGCAGCAGCTTGCACAGCGCGACGCGGCGACGCTCACCACCGGAGAGGTTGTCGACGAGGACGTCCGGCGGCGGGCAGCGGAGCGCGTCCATGGCCTGGTCGAGGCGACTGTCGAGGTCCCACGCGCTGGCGTGGTCGAGGTCGGTCTGCAGGTCGCCCATCTCGGCGAGCAGCGTGTCGAAGTCGGCGTCGGGGTCGGACATGAGCTCGGAGATCTCGTTGTACCGATTGAGCTTGCCCTTGATCTCGCCGACGGCCTCCTCGACGTTCTCCAGGACCGTCTTGCCCTCGGACAGCGGCGGCTCCTGCTGGAGCATGCCGACGGTCGCGCCGGGGTCGAGGATCGCGTCGCCGTTGTTGGCCTTGTCGAGGCCGGCCATGATCTTGAGCAGGGACGACTTGCCGGTGCCGTTGGGGCCGACGACCCCGATCTTGGCGCCGTGCAGGAACGAGAGGGTGACGTTGTCGAGGACGACCTTGTCACCATGGGCCTTGCGCACGTTGCGCAGGGTAAAGACGTATTCAGCCATGGCCCCGAGCCTACGGGTCACGGCGTCCTCACCCACAACCGGCAGACTTTGAGACCTGTACGCCGATCGCCGCGTCCTTGAGGTGTACGACCACACACCCACGGACCACCGGCGGCCGCCCGGCACGCTCGGGACAGGAGGGCACATGCGGGACTCCCCGTCGATCGACGAGGACTTCACGACGTTCGTCGCGGCGCGCTCGTCGGCGCTCTACCGCAGCGCCTGGCTGCTCACCACGAGCGCTCCGGCAGCCGAGGACCTCGTGCAGTCCGCCCTCGCCAAGGCCTACGTGCACTGGCGCAAGGTCCAGGCCGCCGACGACCCCGTCGCCTATGTCCACGGCATCGTCCTCAAGACGTTCCTGAGCAACCGGCGCCGGCGCAGCAGCGGCGAGATCCCGGTCGATGCGACGCCCGACCGGCCGAGCCGCGATCGGGACCCGACCGAACGCCTCGCCCTGATGGCGGCCCTGCGCACCCTGCCTCCTCTCGACCGCGCCGTCGTGGTGCTCCGCTACTGGGAGGACCGGTCGGTCGAGGAGACCGGCCACGCGCTCCACCTCTCCCCCGCGGCGGTCAAGAACCGCTCGCTGCGCGCCCTCGCCCGGCTGCGCCTGACCCTCACCGATCCCGAGCTCCACGAGCTCGCCAGCACGAAGGCACCCCATGACTCACACTGACGAGCTGCTCGAACCGCACGAGGCCGAGCTCCGCGACCTGCTCGTGCGCACCATGACCGACACTGCGCCACCGGCCGAGATCGGACCGCACGCCCTTCGACACGGCCGACGGCTGCGCACGCGACGTCGTGCGGGCATCGCCGCAGGCGCGGTCGCCGCTAGCGCCGTCGCTGTCCTGGTCCTGCCGACGGCCCTGGGTGGCGGGTCCTCCACCGTCATCGATCCGGCCGGCGAACCGTCGGGCTCGGCCACCTCACCGGCGCAGGAGCCGCCGCCCGGCGAGCTCCCCGAAGGCTGGTGGAGCATGCCCGCCAGCGACATGGTCTCCGCGGTCGAGGCGATCCTGCCCGACGGCATCACCGTCACCGCCCCCGGTCCTCTGGAGGCAGACACTCCCGAGGGCGGGCCGGGCGTTGGCTTCATCAACGCGGTCGTGAGCAGCACCGCCGGACCGGGCCGACTCAACGTGATGCTCTATCCCTCCCTCACCTACGCCGTGAAGTCGTCGCAGGTCGAGCCGGGAGAGACCATCGGCGTCACGGTCGAGCAGGGCGACGACGACGGGGACATCTCGTGCCCCGGCAACCTGGCCCCCCGCGCCCAGTGCAGCGAGCTGCGCGAGAACGGCACCGTGATCGGCCGTCGGTCATCGACGACCTTCGGCGAGGTGACCACGCTGGAGGTCGTGCTCAGGCGCGACGGCGGCACGGTCTACGGCGCGACCGCCAACGCCCTCGACGAGAAGTGGGGTCGGACGTCCCCCGCCTCGGCCGAGCTGCCCCCGCTCACCCTGGACCAGCTCGAGGACCTCGTCCGCAACGACGCCTGGGTGATGCCCGCGTCCTGATCACCGGCCGACCTCAGGCCGCGTCCGCCTCGGGAACCGTCTCCGTGGCGGGCGCGTCGCTCGCGAACGAGGGCGGCTCGCTCAGCGGCACCGCCCACGGGTCGACCGGCTGCACCGCCGGCATCGCGCCCGGCTGGACGGCCTCGGGACGGGCCGGCTTCGTGAAGACCGCCGTCCCGCGTGACAGGTCGTGACCGACCGAGGTGGCGGTGATGACGAGCTGGGTGTTGGTCGTGCCGTCCTCTTTGGTCCACACGTCGGCCTCCAGCCGGCCGTGCACCACGACCGGGTCGCCGCGCTTGATCGACAGCGCCACGTTGTCGGCGAGCCGACGCCAGGCCCGGACGGAGTACCACGTGGTGGTGCCGTCCTCCCACTGGTTGTTGCGGAACTTGCGCGACGTCGTGGCCACGCGGAAGTTGGCGACGGGCTGACCGCCGGCCACCTCCCGCAACGAGACGTCCGAGCCGACCCAGCCGTTGAGCGTGATGTAGGTGTCGTTCATGAGAGAGCCTTCCTCGCTGTCGAGGACGGCGTGTCCGCCCTCGACGCCAAGAGTGCGGCGAGGCACGGACAACGAGCGGGCGGCGTACCAAGCGCTGTGGACAACCCCGGCGGGACCCCGTCCTGTGGACGAACAGCGGCCCGCAAGCGGGCTACTTGAGCGCGATCGCCAGGCCGTCGCGCATCGAGGAGTAGGCCGCAAGCTCGGTCTGCACCGGCTGCACGACGAGCTCCTCGGAGACCGAGGAGATGGCATCACGCAGCCGCTTGTCGGCCGACCGCGCCCGGCGCTTGGCCGTCATCGACACCAGCACCCGGCACACGAGGGCGAACAACACCCCTAGCGCTATCCCGCCCAGCAACAACAGCGTCGGGATCGGGAAGTTGCCCAGCTCGGGCGTCGGCGGCTCGGGCAACCGGGCGTAGGACCCGAAGGCCAGCAGCGCGAGCCACCCGCCACCGACGACGGCCGCGATGATCAGCAGCCACTGGAGGACGCGCACGAGACCGGCCCACAGCGGGATCTTGTCTGCACCCAGGTCGGTCGCAGCGACGGCCTTGTCCAGCCGGTCACCCAGGTCGGGCAGCCGTGAGATCGAGGCCTTCCGGATCGCGGTGACCCACGGCTGACCCATCCCGTCGGAGACCTGGTCGGCCAGCGCCCGCACCTCGGTGTCGACGCGCGCCTTCTGCACACCCGTGGCCTTGGGCACCGAGGTCCGCGAGGTGCCCGTGAGCTGCTTGCCGGCGGAGCCGAGGTCGAGGTGGAGCCGCTTGAGCGGGTCGGGCTTGAACTTGGAGAACCACGCCGTCACCGGCCAGCCGGTGGCGCGGTTGGCGCGGATCCGGGTCGAGTCCTCGACGGCCTTGACGACCGTCGGCACCCCTGCCGCATCGGCGAACGCGTCGTCGAGCGCCGCGATCCGCTCGGTCGACAGCGAGCGCACCTTGGCATTGCCCGACACGGCCTGGAGCCGTTCGGCGGCGGCGCGCACGTCGGCGCCGAGGCGCGCACGGGTCGCCTTCTTCTCGGAGACACGCTTGGCTATCTGCTTCTTCAGCTCGTCGATCCCCCAACCGTTCCGGGCGCTGACGGCGAGGACCGGCACGCCGGCGAGTCCGTCGGCCTCCAGCAGTCGGCGTACGTCCGCGAGCATGCCGTCGCGACGCGCCTCGGGGACGGTGTCGATGTGGTTGAGGACGACCAGCATCACGTCCTTGTGGGACGCGTGCGGGGCGAGATAGCGGTCGTGGATCGCGGCGTCGGCGTACTTCTGCGGGTCGAGCACCCATACGAACAAGTCGGCGAGACTGCACCAGACGGTCGACCTCGAGGTGGTGCGAGACCTCGGTCGAGTCGTGGTCGGGCAGGTCGAGGAGCACGACGCCGGCCAGCGCGTTGTCCTCGCGACCGGTGGACAGCATCGAGTCCCGGGTCACCTGGTGGCGCGAGCGGGATGCCGAGCCACTCGAGAAGCTCCTCCGCGCCCTCGCGACCCCACACGCAGGCGGTCGCCCACGAGGTCGTGGGCCGGCGTACGCCGACCGCGGACAGCTCGAGCCCGGACAGCGCGTTGAACGTCGACGACTTGCCGGAGCCGGTGGCGCCGGCGAGCGCGACGACGGTGTGGTCGGCCGACAGCCGCAGCCGGCCGGACGCGCGATCGACGACTCCCGGCGTCGTCATGACCGCGGAGTCGACGAGCCCCTCGGCGCTGTCGACTGCCTGTTCGAGCCCCTGCGACCCGGGCCCCGATCTCGGAACTCCGCGGAGACCAGCTTCTTGGCCCCCTCGAGCAAGGACGTCATTTTCTCCCTCGGACTGCAGTCTCGCGGTGAGTGCGAGCACAGCCCTATCGTCCGCGAGTTCGCGTGCCCGTGCCACCCGCGCGGCGAAGCGGAGGTCGTCGACGCGGCGGGCGGCGGCGCGCAGCCGGTCCGGGACGCTCGGCCTCGATCGCCAGCCCGTCGAGGAGCCCGGTGTAGCGCCGTCGCTCGCACCTCGAGCAGGTCGCGCACCCGCGCTCGAGGTCGCGCTTGGCCCGCTCCGCCAGGTGCGCGGACGGCCTGGTCGCCGAAGACCGCCTCGAGCAGCTTCTGGCCGACCACGGCGGAGCCGCCCGCGATGCCGGCCTCGGCGCCCGTGACCCCGGCCGTGTGGGCGAACACGACGACCATCAGCGCGACCGACAGCCCGTTGACGCCGAAGGCCAGGAAGCGGGCGGTGCCGCGCTTGTCGGCTCCTTCGGTGCGGACCATCTCCAGCACGTCCTACTGCCAGTCGCGCACGGCTCGCTCGGCCCGGCGCCGGAAGTCGCGCGACGCCCGGCCGAGGTCCTCGCCGGCGTCGGCCAGCAGGTACTGCCCGGAGCCCAGCGACCGCCACGACGCCTCGGCCCGCTCGGCGGCGGCCTCGGCGTGCTCGAGGATCAGTGTCTCCAGGCCGGACTCGACCGCCACGGTGACCCGCTCGGCCTGCTGCGGCTGGCCCTTGACGACGTTGACGATGCGGTCACGGAGCCAGCCGACCCGCGGTCTCGAGGCCGCGCAGCAGCTCGCCGGTGCCGACGAACTCCTGCCATCGGGCCAGCACCTCGCCCCGCAGCAGGGTGCCGTCGGCGGAGGCGGTGGTGATCTGCTCGATGGCCTCGTCGTAGGCCCGGTCCGCGTCTCGCGGAGCCGGCGCTCGGCGTCGACCTGCTCGGTGGCCGCGTCCGCGACGGCGTGGGTGCGCCGGGTGAGGATGCGGATGGCGCCGTCGAGGGTCTGCTTGACCACCTGGGCGCGCGCCTCGGCGTCCCCGGCCAGCGAGTCGAGCCAGCCGCGGATGTCGGCGACCGTCTCCGGCGGCAGCAGGCCCTCGTCGTCGACCTCGCCCTCGGTGACGGTGAAGAGGGGGGAGTCCTTGAGGCCGCGGCTGGCCAGCATCCGGGCGAGGTGGGTGGAGACCGTCTCGACGGCGTCCGGCGGGGTGCGGTCGAGCACGATCGCGACCGCGGCGCGGCGCTCGGCGGCCTGGCGCAGGAAGTCCCACGGCACCTGGTCGGCGTACCGCGCGGCGGAGGTGACGAAGAGCCACAGGTCGGCGGCGGCCAGCAGCTGGGCGGCGAGTGTGCGGTTGCGCTCCTCGACCGAGTCGATGTCGGGGGCGTCCAGGATCGGCCAGGCCCGGCGGCATGCTCGTCGGACGGCACCAGCTGGAGCGCGTTCGGGTCGGTGGTCGCCGCGGGTCGACCCGCTCGAGATCGGGCAGGAGCCGGTCCTGGCCGAACCAGTGGGCGTCCTCCGGGTGGTGCACCAGCACCGGGGAGCGCGTGGTGGGCCGGAGCACCCCGGGCTCGGTGACCCGGCGACCGACCAGGGAGTTGACCAGGGTCGACTTGCCGGCGCCGGTCGAGCCACCGACCACCGCCAGCAGCGGCGCGTCGATCGTCATCAGCCGCGGGATGACGTAGTCCTCGAGCTGGTCGACCATCGCCCGCCGTGAGGTCGCGCTCGGCGCGGCGCCGGGGATGTCCAGCGGCAGCCGGGCAGCCTGGAGCGACCCGCGCAGCTGCACCAGCGAGGTCAGCATCCGGGTGCTGTCGATGGCGTCGGGTCTGCTGCCTCGGCTCGGTCATCGGGTGGGACCACCTGTCCGGGGAAGGCGACGTACGGGCGGGCTGCGCCGATCCGCGCGACGTAGTCCTGTCCGCGTTCGACGAAGTCGCGCGGGGCCGTGCCCCGCAGGAAACGATGATGCAGGAAACCGAGCTCGATCGCCGCCTGCTGGTAGTCCCGCATCGCCCGCTCGCCCGCGCTTGCCGCCGTACTGCCGGGCGAAGCTTGCGGCTGCTCGCGACGCGCCCGCAGGTCGACCAGCCAGCCGATGTCGGTGGCGGGGATGAGGCCGCGCTGCGCGGCGTCGTCAGCGCCGCGTGAGCATCCTCCGCTCCGACCGGCGACGCCAGATCGCGAAGCACGACCAGGCCGACGAACGCCGGCACCATCAGCACGAAGTAGACGCCGACGAAGCCGTTGAGCCCCCAGAGGGTCGAGCCGTTCCAGGCCGCGTGGGCGACCGACCGCGAGCAGGTAGCCGACCAGGGGCGCGAGGATGCGCAGCGCGGTGCGCGACTGGTGACGGCGATGCCGACGCCGATGCCGATGAACGTGGTGAAGAGCGGGTGGGCGAACGGGCTGAACAGGCAGCGGATCGACGAAGTCGCCGGTGATCGCCTCGACGCCGCCGGGGCCGAGCCGTCGGTGCCGTTGTAGGCGGCAGCGAGGTAGAGGATGTTCTCGATGAAGGCGAAGCCGATGCCGACCATCCCGGCGTAGACGATGCCGTCGAGGATCCCGTCGAGCTCGGCCCGACGCCACCACAGCAGCAGCAGCAGGAAGAGCCCCTTGCTGGCCTCTTCGGTGACCGGCGCCACGATCGCCAGGCTCTGCTCGTCGGTGACGCCGACCACCAAGCCGCCGATGCCCTGGACCAGCAGCGCCGCCGCGGTCGCGACGAAGCCGCCCCAGAGCAGGCCGCAGCGCGAGCAGCCGCCGGGGCTCCGGCTCGTAGCGGTCCAGCCAGAGGTAGCAGGCCGACCAGCGGGCCCGACCGGCAGGGCCGCCAGCAGGTCGCGAGCACCACGGGCCCGGGGCCCCCGGAGAGGGCGATGATCAGCAGGATCGGCAGCGCGCCCAGACAGCACCAGCACGGTCACGACCACCGTGAAGGCGACGCTGTCGCGACGGACTCCGGGCATGGGCGGAAGCCTAGTCCCGAGTACGGCTGCTGCGGCCTGTTACCGTGCCCGGCGTACAGTGGACGGGCGTGAGCGACCAGACCACTGCCCGAGTCCACCGAGCCCAAGACCGAGTCGCACGACCCGGCCGTCCCCGAGGCGTAGGCCGCCGTTCATGCGCACCGGCTGGGGCGACCGGGAGCTGGACCTCCCGCACGCACCCGGTCACGCGCGTGCGGCGCCCCGCCGCCGCGCCGGCTGGCCGAGACCTTCCCGGGCGAGCGGCTGGTGCTGCCGGCCGGCACCTACAAGGTGCGCTCCAACGACACCGACTACCGCTTCCGCCCCGACACCGCGCACACCTACCTCTCCGGCAACCAGACCTGCGACGCGGTGCTGGTCGTCGAGCGACGGCGAGGCGGTTCTCTATGCGCGGCCCGCGCTCCTCGCGCGAGACCGACGAGTTCTTCCGCGACCGGCAGTACGGCGAGCTGTGGGCCGGCCGCCGCCCGTCGCTGCACGAGATCTCCACGTCGCTCGGCATCGAGGTCCGGCACATCGACGACCTGCCCGCGCGCTGGCGGCACGGCAAGACCCGGGTCCATCGCGGCATCGACAGAAGGTCGACCAGCTGGTCGAGCCGACGGACCCTCGACGCCGACTTCGCCCGGGTGCTCTCCGAGCTGCGGCTGATCAAGGACGAGTGGGAGGTCGGCGAGCTGCAGGAGGCCTGCGACATCACCACGCTCGGCTTCGAGGACTGCGTCCGCGAGTGGGACCGGGTCCTGGAGTTCGGCGAGCGCTGGATCGAGGGCACCTTCTTCCGCCGCGCCCGGGCCATGGGCAACGACATCGGCTACGACTCGATCGTCGGCTGGCGGCAAGCACGCCACCACGCTGCACTGGATCGAGAACACCGGCCCGATCACCCCCGGCGAGCTGCGTGCTGCTCGACATGGGCGTCGAGGGCCGCAACCTCTACACCGCCGACGTCACCCGCACGCTCCCGGTCGACGGCACCTTCACCCCGCTGCAGCGCGAGCTCTACGACCTGGTCTACGCCGCCCAGCAGGCCGGCATCGAGGCCGTCCGCCCCGGCGTACCGTTCCTGGCCGCGCATGACGCCGCGATGGAGGTGCTCGCCCACGGTCTCGACGACATGGGCCTGCTGCCGGTCTCCGCCGACGGAGGCGCTCGACCCGGACTCCAAGGTCTACGCCCGCTGGACCCTGCACGGCACCTCCCACATGCTCGGCATGGACGTCCACGACTGCGGCCGTGCGGCGACCGAGATCTACCCCAAGGGCACCCTCGCCGAGGGCATGGTGCTCACCGTCGAGCCCGGCCTCTACTTCCAGGAGGACGACCTGCTGGTCCCCGAGGAGCTGCGCGGCATCGGCATCCGGATCGAGGACGACATCCTGGTCACCGCCGACGGCTACCGGAACCTCTCCGCCGCGCTCCCCCGCGACCTCCGCGGCTGTCGAGGAGTGGATGGCCTCGCTCAACCCCGCCGGTTGAGCAGCAAGCGTGTCGAAACCAAGGGCCTGACCTAGTGGAGTGTCACCACTTCGACGCCTTC
>CAVUNB010000005.1:0-110192 GCA_963742685.1 uncultured Actinomycetota bacterium | reverse complement strand
GACCGCGACCGGCTGGTATCAGCGGCTGCCGATCTGTTCGGCGAGCGCGGCGTCGACATTCCCCTCGACGAGGTCGCCCGCCGGGCCGGTGTGAGCATCGGCACGCTGTACAACCACTTCCCGAATCGCGGAGCGCTTCTCGACGCGGTGTTACCGGAGCGGCTGGCCGAATTCGACGCGCTTGCGCGGACGGCCTTGGCCGATCCCGACGCCTGGCGGGGATTCACGGGGTTCCTCGAGGGCATGTTCGTCATGCAGGCGCGGGACCGTGCCGTCAACGAGGCGATCTCGCGGAGTCCCATCGGCGCCGTCGACGTGGCAGCGGAGTGCGGTCGCGCCGGGGGAGTGATGGACGCGGTGACGGAACGTGCCAGGGACGCGGGTGTGCTGCGGCGCGACTTCGGCCCCGCCGACCTGGGCACGCTGGTCTGGGCGATGTCGAAGGTGATCTCGATGTCCGACGGTGACGACGCCGTGTGGCGCCGTCACCTCGGGTTCGTGCTCGACGGGCTGCGCGTCACCTGAGCGCGCGCAGCCGACTGACTACGGTAGGGCCGGTTCGTCCTCGTCCCGGCCCGTGACGATCTCCTTGACCTTCTCCGCGGAGTGGGTGGCGATGTCGATCGAGCTCTAGACGATGCCCTCACCCCACCGATACGTCGCCCTTGATGATGTGTCCCGCGCTTTCGACGATGTCGGCGGACCTTTCGACGGCGTTCGTCGCGATGTCCTTGACCGATTCGACCGCATCCTTCGGGTTGAAGCCCATCGGATCCCCCTCGTGTGGTCGTGCCGGAGAGTGTATCTCGTCGAGATCATCCGGCGACCTGAATGTATTGGCCGTCTCCGGTGATGACCGCCAGGATGGTGCGCCACGAGTCCGACTCCGGGCGGTCATGACGTCGGTGTGGGCACGGGGTCCGGCCATTGGCCTACCGTCGTCGAAATGACCGGTGGCAAGACGGATTACCCCGGCCATCTCGTCGGGGTCGGCGCCGTGCGGACCGACGGGCATGCCCTGGACGAGCTGGATGGGATCACCTGGCGCGGTCATCGAAACCGCAAGACGTCGGGATTGCGGTTGTGCCAGTCGGCGGGTCGTCGACGCCGAAACCCGCGCCTGCGGCGGCGACGTAGAGCGTCCGGTCGGCGGTCAGCCCGAGCGCCTCGGCCGTGCCGAGGATCGACCCGCCGTAGGAATGGCCGACGTAGGTGACGGCGACGTGCCTCGGTGGCGTCGACGTTGGGGTCGACGTCGGGGCTGAACGCCACCAGCCCTGGCGCCATGTCCAGCGCGTAGTGGGTCGGCGGCCTCCGCGAGCGCGGCAACACGTCGACGTGCGAAACGGCCCACCGAGGTAGGTGATCGCGGCGACCTCACCGCGGGTGGCGGTGACGAACCGCCGGGCGGTCTCGGTGTCCGCCGCGGACCCCTCGACGGTGGTGTTCATCCCCGGCACGAGCACTGCGACGCTGCGCGCGGAGTCGAGGTCTCCGTTGAGCTCCACGAGCGTGGCCCTGGCCGGATCGAACGCCAGGATCTGCCGCTCGATGCGTTGCCCGTTCCCTGCGGGGTCGTCGACCTCGCGCAGCAGGTCGAGGTAGAAGCCGATGCGGCGCAAGGCATCCGGACCGATAGCCGGTCTCGTCGCGGACGGCCTGCGCGATGTTGATCCGGTTGGCCGCGAACCGCATGTCCCACGGCACTCCATTGGTGTTGCCGACCATGAACGGTGCGTCGTCGATCAGCTGGGCACGCTGCGCGCGCGTCATCGCGGCGATCTGCTCGGCGATTCGATCCTGGTTCATCGTCGACCAATGGGCCGCCACGTCGGCGGCGGCATCGATGTCGCGCGCGGCATCGGCATCCGCGTCGCCAAGCCAGTCCAGCGCTGCGCCGATCTCCTCCGCCCACGCCGCCGCGCCGACCGCGGCGTGATCGGCGAACGGCGCGACGGAGCCGTCGTCGGCCGACCACGAACCCGAGCGCGTTGGCCTCTGCCACCCGGGTGAGTACCTCGGCCCTCGCCGCGGCGATCCGATCACAGCCGGCCCGCGCCGCCGCTGCTGCTGCCGTCGCGAGCGTGCCCACCACGGCGTCGGCCTGCTCCGCCAGGGTGCGCATCCGCACCGACGCGGCGTCCGCCGCCCGCCCATGCCAGTCCGCTGGCGAGTCGACGGCATGGGCGCGGACCGCGTCTGCGGCGGCGTCCCAGCCGGCGGCGAGCTCACGCAAGGCGTCCGGACGCCACGCCACGGCCTGCGCCACGGTCGGGCGGGTCACGACCCCGTCGATGCGCCCGGCGTTGCGGTGCTCGGCGCGCTCGAAGGCGTCCGCCGACAGGTGCGCCGCCGGCCGCCCAGCCGCGCATGTTGGCAACGACGTCGTCGAGCCGGGCAGCGATCAGAACCGGTGCCGCGATGCCGCCGACTGCCGATGCGCGCAGGTCGTCGGGATCCAACCCGGGCCAACGCATCTCGGCCAGCGAGTCCGCCGCTGACATGACGCGATCGGCCACCCCGCGCAGCTCGGCCAGATCAACCTCGAGAATTTCCCCATGCCTCACGCTGGCAGATTCGCCGAACTAACGCGCTGAAGTCATCCACAGGCGTCGGTGGTCGCCAGCCGACGAACGCCAGCCACAGACCCATCACGGTCAGCAATCCGAAGAAGATCCGCGCAGCGATCAGCATGGCAACAAGGCCGACGCTGCCGACCCGATGGTGATCGCCCGCCTGCTGGCGCGCGAGCCGCACAGCGTGGTGGTCAGCGCGAAGACCGGTGAGGGCATCGAGGCGGCGCTGGCGGCGATCGAGTCCGAGCTGCCGCGTCCGAGCGTGCAGTTCGAGGCGCTGCTGCCCTACGAGCGCGGCGACCTGCTCAACCGGCTGCACCAGCAGGGCGAGATCGAGTCCCTCGAGCACACCGGCGACGGCACGCTCGTCCGGGGTCGCGCCAACGCCGACCTCGCGAGCGACCTGGCGGCCTACCCCGTCATCTGAGCCAGAGCAGGCACCTCAGGCCGTCGCACCCTTCGCCGCGAGCCGGGCGTCGACGTTGTCGGGCAGCAGGAACTCCTCCACCGCGGTCACGGCGGCTCCGGCGATGGCGGCCCGGGCGCCCACCTGTGAGGGGACCAGGATGAGGTGACTGGTGGCCAGCGGCAGGCTACGGGCGAACACCACTTCGCGGATGCCGGCCATCAGTGTGGGAGCGCCGGCGCCGAGGCTTCCCCCGATCACGATGACTGAGGGGTTGAGCAGGTTGACGACGGTCGCGAGCACCTCGCCGATGTCGCGCCCCGCACGGCGTACGGCGGCCGCGGCGCGCGCGTCACCTTGCTCGAGCAGGGCGAGGACTTCGCGGGTGCCGATGCTGTCGCGTGGTCGGTCCGGGAAGAGCCCGGCGGCGATGGCGCGGCCGCTGGCGACTGCCTCGAGGCAGCCGGTGTTGCCACATTCGCACACGACGTCTGGTGCCTGCGGCGCCCGGACGTGTCCCAGGTCGCCGGCTGAGCCGACTGCTCCGCGGTGCAGTCGGCGGCCACTGATGAGCCCGGCTCCGATGCCGGTGGCGACCTTCACGAAGACGAAATGGTCCACGTCGGGGTAGACGCTGGAGTGTTCGCCGAGAGCCATCATGTTGACGTCGTTGTCGACGTAGACCGGCGCCCCGAGCCGCTCGGCGACCCAGGTGGCAACCGGGAAACCGTCCCAGCCCGGCATGATGGGTGGCTTGATCGGCACGCCGGTGATGTGCTCGACCGGACCGGGGAGCCCGATGCCGACGCCGGCCAGTTGCGACCGGGTCGAGCCGGTCTGAGCCATCAGGCGCTCGGCGGCCAGGACCAGCCAGGCCAGCGCGGGCTCGGGGCCGTCGGCGATGTGCAGCTCGCAGCTGGTCTCGGCGATCACCTCGCCGCCCAGGTCGGTGAGGGCCGCGGTGACGTGGGTGGCGCCGAAGTCGGCGGCCAGGACGACATGGGCCGTGGCGCTGAACGAGAGCCGGGTGGCGGGGCGCCCGCCCGTCGAGGCGCCGACCCCCGAGGTCTTCACGAGGCCGGCCGAGGCGAGTGCCTCCAAGCGGGCGCCGAGGGTGGACCGCGAGAGCCCGGTGAGCTCGATGAGCTCGTTGCGAGTGAGTCCCTCGCCGCAGCGAAGCAAGCGCAGGAGTGCGCCGGCGCCGGCGACCGACGACGCCGGCGACGCGGTGATCTCACGTGCTCGCATGCGCTCGAGTCAACCACTTCGGACGCCACACGCTGCAAAGTCCCCGACAATTGTCGAAATTGCAACGACTTTTGCTTGACCCACAACCAAAAGTCGCCCTAGGTTCGGGCCATGGCTGTGAGTGGGATCACATCGCGATCCGCATCGTCCCGGGCCCCCGACGTGCGCGACCGCCTGCTCGCCCTCGCCACCACCAGGGTGCCCTCGGACCCCTAAGGAAGGAAGCACCATGTGTTACGGATACGACGGTGACGCGGCGCTCGACCAGAGCCTCGCAGCGAAAGGGGCCTCGCGACGGCGAGTCCTCCAAGGCGTGGGTGCCACCGCGGTCGGGCTCGGCGTTGCAGCGGGCACGGCCGGGCCGGCACTCGCCGGCCCTCGACGACACGACCGCGACGACCACGATGACCACGGGCGCGGACGCCGACGGAGTGTCGATCACGACAAGATCAGCATCCAGCTCTACACGCTGCGCGACGCCATGAGTGGCACGCCCGGTCCGGCCACGGTGCTCGAGAGGCTGGCCCAGTACGGCTACGAGAAGGTCGAGCGGGCCGGCTTCTACCCGGCCTTCCCGGACGCGCCCGCCCTCAAGGCGAAGCTCGACGGGCTCGGCATCCGCGCCTCCTCCAGCCACGACGGCATCAGCACCTCCGACTCCGCACTGCAGGTCAAGCTGCAGAACGCCCGCATCCTGGGCCAGGAGTACGTCGTCGTGCCCTACCTGAACTCCACCGTGCGCAGCGAATGGGAGGCGTGGGCCGACCGGATGAACGTGGAGGCCGCGCAGGCCCGCCGATGGGGGCTGCGCTACGGCTACCACAACCATGCTCACGAGTTCACGATCGACCTCGGCGGCGGGCTGACGCCCTGGGAGGTGCTGACCTCGCGGCTCGACCGCAAGCTCGTCCACCTCGAGGTCGACCTCTACTGGGCCTACACCGGCGGGGTCAACACCGGTGCCGCAGACCCGCTCCAGTTCGCGATCGACGTGATCCGGGAGGCACCGCAGCGGGTCCGGCAGTACCACGTCAAGGACCGCGACGGCACGACTGGGGACATGTGCGACCTGGGCACCGGAGTGATCGACTTCCCGGCGATCTTCCGGGCCCACGAGGTCGAGGAGTACATCGTGGAGAACGACACCCCCGACGTGTCGCCGCTGACGTCGGCGGCGGTGGGCCACCTCTACCTCGACCACACGTCGTACTGACCTGCCTCAGAGCGCGCGTGGTCGGCTGCAATTGGGTGGGCCGACCACGCGTGGGGGAGGATGTCGCCCATGTCACGCGGCGCCCTCGTTCGTCTTCTCCTCGTCCTCGGTCTTCTCGGCGGGTGCCTGGCCCTCACGCTGTCCACGAAGCCCAATCTGGGCCTCGATCTCCGTGGTGGCGCGCAGTTCGTCTTCCAGGCCGAGGGGACGGAATCGACCGAGGCGACGGCCGAGAACGTCGACAAGACCGTCGAAGTCCTGCGCGGTCGTGTCGATGCCCTCGGTGTCGCCGAGTCCACGCTGGTCCGCCAGGGCTCCGACCGGATCCTGGTCGAGCTGCCCGGTGTGACCAGCGACGAAGAGGCGCAGGAGGCCGAGGAGCGGATCGGTCAGACCGCCCAGCTCAGCGTGCACCCGGTCATCGGCGACGGTCGCGAGTGCGGACGCCAAGCCCAGCAAGAAGGGCAACCTGGTCGTCCGCCGACGACGGCGGCGGGTTCATCGAGGTCGGGCCGACCGCGCTCGAGGGCGAGGACATCACCGACGCCAATGCCGCCACGCCGCAGAACGGCGTCGGCTGGGTCGTCAACGTCGAGTTCAGCGGCAAGGGCTCCAAGGCGTTCGGCGAGCTGTCGGCCAAGGCGGCGTGTGCCACCGGCGACCCCAATCGGATCGCCATGGTGCTCGACGGCAAGTCCATCTCCAGCCCCACGGTCAATGTCCAGTGCGGCGCCAACATCACCGACAGCACCGAGATCTCGGGCAGCTTCACGCAGACCGAGGCCAAGGACCTGGCCGCGCTCATCGAGGGTGGAGCGCTGCCGCTCGAGCTCGAGCTCATCTCCGACCGGCTCGTCGGCCCGACCCTCGGAGAGGCGGCGATCGACGCCTCGATCGAGGCCGGCATCATCGGCCTGATCCTGACCGGTCTCTTCATCATGTTCGTCTACCGCCTCGTCGGCGCGATGGCGACACTTGCCCTCACCTCCTACGCGCTGCTGGCCTACGCCATGCTCCTCGCGCTGGGCTCGACCCTGACCCTGCCCGGCCTCGCCGGCTTCGTGCTCGCCATCGGCATGGCGATCGACGCCAACGTGCTGGTCTTCGAGCGCGCGCGGGAGGAGTACGCCGAATATCCGTCGGCCGGGCTCCGTCGTGCGCTGGCGGTCGGCTTCAACAAGGCCTGGTCGGCCATCATCGACTCCAACGTCACCACCCTGCTCGCGGCCGCGCTGCTGTTCATTCTTGGCTCCGGCCCGATCAAGGGCTTCGGTGTCACGCTCTCCATCGGTGTCATCGCGTCCATGATCTCCGCGCTGATCATCGCCCGCGTGCTCGCGGAGCTGAGCGTCTCCACCAAGGCTGTCGAAAGTCGCCCGGGGATCAGCGGTCTCGGCAGCATCGGCCGGGTTCGCGCGTGGCTCGACCGCTCCAACCTCGACATCATGGGCAAGCGCCGCATGTGGCTGAGCATCTCCGGCGTCGCGCTGGTGCTGGCCGTGTCCGGCATCGTCACCCAGGGCCTCAACCTGGGGGTCGAGTTCACCGGTGGTCGCCAGCTCGACTACTCGGTGTCCAAGACGATCTCGGTCGACGACGCGCGCGAGGCGATCGCCGACGCGGGCTTCCCGCAGGCCGTCGTGCAGGGCGCCGACACCGCCGACTTCACCGTCCGCACCGGTGAGATCACCAACGACGAAGAGCAGCAGATCGAGGACGCCCTCGGGGCCGTCGGTGGAACCGTCGAGAAGCTGGACGACCAGACGATCAGTGCCTCCCTCGGGACCGAGCTGCGCGACAAGGCGCTGATCGCCTTCGGCGTCGCGCTGCTCGCACAGCTGCTCTACCTGGCAGTCCGGTTCAAGTGGACCTTCGGTGTCTCCGCGGTCGCGGCGATGGCCCACGACGTGGTGCTGGTGGTCGGCCTCTTCGCGTGGCTCGAGAAGCCGATCGACGGCATCTTCCTGGCCGCGGCGATGACCATCATCGGCCTGTCCGTCAACGACACGGTGGTCGTCTTCGACCGCATCCGAGAACGCTGGTTCGCATCCCGTCCCGAGGACAACTTCGCGACGATGGCCAACCGGGCTGCCATCGAGACGATGCCGCGAACCGTCAACACCGGCCTCGGCACGATGTTCATCCTGGCCGCGCTGGCGATCCTCGGCGGTGACTCGCTGCGCGACTTCGCGATCGCGCTGCTGGTCGGCCTCATCGTCGGCACCTACTCCTCGGTCTTCACCGCCACCCCGATGCTCACCTACTTCCAGGAGAAGTGGCCGATGGGCCGGACCAAGCGCGAGAAGGTCGTGCGGACGCCCGACGACTCGGGCGCAGTCATCTGAGCTCTCCGCCGGTTGAGCAGCGAGCGCCAGCGAGCGTGTCGAAACCAAGGACCTTGTGGAGGCGTACGCCGCACTGTCGGTGCGCGCCCGTAGGGTTCTCAGGTGCCTGACACCGAAGCCCCACCCGCGCGCAAGACCCCCGATGTCCCCGAGGTGCTCGCCGCTGCGGTCAAGGCCCTCGGCGGGCAGGAGCGCGGCGGCCAGATCGAGATGGCCGAGCAGGTCTCGCAGGCCATCGGCGACGGCAAGCACCTGCTCGTCCAGGCCGGCACCGGCACCGGCAAGTCGCTGGCCTACCTCGTGCCGGCGCTGCTCCATCACGACCGCGTCGTGGTCGCCACCGCGACGCTCGCCCTGCAGCACCAGCTGGTCGAGCGGGACATCCCGCGGCTCGTCGAGGCGATCGGCGACCAGGCTCGACGCGACGTACGCCGTGCTCAAGGGCCGGTCCAACTACGCCTGCCTGCACCGCATCCGCGAAGGCGTGCCCGACGACCAGGGCGCGCTGGTCGACGTGCCGACCGGCTCGATGGCCGAGAAGGTGCTCGAGCTGCGCGCGTGGGCCGAGAAGGAGCTCCGAGGCCGCCGGCACCGGCGAGCGCGACAACGCGCCGCGCCACACCGACCGCGAGTGGCGGCAGGTCAGCGTGAGCCACCGCGAGTGCCTGGGCGCCACGAAGTGCCCGTTCGCGGCCGAGTGCTTCGCCGAGCGGGCGCGGGAGAAGGCGCAGCGCTCCCACCTGATCGTCACCAACCACTCGCTGCTCGCGATCGACGCGATCGAGGGCGTGCCGATGATCCCCGACTACGACGCGGTGGTCATCGACGAGGCCCACGAGCTGACCGCCCGGGTCACCCAGGCCGCGACCGACGAGCTCGCGGTCAACGACATCGAGCGGGCATCGCGGCGTTCGCCAGCGCTGGGTCGAGGACGAGTCGGCCGACGCGCTGGGCGAGGCCGCCGACGCTCTGTCCGAGGCGATCGCCGCGACGTCACCCGGCCGGATCGACAACGTGTCCGACCAGCTCGGCGACGCGCTCGTGCTGGTGCGCGACGCCGCCCGCGAGTGCATCTCGGCCTTCCCCAAGGACGACGCCCGGCGCCGACGGCGACGCCGGCCGCACCCAGGCCAAGGGCATGGTGCAGGAGGTCTTCGTCAACGCCGAGCGGATGGCGGCCAACCTCGAGAGCGACGTGCTGTGGCTCGGCGAGGCGCGCGACCGCATCCCCGCCCGGCTGCACGTCGCGCCGCTCCAGGTCTGGGGCCCGATGCGCGACAAGCTGCTCACCGACAAGACCGTCGTCTTCACCAGCGCGACGCTGATGCTCGGTGGCGACTTCGACGCCGTCGCCACCTCGCTCGGGCTCAAGCCGGCCGAGCGCGATCGGCGCGCAGATCGCCGCCCGCGCCGACGACGCGCTGCCGTGGCGCGGGCATCGACGTCGGGTCGCCGTTCGACTACGGCCAGCAGGCGATCCTCTACGTCGCCCGCCACCTGCCGCCGCCCGGCCGCGACGGCCTCGGGAAGGCCCAGCTCGACGAGATCTGCGAGCTGGTCGATGCCGCCGGCGGGCGCACGCTCGGCCTGTTCTCGTCCCGCCGGGCGGCCGAGGCCGCCGCCGAGGCGGTGCGCGAGCGGCTGCCCCACCTGACCACGCTCGCCCAGGGCGATGCGCAGCTGCCCGAGCTCGCCAAGCAGTTCGTCGAGGACCCGCACACCTGTCTCTTCGGCACGCTCTCGCTGTGGCAGGGCCTCGACGTGCCGGGCGACACCTGCCAGCTGGTGATCATCGACCGGATCCCGTTCCCGCGCCCCGACGACCCGCTGATGTCGGCGCGGCAGAAGGCCGCCGACCAGGCCGGCGGCAACGGCTTCATGCAGGTCGCCGCGACCCATGCCGCGCTGCTGCTCGCCCAGGGTTCCGGCCGGCTGATCCGCACGACCGACCGACCGCGGCGTCGTCGCCGTACTCGACCCGCGGCTGGCCACCGCGCGCTACGGCTCGCTTCCTCAAGGCGTCAGCCTGCCGCCGATGTGGACGACGACCGACCCCGCGCTCGTCCGCAAGGCGCTGTCGCGACTCGCCTCTGGTGAGGATGCTGCGCTGTGGCTCGGCGACCTTCCACACGAGCACGACGAGCGCCCACCCGACGACGACGTCGAGCAGCCAGTGGTTGCCGGTGCCGACGACGACGACCGCGGTCAGGAGGGCGTGGGCCCAGCCGGCCGCGCGCAACCAGCGGTTGGTCGTGGCTGGCCATGACCGCGAGCGCCACCCACAGTGCCCAGCCGGCGTGCATGCTCGGGAACGCCGCGAGCTGGTTGGTCATCCAGCCCATGCCCTGAGGAGCCGACGCGGCCTCGCCCCACCAGCCGCTGCCGGCGTGCATCGCCATCAGGTCGGCGTACCCGACGAGCCGGGGCGGCGCGGTCGGCATCAGCAGGTAGCCGACGAGGGCGACCAGCGTGCTGCCGATCAGGACCTGCCGGGCCCGCGGGTAGAGCTCAGCGCGCCGGCGGTAGAGCCACAGGAGCACGACGGCGGTGACGAGGTAGTGGGCGGTCGCGTAGTAGTACGCCGCCAGCAGGCCGGCCACGTCGTGGCTGACGAACCACGAGACCACGTCGCGCTCCACGTCGAGGAACAGGTTGTCCTCGATGGACAGGATCCGCATCGCGCGCTCGCGCGCGGGAGCCAGGGAGTCGTCCGCGAACACTCGCGAGGCGGCGTAGGCGACGTACATCAGGGCGATGAAGCCGAGCTCGCGCACGCCGCGCCATGCCTGCGCACCGACGCAGCAGCGTCGGTCGTGATGGGTGCTGCCGGCAGGAGTGTGGTCACTCCGACAGTTCAATCGCCGACGGGGTGTCGGCGCATCGGGGAGATCAGTGCCGCTCCCCTGAGACCGCCGAGGCGGCCTCAGGGACAACCCCGACGACTCACATGCGGCGCAGGACCGCCGTGACCTTGCCCAGGATCGTGGCGTTGGTGCCGTCGATGGGGTCGTAGTTGACGTTGTGCGGCATCAGCCAGACCTTGCCGTCCTTGCGCTGGAACGTCTTGACCGTGGCCTCGCCGTCGATCAGCGCCGCGACGATGTCGCCGTTGCTGGCCGTCTGCTCCTGCCGGATCACGACGTAGTCGCCGCTGCAGATGGCCGCGTCGACCATCGAGTCACCGGACACCTCGAGCATGAAGAGCGTGCCCTCGCCGACCAGTGACCTGGGCAGCGGGAAGACCTCTTCGATCCGCTCCTCGGCCAGGATCGGCCCGCCGGCCGCGATCCGTCCGACCATGGGGACGTAGGTCGCCGGGGGGCGGTGTTGCCGATGTCGGTCTCGTCGTAGGACGTCTCCTCGGCGCTCGACATGGAGCGCCGTGCCGCCATCACCTCGGGCAGGAAGACCTCCAGGGCGCGCGGCCGGTTGGGGTCGCGTCGGAGGAAGCCCTTCTCCTCGAGCGTCTTGAGCTGGTGGGCGACGCTGGACGAGCTGGTGAGTCCGACCGCCGTGCCGATCTCGCGCATGCTCGGCGGGTAGCCGCGGTTCTCGATGGAGTCCTTGATCGTGGCGAGCACCCGCTGTTGGCGCGGGGTGAGGCCCGTGGCGTCGGGTGGCCCGTCGGGCATGGGCAGGACCTTTGCGTCCGGTGCTTCCTTCTTCGCCATGGCGGCGCCTCCTGCAGTTGATTGGCTTCACCGTAGTCATCGGCGGGCGGTTGTTCAAACATTTGTTCGAAGGCGTGTCGCCCTTCTTGACCTCGAACGTTTGTTCGTCCCAGGGCTTGCATCGTTCGAACACATGCTCTACCGTCGTACACATGTTCGATCGAAAGTCTGATCGACCCACCGCCATTGTCGGTGGCTCCCTCTAGACATTCACTCGACACCACGACCGGCTGATCTTCCCCAGGAGGCCAACATGAGCACCCTCAGTCTTTCCCCCGCTTTCGCCGCCCCGCGCTTCTCGCGCACCCCTCGATCGACCGTGCGCCTCACGCGCCGCGGCCGGCTGGTCGTGTTACTCGCGGCGCTGACCCTGCTGCTCCTGTCGGCCTTCTTCCTCGGCTCCGTCGCCGTGGGTTCCGAGACGCCCGGCCAGGCCGAGCCGACCGAGATCGTGATGGTCGGCACCGGCGACACCCTGTGGGGGATCGCCGCCGACTTGAACACCGACGGCGACGTCCGTTCCACCATGGCCGAGATCGAGCGGCTCAACGCCCTCGACTCCGTCGCCCTCTCCGCGGGCCAGAAGCTCCGCGTGCCGGTCAGCGACGACTGACCAACCACAGCCTCCGCCAGCCGACTCGACCCCGGCTGGCGGGCCGGGGAAGACGAGGGGCGGGCCACTTCAGGTGGCCCGCCCCTCGCGGCATTTCCTTGCTCTTCGGGACCGTGTGGCTTTGGTGTCAGCCGGTGACACCAAAGCCACACGGTCGCGTGGCTCGCTTTTCAGTTCGGCTCGGTCACCAGCTTCTGGTGTCGCCTCGCGGACAGTGAGCGGGACTGGTGCGCCTTCGATGGTCACGGTGCCGCCGACGGGTCGCCAGTTTGGTTCGCCGACCACCTTGAACTGGGCCGACCACGTCGTGTCGACGCTGACCTGTGCCGCCTTGAGCATCTGCGTGTAGACGTGGGTGATGAAGTCCGGGCTGTCCACGTCGGCGCCCTCGCTCCACACGGCGCCGGCGATGGTGGACTCCTGAGTCGTCCCGTCGCCGTGGTGCCAGGCGAAGTGGCTCGGCCAAACCTCGAGGACGAGGTCGAGGTTGACCTTGTCGAGGTGTACGGGAATCTGGTGTCGCTCGGCCTGCGTCGACAGGATCGTCTTGAAGTTGACCAGAGTCTCGCCGTTTGGCGGTTGGATGCTGATCGTCGACTCGGGGAGCCCGACCTTCTTGAACGCCGCCAGCGCCTCGCCGGGGATGTCGACGGGGGTGTCGTGTTTTCTGTGTCCTCACCTGGCACTGGAGTCGGACCCGGTTCAACGCCCTCCGTCGATGAGTGTGGAGCCGTCTCTCCAGGCATGGCGTCGTCGCATGGTGAATCAGCAATCCGTTGTCACCGCAGGTGACCGCTGGCCAGTGGGCGCAACCGAAGCCACTTCCTTGAACCGCAGGGTCGCCCTGAAGGCAGATGGGCACGTAGTCGATCTCGGGTTGCAGGGCCCGTCGTCTTACGTCGGGGTCTCCAGTGTGGACACGGTCGAGTGGTGAACATCCGTTCCCACTCGCATCGGTGTCAGTGTTACTGGTGGCGTAGGCGACGTCCCAGTGGTGCTGTCCTGTCGACTCGTCGCTGTCCGTGGCTGGTCCGACGTGCGGTCACTGCACAGCCAAATCAGCAGCGACGAATGCGATGGGCGATGACGATCGGCCTCTTCACGGCGATACCACTTCAACTCATGCAGTCCGAGCCGGCGCGCGACTTCGAACCAGTGGAAGTGTCACCGTGTCCGTGGCGAGCGTCCCGTCGAGTTCTTTCCGTGTAGACCGTCCGGCTCGGTGATCGTACTGCCAAGTGGTCGGAAGATCCTGAGCGCCAGGAATTGGCAGGACGCTTGCTTGCTCGAGCATGACCCCAGCCCTGCTCGATTGTCCACGGCTTGCTCTAGATGGACGTGGTTCCATCTGGTCTCCACTTGCACTCGATGAGGCGCACGAGTTTGAGCACGTAGCACGCACTCAGGTGTGCTCGCCGCTGCTCAGCGGCTCAGTCTGAGACTCAAGCGGCGTCGTTCAAGTGCCGATCCAATGCTCGCCGAAGGCCTTCGGCCCCTTCCCTGCCGCTCCTCCGCAAGGCTCCGGGAGCGGCGGTGCTCGTCTCCGTCGTCGGAGTACTCGGCGAGCTCGTCTCCGGCACATCTGGATCCGGCTCGTCATCGGTGCAGCCACCCAGAAGGAGCGGCAACGCCAGAGCGGCGATGGCGATGCGGCGTACGAACGACAAGGACATGGACGGCCTTCTTCCCCGAGAGCGTCCGGCCCGAACCGGACGCTGAACACGCTAAATGAGAATCCGCGTCAGGACGAGTCAAGAAATCCAGGCTGTGGAGAACCCCCAACGCGCGTGACGCAGCCCTCCGGCGATCGTTTTCAGACTGACGCCCGATAGCGTCGTCCCCGTACGGTCCACCTCGGGAAGGCCACACCATGCGATTCCGCCACCTCGCCGCAGCAGCGGTTCCGCTGGTCATCGCGGCTGGCCTCACAACCGGAGCAAGCGCGACGGACAACGAGCGGCCAGCGATCGTGCGCGGGCCGATCACGGAACGGTCCGCCAGGGCGATCGACACCAGCAGCAAGGCCGAGGTGCGGGCGGCGTACAAGCAGCTGTGGACCAGCGCCGACAAGCAGCGACCCCAGTGGACCGGCGGCAGCGTCAAGAAGTGCCTGCCTGGCACCCTCTCCGGCGGCTCGACGAACAAGCAGCTGGGTGCGATCAACTTCGCCCGCCTGCTGACCGGCCTCACGCCGCTCGCGCTCGACACCGACACGGTGGCACAGGCGCAGGCCGCGGCGATCATGATGACGGCCAAGAACGCGGTGAACCACTACCCGCCGAAGTCGTGGCCGTGCTGGACCCAGGAGGGCTACGACGCCGCGGGCATGTCCAACCTCTACCAGGGCCTGCGCAGCGAGACCAACGCCGACAAGATCGAGTCCTACCTCGACGACTGGGGCAACATCAACGTCTCCGCCGGCCACCGGCGCTGGTTCCTCTACCCCTACCTGACCGCGATCGGCTTGGGCGGTACGGCGACCGCGAACGTGTCCTACCTGTTCGGCCAGCCCTTCAACGACGCCGCGCCCAACCCGGCCTGGGTCAGCTGGCCGTCGGCGGGCTGGTTCCCGAGCCGACTCGACCCGCGCGGGCGGTGGTCGCTCTCGAGCGGCGACGACGGCGCCGACTTCACGGCCGCAACGGTCCGCATCACGTTCGACAACAAGCGGGTCAAGGGGATCAAGCTGCACACGCCGGCCCCCGCGCCCGGCAAGCCGACACTGGTCTGGGAGATGCCTGCCAACTGGCCGATCGACCCGGTCGGCAAGGCGAAGGTGACCGTCTCCAACATCACCGTCGACGGCATCCCGGGCCAGGCCACCGACTACACGGTGAAGTTCTTCCGCAGCCGCTAGCGAGCAGCGCGGCGACCGCCGGGCGTCCGGTGCGCGGCCTGGGTGGGCGGCGCGGCTTCCGGTGCGGCGGGGGAGTCGTCGTCCCCGTGCGAGCTGAGGCCGAGCGCGCGCAGGAGACGGGAGACGAAGAGCAGGCCCGCGAACAGGCAGGCGACCGCGCCGAGCGAGCTGAGCACGAGCAGGCCCCACGCCCCGGAGTCACCGGCACGCGCCGACGTGCCGAAGTCAATGGCGAGGTAGACGAGGTAGCCCCAGGCCACCAGGCAGGCCGTGATCGCGAGGGCAAATGCGAGCGCGGGACGGTTGAAGGACGCCTTCTGCTTCGCTCCTTTTCGCGAACCCGCGCGCTTACCCGTAGCCACGAGGCTCATTGTGGCTGATCGCGCCCAAGGCCGTGACCAGAACGGCCTTCGCGAGTGGGTCGAAAACGGGCCGACACGCCGCTGTCCAGACCCTTCTGGAGTGTGTCCTGAGCCACTGACCTGCGGTTTTACCCACCAGCCACAGGACTATCGAAAATGACCCGGATGGTCACTTGCCAAGCCTCGGGCCGCGACGTACGGTTACCACTACATCTAGTAGTTACACCGTTGTGGTTTTCCACATCTAGTTCACAGCAGCAGGCCTCGACTGCACAGCTTGGGTCGAGTTCTCCACAGGAAACAACCACTGCTCCACATGCGTTGACACCCACGTAAGGGTGTTTTCGTCGCGCCCATGCAACCCGGGAAGGAGGTCGCGCGATGCACTGTCCCTACTGCCGCAAGACCGACACCCGGGTGCTGGACTCCCGCGTGGCCGACGACGGCTCGTCGATCCGCCGCCGCCGGGTGTGCGCGAGCTGCGAGAAGCGGTTCACCACCGTCGAGCAGATGCAGCTGATGGTCCTCAAGCGCAGCGGCGCGAGCGAGCCGTTCACCCGCGACAAGGCCATCGCCGGCGTCCGCAAGGCCTGCAAGGGCCGCCCGGTCACGGAAGACCAGCTGGCCTGCCTGGGCCAGGCCGTCGAGGACGCGCTGCGTCTCTCCGGCCAGGCCGAGATCAACGCCAACGAGGTCGGCCTCGCGATCCTGAGCCCGCTCCGCGAGCTCGACGAGGTCGCCTACCTCCGCTTCGCCAGCGTCTACCGCGCGTTCGACTCGGCCGAGGACTTCGAGAACGAGATCGAGATGCTCCGCACCGAGCGCCGCCTGGCGCAGACCAGCGGAGACGTACCAGCCACTTCTGGCTGACACAGACTGCCCGGCACGTGGTGGGGAAGCCGCGTGCCGGGCACACCAATCCCAACAAGATGCAAACAGGAGATTTCATGACCGAGACGGTGAGCACCGGCACCGAGGCTGCGTCGAAGAAGGGTGCGGGCCTCACGCTGGAGCGCGTCTTCAGCACCGAGGGCACCCACCCCTACGACGCCATCAACTGGGAGCGTCGCGACGTCGTCCAGACCAACTGGAAGACCGGCGAGACCGTCTTCGAGCAGCGTGGTGTCGAGTTCCCCGACTTCTGGTCCGTCAACGCCTCGACGATCGTGACCACGAAGTACTTCCGTGGCGCCGTCGGCACCGACGTCCGCGAGTGGAGCCTCAAGCAGCTCATCGACCGGGTCGTGAAGACCTACACCAAGGCCGGCATCGACCACGGCTACTTCAAGTCGGCCGGTGACGCCGAGATCTTCGAGCACGAGCTGACCTGGCTGCTGGTCAACCAGTACTTCTCCTTCAACTCCCCGGTCTGGTTCAACGTCGGCACGCCCTCCCCGCAGCAGGTCTCCGCGTGCTTCATCCTCTCGGTGGATGACTCGATGGACTCGATCCTGAACTGGTACAAGGAAGAGGGCTTCATCTTCAAGGGCGGCTCCGGTGCCGGCCTCAACCTCTCCCGCATCCGTTCGTCCAAGGAGCTGCTCTCGAGCGGTGGTACGGCGAGCGGCCCCGTCTCCTTCATGCGCGGCGCCGACGCCTCCGCCGGCACCATCAAGTCGGGCGGCGCCACGCGTCGTGCCGCCAAGATGGTCGTGCTCGACGTCGACCACCCCGACATCGAGGAGTTCGTCGAGACCAAGAAGAACGAAGAGAACAAGATCCGCGCCCTGCGCGACGCCGGCTTCGACATGGACCTGGGCGGCAAGGACATCACGTCCGTGCAGTACCAGAACGCCAACAACTCGGTCCGCGTCAGCGACGAGTTCATGCGCGCGGTCGAGGACGGCACCGACTTCGGTCTGCGTGCCCGCGGCACCGGCGAGGTCATCGAGCGCGTCGACGCCCGTGAGCTCTTCACCAAGATCAGCGAGGCCGCCTGGGCCTGCGCCGACCCGGGTCTGCAGTACGACGACACGATCAACGACTGGCACACCAACCCGGAGACGGGCCGCATCACCGCGTCCAACCCGTGCTCGGAATACATGTCGCTCGACAACTCCTCGTGCAACCTCGCGTCGCTCAACCTGCTGAAGTTCCTCAAGGACGACGACACGTTCGACGCCGCCCTGTTCGCGAAGGCCGTCGAGTTCATCATCACCGCGATGGACATCTCGATCTGCTTCGCCGACTTCCCGACCGAGCCGATCGGCGAGACCACCCGCGACTACCGCCAGCTCGGCATCGGCTACGCCAACCTCGGCGCGCTGCTGATGGCCATGGGCCTGGGCTACGACTCCGACGGCGGTCGCTCGATGGCGGCTGCGCTGACGTCGCTGATGACCGGTACGTCGTACAAGCGCTCGGCCGAGCTCGCCGCGATCGTCGGTCCCTACGCCGGCTACCAGCGCAACGCGGAGGCCCACAAGCGGGTCATGCGCAAGCACCAGGCCGCCAACGACGTGGTGCGCGTGCTGCACACCGAGGACGGCCGCGTGCACAAGCTGGCCACCGCAGGCGTGGGCCGACGTCATCGCGACCGGTCGAGAAGAACGGCTTCCGCAACGCGCAGGCCTCGGTGCTCGCGCCGACCGGCACCATCGGCTTCATGATGGACTGCGACACCACCGGCATCGAGCCCGACTTCTCGCTGGTGAAGTTCAAGAAGCTCGTCGGCGGCGGCTCGATGCAGATCGTCAACCAGACGATCCCGCGGGCGCTGAAGAAGATGGGCTACCAGCCCGAGCAGGTCGAGGCGATCGTCGCCTTCATCGGCGAGAACGGTCACGTCATCGACGCGCCCGGCCTCAAGCAGGAGCACTACGAGGTCTTCGACACCGCGATGGGTGCCCGCTCGCTCAAGCCGATGGGCCACGTGCGGATGATGGCGGCCTGCCAGCCGTTCCTCTCCGGCGCGATCTCCAAGACGGTCAACCTGCCGGAGACGCGCCACGGTCGAGGAGATCGAGGACGTCTACATGCAGTCCTGGAAGCTCGGCCTCAAGGCGACCGCGGTCTACAGAGACAACTGCAAGGTCGGCCAGCCGCTGGCCGACGGCAAGTCGGACCAGGCCAAGCGCGACCAGGGCCAGCGCGTCGCACGGCCGACGACGTCGTCGAGGACCAAGGTCATCGAGAAGGTCGTCTACGCCCCGACCCGCAAGCGCCTCCCGAAGTCGCGCGTCTCGCGCACGACGTCCTTCACGGTCGGCGGCGCCGAGGGCTACATGACCTCCGGTGCGCACGACGACGGCGAGCTGGGCGAGGTCTTCCTCAAGCTCGGCAAGCAGGGCTCGACCCTGGCCGGTGTCATGGACGCCTTCTCGATCGCGGTGTCGATCGGTCTGCAGTACGGCGTCCCGCTGGAGACCTACGTCTCGAAGTTCACCAACCTGCGCTTCGAGCCTGCCGGTCTGACCGACGACCCGGACGTGCGTATGGCGCAGTCGCTGATGGACTACGTCTGGCGTCGCCTGGCCCTCGACTACATGTCCTTCGAGGACCGCGCCGGCCTCGGCATCTACTCCGCCGAGGAGCGTCAGCGTCAGCTCGAGACCGGCTCCTACGAGCCGATCGTCGAGGAGACCGGTTCGGCCGCGGAGCTGCTGGACACGGTCGTGCCGCAGGACTCGTCCGCGCCGCTGGCCGAGCAGGCCCGTGCCGAAACCAAGGCCGAAGGCATCGTCGAGGCCTCGGCCGTCGAGGCGCCCCAGGGCGCCCACACCTCCGCCGAGCTCTTCGAGAAGCTCACCGGCACGGCCGTCGACTCGCCGCTCTGCATGACCTGCGGGACGAAGATGCGCCCCGCTGGCTCGTGCTACGTCTGCGAAGGTTGCGGGAGCACCAGCGGCTGCAGCTAATCCCACGCTAATCCGAGGGCTCGTCTCAAACGAGGCGGGCCCTCGGGCATTTCTGGTGGTTCCGTGGGCGTCGGAGCGAACCGCGGAGTGGCAGCTAGCCCAATGGCGGCGGAATGCCCTACTGCGCCACCGCCGACGCGTGGTTGAAGAAGTCCGTCGGCATCGGGGTCTGTAGCTTCCACGTGATCGCGATGGGGCGATCGCCGGTGTGCGACACGTAGGTCGCCGGACCCAGGAACAGGTACGGCGATGTGCCGAAGTCGTCCCTCGGCTCCTGGCGGACGAAGAGCAGAACCGTCGACGATCCATCGAGGTAGCGCCGACCCGTGCGCGAGCTGATCGAGGTGGTCGACTGCGTCTCCCAGTGGAACAGGTCGCGCGAGATGGGGTAGTCGGCGTACATCGTGGTGGGGGAGTAGTCGGCCTCGGACTTCTTCAGGGTGATGAAGAAGGCGTCAACGTTTCGCCCAGCGAAGTACAAGACGCCTTCGCGGAAGCTGTTGGGCAGTGCGCGGGAAGTCGAGCGCCGCAAGGATCTCTTCGCGTTGGTAGCGAGCGTGGACCTGGAGAGGCACGTCAACCAGGGATCCGGTGAGGGCCACGGGCACGTGCCGTGCCGCTTCGAAGCTGAGGTCCACAACGCTCGCAACCTCTGCGCGGGCCGCGGCTTCGTGGCGCATCGCGTCGAAGCCTTGCGAGATCGACTCGAGAACCGCCTCCGTCGTACCAGAAGGAGTAGTAGAGCATCTCGCGCTATTCCGCTGCTCCTGTGGCGACAACTCGTCATATGGCGGAGAGCCATCAGCGAGAAGCGAGCGGTACGCGGCGGCGCGCTGTGGATCGTCGACGTGTGCGAAGGCGCGCACACGCTTGAGGAGCTTCTCCTCGAGCTCGGAGCCTGGGAGGGTGTCGAGTCCCGCGTCCTGTCGCAGCTTGGTCCACGAGCGGCTCCCCTGCCGCAAGACGTCGCTCAGTTCAAGCCCCGACGACTCCAGGAACGACTCAAGAGAGTCGTCCCTCGTCGTGCGAAGCTGCGCAACGATCTGAGTCCACGTTGCCCGCGATCTGGGACTTGAGGTTCTCGAGCACGACCTCTTGAGTCTGCTTGTCCAGGCGCACCTGGCAACCCGACGGCAAGAATGGAAGTCTTCCTTGACCGCCTTCTCGAGCTGCTTGCCGTGAATGCCTGTGAGCACCGCGAACTTGCGCGAGAAGCTGAACTCCTTGCGGTGGTAGCCGACGAAGTCGAGCACGGTCAGCACAGCCTTGCGCTGGGTTCGCCGGAGCCCGCGGCCCAGTTGCTGCATGAAGATCGTTGAGCTCTCTGTGGGCCGCAGAAACAGCACAGTGTCGACGTCCGGCATGTCGAGACCCTCGTTGAAAACGTCGACTGTGAAGAGCACGTTGATGTCGGCCGCTCGCAACCGGCGGAGTGCTTCTGAGCGGTCCGCGCTGGAGTCCCGCCGGTGACCGCTAGTGCTGGAATACCCGCTTCGTTGAACACTCGCGCCATGTACTCAGCGTGGGCGACGCTGACGCAGAAGCCGAGGGCGCGCATCTCGCTCACGTTGGCGATCTTGTTGCGGACTTGGTTCAGCACGATGCGGGCTCGAGCATCGTTGCCCGTGTAGACGTCCGTCGAGTTGCCCTTCGTCATACCTTCCGCGACTCCAAGTGACCTGTCGCAGGTCGGTTCCATCGGCAATGCCGAAGTAGTGGAAGGGGCACAGCAGGTCTGCCCCAGTGCATCCCAGAGCCTGAGCTCAGCGGCCGTTCGCCCATCGAAGAATGACCGCACGTCCGTGCCGTCGGCGCGTTCAGGCGTGGCTGTAAGGCCCAGGAGTTCACGTGGGCTGGAGGTGGTCGAGCATTCGACGGTAGGTCCGCGCTTCGGCGTGGTGGAACTCGTCGATGACGACGATCTCGTAGGCGTCCCGCGGGATGTTGGTGACGCCATAGGAGGTCAGAGATTGAACGCTGGCGAAGACGTGCTTCCATCGCTCCGGGCGCTGGCCGCCGACGTACAACTCGCCGAAGTCTTCATCCGCGAGGACTTCTCGGTAGGTGCGCATCGATTGCTCAAGGATCTCGCGACGGTGCGCGACGAACAGGAGGCTGGGGGCTCGGCCGCCGCCTGCGCGACGAGCCGCCGGTAGTCCAGGGCGGCAATGACCGTCTTGCCGGTGCCGGTCGCGGCGACGACGAGATTGCGATGCCGGTCGTGGAGGACTCGCTCGACCTCGATCGCGTCGAGCATTTCCTGTTGGTAGGGGTAGGGACGGACTTCGAGCCAGGACAGGCTGAGGGTGACGCGATCGGAGCTCTTGGCACCCTTGGCTTCAAGTAGCGCATCGTCGAGCCGGTCCCGGTCGCGATCGGGGTCGTAGGACTCGAACTCCGGACTGTTCCAGTAGGCATCGAAGGTCGCCCGGAACTTGTCCATCAAGCTTGGCGTTGCCGCCTTGCTGAGTCGGACGTTCCATTCGACACCCTCGAGCATCGCGGAGGTCGTGAGGTTCGATGACCCGACGTAGGCGGTGTCGAAACCCGTGTTGCGTCCGAAGAGCCAGGCCTTGGCGTGGAGACGAGTGCGCTTGGCGTCGTACTGCACTTTGACCTCCGCGCCGAAGTCGCGGACCAGACGGTCGAGAGCCTCGCGCTGCGTGCCACCGATGTATGTGGTGGTCACGACTCGAATCGGAATGCCGGCATCCCGAGCCGTCGCAGCTCGCCCTCAATGAGGCGCAAGCCGTGCCACATGACGAATGCGCAGAGCAGGTCGATGGAGTCAGCGGAGTCGATCTCGGCGCGGAGTTCGGACGCGAGACTGGGCTCTCCGTGGGCGTTGGTCAGTAGCGCGGCGTCATTGAGTGGAGTCTTGGGCCGATGACGCAGCCGCGGCGTGCGACCGGGGCCGTCGGGGAGCCGCAAAGCGTGCAGTTCTTGCACCGGATCGCTAAGCGGGTCTGGAACGGTGTCGATTGCGGCGAGGACTGCGTTGGCTGCCATCAGACGTGCAGCAGGGTCCTTGATCGCGGCCAGACGTGCTTGAAGCGCTCTCGCGATGTGACGGGTGAGAACGTGCGGTTGATCCGCCTCATCGACTTTGCCGAGCTCCCGTTCTAGTCCCTCGAGTGAGTTGAGGGATCGCTCCAGGGCAACGGTGATCACGTGTTCGTACAGTCCCTCGCGCACCCTGCGTACCTTGCCAGCTGGTGGAGTGACTATCCGTCAAAGCGCCGGATCGGGCGATCTGGACTTTCCCATTCTGCGTCGAGGTGTCCCCAAGCCGTGCTTGTATCTCCTCGGCGCGCGACGTCTTGTGCCCGCCACCTCACGAAATGGGGAGAGTGACATGGCCGGTGAATCCGCGCGTGAGCAAGCGCTCCGCAAGCGAGCGAAAGCTGCCCTGCTCCTCGAATCGGCCGACCGTTGGGAACGCGGCGCCGATGGCGAGGTAGCCGTCGCTGCAGCGTTAGTCGAACTGGAGGCCAGCGGCTGGACGCTCCTTCACGACCTCGCGTGGCCAGGGCGGAAGCACGCCAACATTGACCACGTCGCGATTGGCAATGGACATGTGTTCGTCATCGACGCCAAGAACTGGAGCGGCGAGGTCGCGGCAACCGGCGGCGTGCTGCGACAGAACGGGCGCAGTCGAGCGCGAGTGGTCGCTTCGGTCGCCGATGCGGCGCGAGCGGTGGCAGACGCCGTCCCCGGACTTGTGGTCGAAGACGTGCGGCCAGTGCTTTGCCTCGTGCGCGATGACTGGTTCGCGGAACGTTTCGGAGAAGTACTCGTGTGCTCCAGCCACAACCTCGCGACACAGCTCCGCACCCAGCAGAAGCCAGGCGATTCACTCTCGCCACAAGACGTCGCTCATATAGCCGAAGCGCTACAGGCTCACGGGTCAGTGGACCAGCCGCCTCGTTCGCACGGGAAACCGAAGGCTGTCAGGCGCCGCCACAAGAACCCGAGAGTCGGCTTGGCAGTCAAGATGGTCCCGGTGATCGCCATCATGGCTGTGATCTTGTCCCAGCCAGCCTGGTTCACGTCGGCGTTGCATCGCGGGTCAGAACAGTTCGTGTCCTTCATATCTCCGGCCACCTCCGAGCCCGCGCCTGACAAGACGCCGCCCCCGGCCAAGGACCGAAAGCGCAATAGGCAGGGCAAGCAAAAGCAGAAGTAGGACCGGAGTTCGTCATCCAAGAATCGCATTCGCCAGACACAGCCTGCGTCCCGTCGCAGACTCGTCACGCCGCCAGGTCGGCGGCCCAGCTGACGTCCATGGGGGACCACATGAAGAAGAAGCTCGCCGTCGCCGCGGCATTGTCGCTGCCCTGCCTCGCGTTCACTGCCGTGTCGGCTGATGCCGCCGCCGTACCTGCCAAGTGGGCCAACTGCACGACGGTCAACAAGCGCCTGCCCCATGGAGTCGGCCTGGCGAATGCTCGCGACAAGTCGTCGGGTACGCCGGTAACTACCTTCCGCCGTGACTCCGCCATGTACCGCACGGCCGATGCTGCAAATGGTGGCCTCGACGGCGACAACGACGGCGTCGCCTGCGAGAAGGCGTAGATCGCAGTACTCGGCTCCGGCCGTCAGTCCACCGGCGACAGCGCCACGATCGCGAGCCGGCGTGACACAGCGAGCTGGTAGGCGTCGTAGTCGAACACCTCGTTCAGCTCGCGCCAGAGCCGATCGCGCTCAGGTCCGCAGACCTCGACGCCGCTGATCGGCGTGGTGACTCCATCCACGTCCACCATGGCCGGAGCACCGGCCTGGAGGTCCAACCACCAGCCGGGTTCCCAATTGGCGCCGTTGTTCGTCGCCACCACGATCCAGCGGCCCTCGTCGAGCGTGTAGAGGACTGGGCACGTGCGCTGCTTCCCCGTCTTGCGACCGGTGGTCGTCAGGTAGAGCAGCTTGTGTCCGCGGAACTCGCGCAGACCGAGGCGTCGCACCACCGCGTTGGTGGCCCGGTTGGCCCGCACGAACGTGGATCGCCGCATGGAAGCAACGCTAGTGCCGATCGGGGAGGATCTCGCACCCCTTATGGGGTACGTGCCTGCCGCGAGTCCATCCGCTCGAGGACCCGGAGGAGCACTCTGTCCGCGTCGGGCATGGCCGTCTCCCCAGAGGCGGGGGAGTTCAGCAGCTCGTCAACCTCCTGGGGCGGGGTCGCTCCTGCTGATCGCGCGCTGGCGACGATGACCCGCGCGGCCGCCAGGGCTGCGGCCCGGCGCATGGTGATCACGGCCTCGTAGGTCGCGGGTTGCCCCGCGGGCGTCGGCACCTCCCAGGCAGCGAGCACGGCGGCGAAGGTGGGGCTCAGGGTTACCACCGTCCACTCTCGGCGCATCGGCGAGTCGTCCGTCAGCTGGCATCGAGCGGGCCGGGCGTCCGGATCGGCGGCAAGGCCGTCGTCGAAGTCGGCGAGCACGGCCGACCACGTCGCCGTACGCGCGAGCTCGTCCCAGCGGTGGCGCGACCTGGCGTACTTGTGGCCCTCCTGGAAGGTGCCCAGGACCACGGAGCGATCGGCGCGAGAGAGGGACTCGTCCTCGATCGCGTGAGAGGCGGCCAACAGCGTCGACTTGCCCAGCCGTTGCGGTCGTAGATCCGGGAACTCCCGGATGAGCGTTGCGTGGACCGACTCCCCGCGCTCCTGTCTGGTTCGTTGCAGGACCGCATCGACGGCCAGGTGGAGCGGCACTCCCCGCTCCCGTGCCTCGAGCACCTCGCTGACCAGCAGCACATCGGCCTCGGTGAAGCGGCGATGGCCCGAGGTAGTACGCCGACCTGTCGGGAATCCGAAGCGGTTCTCCCAGGTGCGCAGCACGTTGGGCGTGACTCCGGTCCGCTGGGCCAGAGCGCCGATGCTGAAGTCGTCGGTCACGGGTGGGTCTCCAGATTTTTGAGGTTCGAACACCTAGCAATAAACGCTACAAAGAGTTATACATGAGTGTAGAGGTATTCACCCATCCCAGGAGCTCGACATGACCACCATGATTCTCATCAGCTCGGCCGCCATGCTCGTCGGGATCGTCGGCAGCTTCCTCATCTGGCGCTTCGACGCGCTGCGAGCCGACGAGATCGAGCACACCATCGTGCCTGTTACCCCGGCCGCGCTGGCCAAGGGCGCCGGGGAGTCGCCCAAGGCCATCGGTTTGCCCTGATCTCTTCCTCGACTGAGCCTCGGCACGTCGGCTCACGGCTGGACCAGCCGTCGCAGTGCCAGCCGGGCGACCGGGGCATAGGCGAGCAGCGCCGGCGGCAGGTCCACCCACGCCGAGGCGCCGCCCTGCTGGTCCTCATCAACTCCGTGCTCCATCGTGATCCCGATCGGCCAGCCCACTCGCCAGGCCCACCTGCGCTCGACGTCGTCGACGACCAGCACTTGGAACGGAACTCGAAGGAGCGCTGGCCCGTAGGCGGTCCCCCTGCTCCCGGCTCGGATCCTGCTGTCCGCGCAGGTCACTCGTCGCAGCTGAGGAGCCCAGGTCGGCCACAGCTCCGGCGTCACGTAACGCAGCCACACCTGCTCTGTCGTCGCCGCTCCGGCGGCTGAGATCCGCATGGCCCCAAGCCTGCCAGCCCGACGAGCGCTCAACTCCCAGCGAGATCGGGGGATGCGCGCGCGGCGGGCCCTACTGGCGCCCCGGGGCAGCGTGCACTGAGTCCGCGTGCCCAAAATCGGGGCCGCGGCCAACCCTGACCCAGCCTTATCCTCGACGAAGCCGAGGCGAGGAAGTGGGGTGGACGGGCAGCCGCAACTTCACCTGCACGTGCTCGGCGAGCTCACGGCCACGCGGGACGGCGCGGTCGTGGATCTCGGCGGGCGACGCCAGCGCGCCGTGCTGGCCGGGCTGGTCATCTCGCGGGACCAGGTGGTCCCGGCGGATCGACTGGTCGACTGCGTGTGGGGTGACCAACCACCCGCGAATGCGCATGGCGCCCTGCAGGCCTACGTGAGCCACCTGCGCCGGCGGCTGGAGCCCGACGCGACCGCCCGGCAGCGTAATGGTGTCATCGCCCGCGCCGGTCCGGGCTACGTGCTGCGACTTCAGCCGGAAGGGGTGGACGCTTGGGCCTTCGAGACGGCGGTTGAGTCGTCGGCGGGCGAGGCGCCCGGGGACGCTGTGTGCACTCTGGAGACCGCGCTCCGGCTCTGGCGTGGTCCTGCGTACGCCGACTACGTGGGCGAGGCCTGGGCGGAGGCGGAGATCGCCCGGCTCGGCGAGCTGCGAGCGGTGGCTCGCGAACGCCTGCTCGCAACGCGTCTCGACCTCGGTGAGGCCCAGCTCGTCATCGGCGAGCTCGAGGCGCTGGTCAATGAAGACCCGCTCCGCGAGGACCGCTGGCGCCTTCTGACCCTTGGGCTCTACCGGGCGCACCGCCAAGCTGCGGCGCTGGCGGCACTGCGCCGGGCACGCGAGGTGCTCGCCGACGAGCTCGGTGTCGACCCCGGCCCCGCGCTGCGCTCGCTCGAGGCGGACGTCCTCGCCCAGTCGCCGGGGCTCGACGCTCCCGCTCCCGAGACAGCTCAGGACGCGACCCGACTCGTCCCTCGGCCACGGACCCCCGACGGGCTCGTGGAGCGTGATCGCGAGATGGCCGTCGTCCGCACGCGGGTGGCCGAGCTGGGGGAGGGCGTGCCCGGCTGCCTGCTGATTGAGGGCCCCGCCGGCATCGGCAAGAGTCGGCTGTTGGACGAGGTCCGCCGACTGGCCGCCGCAGCCGTCCTGCCGGTGAGGTCGGCGCGGAGCAGCGCCTTGGAGCAGCGCTTCGATTTCGGGGTGGTCAGGCAGCTCTTCGAAACGGCAGTCGACGACGTCGTACGCCGGGACGAGCGCTTCGCTGTGCTCCGCGGCCTTTGCGAGTTCACGACGGACCTCGCGGAGACCACCCCTTTCGTGCTGTGCGTGGACGACATCCAGTGGAGCGACGAGGCATCGCTGCAGTTCCTTGCCTACCTGGTGAGGCGCCTCGAGGGGCTCTCCGTGCTGGTCGTGCTGGCGATGCGCACGGGTGAAGCGCACGACGCCGACGACCTGCTGGCCGAGCTCGCCGGGAACGAGTCGGTCTCGGTGCTGCACCTCGCGCCGCTGAGCCAGCAAGGCACGGCCGCACTGGTGACGGACCGGCTCGGTCGCGGTGCCGACACGTTCGTGGCCACGTGCCACAGGATGACCTCGGGCAACCCGCTGCTCCTGCGCCAGCTCTTGCGTGCACTGGCCGACCAGGGTGTTCCGCCCGACGCGGCCCACGTCGACACGGTCCGGGCGGTGGGGTCGCGCGCGATCGCGTCGCTCGTGACGCTCCGTCTGCGTCGCATGCCTGCGGCCGTCACCACGGTCGCACGTGCGGTGGCGGTGTTGGGGCCGGTTGCCGACCTGGTGGCGGTGGCCGACCTGGCGCAGCACTCGGAGGAGGACGTGGCGGCGGCCCTCGACGTTCTTGCTCGCAGCGAGATCCTTCTTGACGGGCAGCCACTTGACTTCGTGAATCCGCTGGTGCGTGACGCGATCCACGCCGACATCCCTCCGGGCGAGCGTGCGCTCCTCCACGAGCGCATGGGGCGGCGGTTCAAGTCATCCTCAAGTCAACCCGGTCATGCTGGGGTGCCCAGATCGTGAGGTGGTGACGGTGCCAGAGTCCACGCCCGTCCGACCCGCCGACGCCGAGGCGTTGCGCGGGCTGGCCGGGGGTGCCGTCCACCTGCCGGGGGATCCCCTCTATGACGAGGCGCGGATGCCCTGGAACCTCCAGGTGGACGAGCATCCGGCAGCGGTCGCCTACCCGGCCGACCCGAAGGAGGTCGCCAGGATCGTGCGGGCCGCCGCGGCGTCCGGTCTCAGGGTCGCTCCTCAGGGCACCGGCCACGGAGCACCACCGCTCGCGGGCCGGCTCGGCGACGCCGTCCTGCTTCGCACCTCGGCGATGACCGGGCTGCGCGTCGACGTCGCCAGCCGTACGGCGCGCGCCGACGCCGGCGTGCTCTGGGGCGACGTGATCACCCGGGCCGGTCGTGTCGGGCTGGCCGGGATGCACATGTCCAGCCCGGGAGTGGGCGTGATTGGCTCGTCGCTCGGCGGCGGGGTGAGCTGGTACGCCCGCCAGCACGGCCTGCAGTGCAGCGCGATCACCGCCGTCGAGCTGGTGGTCGCCGACGGGACCTTCGTGCGTGCCACCGAGGACCACGACGCAGACCTGCTGTGGGCGGCGCGCGGGGGGAGCGGCGGCTTCGGGGTGGTCACGTCGCTCGAGTTCGACCTGCTGCCGGTGCGGACGGCGTACGCCGGGATGCTCGCGTGGGACTGGCAGCACGCCCGGCGGGTCCTGACCGCGTGGGGCGAGTGGACCGCGGACGCACCCGAGTCGGTGACGAGCGTCGCCCGGATCTTCCAGGTCCCCGACATCGAGTGGCTGCCGGCCCAGCTGAGCGGCCGGAAGATGGTCATGATCGACGCGGTGGCGCTCGGCGACGCCGAGGCGGGTGCGCGCTCGATCGCCGCGTTGCGTGCTCTGCGGCCCGAGGTGGACACGTTCGCCCAGGTGCCCGCCACCGACATCGCCCACCTTCAGCTCGACCCCCAGGAGCCCACGGCGGTCTACGCGAACAGCGTGCTCGTCCACGGCCTGCCGGCGGACGCGGTGGAGGCCCTGGTCGCCTCGGCCGGTCCCGGGTCGGGCAGCAACCTGCTCTTCGTCGAGCTGAGACACCTCGGTGGCGCACTGGCGAGGCCCGCCCCTCGCGGTGGCGCGTTGGACCACCTGGACGGGTCCTTCCTGGTGCTCGGCGTCGGGCTCGATGTGGGGACGGGATGGAGCGCCGTGCGCGAGGACGCCACGCGGATCCTGGACTCGCTGGCCCCCTGGGCTTCCAGCGCGGCATACCTCTCCATGGCCTATGAGGCCGCCGCCCGGCGTGGGTGGTCGGCAGCGGCGTACGAGCGACTGCTGCGGATCCGTGGGTCTGTCGACCGAAGTGAACTGTTTGTGACGCCCAGCGGGGCTGCAAACGACTGATTCCGCACGATGGTTCAAGTTGCGCTCAAGTCCTCCGCAAGCACCCGGCTCCACCGTCGTCAGGTCAATGAAGACACCAACACGGAGGAACCATGACCATCGCACAGACCAGCGCCCCCTGCGACGTACCGTTCGCGGAGCTGGACGCACTCACCACCGGCACCGTTGCAGTGCCCGGCGACGAGGAGTACGACGCACTCGTCTCGCCGTGGAACTTCGCCATCCCGGTCAGGCCCGCGGCCGTCCTCGCCGCGCAGACCGACCAGGACGTCGTTGCGGCCGTGCAGTTCGCGGCCCGCCACGGCATCGGCGTGACTCCGCAGGCCACGGGGCACGGGCCCATGGCCGAGCTGACCACGGAGCTGTTGGTCACGACCAAGGGCCTTGACGAGGTGGTCGTCCACCCCGAGGGCTGGGCCAGGGCTGGGGCCGGTGTGAAGTGGCTCCGGGTCGTGGAGGCCGCCGCCCCCTACGGGCTGGCGCCGCTGTCGGGCTCGATCACGGACGTCGGCATCGTCGGCTACACCACCGGGGGAGGGCTCGGGCCGATGGCCCGCACCTACGGGCTCGCCAGCGACAAGGTCCGCGCCATCGAGGTCGTCACCGGTGACGGCGTGCTCCGCCGGGTGACGCCGACCGAGCACCCCGAGCTCTTCTTCGCCCTGCGTGGCGGGAAGGGGATGCTCGGCATCGTCACGGCGATCGAGTTCGACCTGGTCCGCCAGCCGACGTTCTACGGCGGCTCGCTGTGGTTCGACGGGGACGACGCGGCGACGGTCATCGAGCGCTGGCTGCACTGGTCCGACGACCTGCCCGAACTGGGCACCACGTCGATCGCCCTGTTCCAGCTGCCGGAGATGGAAGGAGTGCCACCCATGCTCGCCGGCCGGCTGACGCTCTCGGTGCGCTACGTGTGGACCGGCTCCGCCGCCGAGGGGGAGCGCCGGTTCGCCCCGATGAGGGCCGCCGCGCCCGTCATCCTCGACGACGTGGCGGACAAGCCCTACACGGCGATCGACTCGGTCCACACCGACCCGCTCGACCCGACCCCCGCTCACGAGGCAGGCAATGTGCTCACCGACTTCCCCGCGAAGGCTGTGGACGCCCTCCTCGCGCTGACCGGGCCGGGGGTGGCCTCACCGCAGATCCTGGTCGAGGTGCGCCAGCTGGGCGGGGCGTTCGCCCGTCCGGGGGAGCACCCGAGCGCGTTCGCGTCCCGCGCTGCGGCGTACTCGCTGCTCATCGTCGGCATCGCCGAGGTTCCCGGCGTGGAGGACCACGCCTCCGCGATCCTCGACGCCCTGGCGCCGTGGGTGGGCGGCCACCGATTGCCGAACTTCACGTTCACGCCGGAGGACTACGTCGACGCGTACGACGAGGTCACCCTTGCGCGACTGCGTCGGGCCGTCCGCACCTACGACCCGGACGGCGTGATGACGATCGGCGGCGTGCTCGCGTGACCCCTGCGACGCGTGGCGCCCCGGGATCGGGGCGTCACGAGTCGCGGGGGCGTTGTCGGCTCAACCCACCGGCGACAACGCAACGATCGCGAGCCTCCGGGACACGGCTAGCTGGTAGGCGTCGTAGTCGAACACCTCGTTCAGTTTGCGCCACAGCCGATCGCGCTCCGGGCCGCAGACCTCCACGCCGGTGACCGGCGTGCTGACGCCGTCCACGTCCACCATGGCCGGAGCGCCGGCCTGGAGGTCCAACCACCAGCCGGGTTCCCAGTTGGCGCCGTTGTTCGTCGCCACCACGATCCAGCGGCCCTCGTCGAGCGTGTAGAGGACGGGGCACGCGCGCTTCTTCCCCGTCTCGCGACCGGTCGTCGTCAGGTAGAGCAGCTCGTCCCCGCGGAACTCACGCAGCCCAAGGCGGCGTACCACCGCGTTGGTGGCACGGTTGGCCACGCACGAACGTGGATCGCCGCATGAAAGCAACGCTAGTGCCGATCGGGGAGGATCTCGCACCCCTTATGGGGTACGTCTAACCCTTGAGCGCGCCGGCCAGCTCGGCGATGTGGGCGGGCCCACCCGGCAGCAGCCGCCGACCAGCCGCGCTCCCGCCGCGACCCAGCCGGCCGCGAGGCCGGTGTCGAACGCCGCGTCGCCGCGCCACGTGTGCGTCGCGCTGTCCCAGCTCTCACCGAGGTTCGGGTAGGCGACGGCGGGACGACCCGCGACCTCGACGGCCGTCGTCACCGCCTAGGTCACGTCGCGCGGCGCCGAGCAGTTCACCCCCGCCGCCACGATGCTCGTGCTGCCGGCCAGGACGGCGTACGCCTCCCGAAGGGGTTGGCCCGCGCGGGTTGTGCCTCCTTCGACCGAGTAGGAGAACCACGCAGGCAGGCCGAGCTCGTCGAGCAGCGGCACCAGCACCTCCGCCTCGTCGGCGTCGGGGATGGTCTCGACCGCGAGCAGGTCCGGGCCCGCCAAGGCCAGCAGCTCCAGCCGTGGTCCGTGGAAGTCGCGGAGTGCGGCCGGCGAGACGCCGTACCGACCGCGGTATTCCGACCCGTCGGCGAGCACGGCGCCGTACGGACCGACCGACGCCGCGACCAGCAGCCGGCGACCGCTTGCCGCCGCGACCTCGTCGCGCACGCCGCGGGCCAGCTCGACGCTCGCCACGATCGTGTGCTCCGCCTCGCTCGCGCGTCAGCCCGGCGGCGACCAGGCTCGGCACGCTCGCCTGGTAGCTCGCGGTCGTGGCCACGTCGGCGCCGGCGAGGTAGTAGTCACGGTGGACGGCGGCGATCTGCGCAGGATCGTCCAGGAGCAGGCGTGCGGTCCAGAGGTCGGAGGAGAGGTCGAGGCCCCGCTCCTCGAGCGCGTTGGACAGGCCGCCGTCCAGGACGAGGACGTCATCGAGGTTCATGCCCCCATCCTCCTCGACAACCCCGCCGTTTAGCGGTCGACTGATCGGAGTAGCGGGGGTTGAGGGAGAGGCATGGACGTCGGGACCAAGCCGGAGCGGGCTGGGTCGCGCCGTCTGGTGGTGGCGGCCGCGGGCTATGGCAAGTCCGCTGCTCTCGAGGCCGCCTGCCCGCCGGACGGTGTCGTCATCGCGGCCACGGCCCTGTTGGACGGCGCAGCGCCGGAGGCGACGTTCGTCGGTGTCGACGACCTTGACCAGCTCGAGACCGACGACCAGGTGCGGCTGGCGCAGCGGCTCGCACGGCTGCCGGCGGCCACGTCCCTGATGCTCTCCTCACGCTCGCCCGTCGCGCCCGCGGTCATCGGGGCGCTGGGCGGTCAGGTGTTCCGCCGCGGACCGTCGGATCTCGCGCTCGACGAGTACACCGTGGCCCGGGTGCTGGAGGAGGAGTACGCCGTCGGCGACGTCGAAGCCGGGTCGATGGTCGTGGAGGCGACCGGCGGGTGGCCAGCGCTGGTGCACTTCGCCGGTGACCTGCTCCGCAGCGGCCGGAGTGCCGACCTGGTGGCCGATCTGGCGCAACCGGGATCCGGGTGCGCGACCTGGATCGACGCCCATGTGGTGGCCGCGCTGCCCGAGCGGACCAGGTCACTGCTCGGTGCCCTGGCCGCCTTCGGTCCACCCACCCCAGAAGCTCTCGCCGCGGTCGACAAGTCCGTCCAGGGAGAGCCGGGACCCGAACCCTCCGTCACGCTCGGCGAGCTGGCCGAGACCGGCCTGCTCGTGCGCCAACCCGGTCTTGACCCGTCGGCCCCGCCTGTCGTCGTACCGGTGCTGGCCGCCTGCCTCGCGCACCAGGCGATCACCCTGGCGCCCGACGTGCTGGCGGGCGTGGCGGCGGCGTACGAGGACGAGGGGCTCTGGCTGCCGGCCCTGCGGGCTCGGGTCGCTGCCGGTGACGACGCCTCGGTCGTCGCGCTCGCGAACGAGCATGGCCGGAGTCTCGCGCGAGGAGGGCACCCGCGCGAGGTGGCCGACCTGCTGGCCAAGGTGGTCGATCCCCGTGTGCTGCTGGTGCGTGCCGAGTCCCTCCGGCTTGCCGGCGCAACCGAGGAGGGACGCCGCGTGCTGCGGCCGCTGGTGGACGGGCGAGATGGGGAAGCGCTCCCACCCGGGTTGGCGACCTGCCTGGCCGGCTGCCTCTACACCGAGGGCGATCACCGTGCGGCGCTCGCGGTCCTGGACCGGGTGTCCGACGCCGAGGGCGGGTCCGGCCTGGAGCGCGTCGAGTGGCTGGCCGCCAGGGCGCAGGTCCTCTCGATCCTGGGCGACCGAGCCATGGCCACCGATCTCGCAGAACGGGCCCTCCAGGATGCCGAGGCCAGTGGAGACCCGTGGGCCCTCGCTTCCGCCCACCTCGCCAGCTCGCGGATCACTCTCGGCACGCGCAAGGAGCTGCACCTGGATCAGGCCCTCCGCCACGCGGTCGAAGCCGGCGACCTGGCCACGGCTGCGGGAGTCCGGGTCAACCAGGTCCACCTCCTGCTCGCCGGCGCCCGCTTCACCGAGGCCGTGGACGTCGGACGAGAGGCGGTGCGGCTCTGTGCCCTGGCCGGCGGGTCGGGCCGCCTGCCGGCGGCGATGCACAACCTGGGCGAGGCCCTGATGCGCGTCGGGTTGTACGACGAGGCAGCGTGGCAGTACCGGCGGGGAGCGAGCGCCGCGCACCGACTGGGCGCGGGGCGCGCCGGACTCGGGCTGCTCGGGACGGCGGAGATCCATCGCGAGCTCGGACGCGGCGAGCAGGCCAGGGCGGCGTACGACGAAGCCGTCGACCTGGCCACGTCCACCGGTGAGCTCCAGGTGCTCGTGCCGGCACTGGCCGGACTGGCCAGGCTCCAGGCCGGGCAGGGCGACCAGAGCGCGACCGCCACTGCGAGCAGGGCCGTTGAGATGGCAACGCCGGCCCTGCTGCCCTTCGCCCTGCTCGGCGCGGGTTGGGCCGCGGTCGGCCTGGAGCAGTGGCCGGCGGCGCACGACCTGGCCGCTCGGGCCGTCCGGACGTCCCGCGAGGAGGGCGCCGCCGACCTGCTGGCGGAGTCGCTCGAGCTGACGGCGGCCGCCGAGACCGACCCCGACCGCGCGCGGGACGCTTTGCGGGAGGCCCTGGCGATCTGGTCCGCCGGTGGCGCTGCCCCCGCAAGGGCCCGCATCGAGATGGCCATGGGGCGCCTCCCCGGGGCGGACGCGACAGCGCGCGCCCTGGCTCGCGACGCTTCCGACACCCTGCGCAGGCTGGGCGTGCGCGAGTCCTCGGCGCCCACGGGTCCGGGCGCCGGTGGTCGGACCATCCGGGTGCGCGTGCTCGGTCGCTTCGTGGTCAGCGTCCAGGGTCGCGTGGTGCCGCTGACCCGCTGGCGTTCCCGCCAGGCGCGCACTCTGGTCAAGGTGCTGGTCGCGAACCGGGGTCGGCCGGTCTCCCGGGAGAGGCTGTGCGAGCTGTTGTGGCCCGACGACGACCCCAGCCGGACCCCGCACCGGCTCTCGGTCCTGCTCTCCACGGTTCGCGGCGTGCTCGATCCGGACAAGGTGTGGCCACCCGACCACTTCATCGACTCCGACCCGCGGGGGCTCTGGCTGGATCTCGATGCCGTCTCGGTCGACGTGGAGGACTACCTCGCAGACGCCGAGCAGGGCGCGCTGTTGCTCGATGCGGGCGAGACGGAAGCGGCGCTCCAGGTGCTGACGGACCTCGACCGTCGCCACTCGGGCGCCGCGCTCGACGACGAGGCCGGTGAGGACTGGGCCGAGTCGCTCCGCGAGGAGGTGCGCATTGCCCGGCTCCGTTCGCTTCGCCGTCTCGCGACCGCGCTCGGTCGGGCCGGCCGAGCCGCGCAGGCCCAGGACACGCTCGTCCGGCTGCTCGCGATCGACCCGTTCGACGAGCAGGTGCACCGGTTGCTCGTCCGCTCGCTGGCCAGGTCGGGCAGGTACGGCGAGGCCGAGCGCGCGTTCGAGCGCTGGCGGGAGGCGATGCGCACGATCGGCGCGCCGCTGCCGGAGCGCGAGACGCGGCTGTCGGACTCCTGAGCCGGGTATACCCAGCCTGGTTCTGACCGAGTTGTGACGGACTGGTGCGACCGTTCCCGGATCAGCGCCACGCTCATCAGGAGGACACACCATGAACCACAAGATCGAACGCCCGCTCCCGCGCCGGACCACTCGCGTCACCCGCGCGGTGCTGGTGCTCGGCCTCACGGCAGCGGTCCTCACACCCTTGGCGGCAACCGCCACGCCGCCGCCGCCGCCGAGTGCGGCGCTGGTGGGCAGCTCATCGTGGGCGGGGCCGGCCCCGACCTGCTCACCGGTGGACCCGGCAACGACCGCATCTACGGACTCGGCGGGAACGACGTGCTGGTCGGCGGCGGTGGCAATGACCTGCTCGTGGGCGGTCCGGGCCATGACCGGCTGTTCGGAGGGGGTGGCAACGACTGTCTCAACGGGGACGAGGGAAGAGACGACCTGCACGGTGGTGACGGCACCGACACCGTGCTCGGTGGCATCGACGACGACTTCCTCGGGGGCGACGCCGGGGACGACCTGCTCGACGGTGGCGACGGCTTCGACACTCGTACCGACACGCAAGGCAACGACACCGTGCTCCGCGTGGAGCACTGACCCACCTCGCTCGACGCCGGCCCGGCGGAGCTCAGCTCCGCCGGGCCGGCGTCGGCGTGCCCCCGCTCAGGTCGACGTGTAGCCGACGATCAGGTCGGAGACCGACAGCGAGCCCGGGCTCGGGACGAGCACATGCAGGTCGTTGTCATTGGCGTCGAGCGCGGAGCGGTCGAAGATCTCGACCAGGGTGCGCTTCATGGTGGACGTGAAGGTCTCGTTCACGATCTCGGTCCCGTTGACCGACACGACGAGGTTGGCCTCGGCGTTCGACAACGGGTTCACCGTGTAGGAGATGTAGGGCCGGTCGTCCCGGCTCGTGGACGCCGAGAGCCTGGGCGCGTCGAAGACGAACTCGGCGTCTCGGTCGCCGCTCCCGGGCACGGGGAACGAGATGGTGCCGTCCTGGACGCTGCGGTGGATCGTGGCCATGACTGACTCATTTCTGCTGGTGATCGAGGAGCCGGAAGGCCCCGGGCGGCGAGGAGTTCGCCGCTCGAGCACGACCATCCGCGATGACCCTCAGCGCCCGGTCAGAGCCCGGTCACAACCAGCGCGTCGCGGCCTGGTCCGGACCGCGGTCATCGCTTTTGGGGAATTCTCGTTGGAGCCGTTGCCGCCGCCCTGACCGGTCAGCAGGGTGTCGCCGAGCACTGCGTTGGGTGCTGCGGCGACATCAGTGGGGGATGTGCATGCGCACAGGTGGGGGCAGGTCAGTTCGGCGCGGGGTGGCCACCATGGCCACGATGACCCTTCTGGTCGGCCTGCTGATGGTGCTCGGACTTGCCGGCGGCGGGCCGAGGCCCGGCCACGGCGATCACGGGATGCCGGGCCACAGCATGCCGATGGTCGCGGTGCCGGCGGCCGCCTATGAGCCGATGGCCCCCGACGTCGACAGATCCGGCTGGCGCGCGTCGACCCCGCCAGAGCGCGACACCGGGGCCGCGCGACGCGAGGCCCGTCGTCGTGCGGCTCGAGCGATCGACGACCGTCCCGCCTCCGCGTGGCACGTGCCGAGCTCCGCGCAGGCACGCAGAAGCCTCGGCCGACTGCAGATCGACACCCGACGGACCCAGGTCCTCTCGGGGCTGCGACTGGCTCCGCTGCCCAGTCGGCGACTCGCCCCGGTGAGCTCCTACGTCGTTCGGCTGAGCAGCGACGGGAAGCACTGGCAACCCGCCACTCGTGGCCGCTGGGCTCTCGGACGTGGCGTCCGGACGGCGTCCTTCCGCGCGGTCCGGGCACGTTACGTGCGGATCACCGTGCGGGCGGCAGCACAGGAGCGGCGACCGGCGGCCATCGCGGAGCTCTACCTGCTGGGAGAGCCCACCAGCACGCCGACGCCGACCCCGACGCCCACAACGCAGCCGACGCCAACGCCAACTCCGACGACAACGACAACACCAACGCCGACGACGACGACGACCCCCACGTCGACGCCGACGGCCGCACCGACTCCGCCGGGCTTCCATCCCGGCACGTGGAGCCAACCCATCGGCCTCCCGATCGTTCCCTCCTCGGCAGTGTTGCTGCCCAACAACAAGGTGCTGACCTTCTCCGGGCTCGACCCCTACAACTGGGGCCCCGCTCGCGACGATCCCGACGGGACCATCGGCAGGACCCAGGTGAGCATCCTCGACGTCAGCACCGGAGGACATGGAGGACGACGTGAGGTGGTCGACAACCACCACGAGATGTTCTGCACCGGCATCTCGCTGCTCGCCGACGGCCGCGTCGTCATCACCGGCGGTTCGGATGCTCCCAAGACCACCATCTACAACCCCTACGACGACACCTTCTCCGCGGGCCCGGCGATGGAGATCTCGCGCGGCTACCAGACCTCGGTCACCCTTTCCGACGGCCGGGTGTTCACCGTCGGCGGGTCGTGGAGCGACAGAGCCGGCGGCAAGGACGGCGAAGTCCTCGATGCCCAGGGCACCAGCTGGACCAGGCTGCCGGGAATCACCGCGACGTCGATCCTGACCGACGACACCCAGGGCGTCTTCCGTGCCGACAACCACGCGTGGCTCTTCGCCGACCGAGGCGGGTCGGTCTTCCATGCCGGACCCAGCGATCAGATGAACTGGTTCACCACGGACGGCGACGGGACCCAGACGTCGGCCGGCTTGCGCTCGGACTCAGCGGACGCCATGAACGGCAACGCCGTGCTCTATGACGCGGGGAAGATCATCACGCTCGGCGGAGCCCCCGACTACGGCGAGGAGCCCGGCACCGCCCCGCGGAGGTATGCCACGGCGCGCGCCTACGCCATCGACATCTCCGGCGGCCCGGGGACCGAGCCCGTCGTCTCCAGGGTCGGGGACCTGCACCATGCGCGCGGCTATGCGAACAGTGTCGTGCTGCCCGACGGCAAGGTCGTGGTCACGGGCGGGCAGGGGTACGTCGTCCCCTTCTCCGATGAGCAGAGCGTCCTCACCCCCGAGCAGTGGGACCCGGCCACCGGACAGTTCACGTCGCTGACGGATGCGGCGATCCCGAGGAACTACCACTCCTTCTCCCTGCTGCTCCAGGACGGCCGCGTCCTGGCGGGCGGCGGGGGTCTGTGCGGCTCGTGCGAGACCAACCATGCCGACGTCGAGATCCTCACTCCTCCCAATCTGCTCACGGCGGACGGCTCGCTCCGAGCCCGGCCGGCCATCACCGGTCAGGTCCCCGAAGCCACGGGGCCCGGCTCGACCCTGACCGTCACGACCGACCGGCCGGTGGCGTCGTTCGCGCTCGTGCGGGTCGGCTCGTCCACCCACTCGGTCAACTCCGACCAGCGTCGCGTGGCGATCACGCCGACGCCGCTGGGCGCGAACCGCTATCAAGTCATCGTGCCCGACGCCGGTGTGGTCGTTCCGGGCCCACACCTGCTCTTCGCCCTGGATGAGTTCGGTACGCCGAGCGTGGCCAGGTGGGTGAGCATCAGCTGACAGCGGCGGCTACGCCATACGCGCAGCCTTCTTGGCCGCTGCCTCGGCGCGACGCTCGACGAAGCGCGAGGCCTCGCCGTCGAGCGCGGCCACCGCCTCCGCGAGCTCGTTGCGAGCCTTCTCGCCGTCGGCGTCGAGACCCTCGAGGTCCCAGACGCCCCACTGCCGCAGCAGGGGACTGACGATGTCGTCGTGGTGGATGCGCAGGTCGTAGATCCCGGCCTTGGCCATCTGCACCGCCTTGCGTGAGAAGCCCGGGATGACGCTGCCGGGCATCTCGAAGTTCACGACCTCCTCGGTGATCGCGCGCATGGTCTCGTTCGGCGCGAGCTCCAGCGCCGCCGTCACGATGTTGCGGTAGAAGATCATGTGCAGGTTCTCGTCCTTGGCGACCCGCTGGAGCAGCTTCTCGGCGATCGGCTCCTCGGTGTAGCGCCCGGTGTTGCGGTGCGAGACCCGGGTCGCGAGCTCCTGGAACGACACGTAGGCGCAGACGTTGAGCACGGACTTCTCCGTCGCCTCGTAGCCGATCTCCATCGTCTCCATGCGAGCCCGCTCGAGCTCGACGGGATCGACGCCGCGGGTGACGAGGAGGTAGTCGCGGATGCAGAACGCGTGCCGCCCTTCCTCGGCCGTCCACCGGTTGACCCACGTGCCCCAGGCGCTGTCACTGCCGAAGGCGCGGTCGATCTCGCGGTGATAGCTGGGCAGGTTGTCCTCGGTCAGCAGATTGACCTCGAGCGCGGTGCGCGCGATCGGCGACAGCTGTGACTGCGCCACCTCCCACGGATCCCCGCCCAGGTCGGCGAAGTCGCGACCGAGGCTCCACGGCACGTACTCATGTGGCATCCACTCGTCGGCAATGGCCATGTGGCGATTGAGGTTGTCCGCCACCGTGGGCTCGAGCTCCTTGAGCAGCTGGGCGCTTTCCAGTCCGGCCATGTTCCATCTCCTCGATCGAGCGGGCGGCGCGGGGACTCACGCCCTCAACGGTCCCTGCCTACACCCGTTGGCGCCTCCGAGGCCAGAGTGTCGGCGGTATAGATCGGGATGGACCACCGCTGAGATGGAGCGTATTTTGGGTCGAGACGTTAGGCCGCAGCGTCGTCCTTCTCTCTGTGCAGGAGTGACACCATGGGGGCAAGAGCAACTGATTCGGTCAGCGAGAGTGATCGCGCACTGGTTCATGAGTTCATCCGTCGCATCGGCCGCAGACCGGGCCCGGGTGACGTGGAGAAGTTCCAGCGTGCGCGGAGACGCGCGGGTCTTCGAGGTCCGCACCGAGTCCGTCGCGGCGCAGCGCGCCTGATCTTCAAGCTCTGACCCGATCGCTGGTCTCGAGCGGGGTCACGCCGCGAGCGCTGCATCCCTCGGTTTGAGCAGGAACGCGGCCAGGTAGAGGATCGCGACCAGGAGGAGCAGGTTGCGGTAGCCGGTCAGCAGTGCGGCGTACTCCAGGCAGCCGCCGACGATCGCGCCGAGCAGGTTGATGCCGAACGCCGACTGCGAGTCTCCGGACGCCGCGAACCGCTTGGCGAAGGCAATGTTCGCCAGGTAGATCGGAAGAAAGGCCAGCAGCACGGCGGCAACGAGGCGGGGCGCGAAGCTCAGCTCGAGCAGCCACTCCGGCTTGATGACGTAGGCCAGGGACAGCGACGCGGCCACCAGCGCGAACACCGTGGGCAGTGGTGGCGTTCGGAACCTCCGCGTCGTCTCCACGGCGGCGAGCACGATCACGAGCACACCGGCGAAGACCATGGCGTTCACGATCCAGGTCGTGCCGAAGAGCAGGGCGAACGTCGCGATGCTCTTGGTCTCCAGCAGGAGGAACGCCGCGCCCATGAAGAACAGGTCGGCGTACGGCCGCATCGAGCGGAACGGTCCACCGAGGGTCCGCACCACGACCAGCGACACCAGCAGGATGCCGCCCAGGGCCCACAGGTAGATGGCCGGCACCATGCCGCCCTGGTAGTAGAGGAACGGCGCGTCGTCGCTCGCGGGCTCGACGTAGGACGCCGGTAGGCCGTGGTTCTCCGGTCCGCACTCCTGGTTGGCCTGGTCCTTCGCCGCGGACACGACAGCGGTGGCAGCGCCGAACAGGTCGATGCACGGCTCGTGGCCGAACACCTCCGCGACCGTGCCGCCCAACCGGTCGATCAGCCAGTCCTCGCGGTAGTAGTTGTACATCGCGAACACGCCCTCGTCGGTCAGGTGCTCGTGGGCGGACCGCATCGCCTCCTCGGTGAACAGGAACGACTCCAGACGGATCTGGGAGGCGCCGCTCACCAGCGACAGCGAGTCGGGCAGCGCGAAGAGGATCAGGTCGTACTTCTCGTCGGTGCCTTCCAGGAAGGCTCGTCCGTCGTTGATGTGCCGAGCGACGCGAGGGTCCTGGTAGGCGCCGTCGGGGTTGCGCTCGACACCGATGTCGACGATGCGCGGGTCGATGTCGACGGCGTCGACGCGCTCGGCTCCCTCGAGCAGCGCGATGGCGACGTCGGAGCCGGAGCCGGCACCCACCACGAGCACGTTGTCCAGTGGCGCGTCGTCGCGTCGGGCGTACGGCGCCGCGTAGATCTCGGAGGCCCGGGAGAGCTTCCACTGCGCGGGCGACATCGACTGGTGCGGCACCCCGTTCACCGAGATGTAGACCCTGGTGCCGAACTCGGGATCCTGCACGTCGCGAGTCGTCACCTTGTAGTACGGCGACCAGGAGACGCCGGCCGCGACCGACTCGACCACGAGCGCCACGATGATGCCGGTGCCCGCCAGCGCCGCGAGCCAGCGCTGCCAGCCGCCGATCAGGACGACGAAGGCGACCGCGACGATCGAGCCCCACACGTACGACGGTGCCCACACCAGCGACAGCGCCGAGAACAGGCCGATGCCGATCAGCGATCCGACGAGATCCCAGCGGTAGGCCGTCAGCGGGGGCAACCGGCCGAAGCAGCGGCCGACGACCTCGGCCGGACCGACCAGGATGAAGGCACTCAGCACGAACACGACCGGCAGCATCAGCCAAGCGGGCGGACCGGTCGTGTCGAGGCCGGTGAAGAAGATGACATCGGCACCCGCGCGGTCGACGGACACCGGGAAGACCAGGACGGCGACGACGAGCAACGCCAGCATCACCGGCGTCCACGGCAGCACCGACCGGCGCCCGCGTGAGATGAGGAAGCCGACCCCGATCCCCAGGAACGAGCCGAGCAGGACGAAGTTGGTGAAGTAGGACAGGTGCACGATGTTGGCGCCCAGCCACCGGATCAGGGCCAGCTCCAGGAACAACATCAACGCACTGCCCAGGATCAGCCGTGGGACCGGCCGGCTCGTCCAGGTGGAGAGCCGGCCGTCCCCAGAGATGAGCACCTCCGCTCAGTCCAGCAGGTGCTCCAGCGCCCTCCCCATCACCTCGTTCCGAGCCGCGGGCGTGGCGATGCCCTCGAACCCGAAGCCGAGGAGCAGCGAGTTCGGCGTCGTGATCCCGGCCCCGACGGGGAAGCCGCTGGCGTCGGTGACCTCCCAGTCGTTGGCGTTGAGGGCGCTGCCGGCGGGGGCACCAGGAATCGTCCAGCCGTCGAGGCCGGTCTCGAAGGAGGTGGCCGTGCCGTCCGGCTCGGTCACGTCGTCGACGAAGGTGCCGAGGCCCTGGGTGCCCCAGTCGCTGGCGTAGGTGATGGACAGCTCGACCGACTGGCCCGCGTAGGCGCCGAGGTCGACGCTCCACTCCTGCCAGCCTGCGGAGTTGCCCGATGCGGCGTGCCAGGCGCCCGTCGTACCGATCGGCGTGCAGGTCTCGGTCGCCTCGTCGAACGTCTGGTAGTGGTCGAGGTGCGGGTGCAGCTCGCGCCAGCCCGAGGCGCAGCTGTCGCCCGTCTCCTGCGTGGTGTGGCCGTTGGCATCGGGCAGCGTCGTCCAGTTGTCGCTGCCCGGCGTGTGGGCCTCGACGAAGACGTGGTCCCAGGCGCCCTCGGTGTCATAGGACGTCCAGAAGTCCAGCGATCCGCCGCCGGCCGGCACGGTGACGGTCTTCGTGAGTCGCTTGTAGGACACGTCGGCGATCTGGCTGTAGACGAACTGGCTGCCGGTGTGCGGGTCGAACGGACCGCCCGGCTTGTTCCACCGCGCCGAGGCAGCGCTCTCGAACTGCGGGAACTGGGTGGCCGGCAAGATGCCGCTGGTCGCGATGAACGACGAGGTCGCGATCTGGTTGTCGGCCGACTCCGGACCGTTCATCGCCCAGCCCAGTCCGGAGAACGGGTCGTCGATGCCGGCCACGCCGAAGACGCTGCCGTCGTCGGCGAGGCCGTCGTTCGGAATCGCCAGGTAGCCCCCGAACCAGTACTGCAGCACGTCGTTGGTGCCGTCGCCCGATCCGCGGAGCGCGAGGCAGCGTCGCGGGTCAACGCCGGCCGGCAGCGGGTTGCAGGCGATCGTGCCCTGCGGGTCGTACAGCTGGTTGCCGACGTTGCCGGTGTACTGCTCGCCCGCCTGGTTCCCGGTGTACATCACCTTTCCGCCGTCGTTCATGAACGCGCGGAACTCCAGCATCTCGTCGAGCGCCAGCCGGTCGACGTTGCCGGCCCCACGACCCAGGGTGCGGGTCACGACGTCGTCGCCGGTGTACCAGATCGCCGCGTCGTAGTGGCTGAGCACGCCCAGGGCGTCGGGAGCCGTGCGGCCCTGCGCGTCGACGTCATAGACATCGGCGTCGACGCCGTTGGCCGCGAGCGCGTCGAGGTAGTAGTTCAGGTAGTGCGGGCCGGGTGTCTGCGCGGGTGAGGCGCCGTTGTAGTCCTCGGCCGCGACCACCAGCAGGCGGTTGCCGGTCTCGGAGACCGCCTGGTAGGTGAACGACTCGCTTCGCCTGCCGCCACCCTCGAACCACACCTGCACCGAGTCGCCCGGCTTGGTGCCGGTGACCATGCCGCGGACCTGGTGGTAGTACGTCGAGGTCATGCCGTAGCGCTCGCCACCCGTCCACTCGGACGTGCGCGCGGACCGGGTCGGGCCGCCGTTGACCTTCCACTTCGCGGTCACGCGTCCCAGGCTGCGCTTCGCGAGTACGGCGACGGGTTGCGGATCGCCGTACGACTTGGTGAAGCTCAGCTGCACGGCCGGCAGGCCGGACTTGTAGGCGTCCTCGCTGTCGAGGTAGAAGGGCTTGGTCTTGAGGCCGATCGCCGACTTCGGGTCGTCGGGGTCGGCCGCCGAATCGGCCACCGACTCCGCGAACGGCAGGTTGCGCTCGAACTCCGCCTGCACCAGCGCCTCGTCGTCGGGGAAGACGAACCCGCAACCGTCGCAGCCGGGTGACAGCTCCGGCGTCCAGGCGAGGGTGCCGGTGGCCTCCTGCGCGTAGCCGTCGATCTCACCGTTGGTGACGTAGAGGACGTCGGAGGACAGGCCGGGGTGGTAGCCCGCGATGGCCGGCTGGTCGAGATTGCCGGACAGCGCGTAGTAGATCGGGTCGTCGGCGGTCGGGGTGCCGATCTGCCAGCCGTCGTTGTAGAGCAGCCACTCGCCGTTGGAGTGGTAGTTCACCATGAACTCGGCCCTGGCCGTGTTGAAGAGCTTGATGCCCGCCTGGGTCTCCGGCTCGGACGCCGGTGACGGACCGCGATAGGTGTCGCTGGAGGGGATGTCGGAGGATCCCTCGTTGTCGTAGCCCCAGTGGGAGGGGTAGTTGCGGTTGGGGTCGACACCGTCGCCGACCTGGGTCACGCCGTCGCCGTTGTTGTCACGGAGGTTCTTCCGCCACAGGCGCTCGTGGTCGAACGTGTACTGGTAGCCGTCGGGGTTCAGCACGGGGACGAACCAGAGCTCGGTCTTCTTGAGGAGCTTCTTGACCTCGCGATCGCCGTCGTCCCAGCGGGTGAGATAGCTGTCCATCAGCCGCCGGGTCACCTCGGTCGCGATCCACTCGCGGGCGTGCTGGGTCGCGCTGAAGATCACCGCGGGCCGCTTGCCGTCCTTCTGGTTGCGGGCGCCCTGGGTCACCTTGAGGGCCAGGATGTCGCGTCCCTGGTAGGTCGTGCCGAGCTTCACCAGCTTCGCCACATCGCGGTACTTCCTGGCGGCGGCGACGAGCTGGTCGCGGATGCCGCCGGGCTCGTCGTAGGAACGCCACACCGTGAAGCCGCCGACCGCCTGGGCGGCGGCGAACTGGCGGACCGTCTTGCCGCCCTTGACGCGGGTGAGGCGGACGTCGATCCCCTGGTCCTGGAGGCGCCCGGCCTCGTCGGAGGTGAGCACGAGGTCGACCTGGCTCGTGTCGCCCGTGGAGTGCGCCTCGGTCAGGTCGTAGCCGCTCTCCGCGAGGGTGCCGAGCTGCTCGCTGGTGACCCCGCTGGCGGTGTAGGCGTCCAGCGGCTGGTCGGCCCTGGGCGCGGCTGCCGCGGGCGGTGCGGTCGAGGAGGGCGGTGCCAGACCGACCCCGAGTGCGGCGACTGCTGTCGCGACGATGGCTGCGGAAACGAGTCGGCGCATGACAAACCTTCCGAGTGGGTGTGATCCACATCACAATGCCACCGTCGGTGGAGTGCTGGAAGCCCGAAAAATGAGGAGGCTTCAGACCAGCCCGCGCTCGAACGCGAAGGCTGCAGCTGCCGTGCGTGACCCGACGTCGAGCTTCCCGAAGATGTTCGACAGGTGCCGCGCGACCGTCTTCTCGCTGAGCACCAGCTCGGCGGCGATCTGCGGATTGCTCCTCCCCGCCGCGACGAGCCGGAGCACCTCGACCTCGCGTGCCGTGAGGCCGCCGGGGAGTGACGCGGGCGCGAGGAGGGAGGACGCGACATCCGCCATCGGCAAGGCCCCGACCTGGCGGAAGATCGCTCGGGCGGCCGACAGCTCGCGTTCGGCCGACGTCTCGTCCGACAGCGCCAGCAGGCACCGGCCGGTCAGGAGCCGCACCACCGCGGCGTCGTACGGCGACGACGACTGCGTCCACAGCTGGTGCGACTTCCGGAGGTAGGGGAGCGCGCCGGCCGCATCGCCGTCGGCGAGCTCGACCGCGCCCATCGCCTGCGCGGCCGAGGCAGCCAGCACGGTGGAACCGATCGCCGACGCCAGGGTCGAGAGCTCCACGGCGAGCGGCCGTGCTCGGTCGGCGAGGCCTGCGGCCAACAGCACCTCGACGCCGGCGGGCAGGAGGTGGCAGCGCTGGACCGGCCCGCCGGGCTCGGCCAGCAGCCGCTCGACGGCCGCGAGCGCCGCCGTACCCCTGCCCTCGGCAAGCCAGAGCAGCGCCAGTCCCGGCTGCGGGTCGACGCCGAGGTCGGCGGCTCGCTGGTACGCCGCATCCGCACCGACGAGGTCGCCGCGCAGTCGCAGCACGTCGCCGGTCTCGACGGCCGTCAGGCCGATGGCGGCGGGGGTGCCGAGCGCGAGGTAGCGGTCTGCGGCGAGGGAGTACTCCCGCAGCGCGTCGTCCCACGCGCCGCTGAGCCGCATCAGCTGGCCGCGGTGCACCGCGCACTGGCCGGTGAAGGCGAGCAGCCCGGGCTGCGCCTCGCACCACCGCTCGAGCGCGGCGGTCCACTCCGCCACCCGGCCGAAGTCGCTGATCTCCTGGCAGCCCTCGATGGCGGTGCAGTAGACGTGCCCGGAGATGAACGGCGACGCCTCGCCCGCGATCACCCGCACCATCGCCTCGTCGAGGTGGGCGAGGCCCTCGGCGAACCGACCGGAGTAGAGCGCGACCCGACCCTGGGCGCAGGTGCTGATCGCGATCAGGTCGGCGTCGTGGAAGCGGCGGCCGGAGGAGCTCGCCTCGTTGGCGCGAGCCTGCGCCTCCGCGAAGTCACCCGCGCCGATCGCCCGGAACATCCGCAGGAAGGCCACCCAGCCGCGCTCGGCGCAGTCCTCGCCGATCTCGTCGACAAGGTCCGAGGCGCGGCCGATCCAGCCGGCCGACAGCGCCTGCTCGCCGTGCGTCGCCGTGCTCATCGCCAGCCGGAACGCGCACCGCACGGCTTGGTGCGCGTCGCCCTCGTCCTGGGACCGGACGAACGCCTTCTGCAGCGCGCGGATCAGGTCGTCGTGGTGACCGGCCAAGCCTGCGACGGTGGCGAGCTGATCGAGCTCGGCGGCGCTGAGTCCGTCGAGCTCACCAGCGTCAGCGGGCTGCTCCACTGTCCGAGAGTACGGCGGTCCGCGACCGTGCGGAGATCCGCTCGGCGACGTACGCCGCATCGCGGCCGACACCGGGAAGCACCATCGAGGCGAAGGAGTACTGGAAGCACAGCCCGCAGAAGAACAGGCCCGGGAAGTCGGGGGAGACCCCGCGCAGCTCCTTCGGCCAGCCTTCGTCGCCCATGATCGGCAGCTGGATCCAGTCGAAGACCTGGCGGAAGCCCGTGGCCCACACGACCGTGCCCACCTCGCGGGGCGCGCCGTCGACGACCGGCAGGCCGTCGCGCACCTCCTCGATGCGGCTCGTGACGCGCTCGACGCCGCGGTCGAGCAGGTCCTGGCGCTTCACCCGCAGCATGGGTCCGCCGTGCTGGCGCAGCTCGCCCTTGAGCTTGCGGCCGATCGGGGTCCGTCGGGTGAGCAGGTGGCGCCACGCGAAGAGCATGATCGGCAGCAGCGTGTGGAACGCCCGCGACTCGAGTCGCGGCGGGATCTGCCCGCAGTCGCGCCCGGCCAGGATCGTCGGGTGCGACTCGGCCAGCTCGTAGGCGATGTCGGTGCCGGAGTGGCTCGCGCCGACGACGAGCACGGGACCGTCGCCGATCTGGCCCGGCCTTCTGTACTCGCTCGAGTGCAGCTGCAGGATCGCCGGATCGAGCTCGGCAGCGACGGACGGGATCTCGGGAGTACGCCCGAAGGTGCCGGTCGCCACGACCACGTTGCGGCAGGTGAATCGATCACCGTCCGTGGTCACGGCATAGCCGTCGCCGTACGCCTCGAGGGACTGGACGCGGGTGCCGAGCCGGACCGGGAGGTCGAAGGTGCGGGCGTAGGTCTCGAGGTAGTCGCCGACCGCGTCCTTGCCCGGGAAGGTCCAGCGGCGGGCGGGGAACGGCAGTCCGGGCAGGCCGTCGACGTGCGCCGGCGTGTAGAGCTTGAGGCTGTCCCACTGCCGGCGCCAGTTGTCGCCGAGGCGGGTGTTCGCGTCGAGGATCACGAACGGGATCCCCCTGCGCTGCAGGTGATAGCCGGTCGACAGGCCGGCCTGACCAGCGCCGATGATGACGGTGTCGATGTCTGTGGTTTCCATGGCTCGACGCTATTTCTCGCAGCGTCGATGCCGCGTCGGGCGAGATGCCCATCTCCTGTGGTCGGGGTCTGGGTGGATCTACCCACAACGGCCCTTGTCGCCGGCCGCGAACAGGCGCATCGTGGAGACATGCGAGCGCAAGTGGGCGACAGCCTGGTCGCCGAGAGCAACAAGGTCGACGCGCCGTCCCGGCACGGCGAGATCATCGAGGTCCGTGGCGAGGATGGCGCTCCGCCGTACGTCGTGAAGTGGAGCGACGGGCACGAGGGCCTGGTGTATCCGGGCTCCGACGCCCACGTGCTGCCGGCGAGTTGACGCAGCGGGCCGCGGGAATGGGTGGATCCACCCGTCCACAGATCGTGCTGGCCTTCTCAGCAGTCCAAAGGCACCGGAGCCGCACTCACCGTTCGGGTGGCATTTCGTGGTTCCGCAGAAATTCACCGCGACTTACGTGAGCATCGATGAGAAGCAGGCGTCCATGACGGGGGAAGAACGTGAGCGGACAACCGATGCCACCCGGGTGGTACCCGGACAACCAGAACCAGGCGTTGGTCAGGTTCTGGGACGGAAGACAGTGGACTTCGCAGACCGCGCTGGCCCGGCCTCCCGCGCCCATGGTGCAACCGTCTCCTGCAGCCACCGCAACCCGGCACGGTCGGTGGCGGAGTCTCCGCCTCCGGACGAAGGTCCTCCTGGTCGTCGGTGCACTTGTCGCGTTCGGCGCACTAATGCCTGACGACGATCAGGAGCCCGTCGCGTCAGACAGTCAGCAGAACGCCCTGGACATCGAGGTTCAGGCTGCACCCGGCGAAGCCGAGGTGGCGGATGCTGAGGAAGAAGTCATTGCCGAGGACGCGGTCGAAGAGATGATCGAGGAGGAGCCTGCGCCGATCGCGGTGCCCTCTCTTCGCTCGCAGTCGATCGACCAGGCCAAGGCGGCACTCCGCGCCGCCGGTCTCAAGGTCGAGGTACTCAGGCAGCCCTCATGGCAGCCCGCCGGGGAAGTGCTGAAGCAGAGCTCGAAGGCGGGGGCTGCTCTGGCTGCGGGAACGATCGTGACGCTCGTGGTGGCGGCTCCCATGCCGAAGGTGCCGGGCATCGTGGGTCAAGGAGCTGTTGCCGGCCAGGACGTGCTGCGGCAGGCCGGCTTCAAGATCCGGGTGGTTCGGAAGGTCGTCAGCTCAGGCGCTGACAACGTGGTGCTCAGTCAATCGCCGAGCGGAGACCAAGGTGCGGCTCCTGGCTCGGTCGTCGAGCTCGTGGTGAGCAAGCTGGTCAAGCCGCTCGCTCCGGTCGTGAGCAACTGCACGACGGGCTACGAGCCGTGTCTTGCCCCTGCGTCTGACTACGACTGTGCCGGTGGGTCCGGTGACGGTCCGATGTATGCCAACGGGCCGATCTACGTGTCCGGCAGTGACCCGTATGACCTGGACAGCGAGGGAGACGGCATCGCGTGTGAATAGCACCTGGGCTCAGTTCCAGATCGAGGCGGCCCACTCCGGGTGGTCGATGAACGGGTTGCGGTTGCCCTGCCACGCCGAGTGGATGCGGTCGTTGCGGCGCATCTCGAACGTCGACACCGGGTCCTCGGCGTTCCACGCGAGCAGGACCTCCTTGTCGCCGAGCAGGGTCGAGGAGGAGCCGACGGTGCTGCTCAGCTCGAGGTTGTTGAAGCCGTCGCCGCCCTCGTAGCGGATCGCCATGTAGAAGAGCATCCGCGCCACGTCGCCCTTGACCGCGTCGCGCGGCTCGAACGAGTCGCCGTCGGTGAAGCAGTCGCTGCACCCCGAGACCGCCGACCCGCCGAGGTCGAAGTCCTTGTTGCCGCGGGTGCCGTTGACGGCGACGTTCTCGGGTCGCAGGTGGTGCAGGTCGGTGCCGGGTCCGGCGCTGGTGGTGAAGCCGCCGCGCGACTGCGCCCAGACGTGTTCACGGTTCCACTGGCCGGTGCCGCCACCGTTGCTGCTCTTGGAGATGGACGTGCCGGTGTAGAGCTCGATCACGTTCGCGGTGTTGTTCGGGTCCTGGTCGGTGTCCTTGAGCGCGGTCCACACCTGGTCGTAGGACAGGGTCGTGTTGCCGTCGATGATGTCGTGCAGCGAGGTGCGCAGCGCCGTGCCGGTCTTGCCGATCGCGGGCGCGTAGTAGGTGGGATCCCACGGGCTGGTCGTGCCACCGGGAGGCGGATCGGTCGGCCCGCCACCGGCGAGCGCGAAGGCCGAGGCGCCGGTCAGGCCGGGGTGCGAGAAGTACGCCGACAGCGACCCCGTCACGTCGATCTGCTTGCCCATGAGACTGGGGTTGGTCTTCAGCCCCCACTGCGCGCGGAACGCGCTCGGGATCTGGACGTAGAGCATCTGGGACGTGCTGGCCTGGCTCGCGGAGTCGGCGATGGCGAGCGCGTAGTCGTTCGGGAAGGCCGACTTCACGACCGTGTTGGTCGCGGTCGGCTGCCCGACGACGTACCCGCGAACGGTCTGGGTCGAGCCGTTCTGCTGCCCGATCGCGGCCGACACCGTGATCGGTGTCGCGGCGGTGGCCGGCGGAGACACGAGGGCGAGAGCGGCGATGAGGGCGCTGGCAAGGGTGAGCGCGAGCGCCCGACCCGTCCCGAGATGACGGTTCATGTTCGGGAGCATGGCGCAACCCGGGGGCTGTGGGAAGGGCTGCGCGGGTGAAGGGTTGGTGTTGGTCAGGCGACGCGGGGCTGTTGAGCGCGGCCTGCGAACTCCCTGGGTGCTTCGCAGTTGGCCGCACAAAATGCTTCGGTTGAGGGCTTGCCGACGCAAGCTGTCATCTCCCAAGACATCGGTGACAGTTCTGCATCAGGACATCGGTGACACTTCTGGTGGTCTTGGTGGTGACACTTCAGCCCCAAGGCTGCGGTGGTGGCTGCCAATGAACCCATCGATCCCCGTGTCCGCCTCGCGATCTCACTGTGGCCTGACGACGCGCCACGCGGCGCGGTCTCGACGTTCTGTGCCGAGCACGGAATCTCGCGCAAGTCCTTCTACGAGCTGCGCAAGCGCGCCACGACCGACGGGCCAGCAGCGGTGCTCGAGCCCAGGTCCCGGCGTCCGAGGTCGAGCCCATCCAAGCTGACCGACGAGGTCAAGGAGCAGTCCGTGCAGGTCCGCGCGGCTCTCGAGGCGTCCGGGCTGGACCATGGGCCGATCAGCGTGCACGACAAGATGCGCGCGATGGGACTGGAGGTGGTGCCCTCGATCGCGTCCCTGTCGCGGATCTTCCGCCAGGCAGGCGTTGCCAGACTCGAGCCGAAGAAGAAGCCACGCTCGGCGTGGCGCCGATTCGTGTACCCGGCACCGAACGCGTGCTGGCAGCTGGACGGCACCGAGTACGTCCTGACGGGCGGGCGCACGTGCGTGATCTTCCAGCTCATCGACGATCACTCCCGCTACGCCGTTGCGTCCCACGTCGCGCGGGGCGAGACCGCCGAGGCCGCAATCGCCGTAGTGAACAAGGCCATCCGCGCCCACGGAGTGCCCCAACGACTGCTGTCCGACAACGGCGTCGCGCTCAACCCCTCGCGGCGCGGATTCCTCGGCCAGCTCGTCGAGCACGTGTCGAGCCTGGGCGTGGAAGCGATCACCGGCAAGCCGTACAAACCGACCACCCAGGGCAAGAACGAACGCTTCCACCAGACCCTGTTCCGCTACCTCGACAAGCAGCCGCTCGCCGAGACGCTCGATCAGCTGCAAGCCCAGGTCGACGCGTTCGACCGCATCTACAACACCGAGCGGCCACACCAAGGGCTCCCCGGGCGCGTCACACCGTTGACCGCGTGGGAAGCCACACCGAAGGCCGAGGCGCCGCGTCCCGAGCCGGTCCGGTCACTGTTCGACCGGCCAGCCCCACGACCGCGGCCCACGCCACGAGTTCCGTTGGACTTGGACCTGCCCGCAGACACCCGCGTCAGAAAGGTGAACACCGCCGGCACCTTCACCCTGGACTCGGTCACCTACATGGTCGACACCCAACGCGCCTTCCAGCACGTCTTGGTCATCAACGACGGGGACCGGCTCATCGTGACCGACCTCAAGGGCGAGGTCCTCGCCGAGCACACCCGACCCGCACCCGGGATCAAGTACGTCGGCAACGGTCGCCCCCGAGGCCCTCGCCCCAAAGCCGAGGAAACGTCACCGAAGTCCTGAAACTCAAAGTGCCACCAATCTCCTGATGCAGAACCGTCACCCATGTCCTGAGACATCACACTTGCCGACGCAAGCACCTTCGGGTAAAATCGAACACATGTTCGAGTCGCGCGAAGCCCCAGTCCAGGGGACACCCACTCCCGACTGCGACAGCGCGCATCTCCCGGCCTCGAGCACGAGTGAGGGACTGCGGGCTCTGCTGCGACGCATCGGCACTCTCGATGGCTCGGGCGCTTCCGAGGCCGAGCTGATCGACCAGATCAGGGCGATGGAGGAGCTCAAGGCCGGGCTCGCCGCAGCGCAGGCTCGCGTCACCTGCACGCTGTCCGTGGAGCGCAAGCGGGCCGAATCGGCGCGCGGAGTCCGCGCTTCCGATCGGGGTCGCGGACTCGGATCGGAGGTCGCGCTCGCCCGCCACGTGTCCCCGACCCAGGGAGCCCGACACCTCGGCTTTGCCGCCGCGATGACCGAGATGCCGCACACGATGTGGGCACTCAGCCGCGGCCAGATCTCTGAATGGTCCGCGACTGTGCTGGTGAAGGAGACCGCGATCCTCAGTCGCGAGCACCGCACCGCAGTCGACGCCGAACTTGCGCACCGGCTGGGCGAGCTCGGCCCTCGGCAGCTAGGCAACCAGGCGCGCAAGATCGGCTACCGGCTCGACCCCGGATCCGCGCTGCGTCGCGTCCGTGGCGCCAACGCCGATCGACATGTCTCCCTGCGTCCGGCGCCGGACACGATGGCCTGGCTCACGGGATTGCTGCCTGTCGCCGACGGGGTCGCGTGCAAGGTCGCTCTTGACCTGGCCGCCGACGCAGCCAAGGCGCAGGGTGACGAGCGTTCGCGCGGCCAGATCATGGCCGACACGCTGATCGGCCGGATCACCGGCCGCGAGACCGGGACCCAACAGGTCCACGTCCAGCTCGTGATGACAGACAAGACATTGCTCGGTGCCGGCGACGACCACGAGCCGGCCCACTTGACGGGCCATGGCCCACTCCCGGCGGCGCTGGCGCGAGGTCTGGTCCGCGACGCCGACCGAGCGTGGGTGACCCGACTCTTCACGTCCCCGAGCAGCGGCGAGCTGGTGGCCATGGATTCCCGGTCGAGGCTCTTCGCCGGCCGGCTCCGTGACTTCCTGATCACGCGCGACGATGTCTGCCGTACGCCGTGGTGCGATGCTCCGATCCGCCACGTCGACCACGTCCGACCGCACGCGTCCGGCGGCCCGACCCGCGCCGACAACGGCCAAGGGCTCTGCCAGACGTGCAACCAGACCAAGGAGCTGCCGGGGTGGCGAGCCGAACGCCACGGGACGAGGGTCGTTGCCACGACACCGACCGGCCACCGCTATCGATCCAGGCCACCGCGACCACCCGGCGTACGACCAACGAAGCCGCCTGTCGTCGTCGAGCTCTACGAGACTCCGATCCGTCTGGTCTACGAGCCAGCGGCCTGATCGTCAGCTAGGCGCAGGGGAGCGAGCCCAAGCGGGCGAGGCCCTCACGATCGCCTGGACCGAAGTCGAGCTGCCCGTTGTTCGTGGCGGCCATCAGCTCGGTCGGCTCGTTGACGTGATTGAGGCCGACCACGTGCGCGATCTCGTGGAGCACGATCGCCTCCATGATCTGCGGCCGCATGGTGACCTGAGCGGTGGTGAAGAGGTCCGTGTCCAGGGCGACCCCGCCGGTCACGTAGTAGCGCCGGCCGAGGACTCCCTGCTCGGCCGCGCCGCCGCCTATGCCGGCGACGTCATCCGCGAGCTCGGGGAACTCGGCCGCCGTTCCCCACCCGATGATGACCGGTCGATCCGTGCCGATCGGGACGAACTGGGCAGTGAATGGACGCTCGTCCGTCAGGCCCTCGTCCTCGAACGTCAGCCCGGTGGCGGCCGACGCGCGCGCAATGGCGCGCGAGATGAGCTGGCTGCCGCCGGCGGGCTCATCGGCCGGATTCACCTGGTAGCGGATCGGCTCGCACGGGTCCCAGCCGACGGGTTCGCTGCTTCCTGGCTGCGTCATCGTGAACGCGAACACGCCGCCCCGCTCTTCGATGGTCGGGGCGGGCAGTCCGCGTCCCGAGCCCAGGCCCAGCGTGCGGCGTACGGACTCCATCGGACCCGACGGGAGGAAGAGGACCAGCATGGTCACGACCACGCCGGTGATCGCGACAGAGATCGCGGTGGTGAGTCCCAGGCGCTGCTCGCGCGGAGTGAGGGGACGGTCGGGCACGGACAGAATTGTCCTGCAGTACGCCGACGGGTGCGCCCGTTCGCTACGAGTCGCGTTCCGTGAACATCGCCAAGTCGTCCACGGCGTCGAGGACTCGACCCCGGATGCTCGGTCGCTCCGCTGCAACGGCCAGACGGAGGCGTGCAAGACGGTCGTCTGCCAAGGAACCGTGGAGACGCGCCAGATGCCCCAAAGACGTGGCCGCGGCTGCGGCAAGTTCGTCGCTGTCGTGGTCCACGAGCTCGATGGCGAGTCGCTCGACTCGAGCGCGGTCATCGTGAGACAGCGCAAGACTCATGAGCGAACCCGCCGCCGCCGCAAAGTCTCCAGCCGCGAGCAGCGACTCCAACTCCTCCGGAGTGGATGGCGCCGGTTCTTCGTAGATCATGGATTCCTCACTCAATGGCCCGGCCCTTTCGATCCACTATTCCCGAACGCCTCAATGCTGTCTGCATGGCCGGGGTCAGCTCGCCCCACTCTCGAACGTGCCCATGGAACACGCCCGGGGTCGTTTCGTCGAAGACAACGAACTGGTGGTGAGTCTCATCGAAGCTGACGCGCCGAGTGGTGGTCTCAGGACTGATCGCGACACTGCGCTCCAGGGCTGATTGGCCGTCAATCGGACCGGCGGATGCCCGGCCGTGAGCGGACGAGCCGTGCTTCGGACTGCCTTGGAAGTGAAGTCCTCCCCTTTCTCGCCCAGATCCGGAAGTTCCCGAGAGCCGGATCGACCCCCGTTCGTTCCGAAGATCCAGTCGCAAGAACTTCTCAAGCCGCGCCCGAACGGCAACAACCCCTTCCTGCGCCGCCTTGAGTCGCGACGCACAGACGGACGCGGCGTCGCGCAGTGCGATCAGCAGAGCCCGGAAACGGGGAGCCTGCTCGAGCACGCGCGCGACCGTGGTTGAGGCGACCACTCCGGAGGCGCTACCTCCCGTGATCAGTCCAACGGCGGCGGCGATCACCATCCCCTCGACGACCATCTGCACGATCTCGGCCAGCAGGGCGCGCGTCCGCTCGTGAGCGGTCTCGACGCCAGCGGCGTACTCCTCACACATGCTCGCCAGCTCGCCGAACGTGTCGCGCAGCTCGCCGATGCTCCCGCGAAGGTCGTCGACGGCATCGAGGGCGAGCGGGATCTCGGGCGACAGCTGGCGACCGAGCTCGACGCTCGCGTGCTCGCAGTAGTCGACCAGATCGTCGACACCGATGGCGGCCTGCTTCCACGTGGCCGCGGCATCGCGCAAGCGTGGGACGTCGGCGCCGGGCCAGACGAAGCCCTCGATCCGATCCAGGATCCACGTCTCCACCTCCCCAAAGCTCGGCTCTTGCGCGCCGAGGCTCGAGGGAGGCGAGGAGTGGACGACGCGGACGTAGTCGTCTTCGTGGAGATCGCCTCCGGAGTACGCCGAGACGCTCAGCCCGGCAGAGGCGGCCTCCGCTCGCTTGTGGTTGGCGTCGGTTGCGTGGATCAACCTCCCGAGGCCGATGAACGCGGCCGAGAGGTCGGCGAGCGCGTCGAGGGCTTCGGCCGACGCTGCGTCGTACGACTCGGAGAACTCCGTGCTGGTTGAGTCGTTGCCGGCCATCGCGCCGTAGCCGCCGAGCTTGCCTGCCAGCGAGTCGTAGTGGAGGGCGGCGACCTGGTTGGCAGTGCGGGCGGCGGTGCCGGCAGCCACGAACCCACCGCCGTCTACGGCGAGCCTCACCGGACCTGCTCCCAGATCGCGACGTTGGCCTCGACGGCCGTGGCGTAGTTATCTGCAGCCGTGACGCCGATCGTGTGCAGGTCTGTGAGCGCGTCGCGCATCTGCCTGAAGTCGCCCGCCCACCGCGTGTGGGCTGTGACGTACGCGTTACTGGCCGTTCCGGACCACTCGCCGTGCAACGACGTGGAGGCCGCCTCGACCTCGTCGGCGAGGTCGCGCAAGGCGTCTGACTCGGCGGTCATGGCGGCCACGACGGCGCGGAGCTCGTCGACATCCACCTCGAACGCGCTCATCCGAGCCGCCTTCTGAGCCGCGCACCGTCAGCAGCGACCCGGGCGTCGGTCGCGGCGAGGTCGTCACGGGTGGCGACGAGCGCCTCGTGGCGGGCCACGAGGCTGTCGATCACGCCATCGGCACCATCCCGCCATTCCCGCCAGGCCTCGGCGAAACGGTCCGCGGCAGCGCCGCGCCACGAAGCGAGCAACTGCTCGACGTCGAGCTCGATCTCCTTACGACGCTCGCTCATTGCGTCTGCGCGCGACGCGATCGCGCGGGTCTGTGCGGTGAAGCTCGCCTGGTCGAGCGTGATGGTCATGGTGGCCTCCAGAATGGTCTCCACGACAAGACTTGCCCGACGGAGCGGTGTCCCGGAACCCGGGAAACACAATCTGTGGACAACCCATGAACGCTTCTCCACAGGCGGGGATTGCTCGGTTTCACGAGGCACCCACACCGGGAAGGACGACCGGGACAACCAAGGAGGTCCCGTGGACGAGAACGTCTTCCTCGGCCGCATCGAGGTGCGGCCGCCGCTCAACGAGGCGGAGCGCGACTATCTGGTCGACCTCGCCCACTCGAGCTCCACGCTGCGCGGCACCCCGACCGGCCGGGGCGACAGCAGCGTGCCGTTCGCCCACCTCGCGTGGGAGCCGTGCGCGGACGGGTGCTGCCTGACCTGGACCGGGAAGGAGTGGACCAAGTTCCTGCTCCCGACACTCCGATTCGTCGTCGACCACCTGCTCAAGCCGGGCGCGAAGGCCGCGGGACACCGGCGCTTTCCCGACTTCACCTGCGACCACGTCCTCGACGGAGTGGTGGCGGGCAAGCGGTACGACGACGAGCGGGTGTTCGTCGCCGAGGTGACCGCCAACCGGGTGGGCGGCCGGTCGAGCGCGCCTGCCTGCGCGCAGGCAGGCGGGGAGCCGATGACGAGGAGCCGTCCACGATCGAGGCCGGACAACGTGATCGAGTTCCGGCCCAGGAGGGCGTGACCTCAGTCGAGGGCGCTGAGGTCCGGCGGGACGTCGACCGACATCGAGCGGAGTACGGCGAGGGGCACGACTTCGAGGGCACGCTCGGACGTCGCCGCCAGCACGACGGGGGCGGCCAGCCCTGCGTCGTACGCCTGGAGCCAGCGCACCGCGACGACGCACCAGCGATCCCCGGGCGCGAGGCCGGGGAACCCCCACTCCGGGATCGGGGTGGAGAGGTCGTTGCCGACCGAGCGCTGATGTCCGAGGAACTCCTCGGTCATCACGGCGCAGATCGCGTGCAAACCCGCGTCCTGCGGGCCGACGGTGCAGGTGCCGTCGCGGTGGAAACCGGTCATGGGGTCCGTGCCGCACGACTCGAGTTCGCCGCCGAGGACATTGCGCTCGCTCATGGGGTCATTGAACAGCCATCGTGGGTTAGCGTTGGCATCGATGCCTGACGACTACTGCGACCTGTGTGATCTGCCCTTGTCGACGTGCGTGCACGGGATGCCGCCGCCACCCCCGCCTCCGCCAGCTCCAGTCCGAGCCCCGCGTGTCAGGGCGCCGCGGGCCTCGAAGGCCTCCGCACCCACCGCGCCCGCGCGTCGCGCGCCGCGGAAGTGGACTCCGCCGGAAGACTTCGAGCCGCACATCGTCGGAGTGCTCGAGGCCGCAGGCGGCGTGCTCGACACCGACGACGTCTTCAGTGCCCTGGAGTCGCGGTTGGCCGACGAGCTGCTCGACGGCGACCGTCAGCTGACTCCCGAGGGGGAGCTTCGGTGGCGCTACGCCGCGCGCCGAGCCCGCCAGTCGATGATCAAGGACGGCGTGATGAGCAAGGGCGCGCCGGGCGTTTGGGCGCTCGCTTGAGCGCGGTCCAGATAACTACTGTGATCTAGTTCTCGGATTCTGCCCCGCGCACGAGATCGGTTCTCTATCTTGAGTTTTGCCCTGTTCGGGGCAGCCGTCCCTCCTGGGGCGGAGCGAAGATGAAAGTCATGGGGTTCACATGAGCGACCAGAGCCCGTCCAAGGGACGCGTCTCCCGACTCGCCATCTCCGGCTGGCCGCTGCGACGCAAGGTTGCGCTCGCGCTGGCGATCCCGCTGCTCCTCGCAGCCGCCTTCGGTGGTCTCCGCGTCACCAACGACCTCGAGCAGGCGACCAACGCGTCGGCGAGTGCCGACCAGGTCGGCGTGCTCGAACCGGCGATCGCATACCTCACCTCGGCCGAGAAGGGCATGGTGGCGGCCCAGTCCTCCGTCGGCACCAGCCAGGCCGAGCTCGACGATGCACTCGTCGAGATCAGGGCCGCGGCCGACCTGCTCGTCAAGACGCGCGACAGCGCCAACCTCACGTTCGAGCAGCGCCGCCAGGTCGACGTCATCCTCGACCTGAGCCGGGCCCTGCGCGACGAGGCGACGGGACCGGTCAGCCCGGGCACCTGGATCGCCCAGCTGAGGCAGATGCAGTCGGGTGTCACCAAGCTGATCACCACCATCATCAACGAGCAGTTCACCCCCGAGCCCCGCCTCGAGCTCCTCTCCCAGACGCTCAGTGGTCGGTTCTCGCTCGCCCAGCAGCAGGCGCTCGCCGCGAGCGATCGCACCGGTCGCACCGTCGAGGTCGCCCTCTTCGCCGAGTTCGGTGCCGAGAGCGTGGCCCTCGACCGCCTGGCCGGCCAGCGAGGCGTCTCCGACTCCTCCATCCAGACCCTTCGCATCAACAACGGTGGGCGCGCCAATGAGGCGGGCGCCGGTAGCGCCAGCCTCGGCGGCGCCGACGCGTACGACGAGTACGACAACATCCAGACCGGGCTGATCGACGCCGTCGACAAGGAGCTCACCGGCACCGCGTCCGACGCGCGCAGCAGCGCACTGCTCAACGCCCTGCTGACCCTGATCGCGCTGGCCGCCGCCATCGCGCTCGCCTTCCTGATCTCTCGCACCATCGTCAACCCGATCCGCCGGGTCCGCGAGGGCGCCCTCCAGGTCGCCCAGAACGACCTGCCCGAGGCCGTCGCGCGGATCCGGTCCGGGTCGGAGCCCGGCCCGATCAAGCGGATCGACGTCACCACGCACGAAGAGGTCGGTCAGCTCGCCCGAGCGGTCGACGACCTTCACCAGCAGGCCGTCACCCTGGCCTCCGGTGAAGCCAAGCTGCGTACCCAGGTCGGCGAGATGTTCGTGACGCTGTCGCGTCGCAACACCACGCTGATCAACCAGCAGCTGAACCTGATCGAGAAGCTGGAGAGCGACGAAGAGGACCCCAAGCGCCTCGAGAGCCTCTTCCGCCTCGACCACCTCGCGGCTCGCATGCGCCGTACGGCGGACTCGCTGCTCATCCTCGCCGACGCGCCCACGCGTTCGGCCGGCTGGGAGACCGTCTCCATCGGCGAGACCCTGCAGGCCGCGACCGCGGGTGTGACCGACTACCAGCGCGTGCGCGTCGACTCCGACCTGTCGCTCCTCGTGAACGAGGCGGCCGCCGGTGACCTCGTGCACCTGGCCACCGAGCTCGTCGACAACTCGCTGTCCTACTCCTCGCCGCACACCACCGTCGTCCTGGACGCCGTGGAGAGCGACAACGGCGTGACCATCACGATCTCGGACGCCGGCCTGGGCATCCCGGTCGAAGAGCTCAAGCAGATCAACGAGAACCTGCGCACCGGCGTCGAGGTCACCCCCGACACCGCGCGTCGCATGGGCCTCTTCGTGGTCAGCCGGCTGGCGCAGCGACACGGCATCCGCGTGACCCTGAAGGCCAACAGCGGCGACGGTACGACGGCCTACGTGCTCGTCCCCAACGCCGTCCTGCCGGCCCGCGCGCACATCGAGCCGGTCGAGGAAGCGTCGGAGGAGGTCGTCGAGGAGCAGTTCGAGGCCACCGAGGTCGAAGCGACCGAGGCTTCGGCCGACGTCGTGACCGAGGAGTCCGACGAGTTCGACGTCCTCACCACACCGACGCCCATCACCGGGCGCGGCACGGGTGAGCCGAGCGTCGACGAGTCCGACCCGCTCGGCATCGGCGACGCCCACCTGCGTCAGGTCAACCAGGGCCTGCCGACCCGTGAGCGCGGCGCGACGCTGCCGCACCTCGCCTCGGCCGGTGTCCAGCTGCCGAAGACCGACGCCGACGGGAACGAAGAGCCCGAGACCCCTCGCGAGCTGAAGCGCGCAACCGGCGCCATGCCGTTGCGGTCCAAGCGCGACCTGAACGCCGGCCCGCCCGTCGTGTCGGCCGTGCCGGACCTGCCCGCGGACAGCGAGGACGAGGACGTCGAGGACGTCGTCGACGTCGAGGTTGCCGACGAGGCGACCGATGTCAGCGAGACCTACGACACCGAGACCTACGAGACCTACGCGACGACGTCCGCGCTCGACCTGCCCGCTGTGCTGGACGAGGACGAGGACGAGGAAGTCGTAGCCGAAGCCGACGTCGTCGAAGAGACGGTTGAGGTCGAGCCCGAGGCAGAGGTCGTCGACGAGGCGGACGAGGTCGTCGAGGAGACGGTCGAGGCCGAGGCGCACGACGTGCTCGAGCCCGAGGCAGAGGTCGAGGAGCCCGTCGCCGATGCGGAGGAAGCTGTCGAGCCCGAGGCCGAGGAGGCCGTCGAGCCCGAGCCCGAGCCCGAAGCCACCGTGAGCCCGGAGGCGCACATCGCGGCCCTGATGGCCAAGATCCGCCCCCAGCGCGGCCGGCTGCCGATCCCGGACTACGAGGACGTCGACCACGCCGCCATCTTGCAGATGCCGTCGCGTGATCGCGGCTCGCTCGAGAGCGACCCGCTGACCGACCCGCTCCCGGTGGCGTCGGACGAGGCGGCCCTCGAAGAGCTGGCGTTCGCCGAGGTGGTCTCCGAGGAGCCTGCCGAGACGTCCTGGCTGGCCGACACCACCGAGGCACCCGCGGCCAACCTGGCCTCGGAGCCGGTCTTCGACACCGAGACCGAGCCCACCTACGAGCCGACCTTCACCGAGCCGAGCTACGCCGAGCCCAGCTTTGCCGAGCCGAGCTTCTCCCAGCCGAGCTTCACCGAGCCGACGTACTCGGAGCCGGCATACGCGTCGATCCCGGAGCAGCCAGCTCCGGCCCGAAGGGACGAGGAGCCCGCGATCAACGGATCTTCGAAGTCTTCGTGGCTCAGCACCGACGAGCAGGATCGCGCGTGGACATCCACCGAGGTCGAGGCGGGTTGGCAACGAGCCGACGTCGTCGCCGAGACCCACGACGAAGCAACCAACGATTCCGGGCTTCCGGTCCGTCGTCCGGGTGCACGCCTCGTACCCGGCAGCGTCACCAAGCCCGTGGGGGCCGCCGGCCGTGACCCCGAAGCCATCCGAGCCCGACTGTCCGCACACAAGGCAGGCGTCCGCCGTGGACGTACCGCTTCCGTGCCCGCCGACGACCAGTAAGAAAGTAGAAGAGAAATGACCGAGTCCCAAGGCATCTCCGCCACCGACAACAACCTCAACTGGCTGGTGTCTCGATTCGTCGAGGAGGTCACCGACGCCGCACACGCCATTCTCGTGTCGGCCGACGGCCTCCTGATGGCGGAGAGCCAGAGCATCCCCGGTGAGCGAGCCGAACAGGTGGCAGCCGTTTCCTCCGGCCTCGCCAGCCTGGCCGTCGGTGCCGCCCGCCTCTTCGACGGCGGAGCAGTGCTCCAGACCGTCGTGGAGATGGAGCACGGCTACCTCATGCTCATGAGCGTGGGTGACGGCTCCAACCTCACGGTCCTGACCGAGGAAGACGCTGACATCGGCCAGGTCGGTTACGAGATGGCGCTGCTCGTCGAGCGCGTCGGACAGACCGTCCAGGCCGAGCCCCGCGTCAGCTCGACGAGCTGAGGCGTGACCGGTCGTGGCACCAGTTGAGTCAGACGGCGCGGAGGAAGAGGTCAGTCGACCTCGCTTCGTCCGGCCGTACACCATCACCTCAGGGCGGACCCACGCAACCGTGGACCTGCCCATGGAGGCGACCTTGCGGCTCGAAACGCCTGAGGTCAGCGCCAGCGTGAGCGCTGCCGCGCTCCAGGTGCTCGAGGTGTGTGACCGACGCTCCGTCGCTGAGTGCGCGGCCCTAGTCAAGATGCCCATAGGCGTCGTACGCGTCTTGCTCAGCGACCTCGTTGAGCATGGGTTCGTTCGCGTACAAGCAACCATCACCGAGAACTCGTCCAAGGACGAGCGGATTGAGCTCATCGAAAGGACCCTCCGTGGACTCCGCACTTACTAGCCCCCCGCGTAAGGCTGCGTCGACCAAGATCGTCATCGCAGGCGGCTTCGGCGTCGGCAAGACAACCTTGGTCGGCGCGGTTTCGGAGATTCAGCCGTTGCGCACCGAAGCACTCGTCACCAACGAGTCCGAGGGTGTCGACAACCTGGATGCCGTGCCCTCCAAGGCGACGACGACCGTCGCCATGGACTTCGGCCGACTGACGCTGGGAGAGGACCTGATCCTCTACCTGTTCGGAACTCCCGGCCAGCGTCGCTTCTGGTTCATGTGGGACGACCTGTGCCTGGGCGCCATCGGCGCCATCGTCATCGTCGACACCGCGCGACTCGACGAGTCGTTCTCCCCGCTGGACTACTTCGAGGCCAAGGGTCTGCCGTTCATCGTGGCGGTCAACCAGTTCGACGGCCTGGAGCAGTACACCCTCGACCAGGTCAAGGCCGCCCTCGCGCTGCCGCCCGAGGTGCCGATCATCTCGATCGACGCCCGTGACCGCGACTCCGCCAAGGCCGCGCTCATCCGCATCACCGAGTACGCCCTCGAGCACCTCACCCGCAACCTGACCGTGGGGGCCAGCTGATGATGCGCCACACCACGCCGCTGGCGCGCGCCGCCGTCGCGGCGGCGGCCGTGCTGGGTCTCGTCGGCTGCGGGGCTGCCCAGGGCTCGACCGCGAGCACGGATCCCACGCCGACCCTGATCCGGGACAGCACCCTGACCGTCTGCACGTCGTACCCCTACGAGCCCTTCGAGTTCGAGCAGGACGGCGAGGTCGTCGGCTTCGACATCGACCTCGTCAGCGAAGTCGCCAAGGAGCTGGACGTCGACGTGGCCTACGTCAACGAGGACTTCCAGGACATCGAGTCGGGTGAGCTCCTCAACGCCAACTTCTGTGACCTTGCCGTCGCCGCGTTCTCGATCGACGGTGACCGTGCCCGGGTCGTCGACTTCTCGAGCCCCTACTTCAACGCCACGCAGGTGATGGTGGTGCAGAAGGGTGGCGGGATCGGCGCCCTCAGCGACCTCGCCGGCGGGCGTATCGCCGTACAGGAAGGCACGACCGGCGAGACCTATGCCGTCGACCACGCGCCTGCGACCACCCAGATCGTGCGGTTCGAGAACGTCCAGGACGTCGACTCGGCCCTCAGCGGTGGCACCGTCGACGCCGGCATCTACGACAACAACATCGTCGGCGATGCGATCGAGCAGCACCCGACGTTCCAGGTCGTGGCCGAGTTCGACACCGGTGAGCAGTACGGCATGGCGATGAAGAAGGACGGCGACGTCGACCTGCTCCGCGTCGTCAACCAGGTGCTCTCCGACATCCATGAGAACGGCCGCTACGACGAGATCTACGAGACCTGGTTCGGCAAGACGAAGGTCAAGAAGTAGCTTTCACGTACCTCCGAGAGATCGGCCCGTCGCCTCGTGCGGCGGGCCGATGTCCATTTCCCTGGCTCAGCGGTAGACCAGGAAGATGCCGATGGCTGACGGGATCAGGCCGACGAGCAGCCACGGCGAGAACGGCTTCTTGCCGTGGATCAGGAAGGCCACCGCGATCGCGATGACGCCGAACGCACCGGCGATCAGGCACAGACCGACCTGGGCGCCCGGGCGCGGGTCGTCGATGAACAGCGCCGCGATGATCAGGCCCATCACGAGGTGGAAGATCGTGGTGACGGCGAGCGCCGACATCACCCACCGCTGGACGCGGGAGAGGCTCTTGGCCTCCGAGGCGTGATCGCGCACCGGGCGCGGTGCGTTGGGGTCCATCAGGTGTCTGCGGCGGGGCGGCTGGGCCGGCTCGGTCATCTCGCGTCTCTCGGGTCGGTGCTACGGGGCGATGGTCAAGAAGATGAAGGACGCAAGCAGCACGAGGTGTACGCCGCCCTGCAGGGGCTTGGCACGGCCGGGGACCACGGTCAGGATGCCCACGACCACGGTCATGAACAGCAGCACGATCTGCACGTTGTCGAGGCCGAGGGCCAGCGGCCCGTCGAGCCAGATCGACGCGATGGCGATGGTCGGGATGGTCAGGCCGATCGAGGCCATCGCCGAGCCCATGGCGAGGTTGAGGCTGACCTGCACCTTCTCGCGCGCCGCGGCGCGCACCGCGGCGATGGACTCCGGCAGCAGCACGAGCAGCGCAATGACCACACCGACCACGGCGTTGGGGAAGCCGACGGCCTCGACGCCGTCCTCGATGGCCGGCGAGATGATCTTGGCCAGGCCGACCACCGCGACCAGGGAGACGACGAGGAGCCCGGCGCTCCAGGCGGTGGTGCGGTTGTCCGGCGGGTCGGCGTGACCGTCGTCGTCGAGGTCGGCGTGGTCGTGCGGCTTGAGGTTCTCGCCGTCCCGGTCGACCGGCAGGAAGAAGTCACGGTGCCGGATCGTCTGGGTGAAGACGAACAGGCCGTAGAGCACCAGCGACGCGATCGCGGCGAAGGCCAGCTGCGGGCCCGTGTAGACGGGGCCGGGCTCCGACGTCGTGAACGACGGCAGCACCAGGCAGACCGTGGCGAGGGTGACCACGGTGGCCAGCATCGCGCCGGTGCCCTCGGGGTTGAACACGGCCAGGTGGTGCTTCATCGCACTGACCAGCAGGGACAGGCCGACGATGCCGTTGACGCTGATCATCACGGCGGCGAAGACGGTGTCGCGGGCGAGCCCTGAGGTGTCCTTGTCGGCCGTGATCATCAGCGTCACGATGAGCGCGACCTCGATCACCGTCACCGCGACCGCCAGGACCAGCGAGCCCAGCGGCTCTCCCACCCGGTGCGCGACGACCTCGGCGTGGTGGACCGCCGCCAGCACGGCACCGATCAGCACGACCGCGACGACCGTGAGCACGACGGCGCCCGGGTGTCGCCCCCACGTCGCAGCGAGCAGCGCCGCGGCGAGGACCGGAGTGATGGTCGTCCAGACTGGGCGAGGCATGCGCCAACCCTAGTAAGTCTGTCGAATCAGCCGTCCGGCGAGTTCAGCTTCTCCAGTCGCGCTGTGAGCTTGTCCACACGATGCGCGTTGCCCGTCAGCTCGACGTACTGCTGACCGAAGATCGCGAGCAGGGCGTCGTCGAGGCGACGGACCGCGCCGGCCGGATAGCGGTAGCCCATCCGCCGGATGATCGCGTCGGCGTCGACCGAGGTGAGCAGCCCCGCCAGCTCGTCGAGCGAGGTGATGCCGAGCTCGAGCAACAGACCGCCGATCCAGCCGTAGTGGTCGGTGTGGGACCAGCCGGCATCGGCGTACTGCCCGGCCAGGAACGAGGCCAGCTCCTGCCCGCTGATGCGCGGGTCGCTCGGGTCGGCCTCGCCGGGGGCGATCGGCGCGACCTCCTGGAGCCGTTCACGGATGGTGGAGAACTCCCGGTCGGCGAGCTCGAGCAACCCGGCCGCCAGCGTGAAGCGTCGGTCGAGGTCGGGGACGTGCTCCTCGGGCACCGTGCCCTTGTAGCGGATGTCGTGCTCGAACTCGGCCCACGCGTGCTGCAGCACCGTGCGCACCTGCACGCTCGCCCGGTGGCCGCGCACTTCGTCGTACGGCGCCTGGTGGACCTGGCCGTCGGGGGCGTCGGGCGTCACCAGCAGGTGGCGGCTGGCGTAGCCGAACCCGCCGGCGCGCGCTGTCTCCTGACCCATGTCGCGGTCGTCGAGGATCGTCAGCTCGTCGTCGAGCAGCTCCGCGACGGCAGCCACGTCGCTGTGGACGTAGGTGATGACGCGGACGCCGATCTGGTCGGTCACCTCGGTGAGCGGGTCGGGGTAGAGCAGCTCGTCGTCGACAGTCCTCGCGGCCTTGGCGGCGAACGAAGCCACGCTCTTGGTCCGGCCGGTGACGCTGAGGTAGTTGATGCCGGCGTCGTCGAGCATGGTGGTGATCAGCTCGACGAAGTGCTCGGTCGCCGCGACGAGTCCCGGTTGCAGTGCGGCGTAGGCGCGCACGGCCTCGCGCACCGGCTGGTCGGAAGACAGATCGGTGGGCTGCTCAGCGGGTTGGTCGGGGGACGGCACGGGCACAGCCTGCCGTGTCCGGGCGCGCTTCGCATCCGGCGGCGCGCGGATCGGGCGTCCGGGCCGAGTCATCCGGTGGCCCGCAGCTCGTCGATGGGGCGCTCGAGCGGCAGTGGCGTGATGGCGGTGCTCGTGCCCAGGTGCACCGTCTCGCAGTGGACGTCGGCGCGATGGCACGCGAGATAGATCGCCTCGGCCCAGGCCCGGTCGTCCGCGCTGGGCAACCCGGACCCGGGACTGCCGACGAAGACGGCGAGCCGGATGCCGGTGCCGGCGAAGTGGCCCAGGAACCGTTCGAGGCCGGCCGTGTCGGCCGGCGTCGGCCGGACGGGCAGGTCGGTCAGCTCGGTCAGCTGGGGCACTGGCACGCCGTCCGGGTCGATGAACATCAGCCACAGGCAGCGGCTGCCGAACCCGAGTGGGTGGATGAGGCGACGCCACGCCGCGTGGAGCTCTGCCTGGGTCGTGATGGTGTCGGTGTTGGTCATGGCACCACCGTGGAACAGACCACCGACATTGGCGAACGGCTCTCCACAGGCCGCCGATTCATGGGCCGCAAACCGTCCACAGGCCCGGTGTGACCGCGGGTTCTCCACAGGCCGTACGCCCAGCGCCGGCGTTGTCGGTGGGCGTCCGCAACGTGGGTATGGGCACGCACGACCGCCCAGCCACCGAACACAAGGAGGAACGCAGATGATGACTCAGCACCACGGGGCCGGTGATCGGCTCACGCTCGCCCCGGCCCTCGACACCGGTGACGTAGCGTTCCTGGCCGGCTTCTCCCGGCAGGCCGGCCGGGTCGCCCGGATCTGGCCGGGCCAACCGGCCGTGCCGTCGCCCTGGGTCCCGTGCGACGGGGGGTGCTGCCTGGTGCTGGTGCCGTCGCGCGCGAGTTCCGAAGTGGCCGGTCAGTGGCTGAGGTTCCTCGTCTCCGAGTTCCTGGGCGACAGTCATCGCGTCGACGGGTGGGTCGAGGTGCCCGGACCGATCGGGCGGGCCTCGTCCGTGCTCATCGTGGACGCCGGTGATGTCTTCGAGGGCGACCTGGGTGACGATCTCGATCACGAGTCGGCGGGGTGAGGGTGTTGCTCAGTCGAGGACACCCGCAGCGCGTGCCGGCTCGGCGTAGGCGGCGGCGAGGGTCGCAACGGTGTGGTGGGCGTTCAGGCCGCTCGGATTGGGGACGACCCACAGCTCGGCCTCGCCCAGCAGGCGTGGCTGGCGCCCGGCCATCGCCGTACGGTCACCGAACGCCTGGCGGTAGGCCGTGATGCCCGCGACCGCTACCACCCGAGGTTGGAGTCGGGTGACGAGCTCACGCAGCCGCTCACCCCCCGCCCGCAGCTCATCGGCCGTGAGCTCGTCGGCGCGCACCGTGGCCCGCCGGACCAGGTTGGTGATCCCGAGTCCACGCGAGCGGAAGTAGGTGCGGTCCTCGTCGTCCATGCCGGCAGCCGCGTCGATGCGGCGTTCGATGATGCCGGCCTGGAGCAGCGCGGGGTAGAAGCGGTTCACCGGGTGCGCGAAGTGCGTCTGCGTGGCGGCGGTCCACAGACCGGGGTTGATGCCGACGAACAGCAGGCGCAGGTCGGGTCCGATGAGGTCGGGGACCTCGGTGTCGCGGAACGACTCGAGCTCGGCGCGGGTGAAGCGGGCCATGGCGCCAGAGCCTAGGGGTACACCTCGGCCGGGGAGGAACCTCGACGCTCCGACTATCGTCCTAGTGCCATGAGGCAAACATCTCTCCGACCCGCGTCCGCGCGATCCATGCTGAGGTTGGCGGTGAGCGGGGCATGTTGTGCGCTGCTGCTCGCCGCGTGCGGGGGCCAGAGCGATGACAATGACGACCCGGGCACCGCGACCGACACCTCGAGCGAGTCGAGCTCGTCCGAGACGACCCCGTCCGAGTCGCCGTCGCCGACGGAGGATGACGAGAGCACGTCCGACTCGTCCACTGGGTCGGGTGGGTCCTACGTGATCGGGGAGACGGTCGAACCCGGCCAGGCCGTGATCGTCAGCGCCTCCAACGTGAAGTCGGAGACGGCCACACGGGCCAGCGCACTCGTCGACGACCAGGCCCTCGACGCCTTCCTGGCCTCGACAGACGCGCGGCTCGCCACGGACGTACGGACCGCGTTCCGGGCGGTGCGGGTCCCGGCCGACAGCACGCTCTTCGGCGCCGTGGTCTCGGTCGGTTGCGACAAGCCCACCGCCGTCAACTGGACCACGACGTTCGACGGGATCGAGGTCAAGCCCACGATGCCCAAGTCGGGTGTCCAGTGCCTGGTGCCGGTCACCTCGGTGGCGCTGTTCCTGGTTCCCAACTGACCGCAGCCGCAGCGACGCGCCCCGTCATCGTCAGACCGGCGGCGGGGTGGTCGGTGTGGTCGGGACCGGTGTCGTCGGGGTCGGCGTTGGCGTGGGTGTCGGGGTGACGGTCGGTGTCGGCGTCGGCGTGGGAGTCGGCGGCACGGGGGGCACGATCGGCGGGAACACCCCGTTGTAGAAGATGCCGACCCCGTTGGCGACCTTGCGCTCGACGCCGGGCGAGCCGGGCTCGTCGATGTCCGTGGAGGGTTCGTTGATGACACCCATCTCGCCGGTCACCTTGCGGGAGTAGAGGGTGGAGGAGCCGCCGCCGTCGAAGTTGATCGCGCTCTCGGCGCCGAGGGCCTGCATCATCGTGGCGAGCTCGACCATGGTGTAGCCACGGCTGTAGGCGCTGCGGCCGTCGATCACCAGGAACAGCAGCTTCCGTCCGTCGACGTCGATGCCCAGCGCCGTACGCGGATGCATGAGACGGTCGTTGATGACGGTCCGCACTCCGTTGAGCAGCAGCGCGCGGTCGCCGGACACGGCGACGGAGGCACCGGGCTTGGCCTTGTACTTGAAGGTGGCCTTGCGACCGACCTGGAGCCCCTTGAGCAGCTTGGCGGCCGAACCGCGGCCGATCATGACCTGGCCCTTGACCTTGCGGCCCTTGGAGAGCGTGCCCTTGTTGGAGACGATCTTGCCGTTCTGGACGACGACCTCACGCGCCACCTTGTCGCCGTCGGTGACCGAGTAGCCCTTCGTCCAGCCCCAGTCGGTCGTGTAGAGACCGATGGAGTTGGGCGCAACGGTGGGGGCGTTGAGGCCACTGACCGGCCAGCGCGGGCGCTGCCGGAGCTTGGTCTTGGTGACCATCGGGCCGATCTGCGGCTGGTTGGCGGAGTCGATGTAGAACGAGGCATTCTCCGGGATCCAGCCCGCGGTGGAGCCCTGGAGCAGGCCGCGCTCGCGGTCAATGCCAACGCCGAGGGCGGCACCGGTGTCGGAGATGTCGAAGAAGTCGCCGTTCACGGCGCCGATGACGCCGGCGGCGGCGCCCATCTGACTCACGGTCTGGCGGCGAACGGCATAGGGAGCGCCGAGGTAGTCCACCGTGATGTTCGGCGCGTTGAGGTCGATGGTGAGGAGATTGGCGCGGATCGGTCCGCGGTAGTCGGTCTGGTCCCACTCGCGGATCGTCAGGCCGGGCGCGATCTCGTAGGTCGCGTCACTCGTGACCACCGGCGGCGTGACGCGGGCGCCTCGTGGGAGCTGGCGAGCGATCCGGCCACGCACGCCGTCGGACGTCTGTCCCGGCTTGCCCATCACGGTCCCCGGCTCGCGCAGTGCGCGGCGCTGGAGCGGTCCGATCCCGGAGCCGTCGTCGTGCGAGATCCGGGTCGAGCCGACGGCGGCCGGGGACGAGATGGCGGGCGCGGCAACGGCGAGGAGGCAGCAGCCGAGGGCGCCAGCCAGCAGGGCTGAGGTCAATCGCGTGGAGGAAGACACACGCCCCAGAGTAAAGGCGCGGCGAAGCCGACTGGTCGAGGCTCGTGGTGTGTCGGGGCAGGGTTGCATGGGCGTCGTCACCAGTGGGAGACGATCGGTTCGCGTGGAAGGTTGTCCCTACTAGGCTCACCCGTCGTGGGCCAGCGCACGGACAACGTCTTCATCGAGGGCGACAACCTTGACGTTCTGCCCACCCTCGAGCCGGGCAGCGTCGACCTGATCTACACCGACCCTCCGTACAACACCGGCAACGACTTCGCGTACGTCGACTCGTTCCGCTCCAACGGCCGCGGCCGGGCCAGCAGGCACGAGGCGTGGGTCGCGATGATGCGGCCCCGGCTGTCGGCGATGCGCGACGTCCTGGCCGACACGGGCGCCGTCTTCATCAGCATCGACGACAACGAGGCGGCGTACCTCCGACTGCTCCTCGACGAGGTCTTCGGCGAGGACAACTTCCTCGCGCAGATCGTGGTCAACCTCAACCCCAAGGGCCGCCAGCTGGGCGGGGGATTCGCGACGAGCCACGAATACCTCTTCGCCTACGCCCGCGACGCCAAGGTCTGCGTGCTCGACGCGAGCAGCCCCGACACCGTCAACGCCGACGACTTCTCCCTGCGCACCGACGACGGCCGCGCCTTCCGCCACCTCCCGCTGCGCAACACCAACAAGAAGTTCAACCCGGTCACCGCGCCCACGCTGCACTTCCCGGTGTACGGCGACCCGCTGACCGGCGACGTCGCGACCACCCACTTCCAGGGTGCCCAGGAGGTGTGGCCCGTCTTCGGCGACGGCCGGCCGGCGGTGTGGCGCTGGTCGAGGCCACGGATCGACGCGCGGCCCGACGACCTGGTGTGCCGCGAGATCAACGGCCGGAACGGGGCGCGGGTCGACGTCTTCCAGCGGGACTGGCTGCACCGCGACGGCGGCCGCCGCAAGAAGCTGACCACCATCTGGCTCTCGGAGGAGGTGGGGTCCACCGACACGGCGGTGGCCGAGCTGAAGGGGCTGATCGGGCACGTCTTCGAGTCGCCCAAGCCGACCGGGCTGGTGCGGCGGATCCTCGCCACCATGCCGCCCGACGCCGTCGTGCTCGACCCGTTCGCCGGCAGCGGCACGACCGGTCACGCCGTCGCGCTCGCCAACGCCGCCGACGGTGGCACCCGGCACTGCATCAGCATCAACGCCGGCGAACCGACCCGACCGGGCTCCAACGCCGCGAACGCCGGGTTCGAGACCGTCGCCGACATCACCAGGGCGCGGCTCGCTGCCGTGGCAGCGCGCATCGGACCGCGCTAGATCCCCGCGGCCTTCTCCAGCGCGACGAGCTCCTCGTCGAGGTAGGTCAGCAGCCTCTGCAGGTGCGGGACCGTGCGACGGCAGCCGGTGAGGCCGAAGCACATGAGGCCGTCGTAGGACGTGCAGGTGATGTTGAGGGCCATCCCGTGGATCGGGATCGACAACGGGTAGTTGCCCATCAGCTGCGACCCGTTGAAGTACTGCGTCGTGCGCGGACCCGGGACGTTGCTGATGACCAGGTTGTAGGGCGGCTTCACGACGCCGCTCATCTTCAGCATCACCGGCAGGATCGCCGGCGCCTGGCCGAGCGCGCTCATGGCCAGGATCTGGATCGGCGTCATCGACGACAGGGCTTCCTTGCCGGCCTTCATCGACTGGTGCACCGAGCGCAACCTGGCACCCGGGTCGGCGAGCTCGGTACCCATCTTCACCATGATCGAGCCGACCGCGTTGCCGCCCTCGGCGGAGGCGATCTGCGAGTCCTTGGCCTTCAGGCCGATCGGCACCATGGCCACCAGGCTGGTGTCCGGCAGCTCGTTGAGCTCGAGGAGGTAGGACCGCATCGCGCCCGAGCACATCGCGATCACCACGTCGTTGATGGTGGTGCCGGTGGCCTTGCCGATGGCGCGGAGCCGTTCGACCGGCCAGTCCTGCGCGGCGAACCGGCGCGACCCGGTGATCTGCTGGTTGAGGATCGTGCGCGGCGCGTAGAGCGACAGCGCCGACGTCTCGTTGCGGATGCTCTTGTTCAGCGTCTTGATCAACGCGCCGGGCATGCCCGCGGCCTCGGCGGTGATGCCCATCGCCGTACGCAACGCAGACATCGGCACGTCGGACAGGCCCGTCTCAAGTGCGGCCTGCTCGCTGACGGCCCTGGGCGGCCGGTTGCGCTTGCCCCACGGCGCGGGCATGTTGCGCTCGTTCGGATCGGGCGAGTGGATGGCGGAGAGCAGGCGCATCGCCGAGACACCGTCGACCAGCGCGTGGTGCATCTTGGTGTACATCGCGACCCGCCCGTCGCGGAGTCCCTCGATGACGGTCGCCTCCCACAGCGGCCGGTCCCAGGCGAGCCGGGTGCTGTGAAGGCGACTGCACAGCTCGAGCAGCTCGCGGACGCGGCCGGGCTTGGGGAGCGCGCTGTGGCGGAAGTGGTGGTCGATGTCGAACTGCTCGTCGGTCTCCCAGACGAACTGTCCTGCGGTGCGAGGCGATCGGTGCGGGTGGCGCAGGAAGAGCGGCGCGATCTCCTCCGACGAGCGCATCTGCTCGTAGAGGTCGCGCACGTAGTTGCGACCGGCGCCTTCGGGCTTCTTGTAGAGCGCGAGGCCGCCCACGTGCATCGGCATCGACCGGTTCTCGGCGAGCAGGAACCCGACGGAGGTCGGATCGATCGGTGACACCATGCTGGGAGATCCCTTCGACGGAGCACTGATCCTCGCGCGATGTGCGGCGGGCCACAAGGGGACACGCTCTGGCAGGATCGCCGCCATGGAGGCCAGCCCGCTCGATCGGCTCGACCGGGCCTGGTCGCGGAGTCGTACGTCGCTGGGCACTCGCGTCGAGAGGCTGCGGACGAAGTCGTTCGCGATCGTCCAGTGTGCCCTCGCTGCCGGTGTGGCCTGGCTGATCGCCAAGGACCTGCTCGGCCACGACACCCCGTTCTTCGCCCCGATCGCCGCCGTCGTCAGCCTCGGCACCTCCTACGGACAGCGCCTGCGTCGCGTCGCCGAGGTGACCATCGGGGTGGCCCTCGGCGTGCTGGTCGGCGACCTGCTCGTGGCCTGGCTCGGATCGGGCTGGTGGCAGATCACCGTCGTGGTGGCGCTGGCCATGTCGGTCGCGTTCCTCCTGGACGGGGCCCAGCTGATGGTCACCCAGGCCGCGGTCCAGTCCATCGTCGTCACCACCTTGATCGTCAGCCCCGGTGGTGCCCTCACTCGCTGGACCGACGCGTTGATCGGCGGTGCGGTCGCGCTCGTCGCCGCCACCGTGGTGCCGGCCGCGGCCCTGCGCCGACCGCGCGAACAGGCCGCCCGGGTGCTGCGCAAGGAGGCCGAGATCCTGCGGGCCGCCGCCGACGTGATGGTCGGCGGTCAGCTGGACCGGGCGCTCGACCTGCTCGCCGACGCCCGCGCGACGGACTACCTCATCGCCGAGCTGCGCAGCGCCGCCGACGAGGGCCTCGCCGTGGTCGCCTCCTCGCCGTTCCGGGTGCGGCACAAGACGGGGGTACGCCGGATGGCCGAGCTCGTCGAGCCGCTGGACAGGTCGCTGCGGAGCACGCGGGTCCTGATGAGGTACGTCGCACTGGCGGCGTACAAGAAGAAGGCGGTGCCGCCCGACTATCCGATGGTGGCGCGCGAGCTCGCGGCGGCGGTCGACCTCGTCGCCGACGAGCTGCACGCGGATCGGATCGCGGTGGCCGCGCGACCGGCCCTGATCGCGGTCGGGATGGCGACCTCCGAGCTGCAGCGCGAGGACGCGCTCTCGGTCGAGGTGGTGCTGGCGCAGCTGCGGGCGGTCGTCACCGACCTGCTGATGCTGACCGGGATGGGTCAGCTGGAGTCGACGGACGCGATCCCGCCTCCGCGCAGCTGAGGGCTAGAGCGAGGCCCGGAGCTCGGCGACGACCGAGTCGACGACGGCCACCAGGTCACCGCCGCTGTCCGCGGCGACCTGCCGCTGGCGCTGGTAGGAGGCGCCCTTGCGCGGGATGTCGGCGACCGAGCGGAGCTCGTCCTCGCAGTCGAGCTGGCGAGCAACCGGGGTGAGCTTCTCCAGCAGGTCGTCGAGGTCGTCGGTGACCAGGCGTTCGGAGGACTTCTCGTCGAGGATCACGATCGCGTCCAGCCCGTAGCGGGCGGCGCGCCACTTGTTCTCCTGCACGTGCCACGGCGGCATGGTGGGCAGCGTCTCGCCGGCCGCCAGGCGGGTGTCGAGGTCGACGACGAGGCAGTGGATGAGGGCCGTGAGCGCAGCGAGCTCGGTGATGTCGGACATGCCGTCGCAGACACGGTTCTCGATCGTGCCGAGGTGCGGCGCGGGCCGGATGTCCCAGCGCACGTCGGACATCGAGTCGATGACGCCGGTCGTGGCCTGGTCGGCGATGCAGTCCTCGAACTCCTCCCACGTGTCGAACGTGAACGGCAGGCCGGCGGTCGGCAGCTGCTGGAACATCTGCGACCGGTTGGAGGCATAGCCGGTGTCCAGCCCGGCCCACACCGGTGAGCTCGCCGACAGGGCGAGCAGGTGGGGATAGGTGTTGAGCAGCGACGACATGATCGGCATCACCCGCTTCTGCGAGGGCAGCCCGACGTGCACGTGCACCCCCCAGATCAGCATCTGCCGGCCCCACCACTGGGTGCGGTTGATCAGCTCCTCGTAGCGGGCGCCCTCGGTCAGCTGCTGCGCCGACCAGTTCGCGAACGGGTGCGTGCCCGAGCCGAGCAGGTCCACCCCGAGGGCATCGGCCGCCGGGATGACCACGCCGAGCGTCTCCCGCAGGTCGGCGACGGCCCCCGCCACCGACGTACAGACACCCGTCACGACCTCGACGGTGTTGCGCAACAGCTCCTTGTGCAGCCGCGAGGGCTCGACCAGCTTCGGGCTCACGGCCGCGAAGAGATCCGCAGCCGTGTTGGACAGGTCGCGCGTCTCCCGGTCGACCAGGGCGAACTCCCACTCGACCCCGATCGTCGGCTCGGGCGAGGCCTGGAAGTCGATGGGGAAGTCGATGCGCACCCCGCCATCGTAGGGAGAAGTCGCCGGAGTGCGTCACCCCCGGATGGGGGTGCGACCATTGCCCCCGTGGTGGACGACCCGCGCGAGCTCAACCTGACGATCGACCTGTGCCTGCGCATCGGCGAGGTGCTGCTGTCCTCGGGTGCGGGCGCGGCCGACGTCACGGCGACCATGCAGTCGGTGGCCCACCACCTCGGCCTCCGCCACCCGGAGATCGACGTGACCTTCACGTCGCTGTCGATGAGCTACCAGGCCTCGCCCGAGGACCCGCCGGTGATCATCATGCGCAACGTCAAGCACCGCGACATCGACTACGCCGACCTGACAGCGGTCGACCACCTCGTGCACGAGGTGCTCGCGGACCAGCTCGACCTCTACCTCGCCCGCACCCGGATGGCGACCATCGTCTCGACCGGGCACCCGTATCACCGCTGGGCGGTGACCCTGGCCTGGGGCGTGATGTGCGCCAGCGTCGCCGTCTTCCTCGGCGGCGACTGGCTGGTGGCGCTGATCGCGTCGGCCGCGGCGATGACGATCGACCGGTTGCAGCTGGTGCTGGCGCGCCGGCGGCTGCCGACGTTCTACCTCCAGGTCGCCGGAGGAGCCGTCGCCACGATGTTCGCGGTGGGGCTGGCCGCCACGCCCATCGCCGCAGACCTCTCGCTCGTCGTGACCGCCAACATCGTCATGCTGCTCGCGGGCATCGGCTTCATGGGCGCGATCCAGGATGCGCTGACCGGCTTCTACGTCACCAGTGGCGCCCGCGTGATCGAGGCGCTGCTCGCGACCGCCGGGATCATTGCCGGGGTCAGCGGCGGCCTGTCGGTGGCCGACGTGCTCGGCATCGACCTCGGTCAGCTCGTGCCCGGGCGCAACCTGGGCAACCACCTGGTCATCGCGGTCGTGGGTGCCGCGGTGTCGGCGGCCGCCTTCGCGTTCGCCTGCTACGCGCCCTGGCGCGCACTGCTTCCGATCGCGGTCACCTCCGGTGTGGCGACGCTGCTGCACGCCGTGGTCAGCGACACCGGCTTCGGCCGCACCTGGGCCGCCGCGTTCGGCGCCTTCACGATCGGGGTCGTGGCGTACGGCGTCGCCGGCCGGTTCCGGGTGCCGCCGCTCGTCGTGGTGGTGTCGTCGATCGTGCCGCTGCTCCCCGGGCTCTCGATCTACCGTGGGCTCTCGCTCCTCGCGGCCGGCGGCTCGGCGACCTCGCAGGGCATCGTCGCGATGATGACCGCGGCCTCGGTCGCGGTCGCGCTGGCGTCCGGAGTGATCCTGGGGGAGTACCTCGCCCAGCCGCTGAAGCGGGAGACCCGCCGCCTCGAAGGTCGCCTCGCCGGGCCCCGCCTCGTCGGGCCGTTCCGGGCCACGAAGCGCGGCGAGACCCGGGCCGACCGGATCACCTGATCAGACTGGCCAGCTGGGAGAGCCACCGCTGGTGCGTTGCTCCGTCGTACGGCGCAACGCGGGCCTTCACAGCAGTGGCGATCTCGTCGGCGCTGGCGCGAGCCGCGGCGATCACGTCGGCGGGGTAGCCGTACTCGGTCTGGTGCTCGAGGAACTCGTCCTCGTCGTCGATGAACACCTCACCGGTGTCTCTCCTGATCACGTCGAGGTCCAGGTCGACCGTGCGCAGGACGGCACCGTCCCAGGTCGATGGGGTGCTGATGTCGATGTAGAGGTCGCACCAGATGCCCGGTGCCTGGAAGGTCGCGAGCCAGTACGCATCGCGCGGGACCAGGGTCACCGCGTCGACCTCGGAGTCGAACGCGAAGCCCGGCCGGGAGTTGTGCGTCCCGGTGGGGAAGCCCAGCCACTCGCCGTACTCGTCGCTCCCGAGCCACACCCCGTCGAACCGCCAGTGGGGTCGGTCACCCCACTTGGTCACCTCGACGCGGATCGGGTCGCCGGGTGCGTGAGCCATGCGGTGACGTTACCGAGTGACCTTCGGCGCCAGGTAGGCGACGACGTCCTGGTAGCGCGAGCCGAGGAGCTTGGCGAAGTGGTGCATCAGGTGGGCGTCGAGCCCGACGAGCACGCGCGGCTTCCCGGCGAGTGCGCCCTTGAGGATGATGCTCGCCGCCCTGGACGCCGGCATGCGCGCGAGCTTCTGGTCGAACATCGCGGTCAGCTTCGGGTGGTCCTCGCTGGCCGTGGTGCGGCCGTGGCGGACGATGCCGGTCTTGATCCCACCGGGGTGGACGCTGGTGACAGTCACCGGGTGGCGGTTGATCAGCATCTCCTCGCGCAGCGCCTCGGTGAAGCCGCGGACGGCGTACTTCGTGGCGTTGTAGGCGGTCTGGCCGGGCATCGAGACCAGCCCGAAGAGCGAGGAGAGGTTGACGAGCGCCCCGTTTCCGGAGGCGATCAGGTGCGGGAGGAACTCCTTGGTGCCGTTGACGACGCCGTCGAAGTTGATGCCGACGATCCAGTCGAAGTCCTCGTAGCTCATCTCCTCGAAGTCGCCCGTCACCGAGACGCCCGCGTTGTTGACGACGAGGTTGACCCGGCCGAACTGGCCGACCACGTCGACGGCCCACTGCGCCATCGCGGCGCGGTCGGAGACGTCCACGACGTCGCTGCGGACCTCGGCGCCGAGCGCCTTGACGATGTCGACCGTCTCGGCGAGACCGTCGGCGTTCCAGTCGGAGATCGCGAGCAGCGCGCCCTGCTGGGCGGCCTGGCGGGCGAGCTCGCGGCCGATGCCCGAGCCGGCGCCGGTGATGACGACGACCTTGTCGTGGAGGTTCCCGAGACTCATGCGTTGGCTCCTTCGATGGCGGCAGCGCTGATGTTGGCAGGCTCCAGGTCGTAGTTCTCGGCATCGAAGCGGGCCAGCAGCCGGCGGAAGGTGAACGTCGCCCGCGGCCACAGGGTCACGTTCTTGCCGTGCGCATCGAGGTACCAGCTCGAGCAGCCGCCCGTGTTCCACACCGTGCGCTGCATCCGCCGCTGGATGTCGCCGTTCCACTCGTCCTGCACCGACTGGTGAGGCTCGACCGCGGCGACGTCCTGAGCCCGCATCGTCTTCAGCGCGTCGAGGATGTAGGCGATCTGCGACTCGATCATGAAGACCATCGAGGTGTGCCCGAGACCGGTGTTGGCGCCGACGACCTGGAAGAGGTTGGGGAAGCCGCGCGTGGTGGCGCCCTTGTAGGACGCCATCCCGTGCTCGGCCCAGACGTCGGACAGCGAGTCGCCGTCGCGGCCGTGGATGTGCTCGGCGATCGGCTGCTCGGTGGTCTGGAAGCCGGTCGCCACGATGAGCACGTCGATCGGCCGCTCGACGCCGTCCGCGGTCACGATCGCATTGCCGGTCACCTTGACGATCGCGTCGGTGACGAGATCGACGTTGTCCGCGGCGAGCGCGGGGTAGTAGGTGTTGGAGATCAGGATCCGCTTGCAGCCGATCAGGTAGCTCGGCGTCACCTTCGCGCGGAGGTCGTGGTCCTTGATCCCCTTCGCGAGGTTGGCCAGCGCCATCTTCTTCGCGGGCGCCGCGAGCACCGGGTTCCACACGAACCCCGGGACGTAGAGCTCGCGTGCCCAGTAGATCCCTGTGCGGTAGGCCTTCTGCACTCCCGGCACGTGCTTGAAGAGCAGCTTCTCGATGGCCTTGTAGGGCCGGTCGTTGCGGGCCAGGACGTACGGCGCAGTGCGCTGGTAGACGTCGAGGTGGGCCACGTCGGGCTGGATCGAGGGGACGATCTGGATGCTGGACGCGCCCGTGCCGATGATCGCGACCCGCTTGCCGGTGAGGTCGACGTCGTGGTTCCAGCGGGCGGAGTGGAACAGCTCGCCCTGGAAGGTCTCGATGCCGTCGATCTCGGGCATCTTCGGCACGGAGAGCCCGCCGGAACCGGAGATCAGCGTCTTCGCGACGATCTCACCGCGGTTCGTGGTGACGTGCCAGCGCTGCTCGGCATCGTGCCACCGGGCCTCGGTCAGCTCGGTGTCGAAGGCGAACCGGTCGAGCGTGCCCGACTCCTCGGCCACGTCCTGCAGGTAGGTCTCGATCTCCGGTTGCGGGGAGAAGGACATCGACCAGCTCGGGTTGGGCGCGAAGGAGAACGAGTAGAGCTGGCTCGGGACGTCGCAGGCCGCGCCGGGGTAGGTGTTGGCGCGCCAGGTGCCGCCGATGCCACCGTCCTTCTCGATCACCAGGAAGTCGTCCTCGCCTGCCTCGGCCAGCTTGATCGCCGTACCCAGTCCGGCGAAGCCGGCACCGACGACGAGATGGTCGACGGACTCGGGCAGGGGAGGATTGCGTCGGGTCATGTGGCGAGGCTATTGGCATTATTGAATATCCGTCAATAGGATGTGTCCGTGACCACGTCCCCTGCTCGCACCCGGCTCTCGCCGGCGGCTCGCCGCGCGCAGCTGCTCGAGCTCGGCGCGCACCTCTTCGCCACGCGGTCGGTCGACGAGATCTCGATCGACGTGCTCGCCGAGGAGGCCGGCGTCTCGCGCGGTTTGCTCTACCACTACTTCGGCTCCAAGCAGGACTTCCGCCTGGCCGTCATCCGGCACGCGGTCGAGGACCTCGTCGAGAAGACCGCGCCGCCGGCCGAAGGTGAGCCGCTCGAGCGGATGCTGGCCTCGTTGGGCGTGTACGTCGACTACGTGCTCGCCAACCTGACGCTCTACCGCTCCCTGGTCCGCGCGGCCGCCGGTGGCACCGACGAGATCCGGGCGCTCTACGAGACGGGTCGGTTCGCGCTGACCGACCGGATCTTCCGGGAGGACGCCGAGGAGCAGATCCTCATCGACACTCCGCAGACGCGGCTGGTCGTCCGCGGGTGGTCGGCGATGACCGAGGAGATGGTGCTCACGTGGGCCGACGACCCGTCGGTGATGACGCGCGACGAGCTGCTCGGGGTGCTGGCGCTCTCGCTACCCGCGCTGGTGGCGACGTCCCTGCCGGGTGATTGAACGACGGGCCAGAATGCTCCCGCGCGCGGGACTCCCGGCCCTACCACTCGCGGCCCCCGAGGAGCACGATCGTTGTCGGAGGTGCGAGAAGATGATGAACGAGAATCCTGTACTCACCGTGGCGGAGTGCCGCCATCTGCTGGAGACCGAAGTCGTGGGTCGCGTCGCGTTCGTCACGCCCGCGGGCCCTCGGATCGTGCCGGTCAACTACGCCTTGGTGGGCGAAGCGATCGACCTGCGCACCGCGGCGTACAGCGAGCTCGCGACGTATGCGCCGGACACACAGGTGGCCTTTGAGATCGATCACCTCGACCGGGAGCGCCGCCAGGGCTGGAGCGTCATCGCCCACGGTCGCTGCGAGCGGCTCGAGGACTACGACGACGACAGCAGGTTCCGGCCACCGGGCCAGGAGCCGGAGCCGTGGGCCGCGGGCCTCCGGCCGCTCTACCTGCGAATCGCGTGGCTGGAGCTGACCGGGAGGCGAGTAGGTGGCCCCCACTGGCCTCACCCGATGGTGAGCGGTACCGGCACGGTCCAGTAGTTGTTGCCCCTCAGGCCAGGACGACCGTGAGGGTGGTGTCTCCAGGACGGCTCGCCAGCTCGACGCGGCCCCCGTGGGCGCTGACGATCGCGTCCACGAGCGCGAGGCCGAGACCGACGCCGCCGGCGCTGGTGCGGGCCTCGTCGGCACGCACGAAGCGCTCGAAGGCATGGTCCACGAGCTCGGCCGGGAAGCCGGGTCCGTCGTCGTGGACCACGAATCCGTCCGGCTTCGCGGTGACCGTGACGGTGGTGCCGGCCGGCGTGTGCTTGCGGGCGTTGGTCAGCAGGTTGGTCGCGACCTGGTGCAGCCGCTGCTCGTCGCCGCGCACCTCCACCGGCTCGTCCGGAAGGACCAGTCGCCAGGTGTGGTCCGGTCCGATGACCCGCGCATCGCCGACGGCCTCGAGCAGCAGCTTGGTCAGGTCGACCGCCCCATCGGCCAGCGGACGGCCGGAGTCGAGGCGGGCAAGCAGGAGCAGGTCCTCGACCAGTGAGGTCATCCGGGCCGACTCCGACTCGACCTTGCCGAGCGCGGTCGACATCGCCGCGGGCTGGCGACGGGCCAGCTCGGTGTAGCCCGCGATCGTGGCGAGCGGGGTGCGGAGCTCGTGCGAGGCATCGGCGACGAACTGGCGCACCTGCTGCTCGCTGCGATGCCTCACCGCGAGGCTGGTCTCGACGTGGTCGAGCAGGGTGTTCAGGGCGGAGCCGACCTGGCCGACCTCGTTGCGCTCGTCGGTGAGTCGCTCGGGGACCCGGGCCGACATGTCGATCGCGCCCTCGGAGAGCGGCAGCTCGGACACGGCGTGCGCTGTCGCGGCCACCTCCCGGAGCGGGGCCAGCTGGCGGCGTACGACGAACGTGCCGGCGCCCGCCGCAGCGAGGACGGCGAGCAATGCCAGGGCGAGCTCTGCCCAGATGAGTGCCTGGACGGCGTCGTCCACGTCGGCGGTCGGTAGGCCGACCGTTACCTGGAAATCGCCCACCATCGTCGAGTCGACGCGGTAGCTGCCGAGCTGGGGGAGGTCGACGTCGTCGACCCGGTCGTCGTTCTCCATGGTGGCGAGCGCGGCGAAGTCGGCCGCGTCGACGTCATCGAACTCACCGGGCCGATTGCCCACGACGGTGCCCTGGTTGCCGCGATCACCTCCGGTGATGACGAGAAGTGTCCCCGGCGCCTGGTTGCGTGGGTCGATGGTGCCGCTCCCGCCGGGGCGACCGGGCGGACCTTCGAGGAGCCCGTTCAGTGCCGACGAGACCTCTCTGTCGAGCCGGCCGTTCAGGGTGTGGCGCATGACGAGGGTGGTGGCCACGCCGATCAGCACCGCCATCAGCGCGACCAGGGTGACCGCGGTGATGGCAAGACGAGCCGTCAGCGAGTGCGGCTTCACGGCGCGGAGTCCAGGGAGGCCGGCTTCAGCACGTAGCCCGCGCCGCGCATGGTGTGGATCATCGGGTCGCGGCCGGCGTCGATCTTCTTGCGCAGGTAGGAGATGTAGAGCTCGACGACGTTGGCCTGGCCACCGAAGTCGTACTGCCAGACGCGGTCCAGGATCTGCGCCTTGCTCAGCACCCGCCGCGGGTTGCGCATCAGGAAGCGGAGGAGCTCGAACTCGGTCGCGGTCAGGCTGATCTCGGCGCCGTCGCGGAAGACCTCGCGGCTGTCCTCGTCGAGGGTGAGGTCGCCGACGGCGAGCACGTTGCGCTCGGTCGCGATGCTCGCGCCGGACCTGCGCATCAGGGCACGGAGGCGGGCGACCACCTCCTCGAGGGAGAACGGCTTGGTGACGTAGTCGTCGCCGCCCGCCGTCAGGCCGGCGACGCGGTCCTCGACGGCGTCCTTGGCGGTGAGGAAGAGGACGGGTATGTCGGGGTGCGTCGCGCGCATCCGGCGCAGCACCTCGAGCCCGTCGAAGTCGGGAAGCATCATGTCGAGCACGACGGCGTCCGGCTTGACCTCGGCTGCGGTGCTCACGGCCTGTCGGCCGGTGTGGGCCATCGAGACGTCCCAGCCCTCGTAGCGCAACGCCATCGACAGCAGCTCGGCGATGTTGACCTCGTCGTCCACGACGAGGACGCGCACCGGACTGCCATCGGCTCGGGTCATTTCCATGGCCTCATCCTGCACACGCCCGCTGTGCGTTTGCTGTGAGGACCGTGTGTCCAGCCATGGTGCTTGTTCGCGACGTCATGGGCGGTTCACAGGTTCTCGACAGGTTCGCCGCGCACCCTGAGGCCATGAGCGAGAAGAACGACCCCAACCCTGAGACGCAGCCGGTCCGCCCGACAACGGACCCCACAGCCGATGCGCCGGCGCCCTCCGCGCCCGATTCTTCGGCCGATCCGTCCCCGGCCGAGCCCGCTCCGGCGTCGAATGCTCCCGGCCAGCCGGTGAAGCGCAGCATGCGGGAGCGGTTCGCCGGCACCGGCGATCGCCTGAACGGCACCCGCGGCCTGATTGCAGCGACCCTGGCTGCGTTGATCGTCGGTGGGATCGGCGGCGCCGCGATCCACGCCGCCGTCGACGACGACCACCACGAGCACGGCCGATTCTTCCGCGGCGAGCGTCCCGGAGAGCGGGGCGACTTCCGCGACTTCGGCGGCCGGATGGGCGAGGGCGAGCGCCCCGGCCCGCCCGGCGACTTCTATCGGCAGGCACCTCCCGGCTTCCCCGGTGAGGTCCCGCCGACCACGACGCCCGACAACGAGGACTCCTCGCCGACGCCGTCTCCCAGCGAGTCACCGAGCGAGTCGTCGGACTCGTAGACCTTGCCGGGCCGGCCACCTCCGCCCTTTCCGATCGGCGGGTGGCGGCACCTTGCAGGGTCGCGGGCGGGCGATCTGCGATGTGCCGCCACAAAGCCGGTTGCGGCGTACGCGAGAATGTTTCGCGTTGTGCAGATCTCCTACCCGCCGGCGCTGCCGGTCTCCGCGCGCCGTGACGACATCGCGGCCGCCATTCGCGACCACCAGGTCGTCATCGTCGCCGGCGAGACGGGGTCGGGGAAGACCACCCAGCTGCCGAAGATCCTGCTGGAGATGGGCCGTGGCGCCGGTCCAGCCAATGGCGGAAAGCTGATCGGGCACACCCAGCCCCGCCGGATCGCCGCCCGCTCAGTCGCCGAGCGGATCGCCGAGGAGCTCGGCACCGAGCTGGGCGACCTGGTCGGCTACCAGGTGCGGTTCACGGACCGTACGTCGAAGGCCAGCCGCGTCAAGCTGATGACCGACGGCATCCTGCTGGCCGAGCTGCAGCGCGATCGCCAGCTGCGCAAGTACGACACGATCATCATCGACGAGGCGCACGAGCGCTCGCTCAACATCGACTTCCTGCTCGGCTACCTCAAACGGCTGCTGCCACGCCGGCCCGACCTGAAGATCATCATCACCAGCGCGACCATCGACGTCGACCGCTTCGCCGAGCACTTCGACGCACCGGTCGTCGAGGTCACGGGCCGGACCTTCCCGGTGGAGGTTCGCTACCGCCCGTTGATGGAGCTGTCCGAGGACGATGACGAGGGCGAGACCGTCGTCCGCGACCAGACCGAGGCGATCATCGACGGCGTCCGCGAGCTGTCCGCCGAGGGGCCGGGCGACATCCTCGTGTTCCTCCCCGGCGAGCGGGAGATCCGCGACACCGCCGACGCACTCGACGCCCTCAAGTCCGACCGGCTCGAGGTCGTGCCGCTCTACTCCCGGCTCTCCGCCGCCGAGCAGCACCGCGTCTTCTCCAGCCATCCCATGTCCGTACGCCGCGTGGTGCTCGCCACCAACGTCGCCGAGACCTCGCTGACCGTGCCTGGCATCCGCTACGTCATCGACACCGGCGTGGCCCGGATCTCGCGCTACTCGCTGCGGACCAAGGTGCAGCGGCTGCCGATCGAACCGATCAGCCAGGCCAGCGCCAACCAGCGCTCCGGCCGCTGCGGTCGTGTCGAGGCGGGCATCGCGATCCGGCTCTACGCCGAGGAGGACTTCGAGGGCCGCCCCGAGTTCACCGACCCGGAGATCCTGCGCACCAACCTCGCCAGCGTCATCCTGCAGATGACCTCGCTCGGGCTCGGCGACATCGGCCGCTTCCCGTTCGTGGAGCCGCCGGACAAGCGCAACATCAAGGCCGGCATCGAGCTGCTGGAAGAGCTGGGAGCCCTCACGCCGGACGCCGGACGTCATACGCCGGCTGACGCATCGGTGGATCGACGTATGACGTCCGGAGGGCCCACCCTCACCAAGCTCGGCGGACGGCTGGCCCGCCTCCCGATCGACCCGCGCCTGGGCCGGATGATCCTCGAGGCCGAACGCCTCGGCTGCGTCCGCGAGGTCATCGTCATCGCCGCCGCGCTCAGCCTCCAGGACCCGCGCGAGCGCCCGGCGGAGAAGCAGGCGCAGTCCGACCAGCAGCACGCCCGCTTCAAGGACGAGACGTCCGACTTCCTCACCTGGCTCAACCTCTGGCGCCACATCAAGGAGCAGCAGCGCGAGCTGAGCTCGAGCGCCTTCCGCCGGATGTGCAAGCGCGAGTTCCTCAACTACCTCCGGGTGCGCGAGTGGCAGGACTTCGAGTCCCAGCTCCGTCAGGTGTGCAAGGAGATGAAGATCGACCTCGGGCAGCCCGCCGATCTTCCCGATGCCGACGGCATCCACCAGGCGCTGCTCTCCGGGTTGCTCAGCCACATCGGCGCGCTCGAGGAGCGACCCAAGGCGCGAGCGGGCGAGCGCAAGCCGCTGCGGGAGTACGTCGGTGCCCGCGGCGCCCGCTTCGCGATCTTCCCCGGCAGCGTGCTCAAGGGCCGCAACCCTGCCTTCGTGATGGCCGGCGAGCTCGTCGAGACGAGCCGGCTGTGGGGTCGGCAGAACGCCGCGATCAAGCCGGAGTGGGCCGAGAAGCTGGCCGGCCACCTGGTCAAGCGCACCTACTCCGAGCCGCACTGGTCGGCCAAGCGGGTGGCGGTGATGGCCTACGAGAAGGTCATGCTCTACGGCGTACCCCTCGTCGTCGATCGGCTGATCACCTTCGGCAAGGTCGACCCGGCGCTGTCCCGCGAGCTCTTCATCCGGCATGCACTGGTGCAGGGGGAGTGGCGCACCAGGCACGCCTTCTTCCACACCAACCGGGAGCTCGTCGAGGAGGCCGAGGAGCTCGAGCACCGGGCGCGCCGCCGCGACATCGTGGTCGACGAGGAGACACTCTTCGACTTCTACGACGCGCGCATCGGTGCGGAGGTTGTCAGCGGCGCCCACTTCGACCAGTGGTGGAAGCGCGAGCGCGCGAAGCGGCCCGACCTGCTGACGTTCGACCCGGAGATGCTCACGCACGCCAGCGCCGACCAGATCCGCGCGACCGACTTCCCGACCGACTGGCACGACTCCGACGAGGTCGGCCTGACCTTCCCGATCAGCTACCACTTCGAGCCCGGCGCGGCCAACGACGGGCTGACGATCGAGGTCCCGGTCGCCACCCTCAACCGGGTCGAGGCGGCCGACTTCTCGTGGCTCGTGCCCGGGCTGCGCGAGGAGCTCGTCACCGAGCTGATCCGCAGCCTGCCCAAGAACCTCCGGGTCAACTTCGTGCCGGCTCCCAACAAGGCGCGCGAGTTCCTCGCCGCCGTACCGGCCGGGGCCGAGCCCCTGCTCGACGCGCTCGAGCGCTACCTCCTGGCCGGCAGCGGCATCGTCGTCCCCCGCGATGCCTGGGACTGGACCAAGGTCCCCGGCCACCTCCAGCCCACCTTCCGGGTCGTCGACGAGGCGGGCGCGGAGGCTGGTCGCGGCAAGGACCTGGAGTCGCTGAAGGAGCCGCTGCGCCCCAGCCTCGAGCAGGCGATCGCCGATGTGGCGGCGGAGTCGGGCGTCTCCGCGACCGGCCAGACGGCGTGGACGTTCGGCACCATCGAGGAGTCCTTCACCCAGCTGCGCGCGGGCCACGAGGTGCGCGGCTTCCCGGCGCTGGTCGACGAGGGCAGCACCGTCGGCGTGCAGGTGTGCGCGTCTGCAGACGAGGCGGAGGCACGCCACCGTCTGGGCGTACGCCGCCTGCTGCTGCTCGCCCTCGGCGGATCACCCACGGTGGACCAGCTGGGGCTGGACCAGTTCAGCCTGCTCGCGCTGGTCGGGTCGCCGTACCCCACCGTCGGCGAGCTGGTCGAGGACGTCCGCGCCGCCGTGGTCGGCGACCTCGTCGATGCGCGGCCGGTCGTGCGGGACCAGGCGGCGTACGACGAGCTGCTGGCCGTCGCGAAGCGCGATCACCACGCCGCGGTGGTCGCGACGGCGCACGACGTGATCCGGGTGCTCGGCGCGTGGCGGGCCACCGACAAGGAGCTGTCCGGGCGGGCCGAGCTGATGACGCTGCCGGCGCTGACCGACATGAAGACGCAGGTGGCGCGGTTGATCACGCGCGGCTTCATCGGCGAGGCGGGGGCGGCGCAGCTGCGCGAGTTCCCGCGCTACCTCGCTGCGGTGCAGCACCGTCGCGCCCGGCTCGACGAGCAGGTCGCCCGCGACCGGCAGCTGATGGACCAGATGGCCGATCTGCAGGACGCGTGGCTGCACCAGGTAGCGGCCATGCCCCCGGGTCGACCGCAGAGCGCCGGTCAGCGGGCGGTGCGCTGGCTGCTGGAGGAGTATCGCGTGTCCCTGTGGGCGCAGCAGCTCGGCACCAAGGGCTCCGTCAGCGACCAGCGGATCCGCAAGGCCCTGGCAGCCGGCTAGCGCCAAGCCGGCTTGCGCGGCTGCCGCCTCGCGGCGCCGCTTCACACCACGGCGGGACAAGCGGCTTCGCCGCATGTCCCTTGCGGTGTTCGGAGCACGCCGCACCGGGAGCGCCTCACGGCGCGTGGCCGCTCGTAGCGGCTTAAGTTGGGACCCGGGGCTGCCGCGGTGCGGCGTGCTCCGAGAGAGAGTCTACGTGCTCTTCCTGATCACGAAAGCGATTCGCGGAGTTCGAGATGTCCCGCAGACTCGAGCTGCTCGGACAACGTGAGCATCCTCACGGTGGCGGCGTGGTTGGAGCCGGACGCGGCCGCGCGGCCGGTCGCGACGACGCGGGCGAACGCCGCGGCGCGCAGCAGGGTGATGGCGAAGTCGCCGACGATGCCGCGCAGCACGTCGTCGATCATCGTCTTCACCTCGTCGGGTCCGGGCGGGTCGGCGACGCCGGCGACCACGCGCGCGACCGGTGCCCCGGCCAGCCCTGCGTCGTACTCCGCAGCGACCTCCACCGGCGCCCGGTGCACCCACGCACGGAGGACGTAGAGCCGCCACAGGCAGCCCGCGAGCGTGTCCGGCGGAGCGCCCGACCAGACCTCGGCGAGCGTCTCGAGGCCCTCGGTGTCGGCGAGGTGCAGCACCCGGTCGACGAGGTCCCCGTCGTCCGCGCCCTGCGCACCACGGACCAGCAGCGTCGCCGCGAGGTCGCCGGCCTCCCGGACCGCGGCCGGGTCGGCGCCGCCCGTGAGGTCCTCGAAGAATGCGGCGCCCGGCACACGTGGGCGGTGGTGGCGCGGGGCGTCTGAGTCGGCCATCTGCCCACTGTAGGAGCCCGCTCCTATGCTCGGGGCCATGTCGTCAGACTCCTATGCCCCCGAGATCGACGGCGAGCCCGATCCCGGCGAGGTCGTATGGGCGTGGGTGGCCTACGAGGACGACCCGTCGCAGGGCAAGGACCGGCCGGTGCTGGTGCTGCGCGCCGTCGAGGACGGCTGGGTGGGGCTCTACCTCTCCAGCCAGGACCACGACCGCGACGCCGCCGACGAGGCGGAGCACGGCCGCTTCTGGATGGACGTCGGCAGCGGTGGGTGGGACTCCCAGGGCCGTCCGAGCGAGGTCCGTCTCGACCGGCTGGTGCCACTGACGCGCGATGGCGTACGCCGCGAAGGAGCCGCCCTCGACCCGGGCGTCTTCGCCGAGGTGGTCGAGGCCGCCGGACGCTACGCCGGGGCGTGACTGTGCGCCCACTAGGGTGATCTAGGCAATTCACGTGGAACGGAAGTGGGGGACGATGACGCGGCGGCTGGTAGCGATGGCGTCGGCGCTGGTGCTGAGCCTCGGTCTCGCGGCGTGCTCGGACGACGAGCCGCCGCCGCCGAAGCCCACGTCGAAGCCCAGCACCTCGAAGCCTGCTGACGAGCCGCGCACCCTGACCTTCGGCGCGTTCGGCCACCCCGAGGAGCTGAAGGCCTTCAAGCAGGTCGTCGACTCGTTCAACGCCTCGTCGCTGACGCGCGAGGTCAAGCTCGTCACCTGGGCCAACCACGAGGATGCGCTCGAGGCCGTCCTCGCCGGCGATGCTCCGGACGTGTTCCTGACGGCGCGCCGAGACCTCCTGCCGATCAGCGACAACGAACTGACGCGGCCGGTGAGCCTGCTGCTGGACGAGCGCGGCGTCGACTTCGGAGATCGCTACTCGCGCGACGCGCTCGAGGCGTTCTCCTTCGACGACGAGCTCCAGTGCATGCCCTACTCGATCTCGCCGATGGTCATCTACTACAACGACGAGCTGATCGACTTCGCCAAGATGGAGCGCCGCGGACTCGACGTGCCGCAGGTCGTGGCGTCGACCGGCGAGCTCAGTGACCGCTGGTCGTTGGCGGAGTTTGCCGACGCTGCCCAGTTCGCGACCCGCCGCCGCACCGTCGACGGGGTGTGGATCGATCCCACCCTGCGCGGGCTCGCGCCGTTCATCTACTCCGGTGGCGGTCAGGTCTTCGACGACGACAGCGACCCGAAGTCCCTGGCCTTCGCCGACGACAGCACCCGCTCGGCCCTCGACCAGACGCTCACGATCCTGCGCGACCCGACGCTGACCCCGAGCGCCGACGAGCTGCGCGACGCCACCGCGCTGCAGCTGTTCAAGCGCGGGAAGCTGGCGATGATCGCCGGGTTCCGCGACCTCGTGCCCGAGCTGCGGGCCGCAGAGACGCTGTCCTTCGACACCATCTCGATGCCCGTCATCGAGGACCCGGCCACCGTGGGCGACATCGACGGCCTGTGCATCGCCGCCGGCACCGAGCACGTCAACGATGCGGCTGACTTCCTGGCCTACGCCGTCTCCGATGCCGCCCTCGAGATCGTCACCCGCACCGGCTACATCGTCCCGGCCAACACCGAGGTCGCGGGCTCTGAGGCGTTCCTGTGGCCCGGCCGCGAGCCCGCCCACGCCACGGTCTTCAACTCGGCCATCCGCGGCATGGTCGTCCCGCCGCTGCTCGCCACCAGCAACGAGCTCGAGGCGGCCGTCGCCCCGCTGCTGGACGACCTGATCACCAGCCCGGGCGTCCTCGACCTCGAAGCGGCCACCGAGGCGATCGACGAAGCCTCCAAGACGGTGCTCGACCCGGAGTCGGTCACCGAGTCGCCCTCGGAGTCCCCGAGCGAGTAGCCGCTACCTCAGTCGTCGGATTCGGCTTCGGCCTCGGCCGAGTCCTCGGACTCGACGGGCGCCTCGACAATCGGCGGCTCGACGTCCCCGGCGAGCACGGCGCCGGTGAGCGCGCCGGTGACCAGGGCGACCTGCCAGGGCCGGGCGCCGTACGTCGTGAGCTGGGCACGCAGCGCGTCGGCGAGCTCTGCGGGTTCGCGAGTGGCAGGCGGCGACCACATCGCGCGGCGCACGTAGTCGGGGGTCAGGAGGTTCTCGACCGGCAGGTGGTGTTCCTCGGCGAGCTTGAGCATCGAGGCGCGGGCCGCCTTGAAGCGGCGGTCGGCGATGATGTCGCGGTCGGCCCACATCCGCGGGTGGGGCGGGCCGTCCACGCGGGGAGACCGGGTCGGGAGCTCTTCCTCGGGCAGATCGCGGACCTCGGCCAGGACCTGGACCCAGGTGCGGGAGTAGCGCTCGGCGCCGCGGCCGTGGAAGCCCGGGGTGCTCATCAACGCGGCTCGATCGGCCGGCAGCGCGGTGGCCGCGGCGACGATGGCGGCGTCCGGGATGATCCGCCCCGGCGTGACGTCGCGATGCTCGGCGATCTCGTCGCGGGCCTCCCACAGGGCCTTGGCGGCGGCGAGCGAGCGGCGGCCTCGCAGTCGGTGGACCCCGGACGTACGCCGCCAGGCGTCCTGTCGCACGGTCGGCACGAAGTCGAGGAGGTGGTCGAACTCCTGGCGCGCCCAGTCGGTCTTGCCGGCCTCGTCGAGCGCGGTGACCATCAGCTCCCGCAGCTCGAGCAGCACCTCGACATCGAGCGCGGCGTAGTCGAGCCACGGCTTGGGCAGGGGTCTGGTCGACCAGTCGGCGGCGGAGTGCTCCTTGCGCATGCGCTGGCCGAGCAAGGTCTCGACCAGCGTGGCCAGTCCGACCCGGGGATAGCCGAGGAGGCGGCCGGCGAGCTCCGTGTCGAAGAGCGACGCCGGCTCGAGGCCGACCTCGCGCAGGCAGGCCAGGTCCTGCGTCGCAGCGTGCAGGATCCACTCGGTGCCGGCCAACGCCTCCTGCAGGGGATCGAGGTTGTCGAAGGCGATCGGATCGACCAGCCAGGTGCCGGCACCCTCGCGGCGGAGCTGGATCAGGTAGGCGCGAGCGGAGTAGCGGTAGCCGGAGGCGCGCTCCGCGTCGATCGCGACCGGTCCGCTGGCCGCGCCCAGCGCGGCACAGGCTGCGGCCAGGGCCTCGTCGGTCTCCACGACGTTGGGCAGACCGTCGCGCAGGGTGAGCAGCGGAGCGAGCTCCGGCTCGGGCTCGACGACCTCGGGCTCAGCTGTGGTGCTCTCGTCCATCGTCACGAGCCGCGCTGACCGCGCCGGCTCGGGATGGCCGTGACGCCTTCGGGCACGGGCGGCAGGCCGGCCGACGTGCACAGGAGCTCGGCCCACGCCTCGACGTGCGGACCCAGGTCGAGCGGCTGGTCCTCGTCGGTCAGCACGGGAGTCCACGACGCCCGCACCTCGATCTGGGCGCTGCCTTCTTCGTCGGCCATGCCGCCGAAGCTCTCCGTGGCCACGCTCGTGACCGTGCCCGACATCTCGGCGTAGGACGCACCGTGCGCGTCGAGGGCCTCGGTCAGCCACGACCAGCCGACCGCGGCAAGCATCGGATCGGAGATCAGGTCGGGATCGATCTCGGCGCGGGCATAGACCACGCACCGGAACGTACCGTTCCAGGCCTCGTTGCCGGCGGGGTCGTGCAGCAGGATGATCCGGCCGGTGCCGAGGTCGATGTCGTCGACGGTGACGTCGGCCGACAGTGCGGAGGAGAAGGGCGCAATGCGCTGCGGTGCCGGCATCTCCTCGCAGAAGACCTCGGGTCGCAGGGCTGCTGCGCGCATGCTGGCGACTGCCGCGCGGAAGTCCGCGGGGCCTGCACTCGCTTCCGAATGCGTCTCATGACGCGCCACCATAGGCCCACAGTAGGACAGTGGCGGCTGATGGCGATGTGCCGCCACGCCGCCTCACCTGCGAAGATTCGCCCGTGACAGCACCCGCCGACAACCAGCTCGCCGGCAGCGCCTTCCTGGCCGCAGCCCGCGGCGAGACGCCCAGCCACACCCCGGTCTGGTTCATGCGGCAGGCCGGCCGCTCGCTGCCGGAATACCTCAAGATCCGCGAGGGCGTCGGCATGCTGGAGTCCTGCATGGACGCCGACCTCGTCACCGAGATCACCCTGCAGCCCGTCCGCCGCTACGGCGTCGACGCGGCCATCTTCTTCTCCGACATCGTGCTGCCGCTCAAGGCGGTCGGCGTCGATCTCGACATCAAGCCCGGCATCGGGCCCGTCGTCGCCTCTCCCGTGCGTACCCTCGCGGACGTCGCCGCGATCCCGGACCTCACGCCCGAGCACGTCCCCTTCATCACGCAGGCCGTCAAGCAGCTCGTGGCCGAGCTCGGCGGCACCCCGCTGATCGGCTTCGCGGGTGCGCCGTTCACGGTCGCGTCCTACCTCGTCGAGGGCGGACCCTCCAAGGAGCAGGCGAAGACCAAGGCGATGATGTTCAGCGCCCCCGACGTCTGGGACGCGCTGATGCGCAAGATCGCCGGCATCGCCGCCGACTACCTCCGCATCCAGGTCGAGGCCGGCGCCAGCGCCGTACAGCTCTTCGACTCGTGGGCAGGTGCGCTCACTCCGGGCGACTACGCCGAGCACGTCATGCCCCACTCGGCGCGCGTGCTGGCCTCGGCAGGCGAGCTCGGAGTGCCCCGCATCCACTTCGGGGTCGGCACCACCAACCTGCTCGGCCTGATGGCCGAGGCCGGCGCCGACGTCGTCGGCATCGACTGGCGTACGCCGCTGGCAGACGGCATCGCCCGGGTCGGTGACCGTGTCGTCCAGGGCAACCTCGACCCGACGCTGGTCTTCGCCCCGACGGACGTGATGACCGCTCGCGCGGCCGACATCCTCGACGCGGGCCGGGCCGCCAAGGGCCACATCTTCAACCTGGGCCACGGCGTCATCCCGTCGACCGACCCCGGCCAGCTCAAGGCGCTGACGGAGTTCGTGCAGGCCTACCCGAGCTAGTCCTTCGGCGTGACGTTCTTGGCCGAGCGCGTCCGGGTGGTCGTCGTCACGACGGGCTTGGCGGGCGGTGCCTTCTCGACGGGGGCCTTCTCGACGGGGGCCTTCTCGACGGGGGCCTTCTTGGCCGGCTGCTTGGCCGCAGCCGCCTTCTTCGCGGCCGGAGCCTTCTTCGGGGCATCCGCGGTCTTGCGCGGTGCCTTCAGGCGCACCTCGAGGCGCTTCGCGTCGCCGCGCGTCTCGAGATAGGGCTGAGCCTGCACCAGAGCGGTGAGCTTGCTGTGCCCGAAGTTGCGCGGGTCGAACGACGCCTGGGTGCGGGTGAGGTGGTTGCCGATCTGGGACACCGTGACCCACCCCTCCTCGTCCGCCATCGCGTTGACCGCCTTGGTGATCGCGCTCTGCAGGTTGAGGGTGGGCGCCTCCCCGCCCGCCTTCTCGTCTCCCGGCTTGTCCTCGGACTCCTCGTCCTGGGCCTCGGTCATCAGCACCTCGAGGGCGATGAACCGGTCGCACGCGTTCTGCAGTGACGACGGCGTGGTCTTGCGGCCCAGGCCGTAGACCTTCTTGCCGGACTCGCGCAGCCGCAGCGCGAGGCTGGTGAAGTCGCTGTCGCTGCTGACGATCGCGAACGCCTCGACATTGTTGGCGTAGAGCAGGTCCATGGCGTCGATGATCAGCGCCGAGTCGGTCGAGTTCTTGCCGGTGGTGAAGGCGATCTGGTGCATGGACCGGATGGCCCGGGCGTTGAGCTCCCGGCTCCATCCGCTCAGGCGCTGGGAGGAGAAGTCGCCGTACGCACGCTTGATGGTGGGCGTGCCGTACTTGGCGACCTCCTCCAGCAACGCTTCGGCGTACTTCGGAGACGTGTTGTCGGCGTCGATCAGGACGGCGATCCGGGTGCCCCCGTGGAGGTCAGGTTCCATGGGGCCGACCCTAGCCGCGCTGCTCGGCAGTCACATCGTCGGACGTTGCGCGGGACGTCCGACGATGCGGTCGTCGGGGCAGCCACTTCGGCGGACGTCCCGGCGGACGTCCGACGCGTCGGCAGCCCCGTCGTCGGACGTTGCGGCAGCCGGTGCTGTCGTGACTCAGGCGGAGCGCGCACTCCGGTGGGCGCTCGCGTGCCGGACGAGCGCGGACTGGAGGTCGCGCAGCTGGGCGGGCACGTGCTCGGCGTTGCGGCGCAGCATCAGCAGCGAGACGGTCGTACGGTCGCCGTGGATCGGGCGGGTGGTGATCACGCCGGCGGTCACGAGCGGGTCGGCGGAGATCGAGTAGTCCGGCAGGATCGAGATGCCCAGGCCCTCGGCCACCATGGCCTTGCCCATCTCGGCGCCGTCGGTGGCGTACGTCGTGGTGGGCATCGTCCCCGCGAAGAGCCGGTGTGCGAAGCGGTGCATGACGTAGCCGGGCCGCATCGCGACGAAGGGATGCTCGCGCAGCTCGGCGACGGTCACGTGATCTCCGGCGGCGAGCGGGTGGTCGGTGCGCAGGCACGCCACCGGCTGGCCGTGGATGAGCTCGCCCGCGGCGAGCCCGATCGGCACGTCGTCGCCGGGGAGGACGTTGACCAGGCCCAGGTCGAGGGTGCCCTCGGCCAGCCCCTGGTGGATCTCGCTCTGCTGGGCGCCTACCAGCTGAACCTCCTCGCGACCCTCGCCGGCATCGGCCGGGCCGCCCTCAACGACGTCGTGGAGCAGGTCCGTTCCCGCACCCGCAACTACTCGCACGCCAACGCTCCGCGGGTGCGCGACGATGCGCAGGTGCTGGGCCGGATCGGCGACATCGCCGCTGCGGTGTACGCCGCGGAGGCGGCCACCATCCGCGTCGCGGCCAGTCTCGAGGTCGTCGCCGACCAGCCGACCGCGCACCCCGAGCACGTCGCGGCCGCGGTGGAGGTCAGCGAGATCGAGTCCGCCGCCGCCCAGGTCGTGGTGACCGAGCTGGTGCTGAAGGCGACCAGCGACCTCTTCGACACGTTGGGCGCCTCGGCGACCGCCCGCTCCGAGGGTCTGGACCGGCACTGGCGCAACGCCCGCACGGTGTCCTCGCACAACCCGCGGATCCTCAAGTCGCGAGTGGTGGGCGCCTATGTCGTGAACGGCACGCCTCCGCCGTACGCCTGGGCCATCGGCGGCACGCGCCGCCAGCAGGACTGGCCCCGCCCGAGCTGACAGGCAGGGCCTCTCACCCCCTTCGCAACATCTGCCGCGCGGAGGGCGGTGTCGCCTTGCATTCTCAATCCCCTTTGTCCATAGTCTTTATAGACATTAGTTGATATTGCCGATCAAGGAGTCACCCCATGACCGCCAACCACGAACCCCTGAAGTTCGCCTACTGGGTGCCGAACGTGAGCGGAGGACTGGTGGTCTGCAACATCGAGCAGCGCACGAGCTGGAGCCTACGAGTACAACAAGTCAGCTGGCGCAGACAGCCGAGAACAACGGCTTCGACTACGCCCTCTCCCAGGTGCGCTACATCGCGTCGTACGGCGCCGCCTACCAGCACGAGGCCACCTCGTTCAGCCTCGCGCTGCTGCTCGCGACCGAGCGCCTCAAGGTCATCTCGGCCGTCCACCCCGGACTGTGGCACCCGGGCGTGCTGGCCAAGTTCATCGCCACCGCCGACCACCACAGCAACGGCCGCGGCCGCGATCAACGTCGTCTCCGGCTGGTTCAAGGACGAGTTCAGTCAAGCTGGGCGAGCCGCTGGCTCGAGCACGGCGAGCGCTACCGCAGGTCGGAGGAGTTCATCCGCCTACCTCCGCGAGATCTGGACCAACGAGCACGCCGAGCTCAACGGCGACTTCTTCGGCTGCACGACTTCGACCTGAAGCCGAAGCCGCTCGACCTCGGGGCCGGCCGCACCCCGGAGATCTTCATGGGCGGCAACTCCACCGCGTCGCGCGGCATGGCCGGCCGCGTCACCGACTGGTACTTCACGAACGGCAACTCGCCCGAGGGCATCGCCGAGCAGATCGCGCGACGTCAGCGACGTCGCCGCGGTCCACGGCCGGGCCGCCCGTGCGGTTCGGCGTCAACGGCTTCATGGTCGGTCGCGACACCGAGGCCGAGGCGCACGACGTGCTGCGCGAGATCATCGCCAAGGCCGACCACGAGGCCGTCGAGGGCTTCGGCTCCGCGGTCAAGCAGGCCGGGCAGTCGACCGGCGACAAGAAGGGGATGTGGCAGGACTCGCGACTTCTCCGACCTGGTCCAGTACAACGACGGCTTCCGCACCGGCCTGATCGGCACGCCCGAGCAGATCGCGCACCGGATGATCGAGTACAAGCGCGTCGGCGCGAACCTCTTCCTGCTGGGCTTCCTGCACTTCCAGGAGGACGTGAGTACTTCGGCCGCGAGGTGCTGCCGATCGTGCGCGAGCTCGAGGCCGCAGAGGCTGGAGCGGGTCTGATGACCGCCCTGGCACACGCGCCCGGGCGAGTCCGACGTGGACCAGCGGCGCCGTCTCGGTCGCCCGCACCTCGGCCGAGCAGTTCGCCAAGGCGCGCCGCCGGCGCGACGCCGACCGCATCCTGCCCGGGGCCGAGCTCGACCGGCTCGCCGAGTCCGGGCTGCTCGCGATCACGGTGCCCGCGGAGTACGGCGGCGCGGACCTGCCGGCCGAGACGCTGGCCGAGGTGTTCCGGCTGCTCGCGAGCGGCGACCCGAGCATCGCGCAGGTCCCGCACAGCCACTTCGTCTACGTCAACGCGATGCGCCACGCGGGCACGCCCGCCCAGCAGGCGTTCTTCTTCGGCGAGGTGCTGGCCGGCAAGCGGTTCGGCAACGCGCAGTCGGAGATCGGCACCAAGCACGTCCGCGACTTCCGCACGACCCTCCGCCCGGGCGAGCGCGAGCGGGTGGACGGCCTGCTCCGGCGGAGAAGGGCTATGCCACGGGCGCGCTCCTCGCCGACTGGATCCCGGTGCTGGCCCACCTCGACGAGGACGGACCCATGCACGTCGCCTGGGTCGAGCGCACGCCGCCGGCGTCTCGGTGATCGACGACTGGGACGGCATGGGCCAGCGCACCACCGCCAGTCCGGCACCGTGCGCTCGTCGACGTCGCGCGTGCCCGAGGACCGGGTGACGCCGTGGCACCTGACCTTCGACGGCCCGCAGACCTACGGCGCGTTCGCGCAGCTGCTGCACGCCGCCATCGACGCCGGCATCGCGCGGGCCGCGATCGCCGAGGCCGCCGAGTTCGTGACCACCAAGAGCCGCCCCTACCCCGACGCGATCTCGGAGCTCGGGATCGAGCGGCACGCCGACGACCCGCTGGTCGTGCAGGCCTTCGGCGAGATGGAGCTCGCCGTACGCGGTGCCGAGGCGCTGCTCGCCGAAGCGGGCCGGGCCGTCGACCGTGCCGACGCCGACCTGACCGCCGAGACGCGCCGGGGCCGCGAGCCTCGCCGTCGCCGCGGCCCGCGCCGCGACCGACCGCAGGTCTCGGTCGACGCGGCCAGCCGCCTCTTCGAGGTCTGCGGCACCCGGTCCGCGCTCGACTCGCTCAACCTGAACCGGCACTGGCGCAACGCGCGCACGCACACGCCTGCACGACCCGGCGGCGTGGAAGGTCCGCCACCTCGGGCGCTGGGCGCTCGACGGGACCCTGCCGCCCAACCACGGCCAGCTCTGACTCGGGCCTGTCGAAGCGAGCTGGCTCATGAGCGCGACCAGCTCACGTTCCACTGGTTCCTGCCCACCAACGGCGGAGACGGCCGGCAGGTCGTCGGCGGAGGGCACGGCGTCAGCGCCGGCGCCTCCGGACGGCCGGCCTCGGTGCCCTACCTCGGCCAGATCGCCCGGAGCGCGGAGCAGCTCGGCTTCGAGGCCGCGCTGACGCCGACCGGCGCCTGGTGCGAGGACGCGTGGGTCTCCACCGCGATGATCAGCAGCCTCTCGGAGCGGCTGAAGTTCCTGGTCGCCTTCCGGCCGGGCCTCACCTCGCCGTACCTGTCCGCGCAGATGGCCGGCACCTTCCAGAACCTCTCCGGCGGCCGGCTGCTCCTCAACGTCGTCACCGGCGGTGAGTCGCACGAGCAGCGGATGTACGGCGACTTCCTGGACAAGGACGGCCGCTACGAGCGGTGCGACGAGTTCCTGCACGTCGTCCGCTCGCCTGTGGGCCGGCGAGACCGTGACCTTCGACGGCAAGTACTACAGGTCGAGGACGCGGTGCTCGAGCAGCTCCCCGACCCGCTCCCCGAGATCTACTTCGGCGGCTCCTCGAGGCCGCCGGCCGGGTCGCCGCCAAGCACGCCGACGTCTACCTGACCTGGGGCGAGCCGCCGGAGGCGGTGCGCGAGAAGGTCGAGTGGATCCGCAAGCTCGCCGCCGACGAGGGCCGCGAGGGCCAGGTGCTTCGGCATCCGGCTGCACACCATCGCCCGCGACACCTCCGAGGCGGCGTGGGCCGAGGCCGACCGGCTGCTCGCCGGGATCATCGAGGACGCCAGATCGCGAAGGTCCAGGCCGGGCTCAAGCGCAGCGAGTCCGTCGGCCAGCGCCGCATGCTCGACCTCAACGCCGGCAGCAAGGACTCCCTCGAGATCCACCCCAACCTGTGGGCCGGCGTCGGCCTGGTCCGCGGCGGCGCCGGGACCGCGTTGGTCGGCTCCTTCACCGAGATCGCCGACCTGATCGAGCAGTACGCCGCAGCTCGGCATCGACGAGTTCGTCCTCTCCGGCTACCCGCACCTCGAGGAGTCCTACTGGTTCGGCGAGGGCGTGCTGCCCGAGCTCGAGCCGGCGCGGCCTCTGGACGCACCCGGCCCCGGTCGCTGGCCGACCGCGTCCGTGCCGTTCGGCTCCGAGCGGGTGGTGTCATGACCACCGCCGTGGTCGTCGGCAACCCGAAGCCGGCCTCCCGCACGTTGGCGGCCGCGACCTACGTCGCCGACGAGCTCGGTGGCGCGGAGCCGACCTCGTGGTCGATCTGGCCAGCACGGCGGCGGCTCCTCGACTGCACGACGACGACATCTCGCGGGACTGGTCGAGCGAGGTGGGCGCAGCGACCTGGTCGTCGTCGCGTGCCCGACCTACAAGGCGACGTACACCGGCCTGCTGAAGCTCGTTCCTCGACTGCTTCTCCACCGACGGGCCTGGCCGGCGCCCGCCGTTCCCCTCATGCTCGGCGGCTGCCCGACGCACGCGCTGGCGCCGGAGTCACGCTGCGCCAGGTGCTCGTCGAGCTCGGCGGCGCCGTGCCGACCGCGGGCACTACCTCATCGACAGCACGTACGACGACCCGGCGGCCTACGCCGACTGGCTGGAGGCCGGCCCGGCCCGCCGTCGCCGCCCTCACTCCCGGCAGGCGGAGCTCCGCATGACTGTCACCACGCTCCCCCCAAGCAGGACCAGCGACCCTGCGTGGAGGCGTTCGGCGCCTTCCCCAGCGGTGTCGTCGCGGTGGCCGCCTACGTCGAAGGGACAGCTCACCGGGCTCGCCGCCAGCTCCTTCACCTCGATCAGTCTCGACCCGCCACTGGTCTCGTTCTCGGTCGCCACGTCCAGTCGAGCTGGCCGCCCTGCGCGCGGCCGGGCACCTCGGCATCAGCGTGCTGGCGGACCACCACGACGACATCTGCCGGCAGCTCGCCGGCCCGCGGGAGCAGCGCTTCGACGGGTTGCGCTTCACGGTGACCGAGGAAGGCGCAGTCCTCCTCAAGGAGGCCGTCGCCACCTTCGACGTCACCCTCCACGACGAGATCGAAGCCGGCGACCACACGATCGTGCTGCTCCGGATCCACGAGGTCGGCACCGGCAACGGCGAGCACCCGCTCGTCTTCCACAAGTCCGGCTTCGCGAAGCTGCATCGTGACGACATCGACCCGACCAGGCTCGACGGTCGGATCAACGGCGCCGACGTCCGGCCCAAGGATGGGGAAGGCGGGGACGCCGACGCCGCGTGATCCTCAGGCGGTCGGCTCGGCAGTAGGACTGGCCGGGCCGGCCGTGCCGCGGCGGCGCGCCATGCGGCGTACGAGCAACCAGACCGGCGCACCGAAGATCGCAAGCACGATCGCGAAGGGGAGCAGCGCGCCGACGATGGTCGCCATCGCCGAGGTGAACGCACCGAGCGCCTTCATGCCGCCCTTGAGGCCGGCGACGAAGCCGGCGTCGTCCTTGTCCTTCTTCTTCTCGGCCTTCTCGACGCGCTTCTTCTCGATGTCGATGGTGATGGTCGAGTCCGCCGTTTGGTCGGAGAGCCACGCCTGCTGCGACTTCAGCGAGTCGAGCTCGGCCTGACGCCGAGTCAGCTGCGACTCGATCCAGATGATGTCCTTGAGCGAGCGGGCCCGCGCCAGCAGCTGCTCGACCCGGCGCAGGCTGCCCTCCTGGGCTCGCACGCGGACGTCCGTGTCGATGACCTGCGTGGTGACGTCCTCGCTGGACACCTGCGACTGCCGCAGCTCGGCGGCCTTCTCCAGCGACAGCATCGTCACCGCGAAGGAGCTCGACGGCACCCGGATCACCAGTCGGGAGTACGTCGCCGTGCCCTCGTCGTCGGTCTCGGTGTTCTCCTGGGTGACCGTGCCGTGCTGCGCGTCGATGATGCGCTGGACCTCGCGGCGAGCCGTGGCGACGTCGTCGCTGACCAGGGACACGGTGCCGTTGGAGATGACGTGCCGCTCGATCGCCGGCGGCCGCGCCGCGGGACTGGACCCCGAGACCCGGAGGTCACGTCGCCGCTGCTGACACCGGTGTCGGAGTCGTTGGCCTTGGACGGGCTGCTCGCGTCCTCGCCGCCTCCCGCGTCACTGTCGCCGAGCTCGCGTGCGGACCCCTCGCTGGGTGCGACCTCGGACGAGGTCATCGTGTCGCTGCCCTCCGAGGCGGCGTCGCCGTCGCCGGCGGACGAGCAGGCGGCGAGGCCGGTCATCAGGGCCCCCGTCATGGTCAGGGCAGCGATCAGGCCGGCCTTGCGGCGGCGCTGCGGGTGGAGCCGGGTGAGTGTGGTCATGGCCGTCGGACGCGGCTGGTCCGACCGCTGGTTCCCTCCGTGACCGAACCGTGACGGGAGCGGGCGATCGGGTCCGTGCCAGAGTTGCCGCGTGAAGTACGACGTCGTGGTGATCGGAGCAGGCATCGCCGGCCTGACCGCCGCGCGTGACCTGGCGGGCACCCACGACGTGCTGGTGCTCGAGGGATCGCCCGTGATCGGCGGCAAGCTCCGCCTCGCGTCCGTCGCCGGAGTCAGCGTCGACGTGGGTGCGGAAGCGATGCTCAACCGCCGGCCCGAGGGCGTGGCGCTGGCCCACGACCTCGGTCTCGAGGTGGTCCATCCGACCACTGCGGCGTCGCGCATCTGGTCGCGCGGCGAGCTGCGGCCGATGCCGCGGTCGCTGATGGGGGTGCCGTTCGACGTCGATGAGCTGGCCGCGTCCGGTGTGCTGTCGGGGGCCGGGCTGGCCAGGCTGCGCAGCGAAGTGCTCACCGACGTCGACGACGACCTCTCTGTGGGCGACCTGGTCGCGGACCGTCTCGGCGACGAGGTCGTGGACCGGCTCGTCGAGCCGTTGCTGGGTGGCGTGTACGCCGGACGTGCCCGGCACCTGTCCGCCGCCGCGACCGTGCCCCAGCTCCTCACGATGGCCCGCGCCGGGTCGCTCCTTGAGCAGGCCGCCGCCGTGCCACGCAGTGACATTCCGGTCTTCGCCGGGCTGCCGGGTGGGATGGGCCTCCTCCCGGCCGCCGTGGCCGCCGGTCTGGAGATCCGCCTCGACGCGCCCGTGCGCGAGCTGCGTCGAGAGGGCGACGGCTGGGCGCTCACCATCGGGTCCACCCACGCACCGGAGACGGTGCTCGCCCGCCACGTCGTCCTCGCGACGCCCGGCCGCTCCCACCGCGCGGCTGCTGGCGGACGTCGCTCCTGCGGTCGCGGCCGAGGTCGCCGGCATCGAGTCGGCCAGCGTCGCCGTGGTGACCCTGGCGTTCCCTCGCGACGCCGTTGCGGGACTTTCTGACCGCTCGGGCTTCCTGGTGCCGCCGGTCGAGCAGCGCGGGATCAAGGCCAGCACGTTCTCGTTCGCCAAGTGGGACTGGGTGCGTGAGGCCGGCGGCGAGCACGCCCTCCTGCGCACCTCGCTCGGTCGCGTGGGGGAGGAGTCGAGCCTGCAGGCGACCGACGAGGCTCTCGTCGCGCGGTCGCTGGCCGAGCTCGCGGAGCTGGCCGGCATCGTCGCCGTACCCGTCGACACGCACGTGCAGCGATGGGGCGGCGGGTTGCCGCAGTACGCCGTCGGGCACCTCGACCGCGTCGCGCGCGTGCGCTCGTCGCTGCCGGCCGGGCTGTCCGTGTGCGGCGCCTGGTGTGACGGAGTCGGCATCCCCGCGGTCATTGCGTCGGCCCGTCGGGCGGCGGCCGAGGTCACCCGGGCAGAATGAGCCTCATGTCAGAAAAGCCGGCGTCGAAGGCGACCAGGACAAGAGAACTCAACGACACCATCCGCTACACGATGTGGTCGGTCTTCAAGCTGCGCGACGTGCTCGGCGCCACTGACCGTGACACCGAGGCGTCCGAGGTGGCTGCCACTGTTCGCCTCGCAGGCCGAGGAGGACATCGTGGTGCGCGGGCTCTACGACGTCAGCGGCCTGCGCGCCGACGCCGACCTGATGGTCTGGTGGCACGCCGAGGACAGCGAGATGCTGCAGTCGGCATACAACACGTTTCCGCCGGCCACACTTCGGTGCGCGCCCCCGAGCCCGTGTGGTCGCAGATGGCGCTGCACCGCCCGGCCGAGTTCAACAAGTCGCACATCCCGGCCTTCCTGGCCGACGAGGAGACCCCGGGCGCACATCTGCGTCTATCCCCTTCGTCCGGTCCTACGAGTGGTATCTCCTCGACGACGGCGAGCGCCGCGCGATGCTGGCCGAGCACGGCAAGATGGCGCGCGACTATCCCGACGTGCGTGCCAACACGGTCGCCTCGTTTCGCGCTCGGCGACTACGAGTGGATGCTCGCCTTCGAGGCCGACGAGCTTCTACCGGATCGTCGACCTGATGCGCCACCTGCGCGGCTCCGAGACGCGCCGCCACGTGCGCGACGAGGTGCCGTTCTACACCGGCTCGCGGGTCTCGCCGGCCGAGCTGATCGCCCGCCTGCCCTAGTCCTGCCGGGCGTGTCGCGCCGTTGATTCTTGTTGTCTCGTCATACTGTAGTAACTTACTCGAGAAACAATGAGATCAACCGCAGGAGTCGTCATGTCCATCTTCCCCACGGCCCGGACCACACGTCCCGCCAGTCCCCTTTCCGTCGCCGCCCAGACGCTCACCGGCGTGCTCGGCGGCGAGTTCGCCACCTCGGTGCCCGGCCTCCTGGCCGGCCTCGACCTGTCCGGTGCCGAGCGCACCTGGCGCCGCCTCCCGGCCGAGTCCGGCGCCGACGTCGAGCTGTGGCTGATCACCTGGCCGGTCGGCACCAGCACCGGCTGGCACGACCACGGGTCCGCGAGCGGCGCGTTCACGACGCTGCGCGGGACGCTGACGGAGTACTCCTGGAACGGCTCGGTGCACGTTCGCACCCTCGCCGAGGGCCAGGGGCGCCACTTCGACGCCAGCCACATCCACGACGTCGTCAACGGGGGCACCGAGCCCGCAGTCTCGCTGCACGCCTACTCGGCCGAGGCCTCCCGGCGATGACCCGCTACGAGTTGGTCCGCGGGCGCCTCGTTGGTCACCAGCGTCGAGCACCGCGGGGACCTGGGGTGACCGTGACCGGCTCCACGACGTACGACGGCGTCAACGCCCTGCTCGAGGACGCCCGCTCGCGCCTGGAGCGGATCGACGCGGCCCTGGCCTTCGAGGAGGTCCGCGACGGCGCGATCCTGGTCGACATCCGGCCGGCCGCCCAGCGCGCCGAGGGGGGCAGGTCCACTGCTCCCTGGGACGCTGATCATCGAGCGCAACGTGCTGGAGTGGCGCTTCGACCCGCGCTCCGACGCACGCATCGAGAGGCGGCGTACGACGCTCCGCGTCATCGTCCTCTGCCAGGAGGGCTACACCTCGTCGCTGGCCGCGGACGCGCTCCGCAGGCATCGGGATCACCCGGCGACCGACGTCGTCGGCGGGTTTGCCGCCTGGCGCGCGGCGGGCCTGCCGGTCGCCGGCACCAGCAACGCCTGATCGAGGCGGGCTGACCGGGCATAGTGGGTGCACCACGCCCCTCGGCTCGAAGGAACCACGCCTGCGCACGGATCGTCGTACCCCCATGACACGCACCGTCGTCGCACTTGCTGCCCTGCTCGCCCTGTCCGGTGTTGCCGCCTGCAGCACCGAGGACCAGATGCAGGGCATCGACCCTGCCGGTGGCTCCGATGCCGGTGATGTCGCCGCGGTGCCGAGCGAATTCCCGACCGCGGTGCCGGTCCGACGACCGGTGAGGTCGCCACCAACGGCCTCGTCACCGTGCTCGACGACGGCGACGGGCCCGAGCCCTGCACCTTCGTCGCCGAGTCGCTGCCGCCGCAGTGCTCGGGCACGCCGATGGCGGCGTGGGACTGGGCGGCGCACCCCGAGCACGAGGACCAGTCGGGCACGAAGTGGGGTTCCTTCGCCCTCACCGGCACCTTCGACGGCACCCACGTTCTCCGTCACCGAGGCGATCCCGGCTGCCTTGTACGACCCCATGAGTCAGGCGCCGGACCCGGAGTTCGAGACCCCGTGCACCCCGCCCGCCGAGGGCTGGGGCGTGCTCGACGCTGCGAAGACCAGCCAGGAGTCGATGGACGCGACGTTCACCGCGGCGTCCGCACTGCCGGGCTTTGCCGGGTCGTGGATCAGCCAGCCTCTCGACCCGGGCGTCGAGAACGGCGTCATGGACCTGACCAAGGTGATCATCAACGTCGCGGTCACCGAGGACGTCGAGGGCGCCGAGCCGAGCTGCGGGAGACGTGGGGCGGTGCCCTGTGCGTCAGCGAGGCGGCGTACACCGAGAGCGAGCTGAACGAGCTGGCGATGGAGCTGCAGAAGCCCCCGGGCATCACCACGTCGTCGGCCGCCGACGACGTCGTGGAGATCGGGGTCCTGTTCGACGACGGTTCGCTCCAGAAGTGGGCCGACGCGACGTACGGCGACGGCCGGGTCGAGATCACCTCGACCCTCACTCCGGTCGGCTGAGCCCGGGCTGGTTCAGCGTCCGCAGACCGTGAACGGCGAACCGGGCGGCAGGTCCACGAGCAGGTCCGCGCCGGGGGCGGTCACGCCGACGTAGAGCTCGGTGGTGTCCGGGCGTCCAGGACACGACCGAGCTCTACGTCGGCGTGGCCCGCCCGGCGCGGACCTGCTCGTGGACCTGCCGCCCGGTTCGCCGTTCACGGTCTGCGGGACGCTCAACGAGCCCGGGCTCTGCCGACCCGAGTGAGGGTCGAGGTGATCTCGACCCGGCAGATCACCGGATCTTGTCGCGTCGGCCCAGCTTCTGGAGCGAACCGTCAAAGAAACAGGACCCCGATCTCCACGACGTCGTCGGCGGCCGACGACGTGGTGACGCACGGCGCCTTCTGCAGCTCCATCGCCAGCTCGTTGCAGCTCGCTCTCGGTGTACGCCGCCTCAAAGACGCACAGGGCACCAGCCCCACGTCTCCCGCAGCTTGGCGTCGGCGCCCTCGACGTCCTCGGTGACCACAACGTCGATGATCACCTTGGTCAGGTCCATGACGCCGTTCTCGACGCCCGGGTCGAGAGGCTGGCTGATCCTTTTTTGAGCAAAATCCTGCACTGCGGACGCCGCATGGATTCGTCGCATCCATCGACTCCTGGCTGGTCTTCTGCAGCGTCGAGCACGCCCCAGCCCTCGGCGGGCGGGGTGCGCGAACTCCGGGGTCCGTCCCCACTGACTCATGGGGTCGTACAAGGCAGCCGGGACCTCCCAGGTGACGGGGAAGCATGACGGTGCCGTCGAAGGTGCCCGTGAGGGCGAAGGAACCCCACTTCGGTGCCCGACTGGTCCTCGTGCTCGGGGTGCGCCGCCCCAGTCCCACGCCGCCTCGGCGTGCCCGAGCACTGCGGCGGCGGCGACTGGCGACGAACGTGCAGAGCCTAGGGCCCCGTCCGCAGTCATGGAGCACAGTGAGCGAGGCCGTTGGTGGCGACCTCACCGGTCGCCGGAGACCGGCGCCGCCGTCGGGGATCCACTCGGCACCGCGGCGACATCACCGGCATCGGAGCCACCCTCGACCCTGCATCTGGTCCTCGGTGTGCAGGCGGCAACACCGGACAGGGCGAGCAGGGCAGCAAGTGCGACGACGGTGCGTGTCATGGTGTTACGACGATCCGTGCGCATGCGTGGTTCCTTCGAGCCGAGGGGCGTGGTGCACCCACTATGCCGGTCGGCCCGCCTCGATCAGGCGTTGCTGGGGCCGGCGACCGGCAGGCCCGCCGCGCGCCAAGCGGCAAACCCGCCGACGACGTCGGTCGCGCGGGTGATCCCGATGCTGCGGAGCGCGTCCGCGGCCAGCGACGAGGTGTAGCCCTCCTGGCAGAGGACGATGACGCGGGCGTCGTACGCCGCCTGTTCGAATGCGTGCGTCGGAGCGCGGGTCGAAGCGCCACTCCAGCACGTTGCACTCGATGGTCAGCGTCCCAAGGTAAGCAGTGGACCTGCCCCTCCTCGGCGCGCCTGGCGGCCGGCGGGATGTCGACCAGGATCGCGCCGTCGCGGACCTCCTCGAAGGCCAGGGCCGCGTCGATCCGCTCCAGGCGCGAGCGGGCGTCCTCGAGCAGGGCGTCGACGCCGTCGTACGTCGTGGAGCCGGTCACGGTCACCACAGGTCCCCGCGTGCTCGACGCTGCATACTCGAGGCGCCGCGGTCGCGTAGCGGTGTCATCGCCCAGGCTCGTCGAGTAGGCGTACCGCAGCTGCGGGCTCGATGCCCCGTTGACGACGTCTGGATGTGGCTGGCTCGAAGTGGCGCCCCTGGCCTCGGCCAGGGTGCGACGTGCACCCAGCCGTTCCAGGAGTACTCCGTCAGTCCCGCGCCGCGTCGTGACGCGCCGCTCGCGGACCCGTGGTCATGCCAGCCGGTGCTGGTGCCGACCGGCCAGCTGATCAGCCACAGCTCGACGTCGGCGCCGGACTCGGCCGGGAGGCGGCGCCAGGTGCGCTCGGCACCGGACAGGTCGAGGCCGGCCAGGAGGCCGGGCACCGAAGTCGCGTTTTCGCCGCCGACACGCCCATGAGCGTCTGGGCGGCGACGGAAAGGGGACTGGCGGGACGTGTGGTCCGGGCCGTGGGGAAGATGGACATGACGACTCCTGCGGTTGATCTCATTGTTTCTCGAGTAAGTTACTATAGTATGACGAGACAACAAGAATCAACGGCGCGACACGCCCGGCAGGACTAGGGCAGGCGGGCGATCAGCTCGGCCGGCGAGACCCGCCGTGTAGACGGCACCTCGTCGCGCACGTGGCGGCGCGTCTCGGAGCCGCGCAGGTGGCGCATCAGGTCGACGATCCGGTAGCTCGTCGGCCTCGAAGGCGAGCATCCACTCGTAGTCGCCGAGCGCGAACGAGGCGACCGTGTTGGCACGCACGCCGGGGTAGTCGCGCGCCATCTTGCCGTGCTCGGCCAGCATCGCGCGGCGCTCGCCGTCGTCGAGGAGATCCACTCGTAGGACCGGACGAAGGGATAGACGCAGATGTGCGCCCGGGTCTCCTCGTCGGCCAGGAAGGACGGGATGTGCGACTTGTTGAACTCGGCCGGGCGGTGCAGCGCCATCTGCGACCACACGGGCTCGAGGGCGCACCGAAGGTGGTCCGGCGGAACGTGTTGTATGCCGACTGCAGCATCTCGCTGTCCTCGGCGTGCCACCAGACCATTAGGTCGGCGTCGGCGCGCAGGCCGCTGACGTCGTAGAGCCCGCGCACCACGATGTCCTCCTCGGCCTGCGAGGCGAACAGTGCAGCCACCTCGGACGCCTCGGCGTGTCACCGTCAGTGGCGCCAGCACGTCCCGCAGCTTGAAGACCGACCACATCGTGTAGCGGATGGTGTCGTTGAGTTCTCTTGTCCTGGTCGCCTTCGACGCTGGCTTTTCTGACATGAGGCTCATTCTGCCGGGTGACCTCGGCCGCCGCCCGACGGGCCGACGCAATGACCGCGGGGATCCGACTCCGTCACACCAGGCGCCGCACACCGACAGCCGGCCGGCAGCGACGAGCGCAAGCGAGCGACGCGGTCGAGGTGCCCGACGGCGTACTGCGGCAACCCGCCGCCCCATCGCTGCACGTGCGTGTCGACGGTTACGGCGACGATGCCGGCCAGCTCCGCTCGGCCAGCGACCGCGCGACGAGAGCCTCGTCGGCGCCTGCAGGCTCGACTCCTCCCCCACGCGACCGAGCGAGGTACGCAGGAGGGCGTGCTCGCCGCCGGCCTCACGTGCCCGGTCCCACTTGGCGAACGAGAACGTGCTGGCCTTGATCCCGCGCTGCTCGACCGGCGGCACCAGGAAGCCCGAGGGTCAGAGAGTCCCGCATAGGGGTCGCGAGGGGAACGCCAGGGTCACCACGGCGACGCTAGCAACTCGATGGCGGCGACCTCGGCCGCGACCGCAGGAGCGAAGCTCCACCAGCAGCCGCGCGGGGGTTGGGAGCGGCCAGGCGTCGCGAGGACGACGTGGCGGGCGAGCACCCCGTCCGGTGCGTGGGTGGACCCGATGGTGAGCGCCCAGCCGTCGCCCTCTCGACGCGGGTCCGCGCACCGGGCGCGGCGCTGGAGCGAGATCTCCAGACCGGCCCTACGGCGGCCGGGAGGAGACCCAGTCCCACCCGACAGCCCCAGCAAAGACCGGAATGTCACTGCGTGGCACGGCGGCGGCCTGCTCAAGGAGCGACCCGGCGCGGACCGTGAGGGCTGCAGCGGGTCGCGGCGGCGTTAGGGGCACGGGCGCGTCCGGCGTACGCGCCACTGGCTCGACGAGCCGGTCCACGACCTCGTCGCCGAGACGGTCCGCGACCAGGTCAGCCCACAGAGAGGTCGTCGTCGACGTCGGTGAGCACTTCGCTGCGCAGCCTGGCGCCGACACGCGCGCTGGACGCGGCCACTCATCAACATCAAACGGCGCCCCCATCAGCGACCGCGGCATAGGCCGGCGCCGGCCGCGCGAACAGATACACGACGCCGCCACATCGGAGTGGGACCACCTCGAGACCGAGGTCGTGGGGCAGGCGCCAGCGGCCTCGGGGCCGGCGGCTGAGCATCGCTTCCGCACCCACGTCGACGCTGACTCCGGCGACGGACGCGAGGCGGAGCTTTCCGCCGATCACGGGCGATCCCTCGAGCACCAGCACGTCGTGGGTGCCCGCCAGGTCACGCGCGGCCCCCTTCCGATCACCACGACGTCGTACTTCACGCGGCAGCCTCCGCGCACGGACCCGATCGCCCGCTCCCGTCACGGTTCCGGTCACGGAGGGAACCGGCGGTCGGACCAGCCGCGTCCGACGGCCATGACCACACTCACCCGGCTCCACCCGCAGCGCCGCCGCAAGGCCAGCCTGATGCGCTTCCTGACCATGACGGGGGCCCTGATGACCGGCCTCGCCGCCTGCTCGTCCGCCGGCGACGGCGACGCCGCCTCGGAGGGCAGCGACACGATGACCTCGTCCGAGGTCGCGCCCAGCGAGAGGTGCGCACGCGAGCTCGACAGACAGTGACGCGGGAGGCGGCGAGGACGCGAGCAGCCCGTCCAAGGCCAACGAGCGCCGACACCGGTGTCAGCAGCGGCGAGGTGTGACCCTCCGGGTCCCGTCCCGCGGCGCGGCCGCCGGCGATGCGAGAGACGGCACGTCATCTCCAACGGCACCGTTTCCTTGGTCAGCGACGACGTCGCCACGGCTCGCCGCGAGGTCCAGCGCATCATCAACACGCAGCACGGCACGGTCACCCAGGAGAACACCGAGACCGACGACGAGGG
>CAVUNB010000004.1:0-31589 GCA_963742685.1 uncultured Actinomycetota bacterium | reverse complement strand
AGCGCAGACGGACACGGCGCGGGCCACGCCGGACGGCGGCGTCCACTGGACCTCGCGCATGCTCGGGCCGTGGCGCGGGTCGAAGAAGCACGGTTCGCGGCGCTCGGGCTGCGGCTCACCGGCTTCCAGCGCGAGCACGGCGGCGCGGTGGAAGTGTGCGTCGGCCAGGAGCTGCTCGGCGCCGAGGATGTCCTCGACCGTGACGGACGTGTCGACCTTGTCCTTGGCCTGCTCGTAGTGCTCGAGCGCCCGCCGGTAGTGGTGCGTGCGTCGTTGTCCAGGTCGCTGGCGAGCGTGTCGACGTGCAGGTCGGCGAGCTGCTCGCCGAGGTCCGTCACGTCGTCGTCGGCCAGCTTGCGTGCCACCCGCCAGCGATCCACCGCCTCGAGCTCGCGCTCCCGGGCTTCGCGGGCCCTGCGGAACGGGTTCAGCACCATGCGGCGACTCTCGTCCGGCGCCGCGTCAACTACACGCTTGTAGTTAACGCGGGACTGTTGTTCCGGCGTGGTCGGCGTGTTCTCATCAATCTTCACGCCAGTCACATCCGTCCCCGCATCACCCGACCATCACGGAGTCCGACGCCCTCATGCGCCGCTTGTCCCTCCTCATCGCGATCGTGCTCGGCCTGTCCACGCTGGCCGCTCCGGCAGAGGCGCGGCGCCAGGTCGAGGTCTTCCCGGTCACCGGGGCGGCCACGATCACCCTGACGGGACACGGCTACGGCCACGGCCACGGCCTTTCGCAGTACGGCGCCGAGGGGGCCGCCCAGCAGGGGCTCACCTGGCAGCAGATCAGCGAGTTCTACTACCCGGGAACCTGATGGGGGGATCTCCGGGGCACGATCAAGGTGCTGATCTCGGCCGACACCTCGAGCGACGTGCACGTGCTCGCTCAGCCGGGACTCAAGGTCACGCGGCTCACCCCGCGCACGACCTGGGCGCTGCCGGCCAACGGCGCCAAGCGGTGGCGACTCCAGCCGCGGGGCGCCACCACCGGTGCAGTACAAGAAGTCGATCGGGTGGCGGACGTGGAAGTCCTTCGCCGGCGAGGCGGAGTTCTCCGCCGCCTCGAAGCGGATCGCGCTGGTCAAGCGCGGCACGACGTCGACGTACCGCGGCAGGCTTCGTTCGGCGATGCCGACGGCGGGCTGGGGACGCGCGACACCGTCAACCTCCTCAGTCTGGAGCAGTACCTGCGCGGCGTCGTCCCGCTGGAGATCCCGGCGCTGTGGAGCCCGAACGCGGTGAGCGCGCAGGCGGTCGCCGCGAGGACGTACGCCGCCGCCGAGCGCTCGCACCCCAATGCCGCGCACTACGAGATCTGCGACACCAGCGCGTGCCAGGTCTACGGCGGCTACGACGTCGAGCACCCGAGCGCCACGGCCGCGATCCGGGCCACGGCGCACCAGGGTCTGTTCCACGAGGGGCTGCCGGCCTTCACCCAGTTCTCGGCGAGCAGCGGCGGCTGGACCTCGGCCGGCTCGATGCCCTACCTCGTCTCCAAGGAGGATCCCTACGACGGGTGGGCAGGCAACAAGAACCACACGTGGACGCTCGAGGTGGACGACGCGTTGCTCGAGAAGCACTACCCGACGATCGGTGACCTCACCTCGATCGAGGTCGCGACCCGCGAGGGCAACGGCGAGTGGGGTGGGCGCGTGCAGGCGATGACCCTGATCGGCAACGCCGGCCGCGCCGACATCAGCGGCGACACCCTGCGCACCGTGCTGGGCCTCAAGTCGTCGTGGTTCACCTTCACCGTGACGCCACTGACGACGCCCCGCCCCGCGCGCAAGCGCTAGCCGAGCACCAGCGCTAGCCGAGCACCAGCACCAGGTCGCCGCCTTCGACGGCCTGGGTTCCCGGTACGGCGACGCGCGCGACCTTGCCCGTGCGCGGAGCCGTGATCGAGGCCTCCATCTTCATCGCCTCGATCGTCGCGACGGTCTGCCCGGCCTCGACCTCGTCACCCTCGGCCACGCCGACGGTGACGACACCGTCGAACGGGGCCGCGACGTGCCCGCCGTTGCCGGTGTCGGCCTTCTCGGCGGCCGCCACCTCGGACGCGACGCTGCGATCGCGGATGCTGACGGGTCGGAGCTGGCCGTTGATCGTGCACATGACCGTGCGGATGCCGCGCTCGTCGGGCTCGCCGATGGCCTCCAGCCCGATCAGCAGCGTCTTGCCCTCGCCGAGCGAGACCGAGTGCTCCTCGCCGGCACGCAGGCCGTAGAGGTAGTCGCAGCGTGCGCAGCGCCGACACGTCGCCGTACGTCTCCCGGGACTCCCGGAAGCCTTGGTCGGGCCCGGGAACAGCAGCTCGTTGAGGGTGCCTCGCCGGTCGGCGGCGAGCCCGGCGGACTGCTCGGGAGTGAGCGACGCGGCTGGCGGCTTCCAGGTGCGGCCCGCCGAGCGCCTTGGTGCGGAACGGCTCGGGCCAGCCGCCGGGCGGGTCGCCGAGCTCGCCGTTGAGGAAGCCGATGACGGAGTCGGGGATGTCGAACGAACCCGGGTCCTCCTCGAAGTCACGCGGATCGGCACCGACCGCCACGAGGTGCAGCGCGAGGTCGCCGACCACCTTGGAGGAGGGCGTCACCTTCACGACGTTGCCGAGGATGTCGTTGGCCGCGGCGTACATGTCCTCGACCTGCTCGAACTTCTCGCCGAGCCCCAGTGCGATCGCCTGCTGGCGCAGGTTGGAGAGCTGGCCGCCGGGGATCTCGTGCCGGTAGACGCGGCCGGTCGGCGCGGGCAGGCCGGACTCGAAGGGCGCGTAGACGCGGCGGATCGCCTCCCAGTAGGGCTCGAGCGCGTTCACGTGCGCCAGCGACAGGCCGGTCTCGCGCGAGCTGTGGTCGGTCGCCGAGACGAGCGCGGACAGCGGAGGTTGCGACGTCGTGCCGGCCATCGACGCGCAGGCGGCGTCGACGGCGTCGACGCCCGACTCGATCGCGGCGAGCAGGGTCGCGAGCTGGCCGCCCGCGGTGTCGTGGGTGTGCAGGTGCACGGGCAGGTCGAACTCGGACCGGAGCGCCGTCACCAGCGTCCGCGCGGCAGGCGCCCGGAGCAGGCCGGCCATGTCCTTGATCGCGAGCACGTGGGCACCGGCGTCGACGATCCGCTCGGCCAGCTTGAGGTAGTAGTCGAGCGTGTAGAGCGTCTCGTCGGGGTTGCTCAGGTCGCCGGTGTAGCAGAGGGCGACCTCGGCGACGGTCGAGCCGGTGGCGCGCACGGCCTCGATCGCCGGCCGCATCTGCTCGACGTCGTTGAGCGCGTCGAAGATCCGGAACACGTCGATGCCGGTCGCCGCGGCCTCCTGCACGAACGCCTCGGTGACCTCGGTCGGGTACGGCGTGTAGCCGACCGTGTTCCGTCCGCGCAGCAGCATCTGCAGGCAGATGTTCGGGACGGCCTGACGCAGCCGGACCAGCCGCTCCCACGGGTCCTCGGCGAGGAAGCGCAACGCGACGTCGTACGTCGCACCGCCCCACGCCTCGAGGGACCACAGCTGTGGCGTCGTGCGGGCCACGTGCCCGGCGACCGCGACCAGGTCGCGGGTGCGGACCCGGGTCGCCAGCAGCGACTGGTGGGCGTCGCGGAACGTGGTGTCGGTGACGGCCACCGTGTTCTGGGCGCGCAGGCGACGGGCGAACTCCTCGGGACCGACCTGGAGCAGGAGCTGGCGGGTGCCGTCGGGAGCCGGGACGTCGAGCTTGATGTCGGGCAGCTTGGTGACCGGGTCGATGGACACCGGCGCGGGACCGTGCGGCTGGTTGACGGTGACGTCGGCCAGGTAGGTCAGGAGCTTGCTGCTGCGGTCGCCGGAGGCGCGCGCGGAGAGCAGGTGCGGGTGGTCCTCGATGAACGCGGTCGTGACGCGACCGGCGGCGAAGTCGGGATCGTCGAGGACGGCCTGGAGGAACGCGATGTTGGTGGACACGCCCCGGATGCGGAACTCGGCAACCGCCCGCCGGGCCTTCTCGACGGCCTTGTCGAAGGTCCGGCCGCGGCAGGTCAGCTTGGCCAGCATCGAGTCGAAGTGGGCGCTGACCTCGGCGCCGGTGTAGGTCGTGCCGCCGTCGAGGCGGACGCCCGCGCCGCCGGGGGAGCGGTAGGTCGTGATCTTCCCGGTGTCGGGGCGGAAGCCGTTGGCGGGATCCTCGGTGGTGATGCGGCACTGGAGTGCGGCGCCGCGGATGCTGACCGTCTCCTGGGAGAGGCCGAGGTCGGCGAGGGTGGCGCCGGCGGCGATCTTGATCTGCGACTGCACGAGGTCGACGTCGGTGATCTCCTCGGTGACCGTGTGCTCGACCTGGATGCGCGGGTTCATCTCGATGAAGACGTAGTTGCCCGCAGGGTCGAGGAGGAACTCGACGGTGCCGGCGTTGCGATAGCCGATCTCGGTGGCGAACCGCACCGCATCGGCGCACATCCGGTCGCGGAGCTCGGGGTCGAGGTTGGGCGCGGGCGCGATCTCGATGACCTTCTGGTGGCGCCGCTGCACCGAGCAGTCGCGCTCGAAGAGGTGCATCACGTTGCCCTCGCCGTCGGCCAGGATCTGCACCTCGATGTGGCGCGGCTCGATGACGGCCTGCTCGATGAACACGGTCGGGTCACCGAAGGCCGCCTCGCCCTCGCGCATGCAGGTCTCGATCGCCTCGCGCAGCTGCGAGCGGTCGTCGACCCGGCGCATGCCGCGGCCACCACCGCCCGCGACGGCCTTGACGAAGAGCGGCTCGGGGATCTGCTCCGCGGCCGCGATCAGCACGTCCACGTCGGTGCCGGGCTCCACGCTCTTCAGCGTCGGCACGCCGGCCGCCTTGGCCGCGGCGATCGCGCGTGCCTTGTTGCCGGTCAGGGTCAGGACGTCGGCGGTCGGGCCGATGAAGGTGATGCCGGCGTTGGCGCACGCCTCGGCGAGGTCCGGGTTCTCGGAGAGGAATCCGTAGCCCGGGTAGACCGCGTCGGCACCGCACTTGAGCGCGACGGCGACGATCGCGTCGGGGTCGAGGTAGGCCCGCACCGGGTGGCCGCGCTCGCCGATCTCGTAGGCCTCGTCCGCCTTCAGCCGGTGCTCGGAGCCCCGGTCCTCGTACGGGAACACGGCTACCGTGCGCGCGCCGATCTCGTAGGCAGCACGGAAGGCCCGGATCGCGATCTCGCCCCGGTTTGCGACGAGCACCTTGGTGAACATGCCCGAAGGCTAGAGGTCGGAGACCGCCCTCGTTGCTACCCGTCCGTACGGCGGATCCCGGTTCAGCCGGCTGACACGGCGCGCCCCGCCGCGCGACCCGAGAAGATGCAGCCGCCGAGGAAGGTGCCCTCGAGTGCGTTGTAGCCGTGGACGCCGCCGCCGCCGAAGCCCGCGACCTCGCCTGCGGCGTACAGACCGGCAATCGGCTCGCCCGAGGAACCGAGCACGCGCGAGTCCAGGTCGGTCTGGATGCCGCCGAGCGTCTTGCGGGTCAGGATGTTGAGGCGTACGGCGATGAGCGGGCCGTTCGCCGCGTCGAGGAACGCGTGCGGCTTGGCGACCCGGACCAGCTTGTCGGTCCGCGAGCGGCGGGCGTTGGCGACCGCCATCAGCTGCAGGTCCTTGGAGAACTCGTTGTCGAGCTCGCGGTCGCGCGCCTCGACCAGCGTGCGGATGCGCTCGACGTCGAGCTCGCGGTCCACGGGCGATCTTGTTCATCCCCGCGACCAGCTCCTCGATGGTGTCGGCGACGACGAAGTCCTCGCCGTGCTCCTTGAACGCCTCGACCGGGCCGGGCGCGCCCTTGGCGAGACGGCTCTTGAGCAGGAACTTGAGGTCCTTGCCGGTGATGTCGGGGTTCTGCTCGGAGCCGGAGAGGGCGAACTCCTTCTCGATCATCTTCTGCGTCAGCACGAACCACGAGTAGTCGTGGCCGCTGGCCAGGATCGCCCGCATCGAGCCCATCGTGTCGAAGCCCGGGAAGTTCGGAGCCGGCAGCCGGATGCCGTTGGCGTCGAGCCACAGCGACGACGGCCCGGGCATGATCCGGATGCCGTGGTCGGGCCAGATCGGGTCCCAGTTGTGGACGCCCTCGGTGTAGTGCCACATCCGGTCCCGGTTGACGATCGCGGCGCCGGCGTCCTCGCTGATCTGCAGCATCCGGCCGTCGACGTGGGCGGGCACGCCGGCGATCAGGTGCTCGGGCGCCGGGCCCAGGCGCTCCGTGGGCCAGTGCTTGCGGATCAGCTCGTAGTTGTGGCCGATGCCGCCGCTCGTCACGATCACGGCCGGGGCACGCAGCTCGAACGTCTCGACCTCCGTCGCGCGACGACTTCTCACCGCGGGCGACTCGTCGTCGGCCTCGAGGATGGCCCGCGTACGCCGACCACCGCCCCGTCCTCGACGACCAGCTCGTCGACGCGGTGCCGGAAACCGAGCTCGACCAGGCCGGCCTCCTCGCCGGCGAGCACCGGCTCGGCGAAGACCCGCACCACCTCGGGACCGGTGCCCCAGGTCAGGTGGAATCGCGGCACCGAGTTGCCGTGGCCCTCGGCGCCGCCGCCGCGCTCGGCCCAGCCGACGAGCGGCAGCACGCGCAGGCCGAGGTCGTGCAGGTAGCCGCGCTTCTCGGTGGCCGCGAAGTCGACGTACGCCTCGGCCCACCGCTCGCGCCAGACGTCCTCGCCATCGAGCGGTCGAAGCCGGCCGATCCGAACCAGTCCTGGAGCGCGAGCTCGGGGAGTCCTTGATGCCCATGCGGCGCTGCTCGGGGGAGTCGACGAGGAACAGCCCGCCGAGCGACCAGAACGCCTGGCCGCCGAGGTTGTTGCGGTTCTCCTGGTCGAGGACCAGCACGGACTTGCCGGCCCGGACGAGCTCGTAGGTGGCGACGAGACCGGCGATGCCGGCTCCGACGACGATGGCGTCTGGCTGCTTCATGACGACTCCTGGTGAGGGGTGAAGAGGGGCTGGGCGAGGTGGGCGAGGAGACGCAGCGTCGCGTCGTCCCGCTGGGGATCGGGCAGGACCTGGGCGACGGCGGCCTCGCCGTCGAGGTAGTTGACGATGATCCGGAGCACGGACTGGAAGTCGTCGCTCCAGAGGTCGCCGACGAACGTGCTGGCCGCGACGGCGCTGCGCCGGTGGTAGTCGCGGAGGGCGGGCTCGAGGTCGGCGCGCAGCTCGGCGTCGGTGCGGGCGGCCCGCACGAGCTCGTGCCACACCTGGTTGGACCGGGAGCGCACCAGGCGGCGCAGGGCGACCAGGGCCTCGAGGACGGTGGCCTCGCTCAGCGTCACGCCGCTGAACTCCTCGGCGAACTCGTCGGTCTGCCGCTCGGCGACGCGCTCGGCGGTCGCGACCAGCAGCGCCCGGCGGTGCGGGAAGTGCCGGAACAGCGCGCCCTGGCTCAGCCCGGCCTCCGTGCACACGGCGGCGACCGTGGTGTGGGCGTAGCCGGACGCGGCGACGACCACCTCGGTCGCGTCGAGCAGGCGGGAGATGGTCTCCTCGCGGCGCTCTGCCTGGCTGCGTCGGCTGGTCACGGGCGCCACCGTAGCAAACTTAGAGAGTGATTGCTCTCTAAGTTGGTTCCTGGGGCCCGCGGTGACATGATCGGCCGGTGCCCATCGTTCAGCTGCCCCTGCGACTCGTTGCCGCTCTGGCCGCTGTCCTCTTCGTGACCACCGCCTGCTGGAGCGGCGACGCCGCGGAGGAGGACATGCTCGAGCCGCAGACGTACGGCGACCTGCCGGCCGACATCGACTACGTCGCGCTCGGCGACTCCTACTCCGCCGGCCCCCTGGTCACCACGATCCGCTCCGACCCCTCGGGCTGCGTCCGGTCGACCGACAACTACCCGGCGTTCCTGGCCGGGTGGCTCTCGGTCGACACCTACACCGACGTCACGTGCTCGGCGGCCGACACCCGCGACCTCACGTCCCGCCAGCGGCTCCTCGACGGCAAGAGCGTGGCCCCGCAGCTCGACGCGCTCTCGGACGACACCGACCTGGTCACGCTCGGCATCGGCGGCAACGACTTCAGCATCTTCTCGTCGCTCCTCGACTGCGTCGAGTCCTGCTCGGACGAGGTCCAGGCGCTCCTGCTGAAGAACGCCGGCCGGGTGGAGCAGCGGGTTGCCGGCGCCGTACGCGCCATCGCGGAGCGGGCTCCCGAGGCCGAGGTGTACGTCGTGGGCTACCCCCAGGTGCTTCCCGAGCAGGAGACCTGCCGGGCGGTCCCCCTTCAGCCCGCCCAGCTGGCGGCAGCCTCGAAGATCGCGACCCGCCTCAACGAGTCGTTGCTGGCCGGTGCGGAGGCCGCCGGGGCGTCGTACGTCGACCTCGACCCGGCCTCGGCAGGGCACGACGTCTGCGCCGGCAAGTCCGCGTGGATCAACGGGCCGCAGATGCGGCTCGGGATCGCCGCGCCCTTCCACCCGATGCTGGCCGGCATGCGCGGCGTCGCGGTCGAGGTGTTCGCCGCGATCACCGGCTCCGAAGCGCCGGCGGGCGAGCGGGCCGCGCCGCCGCGCGACGCGGTCGTGCGCAACCTCGTGCAGAACTAGGCGCCGTTCTCCCGCCACCACGCCACGGACTCCTTCAGTCCGAGCTCCATCGGCGTGGCCGACAGGCCGAGCCGCTCCTCGCTGGCACTGGAGTCGAGGACGAACGGCCGGTCGAACATGTAGCCCGTCTCGGCCAGCTCCTTCGTGCTCCGGGACACGACCCCGATCGCCTTCATGGCCCAGATCGGGATGGCCGACATGCGAGGCACCTTGACGCCGGCGGTCGCGGCGACCTGCTCGATGAGCTGGCGCTGCGTGATCGCCGGTGCGGTGGGCGCGTGCAGGAAGGAGTTCCACAGCTCGGGCGTGGCCGCGGCGCGGATCATCGCGGCCGCGAGGTCGGGCACGTAGGTGAAGGAGTGGGGCTGGTCGAGACTGCCGACGACCCGCATCGTCTTCCCGGCGAGCACGGTCGGGATCATCCGTTCGCCGGCGTGCGCCATGAGCACGCGAGGGCCGTAGAAGTCGGACGCGGCGACGCTGATCGTCGGCGTGGCCGAGGCGGCCCGCTGGGCCAGCAGGTCGGTGCGGACCCCGAGCTTGCCGTCCTTCGCTGCGCGCGGCAGGTCTTCGGTCATCGGGCCGTCGACCGGGCCGTAGGAGTAGAGGCTCTCGGGGAAGACCACGACGGCACCGATCTTCCCGGCCGCGTCGAGCACCACCTTCTCGGCGACCGGCAGCTCGGCACGCCAGGCCCTGGCGTCGTACGCCGAACCGTGGATGCAGTGGTAGACCGCAGTCGCTCCGGCGAAGGCCGCGTCGAGCTGGTCGGCGCGGGACACGTCCACACGCTGGCGCTCGATCAGCGGGTGGTCCGGGCCGCTGCCCGATCGGGTGAGCAGACGCACCTGCTGGCCGGCCTCGGCCAGCTGCAGGGCGACGGTCGAGCCGACGGGTCCGGCTCCGGTGACGACGTGAATGGCGGTCATTTCGACTCCTGGCGATTGGGAGAGCGGTGCTCTCGTTTCATCCATCGTGAACCATGGTCGAAGAAAATGCAAGAGCAGTGCTCTCTTTAGGGACTGATGCCCTCTTCTGTGACATGATCCCGGCATGACTGAAGTCACGACTCCCCGAGCGCGAGCCCGCGAGCAGACCATGCGCGACATCGTCCGGATCGGTCGCGCCCATCTCGCGACCGACGGCGCGGCCGCACTCTCGCTGCGCGCCATCGCCCGCGACATCGGGATCGTGTCGTCCGCTGTCTACCGCTACGTCGAGAGCAGGGACGAGCTGCTGACCCTCCTGGTGATCGACGGCTACGACGAGCTCGGTGACGCAGTGGACGTGGCTCTCGCCCAGGTCGATGAGGCCGACCACACCGGCCGCCTCACGGCGATCGGGCGAGCCGTCCGCGCCTGGGCACTGGCCGAGCCGGCGACGTACGCCCTGCTCTTCGGTAGTCCGGTCCCTGGCTACCAGGCGCCCGCGGAGCGCACCACCGGTCCCGGCACGCGCGTCATCCTCAGGCTGGTCGAGGTGTGGGAGGCCGCCTGGGTCGCCGGCGCCATGACCGCCGACGAGGGGAACGTGGCACCGCGACGGTTCAGCCGCGACCTGGCCCGGATCCGGCGCGACCTGGGCATCACCGCCCCTGACGGATTGATCGCGCGCGGCCTGCTGATGTGGGCAGCGCTGTTCGGCTGCATCAGCTTCGAGGTGTTCGGTCAGTACGGGCCCGACTCGTTCACGCAGCCGCAGGACCTCTTCGAGCACCAGCTGAGGGCGCTCGTCGAGCTGGTGGGGCTGAGCTAGTCCTTCAGCTCGCAGATGACGGCACCGTTGGTGACGGTGGCGCCCACCTCGGCCTGGAGACCGGTCACCGTGCCGGCCTTGTGGGCCTTCAGCGGCTGCTCCATCTTCATCGCCTCGAGGACGATGATCACGTCGCCCTCGGCGACCGTCTGGCCGTCGGTGACCGCGACCTTGACGATGGTGCCCTGCATCGGCGAGGTGACCGAGTCACCGGACGCCGCGGCGCCCGCCTTCTTGGCCGACCGCTTCGGCTTCTTCGCCGCACCGGCGCCGCCTCCCACCGAGAGGCCACCCAGGCCGGCCGGGAGCACGACCTCGAGCCGGCGGCCGCCGACCTCGACGGTCACCGTCTGGCGCTCCTCGGGCTCGTCGGCCTCGGCCGATGCGCCTGCGTACGGCGTGATCTGGTTGTCGAAGTCGGTCTCGATCCAGGTCGTGTAGACCGTGAACTCGCCCTCGCCGGACGGCGTGGAGGCGCCCACCCAGGCCGGGTCGTTCACGACCACTTCGTGGAAGGTGATCGCGGTCGGCATGCCGTCGACCACGAACTCGGACAGCGCTCGACGCGAGCGCTCGATCGCTTGCGTGCGGTCCTTGCCGGTCACGATCAGCTTGGCGACGAGCGAGTCGAAGTTGCCGGGGATCGTCTCGCCGTTGATGTAGCCGGAGTCGAGGCGGACACCGGGGCCGGCGGGCGGCAGCCACGCGGTCAGCGTGCCCGGGGCGGGCATGAAGTTGTTGCCGCCGTCCTCGGCGTTGATCCGGAACTCGATGGAGTGGCCGCGGACCTCTGGGTCGTCATAGCCGAGCTCCTCGCCGGCCGCGATGCGGAACATCTCGCGGACCAGGTCGATGCCGGTGACCTCTTCTGAGACGCAGTGCTCGACCTGGAGGCGGGTGTTGACCTCGAGGAACGAGATCGTGCCGTCGGCGGCGACAAGGAACTCGCAGGTGCCGGCGCCGACGTAGCCGGCTTCCTTGAGGATGGCCTTGGACGAGTCGTAGAGGCGCTGGTTCTGCTCGTCGGTGAGGAAGGGCGCGGGCGCCTCCTCGACGAGCTTCTGGTGGCGACGCTGGAGCGAGCAGTCGCGGGTCGAGATGACGACGACGTTGCCGTGCTGGTCGGCCAGGCACTGGGTCTCGACGTGACGCGGCTTGTCGAGGAACTTCTCGACCAGGCACTCGCCGCGACCGAAGGCGCTGATCGCCTCACGGACGGCCGACTCGTAGAGCTCGGGGATCTCCTCGAGCGTGCGCGCGACCTTGAGGCCGCGACCGCCGCCGCCGAAGACCGCCTTGATCGCGACCGGCAGGCCGTGCTCCTTGGCGAAGCCGACGATCTCGTCGGCGTCCTCGACCGCGTCCTTGAGGCCCGGTGCCAGCGGGGCGCCTGCCGCCAGGGCGATCTGCTTGGCCTTGGCCTTGTCGCCCAGGCCTTCGATCGCGGCGGGGGAGGGGCCGATCCAGATCAGTCCGGCGTCGAGGACGGCCTGCGCGAAGTCGGCGTTCTCGGCGAGGAAGCCGTAGCCGGGGTGCACGGAGTCGGCGCCGGAGTCGGCGGCGATCGTGAGGATCTTGGCGATGTCGAGGTAGGTGTCGGCCGGCGTCGCGCCGCCGAGGGCGTGGGCCTCGTCGGCCAGGCGGACGAACTGGGCGTCCCGATCGGGGTCGGCATAGACCGCGACACTGCCGATGCCGGCGTCCTTGCAGGCACGGATGACGCGCACCGCGATCTCGCCGCGATTGGCGATGAGGACCTTCTGCAACCCCTGGTTCTCGGGCACGAAAATACTCCTGGCTTCCTCGACAACTTCCTCGCGGACACTATCGCCCCTGCTGCCGTGTCCCGACCGAGGTGTCGGTGGCGGACCGGAGCCGGACGGGCGCGTACGCCGCAGCGCACCCGACGCAACGAGACCGCGGCCCCCGGAGTGCCGGGGACCGCGGTCGCTGTGTCCAACGTGTGCCGGCGCCCGGTCAGCGCACCTGGAGCGTGCGGTTGGCCCGGGTGGTGCCGCCGTCGCCCTTGGCGATGACGGTGATCTTGACGGCGCCCTTGGCCAGGCCGGGCAGGGTGATGCTGCCGCCGGCCGCGGACAGCTTGTCGGTGACCAGCATCTTGTTGCCCTGGCGCACGACCACCTTGACCTTGTCGGCGTCGATCGCCGCGACGGCGACCGAGGTGCCGGCGGCCCGCGTGACCTTCTTGGCGGCCGCGATCTTCACCGTCGGCCGGGACTGGCCGGGAGCGGTGACCGTCGGCTGGGCCGTCGGGCTGGCGGTCACGGTGACCGTCGGCTGGGCCGTCGGGCTGGCCGTGACGGTCACCGGCGGCGTGCCCGGCAGGGTGCTCGGCGTACGACCGAGCATCGTGGCGAACAGGTCGGTCTGGTCGATCACGCCGGTGACGTTGGCGGCCTGCGGGCCGATGGCGGCGACGCGGATCTGGGCTCCGGTGTGGGTGGCCTGGGCCGCCGGGTCGCCGGGGGCGTACGCCGACGAGTAGGCCACCGTCATCGGGTCGCCGTCGAAGGCCTCGACGGTCGCGGTCTTCGAGCCACCGAAGTTGTCCGGGACGATCTGGGTGGAGTGCGCGTGGTCGCCGGTGACGATGATCAAGGTGTCGGGATGCGTCTTCTGGTAGTCCAGCGCCACCTTGACCGCCACGTCGAGCTCCTCGAGCTCACCGATCGCACCGCAGATGTCCCGCTCGTGCTCGGCCTTGTCGACGCTCGCGCCCTCGACCTGGAGGAAGAACCCGTTGGGGTTGTCGAGGAGCGAGATCGCCTTGGTGGTCATCGCCGCCAGGGTGGGCTGGGTGCCCCGGTCCTGGGTGGCGCACTTGGTGGTGGGCGTGCCGGCGCCACCGGCGACGGCGACGAGCGGGGCGTACTTGCGCGTCATGTGGCTCGGGCTGAAGAGGCCGAGCACCGGACCACCGGACAGGCTGGTGACGGCGTCGAGCTCGGACGCGGTGGCGACCGACTGGTAGCCCTTCTTCGTCTTCGCGTAGCTCAGGACGGTCTCGGAACCGTCCTCGAGGGTCTTGGCGTAGCGGTTGGCGCCGCCACCGAGGAGCACGTCGACCTTGTTGTCCACGAGCTGCTCGGCGACCGAGCCCTTGCCGCCGACCGACTTCCGGGCCGTGGGACAGGCAGCCATGGCGGTGGGGTCCTGGCAGGCGCGGGCGTTGATGTGCGAGGCGGCCGCGGCCGGCGTGGCATCGGTGATCTCGGCGGTGGAGACGTCGCCGGTCAGCTTGCCCATCTTCTTGAACTTCTCGAGCACGGTCTCGTAGTCCTCGCCCGGGACGGTGTCCGCGGTGGAGGGTCCCTGCGAGAGACGGCCGTCGACGGTCTTCTTGCCCGTCGACCAGCCGCTGGCGGTCGGGGCCGAGTCGGAGACGTAGGCGACCGGGTAGTCCGGGCCAGCGCCCACCTTGAGGCCGTAGGTGGTCATCGCGCCGGAGAAGGGCAGCTCGTCGAGGGCGAGGCGACCGGCTGCGCCGACCGAGTAGTTGCGGGCGGCGGTGATCATGGAGTCGTCCATGCCGTCCCCGATCAGCAGGATGACGCTCTTGGGCTTGGCGGGGTTGATCTGTTGGGCGAGGTCGGCGGACCGGTCCTGGGTGAATCCCATGGGGACGGCCGTGGCCGCGGCGACGCCGAGGGCCAGGACGGCTGCGGTGCCGCCGGCCATCGCAGCGAGCGAGATGCGCTTCACGATCTCTTCCTTTCGTCGGATGTTCCGAGCGAAGGCTCGGGGAGCGGGCGGACGCGGGGGTGTCCGTCGGACGTCGGGAGGGTGACCATCAGGAAGCAGTCCGGGGCCATTTCCGCCGGAGGTTAGCGATCGTTAACCTCCTCGGCTACTCTCCTTCCCATGAGCTTCGAGTTGTCGCCCGAGCACGAGCAGTTCCGTCGCAGCGTTCGCGACTTTGCGCAGGCCGAGATCGCGCCGTACGCCGCACAGTGGGACCGCGACCATCACTTCCCGACCGACGTCGTGCAGAAGATGGGCGCGCTCGGCCTGATGGGCCTCACCGCTCCGGAGGAGTACGGCGGCGCCGGGCTGGCCGGCGAGGACGGCGGTTTCACCAGCCTCTGCCTCGCGATCGAGGAGATCGGCCGCGTCGACCAGTCGATGGGCATCACCCTCGAGGCCGCCGTCGGGCTCGGCATCAACCCGATCCTGACCTACGGCACGAAGGAGCAGAAGGAGAGCTACCTGCCCTCCCTGGTCGCCGGCGAGCAGCTCGCCGGCTTCGGCCTGACCGAGCCCGGTGCCGGCTCCGACGCGGGCGCGACCAAGACCAAGGCCGTGCTGACCGACGGCGAGTGGGTCGTCAACGGCGCCAAGCAGTTCATCACCAACTCCGGCTCCTCGATCACGTCGCTCGTGACGGTCACCGCGAAGACCGGCGAGCGCGAGGGTGGCCGCCCCGAGATCTCCACGATCATCGTGCCCAGCGGCACGCCCGGCTTCACGGCCGAGAAGGCCTACGACAAGCTCGGCTGGCACGCCTCCGACACGCACCCGCTGTCCTTCGAGGACGTGCGCGTGCCCGAGGCCAACCTGCTCGGCGACCGCGGCCGCGGCTACGCCCAGTTCCTGGCCACCCTCGACGACGGTCGCGTCGCGATCGCGGCGCTCGCCGTCGGCTGCATCCAGGCCTGCCTGGACATGTCGCTCGAGTACTCGATGGACCGCCAGACCTTCGGCGGCCCCATCGGCCGCAAGCAGGGTGTCGCCTTCCAGATCGCCGATCTCCAGGTGATGCTCGAGGCCTCCCGCGTCCTCACCTACAAGGCCGCCGCCATGAAGGACGCGATGGAGGCCGGCGCCGGCGTCTCCACGAAGGACTTCAAGCAGGCCGCGTCGATCGCGAAGCTCTACTCCACCGAGTCGGCCGTGACGGCCACCCGGATCGCGACCCAGGTCTTCGGCGGCTACGGCTTCATGGAGGAATACCCCGTCGTCCGCTTCTACCGCGACGCCAAGGTGCTCGAGATCGGCGAGGGCACCTCGGAGATCCAGCGGATGCTGATCGCCCGGGGTCTCGGCCTGCCGGTGGAGTAGACCGACATGGCTCCCGAGCGGTAAAGATGCGGGATCGTTGAGCCGATAGCCGTAGCCTTGCAGGCGTGACGTCGACGCGCCGCCGGCTGGCCGGTGAGATAGGGCGCTATCTGGCCGTGGGCCTGGGTGCCACCATCGTGTCGTTCGTCCTGTTCAACGGCCTCGTCCACGGCTTCAACACCGCCGACGTCGCACCGCTCAACGGGCACCCGATCCTCGGCTACGTCCTGGCCAACCTCGTCGGTACGGCGGTCAGCTATCGCGGCACGCGCTGGTGGGCCTTCCGCCACCGAAGCACCACGCATCTCGACGGCGGCCGCACCGCGTTCGTGGCGATCAGCGTCGCCACCATGATCATTCCGATGGCCTGCCTGTGGATCAGCCGCAACGTGATGGGCCTCGACGACCCGTTCTCCGACAACATCGCGGCCAACGTCATCGGACTCGCGCTCGGCAATGCCGCACGGTTCGTGCTGACCCGGCAGTACGTCTTCGGCGTACGCAACGAGGCGGATGTACTCGACAGCGTTTGACGCTGGGTGCACGATGAGGGCCATGCGACTTCGGCGCCGGACCTCGACAGCAGCGCTCGCGAGTCTCGTGCTCGCCGCAGCGCTCGCCGGCTGCGGGGTCACCCGCGGCGACGACAGCCACGACATCCTGATGATCATTCCCAACAGCCCCGGTGGCGGCTACGACCTGACCGGGCGTGACGCCGTGCAGGTGCTGGAGGACGACGACATCACCGGCGGCAGCATCACCGTCGACAACATCGTGGGCGCCGGCGGCGCCGTGGCGATGACGACACTGGTCGGCAAGGTCGGCGACGAGAACACCCTGATGACGGTCGGGCTCGGAGTCGTCGGCTCGACCTACTCCTTCGGCAGCCAGTTCGGCCTCAGCGACGCCACGCCCATCGCCCAGCTGATGAGCGAGCCGGAAGGCATCCTGGTGCCGGGCGATTCGCCGTACGAGACGCTCGACGACTTCCTGGCGGCCTGGAAGGCAGACCCTGGTGCGCTCGCCGTCGGCGGCGGTTCGTCGCCGGGCGGTCCGGACCACCTGTTCCCGATGCAGCTGGCCCAGGAGGCGGGCATCGACCCCAACGACGTCAACTTCGTGACCTACGACGGCGGCGGTCCGCTGACCAGTGCGCTGCTCGGCAACAAGATCGACGCGGGCTTCTCCGGCCTGCCGGAGTTCGAGGGCTCCATCAAGGACGGCGACCTGCGCGTGCTGGCAGTCTCGGGGGAGGAGCGCTATCCCGACGACAGCCTCTTCGCCGACGCGCCCACGCTGACCGAGTCGGGTGTCGACCTGGTGTTCCTCAACTGGCGCGGCGTGCTCGCGCCGCCCGACATCAGCGACGAGCGCACCGACGAGCTGATCGGCTACTTCGAGACGATGCACGACACCCCGGAGTGGCAGGAGGTCGTGGCGGGCAACGGCTGGACCGACGACTTCAAGACCGGTGAGGACTTCGGCACCTTCATAGACGAACAGGACGAGCGCGTGTCGAGCACTCTTGAGGAGCTGGGGTTGCTGTGAACGACAAGAAGACCCTTGAGACACCCACGATCGACCGCGCGCAGTTCGGCCTGGCCGCCGTGCTCGCGCTGGTCGGCCTCTACACGATCATCGACGCCCGCGGGCTCAACGTCGGCTTCGGTGACCCGGTCGGCCCGCGCGTCTTCCCCTACGCCATCGGCACGGCGATGATCGTGCTGGCGGTGCTGCTCGCCGTGGCCACGGCCCGCGGTGACGTCCCCCAGGCCGAGGAGGGCGAGGACGTCGACCTGACCACCCCGCCCGACTGGGTCACGGTCGGCAAGCTGGTCGGGATCCTGGTGCTCAACCTTCTGCTGGTGAACGTGCTGGGCTGGGCGATCACCGGCGCCTTCCTGTTCGCCGGCTGCGCATGGGCGCTCGGCAGCCGCACTCTCCTGCGCGACATCGTGGTCGGCGTGGTGCTGTCGGTGGCCAGCTGGTACTTCTTCTACTCCGGACTCGGAGTGCCGCTGGATCCGGGCATTCTCGACGGGATCCTGTGAGGCCGCCGTGGACACCCTGAATCTCCTCCTCGACGGCTTCGCCAGCGCACTGACGCTGGAGAACCTCCTGTACGCCGCGATCGGCGTGCTGCTCGGCACGTTCGTCGGCGTCCTCCCCGGCATCGGCCCCGCGATGGCCCTGGCCCTGCTGCTGCCGGTGACCTACGGGCTCGATGTCACGCAGGCGCTGATCATGTTCTCGGGCATCTACTACGGCGGCATGTACGGCGGCTCGACGACCTCGATCCTGCTGAACACCCCCGGCGAGTCCGCATCGGTGATGACGGCCATCGAGGGCAACAAGATGGCCAAGAAGGGCCGGGCCGCGCAGGCGCTGGCCACGGCCGCCATCGGGTCGTTCATCGCCGGCACCATCGGCACCCTGCTGGTGGCGTTCTTCACCCCGTCGATCGCAGGCTGGGCGGTGGAGATCGGCGCACCGTCCTACTTCGCGATCATGCTGCTCTCGATGGTGCTGGTCAGCAGCGTGCTCGGTGCCTCCAAGCTGCGTGGCTTCATCGCCCTCGGCATCGGGCTCACCATCGGCCTGATCGGTCTCGACCCCTCCACGGCCCAGGCCCGGCTGACCCGCGGCTACCTCGAGCTGGCCGAAGGCGTCGACATCGTCGTCGTCGCCGTCGGAGTCTTCGCGATCGGCGAGGCGTTGTGGACCGCCGCCCACCTCCGCCGCAAGCCGATCGACGTCATCCCGGTCGGGCGCCCGTTCATGGGCCGCGACGACTGGCGCCGCTCGTGGGCGCCGTGGCTGCGCGGCACCGCGCTCGGCTTCCCGTTCGGCGCCCTGCCTGCCGGCGGCGCCGAGACCCCGACCTTCCTGTCCTACATCACCGAGCGCAAGCTGGCCGCCCGTCGGGGTGGCGCCGACGAGTTCGGCGAGGGCGCGATCGAGGGCGTGGCCGGCCCGGAGGCCGCCAACAACGCCAGCGCGGCCGGCATGTTCGTACCCCTCCTTGCCCTGGGTCTTCCGGTCACCGCCACGGCGTCGATCCTGCTGGCCGCCATGACGAAGTACGGCGTCGTGCCCGGCCCGACCCTGATGACCGACCAGCCCGACCTGATCTGGACGCTGCTGGCCAGCCTGCTGATCGGCAACACCCTGCTGCTGGTCATCAACCTGCCGCTCGCGCCGCTGTGGGCCAAGCTCCTCCAGATCCCGCGACCGCAGCTCTACGCCGGGATCCTGTTCTTCGCGTGCCTCGGCGCCTACAGCGTCGGCCGCAACTCCTTCGACCTGCTGCTCCTGCTGCTCTTCGGCGGCCTGGGCTTCGCGATCCGCCGGTTCGGCATCCCGGTGCTGCCGCTGATCCTCGGCGTCATCCTCGGCCCGCTGATGGAGTTCAAGATGCGCGAGGCCCTCGACCTGTCCAACGGCGAGGTCAGCGGACTGTTCAACGAGCCGCTGGCGATCTTCGTCTACGTCCTCGTCGTCCTCGCCGTGGTCGTGCCCGTGCTCATCGGCCGCTTCCGGCCGCCTGCCCTGCTCGAGCAGCACCATGACCAGGAGGTCTCCTGATGGCTGTCGTGATCGGTTTCATCCCGGATGAGTACGGCGAAGCGGCGCTGACCGCCGGTCTCGAGGAGGCTCAGCGGCGACAGACCGGCGTGGTGGTCGTCAACAGCACCCGCGGCGACGCGCTGGTCGACAAGCGCTACGTCGGCGCCGACGGCATGGTGACCCTCGAGCAGCGCCTCGTCGAGAGCGGCATCGAGCACGAGCTGCGCCAGACCATGGGCCGCGACATCGCCGACGAGATCCTCGCCGTCGCCTCCGAGGTCGACGCCGACGCCATCGTGATCGGCATCCGGCACCGCAGTCCGGTCGGCAAGCTGATCATGGGCAGCGTCGCCCAGCGCGTCATCATCGACGCTCCCTGCCCCGTGGTGGCCGTCAAGCCCTGACGGGCCGCCACAGGTCGGTCCACTCGTGCCCGAGCTCGGCCACCAGGTCGCGAAGCAGCGGCAGGCTGACGCCCACCACGTTGTGGTGATCGCCCTCGATCCCGGTGACGAACGCGCCGCCGAGGCCGTCGACGGTGAAGGCGCCGGCCACGTGCAACGGTTCGCCGGTGGCGACGTACGCCTCGATCTCCGCATCGCTCAGTTCGGCGAAGTGCACGACCGTGCTTGCCGTCGCGGCGGCGACCCGGCCTGTCGCGGTGTCGCTGAGGCAGTGGCCGGTCAGGAGCACGCCCGAGCGGCCACGCATCCGCTTCCACCGCTCGATGGCGACCTCGGCGGACTCGGGCTTGCCGAGTGCCTCGCCGCCGAGCTCGAGCACCGAGTCGCAGCCGAGCACGAGCGAGTCCGCCGGCACGTCGTCGCGTCACCGCGACCGCCGCGCACTTCAGCTCCGCCAGCTGCAGCGCCAGCTCGGCCGGCGGCAGCTCGTCGAGCTGGGACTCGTCGACCCCGCTGATGATCACCGTCGGGTCGATGCCCGCGCTCCTCAGGGTCGCGAGGCGGGCGGGGGACGCAGAGGCGAGGACGAGCTGCATGGCGCCGACCCTAGGGTGTCGGCGCAGTCACGCTCGACTGTGTGGATTCGGTGTCAGCCGGTGACACCAGATCCACACGGTCGCCGAGCGGACAGTCCGGGCCGCACGGAACGGGATGGCCGGACCATCCGCGGGCGCGCAGAATGGTGGCCAGCGCAGCCGCGACGCGGCAGGGGAGGAGCACCTGGGCCCAACCGAGCCGAACCGTCAAGAGAGCCGTCAAAGCGGCGGCGAGGTCGCGATCGAGGTCAGCCCAACGGTCCGCGGCGTCGCGATGTCCGAACTGCCCGTCGAGCTCGACCAACAGTCGTTGGGCTGTGTACTTCACGTCGCGACGCACGCGCTTCCCACCCGAGCTCTCCCGCACCTGCCGCTCGCCGATCGGGAGGCCGTGCGCCTGCTCGACGTCTCGCAAGTAGCGGCGCTCGAGCACGGAGTGTGCCCCGGAGGCGACGTCGGCCAGGACCTCGAGCAGTGCCTCCCGCTGGGGGAGGCGCGTGAGGTTCTGCAGCGCCGAGACGAGCCGATCCGGCGAGGTCTTCTCCTGCGCGCAGGCGTCTGCCAGCAGCGCGACCGCTCCCTCGAGGTCGCGCGCGCTCGCGACCTTCAGGAGGGCGAACTCGATCTTCACGCGAGGCGGCCATCGGTAGCCGTCGAGCCACGCTCGCACGTTGCGCACGCGCTCCACCTCGACGCCGGCCCGCGGAGTCACCGTCCGTGCCGCGTCCACCACCACCTGGACCGGCGCGTCCTTCGTGCGCACCGGTCGGTCGCGGCGTAGGCCGAACAGCCGAAGTGCCGACTCCCGGTGGGCGGCGGCCGGCCAATAGAACAGCACGGCAGCCCACTCTCGCTGCTCGGTCGAGAGCGGGCCGGTGTGGTCGACGTAGACGCCCGGATGTACGACGGCCAACTCACGACGGCGGATGCGGCGGCGGATGTCGGCGTGCCGGCCATGGTGCTCGAGCACCTGGCGACGGCTGACGACACCCTTCTGGCGCTTCATCAGCTTGGCGAGGGCTTCCTCATTGAGCTTGCTCGGCGTACGAGGCGGGCGTGGCATGTCGCGAGGGTGCTCGCCGATACACATCGTCACACGTGTCGATGTCTTGCCTGTGGAGAACCGACCGTGTGGATCCGGTGTCACCCCGTGACACCAGATCCACACGGTCCAGAGTCAGAGCCGAGCCAGCGCAGCCTTCAGCGGGTCGAGGCCGAGGGAGCCGAGGTCGAGGGCGGCGCGGTGGAACGCCTTCAGGTCGAAGTCGTCGCCCTGGCGCGCCTGGAGCTCGGCGCGGGAGTCCAGCCAGATGCGTTCACCGACCTTGTACGACGGAGCCTGGCCCGGCAGGCCGAGGTAGCGCTTCACCTCGAACTGGATCACCTCGTCGTCCATCCGGCAGTGCTGGCGCATGAACTCCAGCCCCAGCTCGGGCGTCCACGTCTCGCCGGGGTGGAAGCCGAACGGGTTGTCGGCAGGGATCTCGAGCTCCAGGTGCATGCCGATGTCGACGATCACGCGGGCCGCGCGCAGGGACTGGCCGTCGAGCATGCCGAGCTTGTCCGCCGGGTCGTCGAGGTGGCCCAGCTCGTCCATCAGCCGTTCGGCGTACAGCGCCCAACCCTCGCCGTGGCCGCTGCACCAGCACATCAGCCGCTGCCAGCGATTCAGGCTCTCCTTGCGGTAGGCCGTCTGCGCGACCTGCAGGTGGTGGCCCGGCACGCCCTCGTGGAAGACGGTCGTGACCTCGCGCCACGGGTGGAAGTCCTCGATGCCGTCGGGCACCGACCACCACATGCGGCCCGGGCGCGTGAAGTCCTCGGAGGGGCCGGTGTAGTAGATGCCGCCGTCGTTGGTGGGCGCCAGCAGGCACTCGATCCGGCGGATGGGCTCGGGGATGTCGAAGTGGGTGTCGGCCATCTCGGCGATGGTGCGGTCGGCGAGGTCCTGCATCCATTCGCGGAACTGCTCGCGGCCCTTGACCACCCGCGATGCGTCGGCCTCGAGGTGGGCGACAGCCTCGTCCACGGTCGAGCCGGGCAGGATCGCCTCGGCGGTCTCGGACATCAGGTCGGAGAGCCGCTTCAGCTCGGCCCAGCCCCACGCGTAGGTCTCGTCGAGGTCGACCTCGGCGCCGAGGAAGTAGCGGCTGGCCAGCGCGTAGTGCTCGCGCCCGACACCCTCCTTGTCGCGCCCCTGCGGCTCAAGCTCGTCGGAGAGGAACAGCCCGAAGCTGGCGAACGCTCGGCTGGCCGCGGCCGCGAGGACGTTGAGCTCGGTCGGGTCCTCGAGACCGAGCCGCGAGACGAGGCCGGCGAAGAAGTCGCCGCCCTCACCTGTCTCGCCGGTCCAGCGGCGTACCTGCTCCGCGACCTCGGCGTACTGCCGCGCGGCGGCGACGTTGCCCTTGCGGGCCTCGTCGGAGAGCGTGACGCGGAGGCCCTCGAGAGCGGTGGGTACGGCGGCCAGTCGCGCGCCGATGTTGGCGACGGCCTCGTCACCCTCGGTCGGCATCAGGTCGAAGACCTCGCGGATCTCGTGCAGTCCGCTCCACAGCACCGACATCCGGGACCGGCTGAGGCCGGCGGCCTCCAGCTCGAGCTCCAGGCGGTTGCGTTCGAGGAACGAGTCGCGCGCGGCGGCCTCGCGGTCGTCGACCGGGGTGGCGGCCTCCACCGCCTCGACCGCTGCGCGCACGAGGGCGACCCGGGCGTCGTAGCCGGGCGGCGACAGATCGGTCAGCCGATCGTCGTGGCCGGCGACGCCGAAGGCGGTCGCCGAGACGGGGTCGAGGGCCGCATAGTCCTCGACGAACTGGTCACACAGGGCATCAATGGTCCGAGTCGTCACGGCGACCACCTAACCATCAGTCGGTGCGGCTGCCCATCCCGCCGAGGTCAGCGGGGCAGGCCGCTCGCGCGCCAGCCGCCGGGGCCGTGCGCGATCGGCGTGCGCACGCGTCGGGCGGGCTGGGACCACTCGGGCGTACGCCGCGGCGCAACGCTCTCCGTCGCGGACCCGAGCGCGGAGAACACTGCCACGAGTGCGGCGATCTCCTCCGGGGTCGCGTCGGCGTTGACGACCTTGAGGAGCGGTGTCTGCGGCGTCTCGCTCACGGCATCCATCAGAGGGGGATGTTTCCGTGCTTCTTGGCCGGCAGCGTCGCCCGCTTGGAGCGCAGCAGCCGGAGCGACCGGACGATCTCCGAGCGGGTCTCGTGCGGCATGATCACCGCGTCGATGTAGCCGCGCTCGGCCGCGATGTAGGGGTTGGCCAGCGTGTCGTCGTACTCCTGGACCAGCTCGGCCCGGCGTTCGGGTTCGTTGCCCGCCTCGACAGCCTCGGCGATCTCGGTGCGGTAGAGGATGTTGATCGCGCCCTGGGCGCCCATCACCGCGATCTGGCCGGTCGGCCAGGAGACGTTGATGTCGGCGCCGAGGTGCTTGGAGCCCATCACGTCGTAGGCGCCGCCGTAGGCCTTGCGGGTGATGACCGTGACGAGCGGGACGGTCGCCTCGGCGTAGGCGTAGATCAGCTTGGCGCCGCGGCGGATGATGCCGCTGTACTCCTGGTCGGTGCCGGGCAGGAAGCCGGGCACGTCGACGAAGGTCAGCACCGGGATGTTGAAGGCGTCGCAGGTGCGCACGAACCGCGCGGCCTTCTCGGAGGCGTCGATGTCGAGGCAGCCGGCGAACTGCATCGGCTGGTTGGCGACGATGCCGACGGGGCGGCCCTCGACGCGGCCGTAGCCGACGATGATGTTCGGCGCGAACATCGCGTGCACCTCGAGGAACTCCTGGTCGTCCAGGACCGACTCGATGACGGTGTGCATGTCGTAGGGCTGGTTGGCGCCGTCGGGGATCAGCGTGTCGAGGGACGGGTCGAGGTCGCTGACCTCGAGGTCGGCGGGCTCGTCGTAGTCGCCACCGAGGAGAACAGGCTCGTCGAGGTTGTTCTGCGGGAGGTAGGACAGCAACGCCTTGGTGTACTCGATGGCGTCCTCCTCATCGGAGGCCATGTAGTGCGAGTTGCCCGACTTGGTGTTGTGCGTGCGGGCGCCGCCGAGCTCCTCCATCGTGACGTCCTCGCCGGTGACGGTCTTGATGACGTCGGGTCCGGTGATGAACATCGCCGAGGTCTGGTCGACCATGATCGTGAAGTCGGTGACCGCGGGGGAGTAGACGTGGCCGCCCGCGCAGTTGCCCATGATCAGGCTGATCTGCGGGATGACACCGGAGGCGTGCACGTTGCGGCGGAAGATCTCGCCGTAGAGGCCGAGCGAGACGACGCCCTCCTGGATGCGGGCGCCGGCGCCCTCGTTGATGCCGATGATGGGGCAGCCGGTCTTGATGGCGAGGTCCATCACCTTGGTGATCTTCTCGCCGTAGACCTCGCCGAGCGACCCGCCGAAGACGGTGAAGTCCTGGGAGAAGACACAGACCTGGCGGCCGTCGACCGTGCCGTATCCGGTGACGACGCCGTCGCCGTACGGCCGCTTCTTCTCCAGGCCGAAGGCCACCGACCGGTGCCGTGCCAGCTCGTCCAGCTCGACGAACGAGCCCTCGTCGAACAGCATCTCGATGCGCTCGCGGGCGGTCTTGCGACCCTTCGCGTGCTGCTTCTCGATCGCCTTCTCCGACCCGGCGTGCACGGCCTCGTCGAGGCGGCGCTCGAGGTCGGCGAGCTTGCCCGCGGTCGTGTGGATGTCGATGTCCTGCGGGACGTCCGTGCCCTCGCCGGGCTGCACCTGTGCACTCACTGCAGTGGCCTCCTGTTGTCTGCTGCGCCAATCTAGTGTCCATGACCTCCGTCCCCGCACCGCGCCCAGCCCTCGATCCCGATCGCCTCGCCACCCCCCAGGGCTGGCGGGTCGAGGTCACCGAGTCCGCGCCGTCGACCAACGCCCTCGTCGCCGAGCGAGCCCGGGCGGACGAGGAGGCGGGCCTGGTGGTCGTGACCGAGCACCAGACCGCGGGCCGGGGCCGTCTCGACCGGGTGTGGGAGACCCCCGCCCGGAGCTCGCTCACGTTCTCGCTGCTGCTCCGGCCCGATGTCCCGGCGCAGGACTGGCCGTGGCTGCCGCTGCTCACCGGCTATGCCGTGCAGGCGGCGCTCGCCGACCGGCTGCCCGACATCGCCCTGAAGTGGCCCAACGACGTCCTGGTCGAGGAGCGGAAGGTGGCCGGGATCCTGGTCGAGCGCATCGACACGCCGCAGGGTCCCGCCGCCGTCGTGGGCGTCGGGATCAACGTCTCGCAGACGCTCGAGGAGCTCCCGGTCGCGCTGGCCACCTCGGTCGAGCTCGAGACCGGCGAGCCCGTCGACCGCACCGACCTCTTCGGCCAGGTGCTCGGCTCGTTGCACGGACTGCAGGGGCTGCTCCTCGATCCCGAGGCCCTGCGGACGGCGTACGCCGACGTGTGCTCGACGATCGGACGCGAGGTCGACGTCCATCTGCCCGGCGACGAGGTCCGCCGTGGCGAGGCACTGCACATCGACGCTCGCGGTGCGCTCGTCGTGAGCACGGGCGACGGCACGTTCACCGTCGGCGCGGGCGATGTGATTCACGTCCGCCCACAGCAATGACATGATCGGGGCGTGGCCTACCCGACCAAGCTCCTCAACGACGGTGAGCACGTCGTCATCTCCACCCGCACGCACCCCAAGGCGCTGATCGGCCCTGCGCTGATCCTGCTGGTCGCCGTGGCTGCCGTCCTGTTCCTGTCGACCGTGACCGACTCGACCGTGGCGGGCGCCGTGGCCGGTGCCGTCGCGGCCGGCGTCGTCGTGTGGTGGGTGCTGCGCCCGTTCATCGACTGGCTCACCACGACCTACACCTTCACCAACCGCCGCTTCATCAAGCGCTCGGGCCTGATCGCGAAGGAGGGCCGTACGATCCCGCTCAACCGGATCAGCGGCGTCGACTTCGAGATCGGAGTGATCGACCGGATCTTCGGCTGCGGCACGCTTGATCGTCTCCGACGCGAGCCACCAACGGGCGCGTCCTGCTCGACGACATCCCACAGGTGGAGCAGGTGCAGCTCAAGGTTGCCGAGGAGCTCCACTCGCTGGCGAGCGGCGACCGGGCAGACGATGGCACGTGAGGGTCGGCGCTCGGAGAAGTCCGACAAGGCGGCCGAGAGCCCGCTGAGCGTGCCCGAACGACTTGACCTGGCGGTGCTCGGGCAGGCCCCCACGTTGAACGCCGCCGAGGTGGCCGCCGAGACCGGCGTGACCATCGACCAGGCTCGCCGCCTGTGGCGCGCCCTCGGCTTCCCGGAGATGGGCCACGAGCGTGCGTTCAGCACGGCGGACGTCGAGGCGGTCTCGGCCCTGATGTCGATCATCGACTCCGGCACGGTCGACTTCGACATGGCCGTCAACCTCACCCGCGGCGCGGGGCAGACGATGGCGCGGCTGGCCGACTGGGAGGTCTCGACGCTCGCCGGCCGGGTCGAGGAGCTGGAGGCGGGCGAGGAAGCGACGGGGTCGCGGGTCGGCTCCGCCCTGCGACTGATCGACGAGCTCAGCGGTCCCTTCGAGCTGATGCTCCTCTACGCGTGGCGCCGCCACCTCGCCGCCGCGGTGGCGCGGATGGAGGCCATGGGCGCTGCCCACGAGGACCTCCACACCATCGACGTCACGGTCGGCTTCGCCGATCTGGTGTCCTTCACGGCGCTGTCCAACCAGCTCGACCGCGAGCAGATCGGCGACCTCGTCGAGAAGTTCGAGACGCGCTGCCAGGACGTCGTCTCGGTGCACGGTGGCCGGATCATCAAGAGCCTGGGCGACTCGGTGCTCTTCGTCCTCACCGACGCCGTCCAGGCCGTCGAGGTCGCGGAAGGGATCATCCAGGTCATCGGTCGCGACTCCCGGATGCCGGACGTGCGTGTCGGGCTGGCCTCGGGTCCGGTCGTCCCCCGGCTCGGCGACGTCTTCGGTCCACCCGTCAACCTGGCGTCCCGGCTCACGGCCGTGGCGCGCCGCAACCGGCTGATCATCGACCAGACCACCTCCGACCTGCTTCCCCGAGGAGACTTCGAGTCACGCCGGCTCCCGGCCCGCCCGGTGCGCGGCTTCGGGCTGGTCGAACCGGTCGCCGTACGCCGCCGCTGACGGACTGCGTGTCGGCGCCGGTGCGACCGCGACATTGTTCGCGTTGCGCGGATTGGGGCTGCGCGTGCGTGAGCTGCTCACGTTGTCCGATGTGGACACCATGGCGGACGCACGGCTGGTGGCCGCGCAGGTGCCGGGCAGCCGGTTCGCGCGGGCCTGCGTGGCGGAGGCCGCCTGATGATCGAGACGAGCTTCGAGCCGGGCCTGCTCGGTCAACACTGCTGGCTGGAGTTCGCGAGCGGTGAGCGGATCAGCCTGGCCACCGAGCGCTGGTGGTCGACCCCGTCGCCGGGTGACGAGCTGCTGCTGCGGCACTGCGTCGGCCCCACGCTGGACATCGGCTGCGGCCCTGGCCGGCTGACGGCCGCGCTGACCGAGCGGGGCGTCATCGCGCTCGGCACGGACATCTCGCCGGTGGCCGTGCGCGTTCGCCAGTTTGTCGAGGCGCGGACTGCGCTGCCGAGCTCGTACCCACTAATGTCCGCGCCGCTTCGAATTGGCACGAATAGCAGCAGCCGCCAGCAATATGCCCCATGCGCGGCACTCGCGCTGACGAAGACACCGCGAATGAGTCCGCGCGCGCTTGGCAAACGCACTGGAGAGGCGAGATCGGACTGAAGACGTAAGGTCGAGGTCGAGCGCGTGTCCTGACAGACCGCTCGCTGGCCTTTACGGACCGGCCCGCGCGCGCGCAGGCGCGCTTCAACCCCAGCCGGGATGGCACGCCCCCTTGCGTGCAAGCAGAGCGCCCATTTGCGCCCAAGGCCGGGGGCCGTGTTCCAGTTTCTTTTCGCTGCGGCCGGAATCGCGCCCTTCGACGAGAGGAGCCTACGTTTCACCGGACGATGCGCACATCGCCTACCTTCCTCATGTTCCGTTTCCACGAGACGATGGGGTGTGATATTCCGCGGCGCGCGGGGGCGCTGGTTCCAGTGGCTATTTGCTCTCTCGATCGGGACGAAGCTGTCGCTCTCGACCGTGGTCGTCCTGGGGCTCACGTCGATGGTGGTGGCCAGTCATTTCATCGAGCAGACGCGGGAGAACCTGGTCGCCACCAAGGCCAAGGCGGCGGGCATGATCGCCGATCTGCTGGCGGTAGCGCTGGCCCCCGACGCTGGATTTCTCCGATACCGAGTCGCGCAACCGAGCTCGCCAACGTACGGACGAACAAGTCGCTCGTTGCGGCCGTGGTGTGGGGTTCTCTAAGCGAAGCCGATCGCGAGCGTCGGCACGCCACGCGCCTCCCTGTCGTCGCTGCGCGACTCGCTGTCGAGGCAGGAGGTCTCAGGTCGCGAGGTCAGCGTGGTGAGACCGATCTTCCTGGCTGACGGCCAGAGGTTAGGAACGCTGGTCTTGGTGTTCTCGCTGCGCGAGGAGAACGCTGCGTTTGCGGCGGCTCGCTCGGATATCTTACTGCTCTCGGCCGCCGCCGCGGTGCTCACGGCCGTCCTGCTGATGGCGCTCTCGCGCTTTCAAATCGTGCTTCCGCTCGAACAGCTGGTGAGCGCGGCGCGCAAGCTCGGGGCGGGTGATCGCGCCGTCCAGGTCAAGGTCCTGCGCAAGGACGAGCTGGGACGCCTAGCGCGCGTATTCAACGACATGAGTGCGGCGATCCTGGAGCGCGAGAGCAAGCTCGAGATGGCGACGCGCAGCTTACGCGAGCTGTTCGACCACATGCACCAGGCGATCATCTCCTTCGGCGCCGACGGTAAGCTGGAGGGCGTCGCCTCGCGTCAGGCGTTCTTGCTATTTGGCGCGGGCGCTTCTCCCGGCACGCACCTGGTCGAGCTTCTCTACGGAGCAGATCGCGTGGGCGTCGAAGCCGAGGCGCTCGAGGAATGGCTCGACATCGCGTTCGCATCGAGTCCGCGCGACTGCAGCAGCTTGCGGAGCTCGCGCCGACAGAGATCTGGCTGAGCGGCCAGGTGAACGCCGCTACGTGCGCCTGGAGTTTCGTCCCGTCGTGTCCGCTGCGATCGTGCGCGTGATGCTGCTTGCGACCGACGAGACGGAGCTGCGCACCCTGACGAGTCAGGCAAAGACGAAGGAGCACGAACACGCGCGCCAGCTCTCGGCGATGCGACGGCTGATCGCGGGTGGCGGACAGGTGTTCGTGCGTTTCATCGAGGTGGCCCGCGAACGGTTGGAGCGTTGTCACGAGCTACTGACGCAGGTCTCGCACCCGACGCGAGCTGCGCTGGATGAGCTGATGCAGCACGTGCACACCATTCGCGGCGAGGCTCGCGCTCGACCTCGATCCGCTCGCGGTGGAAGCGATGACCCTCGAGGACGAGCTGTCGGCCATCCGCCTGCGGATTCGCTCTGAAGGCGTGACGGACATGGAGGGGTTCTGCGTCTGGCGCAGGCGCTTGAAGCGTATGGACGACTCGCTATCCGAGGCGCAAGCGCTGTTCGTGGCGGCGTCGCCGATCGGCGCGGCGATCCTCGATCAGGTGACGGTGAGTCGCCGCGAGATCGCGCGCTTGAACGAGCTCGCTGGTCGCCAGGGCAACGAGATCGGATCGCTCGTCAGACGCCTGGCGGCGCGGCCCTTCGGAGAGGTGCTCGCACCGTTCGTCGACCGCGTACCTGGCTGGGCAGATGTCATCGGCAAGCGCGCGCATCTCGAGATCGAAGGTAAGGAGCTGGATCCCGCCCGAGCTGGCGCGCGTGATCCCAGGCGCCGTGATGCACCTGATTCGAAATGCGATCGCCCACGGAATCGAACCTCCTGAGGAGCGCGCCCGCGCGAGCAAGGCTGAAACGGCCTCGATCATCGCCACCTGCATGCTGGAGGGGACGACACCGGTCATCCTCTTGGAAGACGACGGCCGCGGCATCGACTTCGACAGTCTGTCCACGCGTGCGGGCAAAGATCCTGCGGATCTGCTGAACGTTCGCGAGCTGCTGTTTACACCAGGCCTCAGCACCGCCGCAGACGTCTCGGAGCTCGCGGGTCGCGGCAGGGCCTGGCGGCCGTGCGCGAGGACCTATCTGCGATTGGCTGGGACCATCGACGTCGATTCCGCCCGGCGCATCGGTTCAGCTTTTATCATTCGCCGACGCCGCCGCATGTCGGCTGAGTCGCCCTCGGAGGGAGAGCCGAGCCATGCAAGAACCATCTAACAGGATCCTGGTGATCGACGACAGCGAGGTGGTTCTCGCGCGCATTCGCGGTGCACTCGTCGGCGCCGGCTACGACGTGGTGACCAGCAGCCAGACGGTGGGTGCAGCCCGCTACCTGCGCGGCTGCAACCTGGTGATCGTCGACTTTCACATGCCGGGGCTCACGGCGGAACGGTGATGAAGTCACTGCGCTCCGCGCTGCCGTCCACGGAGAGCGCACCCGCATTTATTTTCTGTACACCACCGACGAAAACATTGCCTCGACCGCTACGTGCGCTCGGCTTCGACGGCTGCCTGACGCGCAAAGGCGACCTTGCCGCCTTGGTGCAGCAGGTGGCAGCGGTGGTTCGCATGCAAAAGCTGCGACGCTTCCAAGACGGGAAGATGAAGCAACCGTAACGCGCGAGCTTCAATTCGAGCGCGTAGCGGGATAGCGATAGTGGCGCTGGGCCCACTCGAAGCTCCATACCATCGGCTCGACGTACAGGTTCTTGTCGCGCCGAGCAGCATGCCGCTGCGGATCTTCGCGCTCGCCTTCAGGTAATTCGCCGGTCGTCCTCCAGCTGCGGGCGGATCACGGAAGAGGGCGGATAGAGCGCGCACACCTGCGACGTGACCGCCTCGTCTCCGCCACGAGTCGGCGCCGGTCTCGCCGCTCGGCAGCTGGTCCGCGTCGAGCCAGTCGCGCAGGTCGTTGTCGCCGCGGTTCATGCCGTCGATGTGGCAGCCGATGCAGGAGCCGCCCTCATTGAGGCGCAGATCCTGGCCAGCGAAGCCGGCGGTCGTGGTCAGCGTCTCGTCGGCGAGCGTGCGCTGGATGCGCGGGTCGCGCACGATGTTGATGAAGGCGTCGACCCGACGCTGGTTGAAGCCTCCGAACAGCGCGTAGCCCTGCAGGCCGTTGGGCAGGTTCCAATCGACTCCTCCGCGGACTGCTGCAGGCCCTCTTGACCGGTGAAGTAGCGGCAGTTGTAGAAGGTGCTGGCGCCGCCATAGTTGGGTTGCGGATCGCAGCGCTGCTTCAGCTCGGCGTTGCCCTCAATCTGGTTCTTGAGGGGCTGCGCCAAGGTGGCGATGAAGCTGAGCGATGCAGCGGTCACGCCGCCGCCCGTCCCGGAGATGAACTTGGGAATCGGATTGGCCCAGAACGGAAAGCGCGTCTTGTCCGGGTGGGCGGTGTCTTCCTGTCCGGTGAAGACGTCAAAGGTCTTCCAGTAGAAGCCGCCCGTCTTGGTGCGTGCTCGATAGTAGAGCCGCGAGTCCACGGTGATGGCCTGCTTCGTCACGACGTACTGATAGGACTCGATGCCCTTGTCCTTCACGATGCCGAGCTCATCCTCCAGCTCGTTCGCGTACCAGGGGATGGCCATGATCGCGTTGTACGGTCGCGGCCCGACGGTGTCGGT
>CAVUNB010000003.1:0-60695 GCA_963742685.1 uncultured Actinomycetota bacterium | reverse complement strand
GCAGCGGCCGTCGAGATCGCCGACGCCGAGGGCGTGGGCGCCGTGACGATGCGCCGGGTCTCGGCCGCGGTCGGCGTGGAGGCGATGTCGCTCTACCACCACCTGCCGGGCAAGGAGGGCCTGCTCGACGGGCTCGCCGACACCGTGGTGTCCGAGGCCGTCGAGCAGATCCGCACCGTCGAGGAGGCGGAGCAGGACCTGGACTGGCAGGCGACGCTGCGCCGGCGCTTCCTCACTGCTCGGATCGTGATGTTGCGACACCCGTGGGCGCCGGCCCTGATCGGCAGCCGCACGTCGATTCCGCCCAGTGCCTTCGCCATCTACGAGTCAGTGCTCGCCACCATGATCGAGGCGGGATTCTCCTCCACCTGGCCCACCGCGCCCTGCACAGCTTCGGCAGCATGCCGCTCGGCTTCGTCCAGGAGCTGTTCAACCCTGCTGAAGGAGCAGACGCGGACGAGATGGCCGAGGCAGAGCTCGCCGCGATGGCCGAGATGCTGCCGCACATCACGGCCATGGTGGCCTCCGAGCTGCACGCCAACGACGGGGACCTGCTCGGCTGGTGCGACAGCCAGGCCGAGTTCGAGTTCACCCTCGACCTGATGCTCGAGGGCTACGCCCTCCGGGTCAGCGGCGGATCATGACCTTCCTGGACTGTCGCGTCTCGGACTCGAATCCCTTGCGCTTGCCGGTCACCTGGACCGAGATCTTCTTGCCGCGGTCCTTGCGCTTCACCCGGTAGGTGGCACCCTTCGCACCCTTGATCTGCTTGCCGTTGCGGAGCCAGGTGAAGCGGTAGGACACCTTCTTCCCCGGCTTCCAGTCCTGGACGACGGCACGGAGCACTCCGCCGGGGCGGGCTGCGCCCTTGATCCTGGGCTTGTGCGTCTTCGCGAACAGGGTCTTGCCGACCGCGCCCGTGGGCGCGGAGCCGGCCGAGACGGGCTGGTAGTAGGGCGCCGACCCGGTCACGGTGACGGCGATCGCGCTGCCGACCTGGGCGTTGCCCAGCTTGAGCTGCGCACCGGTGGCGCCGGCGATCGGCACACCGTCGGCGGTCCACTGGTAGGTGAAGGTGACATTGCCGGGCGCCCAGCCGGCGGCGTTGGCGGTGAGCGTCTTGCCGCGGTTGGGGGTGCCCGTGATCGTCGGGGCAGCGGAGTAGATCTGCGACTGGCGGTAGTTCGCGACCGCCGGCGCCTGTTCGGTGATCGCGCGGACGTTGTCCGCCCCGGCATTGCCGGTCGGGTAGCCCTGTGGGGTCTTGACGTTCGGCCCGGAGAAGTAGGGGATCCGCGTGCAGCTGACGTTCGCGGCAGCGCAGGCGTCGTAGTAGGCCATCACCGTGATGAACGCGTGGGCCGGGTCGGTGAAGCCGCGCGCGTAGGGCTTGCCCTGGGTCGGCGGTGACGCCGCCCCGAGGTCGTGGTCGGCGCTGAAGTTGTGCCCGATCTCGTGCGCGAAGACGCGGAAGTCATCGATGCAGTCGGTGTAGAAGAGCACCGTCCACGCGGAGTAGTCGGGGTCGTACTCCGGCTGCGCGCCGCCCAGGCTGCCGATGCCGCAGCTCGCACCCACAGGCACCGAACCACTCACCCACAGGCTCACGATGTCGGCGTGGGTCTCCTCACGCAGCGCCTGCGCCTCGTCGTACACCCCGTCACCGGGCTTGCCCAGCTGCTCGATCATCGTGCGCAGGTCGGTGGAGGTCGTCGAGGCGACCTGCCGGTCGCCGACGTAGCGCAGCTGCACGGGGATTCCGGAGTTGGTGAAAGCCGTGTTGGCGTCGGCGATCTGGGTCGTGAACTTGGCGCGAAGGCCCGTCAGTCCGCCAATGTCGCCTTGCGCGACCAACGCCGCCGGGTAGACGAATGCCACGTCGACGACGTTGCCCGCATCGGCCCTGCGGCTGGCGTCCGTACGCCGCGCGTCGGCCGGCGCCTGGACGACGGACCGTCGAGCCAGGTCCTGGCTAGTCGGGCGCATCACGACGGCGTCGGTCTCCAGCTTGCCGGCGCGGTCGTCGGTGCTGGCTCCGGTGCTCGCGAGGGACGAGGGGGCGAGGGTCGTGGCGCTCGCGACGAGGGTCGTGAACAGCGCGAACGCGATGACGCGACGCAGGGCAGTTGTCTTGGGGCGACTGGGCATGAGGCAGCTCCTTCGGGTCTGGGAGGGGTCGTACCCGGTGCCGGGCGCGGCAAACCGCTCACCGCCGCCTGCACACAATCTCCACGCCTCGTCCACCACTTCCGACCAACCGCGCTCCTACGTTCGCCGAGACCGGATTCGACGAACGGAAGGCCCGACGTGATCGAGGTACGAGGACTCACGAAGAGGTACGGCGACGTGCTGGCGGTCGACGACCTGACCTTCGACGTGGAGCAGGGGCTGGTGACGGGCTTCCTGGGCCCCAACGGCGCGGGCAAGTCGACAACGATGCGGATGGTGCTCGGCCTCGACCGGCCCACCTCCGGCCACGCGCTCGTCCACGGCGAGCCGTTCGCGTCGTACGCCGAACCGCTCCGTGAGGTCGGCGCGCTGCTCGACCCCGGCTCGGTCCACCCGGGCCGGACCGGACGCAACCACCTCCGCGTCGCCGCGCGCACCAACGGCATCGGCAATCGTCGAGTCGACGAGGTGATCGAGCAGGTCGGCCTCGAAGGCGCCGCGAGGCGCCGGATCAAGGGCTACTCGCTCGGCATGCGGCAGCGACTGGGGATCGCCGCGGCACTGCTCGGCGACCCGCGTGTGCTGCTCTTCGACGAGCCGATCAACGGGCTCGACCTCGACGGGGTGCGCTGGATCCGCGAGCTCCTGCGCCGGCTCGCCGACGAGGGCCGCACCGTGCTCGTCTCGAGTCACCTGATGAGCGAGATGCAGCAGACCGCCGACCGGCTGGTCGTCATCGGCCGCGGCCGGCTGATCGCGGACGCCACGACGGCCGAGATCCTCAGCGGGCTGGGCGGTCGGCAGGTGCGGGTCCGGACGTCGCACCTGGAGGTGCTCGCTCCTCGGTTGCAGGAGCGTGGCTTCGCCGTACGCCGCATCGACGACACCGAGGCGCACGTGGAGGGCATCAGCGCGGCCGGGATCGGCGACCTCGCCCATGCGTGGGGCGTCCCGCTGCACCACCTCTCCGACGTCGAGCAGTCGCTGGAGCAGGCGTTCCTCGAGCTGACCAGCGACAGCGTGGAGTTCCACGGCGCCGCGGCCGAGGTGGCGTGATGAGCTCGACCGCGGTCTCCCCTGCGCACGTCCTCTTCCGCACCTGCCGGGCCGAGTGGACGCGACTGTGGACGGTGAAGGCGACCTGGTGGTTCGCGATCGCCGCGACGGTCGCGATGGTCGGCCTGGGACTGATCGCCGGCAACGACGCCGCCAACGACCTCGTCCCACCACGCGGCGAGCCTGCGTGGGTCGCCCCCTCCATCGCATCCCTACCGGCGCAGCTCGCGTTGCTCGCCCTGGCACTCAGTGCCGTAACGGCGGACTACGCCTCCGCCGGGATCGTGCCGACGCTGCAGTGGACGCCTCGGCGTACGACCCTGTTCACCGCGCGCATCCTCGTCGTCGTCGCGACGGCCTCGCTGCTCGGCATGCTGCTCGCCGTCGCCAGCGGAGCCGCCGCGTTCAGCATGGCGCCGAACATCCTCGAGCTGCCGCTGGACGAGGGGTTCGACGTGGTCGGGACCATCGGCCTCGTCTTCGCCCTGGGGTGCGCGCTGGCTTCGGGCCTGGGATTCGTCCTGCGGAGCACGGCGGGGGCGCTGATCTCCGTCTTCCTGCTGATCCTGCTGCTGCCGATCGTGCTCCCGCAGTTCGGCTACGAGTGGATGGACGACCTCGCGTCGATCCTGCCCGGCACCGGCGCCGTATTCCTGCTCACCGGGGAACCGATCGCGGAAGGGATGACGCGCACCTCGGCGATCGTCACGATGCTCGCCTGGGCCGTGGGCGCGCTGTTCCTCGGATGGGCGCGGCTGGTGCGGGACGACGCGAACCGCTGAGGGTTGCGGCGTCAGCCGTCGATGATCGCCAGCGCCGCCCGGTGGGCGTCGTCGGTCAGGTAGCCGAGCTCCCGAAGGCCCTCCACCTGCTCGTCGAACGTCTCGCGCGTGTACGTGCCCTGCACGACACCGCGGGCCAGCATCAACGCGGCCTGCTCGGCCTGCCCCTGGACCTCGGGTGGCACGTCCTCCGCGATCTTCCTCGTCTGGGCCTTGGCGCGCAGGTGGTAGGCACGATCGGCCTGGTCCGGGACCGCGAGGTAGGCGTCCCAGTCGAGCTCCACGTCCTCCGGTGCCGGGCCGGTGACCCGGAGGGGGACCTCGGCACCCGCGGGACGGACGACGCCTTCAGTAACAGCGTGCCCTCGACCCTCGACGGCACCCGGGTGTCCTGCGAGATCGTGTACGCCGCCTGCCCGGGACGGTGCACCTCGAGCTCGAACCGGTAGGCGATGCCGCGGGCCTTGCCGACCACGTCGTCCAGCATTGACGGCGACTCGTCGAACGCGGCGGTGTTCCGCCCGACAGGTGGCTGGACGTCAGCAGCCGTGCCCACGCCTGGTCGTCCGACCACACGTGCGCCGGTGGCTCCGGAGGCCCGTCGAGCTTGCGAACCACGCTGTCCTTCAGCCGGTTGAGGAGTCCCATGCCGGCCACGATAGGGCTGCCGGCCTACGCCCGCAGCACCTTCTCCATCGCCTTGCCCTTGGCCAGCTCGTCGACCAGCTTGTCCAGGTATCGGATCTTCTGCATCAACGGATCCTCGATGTCCTCGACGCGGATCGCCGCACACGACGCCGGTGATGAGCGAGGCGTTCGGATTGAGCCGGCGTCGGCGAAGAAGTCCTCGAAGGTCGTGCCCGCGGCGAGATGGCCGCTCAGCGCCGACTCGTCGAAGCCGGTCAGCCACTGGATCACCTGGTTGAGCTCCGCCTTGGTGCGGCCCTTCTTCTCCACCTTGGTCACGTAGTGCGGATAGACCGACGCGACGCTGGTGGTGAAGATCCGGCTCACGGCGCGAGCGTAGTCCGCCGTTTCGGAGACTGGCCATCCGGATCCGGACACAATCGCCTCGACGAGTCGGTCGACGGGAGAGCCATCACAGTGACGACAACAGCTCTCGGGGTGCCACGGTCGTGGCCCTGGCATCGCTCATCCTCGGTTGGGGGGCCACCTCGGCATCGGCCGACAAGTGGAGCGCTGACGACGTCTCCGGGGACGTGACGAAGTACAGGTACACGCCCGACCCACCCCCGTGCGGCACGCTCACCACGGCGGTCGAACCCGCCGACACCACGACCGATCTCGTCTCGCTCACGGCCCGGCACCGGAAGGACACCGTGGAGCTGAGCGCCGAGTTCAGGGACCTCACCGGCTGGGGTGCGCAGCTCGTGTCCTTCGACCTCGAGACCGACGGACAGGCGTTCGAGGTCGTGGTCCGGCGCTTCGAGACAGGTGGTCGAGTCGAGGCCAGTGTGATGCTGGCCGCTGAGCCGCCGACCTCGCCGAGCGAATGCGGCGGCTTCCTGACGGTCCAGCTGGTCCGGAACTGCCCGGACCTGGCAGCCGACATGTCACCTGCTCGGGACCTCGTCTCCGTGGTCGTCCCCCACTCGTGCCTGAAGAAGCCGCGCTGGATCCGCGTGGGCGTGGAAGCCGCCCGGTTCCTCGGCGACAGCCCACGCAGCGACCGGTGGGCGCCGGACGGCTCCGACACGACGGCCATCTCGGGGCCGTTCGGTCCGAAGCTGCGCCGCGGTTGATGGCAGCATCTGGCCATGCCGCCTGATCCCGACAACGTCCTCGACACGCCCGCCCCGCACTTCGGTGAGGGCGACGTCGAGCGGATCCTGGCGGCCCACTGGGACATCGAGGCAGCAGTACTCCACCCGCTGGCCAGCGAGCGCGACCTCAACGTGCTCGTCGACGGCCGGTTCGTGCTCAAGGTGTCGAACCCGGCCGAAGCGCGCGGACGTCGTCGACATGGAGGACGCGCGCGCTCGCGCACGTCGGCGCGCGTCGCGCCGGACCTGCCGGTGCCCGCCACGTCGTGTCCACGCGCTCGCGGCGCACCCGTCGCCAGCTGTCGTCGACGACGCCGGCCGCGCGTGCCTGGCCCGGCTGATCACCGTCGTCCCGGGACGCCCGCTCGAAGGGCAGCCGATCACGCTCGACCTCGCCGAGCAGGTCGGCGCCGCTCGCCGCCCGCACCAGCCGTCGCCCTGCAGGGCCTCTTCCACCCGGCGGCCGGGCGCGTCCTGGACTGGGACGTCCGCCGCGCGCCCGCCGTGCTCGACGGAGCCGGCGTCCTGGCGGCGCTGGGCGCGCAGGGTCGACGCTGGACGCCGTGGCTGGGCCGCCTGGCCGCCGCGGCCGAGGCCACCGGCCGCCTGCCCAGCGGGCTCCAGCACGCCGACGTCACCCTGACCAATGTCCTGGCCGACGGCGGGCACCGATCAGCGGCCTCATCGACTTCGGCGACATGCACCACACCGCCGCCGTCTGCGACCTGGCCGTCACCCTGACCTCGGTGCTGCGCAACACCGCCGACGAGCAGCCGGCGCGGCATCTGGGAGCTGGCCGCGGCCGTGCTGCGCGGCTACCAGCGGCACCGCCTGCTGACGCCGGCCGAGGTCGACGTCCTGGGCGACCTGGTCCTCGCCCGCCTGCGCGCTCACGCTGGCGATCTGCGGCCCGCCGCATCGCCACCGACGCCGACAACATCGACTACATCAGCCAGTACGACGACCGCACCCGCGCGTCCTCGACGAGCTGAGCTGCGCCGACGGTCCGGAGCGACCTGACCGACCGGCTGCACCGCGATCGCCGGCACGACCCGCGACCGCGCACGGACACGGCACGAGCCGGTGACCTGCTCGGAGCGCCGCGCGCCGGCCATGGGCGGCCCGCTCGCCCGCTGTTCTACGCGCAGCCGCTCGAGATCGTCCGCGGCGAAGGGCCATGGCTGTTCGCCGCCGACGGCACCCGCTACCTCGACGCCTACAACAACGTCGCCGTCGTCGGGCACGCGCATCCCGCCGTCACCCAGGCCGTCAGCCGCCAGCTCGCCGCGCTGAACACGCACTCGCGCTACCTGCACCCGCGGATCGTCGAGCTCGCCGAACGGCTGCTGGCGACCATGCCGGCCGAACTCGACACCTGCCTGTTCACCACCTCCGGCACCGAGGCCAACGAGCTCGCCTGGCGGATGGCGACCGCCTACACCGGCGGCAACGCGGCGCGTCATCGCCGAGCACGCCTACCACGGGTCGTCGACGTGGATGGCCGACCTGAGCTCCAACGAGTGGCCGCCGGGCTACCGGCCCGGCGCACGTCGCCACCTTCGCAGCGCCCCGCGCGGCCACCGGCGGCACCGACCGCGGCCGACGGCCGTGCCCGGATCGACGGCCGCGGCCGACGACCTGCGCGCCGCCGGCGACCGGCCGGCGCTGGTGCTCGCCGACCTCGGCTTCACCAGCGAGGGCATCCTCGACGCGCCCGCGCCGACTTCCTCGCCGGCCTCGTCGACGGCGCCCACGAGCGCGGGCGCCCTGTTCCTGGCCGACGAGGTGCAGTCGGGCTTCGGGCGCAGTCGGCCCGCGGCTGTGGCGCTTCGCCGCCGCCGGCGTCACCCCCGACTTCGTCACGCTGGGCAAGCCGATGGGCGCCGGCTACCCCATCGGCGCGGTGATCACCCGGCGCGAGATCGCCGACAGCCTCGCCCGCGACTACGAGTACTTCTCCACCTTCGCCGCCACACCCGCCGCCGCGGCCGCGGGCCTCGCCGTCCTCGACGTGCTCGAGACGAACCGCCTCCCGCGAGCCGGCCGTGAAGGTCGGCGAGCACCTGCGCGGACGGCTGCGCGAGCTGGCGCGGCGGCACCGACCGCATCGGCGAGGTCCGCGGCACCGGGCTGCTCGCCGGCATCGACGTGCGGTCCGGACGGCCTGCCGGACCGCGGCTTCGCCGCCGTCCGTGCTCGCCGGCTCTCGCGGCCCGGCGGGTGCTCGCCGGGCTGACCGGACCGACCGAACGGTCCTGAAGGTGCGCCCGCCGCTCGATCTGGCGCGAGGACCATGCCGACCGATTCGTCGATGCCCTGGCCGCGACGCTCGCGGGGCGCTGACCCGGTATCCGGCCCTCCTCTGACATGATTCCCATGCGGTCCGACGAACCGCACAGCCCCCGTGAGAGCAACCGAGGAGACCATTGGGTCCCGAGCAGCAGGTCCCCACCAAGGGCGCAGGCGCGAGGATCTTCGCGTCGTGGCTGGTCCACGCCTACACCGCCTCCGGTGTCGTGCTCGCCTTCCTCACGTTCATCGCGGTCATGGAGGGCGACACGGTCCGGGCGCTCTGGCTGTTCCTGGCCGCCATGGTCGTCGACGGCACCGACGGGATGCTGGCCCGCTACGTGCAGGTCAAGAAGTGGGTCCCGTGGTTCGACGGCGCACTGCTGGACAACATCGTCGACTACATCACCTACGCCTTCATGCCGATGGTCCTGCTCTGGAGCGCCGGGTTCCTGGGCGAGGGCACGTCCGCGACGGTGCTCGCCGCGATCCCGCTGCTGGCCTCGGCCTACCAGTTCTGCCGGGTCGACGCGAAGACCGACGACCACCTGTTCCTCGGCTTCCCGAGCTACTGGAACATCGCCGCCTTCTACGTCGTGGTCCTCGACCTGCAACCGGGAGCGGTCGCTGGGGTGCTGCTGGTCTGCGCGGTCCTCGTGTTCGTGCCGATCGGCTACGTCTACCCGTCGCGGACCGAGTCGTTGCAGGCACTCACCCTCGTGCTGACCACCGTCTGGCTCGTGAGCTATGCCGTGCTGGTCACGCAGGTCCCCGACCCGAGCACCATCTGGCTGGCGATCTCGATCGCGTACGTCGTCTACTACGTCGCGCTCAGCCTCTACCTGACGATGCGACGGAGCCGGGCGCTCCGGTCCTGATCGCTCAGGCCGGCGGGTCCTCCCCGACGAGACCGTCGATCGACTCGCGGATCAGGTCGGCGTGCCCGGCGTGCCGCGCGTACTCCTCGATCATGTCGACGAATATCCTGCGGAGCGTGGGCAGCTCCGGGAACGGTGCGCGCACGGCGACCCGGTCGAGACCTCCGTCGGCGAGGGCATCGGCCACGGCCGACCGAGACCGGCTGACGGCGCCCTGCCACAGCGCCACCAGCTCCTCGGGGTCGTCGTCGCGAGCCGTGTGCCACTCCCAGTCGGGGTCGTCGTAGTCGATCGTCGCCCACTCGGGCCCGAGCTCCCGGCCGAAGAGGCACTTCGTGAAGAAGTAGTCCTCGACGAAGGCCATGTGCTTGAGCAGTCCGCCCAGCGTCATGATCGACGGGCCGAGGGTGGCCCGCATGGACTCCGCGTCGAGCGGCCCGCACTTCCAGGCGAACCGCCCGCGGACGCGGTCGAGGCTGCCGAGCAGCGTCTCCACCTCGGTGCCGGCGTAGGGCAGGGCGATCGAGCCGTCGGCGAGCGTCACCCGCGACATGCTACGAGGTCTGGTCGGCCGGCAGGCTGCTCTCGATGTCCAGCCCGGAACCCTCGGCGGCCTTGCCGATCGACTTCTTGATCAGGGCCTCGAGGTCGAGGCCGGTCGACGTCTTGAGCATCGCGAGGGTCTGGACGACGTTGTCGTTGACCTGGCGGGGCAGGGCACCCGCACCGTCGGTGGAGACGATGGTCAGCTGGTCGATGTTCGCCATCGGCGCCGCCACCTCACGGGCGATCTGGGGCAGCACCTCGATCAGCATCTGCAGGACCGCGGCGTCGTTGTAGTGGGCGAACGCCTCGGCCCGCTTGTCCATCGCCTCCGCCTCGGCCTGGCCGATGGCGAGGGTCGCGGCCGCGGTGGCCTCACCCTCGGCCCGGGTGGCGTCGGCCTCGGCGACACGGCGGGCCTTCTCGGCCTCACCACGACGAGCACCCTCGATGGCCTCGGCCTCGGCGAGCGCCGTACGCCGTGACTTCTCGGCCTCACCGCTGAGGCGAGCCTCCTCGGCCTTGGCCTGGGCGCCGGCGATGGTGGCTGCCTTGCGAGCCTCGGCGGCGGCGATCTCGGCGGAGCGCTGGGCCTCGGCCTCCTGCTCGACCTTGTAGCGCGCGGCGTCGGCCGGCTTGCGCACCTCGGTCTCGAGGTTGCGCTCGGTCAGCGCCGCCTGGCGTACGGCGACCTTCTCCTGCTCGAGCAGGATGGCCTGGTCGCGGTCGGCCTGGGCGAGCGGTCCGGCGGAGGCCGCATTGGCGAGTGCGGCGTCGGTCTCGGCCTTGATCTCCGACTGCTTCAGGGCCAGGGCCCGCTGGGAGACGGCGATCTCCTGCTCGGCGACGATCCGCGCCTGCTCGGCGGCCTGGCGGGCGTTGGCCTCGGCGATGGAGGCGGCCTGCCCGATGCGCGCGGCCTCCGGGCGGCCGAGGTCGGCGAGGTAGGTGCCGTCGTCGGTGACGTCCTGGATCTGGAAGGTGTCCAGGATCAGGCCCTGACCGGTCAGGGAGTTCTCGGACTCGTCGGCCACCCGCTGGGCGAAGGCGGCGCGGTCACGGATGATCTGCTCGACGGTCAGGCCACCGACGATGGAGCGCAGGGCGCCGGCGAGGACCTCCTGGGTGAACGCCTCGACCTCCTCCTGCTGGCTGAGGAACCGCTGCGCCGCGAGCCGGATCTGGTCGGCGTTGCCGCCGACCTTGACGATGGCCACGCCCTCGACGTTGAGCTTGATGCCCTGGCCCGACACGGCCCCGCGGATCTGCACCGAGATGCGGCGCGACGAGAGGTCGAGGGTGCCGAGCTTCTGCACGAACGGGATGACGAATGTGCCGCCACCCAGGATGACCTTCTGCCCCGAGAGGTCGGTGGTGAGTGCCCCGGTCTCGGGGTTGAGGACTGCCTTCCCCTTGCGGCCGGTGACGATGTAGGCCTGGTTGGGTCCGGCCACCTTGTAGCGGCTGGTCACGAGCAGCACCAGCAGTATGACGAGGGCGACCAGGCCGCCGATCGAGACGATCGGGCTCGACAGATCCATCGGATTCTCCTTGAGAGGTGTTCGGGCTAGGGAAGCTCGTCCCAGACCGGGGCCACGGTGACCGCGCTGGGTGACAGGACGCCGGTCACGTGGACCTGCGTGCCGGGCTCGATCGGCTGCTCGGCCTTGGCGTTGAAGCGCACCGTGTGACCACCGATGAGGATGTTGACGACGCCGAAGCCGTCGGCTGGGATGGCGGTGACGACGCGGCCCTCCCTGCCGATCGCGTCGTCGGTGGTGAGGGTGGCGTCGCTGCTGCCGTCGCGGATCAGCCGGGTCAGCCAGAAGGCGAAGGCACCGAAGGCCACGCCGACGCCGAGCCCGACCGGGAGGGCGACCACTGTCGGGGCACCGAAGCCCTGGACGGCAGCACCGGCGAAGCCGGTGGCCGCGATGAAGGCGCCGAGGACGGCGCTCGAGAAGACGTCACCGGCCAGGGCATCGAGCGCGCCGTCGAGGACGTCACCGAGCACGAGCGAGAGGGTGAGCAGCGCAAGGCCGATCAACCCGATCACCAGAAACGTCGTCACGCCGGCCAGTCCCCCGAAACTCGTCCCCGCGCTCGCGGGAGGCGCAAGCATGTCATGTCGCCCCCGAGCGGACACCGACATAGCCCAGATTTGGCCATGCCGGTGCCGCGATCCCGGTGGGATCATCGAGTGCACTGACCCGTCGCGACTCGTGGCGCCGGGCTGCACTCGTCGGGGAGGCAGACATGGGGACGGCAGTCGAGGATCCGGGCGCAGCACGGCTTCGGGAGCGGGCGAGCTACCTGCACACCGAGCGTGAGTGTGACGTGGTGATGAAGGGCGGCATCACCAGCGGCGTGCTCTACCCGCATGCCGTGTGCGAGCTCGCGACGGCGTACCAGCTGCGCAACGTCGGAGGTACGTCGGCCGGCGCGATCGCCGCCGCGGCGGCCGCCGCGGCCGAGCTGGGCCGGACATCGGACTCCCCCGGCAGCGGGTTCGACGCGCTGGCGACGCTCCCCGACTGGCTGGGCAGCGACGGACACCTCGTCGGCCTGTTCCAGCCGTCGGAGCGCACCGAGCGACTGCACGGCCTGCTGCTCAAGGCCGTCGCGCCCAGCACCGGCAAGCTCATGCGCACGGTGCGGCTCCTGCTCGCCGTCGTCGGCTACGGCCTGGGCACGAAGCGCGCCTGGCTCGGTCTGCTCGGAGCCCTGCCCGGCCTGGTCATCCTGGTCGCGCTCCTTCGCGACGATCCCTGGAGCAGTGTCCTGGCCTGGATCGGCCTCGTGCTCGCCGTACTCATCACCGTCATCGGCCTGGTCATCGGCGCGATCTTCGCAGCGGTCAAGGACGCGGGGGCAGCGCTGTCGGAGAACCTGTACGGCATCGTCACCGGCTCGGCGGCGGTGAAGGAGCGCGAGTCGCTCTGCGACTGGCTGACCGACAAGCTCGACGAGCTCGCCGGACGACCGCTCGACGGTCCGCCGCTCACCTTCGGGGACCTCTGGGGCCCGGATCCGGACGACCCAGCCATCGTGCTCGAGATGCAGACCACCAACGTCACGGAGGGTCGGCCCTACCGGCTGCCGCAGGGCCTCGGCTCGACCTTCGCCTTCGACGAGGCCACCTTCCGCCGGATCTTCCCGAAGCGCGTCGTCGACCACCTCGTGGCGGTCGGTGGTGAGCGTCGGGAGAAGGGGCTGATCCCGCTGCCCGACGCCCGCGACCTGCCGGTCGTCGTCGCCACCCGGATGAGCCTGTGCTTCCCGATCCTGATCTCGGCGGTGCCGCTGCACGCGATCGACAGGTCGATGCGGCACCCGGAGGGCACCGGCTACGAGCCGAGCTGGTTCTCCGACGGCGGCATCACCTCCAACTTCCCGGTCTCCTTCTTCGACTCGTTGCTGCCGTCGCGGCCGACGTTCGGGATCAACCTGCGGCACTTCCACCCGCGATATCCGAAGAACAGACGACGAGCAGTGCAATGTCTGGATGCCGCGCACCAACCTGGCGGACAGCTCGAGTGGTGGACCCGCTGGGACGGCGGCGTCGTCGGCTTCGTGAGGGCGATCCTCGACACGATGCAGAACTGGGTCGACAACACCCAGACGCGGGTGCCCGGCTATCGCGACCGCATCGTGCACATCTCGCACAACGACATGGAGGGCGGCCTGAACCTGGCCATGCCACCGAAGACGCTGACGAAGCTCACCGAGCGCGGCCGCCAGGCGGGCCGGCTCCTGCTCGACGCCTACACACACGGCCCCGAGAGCGAACGGAGCGCGGACCCGTGCCGCCCCGGGCAGACGTTGCCGCCTCGCGTCGTCTCGTGGGAGAACCACCGCTGGGTCAGGCTCCGTACGACCCTCTCGCTGCTCAGCGACGCGGTGACCGACTTCGGGGAGCAGCTCACCGACCAGTACGCCGAAGACCTGGCCGCCGCCATCGCGCAGGCTCCGAGCTACCCCTTCACCAACCAGAGCCAGCAGGCCCTGGGCCGGGACGTCGCCGCGGGACTGCGACGACTGGCCGCGGAGATCGAGGCGGCCGAGAGCACGGGGCCCAACGTCCCGCTGGAGGTCGACGCACCGAGCCCGGCGCCCGTGCTCCGCATCGCGCCGGGCGGCGTACGCCCGGCCGAACGGGCTCAGGTCCCTGACGGAGGCCGGAACGGCTCGCCATGATCCGCGTCGAGCGTGGTGCGCCGAACCGACCGGTCGCGGCGATGGCGCCCGACCTCGACGGCCGATAACTCCGTTGCCCTCGCACGCCCTCGCCCCACAAGGTGGGGCCATGGACGGCTTCGACCCGATGCAGAGCTTCGGCCCCGACGTCGCCGCGGCGTACGACGACCACCTCCGTGGCGACGAGGCCGAGACGGTCTCGTTCCTGGCGTCGCTGGCCGGTGACGGCAGGGCACTGGAGCTCGCGATCGGGACCGGCCGCATTGCCGGGCCCCTGATGGACGCCGGTGTTCCGGTCGACGGCATCGAGCAGTCGGCAGCCATGATCGAGCGGCTGCACGCGAGGCGCCCGAACACACGGGTGACGCACGGGGACATGGCAGGCCACGACGCCCCGGGCACCGGATACGCGCTCGCCTTCCTCGTCTACAACACGATCGGCAACCTGCTCACGCAGGACGACCAGGTGCGGTGCTTCGAGAACGCCGCCCGCCACCTCGCCGACGACGGCGTCTTCGTCGTGGAGATGGGGGTGCCGTCGGCCTGGCTCGACGGACGCACGCAGTTCGTCGACGCCGAACGCGTCGCGGCCGACGAGGTGGTGCTGGACGTGAACCGCTACGACCCGGTCACCCAGCTGCTCTCGGAGAACCACGTCTGTATCTCCGCCGCCGGCATCTCGATGGGCCCGATCGCCCAGCGCGTCCCGTTCCCGAGCGAGCTCGACCTGATGGCCCGCCTCGCCGGACTCCGCCTCCGCGACCGCTTCGGTGGCTGGCAGGGTGAGCCCTTCACCGCCCGCAGCGAGCGGCACATCAGCGTCTACGCCCGATGACCACACTGCATCTGACCACCGGATTGCCGGGAACGGGCAAGACGACGCTCGCCAGGCAGATCGAGGCCTCGACCGGCGCCCTGAGACTGACGCCGGACGAGTGGATGCAGCCACTGTTCGGCGAGTCCGACGCCGGTGGCAAGCGCGACGTCCTCGAAGGTCGGCTGATCTGGGTCGCCCACCGCGTGCTGCTCACGGGCGGGGACGTGATCCTGGACTTCGGTTGCTGGTCGCCCGAGGAACGGATCGCGTTGCGGGCCATATCGGAGCTTTCCGGCGCCGAATGGCATCTCCACTTCCTCACGCTGCCGGAGGAAGACCGCCGCGCTCGCGCCGTACGGCGATGGGAGACCACGCCCGAGGAGACCTTCGAGATGTCCGCGGCCGACCACGATCGCTTCCTCGCCTGCTACCAACCGCCGACCGTTGCGGAGCTCACGGGCTCGCCGGTCCCCGCTCCCCCACCCGGGTTCGCCACCTGGACCGCGTGGGCAGCCGATCGGTGGCCGTCCCTCCCCGACCTCGGAGAAGACCGCGGTATCTGACGGTCACCTGGTGGCAGTGGAGTACCGCTGTCTTCGGCGGCTAGCGTCGCGGAATGTCGATGACACTTGCCGAACTGCAGGGCCGCGGACTCGAGATCGCCGCGAGGTACGACGAGCTCAACCTCGCCCAGCGCGGGCGAACGTGGACGCGAGCGGAGACGCTGATGGGGTTCGTCGGTGACGTCGGTGACCTCGCCCAGCTCGCGATGGCGGCGGACAACGTGCGCTCGGACTTCGGGACCGCGGATGAGACGCACGATGCGCTCGCCCACGAGCTGGCCGACTGCCTGTGGGCGGTGCTGGTGCTCGCCGAGCGATATGAGGTGGATCTCGAGGCGGCGTACGTCGACACGATGACCACCCTCGAGCAGCGGCTCAGTCCCGGCCGACCGTGAGCCGGACCTCGACGACGTCGCCGAGCCCGACGCCCTCGGACTTGCGGACGGCGTCCTTCAACGGCAGGAAGTAGGTCTCCTCGCGGGGGAACATCGAGGTCGTGAACGTCGTGTCGCCGAGGAACACCGTCACCGGGATCACGCCCCAGTAGGCGACGTCGGCCTTCACCTCGTCGATCAGGTCGGCCTCGTCGGGAGGCAGCGGGACGAAGTAGTAGGGCGCAGGCCCGCGCCACTCGACGACCTCGCCGGCGAACTCGAGCTCCATCTCACGCCTCCAACGTTGCGAGATCGCGCTCGACGAAGCGCCGGTGCTCTGTGTGCTCGCGGAGCAGGGTGTCGACGCAGTCGGCCACCGTGTGCGTCTCCTCACCCCACGCCGGCGCGGGCGTGCCGACGCGCGAGGAGTCGAGATCAGCGTCCGACAGGCCGGCCAGCAGTGCGCCGAAGCGCGCACGTCGCGCACGGTGCAGGGCGACGAGCTCGTCCCAGGGCACCTCCACCGACACGTCGATGCCGAGATCGGGGACGATCCGGTCGAACGGGTAGTCGGTGTTGGGCAGCCCCCACGGGTGGAACGACTCACCGCCCAGCAGCATCTGCCCCGTCCAGCAGTCGTCGGCGAACACCAGGTGCCGCACGGTCTGCGCCAGCGACCACTCCCCGCGCACGCTCTCGTCGCGCACCGAGGCACCCCGCGCCAGGGTCTCGTCCCACAGCGACTCCAGCCGCGCCCACACCATCACCCGGTCGGCAGCGGTCTCCATCGACCGCACCGCGACGCGCTCGGGGTGCAGGCGATCGAGCTCGCTCGCGACGTACGGCGACACGTCGATGCCGTTGACGAAGACCTGCTCGACCTCACCGTGGAGGCCGTCGATGCGCATGCCGTCGGTCCAGGATGCCCGGATGGTGACCCCGCGAAGGTCGCTGTCGCGGAAGCTCGCACCGTTGAACGTCGAATCGTTGACCTGCACTCCCGCAAGGTCCCTGCCCCGGATCTCCTCGGCCATGGCGATCACGATAGGACGTGCTACCGACAACCGAGGGCGAGCCGACTCACACCGGCAACCGCTCATCGGCGACACTGGCGACATGACCGACCTTCCCCGCAAGGGCATTGCCCGCGGCGCCCGCCTCGCGGCGCTGCCGCTCGGCTATGCCGGTCGTACGGCGATGGGGTTCGGCAAGCGGCTCGGCGGAGCGCCGGCGGAGATGGTGCTCAACGAGGTCCAGCAGCGCACGGCCGAGCAGCTCTTCAAGACACTCGGCGAGCTCAAGGGCGGAGCGATGAAGTTCGGGCAGGCGCTGAGCGTGCTCGAGGCCGCGCTGCCCGACGAGCTGGTGGCGCCGTACCGCGCCAACCTGGTCAAGCTGCAGGACGACGCGCCCCCGATGCCGACCCAGACGGTCCGCGACCAGCTCGCGATCGACCTGGGCGCGGACTGGAAGAAGCAGCTCGTCTGGCTCGACGGCGGTCCGACCGCCGCGGCCAGCATCGGCCAGGTGCACAAGGGGCGATGGTCCGACGGTCGCGACGTGGCCGTGAAGGTCCAATATCCCGGCGCGGGTGAGGCGCTGATGAGCGACCTGCGTCAGCTGGCCCGTCTCGCGCGCGGCATCGCCCCGGTCTTTCCCGGCATCGACATCAAGCCCCTGGTCGCCGAGCTGCAGGCACGGGCCGCCGACGAGCTCGACTACTCCCTCGAGGCCGAGGCGCAGCGAACCTTCGCTGCGGCCTTCCGTGACGACCCCGACTTCGTGGTGCCGGACGTCGTGGCCAGCGGGGAGAAGGTGCTCGTCACCGAGTGGCTCGAGTCGCCCTACTCCCTCGCGCACGTCATCCGCGAGGGCACGCAGGAGGAGCGCAACCACTACGGCGAGCTGCTGGCCCGTTTCCTCTTCTCCGGCCCCGGCCGCACCGGCATGCTGCACGCCGACCCGCACCCGGGCAACTTCCGTCCGATCCCCAGCACCGGCCAGCTCGGCGTCCTCGACTTCGGCGCCGTCGCGCGGCTCCCGGATCGCCAGATGCCCCCCGCGATGGGCACGCTGATCCGGATCGCCCGCGACGCCGACGTCGACCAGCTCGTCGCCGGGCTCCGCGAGGAGGGCTTCATCAAGGACAACGTGAAGGTCGATCCACAGCTCGTCCTCGACTACCTCTCCCCCTTCATCGAGCCGGCGCGAGTCGAGAACTTCCAGTTCAGTCGGGAGTGGATGCGCGCGCAGTTCGAGCGGATCAACAATCCGCGCGAGCCGGCGTTCACGATGGCGACCAAGCTCAACCTGCCTGCCGGCTACCTGCTGATCCACCGCACCTGGCTCGGCGGTCTCGGCCTGCTCAGCCAGCTCGAGGCAGAGGCACCGTTCCGCGCGATCCTCGAGGAGAACCTGCCGGGCTTCGCGGAAGATGTCGCATGATCGAGATCCTGAGCGCCACCCGACTGCCCCGAGCACGCGAGGCCGGCGCCCTGGTCGCCGGCATCCTGCAGACGCTGAAGGGTCGCAGCGCAGTGGGCACCAACCTCCTGGACATCGACGCGTGGGCCCAGGCCATGATCGTCGAGGCCGGTGCGTCGTCCTGCTACGTCGACTACGCGCCCTCGTTCGGCCGCGGGCCGTTCGGCCACTACATCTGCACGTCCGTCAACGACGCCGTGCTCCACGGACTGCCCCGCGACTACACGCTTGCCGACGGCGACCTGCTGTCACTCGACCTCGCGGTCTCGCTCGGCGGCGTCGTTGCCGACTCGGCCATCAGCTTCGTCGTCGGCGACTCGCGGCCACCGGAGAGCGTCGCGATGATCAGCACGACCGAACGCGCACTCGCCGCGGGGATCGCCGTCGCCGGGCCCGGTGCTCGCATCGGTGACATCTCGCACGCCATCGGCACGGTCCTCGGCGAAGCCGGCTACCCGATCAACACCGAGTTCGGAGGCCATGGCGTCGGCTCGACGATGCACCAGGACCCGCACATCGCGAACACCGGACGGCCGGGCCGTGGCTACGTCCTGCGCCCCGGGCTGCTCCTGGCACTGGAGCCGTGGGTGATGGCGGACACGGCCGAGCTCGTCACCGACGCCGACGGGTGGACGCTTCGAAGTGCGACCGGCTGCCGGACAGCGCACAGCGAGCACACGATCGCGATCACCGACGACGGTCCGGAGATCCTGACCCTTCCGACGCCGGCCTGATCAGGCCCGCGACGCCGCGAGCACGAACCCCGCCGCCACGACGCCGATGGCTCCCATCACCGGCCAGAGCAGGTCCGGCGCTGCGGCGTACAGCGCGGTGCCGATCGGGGCGGCGAGCATGGTGCCGCTGGTGGCGGCTCCGGTGTAGAGGCCCTGGTACTGCCCGACGAGGTGGTCGGGTGCCGCGTCGAGCACATGTGCGGTCGCCGTCGTCTTGTAGAGGATCTCGCCGGCCGTGAGCACCACCATCGCCAGCACGACCGACACCGCGACGACGGGCAGGGCGAACATCGCCGTACCGACACCGACGAGCCCGTAGCCGAGAGCGACGACCGGAAGGGCGGACCGCCCGCGGAGGGCCTGGGTCACCGGGATCTCAAGCAACAGGATCAGCCCGGACCCGACCGAGATCACCGCTGCGTAGAGGCCGACGGGCGCGCCAGAGTCGCGCAGGTGCAGCGGCAGCGTGGAGTAGAGCTGGCGATAGACCAGGTCGATCAGCACGACCCCGATGAGCAGGACCACCAGGGACCTGTCGGCGCGCAGTGCCTGCCACAGGCTCGGCCTGGGGGCGTCGTCGTCGTCCTCGACCTGGATCTCGTGCGGCAGCGCTCGGCTCAGTGCGACCCGGACCGCGAGCACCGCGAGCCCGTCGAGGACGAACATCGCGTCGTAGCTCCAGGTGATGATCAGCGCGCCCAGGAGCGGACCGATCACGAAGCCCGCGTTGGAGGCGGCCCGGCCCAGGGCGACCGCCGTACGCCGATCACCGCGCGGCACTGCGAGAGCCGTGAGGGCGCCGGTCGAGACGCCGCCCGTGGCGCTGAGGTAGGCCGACACGGGCAGGACCAGGACCATCAGCCACAGCGGCAGCCACGGCACGGCCACCAGCACGACGGCGCCCACGGACGAGGCGACCAGCAGCACCCGCCGGTGCCCGAACCGGTCACCCCAGCGGCCGCCGGTGAAGTTGCCGATCAGGAGAGCCGCCCCGATGGAGCCGGCGATCAGTCCGGCCCTCGGCGCCGAGAGGTCACGCGGACCGGTGAGGTAGAGCGTGAGGAACAGGTAGACGAAGGTCGTGGCCGAGCCGACGAACCTGGACGCCGCCAGCACCCACACCACACGCGGCAGCTCGCGGACATCCACGAGCGCGAGCCTGCCAGACGGGCGACCGTGCCACGATGCTCACATGGACGCCGCCGCCGCACTCGCCCGCTGGCACGCCGTGGTTGACACCCGCGACGCCGCCGGCCTGCCCGCCCTGATCGCCGAGGACGCGGTCTTCCGCAGCCCGGCCGTGCACACGCCGCAGGAGGGACGCGACACCGTCGTCGGCTACCTCACCGCCGCGTTCGCGGTGCTCGGCCCCGACCTCACCTACGAGCGCGAGTGGCTGGCCGACGACTCGGCGGTGCTGCAGTTCCGCACGGTCGTCGGCGGGCTCGACGTCAGCGGCGTCGACATGATCACCTGGGACGCCGACGGCCAGATCGTCGACTTCACCGTCATGGTCCGCCCGGCGAAGGCCCTCAACGCGGTCATCGAGCACATGGGCGCCGAGCTGATGCGGATGCTCGCCGGCTGACTCAGCGGGCTCGATTGCGCGGGTGGTTCTTCCCCATCCGCTCGTTGCCGCGCTTGTAGTTGCCGGTCAGCCGCGCCATCAGCTCCTGTGGATCGTCGTCCTCGACGTCGGCCAGGAACTCGGCGGCGCGACCTCCGCGCAGCGTCGTCGCCGGCTTGCCGTGGTGCGTGATCCGGATCGAGCCGTCGGGCAGCTCCTGCCAGTCGAACCCTTCGGGAGGCGCGCCCATCAGCCGACCCAGAATCCGCGGTCGCCCGTGCCCCAGCCTCCGAAGTGCTCGCGGTACGTCGACGCCGACCGGTCGCCGAGATAGGAGCCGACCACGGCCGCACCGAGGTCGTCGAGCTCGGGCGAGACCATCCGGCCCTCGACGCGCTTGGCCATCGACTCGATGAACCGCGCCAGGCCGGGGTCCTCCCCGAGCCGGAAGAACGTCGTCTGCGCGCCGATCCGCCGCGAGTTGTCGAGCTCGCGCACGGTGTTGGCGATCGTCAGGGGGTGCGGCGGGTAGGAGAACCAGACGTCGCCGTCGGGCTCCAGGTGGCCGGTCGGCTCGCCGTCGGTGACGATCAGCAGCACCGGCTGGGCGTTGGGGTGCTTGCGGAAGTGCCGGTTGGCGAGCAGCAGCCCGTGGTGGAGGTTGGTGCCCTTGTCCCAGCGGGCATCAAGGCCGGTCAGCTCCTCGATCTCCATCACCTGCGCGTGCCGGCCGAAGCCGATCAGCTGCAGGTGGTCGCCGCGGAAGCGGGACCGGATCAGCGTGGTGCAGCGCCAGCGCGGTGCGCTTCATCGGCACCCAGCGGCCGTCCATCGCCATCGAGAAGGACGTGTCGACGAGGAGGGCGACCGCGGCCTGCGTGCGTTCCTCGGTCTCCTGGACCTCGATGTCGTCCACCTTCAGGCGCAGCCTCGGTTTCGACACGCTCGTGCCTCGCTGATCAACCAGCGGCTGATCGCTCGCCGTGCGGAGCACGGCGTTGGTGATCGTCCGCGTCACGTCCCACGGCTCGGTGTCACCGAACTCCCAGCTCTCGTGGCGCCGGAGAGCTCGCCGGCGGCACCGGCGTTGCGCGACTCGCGCTGGCCCTGGCGCCCCGACATCCGGGTGGCGACATCACGCAGCAACGCCTTGCCGAGCTGGCGCATCGCCTTCGGCGAGAGCCGCAGCTCGCCGTCGGAGCCGCGCTGGAGGTAGCCGGAGTCGCGCAACGCCTGCTCGAGCTCCGACAGTGTCCGCGCGTCGACGGCGGCCTCGTCGCCGAGCTGGCGCGCCAGGGCGTCGAGGTCGATGTCGTCCATGCCGCGCGCCGCCGTAGGACTGGGAGAGCTGGTCGCCGAGCGCGTCGAGCTCGGCGAGGTCCTGGAGCACGCCGGTGCCGTCGCCGAGGCCCAGCCCCTGCTCGCCGCCGAACTCCTCGGAGCCGCCCCAGTCCTGATCGGGCCGCAGCGCCTGGAGGTTGGCGTCCATCCGCGCGAGCTGCTCCATGAGCTCCGGCGACCCGAACGCCTGCTGCGAGAGCTGCATCAGCTCGGCGCGCTGCTCCGGCGTCATCGAGTTGAGCATCCGCTGGGCGGCGGCCGAGCGCTCCGCGAGCGAGTCCATCAGCTCGTCGATGTTCTGCGGGTTCTCGGGGAAGAAGTCGCCGTGCTTGTCCATGAACTCGGCGAAGTCCTCGTCGGTGTCCTCGCCGCGTTCGTGCTTCTCGAGCAGATCGTTGAGGTCGCCGAGCATCTCGTTGATGGCCGCGCGGTCCTCGTCGGTCGCGCCCTCCATCGCCTGCTTCATGCCCGCGAACCGCTGGTCGAGCAGCTCGCGCCCGAGCAGGTCCTTGATCTCCTCGTAGGCCTCACGTGCCTCCGACGAGTGTCCAGTCGTACGTCCCCAGCTCGGCTAACCGCAGCGGCCGTCGAGTCCGGCAGGTTGTCGAGCTGGAGCTCGCGGAAGGCACGGTCGCCGTCCTCCATCATGACGTCGCGCGCCAGCTGCCCGCGCTCGGCGAGCACCGCCTTGTCGAGCAGCTCCCGCACCTGCTGCATCGTGCCGTCGAGGTTGTGCCGCTGCAGCAGGTCGCGCCGCTTCTCCGCGATCCGCCGCGCGAGGTCGTCCAGTCCCTGCTGGTCCTTGCCGCCCCGACGCAGGAACTCGCGCATCGCGCGCTCGGGCGAGTAGCCCGCCATCACGTCCTCGCCGATCGCGTCGAGTGCCTCCGCGAGGTCGACCGGCGGGGCGAGCGGGTCGCCGCCGTCGTACTTGCGATAGCGGCTCATGGCTCGCGCCTCATCCAGATGTCGTCGGGCCACGGCTCGTTGGCCACTGTCTCGGCCTCGACGAATCCGCGTGCTGCGTAGAACTTCGCGACCTTGTCGTTGCCGTCGATGCGCTCCAGCCAGAGCGGCCGGTCGCCGTTGAGGTCGATGATCGCGTCGAGCAGCGCAGTGCCGACGCCGCTCCCCTGCACGTCCGGGTGGACGTAGAGCTTCCACATCACCGAGCGGTCGTCCTTGGGTCCGAGGTTGGCAACGCCGACGATGCGGCCGTCCTCCTCCGCGACGACGTGCGGGATGGCCTCGAGGAATGCGCCCAGCCGCTCGATCGACCACCACTCGTCGAGCATGTGCTGGCCGTACGCCGCATCTATCGGGTCGTACGTCGCAGGCACGACGGCCTCCCCGAGCGCGCGGAGCCCGGCGACATCGGAAGGAGTGCCCGGTCGCAGGTCAGCCATAGACGGTCTCCCGACCGTCGGTCTCCTTGCCGACCCGGCGGGCGAGGTAGAGCCCCTCGAGCGCGAGCTCGATGGCGCACGCCCGCTCCCCGTCGTTGCTGGCGCCGATCCGCTCGCCGATGTCGTCGTAGACCTCGGACTCGCCGAGCACGGGAAGCCGGAGAGGAACTGGATCGCCGTCGTCTGCGCGCGGGTCGAGATCGTCGCGCCGTCCTCGACGGCCTCGACGAGCAGGCCCAGGTCGAGGCCACGGAAGTGGCCCCTGACGGCTTCGGCGATCGCCGTACGCAGCAAGTGCGTCAGCACCTCGCTCTCGCGACCCTCTTCGCCGGTCTCGAACTCGATCTTGCCGCCGAGCACCTCGACGGCCGTCTCCAGGTCGACGACGCGGGCGACGGCGAGGCCCTCCTTGTTCACGGTCGCGCGGTGAAGCGCGGCCGCGGCGATCGTCTCGGCCCCGGCGATCGCGAAGCGGGCGCTCACGCCCGAGCGCTGGTCGACGGCGCTGGACTCGCGCAGGTTGCGCGTGAAGCGGGCCAGGATCTCGACCAGCACGTCGGGCACCTCGGCAACCAGGTCGGCCTCCTGACGGATGACGGCGATCTCGTCGACGATCTCGAGCGGGTAGTGCGTGCGGATCTCGGCGCCGAAGCGGTCCTTGAGCGGGGTGATGATGCGCCCCCGGTTGGTGTAGTCCTCCGGGTTGGCGGACGCCACGACGAGCACGTCGAGGGGCAGTCGCAGCACGTAGCCGCGGATCTGGATGTCGCGCTCCTCCATCACGTTGAGCATCGCGACCTGGATCCGCTCGGCGAGATCGGGGAGCTCGTTGATCGCCACGATCCCCCGGTGGGAGCGCGGAATCAGCCCGAAGTGGATCGTCTCGGGGTCACCCAGCGAGCGGCCCTCGGCGACCTTCATCGGGTCGACGTCACCGATCAGGTCGGCGACGCTCGTGTCGGGGGTGGCGAGCTTCTCGGCGTACCTCTCGTCGCGGTGCCGCCAGGAGATGCGCAGGTCGTCGCCGTACGTCGCAAGCGACTGCTTGGAGCCGATCGTGATCGGGTCGTAGGGGTGCTCGCCCAGCTCGGAGCCGGAGATCACCGGCGTCCACTCGTCGAGCAGGCCGACCAGCGCGCGCAGCAGCCGTGTCTTGCCCTGACCGCGCTCGCCGAGGAGGACCAGGTCGTGGCCGGCGATGAGCGCGCGCTCGAGCTGCGGGATCACGGTGTCGCTGAAGCCGTGCAGGCCGGGCCACGGGTCGACCCCGTCACGGAGGAGGGCAAGCAGGTTGTCGCGGAGCTCGACGCGGAGCGGCTTGAGCTCGTGGCCGGAGGCGCGGAGCTCGCCGAGGGTGGCGATGGCGGGAGTCTCGGTGGCAGAGATGGTCACCTGCTCAACGCTAGTCCCGCGCGCAAGGCCGTTCGGGAGCAATGGACCTTCCGCTCGGGACCTACGGCCCTGCCTGACCCCGATCCCGGCGGCGACGATGGACTCAACACGAGGAGAGGTTGGTCATGGCAGACCTGTTGGAACTGGGCCGTAGCGAGTGCGAAGGGCTGTTGAGACTGGGCGTGGTCGGTCGCGTGGCGATCGCCACCCACACCGGGCCGCACATCCTGCCGCTGAACTACGCGGTCAGCCAGGGAGACATCGTCGTCTGCACGACGCCCTACAGCGTGCTCGGCACCTACGGGCGCGACAGCCTGGTGGCCTTCGAGGTCGACCACTTCGACCACCCCCGGCACCAGGGCTGGAGCGTCGTGGTGCGCGGACGCGCGTCGGCGGTGGAGGACCCCGAGGAACTGAGCGAGCTGGTCAGCATCCTGCCGCGCCCGTGGGCCTCGGGCAGCCGCTCCCTCTACCTGCGCATCCCGCTGACGGAGGTGACCGGACGGCGACTCGGCGACGGCTGGGACCTCGAAGCGACCCTGCCCGTTCGTCGGGTGATGTGAACCGCTGCAGGCGACCTGCGGCGCAGATGCTGGACATCGGGCCCACACTGGGCCGGTGACCACCCCCGGACCCCCGACCCCGAGCTCGGCGTTGACCGGGCCTGCCCAGGCCCTGCTCGACGCCGTGTCCGCCATCGCCAGCGACCTCGACCTGACCAGCGTCCTGACTCGCATCGTCACGGCGGCCACCCAGCTCACGGACGCTCAGTACGGCGCACTCGGGGTGCTCGGGAGCGACGGCCGCCTGGTCGAGTTCCTCACCACCGGCATCGACGAGGCGACCCGGGCCCTGATCGGCGACCTCCCGACGGGCGACGGCATCCTCGGCGTGATCATCACGGAGCCGGAGGCCTGCGCCTGGTGAACCTCGCCGCCCACCCGAGATCCGTCGGGTTCCCGGCAAACCACCCGCCGATGAACTCCTTCCTCGGGATGCCCGTGCGCATCCGGGGCACCGTGTTCGGCAACCTCTACCTGACCGAGAAGCGCGGCGGGCAGCCGTTCACCGAGCAGGACGAGCAGCTCGTCGAGGCGCTGGCCGGAACCGCCGGACTCGTCATCGACAACGCCCGCACCTACGGCATCAGCGAGCGGCGACGCCGCTGGCTCGAGGCGACCGCAGAGATCGGCGTCGACCTGCAGCCGCCCGGTGCACGGCGAGAACGCGCTCGGCAAGATCGTGCACACGGCCCGGGCCGTGTCGGGCGCGCGGCGCCGCCGTACTGCTCGCCACCGACGCCGCCGACGGCGACGCGGTGGCCGCCGAACCGGCCGACCTGGACCTCGTGCGCGAGCTCGTCGACCGGGTGCGGGAGATCGAGCTCGACGCGTCCGCTCCCCGCGACCGGCTCAGGATCGGCGACCTCGACGCGGTGGTCATCGCGGTCCGGGCCCACCTCGCACCGGCGGCGCGCTGGCCGCATTGTTCGACAAGGCCTCGCCCCTCAACGACGCCGAGGAGCGCGAGCTGCTGGCCACCTTCGCCGACCAGGCCGCGCTGGCGCTGGACCGCGGCCAGGCCGTCGCCGACCGCCAGGAGCTGGCCCTGATCTCCGACCGGGAGCGGATCGCCCGCGACCTGCACGACGTGGTGATCCAGCGGCTCTTCGCCACCGGGCTGCAGCTCCAGGGCGTCGCCTCGATGGTGGCCGACCCCGAGGTCGCCCGACGGGCCGACTGAGCCGGCGGCGATCGCCTCGACGACACCATCAAGGCACATCCGCGGCACCATCTTCGAGCTCCAGCAACCGGCAGCGCTCCTCGCTGCGAGCCGAGATCCGCGCCCTGGTGCGGGAGTACGTCCCGGTGCTGGGCTTCGCCCCACGGTCGCGCACGATCGGGCCGATCGACACGGCCGTCCCCGGCCACGTGCGCGACCACCTGCTGCCGGTGCTGCGCGAGGCGATCTCGAACGTCGCGCGGCACGCGCTCGCCGAGAGCGCCGAGGTCGAGGTGGTGGTGCAGCGCCCACGAGCTGGTCTCCGCGTCGCCGACGACGGCATCGGCATCGCCGACCGACGCCGCACGAGAGCGGGCTGCGCAACGCCCGCCGGCGCGCCGCCGACCTCGGTGGGGCCCTCGAGCTGACCGCCAACCAGCCGCGCGGCACGACCCTCGTGTGGCGGGTCCCGCTCGACTGAACCGCCGGGACGCAGCAAGACCCGCCCGGTCGGGACCCGGGCGGGTCATGTGGGGGTTGCTGGCTCATGTCACCGGAGGACGGGGTGCTTCTCGACCAGCGCGGTGCGGCGCCACAGGCCGCCCAGGCCCCAGGTCGTGCCGGCCGCAGCCGAGGCCGAGGACAGCCATCACGATGACGCCGACGAGGTGGTCGTCGACGACCGGGTTGTTCTCCAGCGGCAGCGACGCGGCGTACATGAACGCGTACATCAGGGCGCCGGCGGCGGTGCCGATCCGCATGCCCACTCCCAGGAGGAGCGCGACGCCGATGCCGAGCAGGCCGAGCATGAAGAGCCAGTCGACGACGGCGTAGCCCGCGAGCCGTTGAAGAATCCCTTGAACGGGTTGTCGGCGGGGACGCCGAAGGTCAAGAAGCCCTCGGTCGGGCTGCCACCGTTGATCCAGGCGGCGTCACCGAACCGGTCGAGCACGCCGTCCTGGTCGTAGCCGGTGTGGAAGCCGAGGGCGAACGCCTTGTCGAGGAACGCCCAGAGGAAGGTGACGCCGAAGGCGATCCGCAGCGCTGCCGAGCGCCCGATCCAGTGCGGTGGCCGTCTCCTCGGTCTCCGAGGTGGTGACGCCTTCACTGGTGATGTTGTGTTGACGATGGATGACGGCCATGACGGGCCCCTCCTGCTGAGTAGTGGTCGTGCTCTGTCCTTGCACCTCTACTCTCGAACGGCGAGCACCGGCCGGGCAGGGGACGAGGTCCCGCACCCGGATGGCCAAAGGTCCCTACTTGCCGGGACCCAGCAGCTTGGAGGCCAGCACCGCCGCCTGCGTCCGCCGCTCGAGGCCGAGCTTGGCGAGGATGCTGGAGACGTAGTTCTTGACCGTCTTCTCCGCGAGGAACATCCGCTCACCGATCTGCCGGTTCGTCAGCCCCTCGGCGATGAGCGCCAACAGCTTGAGCTCCTGCTCGGTCAGGTCGGCCAGCTCGGGCGCGGTCGAGGGTCCGTTGCGGACGCGCTCCAGCACCCGGGCCGTCAGGGCCGGGTCGATCAGTGAGTTGCCGGCCGCGACCTGGCGCACCGCGGTGACGAGGTCGCTGCTGCGGATCTCCTTGAGGACATAGCCCGACGCCCCGGCCATGATCGCCGCGAACAGGGCCTCGTCGTCGTCGTACGACGTCAGGATCAGCGCCCGGATGCTCGGATCGACCGAGCGGACCGCGCGACAGACCTCGATCCCGGAGCCGTCCGGCAGCCGCCCGTCGAGCACGGCCACGTGCGGCTTGAGGGCCGGGATCCGGGCGATGGCCTCGACGGCCGACGCCGTGTCTCCGACCACCTCGATGTCGTCCTGCCGCTCGAGCAGGAAGCGCAGGCCCTCGCGCACCACGTCGTGGTCGTCCAGGAGGAACACGCGGATCGTCTCGGTCATGTGCCATGGAAGCACGTCAGCTCGTCAACGAGTCAGCAGCACCGCCGAGCCGTGGCCGAACAGTCCCTGGTTGGCGGTGATCCCGACCCGAGCACCCTCGACCTGCCGGCCCTCGGCCTGGCCGCGCAGCTGCCAGGTGAGCTCGCAGACCTGGGCGAGGGCCTGGGCGGGCACAGCCTCACCGAAGCAGGCGAGCCCGCCGCTGGGGTTGATCGGGATCCGCCCGCCGACGGTGGTCTCCCCCGCCCGGAGCAGTTGCTCCGCCTCGCCGCGCTTGCAGAGCGAGAGGTCCTCCATCCAGTCGAGCTCGAGGGCGGTCGAGAGGTCGTAGACCTCCGCGACGTCGATGTCCTCGGGGCCGATGCCGGCTTCCTCGTACGCCGCGGCGCCGATCGACTCCTTGAACGTGGCCGCCGCTGGTTGAGCAGCGAGCGTGTCGAAACCAAGGCCGGGAGGTGGCGCGTCCGTCGACAGCAACGGCATGTCGATCACGGTGTTGGGGAATGTCGGCGTCACGGTCGAGATCGCGGCGAGCGTGACGCCGTCGAGCCCGTGCTTCTTCGCGTAGGCGTCGCTGCACAGGATGACCGCGGCGCCGCCGTCGCTCGTGGCGCAGATGTCGAGGAGGTGAAGCGGGTCGCACACGACCGCGCTGGAGACGACGTCGGCGACGCTGACCGCCTTGCGGTAGCGGGCATGGGGGTTGGCGAGGCCGTGCTTCGAGTTCTTCACCTTCACCGCCGCGAAGTCCTCGGACGTCGCGCCGTAGAGGTCCATCCGGCGGCGGGCGTAGAGCGCGAAGTAGGCGGGGTTGGTCATGCCGAGCAACCGGAACCGCAGCCAGTCCGGGTCGTCCCAGCGCTCGCCGGCGTTGGGCGCCAGGAAGCCCTTCGGGGTCGTGTCCGCGCCGACGACGAGCGCGACCTCGGACAGCCCGGCCAGGATCCTCGCCCTGGCGGTGTCCAGCGCCTGGGCGCCGGTGGCGCAAGCGGCGTACGACGTCGCGACCCGGGCGCCGTTCCAGCCCAGGGCCTGGGCGAAGGTCGCACCCGCGACATACCCGGCGTAGCCGTTGCGCACCGTCTCGCCGCCCACGATCAGGTCGACGTCCTGCCAGGCGATGCCGGCGTCCTTCAGTGCGGCGCGCGCGGCGACGACGCCGTACTCCACGAAGTTCTTGCCCCACTTGCCCCACGGGTGCATGCCGACACCGGCCACGACGACGCTCATGAGGTCACCGGCTTCCAGCGCCAGATCAGCTCGCCCGGACACAGCTCCTCGACGACGAGCTCGACCTCGGCCCCGACCCTCAGGTCGGCGACGCCGAAGCCGTCTGCGACCTGGCCCAGCACCACGAGTCCCTCGGGCAGCTCGACGGCGGCCAGCGCGAAGGGGACGTGCTCCTCGCCGCGGGGGACGTACGGCGCGGGCGGCTGGTACTGCGCATCGGTGTAGGACCACACGGTGCCGTGGCGGCTCAGCTCTGCAGTCTCGAACCCCTCGCCGTCGCACGCCGGGTTGCGGCAGAAGCCGCTCGCGGGTGGGAAGTAGACGGTGCTGCACGTCGTGCAGCGCGAGCCGATCAGCGCCGGGGTGTCACCGGTGGTGAACCAGCCCTCGATCGCGGGTGTGGCAGTCATACCCACAGACTAGAACAGGTTCTAGATATCCCGATACATCACGTGCAGGCCGACCCGACCCCTCGACGCACTGTCGAACGCGCCCGGGACGGTGCCGATGATTTCGAAGCCGAGGTCCTGCCAGAGGCGTACGGCGGCGGTGTTGGTCTCGACGACGGCGTTGAACTGGATGCCGGCGAAGCCCTGGTCGCGGTGCCACTCGACGACGTGCTCCGCCAACCGGCGCCCGACGCCACGCCCGCGCGCGGCCGGGCTGACCATGAACGACGCGGTGCCCACGTGGGCGCCTCGGCCCGGACGGTTCGGCCCCATCTTCGCGCTGCCGAGGATGACGCCGTCCTCCTCGAGGACAACCGTGTTGTCGTCGGGGTTGGCGCTGAGCCACCACGGCTTCGCCGTCTCGATCGTCAGGTCGAGCGGGAACGCGTAGGTCTCGCCGGCCTGCACGATCTGGTCGAAGAACGGCCAGATGAGGGGCCAGTCGTCGTCGGTGGCTCTTCGGATGCTCACGTTTCCCCATTCACGGCGATTGCGGACTGGTGCTGGCGGACGGACGATGGCAGTGACCAAGGAGGCGCCCATGTCGCTCGCACAACGCCCGGTCTCGATGATGCTCCCGGTCACCGACGTCGACCGGTCACAGAAGTTCTACGCCGAATCCCTCGGACTCGACTACACCGGCTCCAACGACGAGGGCAGTGCGATCTTCTCGCTGGCGGGCGGATCGTTGTTGCTGCTTCTCCCACGGCCCGGGGCCATCCCCGCTGAGAGCACCGCGATGAGCTTCGAGGTCGACGACATCGGCAGCGAGATCTCCACGCTCGAGGGCCGCGGCGTCACGTTCGAGGACTACGACCTCCCGGAGTTCAAGACCGTCGACCACGTCTGTGAGTTCGGTACCGAGAAGGCCGCGTGGTTCAAGGATCCGGACGGCCACGTGCTCTGCGTCCATCAGACCCTGACCTGAACCTCACGTGCCGGTTGCACCGTCGATCGATTCGCGGATCAGGTCGGCGTGGCCGTTGTGACGCGCGTACTCCTCGATCATGTGGATCATGATCCAGCGCAGGTCGAACGGCTCGCCGGTGTGTCGACTCTTCTCCTGGGCAAGCAGGTCGAGGTTGTCGCCGATCTCGTCCAGCGTGCGGTTGCCCGCGACGATCGCGTCGTCGAGCAGGCCGACGAGGACCTCGGGCGAGTCGTCGGCAGCGGTGCGGAACTCCCAGTCGGGGTCGCCCTCCCAGTCGACGCCCAGCCACGGCGCGGCGTCCTCGTTGCCGAGCAGCACGACCGAGAACCAGTTGTCCTCCACCAGCGCCATGTGCTTGAGCAGCCCACCGATCGAGAGCGTGCTCGGTCCCAGGGTCTGGGCGAGCTGCTCCTGGGTCAGCCCGGCCGCCTTCTGCTTGAGGGTGTGGCGGTGGAAGTCCAGCCACGCACGGAGCTGGACGATCTCGGAGCCGTGGGTGGGCGGGCTTGGACGTTCGCTTTCAGACATGGCCGCGACGGTAGCGGCCACGACCGACGCCCGGCGACCCGTTTAGGGTCGGACGGTGTTCTCTCGCGACTGTCCGTGCGGTTCGGCTGCGGCGTACGACGCATGCTGCGGGCCGCTCCATCGCGGCACCGCGGCTGCCACGTCGCCCGAGCAGCTGATGCGGTCGCGGTTCGCGGCGTACGCCGTCGGCGACACCGACTACGTCTTCCGCACCTGGCACCCGCGCACCCGCCCCGACGACCTCGCGCCCGACCCGGGGCTCACCTGGACGCGGCTCGAGGTGCTCGACGCGACCGGTGACGAGGTCGAGTTCGTCGCCCACTACGACTCCCCCGCCGGCCCCGGCGCGCTGCACGAACGCAGTGTCTTCGAGCAGCGCGCCGGGCGCTGGGTGTACGTCGGCGTCGCCGGCGCGTAGACGCGCGGACATTGCTGGTCCCGCAAGGTTGGGGTGAGCGTGGCGCGGTCTCTCAACCGGCACCAATGTCCGCGCGTCTACGGGGCTCAGCCGGGCGAGCGGTCCGTCAGGCAGTAGGCCATGCCGGCCGGGTCGCTCATCACGGTCCACGCGTCGCGATCATCGATGATGTGGGCGCCGAGGCCGACGTGGCGCAGCAGCTCCCGCTCGCGCGAGGAGCAGGCGAGATCGAGGTGCGCGCGGACCGGCCCGTCGTCGCCCGTGCGCTGGAGCAGGACGCGCAGCGCCTGGCCGTCGGGGCGGACGAGCCGCTCGAACTCGGCGTACGACGAACCGACCCTGGGCCACTCCAGCAGCGACTGCCAGAAGTCGGCCTCGCCGTCGAAGCTCGAACGCGGGATGTCGAGGCAGACCTGGTCCACGACGCTGCGCGATCCGTCCGGCCAGCGCCGCGGCGGTGCGGCCTCGGCCGCCGGGTGACTCACGAAGCAGAAGGTCAGCCCGCCCGGCGAGCTCATCACGACATAGCCGTGGTCGGCGACCTCGACGGCCCCGAGAGCGATGGCTCCATCCGCAGCGGAGCGCGGATCCGGGACGTGCAGGTCGAGGTGGATCCGCGGCGTCGCGTCGCCGACCCGCTGCATGCGCAGGTGGTCGTCGCCGGCGGGCGGGACGAGGGTCAGGAACTCCTCGTCGGCACCGCGTCGGGCCGACGGCGAGCAGCCACTCACCGCCGACCAGAAGGTCACCGAGGCCTCGAAGTCGGGTGCCGGTACGTCGATGAAGGCGCTCATCCAGAACACGACCCCGAGCCTAGGGGTTCGCCAGCCGGCTCAGCGCCTGACGATGGTGAAGCCTCCCGGTGCCACGGTGACGCGCGCGGTCTGCGCGCGGGTGGTGCTCCGGCTCAGCAGCCGCGCCGCACCGTCGTAGACCTCGACGACCGCCGGACCTCTGCCAGGGAGCCGGACGGTGGTGTGGGTGACGGACGTGTCGGCGCTGCGCAGAAGCGCGGTCGCGTGGTCGTTGCTCGCCAGGATGTAGCGCGACACCAGTGGTTCGAGCATCACTGCGTCGAGCCTGGCCTCGTCGCCATCGGCGGCGGACGTCGACACCCGCAGCACCGTTGCGCGCTTGTCGAGCGTGCGGCGCAACGTCACCGGCAGCAGCGCCCCGGGTGCCGGAGAGTCCCCCTGGGGACCGATGTCGCCAGATGCGGTGCGGCCCAGCTCCTTCTTCCTCGCCGTCCAGGTGGTGACCGCGCTGCTGTCGGGCACCAGGTCGAACACCGGCATCACCAAGCGGTCCTGGTCAGCGCCCGGGACCGAGAGGGCTGCGGTCGCCCCGTTGCCGAGGGCGAGGTAGCCCTCGCCCCCGAAGAGCGACTCACCCGTCCAGAGCGACTCCGGCACCACGACGCGCGCAGCACCCGCCGTGGTGGCGTCCTCGGCCTGCAGCGTCGTCGTCCCGACCCTCTCGGTGATGGTCGCGACCTGCGCGGCCCTGGCCACGTCCGGGTTGGCGTCGAGCGCCAGCATGGTGAGCAGTCCGTGGATGGTCGACTCGGCGCCCGAGTTGGTGTTGACGACCCCGTCGCCGGAGATGCCGTCGATGCTGCGCCCGGTGGCGGGGTCATAGGCGGCCACACCGGCTGCGTTGGCGCCGAAGAACCACGCCGCTTGCATTCCGGCCAGGTGGCGAAGTCCGACCTTGCCGGTTGCCTCGGCAGTCGCCAACAGCGACTGGACGCGCGAGTCGGCACCGTAGGCGATCTGCGACTGATCCAGCCGTGTCGGCATCCGGCCGTTGTCAGGGCCGCCCGAGGTGAGCAGCCACGGCGTGAAGACAGCGGAGTCCTTGAGGGCCGGGGCGAGGTACTCCTGCGTGCCCAGTGCCGTTGACGCGCGGGCGAGCGCGGCCGGCATCTGCGAGCCCCAGGCGTGCCACACCGACCGCGACAGGGCCCACGGATACACCGCACCCATGGGCCAGCTGCGCGCGGTCCCGTCCGAGAGCAGGGCGATGCCTTCGGCCAGCTGTGCCAGCGCCGTGCGTGCTGCCTCGCTGCCCCCTGCCTCGACGTACGCCGCCAGACCAAGGACTGCCTCGGCGCTGGCGTCTGCTCCATCAGCGATGAGCCACGCGGGTGTGGGCCGGCCGTCGATCGACATCAGCTGGCCGTACTTGTCGAGCACCTGCCTGTCGATGGCGCCCACCGACAGCTCCAGGCGGTCGCGCAGGAAGCCCGCGAAGGCAACGTCTGCGGGGTCACCCGTGGCGGCGAACGCCGCGTAGCCCTCGCCGAGCGCCCAGATGGTGCGCGCGACCCAGTAGGACGCGTCGCTGTCGGACGGGTCGGGCAGCTCGACCGGTTCGGCGCTCGGGTTGAGGGTGCCGTCGGGCTGCATCCACAGCACGACGTTGCCCGCGTCCTCGCCAGTGGTCGTCTGGAGGTAGGTCAGGCCGCGGAGCATCTCGTACGCCGCGTCGCGGCTGCTCGTCGCGCCGGTCGCGACCCAGTGCCGGATGTAGACGACGGCGGCGCGTGACACGTCGTCGGCGTTGAAGGCTCCCTGGGTGTAGGTGTCGGTCGCGGGGTCGTACGTTCCTCCGCCGACCCGGACCAGCTCCCCGTCCCTGGGCTCGGCGTAGGTCCACAGGACACCGAGCTCGGGCTCCTCAGCGAGCCGGTAGGTGGTGTGGTTCGCCTGGTCTGGCGGGACGACGGTGTCGCCCAGCCAGTCGAGGTGGGCGAGGTTGGTGAGGGCGGGCCCGGCGGCTGCCACTGCCACGGGCAGGTTCGTCTGCCCGTTCGAGGGGCCGACCACCCCGGCGAGGCCGAGGGCGAGGCTGGCCAGGACGATCGCGGTGCGACGTAGCTTCATGCTCGTTTCCTTCGTGGACGGCGTGCCGCCCCGGTTGGTGTGGGGTTCAGGTTCACGGGGCTTGGGTGCCGCCGCGGTCGTAGCGGTCCTGGAGGCGGACGATGTCCTCCTGCCACCCGGGGGCGGCGGTGGACGCCTCGACGAGAACGGCGTCGGTGAGCGCGCGGACCCGATGCAGCAGACCGGGCGGTATGTGCACGGCCTCGCCCGGGGCGACGGGCACGACCCGGAGGGAGTCCTCGCTCGTGCCGAGGTCGATCTCGACCTGGCCGGAGAGGACCGCGATGGTCTCGTCCTTCTCGCGGTGCCACTGCAGGGAGAGGGACTCGCCACCGGTCACGTGCAGGGTCTTGCCGACGTAGGCACCCTCGACCTCCGCAAAGATCTCCTCATGGCCCCACGGCTTGTCCACCCGTGAGGCGGGCCGGGGTGCGGGCTCGTCAGTCATGCTGCCCGTGCTCAGTCCGGTCGAGCCGCGCGACGCCGATCTTCGCGTCGGCCATGCCGTAGAACACGTAGCGGACCCCGTCGATCTCCTCGATCGCGGTCGGGAACACGACGTTGGGAACCGTGCCGTCGAGCTCGTCCGCGGTCTCCGGCCGCAGGATCGGCTCGGCGGTCCTGGCCAGGACACGAGACGGATCATCGGCATCGAGCAGCATCGCCCCGGCGGCGTACTCGACCTTCTGCGTGGTGGGGTCGAAGCCGACGGGCTGCTCGCCGGACACGCCGTGGTGGATGAGCAGCCAGCCCTCGTCCACCCGCACCGGAGGCGGGCCGGCGCCGATCTTCAGCTCCTCGTAGGGGTACTCGGACAGCGCGACACAGCGGTGGTTCTCGGGTCGCACGAGCGCGCGGATGTCGGCCTCGGCGAGCTCGGCCGGGACGTAGGAGATCCAGATGCCGGGTCGCTCGTCCGTGATGCCGGCGGGAAGGTGCACGGTCTCGCCCTCGCGGAACCAGCCGAGGTCCCACATCGGCCGGTGCAGCATCGCGTACGACGGCCTGCCCTCGGGATCGGGCACGACCTCGGGGAAGAACACCGCGTCCTTGTTGGGGAACATGCACAGGTCGAGGTCGAGATCGGGTTGGTACGTGAACTGCACGGGGCCGAGTCGCTGCCAGTGCTCCAGGTCCTCGGAGACGGCGAGCGCCAGCCGCGGGCCGAGCGGGCCGAAGGCGACGTACGTCATCAGGTGCCGTCCGAGGCTCGGCACCCAGGTCGTGCGCGGGTCCTCGACCCCGGCGTTGAGGGCGCCGCGCTCCCATCCTTCGTCCGGGGCCAGGACCACGCCGCGTCGCTGGACTCCGACGGGTACGCCGTCGCGCAGCTCGACCTCGGCAAGGCCGACGCGGGAGACGTTGCCGGCTTCGACGAGGCGAGGCAGCAGGTAGAGCCGGCCGTCGGGCGCGACGCCGCTGCCCGGGTTGAGCACTCCCATGGCCTCCTGCGGGTTGCCGGGCTCGGGGGTCATCACGACGCCGAGCCGGGTCATCGTGAACGGCACGTGGCTGGACACCGCGGCGGACTCCCGCGTCATCCCTTCACCCCCGAGCCGATCTCCGACGCCGTGAAGTGCTTCTGGAAGGCGAGGAAGAGCACGACCGCGGGCGCGGCCAGCACGCAGGCCCCCGCGAGGATCGCGCCGTAGGGGTTCGCTGCCCGGCCGGCAACGCTGCTGATGTAGTTGGCCAGGGAGACTGCCAGGGGTTGCATGTCTGCGTCCTTCGTGATGAGGAATGGCCAGAGGAACTCGTTCCACGGGCCGATGAATGTGAGGAGCACGGCGGTGAGCAGCGCCGGCCGGACCAGCGGCAGCGCGATGGACCAGAGGATGCGCAGCTCTCCGGCACCGTCGATGCGGGCGGCGGAGAAGAGGTCTTCGGGGAGCTGCAGGAAGAACTGCCGAAAGATGAAGACCGCGGTGGAGTTGATGGCGAAGGGCAGGATCATGCCGAGGTAGGAGTCGGCCAGGCCATAGCTCCGCACGACCATCACGTAGAGCGGGATCATCAGCAGCTGGAAGGGCACGACCTGGACCAGCAGCATGGCTGCGAACAGCGTTCCGCTCCCGCGGAAGTGCAACCGCGCCAGCGCATATCCGGCCAGCAGGCCGAACACGACGGTGCACAGGATGACGGCGCCGGTGAAGATGCCGGAGTTGAGGAGCGACTGCACCAGGTCGACCCGGCCGTTGATGTCGCGGTAGTTGTCCAGGGTGAAGCCACCGGTCGGGAACGCTCCTGCCAGCGTCGTGTCGGGCTTGATCTGCAGCGACGCGATCACCATGTAGTAGAAGGGGAAGAGGAAGACCACCGCCCCCAGGGCGAGCAGGGCTATCCGCGGCCAGCTGCGCGACCGTGGCTGCTGCTCCTCGTCGCCCGCTGCGGCATCGGTTCTCGAGTTGGCCCGTGCCATCTCAGTCCCTTTCCAGGATTCGCTTGTTGACGAAGGCGACGATCAGGACACCGATCATGAGGAGCACGCCGATCGCGGCTGCGATGTCGGGGTTGCTCTGCTCGATGCCGCGTTGGTACATCACGAGCACCGGCGAGCTCGAGGCCCCATTGGGTCCGCCGCCGTTGGTCAGCAGATAGGGCTCGGTGAACAGGTTGGCGCCGGTGATGATCGAGAGGATGACGACGAGGGTCGTCGCCGGCCGGACGCCGGGAACCGTCACGTTGATGAACGAACCGATCCTGCCTGCCCCGTCCATCGAGGCCGCCTCGTAGAGCTGCTTGTTGACGCCTTGCAGCGCAGCGAGGTAGAGCAGGATGAAGAAGCCCAGCTGCTTCCACGTGACGAACAGCGCGATCAGCGGCATGGCGAGCGTCTTGTTGACGAGCCATGACGGGTCGGGCGCCAAGGGACCGAGCAGCTCGTTGACGAACCCGCCGTTGCTGAAGAGGAAGAGCCAGACCGCCACGATCGCCACGCTCGCCGAGACGTAGGGGACGAAGTAGGCCACCCGGAAGAAGGTGCGGCCGCGAATCGCGGTGTTGAGCCCCGTGGCGAGCAGCAACGACAGGACCACGGTGAGCGGGACGTTGATGACCAGGAAGACCAGGACGTTCAGGAACGACCTGCGCACCGCGGGGTCGGAGAGTGCGGTCGTGTAGTTCTCGAACCCCACGAAGGGCCGCTCGACGGACACCCCGGGCGCCGCGAAGAAGTAGTCGTGGAAGCTGATCCACACCGCCAGCCCGACCGGATAGGCGAAGAGCAGGGCGAGGAACACGGCGTACGGCGCCGCGAGAGCGATCCCGAGCGGCTGACGGCCCAGGAGAGTCGTCAGCGTCCTGCGCCGTCGAGGTGGCGGCGCAGGCGTCCCGGAGGTGGTCGGCTGGATGGTCGTCGTCATGGCTGTGGGCGCGTCACTGCTGGCTGGCGAGACCGTCGACCTCGTCCGCGGCCGTGGTGAGTGCCTCGGTGATCTCGGACTCGCCGAAGATCACCGACTCCGTGTACTGGTCCCGGAAGTTCTGCCAGATCTCGATGCTGTTGGCCACGTTGGGCACCTCGACGGTCCGGGCCGCCTGCGCGGCGAACGTCTGGTAGTCGGGGTTGGCCTCGAAGTAGTCGGGGAACGCCGCCTCGACGTCTTCCCTCAGCGGCATCTGGCCGGTCTTCTCCAGCAGCGAGCCGTCCTGCTCCTCGCTGGTGGCGAACTTCAGGACCTCCCACGCCGTCGCCTGTGCATCGCAGGCGGAGTAGATGGCGACGTTCTTGGCGTCGGAGAAGGTGTAGGTCTCCTCGGGGGCCGTGCCGGCAGAGGTGGGAACCGGGGCGACCCCCCAGTTGATGTCCTTGCCGTAGACCGCGATGGCCCAGGGGCCGACGATCGACATGGCGGCCTTGCCGTCGGCGAAGGAGTCGCCGTTGTACTTCTCCTTGAGCGAGTAGCCCTCGTCGTACATCGTCTTCCAGAACTCGGCGACCGCCTCGCCCTCCGGCGAGTTGAAGGTGGCCTTCGCGTCCTCGACGAGCTGCGTGCCGCCCGTCTCGGCGGCGTAGAGGGGGTAGAAGTCGAACCAGGACTGGAAGAACTCACTCGTGGGGGCCGGCCAGATCGCAGCCTCGGCGGCGCCGCTCGAGACGATCTTCTCGCTGGTGGCGAGGAACTCGTCGTAGGTCGCCAGCGGCGGGTTCTCCGGGTCGACCCCGGCCTTCTTCATCAGGTCCTTGTTGTAGAAGATCATCACCGGGTTGGACTTCCACGGGATCTGGTAGTAGCTCCCGTCGGGAGACTGGTACTGCTCAGCCGCAGCACCGGTCCGCTCCTCGACGTACTGCTGACCGTCAGGGAAGCTGTCCAGGGCCACCAGCCCGCCCTGCTTCTGGAACTGCGGGACCGCTGCCGGTGAGGTGTTGAACACGAGGCACGGTGCGTTGCCGGCGGTGATCGCGGCGCCGATCACCTCTTCGGACGTCTTGCCGGCGGGGATCTCCTGCGCGGTGATCTTCTCGTCGGGATTCTCCGCGTTCCAGGCGGCCACCATCTCCTCGCCCCAGGCGATCTCCTCGGGGTTGTTCGAGAGCCACACCGTGATGGGGCCGGTGGCGCTGAGAGCGTCAGAGCTGCCGCTCCCGTCACCGTCACCCCCGCAGGCTGCGGCACCCAGGGCAAGGACGAGGGTGAGTCCGAGGGTCGTGGTCGACTTGATGTTCATGCGAGATCCGTTCCTTTGGCGGTGCCGGGCGTGCGGATGGGCCGGGTCTTCCGACCCGCGGGAGGTTGCTGGCGGTGGCGCGGTCGAGCCGCGCAGGACGAGCTCGGGCGGTGGCAGGATCACGTCGGGGCAGGTTTCGCCGGCCACGAGCTGCAGCAGGCACTGGGCGGCTGCCGTGCCCCAGCCGACGGCGTCGGTGCGCACCGTCGTCAGCGGTGGCCGGAGGTAGCCGGCGATGGGGCTGTCATCGAAGCCAGTGATCGACAGGTCGTTCGGGACGTCCAGTCCGCGGCTCTGGGCCACGGAGGTGCCGGCGATCGCCATCAGGTCGTTGGCGTAGACGATCGCGGTCGGCGGCTCCGGGAGATCGAGGAGGTGGACGGTGGCGCTGACGCCGCCTGCCGGTGAGAAGTCGGAGTAGACGCTGACCCCTTCGTCGAGACCAGCCGCCGCAAGCCTGTCGGCCCAGGCCTCGTGGCGCGAGCGCGTGTGGACGAACTCCTCCGGACCCGCGACATGGGCGATTCGCCGGTGTCCCAGGGCAACCAGATGATCGACGGCGGCCGCGATGCCGGGACGATCGTCGACGGCAACGACGGGCCAGGCGCACTCGAACGCAAGGGGGGCGATCACGATGGCCGGCAGGCCGAGCGTCTCGAGCAGGGCCGGCCGGGGGTCATCGACGCGCAGGTCGGTCAGGAAGACACCGTCGACTCGGCCGCTGGCGGCGAGCGTCTCGTAGCTGCGTCGCTCGGCGGCCTGGTCGGGGACCACCTGCAACAGCAGCGCCTGGCCGCGCTCGGCCAGGGTCGTCTCGATGCCGGCGACGAAGGCGGGGAAGAACGGGTCTGCGCTGAGGGTCTCGGGTTGCCGGGAGATCACCAGTCCCACCGTCCCCGCCCGGGACGACGACAACGCCCGTGCCCGGTGGCTGGGGGTGAACCCGAGCTCGGCGGCGGCGCTCAGGATCCGCGCCCGGGTGTCGCTGGCGACGCCGGGGCGGTCGTTCAGGGCGAACGAGACGGCCCCCTTGGAGACTCCGGCCGCGCGGGCAACGTCCGCAATGGTCGGACGCGGAGGCTTGCTACGAGCGGGCACCCGATCCACTAAACCGGTTTAGTTAGTTCCTGTCAACGGCTACCGGCTCACGAATGTCGTCCATCGACCCCCGGACGCACTGCTGGCCCGCCACCCACGGGGTGACGGGCCAGTGTCGGTGCGATCAGAGGGTCGGGCCCTCGCCACGCAGCTTGTCGACCTCGGACATCGCGTCGCGCAGCTGGCCGAGCCATTCGTCGGCGTGCTCGCCGACCAGTCGGACCGACCAGGCGAGCGCATCGGAGCGCGAGCGGGCAACGCCCGCGTCGACCAGGGTGTCGAGCACCTGCCGCTCCGGCTGGCGCAGGCGCGTCATCACCGGTGCGGACACGTGCGTGAACAGCGCGGTGGTGTCGCCGAGGCTGGTGCCCCACGAGACCTTGCGCTGGTAGCGGGCCTCGGCCTCGAGAGCGATCTCGATCCGCTGCTCGCGGGTGTCGGAGCGGAAGCGGCTGATCCGCCCCTCGGCCTCGGCGTCCGTGGCCGACTCGTCGGCCAGGGTGCCGATCACCAGGATCTCCTCGCGGTCCGTCGTCACGGTGACGTCGGTGAACCACTCGGAAGGCAGCCGACCGGCGAACCAGTCGGCGGCGTCATCGGCGCTCGGCAGGTCGGCGACCTGCCAACCGCCACGACCCCGGGGGCCGCCATGGCCGCGCGGGCCGCCTCGACCGCCGGGTCCGCGGCCTTCGCCACGACCGCGACCGCGGCGCTCGCCGCGGCCCTGGGAGTCTTGCGAACTGTTGTCTTGGGTGTTCATCATGTTTCTCCTTGCTTCTTGCGTTACATGATTACACCGTTACAACGCGTACAGCGCAAGTCTATTCCGGGATCGGGGAACGAGATCGGGCTGGATCGCGCGGCTGAGCCCGATGTCGTTCCCCAGCCGTGGACTCAGGTGGCGGCACCTCGCACCCTTCCGACCGACCAGAGCGCGATCTCCCGCCACCCCTGAGCTGCGGCAGGCGATCCAACCCTGGGCGAGGCTCAGCGCGCGTCGACCCAGCGCTCGCCGACCTGCTCGGCCACGACCGCACCGCCGGTGACCTCGGCGACCAGCGGGCCGACGGTGTCGGGGTCGGTCGAGCCGACGACGAGCGTCACGCGATCGCCGTACGCCGCATCGAGGACGACGAGGCCACGCGCACGCAGCTCGCTCTCGACCCGTCCGGCCGAGCCGTGGTCGAGGTGGATCTCGAACTCCGTGACGAGGTCGCGCCGCAGGGTGCCGGCCTGGTCCAGGGCCGCGCGCACGGCGTCGCCGTACGCCCGCACGAGACCGCCCGCTCCGAGCAGCGTGCCGCCGAACCAGCGCGTCACGACCGCGGCGACGTCGGAGACACCGGCGCCGCGCAGCACCTCGAGCATCGGCGCCCCGGCGGTGCCGGCGGGCTCGCCGTCGTCGGACGACCGCTGGAGCGAGGAGTCCGGGCCGAGGACGAACGCCGAGCAGTGGTGGCGGGCGTCCCAGTGCTCCTTGCGCAGGGCCGCCACGAGAGCACGGGCAGCGGCCTCGGACGGCACCCGCTGCAGCGTGCAGAGGAACCGTGAGCTCTTCACCTCGATCTCCGCCACCGAGTCGCGGGACACGGTGAGGTAGGAGGTCACTCCTTCTCGTCCCAGGTGACCTCGACGCGCTCGAAGCCCTTGTGCCGTTGCATGCGGGCGTACGACGCGTAGGCGCGGCGGTCGGCGGGCGTCAGGTCGACCGCGTCCGTGAAGGGGGTGAGCAGGGCGCGCGGGTAGAGCCTGCGCGCGATCACCACGTTGATCTCCATCGCCATCACCGCCATCACCGCACCGATGAACAGGAAGCCCACGAGGCCGAGCACGAGCCCGAACGTCTTGGTCATGGACGTGGTGTCGACGAGCACCTCGGCGACGTAGAGCACGCCGAGCAGCTGCAGCCCCTGCCACATCAGCGCGAGCGCGAACCCGCCGGGCGCAGCACGCCGGAAGCTGTGCTGTCCGGTCGCGGCGAACCGGAACAGGACCGTCAGCATGCTGCCGACGATCAGCACCGTCAGCAGTGGCAGCAGCCACTTCAGGCTGACCTCGAAGAAGGCGGTCGTGGCGCTGGCGACGGTGGAGACGACCGTCACTGAGAGCAGCGCGGCCCCCGCGGTGAGCAGCAGGAGCAGGCTCTTCACCCGCGCGTAGAACGGGTTGGGGCGGGAGTTGCGCGGCACCGACCACGCGACGTGCATCGCGTTCTGCAGGGACTGGGCCAGGCCGAGCGATCCGTAGAGCGCGGCCAGGGTTCCGAACGCCACGCCCGAGGCCGAGCCCTTCAGGCCCTCGGGCCGTCCGAGCTGGTCGCCGATGATCGGGAACTGGCCGAGCGCCGAGTTGAGGATGTCCTCCTGCCACTCCGGCTTGGCGCCGAGCACGAAGCCGAGGATCGAGGTGCCGAGCAGCATCAGCGGGAAGATCGCGACGAACGCGTAGTAGGTCATCATCGCGGCCAGGTAGTTGCCCTGGTCGTCGAAGAACTTGTAGATGACCCCGAGCGGGAACCCGATGATCGGATGCCGGCGCTGGAAGCCGTCGATAGTCCCCACCACGCCCACGCGGTGCACGCTACCGGCACCTTCCCCGTGACCTCACCAGACGCCGAGCACGCCACCGCCGAGTCGGACGACCAGGGCCGAGACGACGACCAGGAAGAAGATCCGCACGAAGCGCGCGCCTCGTGCCATCGCGACCCGCGCGCCGACGTACCCGCCGGTGATGTTGGCCGCCGCCATCAGCAGGCCGAGCTGCCACATCACCGCACCCTGCGGGACGAACACGACGAGCGCCGCGAGGTTGGTCGCCCAGTTGGCGAGCTTGGCCTTGGCCGAGGCCTCGAGGAAGTTGTAGCCGAGCAGCCCGACGAGCGCGAAGACGAAGAACGAGCCGGTCCCGGGCCCGATGGAGCCGTCGTAGAAGCCGACGGCCAGCCCGGTCATCAGCACGGCCGACAGGTGCGTGCCGCCGCTGTAGCGCAGCTGCGTCAGGGAGCCGACGCTCGGCTTGAACCACACGTAGGCACCGACCAGCACCAGCGCGACCAGGATGATCGGGTCGAAGGCGCTGCGCGGCATCAGCGAGGCGACCAGGGCGCCGCCGAACGAACCCACGAAGGCGGCCAGCATCAGCGGCAGGAACGTGCGTGGGTCCGGCCGGATGCGCCGGAAGTACGTCGCCGCGCTGATCGACGTCCCGCAGAACGACGCGAGCTTGTTGGTGGCCGCGATCTGCACGACCGAGGCACCGGGCAGCCCGATCAGCATGGCCGGCAGCTGGATCAGTCCCCCGCCACCGACGACCGCGTCGACGAACCCGGCCGCGAGGGCCGCCAGCACGAGGAGCGCGATGGTGGTCGTCGACAGCTCCATGGCTCAACCCTGTCACGATTGACGCGTGCGCATCGTCTCGCTCCTGCCCTCGACCACCGAGATCCTCTTCGCCATCGGCGCAGGTGACGACGTGGTCGGGGTGACCTTCGAGTGCGACTCACCCGCTGAGGCACGCACCCGCACGATCGTGTCGACCAGCGCGATGCCGGAAGGCCTCACGCCAGGGAGATCGACGACTTCGTGGTGGCCGCGGTGGCGCGCGGGGAAGACCTCTACCGCCTCGACGAGGGCGCGCTCGCCGACCTCGACGCCGATCTCGTGGTCACCCAGGACCTCTGCGCCGTCTGCGCCGTCGACGTCACCGTGGTCGAGGACGCGCTGGCCCACCTCGGCTGCACGGCCGACGTGCTCACCATCGATCCGCACACGCTCGAGGAGGTCTTCGCCTCGATCCATACCCTCGGCCGTGCGACCGGCCGGACAGCCGAGGCGGAGGTCCTGGTGGCCGACCTGCACACCCGTCTGGCCGAGGTCGTACGCCGCGTGGCACACCGGCGCAGGCCACGCGTCGTGCTCCTCGAGTGGACCGATCCGCCGTTCGCCCCCGGGCACTGGATCCCCGAGATGATCGACCTCGCCGGCGGCGAGCCGGTGCTCGGGGTCGCCGGCGCGAAGAGCATCCGCACGACCTTCGAGGACGTCCGTGCCGCCGAGCCCGACGTGATCATCGTGGCGCCGTGCGGCTACGACCTCGCGGGTGCCCGGGCGCTGGCCGACCAGATCGCCGGCCAGCTGCCCAGCGGCGTACCCGTGCATGCCGTCGACGCCAACGCCGCGTGGGCTCGGCCCGGACCGCGCCTGGTCGACGGGATCGAGGAGCTCGCCTCGATCCTCGACGGGATCAGCGCGTGACCGGCTGGACCTGGATCAGGTCGTAACCCTGCGGCACGACCTGGCCCAACCCGGGACAGTCCATCGGCGAGGCCTCGCCGGGAGCGAGCTCCAGCTCGGATGTGCACTTGATGGTCGCCTGCAGCTCTCCGTCACCGGCGAAGACGAACTCGAACACCGCGAACCGCGACTCGTCGCCGTCGTTGGTGATCTCACCGGTGATGAACGGCTGGTCCTGCATCTCCATCTCGATCATCTGCTCGGTCGTCTCGAGCTTCCAGCCGTCGGACACGGTGAAGTTGTTCCAGGCGAACTCCTTGCCCAGCTCCACCTTGACCTTCGCGGTCGGGTCGTCGGCCTGGTCGGATGCCGGGTCGTCGGAGCACCCCACGGCAAGCAGGAGCAGCAGGGCGGCGAGAGCGCCGCGAACGATCATCTTCACAGGCTCTATCTTCACCCTCGCGCCAAGAACGCCAGCAGGTCCTGTCGCGTGAGCACGCCGACGGGCTTGCCGTCCTCCTGCACCAGCACGGCGTCCGGGGACTCAGCAGGCCCACGGCCTCGCGGGCCGGCGACGTCGAGCCGATCGTCGGCAGCGGCGCCGACATGTGCTGCTCCACGGAGTCGGTCAGCTTGGCCGAACCGCGCGAACAGGGCGTCGAGAAGGGTGCGCTCGGAGACGGACCCGGCGACCTCGGCCGCCACGATCGGCGGCTCGGCACGCACGACGGGCATCTGCGAGACGCCGTACTCCTGCAGGATGTGCACGGCCTCGGCGACGGTCTCGATGGGGTGCGTGTGCACGAGGTCGGGCAGCTGGCCCGACTTGCCGCGCAGCACCTCGCCGACGGTGCGGTCCTGGGCGTCGCCCTCGGTGGCGAAGCCGTAGGAGCCGAGCCACTCGTCGTTGAAGACCTTGGTGAGGTAGCCGCGACCGGAGTCGGGCAGCAGCACCACGATGACCGCGTCGGTGCGGCCCTCGGCGGCGAGCTCCTCCGCGAGCTGCTTGGCGGCGAAGGCGGCCATGCCGGACGAACCGCCGACGAGCAGCGCCTCCTCGCGGGCCAGGCGGCGGGTGTAGGCGAACGAGTCGGCGTCGGAGACCTCGATGATGCGGTCGGCGACGGTCCGGTCGTAGCAGTCGGGCCAGAAGTCCTCGCCGACACCCTCGACGAGGTAGGGACGACCGGAGCCACCGGAGTAGACCGAGCCGGCCGGGTCGGCGCCGATCACCTGGACGTCGGGGTTCTGCTCCTTGAGGTAGCGGCCGATGCCGCTGATGGTGCCGCCGGTGCCGACGCCAGCACACGAAGTGGGTGATCCTGCCCTCGGTCTGCTCCCAGATCTCGGGGCCGGTGGTCTCGTAGTGCGAGCGCGGGTTGTTCGGGTTGGAGTACTGGTCGGGCTTCCACGCGCCCGGCTGCGACGAGAGCCGGTCGGAGACGTTGTAGTAGCTGTCGGGGTGCTCGGGAGCGACGGCGGTCGGGCAGACGACCACCTCGGCGCCGTACGCCTTGAGGACGTTGCGCTTGTCCTCGCTGACCTTGTCGGGGCACACGAAGATGCACTTGTAGCCCTTGGCCTGCGCGACCATCGCCAGGCCGACGCCGGTGTTGCCCGAGGTCGGCTCGACGATCGTGCCGCCGGGTTGCAGCTCGCCGGACGCTTCCGCGGCCTCGATCATGCGGGTCGCGATGCGGTCCTTCACCGAGCCGCCGGGGTTGAGGTACTCCACCTTGGCAAGCACGAGCGGGCCTTCGGCACTCCCGAGATCGTCGAGAGAGGTGGACAGCCTCAGCAGCGGGGTGTTGCCGATGAGGTCGAGGAGAGAGTTCACATACTTCACTCGGTCAATGTAGCCACCTTCTGGCCCGTAGCATGAAGTCGTGGGGACAGCAGGGGCAGCGCGCAAGCTCGCATCGGCAGCGGCGTTCGGGGGCGGCGGGCTCTCCGTGCTCGGCGCCGGGCTCTATGGCGTGCTCCGGGCCGAGGCGCAGCTCGCCCGCCGCGCGATCGGCGAGCCGACACCCGACAAGCGCCCTCCGGAGTCGAGCGGGTGGTACGGCAGAGGCCGGCCCGGGCCCGCCATCCGCCTCGCGCTGCTGGGTGACTCCAGCGCCGCGGGCTACGGCGTCGAGCGGGTCGAGGACACGCCCGGTGCCCAGCTGGCGAGCGGCGTGGCCACCCAGGCCAACCGCCGCGTGCACCTGCGCGAGTTCGCCAAGGTCGGCGCCAGGTCCAGCGACCTCCTGGTCCAGATCGAGGCGGCGCTGCCCACCGACCCCGACGTCGCCGTCATCCTGATCGGCGCCAACGACGTCACCCACTCGGTGCTGCCCTCACAGTCGGTGCAGCACCTGGCCGAGGGCGTGCGCCTCCTGCGCGAGCACGGCGTCCAGGTCGTGGTCGGCACCTGTCCCGACCTGGGCACCGTCAAGCCCATCGCTCCCCCGCTCAAGCAGGTCGCGCGCTCCTGGTCGCGCCGACTGGCCGCAGCCCAGACGATCGCGGTGGTCGAGGCGGGCGGCCGCACCGTGGCGCTGGCCTCGATCCTCGGACCGGAGTTCGCCGCGGCCCCGGCCGTGCTGTTCGGCCCGGACCAGTTCCACCCCTCCGCCGACGGCTACAAGCAGCTCGCGTCGGTGCTGATCCCGTCGTGCCTGGCCGAGCTCGGCCTGATTCCCGAGGACGAGGCCCTGCCCGAGGCCTATCGCGGTGAGGGGGTCCTGCCGGTCGCGGCGGCCGCCGTACGCGCCGTCAAGACCCCCGGCACGGAGCTGGGCGGCACGGAGGTCTCCGGCTCCCAGCGCGGCCTTCGCGGGCGCTGGGTCGAGCTGCGCCACCGCCGCCGCCACCCGAGCCCGGATGTCGAGGCTCCGGAGTCAGAGCCCGTCCCTGCCGAGGCGCTCGAAGAGTAGGCAGCACTTCCTGGATCAGCCCGAAAATGACGCCGGCCCGGCGTCCATCGACGACGGGCCAGCGGAGTAGAGGTGGATCAGTCGGACTGGAAGATCGCCAGGATCCGGAGCAGGTTGGTGTAGATCCAGACGAGGCTGACGGTCAGGCCGAAGGCCGCACGCCAGGAGTCGCGCTCCGGGAGACCGGCGGCGATGCCCTTCTCGACGAAGTCGAAGTCGAGGATCAGCATGAACACCCCGAGCACCAGGCCGCCGATGGCGAACAGGAGACCGAGGGTGCCGAAGCCGAAGAAGCCGACCTGGCTGCCGAAGAAGCCCAGCACCATCTCCATCAGGCCGAGCGCCACCATGCCGAACATGGCCGCGACCACGAAGGTGCGGAACTTGGTGCCGACCTGGATGTTGAAGAACTTGTAGGCCGCGAGCGTGCCCGCGAAGGCCGCGAACGTGCCGATGACGGCCTGCAGGACGATGCTCGTGTCCACGCCGGCGTACAGCGGGATGATCTTGGAGAACGCACCGAGGGCGACGCCCTCCAGTGCGGCGAAGGCGAGCACCAGCGCGGGGCTGATGACCTTCTTGAACGAGTTGACCAGCGACAGCCCGAAGGCGCCGAAGGAACCGACCATCAGCGCGAGGTAGAGCTTGCCGATGGCGTCGTCGTTGACGAGGTTGTCCTCGGTGATCGAGTCACCGGTCCAGAACCACGTGACGGCCGCGAAGGCGATCACGACGGCCAGGGTGATGGACGTCTTCTGGACGACCGAGTCGATCGTCATCCGGCCCTGGTCGACCTGCGTCGGGGTGCCGGTGCCGAAGTTGGAGGGGTCGCCGTATTCGGGCGCTGCCGGCCCCTGGCCGTAGCCCGGGTAGGCCTGGCCGCTGCCGGCGTAGGTCTGGTTGCCGTAGGCGTTGGCCGTTCCGTTGAATTCTTCGGAACGGTTGAATACAGGGTTGTTGCTCTTCATGGTCTCTCCTTGGAGGCCGATGCACGTGGTGCTGCGTTGTACTGCCACCTTACTCGGCAGCTATCTATCCGAACGTGCGAGCGGGGCCGGGTGTTCCCGACACCCACACCGATCAGCACCCTGCGGTGCCCCGACTGGGATTCGAACCCAGACTGCGCGGTTTTTAAGACCGCTTCCTCTGCCGATTGGGATATCGGGGCCACAGATAGGTCTTGCGAGCGTACGCAGACGAGTCAGTGCACCAGCTCACGGGCGCGCAGGAAGACTGCGTCGAGCATGGCCGGCGTCAGCCTGCCGGTGAAGGTGTTGTGCTGGCTGGGGTGGTAGCAGCCGAGCAGGGTCACGGGCCCGATCGCCACCTCGGCGCCGTGGCCGAACCTCGGCCTCGGCCGCGGGACGGCCAGTCCGGCGCCGGCCAGCGCTCGCAGTGCGCCGTCCCAGCCGTAGGCGCCGAGCGACACGACCGCGCGCACGTGCGGGAGGAGCAGCCTGACCTCCGCATTGATCCACGGTGCGCAGGTGTCGCGTTCGGCAGTGGTCGGCTTGTTGGCCGGCGGTGCGCAGCGGACCGTGGCGACCATCCGGGCACCGATCAGCCGCTGACCGTCGCCCGCGTGCTCGCTCGTCGGCTGCGTCGCGAGCCCGACCCGGTGCAGCGACGCGAAGAGCCAGTCGCCGCTCGAGTCGCCGGTGAACACGCGTCCGGTGCGGTTGCCACCGTTGGCCGCCGGGGCGAGGCCGACGATCAGGATCCCCGGCTGCGGGTCGCCCCATCCAGCGATCGGCCTTCCCCAGTAGGGCTGATCCGCGAAGGACGCCCGCTTGTCGCGGGCGACGTCCTCCCGCCATCGCACGAGCCGAGGGCAGGACGCGCACACGCTCACCCGGGCGTCGAGCTCGTCGAGCGGAGCGTCACCGGCCAGGCGCCGTACAGCTGCGGGTGTGCGCGCGACCGGTGTGCCGGGCGCCGCGGGGTCCTCGGGCCAGCCGGTCCCGGGCGGCACCGGCGACCCGAACGGCCGGCCAGTGAGCGGGTGCGGCAGGTCGGTCATGGCTTCATGGACCAGGCGATGCCCTCGAGGATGTCGGCCTCGCTGACCAGCAGGGAGTCCACGGTCGTACGCCGCAGCACCCTGGACGCGATCAGCGCACCCGCGTCGATCACGTCGGCTCGACCGGGGTGCATGTAGCCCAGCGCCAGCCGCTCGGCCACCGTCATCGCGACCAGCCGGTCGACGTATGCGTGGACGTCACCCACCGCGTGCACCGAGCGATCGATGGCCCGTGGGTCGTACGCCGCCAGGTCGAGCACCCCGGCCGCGACCGTGGTCATCGTGCCGGCGATGCCGACGACCGTGGCGGCCGCGGCGAGGTCGACCCCGCACGCGTCGAGCTGGTCGTCGATGTCGCGCACGACGGCGACGATCTCCTCGCGGGTCGCGGGATCGTGGCGGATGTGGCGCTCGTGCAGGCGCACCGAGCCGATGTCCATCGACTTGGCCTCCACCACGCCGGTGTCGTCGCCGAGCACGACCTCGGTGGAGCCGCCACCGATGTCGATGACGAGGATCGGGCGCGAGACGTCGGCGGTCACGTTGCTCATCGCCCCCGCGAAGGCGACGGCGGCCTCCTCGTCGCCGGTCAGCACCTCCGGCTCGACGCCGAGTCGAGCAAGCACACCGGCCCGGAACTCGGACGCGTTGCTGGCATCCCTGGTCGCGGACGTGGCACAGAACCTGATCTGCTCGACACCGTGCTCGGTGATCAGGTCGGCGTACGCATCGATCGCCGAGAACGCGCGGACGAGTGCGTCCTCCGCGAGGCGGCCGGTCGCATCAACTCCTTGCCCGAGGCGGACCATCCGGGTCTCGCGGGCCAGGACCTCGAGGGCGCCTTCGGTGTGGATGCCGATCAGGAGCTTGATGGTGTTGGTGCCGCAGTCGATGGCTGCCACGATCGTCATGGGCGCCATTGTGACCGTGTTCCGTGGCTGTGGATGACGCGAGCGCGAGTGATGGTCCTCGTGATGTGCTCGACCGATGCGCTTCGAGATGTCCTGGGCAGGGCCCTTCATGCGAGAGCGGAGTCTTCACCGCAGCGAGATCGCCACGGACGGAGCGATCCGACTGATGGCCCGCCACGGCACTTCCGCCGTGACCCTGCGCGCGTTGGGGGACGAGTTCAAGTGCACCCCTCAAGCTGTTCGCCAGTGGTTCGGAGGCACGGACCAGATGTGGCAGCAGATCGCGCTGCGGTTCGGTGTCCGGTGGGTGGCCTCCCTCACCGATTTCTGGAGGACCGGCCCCAGCCGAGGTCGCGACAGGCCACTTCGAGCACATCTCTTGCTGCCCTTCGGCGCCGAGGACATCGCGGCCACCCGCGCCTGGCTCGCCATGACCCAGCTCGCCCGCGACGACGAGGCGATCGGGGAGGTGCTTGCTCCGTATGAGGCCAGGGAGGTCGAGATCATCACCGGCATCGCCGAGCAGCTCGAACTGGACCTCGGCCCGATCAATGTCGACCTGTTGGTGGCTGTCGTTCACGGGCTCCGTCACCGGGTGTGCGCCACCCAGAGCCCCTTGGCACTCGCCCGCGCTCATGCCGTCCTGACCCACGTCCTCGAGCTGATGCCCGAGTCCGCTTCGCCCCGATCGGCCGGGGATCTGACCCTCTTCTGACTCCTTGATCTGAGGACGGATCCCGAAATTCATTTAAGTAAATGAACTTTGGGGAAGGCCCCGAAATCCTGGCGCCCTCCGACCGTCGCGTCAGCTCACGCCGACGGAGACACGCAGGGCCCCGACTCCCACCAGTCCCCGAGCAGGTCGAGCACCTCGTCGCCGAGCGGGTTGACGCCTCGACCCATGCCAGTGACTGGCCGGCCAGCACGTGCAGGCACTTGACGCGGTCGGGCATGCCGCCGGCCGAGATGCCCTCGATCTCGGGCACGCTCTGCCCGGCCTGCTCGCCCACGGTGGACCGGAAGGCGAGGTAGGCGTCGTGGGCTGCCCGGTAGCCGGCGGCCAGCGACGGATCCTCGCCCAGCCGGTCCTGCATCTCCTTCATCAGCCCCGAGCCCTCGAGGGTGCCGATCCTCGAGGCCGCGCGCGGGCAGGTGAGGTAGAACGTCGTCGGGAACGGTGTGCCGTTGGGCAGCCGGGGCTCGGTCGTCACGACGTCCGGGTTGCCGCACGGGCATCGATGGCCGATGTCGTGGATGGCGCGGGGTTCGCGGCCGAGCTGGGCGGCGATGGCTGCTTCGTCTGCGGGGTCGATCACGGGTGGATCATTTCACGCACGCTCAGTTGGCCTTCGCCACGCCGTCGATCTCCGTGGCCGGACCGTCGGTGGGTGCAGGTGGGTTGCCGGCCAGCTCGACCGAGGCCCAGGCATCCGACCACCACGGGGTGGGGACGGTCTTGATCACGTCGTCGGGGTCGCTGAGCGAGGCCTGGCTCTCGAGGGGCTTGCCGTTCTCGTCGAGCACCTGGAAGCCGGTCTCGCCGGGCATCAGGTAGCCGAATCGGGCGCGGGCCTGGGCCTTGACGAAGGCGGGATCCTGCCAACGCTGCTTCTCGCGCTCGAGGGCGTTGATCGCCGTCTCCCGCTCGGCGATGGCGCTCTTGAGGTCGCCGATGTGGGCCCGTTGCTGGAGGTAGGCCCGCAGGGACGACGCGTAGGACACCGTGAGTACGGCGAGCACGAGCACCAGCACCGCGGCCCGGCCCGTGAACCGGGGCCGACGGGGGGCCGCCTTCTCCGGAGCACCGACCGCCGGCATCGAACCGGAGTCACTCAGGCGCGACGAGGTCGGCCGGGCGCGCGACGTACCGCGCTCTGATCGACTCGTGCGGGTGCCCGGCCGCGTGCTGCCGCCGGGCCCGCCCCGAGCATTGCGACGTGGAGAAGGGGGCGGGGAAGCCATGTGGAGCAGTCTGCCCCGATCAGCCCTTGAATCGCGGGAACGCGGCCGCACCGGCGTAGCGAGCCGCGTCACCCAGCTCGTCCTCGATGCGCAGCAGCTGGTTGTACTTGGCCACGCGGTCCGAGCGCGCCGGCGCACCGGTCTTGATCTGGCCGCAGTTGGTGGCGACCGCAAGGTCGGCGATCGTGGTGTCCTCGGTCTCGCCGGAGCGGTGGCTCATCATGTTGCGGAAACCGGCCCGGTGAGCCAGCTCGACCGCGTCGAGCGTCTCGGTGAGGGAGCCGATCTGGTTGACCTTCACCAGCATGGCGTTGGCCTGACCACCATCGATGCCGCGCTGGAGACGCTCGACATTCGTGACGAAGAGGTCGTCGCCGACGATCTGGGTCTTGTCGCCGAGCTGGTCCGTCATGGCCTTCCAGCCGGCCCAGTCCTCCTCGTCGAGCGGGTCCTCGATGGAGACGATCGGGTAGGACGCGACGAGGTCGGCGTAGTAGGCGACCATCTGATCGGTCGTCTGCTTCTTGCCCTCGAAGACGTACTTCCCCTTCTCGTGGAACTCGCTGGCCGCGACGTCCATGGCCAGCCCGAAGTCCTTGCCCAGCTTGAAGCCAGCCGCCTTGATCGCCTCGGCGATCAGGTCGAGGGCCGCGCGGTTGGACGCCAGGTCGGGGGCGAAGCCGCCCTCGTCGCCCAGCCCGGTCGAGAGCCCCTTCTTCTTCAGCACCGACTTCAGGGCGTGGTAGACCTCGGCCCCCTGGCGCAGCGCCTCGGAGAAGCTGGCCGCCCCGATCGGCGCGATCATGAACTCCTGGATGTCGACGTTGGAGTCGGCGTGCGAGCCGCCGTTGAGGATGTTCATCATCGGCACCGGCAGCAGGTGGGCGTTGGGACCACCGACGTAGCGGAACAGCGGCAGCCCGGCCGACTCGGCGGCGGCACGCGCCGTCGCGAGCGAGGCGCCGAGGATGGCGTTGGCGCCGAGCTTGGCCTTGTTGGGGGTGCCGTCGAGGTCGAGCATCACCTGGTCGACGAGGCGCTGGTCGTCGGCCTCGAGGCCGACGATCGCGCCGGAGATGTTCTCCGCCACCGCCTTGACGGCCTTCTGCACGCCCTTGCCGAGGTAGCGCTTGCCACCGTCACGGAGCTCCACGGCCTCGAAGGCGCCGGTGGACGCGCCGCTGGGGACGGCCGCGCGACCGAACGCCCCGTCGTCGAGCAGGACCTCGACCTCGACGGTGGGGTTGCCGCGCGAGTCGAGGATTTCGCGGGCGCCGACGGCTGCGATGGATGCCATGGAGGGTGCTCCTGAGGTCGTGACCAAGCGGTCGAGAACGAGGGTCGAAGAACGAGACCTCACCCTAGACCCGCCGAAGCGCGTGGCTGCCAGCCCCCGACGCCATACGGACGGGTAGCCCGGCTCACCTCTCGGTGGCGGCGATCTCTCGGCGTACGGCGTCGCGCAGGGCCTGCTCCGGATCGACGCCCTCGGCCCGGGCCTCCCGGACGAGATCGAGCAGCCGCTCCCCGAGTTCGTCGGCCTGGCTGCTTGAGCGTCCAGATGGACGCTCAACACCTGTCGGTTCGGGGTTGAGCGTCCATCTGGACGCTCAAGTCGCGCCAGACGGTCGAGCACCTTGTCGGCGTACAGCAGGGCCGGCAGGCCGGGCGGCAGGCCGTCGGTGACGGAGGAGCGCTGCTTCTCGTCGGCCTTCTCCCGCTGCCACTGGTCGTTGACCTGCGCGGACGTGAGGCCGGAGGGGCCCGCGCCGAAGACGTGCGGGTTGCGGCGGATCATCTTCTCGGTCAGGCCGGCGGCCACGTCGTCGATGGTGAACTCGCCGGTCTCGCTGGCGATCGCGGCGTGGAAGTAGATCTGGAGCAGCAGGTCGCCGAGCTCTTCACGCAGGTGGTCGGCGTCGCCGGTGTCGATCGCCTCGAGCGTCTCGTGGCTCTCCTCGAGGAGGTAGCGCGCCAACGAGCGATGGGTCTGCTCGGCCTTCCACGGACACTCGGTCCGCAGCCGCCGCATGACCTCGATGAACTGGACGAGGTGGTCGCCCTCAGCCACCGCAGCGCTGGTTGCTCGGCAGCGAGTTGACGTAGGCCGCGTCGGGTTCGGCCGCGAGCCCCGCCTTGGCCTCGTCGCTCACCGCGAAGGAGAGGTTGGTGTCGGTCGGGCTCAGCTGTCCGTCGGCGAGCTCCACGCCGTACTTCGGGTCGACCTCGATGCCGTTGGCGTCGGGCCAGACCTTGAAGATGTCGGCGCCGGCCTGGGTGACCTGGTCGACGGTCGGGTCGGTGAAGCCCTCGGCCTCGAGCTTGGCGCGGCCGGCCTGCTCGAGGATGTCGCTGGCGAGCGCCTGCGTGCTCAGCACCTCGATGTAGTCCGCGCGGACCTCTTCGGGCATCAGGGCCGCGGCACGGGTGCGCTCGGCGACGTCGCGCTCGTAGGTCTCCGAGGGCGAGACGCCGTACTCCTCCGCGATCTGGTTGGTCTGCAGGCCGAGCGCGAGCAGCTGTACGACGCCCTGCCGGATGACGCCCAGCGGCACGATGGTGCCCGAACTCTTGAACTGGTCGGAGAGCGCCGTGCACATGTGTCCGGTCGCCTCGTTGATGCGCGCGGCGCTGATCGTCTGGTCGCCGACCTTGGCCGCGACGCCGGGCGAGGCGCTGCCGGCGCAACCGCTCAACAGCAGCGCGGACAGGCCCACAGCGAGGGCGGGCAGAAGACGGGGGTTGCTCACGATTTCACTCCAGGATCACGACGTGGTTGCGGGCGGATCGATGATGTCCTCGATCACGTGCCGAGCCCATTCAAGCAGGGCGATCCCGTCGATGGGGCGCCCCCCGATCACGGCGGTCTGTGGCCGCGGCACGAGAATCGTGCTGGTGGGCGCCTTGACGATGCTCTTGGGATAGACGCGGCCGAGCCGGACGACCCGCGAGTCGGGCAGGTCGACGGGTGCGAACCGGACGAACTTGCCCGAGATGGTGATCTCCTTGACGCCGGCCTGGCGGGCCCGGGCCCGGAAGCGGCCGACGATCAGCAGCGACTCCACCTCGATCGGCGGCTGGCCGTAGCGGTCGACCATCTCCTCACGCAGCTGGTCGACGTCGTCGTCGGAGCGGACCTCCGCGAGCCGCTTGTACATCTCGAGCCGCAGTCGCTCCGACTGGATGTACTCGTGCGGCAGGTGCGCATCGACCGGCAGCTCGATCCGGACCTCGCCGAGCTCCGGCTCCGCGTCACCCTTGAAGTCCGAGACCGCCTCGCCGACGAGCCGGACGTACAGGTCGAAGCCGACGTCGGCGATGTGCCCGGACTGCTCGCCACCGAGCAGGTTGCCGGCCCCGCGGATCTCCAGGTCCTTCATCGCGATCGCCATGCCGCCACCGAGGTCGGAGTGCTGCGCCAGCGTGGCCAGCCGCTCGTGGGCGGTCTCGGTGAGCGGCTTCTCGGCCGGGTAGAGGAAGTAGGCGTAGGCCCGCTCACGGGATCGGCCGACGCGACCGCGCAGCTGGTGCAGCTGCGAGAGGCCGAGGGTGTCGGAGCGCTCGATGATCATGGTGTTGGCGTTGGAGACGTCGAGCCCGGACTCCACGATCGTCGTGCAGACCAGCACGTCGAAGCGCTTCTCCCAGAAGTCGAGCATCACCTGCTCGAGCTGGTGCTCGCCCATCTGGCCGTGGGCCGTCGCGACCCGCGCCTCGGGCACCAGCTCGCGGATGTGGGCCGCGGCCTTCTCGATGGAGTTGACCCGGTTGTGGATGAAGAAGACCTGGCCCTCGCGCAGCAGCTCGCGGCGTACGGCGGCGACGACCTGCCGGTCCTCGTAGGCCCCGACGTAGGTCAGCACCGGGTGCCGCTCCTCCGGCGGGGTGGTGATGGTCGACATCTCGCGGATGCCGGTGACGGCCATCTCGAGCGTGCGCGGGATCGGTGTCGCACTCATCGAGAGCACGTCGACGCTGGTGCGCATCCGCTTCATCTGCTCCTTGTGCTCGACTCCGAAGCGCTGCTCCTCGTCGACGACGATCAGCCCGAGGTCCTTCATCTTGATGTCTGGGTTGAGCAACCTGTGCGTGCCGACCACGATGTCGACCGAGCCGTCGCCGAGCCCCGCGATCACCTCGCGCGCCTCCTTGTCCGTCTGGAAGCGCGAGAGCCCCTTGAGCACGACCGGGAAGCCGCTCATCCGCTCGGCGAACGTCGAGAGGTGCTGCGTCACGAGCAGCGTCGTCGGGACCAGTACGGCGACCTGCTTGCCGTCCTGCACGGCCTTGAACGCCGCCCGGACCGCGATCTCGGTCTTGCCGTAGCCGACGTCGCCGCAGACGAGACGATCCATCGGGACGGTGCGCCGCATGTCGGCCTTGACCTCGTCCACGGTGGTCAGCTGGTCGGGGGTCTCGTGGAACGGGAACGCGTCCTCGAGCTCGCGCTGCCACGGGGTGTCGGCACCGAACGCGTGGCCCTTGGTGGCCTGCCGTGCGGCGTACAGCTTGATCAGCTCGGCCGCGATCTCGCGGACGGCCTTGCGGGCGCGGTTCTTGCGCTTGGTCCAGTCACCGCCGCCGAGGCGGTCCAGACTGGGCTGCTCGCCGCCGACGTAGCGGGTGATCTGGTCGAGCGTGTCGGCCGGGACGAACAGCTTGTCGGCCGGGCGCGCCCCGCTTGGAGGAGCCGTACTCGAGGACCAGGTATTCGCGCGTCGCACCCTGCAGCACCCGCTGCTGCATCGCCACGAACCGCCCGACACCGTGCTGCTCGTGCACGACGTAGTCGCCGGCCTTGAGCTCGAGCGGGTCGATCTGCTTCTTGCGGCGCGCAGGCATCTTGCGCATGTCGCGCGTCGAGGCCTTCTGGCCCGAGAGGTCCTCACCTGTGAGCACCGCGATGCGGGTCTCCGGGTCGACGAAGCCGCTGACCAGGCACCCGGTGGTGACGGTGACGACCCCAGCCGCTGGTTGAGCAGGGCGCCCCGCGCCCGTGTCGAAACCAAGGCTCTCTTCCAGCCGCGCGGGCACGTCGTGCTCGCCGAGCACCTCGACCATGCGCTCGGCGGGGCCGTGGCCCTGGTGCACCACGGTGACGCGGTAGCCGTCGGCCAGCCAGCCGCGGATGTCCGCGATGGCCTTCTCGATGTCACCGCGATAGGCCTCGGCGCCGTGCACCGACAGCGCTCGCGAGGGCACGGCACCGGCAAGCACGTCCACGTCGGTCTCAACCGTCTCGATGCCGAACGGGCTGACCGTCCACCAGCCGAGGTTGCGCTCGATCGCGCTGGCGCGCACGTCGGCCACCTCGCGGTAGGACGCGGCACCCAGGTCGATCGGGGACTGGCCGCCACCAGCGGCCGCCGCCCAGCTCGCGCCGAGGAACTCCTCGCTCGTCGCCACCAGGTCGTGGGCGCGCGTGCGGGCGCGTTCGGGGTCGAGGACCAGCACCGTCGTGGTGTCGGGCAGCAGGTCGACCAGGAGCTCCATCTCGTCGACCAGCACGGGTGCGAGCGACTCCATGCCCTCGACCGCGATGCCTGCGGCGATCTTGTCCGTCAGCTCGAGGAGCTGCGGGTGCGCCTGTCCGAGGGCGGCCGCGCGTCGGCGTACGTCCTCGGTCAGCAGCAGCTCGCGGCACGGCGGCGCCCAGAGCCGGTCGAGGGTGTCGACGGTGCGCTGGTCGGCGACCGAGAACGAGCGGATCTCCTCGATCTCGTCGCCCCAGAACTCCACGCGCAGCGGGTGCTCCTCGGTCGGCGGGAAGACGTCGACGATGCCACCGCGGACGGCGAACTCGCCGCGCCTCTCGACCATGTCGACCCGGGAGTACGCCGCATCCGCGAGCCCACGCACGACGTCGTCCAGCGCCGCGGTCGCGCCGAGGGTGAGCTCGACCGGCTCGAGATCGGCCAGGCCCTTGACCTGCGGCTGCAGGATCGACCGGACGGGCGCGACGATCACGCTCAGCGGTCCGTTGCTCGCGTCGGTGCCCGGGTGCTTGAGTCGCCGGAGCACGGCCAGGCGGCGACCGACCGTGTCGCTGCGGGGGCTCAGTCTCTCGTGCGGGAGCGTCTCCCAGGACGGGTAGTAGGCCACGGTCGCCGGATCGAGCAGGTCGGACAGCTCGACGACCAGGTCCTCAGCCTCACGCGCCGTGGCGGTCACCGCGAGCACGGTGCGGCCGGCGTCGGCCAGCCCCTTGACCACGAGCGGTCGCACGGCCGCCGGCCCGGTGAGGTCGAGCGCCCTGACCTGACCGGCCTCCGCCATCGCCTCGGCCAGCACCGGACCACCGAGCACGGCATCGGCCACCACGGTCAGCGGGCTCTGCGGAATGGCGGGGTGTGGCACTGCGACCTCCATCGTTCGAACGCGGACTGACCCCCAACCGGCGAGGGGTGGGGGTTCGGGTCAAAGTCTACCTGACCGCCGATGGTTTGGGTCAGACCGCGGCGGGGTAGGTCGTGGCCAGCGGGTCGGCTGCCGACCTGCCACGACATTTCCGGGTGCTGAGAGCACCCATGCGAAAGGGGAACGAAGCAATGCGCTTCACACGAATCATCGCCGGGACCATCACCGCCGGCCTCGTCGGCCTGGTGCCCGTGGCCGTGAGCTCACCGGCCAGCGCCACCGTCAACTTGACCACCACGACGACTGTCTCGAGCTACACCGAGGTGCCGATCACCTACGGCGACGACATCACTCTCTCGGCCGACGTGGCCGCGTCCGACGGCGCCAGCGCCTACCAGGGCTCGGTCGCCCTCTACGCGTCCACGCCCAGCGTCCCGGCCTGGACGCTGGTTGCCACCGGCACCAGCACCTACGAGTCCTTCGACGTGAAGCCGACCGCCAACACGGCGTACAAGATCGTCTACAGCGGCTACACGGCGACCAGCACCTACGAGGACAACTACGCGGCGAGCGAGTCCGCTCCGTTCGTCGTCACGGTCAAGCGCAAGGCGAAGTTCAAGACGCCCGGCCTCTTCCTCGTCGGCAAGATCTCGCCCGACTTCGGCAAGGAGAAGGTCGTCCTCAAGCGCAAGAAGGGCAAGAAGTACGTCGCCTGGAAGAAGGTCAAGACCAACGCCAAGGGCCAGTTCCGGGTCAAGGCCCCGAACAAGAGCGGCTTCAAGTTCAGCGTGACCATCCCGTCCGACGCCACGTTCACGGGCTTCACGGACTACTACCAGGTCTACTGATCGCTCACTGATCACCCGCACGACCCCCGGCGCACTGCGTCGGGGGTCGTTGCGCGTTCCGAGGGCTACTGCGGCTCGGCCTTGCTCGCCTCGATCTCGCCCTCCGAGCGCAGGATGCAGAACTCGTTGCCCTCGGGGTCGGCGAGCACGACCCAGCCGGTGCCGGGGCCGTACTGCCCGCGATGGTCGCCCACCTCGGTCGCGCCCAGCCCGCGCACACGCTCGATCTCGTCGTCGCGGGTGCCGGTCCGCGGACGCAGGTCGAAGTGGATGCGGTTCTTGACGGACTTGGTGTCCGGCACCTCGATGAAGAGGATCTGGTGACCCGTCTCGGCGTCGCGGATCAGGCACTCCTCGTGGCCGGGCAGGTTGGGGTCGCCGTCCAGGTCGACGTATCCCAGCAGCTGCTTCCACCACTCGGAGAGCTCATAGGCGTTGGCGCAGTCGACGGTGGTGTGCGAGACGAAGGAGGTCATGCGCCTCAGGCTCGCACCGACCACCGACACCCGGCAACGGCGTTTCCTGCCTAGGCTGATCGCGTGACCCGCGCCGCCTGGCCCCTCGCCGTGCTCCTCGTGCTGGCAGGCGCGCCCGCATGCGCCGAGGACCGCTCACCGGCGGCACCCAGCTCTTCGACGAGTACGCCGCAGCGCGAGCCCACGACGGACCCGCTGGCCGACGGCCCGCGCCGGCCGACCCGGGCGGCGATGCCGCCCGCCTGATCGAGGCCGCGCTCACCGTCATCAACGACCCGGAGGCGTCGCAGGACCGGATCGCGCTGGCCGGGCACGTGGAGCAGCTGGCCGTCCGCGAGCTGGGCACCCGTCCGCGGTGGACGACTCGCGTGCTCGAGCGGTTGCCCCGGGTGCTCCGCGACCAGACGCGCGCGAACGTCGAGGCCCGCCGGGCCTTCCGCTCGATGCACCCGTCCAGCCCGGCCGACCTGTCCGACGAGCTGCCGGCGTGGCGCATCGTCCCGCCCGCTCCGGCGGCCGATCTGAAGCGCTACTACCGCGACGCCGAGCGGCGCTACGGCGTCGACTGGGAGTACCTCGCCGCGATCAACCTCGTCGAGACGGCGTTCGGCCGGATCCGCGGCACGTCGGTGGCCGGCGCCCAGGGGCCGATGCAGTTCCTGCCGACCACGTGGGACATCTACGGCGGGGGCGGGGACATCAACGATCCGCACGACGCGATCCTGGCTGCCGCGCGCCTGCTGCGCTCCAACGGCTTAG
>CAVUNB010000002.1:0-80898 GCA_963742685.1 uncultured Actinomycetota bacterium | reverse complement strand
GATTCGATAAACAGCATTGAGTGTGAGTTCGGATCTCACCCGGGGCACCAGACATCTCCAGCACCTCGAGGTCTGGCGTCGGCAGTTCGACGTACGACTCGCGTCATCATGCTCAGCCGACGTCGCCGTACGGCGAACTGCCGACGCCAGGCACGTGCCCGTGAGGAACGGTCAGGTTGGACGGGACACTGCTGCACAACTCAACGGTTCCCCGGCCGGGTCGGGGGGGACGGTCGGGTCGTCGAGTCAGCAGTTCGCAACCCGACGGTTCCCCGAGCCAGGGCCTGGTTCAGCGCGGACGCCGATAGGCCGGCGCGGCTCCGTTGATCGCATCGCCCATCCGGTGGATCCGCAGCGCGTTGGTCGAGCCGGGGATGCCGGGCGGGCTGCCGGCGATGATCACGACGAGGTCGCCCTCCTTGACCCGGCCGATGTGGAGCAGCGCCTCGTCGACCTGGCGCACCATCTCGTCGGTGTGCTCCACCTCGGCGCCCGGAAGGTCTCGACCCCCCAGGTCAGCGCGAGCTGTGAGCGCGTCCGCGACTCCGGGGTGAAGGCGAGCATCGGGATCGGGCCGCGATAGCGCGAGAGGCGCCTGGCCGAGTCACCGCTGACGGTGAACGCGACGAGGAAGACGGCGCCGACGGCCACTCGGCCACCTCGGCCGCTGCCTTGGCGATGATGCCGCCACGGGTGTGGGGCTGCCAGGACGACGGCCGCCATGTGACCGAGGCCGTGCTCCTCGGTCGAGGTCGACGATCCGGGCCATGGTCTGGACGGCGATCGATGGGGAACTCCCCCACGCTCGTCTCGCCGGAGAGCATCACGGCGTCGGCACCGTCGAGCACGGCGTTGGCGACGTCGCTCGCCTCGGCGCGCGTCGGCGCGGGCGACGTGATCATCGACTCCAGCATCTGGGTCGCGACGATGACGGGCTTGGCGTTGCGACGGGCCTTGTCGATGATCCGCTTCTGGAGGATCGGCACGTCCTCGAGCGGGCACTCGACGCCCAGGTCACCGCGGGCGACCATGATCCCGTCGAAGGCGTCCACGATCTCGTCGAGGTTGTCGATCGCCTGCGGCTTCTCGATCTTGGCGATGATCGGGACGAAGATGCCCTCCTCGCGCATGATCGCGCGCACGTCCTCGGCGTCGGCGGCGCTGCGCACGAAGCTGAGGGCGATGAAGTCCACGCCGAGGTTGAGCGCCCAGCGCAGGTCCGCGGTGTCCTTCTCCGACAGTGCCGGCACGGACACGGCGACGCCGGGCAGGTTGATGCCCTTGTGGTTGCGAGACCTTGCCCCCGACGATGACCTCGGTGACGACGTCGGTGCCCTCGACGTTGGTCACCCGCAGCCGCACCTTGCCGTCGTCGATGAGGAGCGGGTCGCCGATCTTCACGTCGCCGGGGAGTCCGTTGTACGTCGTCCGAGACTCGTTCGCGTCACCGAGGATGTCGCGGGTGGTGATGGTGAAGGTGGCGCCCTTCTTCAGCTTCGACCGGGCCGTCCGCGAACAGGCCGAGCCGGATCTTGGGGCCCTGGAGGTCGGCGAAGATGCCGACGCCGTGACCTGACTCGTCGCGCGCCTGGCGCACCAGGCGGTAGAGCCGCTCGTGGTCGGCGTGCTCGCCGTGGCTCATGTTCAGCCGGGCGACGTCCATCCCGGCGTCGACGAGCTCCCGGATCGCCTCCGGGGTGGAGACCGCAGGGCCGAGGGTGCAGACGATCTTTGCTCTTCGCACGTACTCGACCCTAGCGGATCTTTGATCGTTCCAAGAAGCTGTCCACGCTCCGACGAGCAACAAGATGGTGAATGTCAGACGACCAGCGGGCGCTCGGTCGGCCGGATCGGCACCGGCAGCGTCGTCGAGCCGGTGAGGTAGGTGTCGACCGCCGGCGGCCGCCGCGCGGCCCTCGGCGATCGCCCACACGATCAGCGACTGGCCGCGACCCGCGTCGCCGGCGACGAACACGCCCTCGACGCGAGGCTGTACGTCGCGTCGCGGGCGACGTTGCCACGCTCGTCGAGCTCCACGCCGAGCTGCTCGACGAGCCGGGCTGCTCCGGGCCGGTGAAGCCCATGGCCACAGCACCAGCTCGCGCCGGGATCTCCCGCTCGGTGCCCTCGATCGGCTGGAACTGCCGTCGCGCTCGACCTCGACGAGACGGAGCGCCGGACACGTTGCCGTCCTCGTCGCCGAGGAACTCCTTGGTGGAGACGGCGTAGACGCGCTCGCCGCCCTCCTCGTGGGCGGAGGAGACCCGGAAGGTCATCGGGTAGGTCGGCCACGGCTGGGCCGCCGGCCGGTCCTCGCGGCGGCTGCGGCATGATCTCGAGCTGGGTGATCGAGCGCGGCGCCCTGGCGGATGCGCGGTGCCGAGGCAGTCGGCGCCGGTGTCACCGCCGCCGATGATGACGACGTCTTGCCGGTGGCCAGGATCTGGTCCTCGACCGTCCTCGCCGAGCGAGACCGCGGTTGGACTGCGGCAGGAACTCCATCGCCTGGTGGATGCCGTCGAGCTCCCGCCCGGGCACCGGCAGGTCGCGGGCCGCGGTGGCGCCGATGGCCAGCACGACGGCGTCGAACCGCTCGCGCAGCTGCGGCCCGGTCAGGTCGTCGCCGACGTCGACGCCGGCCCGGAAGACCGTGCCCTCGCGCTCCATCTGCTCGAGGCGCCGGTCGAGGTGCTGCTTCTCCATCTTGAACTCGGGGATGCCGTAGCGCAGCAGCCCGCCGATCTTGTCGGCGCGCTCGTAGACGGCGACGGTGTGGCCGGCGCGGGTCAGCTGCTGCGCCGCGGCGAGGCCGGCGGGGCCGGAGCCGATCGACGGCGACCGTCTTGCCGGAGAGCCACTCGGGCGGCTGCGGCCGGACCTAGCCCGCTCCCAGGCCTTGTCGATGATCGCGACCTCGACGTTCTTGATCGTCACCGGGTCCTGGTTGATGCCGAGCACGCAGGCCGTCTCGCACGGCGCCGGGCACAGGCGGCCGGTGAACTCCGGGAAGTTGTTGGTCGCGTGCAGGCGCTCGATCGCGCCCTCCCAGTCGTCGCGCCAGACCAGGTCGTTCCACTCGGGGATGAGGTTGCCCAGCGGGCAGCCCTGGTGGCAGAACGGGATGCCGCAGTCCATGCAGCGGCCGGCCTGCTGGTGATGATCGGCAGCAGGGCGCGGCCGATCCCGTCGGGGTAGACCTCGTTCCAGTCGCTGCACCCGCTCCTCGACGGGCCGACGGGTCGCGACCTCGCGGCCGTCCTTGAGGAATCCCTTGGGGTCAGCCACGTGAGCACCTCCATGATCGCGCGCGGTCGGCCTCGTCGCTCGGCTGAGGCCCGTCGCTCGAGCGGCCTCGCTCGCGAGCGCCTCGAGCACGCGCTTGTAGTCGCTCGGCATCACCTCGGTGAACCGGCGCCAGCGCGGCTGTCCCAGTCGGCCAGCAGCGCCTCGGCGACCGGTCGAGCCGGTCTCCTCGAGGTGCCGGGTGACCAGTCCTCGAGCTCGCTCGGCGGCGTCGCCCGTCGACGGGGCCGAGCTCGACGAGCTCGGGGTTGACCCGGCCCTCGTCGAGGTCCAGGAAGAACGCGTCGCCACCGGACATGCCGGCGGCGAAGTTGCGCCCGGTCGGGCCCGAGCACGACCACGACGCCGCCGGTCATGTACTCGCAGCCGTGGTCGCCCACGCCCTCGACGACGGCGGTGGCACCGGAGTTGCGGACGCAGAACCGCTCCCCCACGCTGCCGCGCAGGAAGATCTCGCCGGACGTCGCGCCGTAGCGCGATCGACGTTGCCGGCGATGACCTGCTCCGCGCGCGTCGAAGCGTCGCCGCCCGGTCGGGGCGGACGACGATGCGGCCGCCCGACAGGCCCTTGCCGACGTAGTCGTTGGCGTCGCCCTCCAGGCGCAGCGTGATGCCGCGCGGCAGGAACGCGCCGAAGGACTGGCCGGCCGAGCCGGTGAAGGTGATGTCGATCGTGCCCGTCGGGCAGGCCCTCGCCGCGGTAGCGCTTGGTCACCTCGTGGCCGAGCATCGTGCCGACCGTGCGGTTGACGTTGCGGATCGGCGACCTGCGCGCGCACCGGCTCGCCGCGCTCGAGCGCCGGCGCGGCGAGCGCGATCAGCTCGTTGTCCAGCGCCTTGTCGAGGCCGTGGTCCTGCGTCGTGGTGTTGCGCAGCCGGTCGGCGACCTCCGGGCAGCGTCGCGGCAGCGTGCAGGATCGGCGTCAGGTCGAGCCCGGCCGCCTTCCAGTGGTCGACGGCCGCGCGCGATGTCGAGCACGCTCGACGTGGCCGATCGCCTCGTCGAGGGTGCGGAAGCCGAGCTCGGCGAGGAGCTCGCGCACCTCCTGGGCGATGAACTCGAAGAAGTTGACGACGTGCTCCGGCTTGCCGGTGAACCGCTCGCGCAGCACCGGGTTCTGCGTCGCGACGCCGACCGGGCAGGTGTCGAGGTGGCAGACCCGCATCATGATGCAGCCCGAGACCACGAGCGGCGCCGTGGCGAAGCCGAACTCCTCGGCGCCGAGCAGCGCGGCGATGACGACGTCGCGGCCGGTCTTCAGCTGGCCGTCGGTCTGGACGACGATCCGGTCGCGCAGGCCGTTGAGCAGCAGCGTCTGCTGGGTCTCGGCCAGGCCGAGCTCCCAGGGACCGCCGGCGTGCTTGAGCGACGTCAGCGGCGAGGCGCCGGTGCCGCCGTCGTGGCCGGAGATGAGCACGACGTCGGCGTGCGCCTTGGAGACACCGGCCGCGACCGTGCCGACGCCGACCTCGGAGACCAGCTTCACGTGCACGCGGGCCGACGGGTTGGCGTTCTTGAGGTCGTGGATCAGCTGCGCCAGGTCCTCGATCGAGTAGATGTCGTGGTGCGGCGGCGGGCTGATCAGGCCGACGCCGGGCGTGGAGTGCCGGGTCTTGGCGATCCACGGGTAGACCTTGTGGCCGGGCAGCTGGCCACCCTCGCCGGGCTTGGCGCCCTGCGCCATCTTGATCTGGATGTCGTCGGCGTTGGTGAGGTACTCCGACGTCACGCCGAACCGGCCCGAGGCGACCTGCTTGATCGCGCGAGCGCCGCTCGGGGTCGTAGAGGCGGTCCGCGTCCTCGCCGCCCTCACCGGTGTTGGACTTGCCGCCGAGCCGGTTCATCGCGATGGCGAGCGTCTCGTGCGCCTCCTGGCTGATCGAGCCGTAGGACATGGCGCCGGTGGAGAACCGCTTGACGATCTCGGCGACCGGCTCGACCTCGTCGATCGATCGGAGCGCGGCCGGTCGCCTCGCCGTCCTTGAACCGGAACAGGCCGCGCAGCGTCATCAGCCGCTCGGACTGCTCGTCGACGCGGGCGGTGTACTGCTTGAAGATCGTCGTAGCTGCCCGGTGCGGGTCGCGTGCTGCAGCCGGAAGACCGTCTCGGGGTCGAACAGGTGCGGCTCGCCCTCGCGGCGCCACTGGTACTCGCCGCCGATGCTCAGCTCGCGGTGGGCGGCGCGATGCCGCCGCGGGGGTACGCCGCGGCGTGGCGCCTCGCGACCTCCTCGGCGATCGTCTCGAGCTCGATGCCGCCGAGCTTGCGACGTGGTGCCGGTGAAGTACTTGTCGACGACCGCCTGCGACAGGCCGACCGCCTCGAAGATCTGCGCGCCGGTGTAGGACGCGACCGTGGAGACGCCCATCTTCGACATCACCTTGAGCACGCCCTTGCCGAGCGCCTTGATCAGGTTGGCGACGGCCTTCTCGGGCTCGACCTTGACGTAGTAGCCCTCGCGGGCGAGGTCCTCGACGGACTCCATGGCGAGGTAGGGGTTGACCGCGGCCGCGCCGTAGCCGACGAGCAGCGCGACGTGGTGCACCTCGCGCACGTCGCCGGCCTCGACGAGCAGCCCGACCTGGGTGCGGGTCTTCTCGCGGACCAGGTGGTGGTGGACCGCGCCGGTGAGCAGCAGCGACGGGATCGGCGCCAGCTCGGCGGTGGAGTGCCGGTCGGAGAGCACGATGATGCGTGCGCCGTCGGCGATCGCCTCGGACACCTCGGCGCAGATCTCGTCGATGCGCGCTGGCCAGCGCGGCGCCGCCGCCCTCGACCTCGTAGAGGCCGCGGGACGACGTGGGTGATGAAGCCCGGCATGTCGCCGTCACGGTTGATGTGGCGGATCTTGGCCAGGTCGTCGTTGTAGATGACCGGGAACGGCAGCACGACCTGGCGGCACGACGCCGGCGCCGGCTCGAGCAGGTTGGCCTCGGGGCCGATGGTGCCGCTGAGCGAGGTGACCAGCTCCTCGCGGATCGCGTCCAGCGGCGGGTTGGTGACCTGGGCGAACAGCTGGGTGAAGTAGTCGAACAGCAGCCGCGGCTTGTCGCTCAGGCGCCGCGATGGGCGTGTCGGTGCCCATCGAGCCGAGCGGCTCGCCGCCGGTGTTGGCCATCGGCGTCAGCAGGACGCGCAGCTCCTCCTCGGTGTAGCCGAAGACCTGCTGGCGACGCGTCACCGAGGCGTGCGTGTGCACGATGTGCTCGCGGTCGGCGATGTCGTCGAGGTGGATCGAGACCGGCGTGCAGCCACTCGCCGTAGGGGTGCTCGGCTGGCCAGCTCGGTCTTGATCTCCTCGTCCTCGACGATCCGGTGCTCGTCGGTGTCGACCAGGAACATCCGGCCCGGCTGGAGCCGGCCCTTGCGGACGATCGTGGCGGGGTCGATGTCGAGCACGCCGACCTCGGAGGCCAGGACGACGAGGCCGTCGTCGGTGACCCAGTAGCGGCCGGGGCGCAGGCCGTTGCGGTCGAGCACGGCGCCGATCTGGCTGCCGTCGGTGAACACGACGCAGGCGGGGCCGTCCCACGGCTCCATCAGCGAGGAGTGGAACTCGTAGAACGCGCGGCGCTTGGCGTCCATCTCGGCGTGGTTCTCCCACGCCTCGGGGATCATCATCAGCACCGAGTGCGGCAGTGACCGGCCGCCCAGGTGCAGCAGCTCGAGCACCTCGTCGAACGACGCGGAGTCGGAGTGCGCCCGGGGTGCAGATCGGGTAGAGCCGCTCGAGGTCGCCGGGGATCAGGTCGCTCTCGAGCAGCGCCTCGCGGGCGCGCATCCAGTTGCGGTTGCCCATCACGGTGTTGATCTCGCCGTTGTGGGCGATGAACCGGAACGGGTGGGCCAGCGGCCAGCTCGGGAAGGTGTTGGTGGAGAAGCGCGAGTGGACGACGGCGAGCGCCGAGGCGACCCGCTCGTCGACCAGGTCGGGGAAGAAGTTGTCGAGCTGGTCGGTGGTCAGCATGCCCTTGTAGGCGAGCGTGCGGCGCCGACAGCGACGGGAAGTAGACGTCGGTCTCGTGCTCGGCGCGCTTGCGCAGGCAGAAGGCGAGGCGCTCGAGCGCCATCCCGGCCACGCGCTTGCCGGCGCCGGCCACGAACAGCTGGACGAACGCCGGCATCACGCTCTGCGCGGTCGCGCCGAGCGATGTCGGGGTCGATCGGGACCTCGCGCCAGCCGAGGACGGTCGAGGCCCTCCTCGGTCGGCGATCTCCTCGATCCGGCGCCGGGTCTTGGCGACCGCGCTCGGCGTCGCCGGGCAGGAACGCGGTGCCGACGGCGTAGCTGCCCGGCGCGCGGGAGGTCGAAGTCGACGACGTCGCGCAGGAACGCGTCGGGGACCTGCATCAGGATGCCGGCGCCGTCACCGGAGTTGGTCTCGGCGCCGGCGGCGCCGCGGTGGTCGAGGTTGCGCAGCGCGGTCAGCGCCTTGGCCACGATGTCGTGGCTGGCGACGCCGGTCAGGGTCGCGACGAACGCGACGCCGCACGCGTCGTGCTCGTGGCGAGGGTCGTACAGCCCTGTGCCTGGGGGCCCGCAAGTAGTCCCGAAGTGGCTCGGCTGCAGGCGGTGAGAAGGCGTCCATCTGGGCGTTCTCCCGTCGTCGTCGCGCTCACCGCAGCCGTCGAGGACGGGCCGGTCGGAACGCGAGGTAGTTGGCGATCGGCAGGGGACGGCATTGGCCCGCGCGAGGGGAAACTCTATCACCGGCTGTCGCGTGGAGCAGGTGCAGACAGCGATCGTCAGTCCGCAGACCGGGTCCTCGGCTGTGGCTCGACCACGGGCTCCGGCCGCGACGTAGACCGACTCCTCCCGGCCCGGGTGCTTGCGCCCCGCCCAGACGAAGTAGGCGCCGGCCAGCAGGAACAGCACGATCGAGGTCCACTCGTTGAACCTGAGTCCGAGCACGTCGGAGAGCTGGACGTCGTCGATCCGCAGGCCCTCGATCCAGACGCGGCCGACGGTGTAGGTCATGACGTACAGCGCGAGCACCCGGCCGTGGCCGAGACGGAACCGTCGATCGGCCCAGACGACGAGTGCGAAGGCCGCCACGCACCAGAGGAACTCGTAGAGGAACGTCGGGTGGAACGTCGCGTTGTCGAGATAGCGCGCTCGGGCGGTGCGCCTCGTCGATCTCCAGGCCCCACGGCAGGTCGGTCGGGCGACCGAAGAGCTCCTGGTTGAACCAGTTGCCCCACCGGCCCATCGCCTGGGCGACCAGCACGCCGGGCGCCATCGCGTCGAGCACGGGCAGCAGCCGGATGCCGCGCAGCCTCGCGCCGATCACGACGCCGAGGGCGCCCAGGCGATGCGCCCCAGACGCCGAGACCGCCGCGCCAGAGGTAGAGCGCCGTGATCGGGTTCTTGCCCTCCCCGAAGTAGAGCTGCCAGTCGGTCATCACGTGGTAGATCCGGGCGCCGACCAGGCCGAACGGCACCGCCCAGACCGCGAGGTCGGAGACCTCGCCGGCCGTGCCACCGCGCGCGACCCAGCGGCGCTCGCCGATCCAGATCGCCGACGATGATGCCGGCGATGATGCAGAGCGCGTAGCCGCGCAGCGGGAACGGACCGATCTACCACGTGCCCTGGCTCGGGCTGGGGATGTTCAGGACGGTGATCAGGGAAATCATCAGGCTCACTCGCTCAGGAGGTGCTGGAGGTCGGCGGCCAGCTGGGCCGAGGAGACGTCCTCGTGCCAGTAGGCGATGCCTTCGTCGTCGGCGTTGATCGCGACGATCTGCGTGCCGTGGGTGACGTCATATCCGCCGCTGGACAGCTTGTCGCCCTGCTCGACGGCGATGCCGAGGGGCTTGGCGACCTCGACGATGGTGTCCAGGTCGCCGGTGAGGCCGATGAAGTCCTCGTCGAAGTTGGTGGCGTAGTCGTCGACCAGCTCCGCCGTGTCGCGCTGCGGGATCCGTCGTCACGAACGCGACGTCGACCTCCGCCCGCTCCTCGTCGGAGAGCCGGGTCATCGCCGACGCCATCGTCGACATCACGATCCCGCAGATGTCGGGGCAGTGGACGTAGCCGAAGAAGACCAGCGTGAGGTCCTTGTCGGTGTCCTCGACCAGGCTGTACGCCGCACGGTCACCGTCCTCGAGCGGAGCTCCGCTCACGTCGAACGGAGGATCGAGGACCGTCCCCACCATCTCGTGACCCGCGGCTCAGACCGGTCGACGCACCGCACCCGGAGAGCAGGCTCGCGACCAGGGCGACCGCGAGCCAGCGTCGGGGTTCAGCCACGTCGCACTCCGGCGGCCAGGTCCTCGGTGAGCGCGCGCAGGGCAGCCAGTCCGGCCTCGCGGTCGCCCTCGTGGTCGAGCAGCGTGCGGACGAAGGCGGAGCCGACGATCACCCCGTCGGCGTAGGACGCGATGTCGGCAGCCTGGTCGCCGTTGCTGACGCCGAGACCGACGCTCACCGGGAGGTCGGTGGTGGCTCGGGTGCGGGCCACCAGCGGGCCGGCCAGGTCGCTCGTGGTGGTGCGGGCGCCGGTGACACCCATGACAGCGGTCGCGTAGACGAAGCCCCGGCAGGCGGCCGTCGTCATGGCGATGCGCTCCGGCGTCGAGCTCGGCGCGACGAGGAAGACCTTGTCGAGGTCGTGCTTGTCGGCGGCCGCGATCCACTCGGCGCCCGAGTCGGGCGTGAGGTCGGGCGTGATCAGGCCGGCGCCACCCGCGGTCGCGAGGTCGGCGGCGAACCGCTCCGACTCCGTAGCGCTCGACCGGGTTCCAGTAGGTCATCACCAGGGTCGGCGCACCCGTGGCGGCCACGGCCTCCACGACGCGCAGCACGTCCGTGGTGCGGACGCCACCCTCGAGCGCCTGCTGCGCGGCGGCCTGGATCGTCGGGCCGTCCATCACCGGGTCGCTGTAGGGCAGGCCGATCTCGATCACGTCGCAGCCTGCCTCGACCATGACCCGCATGGCCTCGGATCGAGCCCTCGACGGAGGGGAACCCAGCGGGGAGGTAGCCGACCAGGGCGGCGCGGCCTTCCGCGCGTGCCGTGTCGAAGGCCTTGCTGACGCTCACTTGGAGCCCCCCTCGATGGGGAGATCGGCCTCAGGGCCCTCTTCCGCGTCCCCGAGTCCGAACCACTCGATCGCCGTGCCCATGTCCTTGTCGCCGCGACCGGACAGGTTGATGATGATCGTCGCGTCCGGGCCCTTCTCCCTGCCGAGTCGACGGGCGACCTCGAGGCCGCCGTGGATCGCGTGCGCGGACTCGATCGCCGGGATGATGCCCTCGGCGCGGCTCAGCAGGGCGAGCGCCTCCATCGCCTCGGCGTCGGTGACCGGTGTGTACGTCGCCCGGCCGGTCGCCGCGAGGTGCGCGTGCTGCGGCCCCACACCGGGATAGTCCAGACCGGCCGAGATCGAGTGCGACTCGATGGTCTGCCCGTCCTCGTCCTGGAGGACGTAGGTGCGGGCGCCGTGCAGCACGCCGGACTCGCCGGCGTAGATCGTCGCGGCGTGCCGACCGGTCTCGACGCCGTCGCCACCGGGTTCGAACCCGTGGATCTCGACGGACTCGTCGTCGAGGAAGGCGGTGTAGAGGCCGATCGCGTTGGAGCCGCCGCCCACGCACGCGGCGATGGCGTCCGGCAGGACGCCGTACTGCTCGAGGCACTGCGCCCGTGCCTCGTCGCCGATGCCGCGCGTGAAGTCGCGCACCATGCTCGGGAACGGGTGCGGACCGGCGGCGGTGCCGAAGAGGTAGGCCGTGTGGTCGACGCTGGCGACCCAGTCGCGCAGCGCCTCGTTGATCGCGTCCTTGAGGGTCGCGCTGCCGGAGTCGACGGGGACGACCTTGGCGCCGAGGAGCTGCATGCGCGCGACGTTGAGCGCCTGGCGACGGGTGTCGACGGCGCCCATGTAGACGGTGCAGTCGAGGTCGAAGTAGGCCGCAGCGGTCGCGCTGGCGACGCCGTGCTGGCCGGCGCCGGTCTCGGCGATGACCCTGCTCTTGCCCATCCGCTTGGTCAGCAGGGCCTGGCCGAGCACGTTGCGGACCTTGTGCGCGCCGGTGTGGTTGAGGTCCTCGCGCTTGAGCAGCACGCGGGCGCCGACCTGCTTCGAGAGACGCTCTGCGTGGTAGAGCAGGCTCGGGGTGCCGGCGTACTCCCGGCAGATCTTCTCGAAGGACGCGACGAACTCCGGGTCGGCCATGGCCTGCTGCCAGGCCTCGGTCAGCTCGTCCAGCGCGGCGACGAGCGCCTCGGGCATGAAGCGACCGCCCCAGGACTCGCCGAAGAAGCCGAGCTCATCTGCGTCCCAGAGCTGATCGTTGTTGGCGGAACTCATCGCACTCCTGTCATCGCACGGACAGCCGACTCGGGGTCGCCGTCCCTGACCAGCGCCTCGCCGACGAGCACCGCGCGGGCGCCCTCGTCGACGAACCGCTGCACGTCGTCGGTGCCGCTGATGCCCGACTCGGCGACCTTGACCCGGTCGTCGGGGATCAGCTTCGCCAGCCGGCCGAAGGTGTCGTTGTCGACGGCGAGGGTCTTGAGGTTGCGGGCGTTGACGCCGATCAGCTCGGCGCCGAGCGCAACCGCTCGCTCGGTCTCGGGCTCGTCGTGGACCTCGACGAGCACGGTCAGGCCGAGCTCGCGCGCTTCGGCGTACAACCGTCGCAGCTCGTCGTCGTCGAGCGCCGCCACGATCAACAGCGCGAGGTCGGCACCGGCCGCGCGCCCCTCGACCAGCTGGTAGCTCGAGACGATGAAGTCCTTGCGCAGGATCGGCGTCTCGACCGCTGCGCGCACGGCCCGCAGGTCGTCGAGGGTGCCGTTGAAGCGGCGCTGCTCGGTGAGGACGGAGATCGCGGCTGCGCCGCCGCGGGCGTACGCCGCAGCGAGCACCGCCGGGTCGGGGATGTCCGCCAGCTCACCCTTGCTCGGGCTCTTGCGCTTCACCTCGGCGATCACGCTCGAGCCGGCTGCGCGGAAGTGCGGCATCGGGTCACGGGCCGGGTCGACGTCGGCGAGCGCGGCACGCACGCTCGGCCAGGGGCGTGTCAGCCTCGCGGGCGGCGAGATCCTCGCGAACGCCAGCGATGATCTCATCGAGCACGGACATGCCCCTACCCTCTCACTCCGGCACCAGCGGATATGAGGGTGGTTCAAGCCGCGAGCCAGGACCCCGGCAGGTTGCGCGCCACGGTGAAGACCCCGAGCACGACCAGGCCGGCGACCCACACCCACGACGGGACGATCAGCGGTTGCATCGCCGTACCCCCGCGCCAGTTGGCCACGAGGCGGCGACCCCAGAGGAAGAGGATCAGCGGGACCGCGAGCACGAACACCAGGTTGCTCGACAGGGCCGCGCCGATGTCGAGGTGCGTGAGGTCGTTGACCGCGCGAAGACTCCCGCACAGCGGGCAGTCGAGGTCGGTCAGCAGCTTGGTGGGGCACCCGCCCCAGGCACCCGAGACGTGCGGGTCACGCAGTCGCAGCGCGAGGGTCGCGAGCGCGACGCCCGTGCCGATCGCCAGAGGGGAGGCGAGCCGACGGGCTCGCTCGCTCACTGCTCAGTGGTGCTCGGTGTGGAAACCGAGCTTCGCGAGGATCAGGAAGAGCGGGAAGGAGACGACGCCGAGGGCGATGCCGATCCAGAAGAGCGTCATGCTCACCGGCGACAGCATCAGCGCGATCCCGCCGACGAGGAAGCCGAGCATGGCGACGCCGACGGCGGTCCAGGCTGCGGGGGTGTTGCCGTGGTTGTCCGCCATGTGAAGAGCTCCCTGAATCGTGGCTTTCTGGTGCGCGGTCAGTCTAGGGGTCGGTGCGGCTCGGTCGGGTCATGCCCCTCGTCGAGGGCCTTCCAGAGCTCGATGTTGCCCTCGGGCTCTGCCTGCGCCGACGCGTCCCCCGTCGGGGAGTCGTAGCTGGTGCCCATCTCCGGCCAGCCGGGCGTGAAGCGGACCGCGGCCAGCGTGGCGACGACGCTGCCGACGGCGCCGATCAGCGCTGCGGCGTACCAGGCGGTGAAGGAGCTGTCGACGTCCACGTTGCCGAGAGCCTGCTCCAGCTGGTCGCGGAAGGAGTCGGGCAGGGTGAAGTAGGCCGAGATCGTGGCCACCAACAGCCCGAGGGCAGACGACGGCAGCCGAGCCCGGCGACGGCGCGGCGGACGCGACCCCTGGTCACGAGCACGACCCCCCAGCACGCGAGGACCACGAGGCTGAGTGCGGCCGCGAGGGGCATCTCCCGGGAGCGCGACGATCTCGAGGGTGGAGCTCATGGAAGCGCTGCTGGACGAGTTGGTGCCCGTCAGGTCGACCCAGGCTTTCGTCCCGGCGACGGCCGCGAGCACCTGCGCTCGCGAGGCCGAGGAGGACGACGGGCCCGAACGTACGGCGCGCCTCAGCCATCGAGGCGGACCTCGAGCTCGTCGGCGTCGAAGCAGGTGCGGTCGCCGGTGTGGCACGCCGCGCCGACCTGGTCGACCATGAAGAGGAGGGTGTCGCCGTCGCAGTCGAGGCGGACCTCGCGGACGTGCTGGACGTGACCGGAGGTGTCGCCCTTGACCCAGTACTCCTGGCGGGAGCGGGACCAGTACGTCGCCCGCCCGGTGTCAGGGTGCGCGCGAGCGCCTCGTCGTCCACCCAGCCGAGCATCAGCACCTCGCCGGTGCCGTGCTGCTGCACGACGACCGGCACCAGGCCCTCGGGCGTGTGCCGGAGGCGTTCGGCGATGGCCGGGTCGAGGGAGGAGTCACGGCTCCAGTTCACGGGGTCCATGGTCTCAGCCTCGCGGGCTGCGCCCACGTCTCGCGCGCACTCCGCGGTGATCGGGCCCGGGGTGGGCAGCTCGCGGTCGTCCCACCGGTGATCGCCTTGTACGTCGCGGGTCGTCGAGACGAGGAACGCCTCGCTCGCCTGCTCGATCACCTCGCATCGGCTCGTCGACCTCCTCTGCCGCCGTACCACTCGAGGACGAGCTCGCGGGTCACGCCGGCCAGGCAGCCGCTCGTCGAGCGTCGGCGTGCGCAGCTCGCCGTCGACGACGTAGAAGACGTTGGAGCCCGTGCCCTCGCAGAGGTTGCCGGCGGTGTTGGCGAAGATCGCCTCGGTCGCCCCCTGCTCCGCTGGCGTGGGCCAGCGCGATCGACGTTCTCGGCGTACGACGTGGTCTTGAGGCCCGCGGTCGCGCCCCGCTCGTTGCGCGGCCACGGCACCGTCGCGACCGCCGTCGTCGCGCGGCCACGCCTCCATGCTCGTCGGCGACGACCACGAGGGTCGGCGGCCGTCGCCGCGGCCGCAGCCCATCGGGCGCGGTCCGCCGGTGTAGGTGATCCGGAGCCGCCCGAGCGGTCGGTCCTGCCCGTCGAGGACCGCCTCGATCCCCGTGCGTACGACGTCGAGGTCGGGCTCCGGCAGCCCCAGACCCGGCCGCGCTCCGCTGGAGCCGCTGGAGGTGCCGGGTCAGCGGCGAACGCCTGCCCGTCGAGCACCTTGATCGCCTCGAACACCCCGTCCCCCACGGTCACCCCGTGGTCGGTGACGGAGAGCGCCGGAGCACTCGCGTCGGCCAGCACCTCACCGTTGACCCATGCCTGCATGGGGCCACCCTAGGGACCGCACATCCGGTGGACACGCCCCCACGGGGGCGATTTTGGCGGCCCGTTCGGCATCGGCTACTGTTCTGCTCGCACCAACGGCCGGGCAACCGGTCGGAAATGCAGGCGGACATAGCTCAGTTGGTAGAGCGCAACCTTGCCAAGGTTGAGGTCGCGAGTTCGAGTCTCGTTGTCCGCTCGGAGAGGTCTTTCCACCGGGTCCTTCCATGGGAGGACCCCCGCGGTGGGTTGGCCGAGAGGCGAGGCAACGGACTGCAAATCCGTGTACACGGGTTCAAATCCCGTACCCACCTCCACACACACAACTCAAGACCTGGGCGATTGGCGCAGCGGTAGCGCGCTTCCCTGACACGGAAGAGGTCACTGGTTCAAACCCAGTATCGCCCACCACGTTTCCGCAGGTCAGAGGCCCTTTCGGGGGCCTCTTTCCTTGTCTCGTGCAACATACGTGCAACTAGCCCGCGCGCTGGTTCCGGCCACCAACTGCCGCAGGTGCTGGTCATTGCCCGGTTGGTTCGGTTGCGCCCGTCAGGATCAGAACCGCCTGGCCGCCCTCACCATCGCGCTGAGGGGATCTGCCGAGGCGCGGCCTCGAGGTCCTCGAGCTTGATCCGGATGGCGCGTTTGCCGCACCGGTACGCGGGGAGGGTGCCGGCTGCGATCCAGCGCCGGATCGTCCTGGTCGAGACCGACATGGCCTCGGCCGCCTCCTCGAGGCTGAGGTAGACCGGGATGGCTCGTCGCTCAGCCATCGGAACGCACCTCGACACGGGTGGCCGTCGCGGAGGCGAGGAAGCGTCGGGCCTCGGCGACGGTGATGTAGAGCCGGCCGATGCCCTGGAAGCGGGTCCACCTGGGGCCGATGCCGCGCCGCCGCCAGTCGCGGACGGTGCGCTGCGGTGTGCGGATGAGTTCGCAGAACTCCTCGAACAGGATCAGGTTGTTGTCGTCCCAGTCGTCCGGGATACCGATGGGTGTCACCATCGCCTCGCCTCTCGTCGTGGCCGCCGACGGATTGGGCGACCCTGTCTGGAGAAGCAACCTCGGGGTGTGCGGATCGGACACCTGTGACCGCTGTTGTCGAGACCCGAGGCTCTCCTAGTCACCTATGTCATGCAACCACTCCGTGCGGTCACTCGACGCGAGGAGATCGGTCAGCGACCGAGCCCGCGAGAAGTCGGCGGGGAGATCGGCATCGGCTGGGGAACGGGCCGGGGTCGTTCACCTTCCCGCAGCACCGCGGCCTGTAGTGCGATGGAGGGTGACGGCGCGCTCGGTCCATACCGGTCGATGTCGTCCGCAGCTCTCTCGGCGGCGTGGCGTGGTCCGAGGTCGGCGCGGTCACGGCTGAACACGTCGACCCATTGGCTGCGAGCGTCGTCGACGGACTCGGCGACCAGGTGGGCGATGTTGTGATGACGGCCTCGGGTCATGGCGACGTATGCCGAGGCGGCTCCGGTCGGTCTCTCCGAGCGCGAGGTGGGCGGCGCCGACGGTCTCGCCCTGGGCTCCGTAAGCGGTGGTGGCGAAGGCGAGCTCGACGTGCTCGCGGACGTACCCGGCCGGCAGCGAGCGTTGGCCCGCGCGCCCAGTGACCAGGACGCTGCCGTCGTCGCCGATCCCGGCCACGGTCCAGGTGTCGCGGTTGGCCACCCCGAGGTCGCGGTCGTTGCGGCGGGTGGCGACTCGGTCGCCGAGACCGATTCGCTCACCACGGCGCGTGATGGGCTCACCCGCCCGCACACCAGTCTGCTCACCAGCGCACCCAGTGCGCTCACCGATCGTTACACCAGCACCGTGGCGGCGGTCGCGGATGGCTGCGTTGAGCGCCCCGACTTGGTCGCGGGTGTCGGCGATGACGAGCAGGTCACCCTCATGAGTACCGTCGGCGCCGATGGCGGCCAGGGCCGCGGTGCGCTCGACCTCGCTGGCATGGCGAACGATCTGGCCGCGTGCATGCAGCTCGTCGAAGACCTCACCGGAACGCTCCCCAGTGCGCATGAGCAGGCTGAGGTCGGCGTACGCGGGATCGCTGAACCGGTGCACCGACTCGAGCTCGTGGTGCGCTGCGGGTCGCACCCAGCCTGCGGCGAGGTCGAGGACGCCGCCGCGACCCACCGCCGGTAGCTGGTGGCGGTCACCGAGGAGCGCGACGGTCGCGTGCGCTCGGTCGGCGATGGCGAACAGTGCGCTGGCGGTGTCCTGGCCGACTTCGGCCCGTTCACCACGACCTCGACGAACCGCAACGCACGTGCGTCGTCGCGCAGGCGTTCCTTCGCTGCACCGGTCGTCACGTCGTAGCCAGCGACCCACCTTTCGTAGCCGTCGCCGTCAAGGGTCCCCCAGCCCTGAACTGCGCAGACACCACGTACCTCAACCGCCACCGGCGTCGCTGCGACGTAACGCTCGGCCACCCCGGTGCCCTCGGCGAGGTAGTAGTCGTCCACTCGTGAGCGGTCTGCCTCGACGTACGAGCGAGCGGCGGACGCCGAGCCGCGGTAGAACTTGACCCCACCGTGCACGCCTCGTCACCGCCCGTCAGCACTCGTCATCTAGCCTTGAAATGACGTCGGGCCCGCCCCGAGGGGCGGACCATCTTACGGACCTTCGTAGCACGTGCGTCGGGCTTCGATTTGCGGTCCTCATCAGGCTGAAAGGATGCCGGAGGGAAAGTCGTGACCTATCGGCACTCGCGCTGCTTGCTACAGCGAAAAGGCGCTCGGTCGAGAGTCGTCGGCACTCAAACTTGTCGGCGTCTTTCTCGTTTGTTCTCACATGCGCGCTGCCGCAAAGAGGGCGTGCTCAACCTTGTGACGCAACGCTCAGGCCAAGGCGAGGAAGAGCTTTTCCATCTTCTTGACGTCGATGCCGTCGAGCCCTTGGTCGGTGTGGTGAGGCACTGTTGGAGTCCGGTGGCGACGATGGCGTAGCCGCTGCGGGAGATGGCCTTGTTGACGGCGGCGAGCTGAGTGAGGACTGCTTCGCAGTCGGAGCCTTCTTCGAGCATGCGGATGACGCTGCCGAGGTGGCCGTGGGCGCGTTTCATGCGGGTGATGATGGCCTTGATCTCGGTGGGTTCGAGGTCCACGGGGTTCTCCTGTCGTTGAGGGGGTCAGGTGAGGCCGTCGAGTACGGCGGCGAGGCGGGTGCGGGCGTCGGCTGCGATGGTCGCGAGCGCGTCGGAGTTCCTCGTGGAGGACAGGTTGAGCATCGCGTCGGGGTCGAAAGCCTCTACGACGGTGGTGGTGTCGTCGATGGTGCGGACGACGACGTTGCAGGGCAGGACGGCTGCGATGGAGGGGTCGGCCTGGATGGCTTCGTAGGCCAGCTGGGGTCGGCACGCGCCGAGGATGACCTGGGCGGGGATGGTGACGCCGAGTTTGGTGTGGAGGGTGGCGGCGAGGTCGATCTCGGTGAGGACCCCGAACCCTTGGTCGGCGAGTCCGGCCCGGACCGCTTCGACGGTCGGCCCGTATGGCTGGGTGACGGTCTTGCTGAGCGTGTAGTCGCTCATCGTGGGACTCCGTTTCCGCGGGTGGACGCGTGCTGTGCCGCATCCTTGCCGGTCGGGACGGGGCGCTGCGCGCAACTGTACATCCCCCCGGGGGGTTTGCTAGCGTCCCTGCTAACCCCCCGGGGGGATCTTGAATGCGACCATCACGAAGCGCGGCCACCGGACGATCGGTGTGCTGCAGGAAGGCACCACACATGCGTGAAGTCACCATTGACGACCTTTCCCAGGCTCTCGACGAGGCGTCGCCGTCGTCGATGTGCGCGAGCGCGGCGAGTACGCCGAGGGCCACGTTCCTGGAGTCGTTCACATCCCGATGGGTCACCTGCCGGCCCGTGTCGGGGAACTCGACCGCGACCAGCCGGTCTTCGTCATCTGCGCGTCGGGCAACCGTTCCGCCGCGATGACTGACTACCTCAGCCTCGGCCGGGTTCGACGCCGCATCTGTGGCGGGCGGCACCGGCGCCTGGGCCCATGCCGGGCGAACCGATCGAGAAGGGCTGAGCATCTATGGCTGACACCGACCAGACCGAGGCCGCGACCGTCAACGGGTTGACGATCGTTCCAATCGAGACCCCCACGCTGGGTGACCGCACCTACCTCGTTCATGACGGGCGGGTGGCGTTCGTCGTGGACCCGCAACGCGACATCGACCGGGTCACCACCCTGCTCGAGGAACACCGTGTGCGGCTCACGCACGTCTTCGAGACCCACATCCACAACGACTACGTGACCGGCGGTCTCGCGTTGGCGAAGGCGACCGGCGCCGACTACCTGGTCAACGCCGCCGACGAGGTCGCCTTCAACCGCACCCCCGTCAGCGACGGCGAGACCGTCGAGGTCGGCGACCGGATGCGGGTCACCGCACTCGCCACCCCGGGACACACGTTCACCCACCTGTCCTACGTCCTCACCGACACCGACACCAACGACGGCGATGGTGTCTGGACGGCTCGGTTGGGGTGTTCTCCGGCGGTTCGCTCCTGTTCGGTGCCACCGGTCGCCCCGACCTGCTGGGCGAGGAGCACACCCACGCCCTGGTGCGTCACCAGCACGCCTCCGCTCACCGGCTCGCTGACCTGCTCCCCGACGAGACCGAAGTGTTCCCCACGCACGGGTTCGGGTCGTTCTGCGCCGCCACCCAGTCAGATGCGACCGACTCCACCATCGGGCAGGAGAAGCAGTCGAACCCGGCCCTGACCCAGGACGAGGAAACGTACGTTCGTGAGCTCCTCGCCGGCCTGGGTGCCTACCCCGCCTACTACGTGCACATGGCTCCCGCGAACGCGGCTGGACCGAACAGCGCTGACCTGAGCGCGCCGGCGAAGGCTGACGCGACCGAGCTTCGCCGCCGCATCGAGGACGGCGAGTGGGTCGTGGACCTGCGCAAGCGCACGGCCTTCGCTGCCGGGCACACCCCGGGCACGTACAACTTTGGCATCGACGACAACTTCGCCACCTACCTCGGGTGGCTCATCCCGTGGGGCACTCCCGTCACGCTGCTCGGTGAGACGGCAGACGACGTCGCCGAGGCGCAACGCGAGATGAGCCGCATCGGCATCGACCGCCCCGCAGCCCATGCCACCGGCGACCCCACCACCTGGACCACCGGCGATCTGTCGTCGTTCCCGACCGCCACGTTCGCCGACCTCGCCCAAGTGCACGAGCACGAGCCCGTGGTCGTCCTCGACGTACGTCGCGCCGAGGAGTACGCAGCCGCCCACATCGACGGGGCGCTCAACGTGCCGTTGCACGAACTCCCCGGCCGGCTCGAGGAAGTTCCCGACGGCAAGGTGTGGGTCCACTGCGCCAGCGGCTACCGCTCCTCCATCGCAGCGTCGTTGCTCGACGCCCACGAACGCACACTCGTGCCATCAACGACATGTTCGACAACGCCGACGAGGTCGGACTCCACCTCGTCGGCACGGACACCGACAGCCCCGAAGGCAACGACGGCGGGAACGGCGACCAGTCGAACTGATGGGCGCCCTCCTGCTCGCCCTCGTCGCGGGCGCAATCATCGGCCTGTCGTTGGGCGCGCTCGGCGGCGGCGGGTCCATCCTCGCCGTCCCGGTACTCGTCTACCTACTCGACCAGTCCCCAGCCCAAGCCACCACCGGGTCGCTCGTCGTCGTCGCGGTCACCTCACTGCTCGCCGCCGTCACCGCCCACCGCGAAGGCAACGTCCTCCTCGGCCGCGGCGTCACATTCGGCCTCGTCGCCATCGGGGGCGCCGCAGCCGGGTCCCTTGCAGCCGCCCGGGTGCCGGAAGCGGTGCTGATGGCGGCTTCGCTGCACTGCTGCTCGTCGTCGGCGGCGTCATGGTCATCCGCCAGTACCGCCACCACACCCACCCCAGCACCGCCATAGGCCAGCGTCGACGTCCCGGGTGGGATGACCCCATCCTCACGTTCTCGCCCACGTTCGCGTGCCAGTGCCCCCGCGCGCTGAAGGTCCTCATCACCGCCACCGTCGTCGGGCTGCTGACCGGGTTCCTCGGAGTCGGCGGCGGGTTCCTCGTCGTACCCGCCCTGCTCCTGGCCCTCGCCCTGCCCATGGAGTACGCCGCCGGCACCAGCCTGGTCGTCATCACCATCACCAGCGCCGCCGCCCTGTCCGTTCGCGCAGCCCACGGCGCCACCCACCCCGACTGGTGGCTCGTCGGAGCGCTCACCGCCGCCTCGGCCATCACCGCCATCGCCGGCGCACGTCTCGCAGCACGCACCAACACCGACCACCTCTCACTCGCCTTCACCGGGCTCGTCCTCGCCGTCGCCGCCTACACCGCCGTCCACGTAGCCCCCGCCCTCACCTGACCCCTTCAACTCCCGACGTACTCGTCAACCAGCCCCTCAAGGAGACACCTCATGTGCCGAGCCACCCGATGCAAGACCTGCGGCAACACCACCTGGGCCGGATGCGGCCAACACATCGCCGACGTCAAGGCCGGCGTCCCGGCCGGCCAGTGGTGCCCAGGGCACCCCAAGAGCGAGAGGACCCCCGGGGTCCTGTCCCGCCTGTTCCGACGCGGGTGAGAACCAACCCCCTCGTCCCTCCGTGGGGTGCTTCACGTCGGGCCTCCACGTTGGGTCCTGCGCGTAGCGTCCACCGCATGCAGCGGACAGCCATGACACCCAACCAGTCTCACGCAGACTCGCGCGGCCCAGTCGGCTCACCGAAGGCGCCCTGGCGAGCCCCGACCGCCGCCCTGGCACTCGTACTGCTGACTGGGATGGGATGTGCGGTCTCCGACACGGCCGAGGACGCTCCCCAGCCGTAGGCCACCGCCGGTGCACCGACCGCGATAGCCGAACCTGCGGCCGTGCGCGACGCCATCGACGACGGCGCGCCGCCACCAGCATCGGCAGCTCGGCACGAGGCAGGTCGCCGGAGCGGCGTCCTTTGGCGTAGGCCTGACTGCAGAGGAGCAGGGCGGTGGCCGGATAGACCAGTGAGAACAACTGGTCGTCAGGCGACGATGCGTGTTCGAGCACGAACCGGACCACCACGACGGTGCCGACCAGGACCAGGCACACCAGCATGACGACGATGTCGACGAACGTGCGCAATGCTGCACCTGGCTGCCACCTGCGCGCCGGCATCACAGCCATCCCGACGACGATCAGGCCGATCGCGGCCAGCTGCAGGTCGCGCGCCACGTCCACCGAGCCCCAGGCGGGCGCCAGCACGGCCAGGTCGAAGAGCACGTTGCTCGTACCCCAGCACACCATCGCAGCCGCGAGGACTCCCTAGGCGACCCTGAACGCACCCTCCCCACGAAGTGCAGCTCGAGCCGAAAGGACGGCGGCCAAGAAGGAGACCGAGTTCAAGGCCAGCTCCACCGCGGCCGAGAGCTGTTGGGAGGACGCGGTGAAGAGCACCCGGAACAGGTCACTGGAGGTGTCGACGGCCAAAGCCGCGAATCCACTCATGAGCACCATCCGTGCCTCTCCGGACCCGTCTTCGGGGCCCCATCAAGGCCGACGTACCCCCAAGGTCGCACACGATCGGGCTGGCACCTCCCGAACTGACACAAGGAACAGCTGAGGTCGCGCGAAGCAGCACTCCACCCTCGGCTCCCATCGGCCGTGGGTGGAGTGCTTCACAACGCACGCAACTCCCACAGCACCGGGGGAGGACACTGCCGGCGTTGCGCGCTGGGGCGGCCCGACGGGGCTGGCTGCCTGTCCATCGGGACCTGAAGGAGAACGCAGGGGCGGGGCGCACGCCTTCTGCCACCTCGGTACCCAGTGCCGTACGCGTTATCGGCCGAGCGGCAAATGTGCGTCAACCATCGCTAAGAACGCATCAAGACGACCCGCCGAGCGATGCATCGGGGCTTGGCTTGGCTTCATGAGTATTGAAACCGGCCTGCTGATTGCCGCAGTCGTCGCCGTTGCGGCGTATCTGCTGGCGGCCTTGATCTTCCCGGAGCGTTTCTGATGTCTGACACGGTTGGCGGTCTCTTGTCGATCGCGGTTCTCGTCGCGCTCCTGGCTTTGGTGTACGTCCCGCTCGGCGACTACATGGCGCGCGTCTTCACGAGCGCGAAGCACACCCGGGTGGAGCGTCGTCTCTATCGCTTGGCGGGGGTGAACCCCGATGCGGAGCAGAGTCCGAAGTCCTACGCGCTGAGCGTCGTGGGCTTCTGGTGGTCAGCATCGTGGTGCTGATGGGCATCCTGCTGGGGCAGGCGCACCTGCCGTTCAGCCGGGACATGGAGGGCATGCCGTTCTGGATGTCGTTCAACACGGCGGTCTCGTTCGTCACCAACACCAACTGGCAGTCCTACGCCGGCGAGTCGACCCTCGGGTTCAGCGCACAGATGGCGGGCCTGGCTGTGCAGAACTTCCTGTCGGCTGCCGTCGGCATCGCGATCGCGGTCGCGATGATCCGCGGCTTCGTCCGCTCCCGCAGCGGGTCGTTGGGGAACTTCTGGGTCGACCTGGTCCGGGGCACGATCCGGATCCTGCTCCCCCTCGCCTTCGTGGCAGCAGTGCTGTTGATGGCGGGTGGCGTCATCCAGACGTTCACCGACAGCACCATGACCACGCTCGCTGGCCACAGCCAGGTCCTGACCGGCGGCCCGGTGGCCAGCCAGGAGGCGATCAAGGAGCTCGGCAACAACGGCGGCGGCTTCTTCAATGCCAACTCCGCGCACCCGTTCGAGAACCCCAACCCCTACACCAACCTCCTGGAGATCTTCCTGATCCTGGTCCTCCCGATCAGCCTCACCCGGACGCTCGGCACGATGCTGGGCAACCGGCGCCAGGGTCTCGCCGTCCTCGGCGCGATGGGCGTGCTGTGGACGGTGGCCCTGACCCTGACCACCTGGGCCGAAGCGGGTGCCCACTCACCGGCGGCACAGTCTGCCGGCGCAGCGATGGAGGGCAAGGAGACTCGCTTCGGCGAGTGGGCGTCGGCCCTGTTCGCGGTCGCCACGACCGGCACGTCGACGGGTGCGGTCAACGCGTCCCACGACTCGCTCACCCCCGTCGGTGGCGGCGCCGTGCTGGTCAACATGATGCTGGGCGAGATCGCTCCCGGCGGTGTCGGCGCCGGCATCTACGGCATCCTGATCATGGCGATCCTCGCGGTGTTCATCTGTGGCCTGATGGTCGGTCGCACGCCCGAGCTCCTCGGCAAGAAGATCAGCGCCCGGCAGATGACGTACGTCGCGCTCTACACGCTCGCCACGCCCGCCCTCGTGCTGATCGGGACCGGCATCGCGATCTCGCTGGACTCCACGGCCGACGCGATGGGCAACCCGGGCGGGCACGGCTTCAGCGAGACCCTGTACGCCTACACGTCGGCGGCCAACAACAACGGCAGCGCGTTCGGCGGCATCACGGTGACCTCGGACTTCTTCCAGATCACCCTGGGTCTGGCGATGCTGCTCGGCCGCCTGCTCCCGATCGTGCTCGTCCTGCTGCTCGCCGGCTCGCTGGCCGAGCAGGGCAAGGTCCCGGTCACCGCGGGCACGCTCCCCACCCACACAACCCCTCTTCGTCGGGATGCTGGTCGGCGTCATCTTGATCCTGACCGGCCTGACCTACTTCCCGGCACTCGCCCTCGGACCGATTGCAGAGGCACTCGCATGACCACCACAACCGCAGCTCCGACGACGCCGGACGAAAACTCCGGCTCGCTGGTCAACAAGCCCAAGGCCGGGATGTCGCTGCGCGTCCTCTCCGCCCAGGCTGTCCACCAGCTCCCCGAGGCCGTCCGCAAGCTCGACCCGCGACACATGTGGCGCTCGCCGGTCATGTTCCTGGTCTGGCTCGGTTCGATCGCGACCACGATCGCGGCCGTCGCCGACCCCAGCCTGTTCACGATCTCGATCGCGATCTGGCTGTGGCTGACCGTCATCTTCGGCAACCTCGCCGAGGCCGTAGCCGAGGGGCGCGGCAAGGCGCAGGCGGCGTCACTGCGGGCCGCCCGCAGTGACACCATGGCGCGCCTCCTCGACCACCGTGGCGACGAGACCCAGGTTCCCGGCACCCAGCTCAAGGTCGGCGACCACGTGGTCGTCGAGGCGGGCGAGGTCATCCCCGGCGACGGGGACGTGGTCGAGGGCATCGCCTCGGTCGACGAGTCCGCCATCACCGGCGAGTCCGCTCCCGTCATCCGGGAGGCGGGTGGCGACCGAAGCGCCGTCACCGGCGGCACCCGCGTGCTGTCGGACCGCATCGTCGTCCGGATCACCGCCGAGGCAGGATCGACGTTCCTGGACAAGATGATCGCCCTCGTCGAGGGGACATCGCGTCGCAAGACCCCCAACGAGATCGCGCTGTCCATCCTGCTGGCCAGCCTCACGCTGGTGTTCCTCTTCGCCGTCGCGACGCTGCCGCCCGATGGCGAGGTATGCCGGAGCGCCCCAGGACCTGGTGGTCCTGATCGCGCTGCTGGTGTGCCTCATCCCGACCACGATCGGCGCGCTGCTCTCCGCCATCGGCATCGCCGGGATGGACCGCCTGGTGCGAGTCAACGTGCTGGCCATGTCGGGCCGGGCCGTCGAGGCCGCCGGCGACGTGAGCACGCTGCTGCTCGACAAGACCGGCACCATCACCTACGGCAACCGCCAGGCCACCCGGTTCGTCCCGGCCCCGGGCGTCGAGCGACGCGCGCCTGCGCGATGTCGCACGGCTGTCCAGCCTGGCCGACCAGACACCTGAGGGTCGCTCGATCGTGGACCTGGCCCTGACCCTGGGTGCGGACGACAGCGATCTCCCGTCGGGACGCCGAGTTCGTCGAGTTCACCGCCCAGACCCGGATGTCCGGCGTCGACCTGGCCGACGGCTCGCAGATCCGCAAGGGCGCCGGGTCCGCGGTCGCCGAGTGGGTCGGCTCGACCCCCTCCGCAGCCGTGCTCGACGTCATCGACGAGATCGCCCGATCGGGCGGGACGCCGCTGGTGATCGCGGAGAAGGACAGCGCTGGCACCGGCTCGGTCCTCGGCGTCGTACAGCTCAAGGACGTCGTCAAGGCCGGCATGACCGAACGGTTCGCCGAGCTGCGCGCGATGGGCATCCGCACCGTCATGATCACCGGCGACAACGCCCTGACCGCTCGTGCGATCGCGGACGAGGCAGGTGTCGACGACTTCCTGGCCGAGGCCACGCCCGAGGACAAGATGGCCTACATCCGCAAGGAGCAGGAGGGCGGGCGGCTCGTCGCCATGACCGGCGACGGCACCAACGACGCCCCGGCGCTCGCCGCCGCCGACGTCGGCGTGGCCATGAACAGCGGCACCGCCGCCGCGAAGGAGGCCGGCAACATGGTCGACCTCGACTCGGACCCGACGAAGCTGATCGACATCGTGGAGATCGGCAAGCAGCTGCTCATCACCCGCGGGGCGCTGACGACCTTCTCCATCGCCAACGACGTCGCGAAGTACTTCGCGATCATCCCGGCCATGTTCGTCGCGGCCTACCCGTCGCTCGACAGCCTCAACGTCATGGGGCTGGCCACGCCGCAGTCCGCGATCCTCTCGGCCGTCATCTTCAACGCGCTGATCATCGTGGGCCTGATCCCCCTGGCCCTGCGTGGCGTGCGGTTCCGCGCCGCGTCCGCGACCTCGGTGCTGCGCCGCAACATCTACGTCTTCGGACTCGGCGGAATCGTCGTGCCGTTCATCGGCATCAAGCTCATCGACCTGCTCGTCTCGACCATCCCCGGAATCGGCTGATCATCATGCTCACTGACTTCACTCGCCAATCGCTCGCGGCCCTGCGCCTGCTCGTCGTGCTCACCGTCATCCTGGGCGTCGGCTATCCCGCCGCCGTGTGGGGCGTCGGCCAGGCATTCGGTGACCATGCCGCCGGACAACCCGTCCCCGTCGACGGCCAGGTCGTCGGGTCCCGCCTGATCGGCCAGAACTTCGACGGCGACCAGTGGTTCCACTCCCGGCCCTCCCCCAACGACTACGACACGCTCGCTTCCGCGCCGAGCAACCTCGGGCCGCTGAACACCGACCTGATCGCCTCGATCGAGGAACGGCGGGCCGCTGTCGCCGCAGCCGAGTCGGTCGACCACTCGGACGTGCCCGCCGACGCCCTGACCGCCTCGGGCTCAGGACTGGACCCGCAGATCTCGCCCGCGTACGCGGACATCCAGGCCGCCCGCGTCGCCCGGGTCAACGGCCTCGACCTCGCAGAGGTCGAGGACTTGATCGAGGAGAACACCCAGGGCCGCTTCCTCGGGTTCCACGGCGAACCCGGCGTCAACGTGCTCGAGCTCAACGTCGCCGTACAGGCAGCAAGCACGCAGTGAGAGCCGTCGAGGGTGGAGACTGAGTGACATGGACCGGGGAAAGCTGCGCGTGTACCTCGGCGCATCCCCCGGGGTCGGGAAGACCTTCGCCATGCTCGACGAGGGCCATCGTCGGCGTGACCGGGGCACCGACGTCGTCGTCGGGTACGTCGAGACCCACGGCCGCCCGAAGACCGAGAGGCGCTGGCCGACCTCGAGGTGATCGAGCGTGCGAAGGTCGAGTACAAGGGCACCGTCCATGAGGAGATGGACCTCGACGCGATCCTCGAGCGCAAGCCTGCACGTGGTCCTCGTCGACGAGCTCGCCCACACCAACGTGCCAGGCAGCGCGCACGAGAAGCGCTGGCAGGACGTGGACGCGCTGTTGGACGCGGGCATCGAGGTCGTGACGACCGTGAACATCCAGCACCTCGAGTCGCTCAACGACGTCACCGAGTCCATCACCGGCGTCCGGCAGCGCGAGACCGTGCCCGACCACGTCGTGCGGGCCGCCGACCAGATCGAGCTCGTGGACATGAGCCCGCAGGCGCTGCGCCGGCGGATGGCCCACGGCAACATCTACGCCGCCGAGAAGGTCGATGCGGCACTCTCGAACTACTTCCGCGAGGGCAACCTCACCGCGCTGCGAGAGCTGGCCCTGCTCTGGCTCGCCGACCGGGTCGACGAGGGCCTGGACCACTACCGCGACCAGCACGACATCCAGGGCACCTGGGCCACCCGGGAGCGCATCGTCGTCGCCGTCACCGGTGGGCCCGAGTCGTCGACGTTGATGCGGCGCGCGGCTCGGATCGCGACGCGCCGCGCCGGGGGCGAGTGGCTGGCGCTCTACGTCACCCGCCAGGACGGCCTCAGCGGGGTCTCCCCCGACCAGCTCTCCGCCCTGCGCGCCAAGACCGAAGAGCTCGGCGGCACCTTCCACGCAATCGTCGGTGACGACGCGAGTGAGGCGATCCTCGGGTTCGCGAAGGCCGAGAACGCCAACCAGGTGATCGTCGGCGCCAGCCGGCGCGGGCGGCTGTCCACGCTGCTACGACCCGGCATCGGCGAGCGCGTCATCGCAGCCTCGGGTGACATCGACGTCCACATCGTCACCCACGACTACGCGCGCCGGCGCAACCTGCGCGTGACCAGTCCGGACAACAAGCTCGGCGTACGCCGACGGATTGCCGGCTTCGCGTTCGCGGTGCTCGCACCCACGATCCTGAGCCTGCTGCTGAAGCTGACCGACGACTTCCACGGCCTGCCCAGCGAGTCCATGGCCCTGATGGCCGTCGTCGTGGCGACCGCGCTCATCGGTGGGCTGGTGCCCGCGATCGTCGCGGCTCTGGCGAGCGGGCTGATGCTCAACTACCTCTTCACGCCGCCGCTCTACACCTTCACCATCGCCGAGCCCGAGAACGTGACGGCCATCGGGCTCTTCGTGGTCGTCGGGATCGCGGTCGCGACCGTCGTCGACCACTCGGCCCGGCTCGCGACCGAGGCCCGCAACGCGCGCACGGAGGCCGACGCCCTCACCGTCCTCTCGCACAGCCTCCTCAACTCCAGCGACGACCTGCTGGGACTGTTGTCGTCGGCCTGTGAGCTGCTCGGGGCCAACGGGGCGGCGGTGTTGCGGCGTACGGACAAGGGCGCGTGTGACACGGTCGCCAGCGTGGGCGACGCCCCGGCCACACCGGAGGAGGCGAGCATGACCACCCCGATCGACGAGGAGACGCTGCTCGCCCTGCGAGGAGGCCGGCTCGCCGCCTCGGACCGTAGCCTCCTCAATGCCTACGCCGCCTACGCCAAGGTGATGGCCGAGCGCCGGCAGGCCACGTCGGCCGAGGTCGAGCGCCTTCAGCTGGCCGATGCCGACCGCACACGCACCGCGCTGCTGGCTGCCGTGTCGCACGACCTGCGTTCGCCGCTGGCGGCAGTCAAGGCCTCGGTCGGCAGCCTCCGCAGCAAGCAGGTCACGTTCTCCGCCGAGGACGAGGAGGCGCTCCTCGAGAACATCGAGATGGGCGCCGACCGTCTCACCACGCTCGTCACCAACCTGCTGGACATGAGCCGGATCCACACCGGTGCCGTCACGGTCACCCTCACCGACGTCGGCCTCGCGCGAGCGGTGCACCAGGCGATCGCCCCGCTTGCCGACAGCGGCCGGATCAAGGTCGAGGTGGACAACGATGTGCTCGTGCTGGCAGATCCCGGCCTCCTCGACCGCGTGCTGGCCAACATCTGCGAGAACGCGCTCAAGTACACGCCGACCGACGCGACGATCCGGGTCGACGCCGCCGCCACGGCCGACCGCGCCATCCTGCGCATCGCCGACACCGGCCCCGGCGTCCCCGACGTCGACCAGGCACGCATCTTCACCCCCTTCCAGCGGCTGGGCGACATCCCCGACAAGGACGGCGTCGGGCTCGGTCTCGCCGTCGCCCGCGGTCTGACGGAGGCGATGGGCGGCACCGTCGCGACCGAGGAGACCCCCGGCGGCGGACTCACGTTCGTCCTCGACTTCCCCCGGCCGGAGGAGACGCCATGACCTTCGTGCTCGTCGTCGACGACGACCCGGCGATGCTACGGACCCTGACCATCAACCTGCGGGCCCGCGACTACGACGTCGAGACCGCCGGTGACGGCCGCTCGGCTCTCCAGATCGTCGACGAGCGGATGCCGGACGTCGTCCTCCTCGACCTCGGTCTCCCCGACATCGACGGCATCAACGTCCTCAAGCAGCTGCGCTCGTTCACCCAGGTGCCGGTCATCGTCGTGTCGGCGCGCAGCGACCCCGACGACAAGGTCGAGGCCCTCGACCTGGGTGCCGACGACTTCATCACCAAGCCCTTCTCCATCGAGGAGCTGCTCGCGCGCGTCCGCGTCACCACCCGACGCACGGCGGTCGAGGAACCCGCCTTGGTCGTCGACGTCGGCGACCTCACCCTGGACGTCACCGAGTCCCTCGCCACCCGGGGCGGCGAGAGCATCCACCTCACCCCCATCGAGTGGAAGATCATCGAGGCCCTCACTCGCAAGCGTGGTCGACTGGTGCGTCAGGCCGACCTCCTGTACGCCGTGTGGGGGCCGGGCTTCGAGCGCCAGACCAACTACCTGCGCGTGCACCTCGCCAGCATCCGCCGCAAGCTGGAGACCGACCCGGCGGCGCCGAGCCTGTTCGTCACCGAGCCCGGGATCGGCTACCGGTTCGCACCGGACCGGGACTGACCTGCAGCAAGGTGGCCTCGTCGTCGTCCGAGCGAACCTCTTTCGACCGAGCTGTCGTATCCGGCCGGTGCCGTTCGTGGAACTGATGAGAAGACACCACAGGCCGCCATCCGACGGTCGCCTCGGATCCAAGGAGATGACTCTGATGTACACGATCGAGGAAGACCGCGGCACCTACACCGGATCCGGCCGTCGGCACAACGGCTACTACGCCGGCGACTTCACCCGCAACCCGATGCGCACGGCCAGCGAGCTCTCGGCCCTGGCGAGGCTCCGGCCCCCGACCTTCCCGAGCAGGGGCGCAGAGGCCGCGTGACCATGAAGCTGGTGTTTCCTCCTGATATCGAGAGGACCGCCGTCCCGTTGACCTACGGTGGTCCCTGACCAAGGCTCTCGGCGCAGGAGGTTGTCGGATGGATGGGACATCCGGCAGCGCCGAGCTGTGGCGGCTGACGTTGGAGCACTCACCGATCGGGATGGCTCTGGTAGGCCTCGACGGTGGCCTGCTGATGGTCAACCATGCGTTCTGCGAGATGCTCGGCTTCAGCGCCGAGCGACTGTCCCAGGTGGGCTTCCAGGAGATCACCCATGCGGAGGACCTCGACGGCGACCTGGTGATGTTCAACCGGGGAGTGGCCGGAGAGATCGACAGCTACCGCATGCGCAAGCGCTATCTGCACGCGGACGGGCACGTCGTCTGGGGCGATCTCTCGGTGGCTGTGGTGCGCGGACCGGACGGCCAGCCGCTCCACTTCATCTCGCAGATCCTCGACGTGTCCGAGCAGCACGAGCACGAGCAGCGGCTCGAGGCGGCCAGGGCGGAGGTCGAGCACGAGCACAACACGCTCGAGGCGATCTTCGAGGCCGTGAGCGTGGGCCTGCTGTTGATCGGCAGGGACGGCCGCTACGAGCGCATGAACCGTCGACACCGGGAGACCATGAGCCTGCCCTTCCCCGACGGGCACCACGGCGAGGCAGGACAGCTCGGCCACGTCTACTTCCAGGACGGCAAGACGTTGATGGCCAAGGAGGACATGCCGTCGTACCGCGCGGTCCAGGGTGAGGAGTTCGACGACTACACCTACTGGGTGGGTGACGATCCCCGCAGGCGCGCTGCCTTCTCCGCGTCGGCTCGCCAGGTTCGTGGTCCCGATGGCGAGCAGCTGGGCTCCGCGCTCGCCTACCAGGAGATCACCGACCTGATGCGCGCCATGCAGGTCCAGGACGAGTTCGTGTCGTCGGTGTCCCACGAGCTGCGTACGCCGCTGACCTCGGTCCTCGGTCACCTGGAGATCCTCTGCGAGCACGATGGCCTTCCACCCGACGTGATCGGCCAGCTGCAGGTTGTCCAGCGCAACGCCCTCCGGCTGCGCGCGCTGCTGTCGGATCTCCTCCACGTGGGCCAGGTCGGCGAGGACCGGCTCCAGCTGCAGCGGGCGGTGGTGGACCTGACCGTGCTGGTGGGCGACGCCGTCGAGGCGACGCGTCCGTTTGCGGCGCAGAGTGGGGTGGCCGTCGAGGTGGACGCACCGATCCACCTGTCTGCCGACGTCGACGAGCAGCGCATCCGGCAAGTGCTGGACAACCTCCTGTCCAATGCGATCAAGTACAGCCACGCCGGCGGTCGGGTCACCGTCGTTCTCCGGCGGTGTGCAGACGCGATCGAGCTCGAGGTGAGCGACACCGGCATCGGCATCGCCCAGGACGAGGTCGAGCTCGTCTTCGGACGCTTCTACCGCGGCGGCGGGGCGCTCGAGAAACACGTCCCCGGCACCGGGCTCGGCCTCAACATCGTCAGTTCCATCGTGGCCGCCCACGACGGCACCGTGACGCTGGAGAGCGAGGTTGGCCGGGGAAGCACCTTCCGGGTCACCCTGCCCCACTCGGCCGGGTGACCTGCATCGAGAGGCGTGGTTTGGCGGACGTTTCGATCGGGCGCGCAGCCGGAGGTCAGTCCTCGTCGGAGCGGTCTTCCCCGTGCGTCCCCGGCCGGGGCGCCCACGGCAGCTCCTTCGCAGGGCGTACGACGATGAGCCGGTCACCTCGGGCCAGCAGCGTGACCACGGGGTCGAAGTAGCGGTACACCTTCTCGTCCCGCACGACCGCGATCACCTGGTCGGGCAACGACTGCGGCGGCTTGCCGACCTCCGTGACGAGCAGGTCGCGCTCGGCGACCTCCAGCCCCTCGCCGTACGTCAGGAGGTCTTCCATGACGGAGCCGAGCATCGGCGACATGGACGACAGGCCGAGCAGGCGGCCGACGGCATCCGACGAGGTGATGACGGAGTTGGCGCCGGACTGGCGCATGAGCGGGACGTTCTCCTGCTCGCGCACCGCGGCGACGATCCAGGCGTCGGGGTTCAGCTGGCGGACGGTGAGCGTGGAGAGCACGTTGGTGTCGTCGCGGTCGGTCGTGATGATCACCTTGGTGGCCGTCTGCACGCCGGCGTTGCGCAGCACCTCGCGACGGGTCGCGTCGCCGGTGATGACGGCGAGGCCGTCGCTGTGCGCCTCGTCCCGCGCCAGCACGCTGGGATCGACGATGACGATCGCCTCGCGGTCCTGCCCGTTGTTCACCAGCGTCTCGACCGCGCTCCGGCCCTTGGTGCCGTAGCCGACAACGACGACGTGTTCTCCCATTTTCTTCCTCCACCGGGCGACCCGGAACATCTCGCGGCCCTGCGAGGCGAGGACCTCGAGGGTGGTCCCGATCAGCAGCACCAGGAAGGCGATGCGGAGCGGGGTGATGATGAACGCATTGATCAACCGCGCGTGCGGTGCGACGGGTGCGATGTCGCCGTACCCCGTCGTGCTGAGCGTGACGGTGGTGTAGTAGATCGAGTCGATCAGCCCGACCTTCCCGTCGGGGTCGTTGCCGTCGGTGTAGCCCGCGCGGTCGAAGTACACCAGCAGCACGGTGCCGACCAGGATCGCCAGCGCAGCCAGCATGCGTCGGCCGAGCTCCCACCACGGGGAGCGGACCGGGTCCGGCAGCGCGACCCGCGCACTGTAGGAGGCCGCGGTCGCTCCGGGAAGGTCATGCACGGCCGGAGTCTTTCACGCCGCGTCCTTGGAAGTGATCGCCTGACGCAGTCGCTGGACGAGTTCGTATCGCGCCTTGGTCGTCGTGCCCTGCGGGAAGACCGTGTCGAAGGCCGCGTTGACCGCCGCTCCGATCAGGACCGCGATGGCCAGGAGATAGAGCCAGAGGAGTACGGCGATGGGCGCGGCCAGCGGCCCGTAGATCGACTTCGACTCCGCGGCCGTCACCGTGAGCACCCAGCGCAGGACGAACGAGCCCGCGATCCACGCGACCAGCGAGAACGTCGCACCCGGCAGGTTGAACGCCCAGTTCGTCCGCACCGGGACGGACACGTGGTAGAGCGTGGCGAGGAAGCAGATGCACAGCAGGATCACGATCGGCCAGTAGAACGACATCACGAACTCGAAGCGCGGCGGCAGCCAGTCCCGGATCAGCGATGGACCCGCGACGACCAGCGGAAGCGAGATCATCCCGGTGAGCATCGCCAGGATGTAGAGGGCGAACGAGAGCGCCCGGGTCTTCACGATCCCCCGGTGACCGCCGAGGCCGTGCATGATCGTGATGGTGTCGACGAACACGTTGAGCGCGCGCGAGCCCGACCACAGGGCCAGCACGAACCCGACCGAGATCACGTCGAACCGCCCGCCGCGCAGGACCGAGTCGAGGGTCTTCGTGATGACGTCGTCGACTGCCTGCTCCGTCAGCCCGCGCGACGCGAGGTCGATGATCGCGGCCCGGACCTCGGCGACGTCGGCGGGCGAGAACTGCTCGGAGACATATCCCACGGCGCCCGCGAGGGCGAAGATCAGCGGGGGTACGGAGAGCACGGCGAAGAACGCCGCCTCGGCGGCCAGGCCGGTGACCCGATAGCGCATGCACGAGCCGACGGTCGCGACGATCAGCCGCCAGAGGTGGTCGCGGAAGACTGCCCACCTGACCTGGACCGAGCGCAGCACAGGATGCTGCGAACTCGCCTGGGCCATGGGCTCACCGTAACTGCCGGTCGCGGCCCGATCGCGAACCTCCCCGGCGGTTTCGGCTCGGTGTGAGCGGGGCGGTCGCCGCCACGACGCCGACCTCGTCTCCCCCACGCCACTCTCCTGATCACCTGCGGCGAGGTCACCTAACGTTGGGCCATGACCGAACCGCAGTCCCGCGCGTCGCAACGCATCGTCACCAACCAGCCGCCGCCGCTCGTCGGCCACAATGTCGTCACCTCGGACGTGGCGCTGACCGAGGCCATCACCCGGCACGGGTCCGCCGACGTGGTCGACGACCTGACGCTGCTCGGGGTCGAGGCGGGCACCGCCGAGGCGCGCGAGCACGGGATGCTCGCCAACCAGCACCATCCCGAGCTGACGCCGTACGACCGCTACGGCAACCGCATCGACGAGGTCGCCTTCCACCCGTCCTGGCACTGGCTGATGGAGCGCGGCATCGGGCACGGGCTCGCCGCCGCCCCCTGGGAGTCGGAAGCCGCCCACCCGCACCTGCGACGGGCCGCCGGCTTCTTCGCGTGGTCGCAGACCGAGCCGGGCCACGGCTGCCCGATCTCCATGACGTACGCCGCCGTGCCGGCGCTGCGGGCCGATGACGCGATCGCCAAGGAGTGGACGCCGCTGCTGGCGTCGCGCCGATACGACCCCGGCGTCCGCGCGCGCTCCGACAAGGTCGGCGCCCTGGCCGGGATGGGCATGACGGAGAAGCAGGGCGGCTCCGACGTGCGGGCCAACGTGACCGAGGCGCGTCCCACGTCCGAGGACGGCTTCTACACGCTGCACGGGCACAAGTGGTTCACGAGTGCCCCGATGAACGACCTGTTCCTCGTCCTCGCGCAGGCGGCGGGCGGAGTGACCTGCTTCGTGGTGCCGCGCGTGCTCGCCGACGGGACGCGCAACCAGCTCGACGTGGTGCGGCTCAAGGACAAGCTCGGCAACCGCTCGAACGCCTCCTCGGAGCTGGAGCTCGACGGGACCGTCGCGCAGCGCCTCGGCGACGAGGGCCGCGGCGTACGCACCATCATCGAGATGGTGGCCGCGACCCGGCTCGACTGCGTCCTCGGCTCCGCGTCGCTGATGCGGCACGCACTGGCCGAGGCGTCGTGGCACGTCTCGCACCGCTCGGCCTTCGGTGGGCGGCTGGTGGACAAGCCGCTGATGCAGAACGTGATCGCCGACCTGGCCGTCGAGTCCGAGGCCGCCACCGCCCTCGCGCTGAGGCTCGCCGCCGCGGTCGACCGGCCAGGCGACGCGCACGAGGCCGCGCTGCGCCGGCTCGCACTGCCACTCGCGAAGTTCTGGGTCTGCAAGCGCACCCCGTTCATGGTCGCGGAGGCGCTGGAGTGTCTCGGCGGCAACGGGTACGTCGAGGAGTCGGGCCTGCCACTGCTCTTCCGCGAATCCCCGCTGAACTCGATCTGGGAGGGCTCGGGCAACGTCAACGCGCTCGACGTCCTGCGCGCGCTGACGCGCGAGCCCGAGGTCCTGGAGGCCTGGATCAACGAGGTCGGTGCGGCGCGCGGCGCCGACCACCGGCTCGACCGTGCCGTCGACGACACCCTCGCCCTGCTCGGTGACATGGCCGGGCTCGAGGTCGGCGCCCGTCGCCTCGCCGGTCAGATGGCCGCGTGCCTGCAGGGCTCGTTGCTCGTCCGCTTCGCGCCGGCCGAGGTGGCGGACGCGTTCTGTGCCTCGCGGCTCGGGTCGGCGTACAACGGCACGTTCGGGACTCTCGCTGGCGGCGACCTGCGCGCCATCGTCGACCGCACCACCCCCGTGCTCTGATGGCGACCCGCGAGTGGGATGCGTCGACGTACGACTCCCTGCCCCTCCCCCACGTGGCGTGGGGGCAGCGGGTCCTGGACCGGATGAAGATCCAGGGTGACGAGCGCGTCCTCGACGCGGGCTGTGGCACCGGGCGCGACGGCGCCGCCCTCCTGGGCCGGTGGCCGAACGCACGACTCGTCGGGATCGACGGCTCGGAGAAGATGATCGAGGAGGCGCGCGCCAAGCTTGGCCCCGATGTCGAGCTGCACGTCGCCGACCTCACGGCGCCACTCCCCCTCGACGAGCCGGTCGACGCCGTGATGAGCGTCGCGGCGTTCCACTGGATCGACGACCACGACCTGCTCTTCCGCAACCTCGCCGCCGTCATGCGGCCCGGCGCGCGACTCTCGTCCGACTGCGGCGGACAGGGACAGCTCGCGATCCTGGGCGCCGCGCTCGAAGAGGTCACCGGCGAGGGGAAGTACGGCGTCAGCTACCGCGGCATCGACGACACCCGCACCTCATTGGAAGGTGCCGGGTTCGACGTCGAGGACGTCCGGCTGCGGCCCGACCCGTTGCGGCTCGAGGACCCTGAGGTGCTCGACACCTACCTGGCCGTGGTGTGTCTCGGGAGCCACCTCGTCGACCTGCCGCTCGATGATCAGCGCTCATTTGTCGCGAAGGTGCGATCGGCGATGACGGAGCCGGTCATCGACTACGTGCGGCTCGAGATCGACGCCGTACGCCGCTGAGTCGCCGAGCTGTGTGACGGAAACTCACGCTTCACTCCCCAAGCATCGGACGACAAGCGTGAGGTTCCCCGGATATCCGGGGAACCTCACGCGAGCGGGATCAGGACCGACTCAGACCCGGAGCGGCTCGCGCTGCTCGAGCTCGGGCTCGACCGGGGCCTCGTCTCCGTACGCCTCGTCCTCGTCGAGCATCGTGGTCTCGTCGAACGGGTCACCCCCGCCCAGCACGCGGTCGAACCGGTCACGGTCGATGCCACCGGTCCAGGTGCCGATCAGCACCGTCGCCACGGCGTTGCCCGCGAAGTTGGTCACCGCGCGGCACTCCGACATGAAGCGGTCGATCCCGACGATGAGGCCCACGCCGTCGACCAGGTCCGGCCGGTGCGAGCTGAGCCCACCGGCCAGCGTGGCCATGCCGGCGCCGGTCACGCCGGCGGCGCCCTTCGAGGCGATCATCATGAAGGCCAGCAGGGAGAACTGCTCCCCGATCGAGAGCGGGTCACCCATCGCCGAGGCGATGAAGAGCGATGCCATCGTCAGGTAGATCGCGGTGCCGTCGAGGTTGAACGAGTAGCCGGTCGGCACGACGACGCCGACGGTGGACTTGTCGATGCCGGCGTGCTCCATCTTCGCGATCAGCCGGGGCAGGGCAGTCTCCGAGGAGGAGGTCGACACGATCAGCAGGAACTCGCGGGCGAGGTACTTGAGCAGGGAGAAGAGGTTGATGCCGGTCGTCACCTTGAGCAGGGTGCCGAGGATGACGAACACGAACAACGCGCAGGTCGCGTAGAAGCCGAGCATCAGCACGGCCAGGCTCTTGAGCGCGTCGATGCCGGTCTCGCCGACCACGGCGGCCATGGCGCCGAAGGCACCGAGCGGGGCGACCCACATGACCATCGACAGCACCCGGAAGACGAGCCGCTGGGCGTGGCCCACACCGCGCAGGATCGGCTCGCCGGTGCGGCCCATGGCCTGCAGCGCGAAGCCCACGAGCAGCGCGACGAGCAGGGTCTGCAGCACCTCGCCAGAGGTCAGCGACGACAGCATCGAGTCGGGGATGATCCCGAGCAGGACGTCGGTGGTGCTGGTGTGCGCCACACCTGCGGCCTGCTCCGCTCCGGCCCCGGCCGTCTCGTCGGTGATGTGCAGCCCCGAGCCGGGGTGCAGGACGTTGCCGACGAGCATGCCGATGCCGAGAGCCGCGGTGGACATCACGATGAAGTAGCCGAGCGCGAGCCCGCCGACCTTGCCCACCTTGGCGGCACTGCGGACGGAGCCGACGCCGAGCACGATGGTGCAGAAGATCACCGGCTGGATCATCATCTTGATCAACGCCACGAAGCCCTGGCCGATCGGCTTGAGCTCGACGGCGAACGCCGGGGAGATGAGACCTACCGCGATACCCATCGCGACCGCGATGATCACCGCGATGTAGAGGTAGTGCGTCCTGTCCTTGCGAGGTGCGGCGCCGGCTGGCGTCTCGGTCGTGGTGCTCATGATTCCTCCAGGGGTGCCCGGGGCGGGTGCCCGGTGCCATGGCGACCATGTTGGGCGCGGCTGTGACGCTCGTCACCGTTCTGTTCGTTGAGTTCGTGGCGCGGCTCACATCTCCCGCTTGCGGCACAATGCGCGCATGGGCAGGTCACGTGAGGGCTCGGTCGCCCGACAGGTGCTGCTGCTCCAGGTCCTCGTCGTGCTCCTCGTGGTGGTCGTCGGCCTCGGGCTCGCGGCCTACGACGCCCGCAAGGACGCTCGTGACAGTGCCGTGGATCGCGCCGTCTCCGTGGCCCAGACCGTGGCCGACTCCCCCGCCGTGCACGACGCGCTGGACGACGCCGACCCGTCGCCGCAGCTGCAGCCCTTCGCCGAGAGCGTGCGCACCGACACCGGCGTCGACTTCGTCGTGGTGATGGCCCTCGACCGCACCCGCTACACCCACCCCAATCCCGCGCAGATCGGGAAGAAGTTCATCGGCGATCTCGGCGGAGCACCCGAGGGCCGCGTCTTCACCCAGGAGTATGAAGGGACGCTCGGACCGTCGATGCGCTCGGTGGTGCCGGTCGAGGTCGACGGCGAGGTCATCGCCCTGGTCTCCGTCGGCATCACGATCGAGAAGATCGACCGGGCACTCCCCGCGGCTCTTCTGCCCGTCGCGATCGCGGGGGCGGCCGTGCTCGCGGTCGGGCTGCTCGGGGCCTTGCTGATCAACCGTCGGCTGCGCCGCCAGACCCACGGTCTGAGCGAGCAGGAGCTGGGTCGCATGTACGAGTACCACCACGCCGTGCTCCACGCCGTCCGCGAAGGCCTGTTGCTCCTCGACGACCAGGACCGGGTGCAGCTCGTCAACGACGAGGCGCGCCGCCTGCTCGACCTGCCAGCGGATGTCGTCGGCCGCCCCGTGAGCGAGCTGGGGCTTCCCCCGGCGCTGGTGCAGGCCGCCATCGGCGAGACCGCGGAGGCGGACGACGTCTACGTCACCGGCGAGCACGTGCTGGTGGTGAGCTCCGCGCCTGCGCTCTGGAACGGGCGCGAGGTCGGCGCCGTCGTCACCCTGCGCGACCGCACCGAGCTCCAGGCCGTCAGCGGCGAGCTCGACGTGGTGCGAGGACTCACCGACGCACTGCGCGCCCAGAACCACGAGTCCGCCAACCGCCTGCACACCGTGGTGTCGCTGATCGAGATGGGCCGGCCGGAGGACGCCGTGGAGTTCGCCACCGAGGAGCTCCAGATCGCCCAGATGCTCGCCGACCGGGTCGTCGGCGCGGTGGAGGACCCGGTGCTCGCCGCCCTGTTGCTCGGCAAGACGGCCCAGGCCTCCGAGCGCGGCATCACCATGACCATCGACGGCGAGGTGAGCACCTCGCGCTACAGGATCGAGCCCCGCGACGTGGTCACGCTCGCGGGCAACCTCGTCGACAACGCGTTGGACGCCGCCTCCGGTGCGGTCGGGCCACGCGTCGAAGTGACGGTCACCTGGGACGCCAGCCACCTCAGCCTCCGCGTGGGCGACAACGGGCCGGGTATCCCGGAAGCCGACCACGAGCACGTCCTCGAGCACGGCTGGTCGACCAAGGCGGGCGGAGACGCCGGCCGCGGTGTGGGGCTCGCCCTGGTGAGCCAGGCGGCCCGCCGCAACGGCGGCAGCGTCCGCATCGGACGCTCGCCCCTGGGCGGCGCCGAGGTCGAGGTCACCGTGGGAGCAGGCGCATGACGGTCCGAGTGCTGGTGGTGGAGGACGAGGCGATCGCGGCGGAGGCCCACAGCGCCTATGTCGGCCGCATCGACGGCTTCGAGGTCGCCGGCGTGGCCCGTTCGGCCGGCGAAGCGATGCGCCTCCTGGCAGCGGACCGGACGATCGACCTGGTGCTGTTGGACATGCACCTGCCGGACGGGCACGGGCTCGGCCTGCTGCAGAAGCTGCGTGCGGCCGGACACCTGTGCGACGTGATCGCGGTGACGTCGGCCAGGGATGCCGATGTCGTCCGCCACGCGGTCGCCCAGGGCGTCGTGCTCTACCTGCTGAAGCCCTTCTCGTTCGCGACGTTCCGCGCCAAGCTGGAGCAGTACGCCGACTACCGCACCGGCCTCGCCGGGGCGGCCGACGACGTCGTGCAGGACGAGGTGGACCGGCTCCTGGGCGCCCTGCGGCCGATGGCCGCTTCGGAGCCGCTCCCGAAGGGCATGAGCGCAGAGTCACTGCGCAAGGTGACCGGGATCCTGCGCGATTCCGACGTCGCCCTGTCCGCCACGGAGGTCGCGAGCGCCACCGGGTCCTCGCGGGTCACCGCGCGGCGCTACCTCGAGCACCTCGCCGACTCCGACCTGGTGACCCGCACGCCGCGGTACGGCGGCTCGGGCCGTCCCGAGGTCGAGTACCGCTGGCGCACGCGCTGACCGTCAGCCCAGCGCTGCCGACACGACCTCGCGCGCCTCGGCCTGCACCTGGGCGAGGTGGTCGGGGCCCTTGAAGGACTCGGCGTAGATCTTGTAGACGTCCTCCGTGCCGCTGGGGCGGGCGGCGAACCACGCCGACTCGGTGGTCACCTTGAGTCCGCCGATCTTCGCGCCGTTGCCGGGCGCCTCGGTGAGCTTTCCGGTGATCTCCTCCCCCGCCAGCGAGGTGGCGGTGACGTCGTCGGGCGAGAGCGCGCCGAGCTTGGCCTTCTGCTCACGGTTGGCGGGTGCGTCCACGCGGGCGTAGGCGGGGTCTCCGTGCGGACTCGACGAGCTCGGCGTAGAGCTCGCTCGGCGAAGTGCCGGACTTCGCGAGCATCTCCGAGGCGAGCAGGCACAGGATCAGGCCGTCCTTGTCGGTGGTCCAGGTCGTGCCGTCCATCCGGAGGAACGACGCACCCGCCGACTCCTCGCCGCCGAAGCCGAACGACCCGTCCATCAACCCGGGCACGAACCACTTGAAGCCGACCGGGACCTCGACCATCGGCTTGCTCAGCGAGGCCGCCACGCGGTCGATCATCGAGCTGGACACGAGCGTCTTGCCGATCCGGGCCCCGGACGGCCAGTTGGGCCGGTTGCCGCTGAACAGGTAGGCGATCGCGACCGACAGGAAGTGGTTGGGGTTCATCAGGCCACCGTCCGGGGTGACGATCCCGTGCCGGTCGGCATCCGCGTCGTTGCCGGTGGCGATGTCGTAGTCGTCCTTGCGGGAGATCAGCGACGCCATCGCCGACGGCGATGAGCAGTCCATCCGGATCTTCTCGTCCCAGTCGAGCGTCATGAAGCGGAACGTCGAGTCGACCAGCGGGTTGACCACGGTCAGGTCGAGGCCGTGCCGATCGGCGATCTCACCCCAGTAGGCGACACTCGCGCCCCCCAGCGGGTCGGCGCCGATCCGCACTCCGGCCGACTTGATGAGCGTCAGGTCGACGACCGACGGCAGGTCGTCGACGTACGTCCCCATGAAGTCGTAGCTGCCGGCGCCGGCCCTTGCTCGCGCGAACGGGATGCGGCGTACGCCGTCCATCCCGGCCGCGATCAGTGCGTTGGCGCGGGCCGCGATCACGCTGGTGGCGTCGGTGTCGGCGGGGCCGCCGTGCGGGGGGTTGTACTTGAAGCCGCCGTCGGCGGGCGGGTTGTGCGACGGCGTGACGACGATGCCGTCGGCGAGCCCGGCGCCGGTGGAGCGGCCGCCGTTGGCGCGGATGATCGCGTGCGAGACCGCCGGGGTCGGCGTGTAGCCGTCGCGGTCGTCGACGAGCACTGTCACCTCGTTGGCGGCGAGGACCTCGAGCGCGGTCGCCCAGGCCGGCTCGGAGAGCGCGTGCGTGTCGCGTCCGATGAAGAGCGGGCCGTCGTACCCCTGCTCCCGCCGGTAGTCGCAGATCGCCTGCGTGGTCGCCGCGATGTGGGTGTCGTTGAAGGACGTCTTGAGGCTGGAGCCGCGGTGCCCACTGGTGCCGAAGGCGACCTGCTGGTCGACGTCCTCCGGATCCGGCTCCCCGGTGTAGTAGGCCGTGACGAGGTGGGCGACGTCCACGAGGTCGGACGGTTGGGCGAGTGTTCCTGCGCGAGATTCCGGGGCCATGCCGCCATCTTGTCGTCGTCGCGGACGCGCGTCGAGAAAATCTCGCCGGCAGGTGTCGATTAGTGCCGTCCCCATCCGTCAAGGTGATGAGGTCGCGCACGGCGGCCCGATGATCCTGGAGGACACCATGACCGAGTACATCGTGTTGCTGTTGGGGAACGCCGAACGCGAGACGTGGTGGGGCACCGTCAGCGAGCAGGAGCGCAAGGAGATGTTCGCCGAGCACGATCGCTTCGGCCGCGAGCTCGCCGCTCGTGGCCACACGATCACCGGCGGCGCCGAGCTGCACTCCTCGACCGAGGCGCGCACCGTCCTGCCGGGCGGCACCGTCGTCACCGAGGGCCCCTACGCCGAGTCGACCGAGATGGTCGGCGGCTACTACGTGGTCGAGTCCGAGGACCTCGACGACCTGGTCGAGTGCTGCAAGATCCTGGCCGCGACCGGAGAGGCCGTGGAGGTACGCCGCACGGTGGTCCACGCGGACCAGCCCGCCTCGTGACCCGCTTCGTGATCTTCATCGCCTACGAGCCGAACGACTGGAGCCAACGGACTCCGGAGGAGCAGCAGGTGTACGTCGACGGGCACGCCGCCTTCGAGGCGTACGTCGAGTCGCACGGCCGCCACCACGGGTCGGCGGCGCTGGCCGACGCGGAGCGAGCCACCACGGTCCGGCGGGTCGGCGGCGAGGTCAGCGTCACCGACGGGCCGTTCGCCGAGACCGTGGAGATGATCGGCGGCTACTACGAGGTCGACCTCCCGGGACTCGACGAGGCCATCGCGGCCTGCGCACTGCTTCCACCTTCCTACTCGCTCGAGATCCGTCCGACGATCAAGATCGAGATGTGACCGACGACGTCCTCGCCACCGTGGTGCGCGAGGAGTGGGGCCGGCTGACGGCCCTGCTCCTCGCTCGATACCGGCGCCTCGACCTGGTCGAGGACGCACTGGGCGACGCGGTCGAGGCGGCCGCGCGCACCTGGACGACAGACGGCATCCCCGACAGACCCGAAGCCTGGCTTCACACCGCGGCCAGTCGCCGCATCATCGACCGCCTGCGCACCGAGGCCACAGCGCAGCGGGCCGAGCCGCTGCTCGTCATCGAGGGCGCTCGCCGGGAAGGAGGCCGTGTCATGGCCGATCCCGGCGCACTGGTCGAGGACGACCTGCTGCGGCTCGTGCTGATGTGCACGCACCCGTTGCTCGCTCCGGAGGCGGCGAGTGCCCTCGCACTGCGTCTGGTCCTGGGCGTGCCCACGCCGGACATCGCACGCCTGTTCCTGGTGCCGGAGGCGACGATGGCAGCGCGGATCACCCGCGCGAAGAAGAAGATCGTCGGCGCCGGCATCCCGTTCGGCGTCCCCGACTCCTCCGTCCTGCCCGACCGGCTCGACTCCGTCGCGCAGACTGCCTACCTGGCATTCACGGCCGGCTACTCCCCCGGCACCGGCGCCGACCTGCTCCGGGCCGAGCTCTCCGGCCAGGCCATCGGACTTGTGCGCGTCGTGCTCGGGCTGCGGCCGTCCGAGCCGGTCCTGGTGGCGCTGCTCGCGCTGATGCTCTTCCAGCACTCGCGCCGCGACGCGCGGGTCCGCGACGGGCTGCTCGTGCTGCTCCCCGACCAGGACCGCACCCTGTGGCACCACGACGAGATCGCCGAGGCCCAGCGTCTGGTCGACGCATCGGTGTTGCGCGGACCGATCACGGTGCAGGCTGCGGCGTACACACTGCAGGCTCGAATTGCCGCGGAGCACGCGCTGGCGACGTCGTCGGCCGCGACGGAGTGGGAGCGGGTCGTCGACCTGTACGACCTCCTGCTCGACGTCGCGCCGACCCCGACGCGCGCGCCTGGCCCGGTCGGTCGCGGTGGCCGAGGCACGTGGGCCGGCCGCGGGCCTCGCCGCGCTGGAGGGCATCGAGATCCCGTCGACGCACCGGGTGGCCGCCGTACGAGCCGAGCTGCTGGCCCGTGCCGGTGACCTCGACGCCGCGCGGGCGGCGTACGACCAGGCCATCGCGGCCTGCCTCAACGACGTCGAGCGGGCGCACCTCGTCGCCCGGCGTGACGCCCTCTAGTCGCTGGTCGGCACCTTCTGCTGCTTGGCCAGCACCGTGAGGCCGTCCTCGACGACGAAGCCGCGAGCGCGGTCCGCCTCGGGATCGACGCCGATGTGGACGCCCGCCGGCACGATCACGCCCTTGTCGAGGATGGAGTTGCGCACGATCGCGCCCTCTCCGACGCGGACCCCGTCCATCAGCACCGAGTCGGAGACCTCGGCACCTTCCTGGACGAAGACCCCCGGCGACAGCACCGACTGGCTCACGCTCGCGCCACTGACCACGACACCTGGCGACAGGATCGAGTTGAAGGTCGTGACGGCGCCGCCGGCGTGGCCCTCGACGAGCTTGGCCGGCGGGTGCGGGCCATAGCTGGTGAAGATCGGCCAGTCCTTGTTGTAGAGGTTGAAGACGGGCAGCGGCGAGACGAGGTCCATGTGCGCGTCGTAGTAGGACCGCATGGTCCCGACGTCGCGCCAGTAGCCGCGGTCGCGGTCCGTCGAGCCGGGGACCTCGTTGTCCTTGTAGTCGTAGACGGAGGACTCGCTCTTGTCGACGAACCACGGGACGATGTCGCCGCCCATGTCGTGCTTGGACTGCTCGAGCTCGGCATCGCGGGTGACCGCGTCGCGCAGCGCGTCGGCAGTGAAGACGTAGTTGCCCATGCTGGCGAGCACCTCGTCCGGCGAGTCGGGCAGCCCGACCGGGTCCTTGGGCTTCTCCAGGAACGCACGGATGTGCTGTGGGTTGGTCGGGTCGACGTCGATCACGCCGAACTGATCAGCCAGCGAGATCGGCTGGCGGATCGCCGCGACCGTGCAGCCGGCGCCGGACTCGACGTGGTCGGCCACCATCTGCGAGAAGTCCATCCGGTAGACGTGGTCGGCGCCGACCACGACCACGATGTCCGGCTGCTCGTCGGTGAGCAGGTTGAGCGACTGGTAGATCGCGTCGGCGCTGCCGAGGTACCACCGCTTGCCGACGCGCTGCTGCGCCGGCACCGGGGTGACGTAGTTGCCGAGCAGGTTGGACATCCGCCAGGTCGTCGTGACGTGCCGGTCGAGGCTGTGCGACTTGTACTGCGTGAGCACGACCACCTTGAGGTAGCCGGAGTTGACCACGTTGGAGAGGGCGAAGTCGATGAGCCGGTAGATCCCTCCGAACGGGACGGCTGGCTTGGCCCGGTCGGCGGTCAGCGGCATCAGCCGCTTGCCCTCACCGCCGGCCAGGACGATGGCGAGGATCTTCTTGCGGGCGGGTGCGACGCTCATGTCCCGAAACTAGCGGCGGACGCGTGCTGCGACCACCTTTGCCCACGAGTATGTTCACCAGCATGCGAGTCGACGTCCTCAGCAAGGAGTACCCGCCCGAGATCTACGGAGGCGCTGGCGTGCACGTCGCCGAGCTCGTCCGGGCCCTGCGATCGGTGCCAGAGGTGGATGCGTTGGTGCGGTGCTTCGGTGCGCCTCGCTCGGAAGAGGGCACGACGGCGTACGCCGAACCGTCGTCCCTCGCCGCGGCCAACCCGGCCATCCGGACCCTCGGCGTCGACCTCGCGATGGTCGACGACTGCGCCGGGGCAGACCTGGTCCACTCGCACACGTGGTACGCCAACATGGCCGGCCACCTCGCCGGGCTGATGCACGGCATCCCGCACGTGGTGTCGGCTCACTCGCTGGAGCCGATGCGGCCGTGGAAGGCCGAACAGCTCGGTGGCGGTTATGCCCTGTCGAGCTGGGTGGAGAAGACGGCCTACGAAGGGGCGGCCGGCATTGTCGCCGTCAGCGCCGCCATGCGTGACGACGTGCTGCGCAGCTATCCCTCGGTCGATCCGTCGAAGGTCACGGTGATCCACAACGGCATCGACACGGAGCTGTGGTCGCCGGTCGCCAACCCCGACCGCGTGCGCGAGCTCGGGCTCGACCCGGATCGGCGCAGCGTGATCTTCGTCGGTCGGATCACCCGGCAGAAGGGGCTGCCGCTGTTCCTGCGTGCCGTGGCCGAGCTGCCCAGCGACGTACAGCTGATCCTCTGCGCCGGCGCCCCCGACACCCCCGAGATCGCCGCCGAGGTGCGCGCGCTGGTCGACGGCCTCGCCGCCACGCGCGACGGTGTCGTCTGGATCGAGGAGATGCTCCCCCGTGCCGACGTCGTCGCGCTGCTCACCGCCGCCACCGTCTTCGCCTGCCCGTCGATCTACGAGCCGCTCGGCATCGTCAACCTCGAGGCGATGGCGTGCGAGACCGCGGTCGTCGCCACCGCGACGGGCGGCATCCCCGAGGTCGTCGTCGACGGCTCCACCGGGTGGCTGGTGCCGATCGAGCAGGCCACCGACGGCACCGGCACGCCGCTCGCGCCCGAGCAGTACGTCGCCGACCTGGCCGCCGCCCTCAACGACGCCGTCTCCGATCCTGACCGTGCCCGGGCGTACGGCGTCGCCGGCCGCCAGCGCGCGATCGAGTCGTTCAGCTGGGGCGCGATCGCCGAGACGACGCTGGCGTTCTACCGCTCCCTGCTCGCGTAGACACGCGGACATTGCTCGTCGTCAGGGTCCCGACCGAGCGGGGACCGGCGCCGCACACCGGACCAATGTCCGCGCGTCTACGAGCCTGTGGATGACGCCAGCGCGGGTACGGCGAGGTCGAGCATGCTTCTCCTGTGAGGGTCGACACCGCGATCGAGCGCATGGGAGGGCTGTGCACCCGAGCCTCGCTCATCGCGGCCACGACGCGACTCGACGTCGATCGGGCGCTGCGCAACGGCGTGATCGTGAACGTCGGCCACGGCCGCTACACCCTGCCCAGCGTCGACGAGGCGGCCTCGACCGCGCACGGCGCCAACGGGGTGCTCAGCCTCACCAGTGCTGCCCTTCGCCACGGGTGGGAGGTCAAGTCGACGCCGGACAAACCGCACGTCACGTTTCCGCGCCATCGCAACATCCCCGCGAAGTGGCGGGACAAGGTGATCGTCCATCGTGGCGACCTGGCGATCGATGACATCACTGACGTCGCGACGAGTCGCGAACTCACATTGACCCAGTGTCTGCGGCTGCTCCCCGACGACGAGGCCCTGGTCATCGCGGACTCCGCTCTGCGCCACGGCGAGGACGCAGCGCTGCGCCGAGCTGTCGCCAATGTGCGCGGGAGGGGCCAGTCCAGGGCGCAGCGCATCGGCAGCGCTGCACGTGGCGAGGCAGCCAACCCCTTCGAATCGGTGACGCGAGCGATCTGCAACACGGTCCCGGGCTTGCACGTCGAGCCCCAGGTCGTCATCTCGTCCGCCAACTGCTGGGCTCGCCCCGACCTTGTCGATCGTGAGCGGCAGATCGTCGTCGAGTGCGAGTCATTCGAGTTCCACGCCGTGCGCGAAGGATTCCGCAAGGACGTGCGGCGCTACACGCTGCTGGTCGCAGACGGCTGGACCGTACTCCGGTTCACCTGGGAGGACGTCATGTTCCGCCCCGAGTGGGTTCGCGAGGTGCTTCTTCGCGCCGTCGGCGTAGACGCGCGGACGTTGCACACGTCCGCCTGGCCGTTCGCCGCCTGAGCGAGCGCCCGACGTCGACCAATGTCCGCGTGTCTACGCGCGGACAACGTCAGCTGAGCTCGAGCCCCGGGTAGAGCGGGTGCTTCTCGAGCATCTCGTCGGCGCTGGCCTGCACGCGGTCCGCGACGCCGTCGGCCAGGACGTAGGACGCCTTGCTCGGGTCGCCCGCCTTGGTGGTGCCGGGCTGGGTGTTGGTGAGCACCTCGACGATCAGCTCGGCGACCTTGTCGAACTCGTCGTGGCCGAAGCCGCGGGTGGTGAGCGCGGGCGTGCCGAGGCGGATGCCGGTGGTGTACCAGGCGCCGTTGGGGTCGTTCGGGACGGAGTTGCGGTTGGTCACGACGCCGGCGTCGAGCAGCGCCGACTCCGCCTGGCGACCGGTGAGGCCGTACTTCGCGACGTCGAGCAGCACGATGTGGTTGTCGGTGCCGCCGGTGACGAGCTTGGCGTCACGGGTGAGGAAGCCCTCGGCGAGCGACTTCGCGTTGTCGGCGATGTTCTGGGCGTACGTCTGGAACGACGGCTGGCGCGCCTCGGCGAGCGCCACGGCCTTGGCGGCCATCACGTGCGACAGCGGTCCGCCGAGCACCATCGGGCAGCCGCGGTCGACGTCGGCCGCGAACTCCTCCTGCGCCAGCACCATGCCGCCGCGTGGGCCGCGCAGTGACTTGTGGGTCGTCGTGGTGGTGATGTGCGCGTGCGGCACCGGGTCCTCGTCGCCGGTGAACACCTTGCCGGCCACCAGGCCCGCGAAGTGCGCCATGTCGACCATCAGCACCGCGCCGACCTCGTCCGCGATCTCGCGCATCTTGGCGAAGTTCACGCGACGCGGGTAGGCCGAGTAGCCGGCCACCAGCACGAGCGGCTTGAACTCCCGCGCCTTCGCGGCCACCACGTCGTAGTCGAGCATCCCGGTCTCCGGGTCCGTGCCGTACTGCTGCTGGTGGAACATCTTGCCGCTGATGTTGGGGCGGAAGCCATGGGTGAGGTGGCCGCCCGAGTCCAGGGACATGCCGAGCAGGCGCTGGTTGCCGAACTCGTGGCGCAGGGACTCCCAGTCTGCCTCGGTGAGCTCGTTGACGTTCTTGGCGCCGAGCCGCTTCAGGGCGGGAGTCTCGATGCGGTTGGCCAGGATCGACCAGAACGCGACGAGGTTGGCGTCGATGCCCGAGTGCGGCTGCACATAGGCGTACGGCGCCCCGAACAGCTCACGGGCGTGCTCGGCCGCCAGCGACTCGACGGTGTCGACGTTCTGGCAGGCGGCGTAGAAGCGGTGGCCGACGGTGCCCTCGGCGTACTTGTCGCTGAACCACGTGCCCATCGTCAGCAGCACGGCCGGAGAGGCGTAGTTCTCCGAGGCGATCAGCTTGAGCGAACCTCGCTGGTCGGCCAGCTCCTGTCGAGTGGCGGCCGCGATGCGCGGCTCGACCGACTCGATGACCTTGAGGGCCTGTTCGTATGCGCCGGAGGTGAGCTGGGACAGGGAGGCATCCGTCATGAGTCCAACCCTAGATGCACCGCCGAGTCGTCCGACAGTACGTCCACTCCGGGTTAGCCTGCGCGTGACCGAAGGGACGTGTCATGCGCGACAGATCTGGGGCCCTCCTGGGCGCTGCCTGCGTCAGCGTTGCCCTGCTGACACCAGTCGCCGTGGGCGTGGGTACGCCGCCCGCCGCCCGTGCCGCGACGACGCCCTCACTCTCCGTCGCGGGTGCGGCGTGGCTGTACCCGACCTTCGATCCGGCGGTCGCCCGATACGCCGTGCACACCCCGGCCGACGGTCCGGTGACGGTGTCGGTCGCCGACGCCCAGACCGTGTGGTTCAACGGAGTGGCGGATCCCGACGGGTCGGCCAGCTTCCCGGACGCCCAGCCGGGTGACGAGATCTCGGTCTTCATCGACGACGGCAACGGTCGGCGCGCCTATGCCCTCTACGTCCTGCCCGCCTCCTTCCCCAGGCTCGCGGCGAGCGCGGACGGCACCGCCGTGCAGCCGGGCAACATCGCCGTGACCATCGACCGCTACGACAACGCGTCGCCGCGCTACGAGGCGATCCTCGACCGCCACGGAGTGCCCGTCTACACGCGCGAGCACCATGAGCGCGTCCTCGACCTCAAGCTGGCCCGCAGCGGCGAGCTGACCCTGCATCGACCCACCACGACACCGGGCCGCACGGGTGGCGCGCTCGTCGTGCTCGACGACCAGTTCCACGAGATCAGACGGATCGAGACGACCGGCCTCGTCAGCACGGACGACCACGACTCCGTCCTCGTGAGCGACGGCTCGCACTGGCTGACCGCGTACGAGCCCAATGCCCAGACCGGGCTCGTGGACTCGGTCATCCAGCACGTCACGGCAGCCGGAGCTGTCGACTTCCAGTGGTCCAGTGCGGCGTACGCCGAAGAGACAGTCAGCCCGGGCAACCCGGACTACGCCCACATCAACTCCATCGACGTCCAGCCCAATGGCGATGTCCTGGCGTCCTTCCGACACCTGAGCTCGGTCTTCCTGATCGCCAGTCGGGCCCACGACGGCCATCAACCGGGCGACGTCATCTGGAAGCTGGGTGGGCGCGCCAGCACCTTCACCTTCCCCGCGGGCGACGGCGGGCCGTGCGCCCAGCATTCCGCCTCGCTGCTTCCCAACGGCAACGTCCTGATGTTCGACAACGGCTCCGCGTCGCTCTTGGGCAGCCTGTGCATCGACCCCGCCGCGCCCCAGGGACCCGCGACCCAGCGGCTCTCGACGCGGGTCGTCGAGTTCGAGTTGGCCGGCACCACCGCGACCCCGCTGCGAACCTACGGGCCGGCCAGCCGCTTCGCCTGGTTCATGGGTTCGGCCGCCCGGCTCGGCAACGGCAACGTGCTGATCGGCTGGTCCGCCGACCAGACAGCCATGGCCTCGGAGACGGACGCGTCCGGCGCGACCATCTGGAGCCTGGCCGACGAACGCTGGACCGAGGCCGGCGCCCAGCCCTCGGCGTACTTCAGCTATCGCGCGGCCCTGGTGCCGGCTCTCGACGGCTTCGATCCGCAGGTCACCGTCGGCGGCCCAGAGGACGGCGTCACCGTGGGTCAGGGCGCGACGGTCCCGGTCACGTTCTCGTGCAAGGACCGCGGCGGCTCCACCCTCCAGTCCTGCGACGGTCCCGCAGGGCAGCACCTCGACACCTCGACAACCGGCGCACACACCTGGCAGGTGACCGCCCGTGACGGTGCCGGGCGACAGACCACCGTCACCCGGGGCTATACCGTGACGGCAGCCCCGACGCCGCCGACCAGCACTCCCACCAGCACCCCGACTCCCCCGGCCCCGACGCCGCCGCTCCCGGCCGCTGCTCCTCGGGCCGACCTGGCCGTCCGCATCGGTCCGGGGTCCTGGGTGGGCGCCGGTGACTACGCCCCGACGGCACAGACCGCGATCCTGCGGCTCCGCTCCACGGTCCGCGTCTTCCGGATCCGCCTCACGAACACCGGCACCGAATCGGGACGCTTCCGGCTCAGCGGCCGCAGCCTTCTCGGTCGCGCGGTGGCGCTGACCTACCGCTCGCGAGGAGTGGACCGGACCCGGGCCGTGTCCCTGGGCTGGCGCTCCCCCGCGCTGGCGCCGGGGAAGAGCCTGCGCGTTCGGGTGCGCGTGACGCTGCGGCGTACGGGCCCGCAGAGCTGGTCCCTTCCCCTCCGCGCGACCGGTGGCGGAACGAGCGATCGGGTCGTCGTGAACCTCCGGCGCTGACGTGATGTGACGTACGCCGCACGACCGACCCTGATTCCGCCGTCATTCCAGCCAGCGCGTCTCACTATGTGGCGTGCGATCTCTCATCCTGAGATTTCGCCTTGTCGGGAGGGTGTCCGAGCCCTGAGACTGCTTGACATGACTCTTGCTGTGACGTCCAAGTTCCTCGTGGTTCGACGCCACGTGGACTTCGGCCGTACGCGCAGCTCGATGTGTTGGCATCGCTGATTCGCCGCCCAGTCACCCGCACGTCACCGCGCTCACCGTCGCGCGCGGCCCTCAGCGAACAGGATTGCCCCCCTCATGCCTGACCTCCGCTTCAAGCCAGAGCCTGCACAGCACACCGAGATCCCGCGCCCCAAGCGCGCCGAGGGTCAGTGGGCGCTCGGCTACACCGAGCCGCTGAACAAGAACGAGCAGTCCAAGAAGGACGACGACCCGCTCAACGTGCGGACCCGCATCGAGCACATCTACTCCAAGCGCGGCTTCGACTCCATCGACCCGGCCGACCTCCGGGGTCGCTTCCGGTGGATGGGGCTCTACACCCAGCGCGCCCCCGGCTTCGACGGCGGCAAGACCGCCCAGCTGGAAGAGGAAGAGCTCGACGACCGCTACTTCATGATGCGCGTGCGCACCGACGGTCAGGTCCTGGACGCCGACGCCCTCCGCGCCCTCGGCGAGTCCTCGACGTCGTACGCCCGTAACACCGCCGACCTCACCGACCGCAACAACATCCAGTACCACTGGATCGACATCGAGAACGTGCCCGCCATCTGGGAGCGTCTCGAGGCGGCCGGCCTCACCACGCTCGAGGCCTGCGGCGACGGCCCCCGCCCCTTCCTCGGCTCGCCGGTCGCCGGCATCGCCAAGGACGAGATCATCGACGGTTCCGAGGCCCTCGCCGAGATCAAGCGGCGCGCGCTCAACAACCCGGAGTTCTCCAACCTGCCGCGCAAGTTCAAGACGGCGCTGACCGGGCACCCCAGCCACGACGTCGCGCCCGAGGTCAACGACGTGTCGTTCGTCGGCACGATCCACCCGGAGCACGGTCCCGGCTTCGACCTCTGGGTCGGTGGTGGTCTCTCGACCAACCCGATGCTCGCGCACAAGCTGGGCGTGTGGATCCCGCTGGACGAGGTCGCCGACGCGTGGGAAGGCGTGGCCGGCATCTTCCGTGACTACGGCTACCGCCGCCTGCGCTCGAAGGCGCGCCTGAAGTTCCTCCTCGCCGACTGGGGACCCGTGAAGTTCCGTGAGGTGCTCGAGAACGAGTACCTCCACCGCGAGCTCATCGACTGCCCATCGCCGACGGCGCCCGTGCACCAGGGCGACCACGTCGGGATCCACGAGCAGAAGGACGGCAAGTTCTTCATCGGCGCCACGCCCGTCGTGGGTCGCATCGATGGCACCACGCTCACCGCGCTCGGCGACCTCGTGGAGCAGTACGGCGCCCGCGGTGTGCGTCTCACGGCGTACCAGAAGCTCGTCGTGATCGGCGTCGACGGCGCCGACACCGACGCCGTGGCCGAAGGCCTGGAGAAGATCGGCCTGACCGCTCACCCCAGCAATTGGCGCCGCCGCACCATGGCGTGCACCGGCATCGAGTTCTGCAAGCTGGCCATAGTGGACACCAAGGAGCGGGCCCGCTCGCTGGTCACCGAGCTCGAGAAGCGCTTCCCCGAGCTGGACACGCCGATCTCGGTCAACGTCAACGGCTGCCCCAACGCCTGCGCCCGCACCCAGGTCGCCGACATCGGCCTCAAGGGCATGCTGGTGCTGGATGCCGACGGCAACCAGGTCGAGGGCTTCCAGGTGCACCTCGGTGGCGCCCTCGGACTCGGCTCCACCCTCGGCCGCAAGCTGCGTGCGCACAAGATCACCAGCGCCGGCCTCGACGACTACGTCACCAACGTCGTGCAGGCCTACCTGGCCGACCGCAACGCGGACGAGCTGTTCGCCGAGTGGGTCACCCGGGCCGACGAAGTGCACCTGCGCGGCGAGACCGCGCTGGAAGCCGTCTGAGATGAGTGAGCGAGCGGCCACCAATCACTGCCCCTACTGCGGAGAGACGACCCTGTTTCCCCGCGAGGACGGGTGGGAGTGCCGCTCCTGCCTGCGTGCCTTTGCCGTCACGTATCTCGGCATGATCCCCAGAGGAGGAGGTGCACGATGAGTCTCTCCACCAAGGCTGCCCGCGACTTCAAGGGCACCCACACCGAAGGACGTACGCCCGAAGAGCTCCGCGAGCTCGTCTCCCACGTCGGTGCCGAGCTCGAGCTCGCACCCGCCGAGAACATCATCGAGTGGGCCGTCGCGACGTTCGGCGACCGCTTCTGCGTGACGTCCTCGATGGGTGACGCGGTGCTCGCGCACCTCGCCGCAAAGGTCGCGCCCGGACTGGACGTGGTGTTCCTCGACACCGGATACCACTTCGTCGAGACCATCGGCACCCGTGACGCGGTCGAGGCCACACTGCCGGTCAACCTGATCACGATCACGCCCGAGCTCACCGTCGCCGAGCAGGATGCGACGTACGGCAAGGACCTCTACAAGACCGATCCCGACCTCTGCTGCAAGCTGCGCAAGGTCCAGCCGCTGGCCGACTCCCTCGCGAACTACGACGCGTGGGCGACCGGGCTTCGTCGCGCCGAGACCCACAACCGCGTGATCGCGCCGGTCGTCGGCTGGGACGCCCGCAAGGGCAAGGTCAAGGTCTCCCCCCTCGCGCGCTGGAGCGACGAGCAGATCGAGACCTACATCGCCGACAACGGCGTGCTGGTCAACCCACTCGTCTACGACAACTACCCCAGCATCGGTTGCTGGCCGTGCACGCGACGCGTCGCTCCCGGCGACGACCCGCGCAGCGGTCGCTGGGCCGGCACCAACAAGACCGAGTGCGGGATCCACTCATGAAGAACGCGCTCATCGACCCCAACGACCCCCTCTTCGACAATGGCGTCGATTCGCACAACACCACCCGAGATGGGAGGCCCAGCTGATGGCCGCTCCAGCACTGGTAGCTCTGGCTCACGGAAGCCGCGACCCTCGCTCCGCCAAGACGATCAAGGCCCTCGTGGCCGAGGTCAAGACGATGCGCCCCGACCTGCGCATCGAGACGGCGTTCCTCGACCTGTCCAAGCCGTCGTTCGACACGGTGGTCGACCGGCTCGTGAAGGCCGGGTTCGACGAGATCGTCGTCGTCCCGCTGCTCCTCACCGAGGCCTTCCACGCCAAGGTTGACGTTCCCGGCGCCGTCGCGGCCGCAACCGCGCGTCACGAGGGCCTCAAGATCCGGGCCACCCGGGTGCTCGGCATGGAGGCAGCGTTCCTGGAGGTGCTCGACGTCCGCCTGCGTGAGGCGCTCAAGGATGCCCGGGTGCGTGAGCTCGACGCGCTCGTGCTCGCCGCCGCCGGCTCGTCCGACCCGCTCGCCAACCAGGCCGTGGCGCGTCTTGCCCGCACCTGGGGCACCCGCCACAAGCTGCCGGTGACCGCCGCCTTCGCGTCGGCCGCTCCCCCGGCCGCCGGCGAGGCGGTGCGCGCCTTCCGGGCCGAGGGCCGTCGCCACATCGCGGTCGCGTCGTTCTTCCTGGCGCCGGGTTTCCTGCCCGACCGGGCTGCCGAGCTCGCCATCGAGGCCGGCGCGGTCGCGGTCTCCGAGCCGCTCGGCGCCCACCCCGAGGTCGCCCGCGCGATCCTGGCGCGCTACGCCGTCGGCGCCGTGGAGCTCGTGCCCGTCTGAGTCACGTTGTCACCCGAGGTGCTTGAGCGCCTCGCGACGAGACAGGCCGCTCAACCGTTCCGCGTGGGTCCCGACGAAGTCGAGGACCCACGCGGCGTCTGTCTTCGCGTGCTCCCTCAGCGCCCAGCCGAGAGCCTTGCGGATGAAGAACTCCTTGCCCAGCACCGTGTCGTCGAGGTTGGCCACGAGGGCGTGGGCCAGCAGGTCGGTGTCGGTGAGCTGCTTGTGCCGGAGCTGGCAGAGCATGGCGGTCCGCCGGATCCACAGGTGTTCGTCGACCGCCCAGTTCCGCATCAGAGTCGTGACGGCGGCCCTGTTGTCGAGCAGCACCTGACCGACGAGGTGCGAGGCGATCTCGTCGACGTAGTCCCACCACGCGCCCGTGCGGACCAGGTGCTCCAGCAAGGGCAGCAGGTCGACGTCTAGCCACGGCCGGTACGCCGAGTGGCGCAGCAGCGCGAGTGCGGCGTACCTCTCCTCGCGGTGGCCTGCCTCGTCCCAGAGCCGACGAGTGGTGGCCTCCCAGGCGACCCGATCCTCGAAGCGGTGCTCCGCAAGCAGCGGACGGAGCAGGAGGCGCAGCTCCTTGGACGTCAGGCCGCGGTAGGGCATGGCCGACTTCATGTAGGCCTGTTGCCGCCCGGCCCGCTCGGGGTCGCCGGCGGCGGCGAGCCCGTCACGGACGTCGGTGATGAGGTCTTTCATCCGACGAGTCGCTCCAGCAGGTGCTCGAGCTGGCGCGCGGGGTCGGTCGTCATGCCCCCGTGCACCGGGCCGGGCTGCAGCACGGTGCTCTTCGGGGCCTTCAGGAAGCCGAACCGCTGGCCCGGCGACTGCTGGGCGGCGACCCCGCCGCGGGCGTCACCGCGGCACACGCCCTCGACGAAGGCCAGGGCGGCACACACGGAGTCGACGTCGAGGCGCGGATCGAGAGCGACGAGGCGCTCGCGGTCGCACTGCCACGCCACGTCGAGGAAGTCGGCTGACTGGCAGTAGAGCACCACCCCGACGTTGACGAACTCCTCGCGGTCGGGCCTCGGCACGCAGCGCATGGTGACGTACTGATAGGCAAGGCGACTCACGACGACGCCCCCGGCAGCCAGGACCGCGTGGACAGCCGCGCGGTCAGGAACGCGACGTACGCCGCCCGCAGCTCGGCCGCGGTCTCGGCACCCGGCACGGGTTCGAGCCAGGCGTCCGGCACCTGCTCCAGGATCTCGGCGAACACGTTCGCACCGAGCAGCGGGCCGATGCGGGCGTCCGTCTCGGCGAGCGCGCGGGTGCGGGTGCTCATCACGTGGTCGGTGATGTCCCAGGGCTGGCGGGCGAAGCGATCGGGATCGCTCACTCCCCCGGCCCAGCCGTGGTGGAAGTACAGCGACGCGCCGTGGTCGATCACCCAGAGGTCGCCGTGCCAGACGAGCAGGTTGGGGTTCTTCCACGACCGGTCGACGTTGGCGGTGAACGCGTCGAGCCAGAGCACGGTGGCCGCCTCGGCGTCGGTGGTGGTCAGCTCGCCGTCGTAGCCGAAGGAGCCGGGGAGGAAGTCCACGCCGAGGTTGAGCCCGACGCTCTTCGTCAGGAGCTCCTGCACCTCCTCGTCGGCCTCGTAGCGAGCGATCTCGGCGTCGAGGTCGAGGGCGACAAGCCGAGGCGTGCGCAGGCCGACACGGTGCGCGAGCTCACTGACGATGACCTCGGCGACGAGCACCTTGAGGCCCTGGCCGGCGCCGCTGAACTTGCAGACGTAGGTGCCCAGGTCGTCGGCCTCGACGATGCCGGGCAGGCTGCCGCCCTCGCGCAGCGGCGTGACGTAGCGCGTGACCGTGACGACGGGGAGTGCGGACGGATTCACGCGATCGGTGCCTCGTCGGCGAGTCGTCGCTTCTGCTCCTCGACGTCGAAGTCGGCTGCGGGCCACTGCAGATCGAGACCACGGAGCGTGTCGAGCAACAGCCGGGCGACGGCCAGGTTGCGGAACCACTTCTTGTCGGCCGGGATCACGTGCCACGGCGCGACGTCGGTGTTGGTGCGCTCGAGGGCGATCTCGTAGGCCTCGCGGTAGGCCGGCCACAGCGCGCGCTCGTCGAGGTCGCCGGGGTTGAACTTGTAGTGCTTCTCCGGGTTGTCGAGGCGCTCCTGGAGCCTGGCCTTCTGCTCATCGGCGCTGATGTGGAGCATGCACTTGACGATGGTGGTGCCCTCCGCAGCGAGCCTGGCCTCGAAGTCGTTGATGGCGCCGTACCGCCGCTCGATCTCCTCCGGCTCGGCGAACCGGCGGACCTTCGCGATCAGTACGTCCTCGTAGTGCGACCGGTCGAAGACGCCGACGTAGCCGGCGGCCGGCACACCCTTCTCGATCCGCCAGAGGAAGTCGTGCGCCTTCTCCTCCTCGGTCGGCGCCTTGAAGCTGGTGATCCGCACGCCCTGCGGGTCGATCAGGCCCACGGCGTGGCGCAGCACGCCCCCCTTGCCCGAGGTGTCCATGCCCTGCAGGACGAGCAGCACGCGACGTGCAGAACCGGCGGTGCGTTCGGCCCACAGTCGCTCCTGAAGGTCGGAGAGCTCCCCAGCCATCGCGGCGAGGGCGGGTTCGCCGTCCGCCTTCTTCCCGTCGAAACCGGGCGCCGCGTCGGTCTCGATGGCGGTCAGATCAACGGGGCCCTGCGTGAGGCGGACGTGTTCGGCGATCGCGTCGGTCATGGGCACATCATGGCCCACCGGCGACGCCGTCCGGTGTCAGGCCAGCACGCGTCCCACGTCGAGGGTGCAGCCGACGACCGTCGTCACCGAGCCGTCCGACTCCGGCTCGTCGAACCAGATCCCCCGGGTGAAGCCGAGCTTGTCGAGCACCCGCAGGCTCGCCGCGTTGCGGTGGTCCGGAGCGGCGAAGTAGGCCTTGGCGTCGGGCAGCCGATGCCGGGTCTTGAGCATCCACGCCCACAGGATGGGAACGCCGAGGCCGCGACCGATCCACTCCGGCTCACCGATCGCGTAGTCGAGACCGATCGCGTCCGGATCCGGGGCGAGCAGTGCGTAGTCGGGGTAGTCGCCGACGCGGTAGTCCTGCACGAAGGCGACCGAGCGGCCGTTGACCTCGGCGACCCAGATCCGGGTCGGGCTGACGCCGTCGATCTCGGCGGCGTACTGCTCGGTGACCCGCTCCACCGTGGGCTCACCGTCGGAGGCCCACCACTGCAGCACGTGCGGGTGCTGCCGCCACTGCGCCACCCTGGGCAGGTCGCCTCGCGTCATCGGGCGCAACGTCACCACCCGGTCGTGGTCGATCACGAACTGCTTGACGTCTCCGGACAGGTCGACGGGAACGGGTACGCCGCTGAGCGACCCGGCGGTCCGAATGGCCGCCGCGCGCCAGGACTCCCCCTCGCGCACCACCCCCGACAATTCGTGACCCCGATCGGCGATCGTCAGCCGCATGCTCATCGGCTGCTCATCGGCGCAACAGGCCCTGCTCGGCGTACAGCTCGCGCCCGTCCGCGGTGAGGTCGGCGAGCTCGTCGAAGAGTCCGTCGTCGACCTTGGTGAAGTTGAAGCAGCTCTTGCCCTGGCGCCGCTTGGCCAGCTCGGGACTGATCACCGTGTCGGGCTGGGCATAGACCGACATGAGGTAGTAGCTGACGTAGCGCTTGCCAAGCTTCACGCCGGCGAACATGACCCCACCGGGGTAGGCATCGCTGGGCGCGCCGAGCAGGAGGTAGCCGTCGGGCGACGGCTCGTCGGCCTTGCGACCGCCGGCGCGGTTGGCGTCGGTGAGGTTGTCCGTCACCTCGAAGGCGTCCTCGTGGACGCTGAGGCGACGACGGAGCTCGTCATAGACAGGCTGCAGGTCTGGCATGTGCCGAGACTAGAACCCCTCGTCGGTCCCCGCATCAAACTCGAGGTCCAGCTCGGCCTCGCCGTCTCGTCGTAGCTCGTCCTTGACGATCGCGAACGCCATGCCGGCGCCATAGCCCTTGCGGGCCAGCATGCCCACCAACCGCTGGGTGGCCTTCTGCTGCTCCAGCCCGCGCACGGACCTCAGCTTCTTGCGCACCAGCACCCGCGCTGCAGCCGCCTCGTCCTCGGGATCGATCTCGGCCAGCGCGTCACGAGCGACCTCGTCGTCGATCCCCTTGCGCCGCAGCTCGTGGGCGAGCGCGCGCGACGCCAGCCCCTTCCCGGGTTGGCGCGACTCGATCCATGCCCTGGCGAAGGCCTCGTCGTCGATCAGGCCGACGTCGGTGAACCGGTCGAGCAGGCGCTCGGCCAGCTCACCCGGCACGTCCTTCTTCGCCAGCTTGTCGGCCAGCTCCTTGCGGGTGCGCGCCTGCCCGGTCAGGGCGTCGAGAAGGATCTTGCGCGCCACCGACTCCGGATCGGCGTCCGGTCCGAGGGCCACCTTGTCGGGTGGCGGTGCCTCGGCACGATCCCGGGCGCGCTCCGCTCGCCGCTCGGTCGCACGACCGCGCGATCCGCCCGATCCGGCCGACTTTCGCCGCGAGCGGCCCGTCGGCACCCGCTCGAACGGCTCGTCGGGCTCGTCCGACTCCGTGGAGCCCGACTTGGACAACCTCGACGAGCGCGTCCAGGCCTCGACCCCGGCGTGGACGTCACCCGCCCACGCCGGTGCCGGCCGGTCCTCGCTCACGCCGTCAGAAGTCACTCACGCCAATCGGCTCGTCGGAGAGGTCGTCGGCAGGAGCGTCGACCTGCGGACCGACACCGAGCTTCTCCAGGATCTTCTTCTCCAGCTCGTTGGCCAGGTCGGGGTTGTCCTTGAGGAACGTGCGGGCATTTTCCTTGCCCTGCCCGAGCTGGTCGCCCTCGTAGGTGTACCAAGCACCGGCCTTGCGGACGAGGCCTGCCTCCACACCGACGTCGATCAGGCCACCCTCGCGGCTGATGCCCTTGCCGTACATGATGTCGAACTCGGCCTGCTTGAACGGCGGAGCCACCTTGTTCTTCACGACCTTGACGCGGGTGCGGTTGCCGACCATGTCGGTGCCGTCCTTGAGCGTCTCGATGCGGCGCACGTCGAGGCGCACCGAGGAGTAGAACTTCAGCGCCTTGCCACCGGTGGTGGTCTCGGGTGAGCCGAACATGACGCCGATCTTCTCGCGCAGCTGGTTGATGAAGATCATCGTGGTCTTGGAGTTGTTGAGGGCACCGGTCATCTTGCGCAGCGCCTGGCTCATCAACCGGGCCTGCAGGCCGACGTGGCTGTCGCCCATCTCGCCCTCGATCTCGGCGCGGGGCACGAGCGCAGCCACCGAGTCGATCACGATCAGCGACAGCGCGCCGGAGCGGATCAGCATGTCGGCGATCTCGAGCGCCTGCTCACCGGAGTCGGGCTGGGAGACCAGCAGCGCGTCGGTGTCGACACCGAGCGCCTTGGCGTAGTCGGGGTCGAGCGCGTGCTCGGCGTCGATGAAGGCGACGATGCCGCCGGCGCGCTGGGCGTTGGCCACCGCGTGCAGGGCGACCGTGGTCTTGCCGGAGGACTCCGGGCCGTAGATCTCCACGACACGGCCGCGGGGCAGGCCACCGAGACCGAGCGCAACGTCGAGCGCGATGGAACCGGTGGGGATCACCTCCAGCGGAGCACGGATCTCGTCGCCCAGTCGCATGACCGAGCCCTTGCCGAACGACTTCTCGATGTTGGCGAGCGCTGCATCCAGCGCCTTCTCGCGATCTCCACCAGCCATGTGCGTGTCCTCTTCTTCGTATCGGATGTCAGGTACGTCTGCGACGCTAGAGCGAGCCACCGACACCCGAAGGTCACAGCCTGATCAGCTGCTTGAATCTGTGGAGAACCTCGGCACTGCGTCGTACCTGTGGACAGAATCTAACCCGAACATCTGTTCGATGTGGAGCAGGAAGAGTCGGCGTGTCGGACATCTGCGACGATGTCGGCGACGCACGCACCTATTTCGGGGGAATCATGAAGGCGCTCACCACCACTCTGGCCACGGCCGTCATCGCCGCACTGCTCACAGCGGCACCGGCGGGTGCCGCAGATCCGCGACCGCCGTCCCGGCCCGGAGCCGCGCACGTCTTCTTCGGCGGCGGGGCCGGCGACCAGGTTCGTCTGGGCTGGACCGAGCCCGCGCGCACGGGCAGCCAGCCGATCCTGAGATACGTCGTCCGCTGGACCGAAGGTCGCATGGTCGTTCCGGCGTCGGTCGATGAGGTCATCGTGGGCGACCTCGAGCCGGGTCGCTACGTGTTCCGCGTCCGCGCCGTCAGTCGCGCCGGGGCGGGCCCCTGGTCGAAGAGCTCGGCGGTCTACGTCCGCTGAATCAGCCGCGCCGTTCGCGTCGCGTCGCGGCGCCCGCCACCACCACGGCCGCGCCGAGCAGCGCGGCGAACGCCGCCAGCACCGGGTAGCCGTACGCCTGGACGATCACCCCGGCGAGCGCTCCGCCACCTGCGGCGGTCAGCGACATCGCCATGTCGGAGGTGCCCTGGACGTCCGTGCGCGCGGCCAGCGGCGTACGGTCCGCGATGATCGTCGAGGCGGCCACCGTCGCGAAGGACCAGCCGAGGCCGAGCAGGAACAGCCCCACGAAGATCTGCCAGGAGCTCCCCTCGGGCGCCCAGCCGCACAGTCCGAGTGAGACGAGCAGCGTGACGCCGCCGGCCATCAGGACCGGAGGACGGCCCCACCTGTCGGCGGCAAGTCCGACGAGTGGCGAGAACGCGAACATCCCGAGCACGTGCAGCGAGATCACGAAACCGATGATCTCCAGGTGCGCTCCCCCGTGCTCCATGTGCAGCGGGGTCATGATCATCACCGTCACCATCGCGGCGTGCGCGCAGGCCATCCCCACGACCGCCGCACCGACCGCCGGCACGTCGCGCACCGTCGCGGTGAAGCGCGACCACGAACGGGTCGGCGTGTCACTCGGCGCCACGGGCGCGGCTGCCTGGGCGACGAGGAGCGGATCGGGCCGGAGGCGTACGGCGAGCCAGCCGGCCGCCACCACCAGCGCGACCGACCCGATCGCGAAACCGCCGGTCAGCTCCGGGATCCCGACGGAGCGGGCGAAGGATGCGCCCACGCCGGTGAGGTTGGGGCCTGCCACCGCGCCGATGGTCGTCGCCCACACCACGACCGAGAGCGCGCGAGCACGGGTCTCCGCGGGCGCGAGGTCGGTGGCGGCATAGCGGGAGCCGTTGTTGGCAGCGGTCGTCGCACCGAGGAGCACGGCGCCGAGCAGGAGCACGAGCATCGAGTCGACCACGCCGGCCACGACCGCCAGCACCGCGCCGGCGGCGCCGAGCAGGTAGCCGGTGACGAGCCCGACCCGACGCCCACGACGACGCATCAGCCGAGCGAGCAGGAAGGCCGCGGCAGCGGTGCCGAGCACCTGGAACGTCTGAGCGAGTCCGGCCATGCTCTCGCTGCCGGAGATGTCGCGGGCGAGCAGCGACGCGGTCGCGACGCCGATCGTGACGCCGACCGCGCCGACGGCCTGCGAGACCACGAGCGTGCGGATCGTCCTCGTCTGCAGGGACGCGATGTCGATCCCGTCGATGCTGCCCGTCACCCTCGCCGTCGCCACGATCGCATCTTGTCAGGCGGCGCCCTGGGGGTGCGGAAGCAGCACGACGAATCGACAGCCCGGATGCTGGTTGGCCACGGCGACCTCGCCACGGTGGGCCTCGACGATGCCCTTGACGATGGCCAGCCCGAGCCCGGAGTGCCCGAACTCGGCAGACCCCTCACGATCAGGCGTGCGCGCCCGGCCGCCCTGCCACCCCATGTCGAAGACGCGGTCGATGTCCTCGGGATCGAGTCCGCCGCAGCCGTCGGTCACGGTCAGCTCGACGCCGCCCGGCGAGGCTCGCCCGATGATCTCGACCGATCCGTCGGCGGGGGTGTGCCGGATCGCGTTGGTGACGAGGTTGGACACGACGCGGGAGAGCCCACCGGCGTCGGCCTGCAGGACAAGGCCCGGCTCGACGCGCCCACCCAGGTGCACGTTGCGGGAACGGGCGACGGGGTCGGCGCTGGCGATCGCCTCGCTGACGACGTCCGCGACGGCCACCTCCTCGAGGGTCAGCCGCAGGACGCCGGCGTTGATCCGGGACAGCTCGAAGAGGTCGTCGACGAGGAGGACCATCCGGTCGACGTCGGCGCGGATGAGGCGCAGGTAGCGCTGCGGGTCGTCGGCCATCCCGTCCTCCAGGGCCTCCGTCATCGCACGCATGCCGGCGAGCGGCGTGCGCAGGTCGTGGGAGACCCAGGAGACGAGCTCGCGGCGCGATCCCTCGAGTCGTCGCTCGCGGTCGCGCGACTCGGCGAGCTTGCGACTGGTGTCGATGAGCTGGGTCGAGACGTATCTGAACTCCGCCGGTCCGGAGCCGCTCGACTCCAGCACTTCCTCGTCCCCCAGCCGGCGCGCCTGGGTCGCGAGCGCCCGTGACCACCGAGCCAGGACGCTGCCCAGCACCAGCGCGGCCAGGGCCGCCACCAGTCCCGCAACCAGGCACACCATCAGGACCACCGAGAAGTCGTGATCGGAGAGGAACATCGCTCGTGCGGTGCCGATGACGCCGGCCAGGACGGCGAGTACGGCGGTGATGGCGATCGTGACGACCTGCCAGCGCAAGGACGCGGAGCGCATCAGCCAGGCCAGCGCCAGGCCCGCCGCCGCGACCCCTCCCGACCAGCTCAGGGCGATCAGCACCACCGCCACCTCGTCGCTCACAGGGCTGCCTCCCAGCGGTAGCCGACGCCCCACACGGTCACGAGTCGCGCCGGCAGTGTGGGGTCCTTCTCGACCTTCTCGCGCAGCCGACGCACGTGCACCGTGACCGTGGACTGGTCACCGAACGTCCAGCCCCACACGCGCTGCAGGAGCTCCTCCCGGGAGAACGCGACCCCCGGGTGGGCGAGCAGAAAGCTCAGCAGGTCGAACTCGCGCGCCGTCAGTGCGAGCACTTCTCCGGCGAGCGTCGCCTCGTGGCGACCCGTGTGGACGAACAAGTCCCCGTCCGCGAGCTCGGCTGCGGGCGTGTGCCGCTCGGCGGCTCGACGCAACAGCCCGTCGACGCGAAGCACGAGCTCCCGCGGGCTGAAGGGCTTGGTGACGTAGTCGTCGGCGCCACGCTCCAGGCCGACGACGCGATCCGTCTCCGACCCCAGCGCACTGAGCATGATCACGAGCACGTCACCTCGATCCGTCAGCTGCCGGCAGACCTCCAGGCCGTCGATGCCGGGGAGCATCAGGTCGAGCACAACGAGGTCGAGGGCCGCGGCATCAGCCGCAGCCAGCGCGGCCTCGCCGTCGCCGACCTCGACGACGTCGTGGCCGGCGGCCCGCAGGTAGCTCACCACGACCTCGCGCACGGTCGTGTCGTCGTCAACGACCAGGATCCGCGCCATCGCCCCTCCTCGAGGTCACCGCCGCCCGGACGCTTCGCGTCAGCACGTGACCCACCACGCCCAGCAACCCTAGTCCGACAAGTCCGAGCCAACCGGCGACGTAGGGACGGTCCAACAGGGTCGCGTTGTCCGGCCGCGCCCCGAACCTGCCCAGCACCGGCACCGCCACCAGCGTGATCGAGCCGAGCACGATGCCCGCGACCACGAGCGGCGACCGCCACGCCTGCGGGAGCCACCGGCGCAGCGCCAGCCCGAGGAGCAGCACGATCGGGGCGAGCACGAAGTCGTGCAGCACCACGCCAGCGACGAGCCAGAGCCCGGCGGCGAGGAGGTCGCGCGCATCCTCTCCGAGCAGCACCCAGGCGCCGTACGCCGCAACGAGGACGCCGAAGACGATCAGCACCCAGTCGCAGCCTCATGCCGAGACCTCCAGCCGCGTGACCCACTTCGTCTGCAGCACGCCCGGACGGTTGGGTGCGATCAGCCGGCACGGGTAGCCGTGGTCAAGGTCGAGGGTCTCCCCGTCGAGCCGCAGGGCCAGCAGCGTGAGGTCGTCGGCGGCGAAGTTGCCGGGCAGGATCGTGGCCTTGTAGGGGCCGTGCTCCTGCAACGACATGACCTTGACCGGTACGCCGCTGGGAGCATCCACGAGGTCGAGCAGCTCGTGCACGCGCACCCCGGTCCAGGTCGCACTCGCGCTCCAGCCCTCCACGCAGGCGATCGGCAGGTCGGCGGTGGTCTGTGGCAGCCGTTCGAGGTCGGCTCGGGTCAGGGACACCGTCCGGTCGCCGTGGACGATGTCCAGGCGGAACTCCGGGCTGACCGCCGACTCGAGCACCCCCGCCGCACGAGCCGACTTGTTCACCGGCAACCCCTGCGGACCGTCGCCGGACCGGACCCCGAGCACCGAGACCCGTCGCAGCGCCGGCACCGTGCTGCCGGCCGTGGCCACGACGGCCAGGGTGGCGGCGACCCACGCCGTGCGCACGAGCCCCCGACGGGAGAGCCCCGACGAGGCCGACATCGTCGGCCGGTCGAGCCCGTCGTCGTCGATGTCGCTCGTCAACGCTTGCCGGATCACCGGCAGCTTCACCGCGATGTGGACGACCAGGGCACCGATCGCGACCCAGCCGATGGCGTAGTGCGTGGAGCGGAAGGAGAAGGTCCACGGATACCACTGCGCCGAGTTGGCGAGGCCGGTCGCGAGCTGGAAGACGGCCGCGGCGACGAGCACGCCGATGGAGGCTCGCTCGAGCCCGTGCAGCGCCAGCTCTCGAGCGGCGCGCGGCGGGCGGGCGAAGAGGTGCGGGTAGACGGACCACAGCTTGACCAGCAGCAGCGGCACCGACGCCACGCCCGAGGTCACGTGCAACCCCTGGGTGACGCGGTAGAACCACGTCGGACTCGTCGGCACCGCGACCCACGGATCGGGCAGCTGGGCGACGTGGCTGTAGACGCCGGTCAGGAAGCAGAGCCCGAAGGCGACCCCGAGCCAGACGCCGACCCGCGCCGCGACGGCGGGGCTTCGCAGGCGCGAGGTGAAGTGTTCGGGAGCCGGAGCCGGTCGCATGTCAGCTCGCCACCTGCAGGACCGACCACCATCGGCCACCACGCTCGTGCGTGCTGGCGACGGCCAGCCCGGCGCTCCCCGCCACAGTGGCGACGGCATCGGCCCCGACAACCGCCCACGGGAAGGGGTCGCTGAGCCGGCCGTCCGCGCGCAGGGCGACCGCCCCGACGCGCAGGCCCGTGCCGTACGGCGCCAGCTCGAGCACCACGACACCGTCCGGAGCGAGGAGCTCCCGGATCCGGTCCAGCAGCCCGCCGGGATCGCCACCGATGCCGATGTTGCCGTCAGCGAGCAGCGCGCTCTGCCAGCGCCCCTCGCCGGGCACGCGCCCGAACACGTCGCGCCGCAACGCGGTGACGCCCCGGGCTCGCGCCTGCGCGATCGCCTCGGGCGCCACGTCGATGCCCAGGGCGACGTGTCCGTCGAGCATCAGCTGCGCGCTCATCCGGCCCGGACCGCAGCCGATGTCGAGGGTCGTCCCGACACAGGCGCCGAGCATCAGCCGGTCGGTGTCATCGGCCACCCGGACCCACGACGACACGGGCAGGGCGCGCGTCAAGCCGTCGCCCCAGACGACGTCGCACGGGACACCACGCAATGCCTGGGCGAACACGGTCGTCACGGGCAGCAGGGGCAGCTCGCCCGTGTCCCGCGCGTCTCTCGTGAGGATGGTCATGCCGACCTCTCCGTCACTGCGCGCCACGTCGCCGCGAACCTGGTCCACGGCGCCTGAGCGGCCACCAGCACGGCGTCCTCGACGGTGTCGACGTCGTGCAGCATCGGACCGTCCGCGACCCTCAGTCCACGCCCCAGCAGCGCCGCGGCGGTGTCGTCGCCTGTGGCCGGGGTCGACATGGGTACGCCGGCGAGCGCGCGGGCATCGTCACCGTGGGCCAGCGCCAGCGCCCACCAGCCCCCGTCGGCGGCGGGCGCCAGCGCGGCGTCATGGGTGTCCAGGCCATCCAGCACGCTGTGCAGGAGGGCTGGGGTGAGCTGCGGTGTATCCATGCCGATCTGCACCCGCGGCAGGCCGGGGGCGTCGGCGTGGGCGAACGCGAGCCGCTCCCCCAGGTCGGACCCTCGTTGCGGGAAGACGTGCCAGCCGCGCAGCCGGTCGGCGATCTCGTCGCCGCGCACGGCATCTGCCAGGTCGCCATCAAGGGCGATGCTGCACCTGTCGGCGCCGGTGGCCCCTTCGCACGCATCGAGGGTGTCGAGCAGGCAGGCGGCGGCCAGGTCGGCGGCCACACCCATGCCGACGAGTCGCCCGAGCCTGGTCTTGGACCGACCGGCCAGCGGCGCCTTGGCCACGACCAGACAGCTCATCGGACGACCTGCCAGAAGTCCATGGTGGTGCGGACCGTGCCGCGCACCGACCCCGACACCTTCGACCTCGTGCCCGCGGCGCGCGGGTGGTAGGCCACGTCGTGCTCGGTGACCCGCGCGCCGGCGACCGTGGCCCGGTGCAGGAGCTCGAGCGGGTAGCCGAAACGACGGTCGGTGACTCCGAGGTCCAGCAGCCAGTCGCGGCGGCACACCCGCACCGGACCGATGTCGTGGACGGCGAGCCCGATCCGCCGGCGCAGCAACCAGACCACGGCGGCGTTGCCGGCGCGCGCGTGCCAGGGCCACACCCCGCGCGAGACCGGCCGACGCCGTCCCACGGCGAGGTCGGCACGGCCGGCCACGACGTCGTCGAGCAGCTTCGCCAGCTCCGTCGGGTCGAAGGACGCGTCCCCGTCCATCACGGCTACGTGGTCGGCGGTGGCCGCCTCGACTCCGGCGTGCACGGCAGCGCCGTACCCCGGACGCCCCTCGTGGACCACGGTGGCGCCGAGGCTACGGGCGACCGCAGCGGTGTCGTCGCTGGAGAGCCCCAGCGCCTTGAGCTGGTCGGCGGCGCTGTCCTTGTTGCTGCCGATCAGGTCCGGCACCTCCTGCTCGGGCTTGCCCTGGGAGATCGTCACGTCGACCCGGGTGTTCTCGTCGACCTTCTCGCCCGCGTCGGGGTCCTGGGACATCACCTGCCCCTTGGGTACGTCGGGGCTGGAGGCCTGGCCCACGTCGCCGAGCCGCAGCCCGGCGTCGGTCAGGGCGCGCTCGGCCTCGGTCTGGGTCATTCCGGCCAGCGCCGGCACGGTCTCCTGCGGGGGTCCGTTGTCCAGCAGCTTCGGGACCAGGATCACCCCGGCGACCAGGATCGCGAGGACCAGGAGCACGAGCAGCACCAGCGTCGTCCGGTTCTTCTTCTCGGGCACGTCGTCCGGGTCGTCGACCCGCTGGCTGGCCCGCGTGGGTCCGTCCGGGGGGAGGAACGTGGTCTCGTCCGCGGCCACGGGGACCGGGATCGGCGCCTGCACCGGCTTGCCCGCCAGGTAGCGGTCGATGTCGGCCTTCATCGCCGCTGCGCTCTGGTAGCGCTCCGAGAGCGGCTTGGCCAGTGCCTTCATCACGATCGCGTCCACCTCGGGCGGCAGCTCGTCGTCGAGCGTGGACGGCGGGGCCGCCTGCTCGCGCACGTGCTGGTAGGCCACCGCGACCGGGCTGTCGCCGACGAACGGCGGGCGACCGGTGAGCAGCTCGTAGAGCAGGCAGCCGGTGGAGTAGACGTCGCTGCGGGAGTCGACCGACTCACCCCGCGCCTGCTCGGGGGAGAGGTACTGCGCGGTGCCGACCACGGCCGCGGTCTGGGTCATCGTGTTGTGGGCGTCGGACATCGCCCGGGCGATGCCGAAGTCCATCACCTTCACGTCGCCGGCCGGGGTCAGCATCACGTTGCCCGGCTTGATGTCGCGGTGGATGATCCCGGCCCGGTGGCTGTAGTCGAGGGCGGACAGCACGCCGGAGGTGATCTCGAGGGCCCGCTCCGGCAGGATCTTGCGCCCTTCGCGGACGATGTCGCGCAGGGTGCGGCCGGCGACGTACTCCATCACGATGTAGGGCTGGGCCACGTCGGTGCCGTCGGAGGACATCTCCTCGCCGGTGTCGTAGACCGAGACGATCGACGGGTGGTTCAGCGACGCCGCGGACTGGGCCTCGCGGCGGAACCGCGCCTGGAACGTCGGGTCGCTGGCCAGGTCGGTGCGCAGCCGCTTGATCGCGACCGTGCGCCCGAGCCGGGCGTCGGTGCCCTTCCGGACCTCGGCCATGCCGCCGCGCCCGAGCAGGTCACCGAGCTCGTAGCGGCCGCCGACGCGTTGTGGGGTGGTCACTTCCTCTTTCCCTTGCCGTGCTTCTTCTTCTCGTCCGGTTCCTTCGACGGCGCGGACTTCTCCTCCGGCTCCCCCCAGACGCTGAGCGTGACCGGCTCGTCGACGCTGACCTGCCCGGTCGGCTCGATGCCGGCGACGGTGCCGGCCTCCTCGCCGTCGGGGTTGGCACGGGTCGTCCTGGTCACGTCGTCGTACCCGAGGTCGTTCAGCTTCTTCGTCGCCTCGTTCGCGTCGAGACCCACGTAGTCGGCGGGGTCGATCAGGTGGACGTCGGCGGTGGCCGACACCCGCTCGGACGGGGTGGCGGAGCTGCTCGCGCTCGCGCTCGGGCTCTTCGCGCTGGCGCTGGGGCTCTTCGCGGCCGGTGTCGGGCTGTCCTTGCCGGCGTCGCCACCGGCCAGGAGCGCGGTCACCAGCAGGATCACTCCGAGCACGGCCAGCGCCGCCAGCGGCCACCAGGTGGGGAGCCGTCGCCGGTCGTCGCGGGCCGGAGCCGTCACCGGGGCGGCCGGTGGCGCGGACGCCGGCGGGGGCGCGGCGGCCGCCGGCGTCGGGGTCGAGGACCGCGGTCGGCGGAGTCATCACCTGGGTCGGGTCCGACGCCTCCGACGCCGGGGGGGCGGCGAGCGCCGCGGAAGCGCCACCGAGGGCGGTGGCCAGCGCCGCGGCGTCGAGGTAGCGCTCGTCCGGGTCCTTCGCGAGCGCCCGGCGGGTGACGGCGGCCAGGTCCTCGGGCACGTCGGCCGGGAGGTCCGGCATCGGGGAGCGGAGGTGGGCGAGCGCCGTCGCGACGGGGGTGTCGCCGGTGAACGGCCGCCGCCCGGTGAGGCACTCGAAGAGCACCACGCCCAGGGCGTAGACGTCGCTGGCCGGGGTCGCCACCTTGCCCTCGGCCTGCTCGGGAGAAAGGTAGTGCGGTGTGCCGATCACCTCCCCGGTGCCGGTCAGCGCGACCGAGTCGGCGGCGCGGGCGATGCCGAAGTCGGTGACCTTGACCCTGCCGGCAGGGGTGACCAGCAGGTTGGCCGGCTTGACGTCGCGGTGCACGATGCCCGCCGCGTGCGCCTGGGCGAGGGCCTCGGCGGACTGGCGGATCAGGTCCCTCACCTTGTCCGGGGCCATCGGCCGGTCGGGACGGATCAGGTCCGAGAGCGGGCGACCGTCGACCAGCTCCATCACCAGGTAGGGCCGGCTGCCGTCGGCCGAGGTGTTCTCGCCGAAGTCGAAGACGGTGGCGATGTTCGGGTGGTGCAGCGAGGCGGCGTGCCGGGCCTCGTTGGCGAAGCGCTCCCGGAAGCGCGGGTCGTCGGCGTACTCGCGCTTGAGCACCTTCACCGCCACCGTGCGACCGAGCACAGTGTCCTCGGCGCGCCAGACGTCACCCATGCCACCAGTCGCGATGCGCTCCTTCATCTCGTACCGGGACGAGGTCACGGGGTCGGTCACTGGATCACCGCCTCCATCACCGACCTGGCGATCGGCGCGGCGAGCCCGTTGCCGGAGATCGCGTCGCGGTCGACGCCGGCGTCCTGCACCAGCACCGCCACGGCCACCTTCGGGTCGTCGGCCGGGGCGAACGAGACGAACCAGGCGTACGGCGAGCGGCCGGTCGCGCTCTGCGCGGTGCCGGTCTTGCCGGCGACCCGGGTGCCGGGGATCTGCGCCGACACTGCGGTGCCGCGGTCGACGACTCCGACCATCATCTCGGTCAGCTGTCGCGCGGAGGCAGGGCTGATCGCCTCGGACAGCACGTCGGAGTCGGTCTTCTTCAGCACGTCGAGGTCAGGCGACTGCACCTCGTCGACGAGGTAGGGCTTCATCACCTTGCCGCTGTTGGCGACGCCGGCGACCACCATCGCCATCTGCAGCGGGGTGGCGCGCACGTCGTACTGACCGATGGCGGAGAGGGCACGGAACGCCGGGTCGAGCTCGTCGCGACCGTCGGGCACGTCGGAGTAGTGGCTGATCGCCTGCTTGGTCAGGGAGTCGTCGAGCTCGGTGAAGTAGCGGTCACCGAAGCCGTAGGAATCGGCCTGCGCCCGCATGTCCTGGTCGCTGACCTTGAGCCCGAGCCAGCCGAAGGCGACGTTGCAGGAGACCTCGAGCGCCCGGGCCAGGGTGATCTTGCCGCCGCCGCAGGAGGACCCGTTCTCGTTGGGGATCGGCCGGCCCGAGGGCACGTCGAGCCGGGTCCCGCCGGGCACCTTCGAGTCGGGGGTGAACCGGTCCCTGTCCAGGGCGGCCGACGCGGTGACCACCTTGAAGGTCGACCCGGGCGGGAGGGTCTCCTCGAGCGCCCGGTTCTGGAGCGGACCGGCGTCGGAGGTCTGCAGCCGGTCCTTGGCGCGGCCGGCGGCCTGGAAGTCGTGGGTGGCCAGCTTGTTCGGGTCGTACGTCGGGCTGGACACCATCGCCAGGATCTTGCCGGTGGCCGGCTCGATCGCGACCACGGCGCCCTTGACGTTCGCGCCCAGCTTGCGCAGCCCGTCGAACGCGGCCTGCTGCGCCTTGGGGTTGATGGTGAGGGTGACGTTGCCGCCCTTGGGGTCGTCGTTGCCGAACAGGTCGATCACCCGGTTGACGAACAGCGAGGAGTCGCTGCCGGAGAGGATCGAGTCCTGGTTGGCCTCGATCCCACCGAGCCCGTAGTCACGGGAGAAGTAGCCGGTGATCTGGGCGTACTGGGGCCCCATCGGGTAGACGCGCTGGAACTTGTAGCGGTCCTTGGACTTGACGCTCTCCGCGATCGCCTTGCCCTGCACCAAGATGGCGCCCCGCTCGCGGGAGAACTGCAGGTCGCGGACGCGCCGGTTGTCGGGGTGCGCGCTGAGCGAGGAGAGGTCGTCGGCCTGCCAGTACTGCAGGAACGTCGCGTTGGCGAGCAGCGCGACGAACAGCAGCATGCAGAACACGCTGAGGTTGCGGATGGGTTTGTTCACCGCAGCGACACCACCTGGGTCGCGTCGTTGTCGTCGTCGGCCGCGAACTGCTCCGGGGGCGGCCGCCGGGCCTGGTCGGAGATGCGCAGGAGCAGCGCGATGATCGCCCAGTTCGCGACCAGCGAGGACCCGCCGTACGACATGAACGGGGTGGTGAGGCCGGTGAGCGGGATCAGCCGGGTGACGCCACCGATCACCACGAAGACCTGGATCGCGAAGACCACCCCGAGCCCGGTGGCGATCAGCTTGCCGAAGCCGTCACGGCAGACCAGGGCGGTGCGCAGCGACCGCTCCACGATCAGTCCGTAGAGCAGCACGATCGCCATCACGCCGGTCAGCCCGAGCTCCTCGCCCAGCGAGGGGAGGATGAAGTCGGAGAAGGACAGCGGCGTGAGGTAGGGGCTGCCCTGGCCCAGACCGCGACCGACCAGTCCGCCCCAGGCCATGCCGTACATGCCCTGGATCAGCTGCGAGGCGCTCTCGACGTGGCCGAACGGGTCGAGCCAGCCCTCAACGCGCACCTTCACCTGGCCCACGAACAGGTACCCGACGTAGGCGCCCACGGAGAACATCAGGGTGCCGATCACCAGCCAGCCCGGGCGCTCGGTGGCGACGTAGAGCATCACCAGGAAGATGCCGAAGAACAGCAGCGAGGAGCCGAGGTCGTTCTGGAAGACGAGGATGCCGAGGCTGATCAGCCACATCGCCAGGATCGGGCCAGGTCGCGGCCCCGCGGCAGGTCGACGAACAGCACCCGCCGCCCGGCCAGCGCCAGCGCGTCACGATGCTGCACGAGGTAGCCGGCGAACGCGATCACCAGCAGCACCTTGGCCACCTCGCCGGGCTGGAAGCTCATCGGCCCGATGCCGATCCAGATCCGGGCGCCGTTGATGTTCTTGCCGAGGCCCGGGATGAGCGGCAGGAGCAGCAGCCGATGGCGTTGGTCGCGACGATCTTGCCCTTGAGGTCCTCGACCTTTTTGATCGGGCCGTCGGACCGGACCATCATCTGGTTTGAATAGTAGCCGTTGACCCCATCCTGATAGAGATCCGAGACCGCGCGGATATCCTCCATATGCGCGTTTTGGATGGCGAGCGCGAAAGAGGAATAAGCGAGGGCGGCCAGATCGAGCTCGCCCGCGGCCAGAGCCGTGATCTGCGGCGTGCCGCCGCGGAAGCGAATCGCTTCAACAGCGTAGGATTTGCCGTAATGCTTGAGCAACTCAGGCTTTGCCCAGAAGACGGAGATCAGTTGCGCTGGGACAACGGCCCAGCCGACGCGGAGCTTCAACGGCTCGGCGGCGCGGCCGGACACGGCCAACCCTGCCAGCATGCCCGACGCGATCAGCATGGACGCGAGGCCGCGCCATACGCTCATCGGAAGCCTCCCTACCTAAATTTCTTGTTACCCTGAATTCTTAGCGTTGTATCAAAGTCATGCGCGGGAGGGTTGTCAACCGCACGCCGGACTCACTTCTTCAGCCTTGCTGCCGCTTCGTCGACCAGCGACAGATCGGAATAGGCACTCACGTCGATCCGATCTTTCAGAACGCCGAGTTCCTTGGCGATATCGAATTCTTCTGCATCGCCGCCACGTCCGGGCGGGAATCCGGCGCATGGTAATCGTCGCCTTTGGTGAAGATCCAGCTCGACCACACGGATTCCGGCTGCTTGGTGAAATCGACAACGAGCTTGATCGCCGCTTCGCGGTTCTTCGGGTCGAGAATCCAGTTCATCGCGCGGTTGGTATCTTCGAAATAATCGACCAGCGCGGCGCGGTTGGCTTTGATGTAGGGCGTGCGGCCGGCGATGATCGTGAGCTCGGACGGGCCTTGCATCGCGTCTTTCTCGGTGAAGAGCGCATGCACCTGGCCCGATTTCATCGGGTCGACAGAGAACGGCGTGGTCAGGAAGCCCAGATCAACGCGCTTGCCCGTCATCGCCGCCAGCATGTTGGGGAATTCGATCTCGACGATCGTGTAGTCGCGCTTATCTTCCAGGCCGTGGCGCTTCAGCATCGCGCGCAAGCCGATATCCATCGCGCCGCCGATGCTGTTGTCGCCGATCACCTTGCCTTTGAGGTCCTCGATCTTCTTGATCGGGCTGTCGGCAAGCAGCGCAAAAGGCCGCGTGAAATAAATGAGCGAGTCGACGGTCTTCGGCGTCGGGTCGATGATGTCGATGAGCCGCTTGTGCGTACGCATCTCGAAGTGCTCGCGGCTGTCTTTGTACTTGTGCGGTGAACGGATCACGCAGAACACGTTCTTCTCCGTGGGCAACGGCACCGGGCCGGCGACCGTGGCGCCCGTGCGCGTGACCGTGTCGACGATCTTGCGTGCCGAGCTGTCAATGACCTCGTGGTCGTAGGCCTTGAGCCGGATACGGATCTTTTGTCCCGCCATGCTCTCGTCGTCCTTCTCTCGAACCGCTGGTGACGCTTTACACACGTCTTGCCTCGCCCCGGCGGGGGAAACAGTCGCCCACCGCCGACCCCCGAGGTCGGGCGTGTCGCGGCGCGCCAGCGCGCGAAACACATCCAGATCTCGAGTTGGGTGGTTGGACCCGCAGTGGGTGACAGCCGTTCAAGACGATCACGCGTCGCGGGACAGGTCGGGCCTCAGGTTCGGCGCCACCCTGTACCCAATGTTCTGGGTGTCCGGCGTGAGTTCCGGACGAGCAGCACCCCAGCGGACCGGCCGGAGCAACCGCACTAGTCTGACAGATCCCCGCGGGGATGTACAAATCGAGATCGCTGCGGGTCAGTGGTGGACGTGAGGCTCGCTGTCGGAGTGCCCAGCAGGCTCGATCTGGAAGGTCGAGTGCTCGACGTCGAAGTGGTCGGCGAGGCAATCGCGCAGCCGGTCGAGGACGGCGTGGGCCTCCCCCATGCGGGTCACCGAGTCGTCGACGACGACGTGCGCGCTCATCACCGGCATGCCGGAAGTGATCGTCCAAACGTGCAGGTCGTGGACGTCGATCACGCCCTCGGTGGACAAGATGTGGCTGCGGAGCTCTTCGAGGTCGACGCCGCGTGGAGTGCCCTCGAGCAGCACCTCAGCGACCTCGCGCAGCAGCGAGACCGCCCTCGGCACGATCATCGCGGCGATCAGCAGCGAGGCCACGGGGTCGGCGGCGTACCAGCCGGTCGTCAGGATGACGGCGGCCGAGACCAGCACCGCGACCGAGCCGAGCGCGTCGCCGAGCACTTCGAGGTAGGCGCCGCGGACGTTCATGCTCTCCGCGGCCCCGGAACGCAGCAGGAGCAGCCCAATGACGTTGATGACCAGACCCACCGCTCCTGCAGCGAGCACGAGGCCACCCTCGAGCACGGGGGCGTCGTCCAGCCGGCGGATCGCGCTCACCACGATCCAGCCGGCCAGGACGAGGAGCAGCAGACCGTTGAGACCGGCCGCGATCACTTCGGTGCGGTGGTACCCGAATGTGCGGCGAGATCCGGGCCGTCCCCCGCGCTGAGCGGCCGAGATGGCGGCGAGCGCCATGACGATGCCGGCGGAGTCACCGAGCACGTGCCCGGCGTCCGCGAGCAGCGCGAGGCTGCCGGTGATCCAGGCGAGCGACCGCCTCCACGGCAAGGACGACGAGCGACAGGGCCAGCACGAGCGCGAGGCGTCCGCGATGGCGGATGCCGGTGCCCTGCCCATGCCCGTGAGCCATGCTGTCGAGGCTAGCCGGGATGCGGGATTTTCGACGAAACCGCCACGTTGGTGCATCTGCACCATGCGCAACCACGTCCCTGAAACTCATGCTCGGCACATGACCTCCTCAACGCATCCGTCCCTGTCCACCCTCGTCCCATCCCGACCCGACCGGGCCCCGCTGTCGCGAGGCGTCCAGATCGTCGTGGGCGTCAGCCTGGTGACCGCCGGCCTCACCAACGGTCTCGCCCAGTACCTCGGCGAGCTGCTGATGCCCTCCGCATGGACGACTTCACCGCTCAGATCCGCTGGGGCGCCGAGCACCCGACCGTCCATGTCGCCGAACAGACCGCCCTGCTGGTGAGCATGCTCGTGCTCCCGATCGGACTGATCGGCTTGGCCCAGATCACCCGCTGGGGCGCGCCCCGGCTGACGGCCGTCGCCGCCGTCCTCTTCGTGTGGGGCATGTGGGGGTTCCACAACGTCGTGGCACTCGGGTACGCCGCCGGAACGGTCGGACCCGACGCGATCGGTGTGGACGCGGCCGCCGCGCTCAACGAGGCCTACCTCGGCCACGTCGGGACGTCGGTCACCGCCCTGCTCCCCCACCTGCTGGGCTCCTTCTTCGGTCTCCTCCTGCTGGCGGTGGCCGGCTGGCGCGGCCGGACCCTTCCACGCATCCCACTGGCGCTGCTCGTGATCTTCCTGATCTGGGACTTCGGTCTCCCGGCATCCGGCCCCTTCGAGCCCCACCTCCTGCTCGCGATCGCCCTCGGCTGGCTCGGCGTTCACGTGATCCGGATGCCGCACAGCCGCTGGCGTGGTCGAACCGCCTGACAGACGAGGCGCCCGGGCCCGATACTGTCCCCGTGAACTCTCGGGGACCGCTGGGCCCGGCGCTGGTCGTGGGAACGGCGCTCGCCATCGTCCTCCTGCTCCTCGTGACGATCTCGGTCAGCGCCGACACCACCTTGTGGAAGCTCGTGCTCGTCCCGATCGCCTTCGGGATCCCCGGGACGGTTGCCGCCGGCCGGCACCCGGGAAACCCGGTCGGTTGGCTGTTGCTCGGAGTCAGCCTGCTCTTCGGATGCTCCGCGCTGGGAACCCAGTGGGTCGAGTCCGGGCATGTCGGCGCCGCCGACTGGGCGATCTGGTTCGCCGACCGCAGCCGCGGCGGCGTTGGTCCCCCTGACCGTCCTGGCCCTGGTCCTCGTGCCCGACGGACATCTGCCCTCGCCGGCATGGAGGGCCCCCGTCATCACCGTCGTGGCGGTCCAATTCGTGCTCGTGCTCGTCTGGGCGCTGATTGCCGGACCTGCTGCCAGTCCCGACTCCGAGTGGCCGATGGACCCGGACAATCCCGTCGGGGTGCTTCCGACCTCGTGGTCCGGCCCGCTCACTCCAGGTGGGGGACTGGATCCTGCAGGCTCCCTTGCTTCTGGGTGTGGCGGCCGTGGCCGTGCGGATGCGTCGCGCCGAGGACCGCAGGCGACTGGCGTTCCTCGCGCTGGCGACCGGCATCTTCGTCCTGCTCGTGGTGATCGGGCACGCGTGGTGGCCCTCCGCCACGGACATCCTCGACGTGCTCGGGGCGCTCCTGTTCGCCGCGGCCCTGACCGTGACACTCGAAGGCGCGGCGACGGCCGAATCGGCGCCGGACGTCGAGGCGCCCGAGCTGTCCGAACGTGAACGGGAAGTGCTCGCCCTCGTCGCACAGGGCCTCACGAACAAGCAGATCGCGGCAGTGCTGGTGATCTCGCCCATCACGGCGCGCAACCACGTCAGCAGCATCCTCACCAAGCTCGATCTGGAGAACCGGACCCAGGCAGCTGCCTGGGCCGAGACCCGCCGACGCGATCGCTGACGCTGGAACGAGGAGACCCCGGGCCGAAGCCCGGGGTCTCCTCAGAGCAGTGCTGCGTCAGCTCACTTGTTGATCTTCGTCACGCGACCGGCGCCGACGGTGCGGCCACCCTCACGGATGGCGAAGCGCAGGCCCTCCTCCATGGCGATCGGCTGGATCAGCTGAACGCTCATCTCGGTGTTGTCGCCCGGCATGACCATCTCGGTGCCCTCGGGCAGCGTGACGACGCCGGTGACGTCCGTGGTGCGGAAGTAGAACTGCGGACGGTAGTTGTTGAAGAACGGCGTGTGACGGCCACCCTCGTCCTTGGACAGGATGTAGACCTGACCCTCGAACTCGGTGTGCGGGGTCGTCGACCCGGGGGCGATGACGACCATGCCGCGCTCGACGTCCTCACGCTTGGTACCGCGCAGGAGCAGTCCGACGTTCTCGCCGGCCTCACCGGTGTCGAGAAGCTTGCGGAACATCTCGATGCCGGTGACCGTGGTGGTCTGCTTGTTCTCGCGGATGCCGACGATGTCGACGGTCTCGTTGACCTTGACGACACCACGCTCGATGCGACCGGTGATGACGGTGCCACGACCGGTGATCGTGAAGACGTCCTCGACCGGCATGAGGAAGGGCTTGTCCTTCTCGCGCTCGGGCAGCGGGATGTACTCGTCGACGGCGTCCATGAGCTCGAGGACCGACTGGCCCCACTTCTCATCACCGGAGAGCGCGGGCTGGGCCGCGACCTTGATGATCGGGACGTTGTCGCCGTCGAACTCCTGGTCGTTGAGCAGCTCACGGACCTCGAGCTCGACGAGCTCGAGGATCTCCTCGTCGTCGACCATGTCGCACTTGTTGAGCGCCACGACCATGGCCGGCACGCCGACCTGGCGGGCGAGCAGCACGTGCTCACGCGTCTGCGGCATGGGGCCGTCGGTGGCGGCGACCACGAGGATCGCGCCGTCCATCTGGGCCGCGCCGGTGATCATGTTCTTGACGTAGTCGGCGTGACCGGGGCAGTCGACGTGGGCGTAGTGACGGTTCTCCGTCTGGTACTCCACGTGCGCGATGGAGATCGTGATGCCGCGCTGCTTCTCCTCGGGCGCCTTGTCGATCTGGTCGAACGCGTAGTCCTCGTTCAGATCGGGGTACTTGTCATGCAGCACCTTGGTGATCGCCGCGGTCAAGGTCGTCTTGCCGTGGTCGATGTGTCCGATGGTGCCGATGTTCATGTGCGGCTTCGTCCGCTCGAACTTCGCCTTAGCCACGGGGGCTCCTTCTGTTGATAATTTGCTGAGATTTGACGCCATTGGTCCGCGGGGAACCTCAGGCCACCTTATGGGATGGTCCTCCGGTTACTCTCCCCGGACCTTCTTGATGATCTCCTCGGCCACGGCCTTGGGGACCTCGGCATAAGAGTCGAACTGCATCGAGTATGACGCTCGGCCGGAGGTCTTCGACCTCAGGTCGCCGACGTACCCGAACATCTCTGACAGCGGCACGATCGCCTTGATCATCTTGGCGCCGCCGTAGCCCTCCTCCATGGCCTGGACCTGTCCGCGCCGGGAGTTCAGGTCGCCGATCACGTCGCCCATGTAGTCCTCGGGCGTGTGGACCTCGACCGCGAACACGGGCTCCAGCAGGACCGGGTCGGCCTTGCGGGCAGCCTCCTTGAAGGCCATCGAGCCGGCCAGCTTGAAGGCGAGCTCGGAGGAGTCGACGTCGTGGAAGGCGCCGTCCTGGAGGGTTACCCGCACGTCGACCATCTGGTAGCCGGCGAGCACGCCGAACTGCATGGCGTCCTGCGCGCCGGCGTCGACCGACGGGATGTACTCCTTGGGGATGCGGCCACCGGTGACCTTGTTGACGAACTCGTAGCCGCCCTCGCCCCCGGCTGCGACGCCGGTGGGCTCGATGTCGATGATGACCTTGGCGAACTGGCCCGAGCCACCGGTCTGCTTCTTGTGGGTGTAGCTGACCTTCTCGACGTGCGCGCTTGATGGTCTCGCGGTACGCGACCTGCGGCTTGCCGACGTTGGCCTCGACGTTGAACTCGCGCTTCATGCGGTCGACCAGGATGTCGAGGTGCAGCTCGCCCATGCCGGCGATGATCGTCTGACCGGTCTCCTCGTCGCCGTGGACCTGGAACGTCGGGTCCTCCTCGGCGAGGCGCTGGATGGCGGTGCCGAGCTTCTCCTGGTCGCTCTTCGTCTTCGGCTCGATGGCGACCTGGATGACCGGCGCGGGGAACGTCATGGACTCCAGCACGATCGGCTTGTTCGGGTCGGCGAGCGTCTCGCCGGTGGTGGTGTCCTTGAGGCCCATCACGGCGACGATCTGGCCGGCGCCCACGGACGCGATCTCGGCACGCTTGTTGGCGTGCATCTGGTAGATCTTGCCGATCCGCTCCTTGCGGCCCTTGGTGACGTTGAGCACCGAGGATCCCGCTTCGAGGCGGCCCGAGTACAGCCGCAGGTAGGTGAGCTTGCCCAGGTGGGGGTCCGAGGCGATCTTGAAGGCCAGCGCCGCGAACGGCTCGTCCTCGGAGGCCTCACGGGAGTCCTCGAGGTCCTCGTCCTTCGCGTCATGGCCCTTGATCGAGCCGACGTCGATGGGCGAGGGGAGGTAATCGATGACGGCGTCGAGCAGGGGCTGGACGCCCTTGTTCTTGAACGCCGAACCGCAGAGCACCGGCACCAGCGAGGCGGCCA
>CAVUNB010000001.1:0-253207 GCA_963742685.1 uncultured Actinomycetota bacterium | reverse complement strand
ACATCGATCCGCTCGGTCAACGCTGAGCTGGCGACGACGGCCGGCGGCGTCCGCGTTAACAGTTCGTTCATATGCGGCGTGCGGCGGTGGGCCGGTAGCTATCCGGTTCATGAGTACATGAAACCGTCCCAGCCATTGGGATTCTAACCACTGACCTCGGCCTGCAACCGCATGCGGAGGGCACGACCCTAATCGTGCGGGGTACCCCACCCCCCGATGATCGGATGCCAGATGAACAAACGACGTCAATTGCTTGCACTCATCACGGCGGCTGGGATCACCGCCGCGACCGTCATCACCGTCGCACCGAACGGCTTCGCCGCCGTACCAGAATCGGCCGCCGTGGTGCTGCAGCGTGCACAGACCCCCTCTGGGCAGAGGGCCGCACGTACCAGGCCGGCGGCGAGTGACGTACCAGAGCCGGACTACGAGGCGCTCGTCACGCACACAGCCCACCCGGGCGCTGGCTGGAACCCGGCCTCGACGCCCACGCTGTGGAGAGACCTCGGTGCGTGCACGGGCGGCGGCACGACACCGCCGCCCCACCGTCCGGCACGGTGTACTTCCAGGACACCGGCACCGTCGAGGGCTGGAGCAACTACCCGCAGAAACCGCAGAAACAGGGCGTGCTCCGCAACGTCAGCAGCCCGGCCTACAAGGGAAACACGGCGATAGAGGCCCGGCAGACCTACGTCAACGAGACCGGCGGCTACCACTCGGAGACCATCCAGGAGCACGCGCAGCTGGTCGGCGCAGGACCGCTACTACGGGCAGGCCATCTATCTGCCGCCGAACTGGCAGTGCCACAACCAGAACGTCACGTTCCAGCAGTGGTCGCCGGAGGACCCGGAAGGCCCGTGGGAGCTGATGTTCGTGCAGAACGACGAGATCCGCATCGGCGGCTCCGGCGGGATCAGCGGCTGTCGTCGGCAAGATCACCAATGCGCGGCACGTGGATCCGGATCGTCGTGCGCCTGAAGTTCGCCGGCGGCACCGCGGGTGCGTTCGAGGTTTGGCTCAACGGCACCAAGAGGTTCAGCCGGACCAACCAGCCGTGCTGCCCAAGACGGCAGTTCGATCCGCTGGTCGTCCGGGATCTACTGCACCGGCTGGCGCGACGGCACACCGCCGGGCAGTGGCGCTGTCGATCTTCCACGACCACGCCCGGATCGCCACCACCTACCAGCTGGCCGAACCCGCGAACTGGTAATCGACACCCACCGCGCGGCGCCAGGCACCCGCCTGGCGCCGCGTAGCCGTGCTGCCGCTGGAAAACCGCGCCTGACCAGGGGATTCAAGATATCCACATGCAGCATGGGGAGCTTCCCACGCTTCGTTCAAGGTCCACCGACGACTCTGGACGTCGTTGCAGCGCGGGACAGCTCGCCAGCCCGTCTGCAACAACGGTCCTACCGTCACGGGGGCGGTAGCGCCAGTGCCAAACGATGGTGTAGCCGTGAGTGGAGTTCTAGGTGCGGAATGCGGACATGCGTCCCTCGAAGGTGCTCCGGATCGGCTCCAGCGCAGCGCGTCACAATCCGTACAACACGCCCAGCGATCGGGACACCCACCTGGTTGTGCTCAGCCGCCAGCGCGGCATGCGCTGGTCACAGCTGCGCCTTCCAGCCGGGGTCGCCGAGGCGCACCACCGATGGCGCCGGGTGGACGTGCGAGTGGCCGCTGCACTGAGTCTGCTCGGTGCGCGCGCCGCATGGCTGTAGGAGCTGACAGTCCGAGCATCTATCGGTGGTGGACCGGTGTTCGTATCGTCATGGTGTTTCGCAACGTCAACGAGCCGTCGTACGGGGGGTCGCAGTGCGGTTCGGTATCACCGGTCACCAGATCCTCCCGCCGGGAATCGTCGACCACGCGGTAGAGCACTGGAACCGGCGCTGCCCACCGGCGCCCTGCTGCACGGGGTGTCCAGCCTCGCCGAGGGCGCCGACCAGATCTTCGCCGCCCACGTCCTGGCCGCGGGCGGCACCCTGGAGGTCATCCTGCCCTGCCAGGACTACGCCAGCTCGCTGGTCACCGATGAGAGCCGGGCCCGGTTCTACGAGTTCCGGCGGGCCGCCGCGACGGTGATCACGCTGCCCTACCCCAGGCCCAGCGAACAGGCGTTCCTCGCCGGCGGTCAGGCCCTGGTCGAACGCTGCGATCACCTCCTCGCCATCTGGGACGGCCGCCCGCCCGCGGCCTGGGCGGAACCGCCGACTCGTCGCGTACGCCCAGCCCGGGCGCCCCGTCACCGTGCTGTGGATAGACGGCGTCCTCCGGGCGTGACCTGACCGGACCAGGGCTCGGGCGCAGCCACCGTGCCGAGGGCCGGCGCGGCGGGCACCGCGAGGTCGGCGAACAGGCGCCGGGCCAGCTCGGGTGCGGGCGGCGCGGCCGTCGCCGTGCCCAGTCGCGGCGGCGATGCCGTCGTGGGCGCGCGCCTGCTCGTACCGGTCGCCGATCTCCCGGGCCAGGTCCAGCGCCTCGCCCGTGCTGGGTGCGGGCCCCCGCCGCGTCGCCCGCGGCGTGCAGGACCTGGCCGAGGTCGTTGAGCGCCTCGGCCTCGCTGGCGCGGTCACCGATCCGCCGGTGCAGCACCAGGGCGTGACGCAGGTGCTCGGCCGCCTCGGTGAGCCGGCCGCTGCGGGCGTACACCGCGGCGAGGTCGGTCAGCGCGTACGCCTCCGCGGTACGGTCCCCGGCCTGCCGGACCACGGCGAGGCTCTGCTCGAGATGGACGGCGGCCCGTTCGAGTTGGGCCGGTTCGCGGGACAGCCGGGCGAGCAGGGAGAGCACGTACGCCTCGCTGAACCGGTCGCCGAGCCGCGCGAAGAGTTCCAGGGCCGGCCGGAGACGCTCCGTCGCCTGCGCCTCGTCGCCCAGCCGGGCGTCGACCAGGCCGAGCCGGACCAGCGCGTCGGCCTGCCCGGCCTCGTCGCCCAGCTGCTGGTACTGCGCCCAGGCCCGCTGATAGTGGTCCGCGGCCTGCCGGTAGTCGCCCAGCCGCCAGTGCACGCTGCCCAGGTTGCGCAGCGCCACCGCTTCGGCGGCGCGTTCGCCGAGGTCGGCGTAGAGGCCAGGGCCTGCCGATAGGTCTCGGCGGCCCGTCGAGCCGGCCCTGCCGCCGGTGCAGCCGGCCCAGATCGGACAGTGCCCGGGCCTGCGCGTCCCGGTCGCCGACGGCCCGCGCCGCCGACACGGCGGACGCGGTGACGGTGACCGCCTCGGCGACCGGCCCGCCGGCGTCGAGGTAACGGAACAGGGTCTCCGCGAGGGCGATGGTGTGCCGATACCAGCCGTGGGCGGCGCCGTACGTGCAGGCGGCGGCCAGGTTGGGGCGTTCCGCCTCGATCCAGTCCCGGGCCGCCTCCGGGTCACCGGCGGCCGCGGGGTCCGGCGGGTAGAGCGCGTTCATCGCCGCGACGGAACCGGCCAGGTAGTGGTCGAACAGGCGGGTCAGCGCGGCCTTCCGGTCCGGCGCGGCGTCGTGCACGGTCGCGAGCTCCGCGGCGTACGCCCGCAGCAGGTCGTGCATGCCGTACCGGCCGCCGCGGCCGGCGTGGATCAGGCTGGCCCGGACCAGCACGCCGAGCGACCGGCGGGCCTCGCCGGCGTCGGTGCCGGTCAGCGCCGCCACGGCCGCGACCTGCACGCTGTCGCCCGGGTGCAGGCCGAGCAGCCGGAAGGCCCGGGCCGCGTCGGCGGGCAGGTTCTGGTACGACCAGGAGAAGACCGCGCGGACCGCGGCGCGCGGATCGCCGCCCGCGTCCAGCAGGTCCAGCCGCAGCTGGTGGTCGCCCAGCTCGGCGACCAGCTCGGCCAGCGAGACGTCGGTGCGCGCCGCGGCCAGCTCGGCGGCGATCCGCAGCGCCAGCGGCAGCCGGGCGCACGCCGCGGCCAGGTCGACGGCGACGGCGGGCTCGCGGTCCACCCGGGCGCCGATCAGCCGGCGCAGCAGTGCCACCGCGTCCGCCAGGGGCAGCAGGTCCAGGCTGACCCGTTCGGCTCCGTGCACCGCCACCATGCCGGGCAGTGAGTCGCGGCTGGTGATCAGCACCAGGCACGACCCGGTGCCGGGCAGCAGCGGCCGGACCTGCTCCACCGAGGACGCGTTGTCGAGCAGCACGAGCATCCGCCGGCCGGTCAGCTCGGAGCGGTACCGGCCGGCGCGCTCGTCGACCCCCGGCGGGATCTCCGGCCCGCGGATGCCGAGCGCGGTCAGGAAGCCGGCCAGCGCGTCGGCGACCGCCACGGGCTGCTCGGCGTCGTAGCCGCGCAGGTTCACGTACAGCTGTCCGTCGGGAAACGCCTCCCGGACGCGGTGCGCCCACCGTACGGCCAGGGCCGATTTGCCCACCCCGGCCGTGCCGGACAGCAGCGCGACGGTCAGCGGGCGGCTCGTCGCCCTCGGGCGGCGCGAGCAGCCGGTCGAGCGCGGCCAGCTCCCCGGTCCGCCCGGTGAACGCGCGCACGTCAGCCGGCAGCTGCGCGGGCACCGTCGCCGGGCGGCGGCGAGCTGAACCCCGCAGCGCGGGTGTCGCCGGCCGGGACGGTCAGGGTGGGGTCGGCGGCGAGGATCCGCTCGTGCAGCCGGCGCAGAGCGGCGCCGGGATCGCTGCCGAGCTCATCGGCGAGGCGGTGGCGGATCCGCCGGTACTGCTCGTCGGCGTCCGTCTGCCGGCCGCACCGGTAGAGGGCGAGCATCGACTGCTCGGCCAGCCGTTCGTCCAGCGGATGCTCGGCGACGGCGGCGGACAGAGTCGGCAGCAGTTCGCCGTGCCGGCCCAGCCGGAGCAGCACGTCGTTGCGGACCAGTTCGGCGGCGAACCGTTCGCTGAGCAGCAGTCGCCGCATCGAGGCCAGCCACGGGGTGTCCACGCCGGCGAACGGCTCGCCACGCCACAGGCCGAGCGCCTGCGTGATCAGCTCGACGGCCGGCTGGTCCGACTCCGAGCGACCGCGCCAGCGTGATCAGCCGGCGGAAGCGGTGCAGGTCGACCGCCTGCGGGTCGGCGGTCAGGACATAGCCGCTGGGCTGCCGCTCGATGCCCACGTCGGCGGCGCCGGCGACGGCCTGCCGCAGCCGCGACAGATAGCTGTAGAGCGCGCCGGCGGCCCGCTGCGGGGCGTCCTCGCCCCACACCCGGTCGATCAGCTGATCGACCGTGACGGGACGGCCGGCCTCGGCGAGCAGGACGCCCAGCACGCAGCGCTGCCGGGCGTGACCGAGGGCGACCGCTCGGCCGTCGATCCGTGCCTCCACCGCGCCGAGCACCCCGAACTCCGCCGTCAACTGACCTCAGCACACCCTTCTCGCACGGTTCCCACCAGGACATTCAAGAAATCTACAAGGAACGCGACCAGTCTCCCATGCTTCGTACAAGGTCCGTCGACGAGCATTGATCTCGTCGCAGGGACAGGTCGCCCTCGCCCGGTTACGCAAACGTGACGGGGGAATCGGGACGTGAAGTCGAAACAACGGCGAGGGGCGACCTGCCCTGCGACAAGGACATCAGGCGGGCCAGCAGCGGCGAGGTGGGCTAGGACCGGCCTCTACGCTCGGCACATGGCCCTGATTCACCAGGCGGAACTGCACCCGACCAAGCTCGAGCTGCTGACGGGCTGGCTGCCCGGCCGCCGCTGGTACGACGGGCGCCGTCGGGCCGGAGCTCACGAACGTGGGGGCCTACCGCTTCGACGACCCGGCCGGCGAGGTGGGGATCGAGACCCTGCTCATCAAGTCGGCGACGGGGCGATCCATCAGGTTCCGCTGACCTACCGAGGCGCGCCGCTGGCCGACGGCGACGGCTGGCTGATCGGCACCATCGAGCACTCCACGCTCGGACCCCGGTGGGTGTACGACGCCTGCGGGGACCCGGTCTACGTCTCGATGTTGGCAAGGGTGATCCGTCTTCGGGGCCACCGGCCAGGCCGAGGAGCTCGTGGAGGTCGACGGCCGGCGCGAGCGCCGAGAGCCGTCGTGACCGTGTCGACCACATCCGCCGCGGACGCCGATGTCCCAACGATCGACGCGGTGCGCGGCGTCATGGACGCGGACCCGACCACGATCGTGACCGACCCCCTGATCCTGGTCGTCGTCCGCATCCTCCTCCGCGGCATGCCACCGCCGTCCGTCGCGCTCACCGGCACGTGGCGCGGCCAGCCGGACGCGGTGACACTCGCCTACGGCTACAGGCGCTGACGTCCGCTGCTTCGAACGCTCCCGGGCCACGGGAGCGCCCGTGTCGTGAGGGCTCGTTCCGGCGTGGACCGAACTCGTCGTGACACACTCCCGGGCGTGAGCGACTCGACAGAGCTGCGTCCAGTGCTGCGGAGCCCATGGCAAACCTTGCGGACGGCGGCGCGGCGCCCGAGCGTGCTCGGGCTCGCCGCTGCGAGCGCCGCGGCCGGGGCAGGACTCAGCACCCTGCTGCCGGACTGGACGCATGCCGTCACCGCTCCGCTGTGGATCTGGCTGGTGACGTGGCCGCTGTGCTCGTGGCGGATGGCCGCACTCGATCGGCGCGAGGTGACGCCCGCCGCGGTGCCCGCGCTACCGCCGCTCTCCCCCGACGATCTCCTGCGCGCACTCCCACCGCCCGGCCCCGAGGCGCTCGCGCGCCTACGCCGTTCGATGCGGATCAGCGTGGCGCTCAGCACGGTGATGATCGTGCTGCTGGTGGCAATCGGTGTGCTCGCGGCGACGGAGGAGGGCGGCGATGCGTGGACAGTCGCGCTCGTCATCGGTGGGGACGCCGCCCTGATCGTCGCGCTCAGCTGGATCGGCATCGTGCGGGCGAAGCGGCTGTATGCGCACACCGCGGAGGCCATGACCGGGCCACTAGCACGTCACCCGGCACGGATAGTGGGCTTCGACGACGAGGCGGTGGTCTTCGAGAAGCTCGACGATCCGGACGCTCCCAGGCTGCGCGCGGGGCGGGACATGCCGCCCCTGCTGGGCTCCCAGCCAGGCGATCTGGCGGTCATCGACGGCGAGTGGGCCGACCAGTCCATGGTCGCGGTGACGCGCCCCGGCCACTCAAAGCCAGACTGGCTGCGCGTTCGCGTCTGCTCGTAGCGGTTCGCTGTGCCGCGTCAGTCGTAGCGGCGGTCCGTGCTGCCGAAGTGTGGCCAAGAATTGAACCAAGAGAGCGTTTGCGAACGGATTCGAATCCGGCATCGACAGGTGCCACCCTGCGAAAGTGACAATGCACAACGAGGAACATGAAGCGGCCATTGTGGCTGCGTCATCCACAGACTGGGCCACCCGAGCCCGAGCCGGCCGCCAGCTCGCCAAGTGGGCGGACAACCCACACACCGCTGAGGTCCTCTCGCAGCTGCTCCTGGACCGGCACGACACCGCAGTCACCGACGAAACGAGCCGTGCGCTGCTCGAACGCAGGGACACCCACGGCCTACGCCTGATCGCCAAGGCCATCACCGTCGCCGACGACCAAGAACTCGACCACCTCTGGGACTCAGTCGTCGAACATGCCTTCATCGACACGTCTGCCAGCCAGTTCGTCGCACTCTGCAAGCAGATCAGCCAGGACCCCGACCCCGCGATCCGCGCAGGGGCAGGAGCACTCCTCGCCAGGATCGAACCCCACGCCGACCCCGGCGACCCGAGCCAACGTCCCAACAACGACAACATCGTGGCTCCAGTTGATGGGTAGGCAGAGCTCCCCATGACGGACTGTCACAGCTCAGCCGATCAGAGATCTCGCCGGTGGAGAAGCGACCGTACGTTGAGCTGACGTCGTACTTGGTGGCTCGTCAGCGCATCGACCACTACGACCACACCGAACCAGGCCACGTCTGCGTCTTGAGCCAGAGCCTGCACACCGAGCGCCTGGCCGCCGGTGTCGATCCAGTCATCGACGAGGACCACTCGGTCGCTCGACTTGAGGAGACTCTTACGGAAGCCCAGCGTGAGATGGCGATCCCGATAGTCCGGCGGTGTAGTCCGCTGCAACCAGGCATCACTGTCGCTACTAGGCATCCGGTTCTTGCGCACCTCCACGAACCCAACGTCCAGCGCCAGCGCCACCAACGGCCCGAGCAGGCATCCACGCGACTCCAGACCCAGCACCACGGTCGGACGAGCGTCCTCAACAAGGCTCGCGAGAGTCGGCCCCAGATCTCTTAGGAGAGTGGCCTCCCGCCACCACCCCGTCACGTCGGCGTACCGGTACTCATCAGGCTGATCACCGCGCCACCGGAAGGCGCCGCGCAACCGCTCGCGCACCTCGCTCGCACCGGTCACCACAAGAGCGTAACTGCGGGTCACTGGACGGAGCGCTCCGTTTTCCTGCCGTCACGCATCTAGCCGAATGGATCCGTAACGCATCATGTGGAACCCGACAGGACATGCCGACATGTTGTCGTGTCCCAGGTGATGGGTGACAGTCCGGTCTCACCCTGGGCGGTGTACCGGCCATCTACTCCCACATCACGGCGGCCATGCGGACCAAGCTCGTGGCTGTGCTCGAGGAGCTGTGGACGGACTCGCTGCCTCGCCGAGCCCGCCTGAGTGCCACGTCGAGCGTGCCGATCGTGGCCGAGCTGCTGGCCGACTGGGAGAGTCCCGCTCCCAATCGGCTCCCAGAATCGGATATCAACCCCGGTGCGACATCGTAAAACTGCTGGTGGGCGCAGTAGGGTTCGAACCTACGACCCCTCGCTTGTAAGGATTCTGGCGCTGCGTTCACCGCTGGCCACGAACGCCTGCGGCCAGGCGTACGCCCGGCGAACGGGCAACGAAGAGACGCCGGCGAACCGGGCCGAACGAGACCAAGACTGAGACCGGCCTTGGCGTTGACGGCAGGTCTAGCTGCACGCAGGCGGCCCGCTGGCTGCCGCCTCAGCCCGCTTAGGCGCCGCGACGGTGTCCAACACGCCGCGCGTAGCGCGGTACACGCCGCGCAAGCGTGATGGAACCTGAATCCGGCCATGCCTCACCTCGCGCCCCGCGAGTAGGATCTCGGAAACTATCGATGTGGTCAATGGGAGCGGCATGATAGCGCGGGAACAGTTCGCATTTGCGCTGAGCCATATTGACGGCACGCAGTGGCGGCTCTTTGAGATTCTGGGCCACTGTGTTTTATGGCGGACGAGTACTCCAGTCTCGCCGATGGCAACACAATCGGGGGACGAGGGCATGGATGCGGCACTGTTCCAACCAACCGACGAGCCCACGACAGCAATTCAATTCTCTGTACGCAAGGAGACTCTGGAGTCGCGAGATAATCGAGACGTGTAAACGTCTCCAGATCACCGCACCTGACACACGCGTTCTTAGATCACGGCACGAATCAGCCGATTGGTGCTGATGCGAACGCCCTTAAGAAGCGAGTGCGGACCGAATATCAAATGTTCCTGGATGTTCGCGACCACGAATGGTTTGTCGCACAGCGAAACGCGAGTTCTCGCGTCTCAGCAGAAGCCGAGGAGTTTTGCCAAAAGGTTACAGGGTCATCTCTTACTGACACAAAAAGCATCGAACGCCAGGCACAAGCCCTGGACGACCTCGAAGCAAAGGCCGCTTTCGTTTACCTGGGGCTTCAATGGGCCGATGACACGCGCGAAAAAGGGCTTGACGAGGTCTCGTTCGAAGCACTGGTTAGGTCAGTCCTTCGGGATACCACCTCGAGCGACCGCCTCTCGCGCCAGTCCATTCGCGATCAGGTTGCGCGCCTGCTGCCAGCCCATCACCGAGGGACGCTCGACGCACAGGTCGATGGCGCGCTTGGTCGGCTATCAAAAGTCTATATTCGCCACTGGAAGAAGCTGGACGAGTTCTGCCTGATGTGGTCGGAGCGCCTTTCGGCTGGCCTCCCGGCTGGCCGCCGTTCAAGTCTTGGATGGCGCATTCCGTCGCGAACTCGAAAAAGCATTGGAGAACACCTGCACCGAGATGGAGCGCCCCGGTTCCGACGGGGCGCGACGATGCCATGTCGCTGATCCGAAGCGTGCTCGAGCGAAGCCTATTGGATCGTGGTGAGGTATTTGCCAGTGCAGTAACACATGAACGCAGCGCGTTTGCGAAGTACGAAGATCTCGAGGCAGTTGTCCTCAAAGAATTTGCACTCAGGAACCCAGGCCTCGACCTTGAGGTCCGCGTCGTCGTCGCCACTATCCAGGCCCTACTGTTGAGTTCCTCGGAAGAGGTTCACAAATACCTGCGGGGTCTGGCTGACACATACACACTGTTCGCGTTCATGCGAGAAACTCCTGATGTCCAGTCAGCAATCGTCAAGATTTTCGCTGATGGTAGACATCGGCTAGACATGCTCGGTGGTCCTACCACTCCTCGCCGAAACCCTGCTTGACACATCTGTCCGATCGCACGCCCAGCTACTTGGGGCAGCCGTTGAATGCGGCCTGGAAGACTATATGTCACCGATGGCGTAATCGAGGAACTCTCCACGCATATCCAGCGTTGCCACCGATACTTTCGCGCACTTGGACAAGCTGGCGCAATTGGTATGCCGCCGTATCTTTACTCTTCCTACAAACTTGCGGGAGGCGAGCAGGAGAAGTTCGTGCGATGGCTTGGCAAGAATTTTTCAGGCAGTAAGCGTCCAGAGGATGACATCGCAGACTACCTATGGGATAACCATCGCATCGAGTTGAAAATCTGACTGTCGAATTCGATGCGGCGGACATTTCCGCTCCGGCCGGCAATCAGGAGGTCTGGCATGAGCGCGGGAGGCGGCCGATAGCAGGCGGAGCAGCTTGGTGGGATCGCGATGGATCCGGCCACGCGCGCGAAACTCGTAGCTCACGATGTAGAGAACTACGTAGGCGTGATGATCCGACGCCAACAACGCAATGAGCGGCGGAGCGCATTTGGCTATAAGTCGTGGTGGCTGACGTTCGATAGGACCGCGTTCCGCGTCGAAGATGAGCTGAAGGCGAGACTCGTCGACCGCCCGCCGGCCTCCCCTGGCAATCTCACCCGATTTCATGTTGCAGTACCTATCGGTGGGCCCCGTGCGTGCACGGCTATCGCGTCGAACCGAAGAGGCCCTGCCCCGGAATGATGAATATGTCGGTGCTCGATGCTGTCCCGACTGACCTACTCGAGCTCGCGGACACACTCCGTAAGGAACTGGGCGATCTGCCACCCAACGTCGTCAATCGAAAGATTCGAGACACACTCCTATGAGGCGCGCATTCTGATCGGACCGAAGGCCGTTGCAGGCGCGGCGGGACTGACGGAAGAGATCAAACAGCGGCTGATCGCGGAGGCCAAAGCGAGGTAATAGTGGGCCACCGACATCGAGGTGCTACTTCGCGCCTTTTGAGCACACGCCTGGCTGCGGAAGCCGAAAGGAGCTCAGTACGTGACGGAGCGAAACACATACCGCAAGGTCGCGGATGCTCTACGCCAGCGAGTGCGTAGTGGCGAGTTGAAGCCCGGGGACATGTTGCCGTCCGAGCTGAGCTTGGCTAGTGATTTCGCGGTCGCCCGAGGTACGGCCCGAGCGGCTCTCATCCTCCTCGAGGAAGACGGCATCGCGGAGGTGGTGCAGGGGGTCGGAAGGCGGGTGGCTGGGGCGCCGCGTGGTAGCGGTGCACCGAACACGGCGTACGAGACCGTCGCGGCGGCCGTCCGATCAGGAATCGAGACCGGCTCGTACGGCGCCGACACAGCACTGCCAAGCGAGGCTGAGTTCATGGCGGAGTTTGGCGTATCGCGAAACACTGTCCGCCGCGCCTACGCGCTGCTTGTGGACGAGGGCACCGTCGTGGTGCGGCAGGGCGCCGGCGCGTTCGTCGCACCTACGGGCAAGCACCGCTGAGTATGCCCGGGCCACGCGATCCCGACTCGATACGGTTCTGCCATGACGACGCCTGACCACGATGACGCGGACCGCTGGGTCGTCCACTCCGAGCGCCGGTCTACGAGAACGAGTGGGTGACCGTCGGGCTCGCCGACATCTCCCAGCCGTCCGGGGAGCGGTTCGAGCACCACACGGTCGTGCTGCCGGCCGCGGCGATGACGGTCGTGCTCGACGACGCCGGCGAGAACGTGCTGCTGTCGTGGCGCCACCGGTTCGTGCCGGACGTGTGGAACTGGGAGCTGCCCGGCGGGCTGCTCGACGAGGGCGAGTCGCCGGCCGAGACCGCGGCGCGCGAGGTCGAGGAGGAGACCGGCTATCGGCCGCGGACCATCGAGCACCTCGTGACGTTCGAGCCGATGATCGGCATGGTCCGCAACGCGCACCACGTGTTCCTCGCGCGCGGCGCAGAGAGGGTCGGCGACGCGACCGAGGTGAACGAGGGCCGGTTCGAGTGGGTCCCGCTCGCCGACGTGCCCGAGCTGATCGCGCAGGGCGGATCGTCAACTCGGGCTCGCTCGTCGGGCTGCTGCACGTCCTCGCGCTCAGCGGGCCCGGCGCCCGGCGGTCAGGCGTAGTAGTTCGGTGATGCGCCGGCGCTGACGCGCCGACCCGGTCCGGCCGGCGAGGTCCGCGGCCCGCGCGGCGTGCAGCTGCGACTCGGACGTCTCGCCGCGAGCGCTCGTAGGCGAGCGCCAGGTCCACGCGCAGGCTCACCTCCGCGCGTGCCGTACGTGCCCCTCGCCCATCGTCTCCAGCGCGCCGTTCGAGGTCGTCGATCGCGCCGGCGTCGCCGAGCCGGGCGAGGCAGTTGCCGCGCCACCGCGCGAGGTGGCCGGCGTCGAGCATCAGGTACGGCAGCGACTCGTCTTCGGGCTGCTCGGGAGATGCGTCCGCCGCGGCGTCGAGGGCGCGCAGCGCGTCGTCGCGCTCGCCGAGCGCGGCGAGCGCTTCGCCCTCGGCGGCGTGCAGCCACGCTTGCAGGACCGGCGGCACTCGCGTTCCGGCCGTGTCGCGGCTCGCAGCGACGAGCTCGCGCGCGTCGTCGAGCCGGCCGGCGTCGATGCAGCACGTACGCCTGCTGCGCCCGCGCGTACGAGAACCCCGAGCGGTCGCGCGCTTCGCGGCCGGCCGCGGTGGCCGTCTCGTGGAGGCGCCAGGCGTCGGCGACCTTGCCCATGTCGAGCGCCTGCCATCCGGCGAGCGCTGCGGCCTCTGCCGACGCCTCCCCCGGCTGCGCCCGGTCGGGCCGGGCAACGAGTGATGCAGGAGCTCCTCGATCTGCCGGACGTGAGCCTCGGTCTGTGCCAGCAGGTGTGCCGCGCCTAAGCGTCGGTCCAACATCCGGAAGCTCTGGGTCTGTTGCTCGAGCAGCTCCACGAGCCCAGCGTCCACGCTGGACACGTGAGCCGGGAGGCCAGCTCGAACCCCGCGGGTTGGGCCGGCAGGGGCAGCGGATCCACGAGACCCAGCTCGACCGCCGGGAGTTGGTAGACCTCGCAGAGCAGCTCGCGGTAGAGGTCACTGACGTTGCCGCCCGCGTTCTCCCACACAGCGATCCTGCGCCCGACGCTGTCGTCCTGGGCCAGCGCGATGCCGCGCCGCGCCGCTGCCGCTTGCAGCTCGCGGATCAAGCCGCGTCTTCTTCCAGCCGCGCTCTGCGCGGACCTGAGCCAACCGCGTCAAGGGCTCTCCTCCGGTCGGAGCACCCACACCCTGCCCGGTTTGACCTGCGATTTCAAGGCTGATCTGGACGCCGCATCACCCTGCATCACCCCACGTCATCTGCAAAAACGGCTCCGGGGCGGCCAGGCTCGAACACGTCAGCAAGTCGCTCAGCCCCCTTGACGAACCTCGAACTCGTACCTAGCTTGTCTAGTACATGTTCCGTATCTGTACAGAAGACTCCGATGACCCAGATCCTGCCCCGTCGGCAGAAGCAACTGGCTCGGCCACCCACCCTCTCGCCACCGTGGCCGGCGCTCATTGCGAGCGTCACCTCGGCACGCGCCGCCAGCACCGCGGTTGGCGGCGTGGCCCGGCTCTGCTGGGAGCTCGATACGCGATGACGAGCGGGTCGCCGTCGAATTCGGACTCCCGCGCGAACTTACCCCGGACCCGCTGTACGTCGACGAGATCGCTGTCGAGCGGGCCTGCGCCGGTGAGAGCGTCTCGCTGACGCCGGTGGAGCGCGCCGCCGCGGTGCGGCGCCTGAGCGCGGCCGGGCACGGCCCCTGCACAATCTCCGTCGCCTGAACGTCTCGGCAACAGCGGTGGACGCTCCTCGCCGGCCTCGCCGCCGCTGTGCCGCTGGTGCCCGCGAACTCTCAGGTGGTCACCTCCCGCGAAGCGGCGGTCGCCTGATGCCCGGCCGTCGCACCGCATCGAGAACGCGATCCGGTGGGCGGCTCATGACGAGCGCGCCAAGGCCGCGGGCTTCCTGGTGACTCGACAGGGCCGGTGGCACCGCCGCTACCGGAGCCCGCGCATCACGATCGGCCTCGCTGCCGTCGCCGCCCGCGCGGCGGATAGCAACCCGCTGACCGATATGGAGCGTGCAGCCTGATGTGTGAGTCAAGCGGCGTTGAGCGCCGGGCGCGGTTGGTAGGGCTGCCGGGTGCGGAGAATCGCGTGCAGAACGTTGACGCGGCGGCGGGCCAGCGCGATGACGGCTTGGTGGTGGGTTTTGCCGGCGGCGCGTTTGCGGTCGTAGTAGGCGCGGCTGACCGGGTCGCGTTGGAGTGCGCAGAACGCGGCTTGGTAGAAGACACGTTTGAGGACGCGGTCGCCGCCGGTGGCTCGTTGCAGGTAGCGAACCTTCCCGGACTGCTGCAGGGCCGGGGCTATGCCGGCGGCGGAGGCCAGCTGGTCGCCGGTGGCGTAGCGGGTGATGCCGCCTGCCACGGCGAGGAACTCGGCGGTCAGCGTGGCCCCCATCCCGGGCAGGCTCTGGATGAGGGCCGCGTCAGGGTGGGCATCGAGCAGCTCAGCGATCTGCGCGTCGGTGGTCTTGAGGCGGGCGCGCAGCGCGAGCAGTTCGGCGGCGATCTCCTTGACGATGCCCGCGGCGATGTCCTCGCCGGGGACGTTGATGTGGTGCTGTTGGGCTGCGCAGTCGATCGAGCGCGCCTTCGGCCTGCTCGAGATGATGGCCGACGCGGGCGGGATCATGGGGCTCTCCCAGCTCGCCACGGCGTCCGGGCTCCCGCTGCCCACGATCCACCGCCTGGTCCGCACCCTGGTCGACCTCGGCTATCTGAGACAGGAGCCGTCGCGCCAGTACGTCCTGGGCCCGCGCCTGATCCGTCTCGGCGAGAGCTCGTCGAACATGCTGAGCATCTGGGCACGTCCCCACCTCGCAGCCCTGGTCGACGAGCTCGGCGAGTCGGCCAATCTGGCGATGCTCGACGGCGACCAGATCGTGTACGTCGCCCAGGTGCCGTCGCGCCACTCGATGCGGATGTTCACCGAGGTAGGTCGTCGGGTGCTTCCCCACTGCACCGCCGTCGGCAAGGCGATCATGGCCGACCTCCCCGAGAGCCAGGTCCGCGAGCTGCTCAACCGCACGGGCATGCCGCGCCACACCGACAACACGCTCACCGACCCCGACGACTTCACCGCGCAGCTCGCGGTGGCCGCGAAGAACGGCTACGCGATGGACGAGGGCGAGCAGGAGATCGGCGTCCGGTGCGTCGCGGTGCGAGTCCCCGACGTGCCCAGCCGCCTCGCGCTCTCCGTCTCCGGCCCCGCCGAGCGGATGTCGCAGGCGCTGGTGGACCGCGCCGTACCCCTGCTGATCCAGGCAGGCAAGGGGCTCTCGGCCGACCTCAACTGAGGGTCACCCGGCTAGTGTGAAAGACACTCAGCCGGGAAGATCCTCGGCCTCTCACGCAGGAGACACCATGTTCGCAATCATCGGCTTCCTCTTCTTCGGCCTCGTCATCGGAGCCGTGGCCCGGCTGCTCAAGCCCGGCAAGCAGAACCTCAGCATCCTCGCCACCCTCGGCCTCGGCGTGGTTGGTTCTGTCATCGGCGGACTCCTCGCCAGCCTGATCGGCACCGGCAAGATCACCGAGCTCGACTTCCTCGGCACCGTGTTCGCCGTGGTCGCTGCCGTCCTCCTCGTCGGTACGGCGGAGGCACTCACCGGCAAGTCGAAGACGCCCGAGCTGCACTGACCGGACGGTTCGGTCCGGGGCCGGGTCGCCCGGCATAGCATGTCGGCGATCCCCATGGCCCCGACCGATACCGACCCCCGCGACCGCAAGCTGCTGCTCGTCGTCGACGCGCCGTCGCTGCTGCACCGCAATCACCACGCACGGGCACACACCCGGATCCTCGATCGCTCCGGGCGTCCGATCTGGGCGCTGCACGGCATGCTGCGGCAGATCCTCGAGTCCATCGAAGGCTTCGCTCCCGACGCGGTCATCTTCGGGCTGGACGACCGCACGGCTTCCGTACGTCGCGAGTCCTACCCCGACTACAAGGCCGGCCGGGCCGAGAAGGACCCCGAGCTCGTCGACCAGCTGGAGCGCGCCGGCGCCCTCCTCGACGCGCTCGGCCTGGCCACGTTCACTCCCCCCGGCCTCGAGGCCGACGACGTCAACGCCACTGGCGCCACGTGGGCAGAGACTCACGACTGGAACTGCGTCATCATCACCTCCGACCGTGACGCGTTCGCTCACATCAGCGACCACACCCAGGTGCTGCGACTCATCGACGGCGGCATCAACGGATCGCCGCTGCTCAACCCGAAGCGCCTGCACGCGATGTACGGCGTCGCGGCGGAGAACTACCTGGAGTACGCCGCCCTCCGCGGCGATGCGAGCGACAACCTGCCAGGGGTCACGGGCATCGGCGAGAAGACCGCCGCCATCCTGCTCGACCTCGCCGGCTCGATGAGGGCCGTCTGGGCCGACATCGATCACGACGAGGGGAAGTCGGTGATCGACGCCCTCGACGGCTGGGCCGCCGAGACCGGTGCCCGCCGCCTGGGGGCGACCGTCGTACGACGCCTCACCGCCCCCGGCGCTCGCGAGCGCTACGACTTCAACGTGCGGATGATGTCCGGCCACGACGACCTCGACCTCGGACTCACGCCCGACATCCCCGGCACTCCCGGCCTGCTCCCCCTCGACATCGACCGCGTGAGCCGGGTCGTCGGTTTCCTCAACGTCGAGGCCACGACCGCCCTCGCGGTCCGGGTGCTCACCGGCGATCCGGCGTCCCTCTCAGGTCGCTGACCTCCGGGCTGGCCGCCAGCGAGGCTCCGAGAACTCGGTGTGCCCCGTCGCGCCGGCGGGCCCGGTCGCACCAGCAGGTCCCGTTGCCCCCGCAGTTCCGACTGGTCCGGCAGGCCCCTGCCCGCCGACGCTCCCCCACGATTCTGGACTTGAGTTCTGACGAGGCTCTCTTTTGAGCTCCACGGGTGGCAGGTTGCTCCTCCGGCCCCTGCTCGGCGCGATATTGCCGCCTCTTTACCAAGAACCGGGGTGTCGTCACGCTCCGCGATGGCTCCGCACGGCCCTCGCGACGAGCTCCCGCGCCGGGCCTGCAGCCGGTTGGGCGCTGTCGCGCCACACCGCGTTGAGACGCCGGGTGAGGTCCAGCCCGGTCACCGAGATGGCGACCAGTCGCCCGGTGGCCAGGTCGTCGCGCACGGCATGTGCTCCGAGCACCGCGGGCCCGGCGCCGGCGGCCACTGCCGCGCGCACGGCCGCCGTGCTCGACAGCTCCAGCACCGGCGCGGCCACCGGCAGACCGGTCAGGGCCCGCTCGAGCACGGTGCGGGTGCCGGAGCCGGACTCGCGCACCACCAGGGGCGTGGCCGCGAGCGTGCTGGCCGCCACCCGTCGGCGTGAGCGCTGCGCCCACTCGTGATCGCGCGCGACCACGACGACGAGCTCGTCGCGTCCGACCAGCCGGTGGTGCAGGCCGGCTGGCGCGTCGGGGCCCTCCACGAAGCCGAGGTCGACCTCACTGGCCGTGACGAGTGCGACGACCCGCTCGCTGTTGGTCGCCGTCATCGTGAAGTCGGTGGGCTCGTGCCCGGCGCGCACCTGATCGGCTCGTACGGCGACCAGCCAGCCCGGCAGGAGATGCTCGGCGATCGTCAGGCTGGCCGCGATCCGCAGGTGCCCCCGTCGGTCCGAGCGCAGCGCTGCGATCCCGGCGTCGAGCTGGGCTGCTTCCTCCAGGACCCGTCCTGCCCACTGCACCACCAGATCACCGGTCGGCGTCAGGGCCGAGCCACGCCGGGTGCGGACGAGCAACGGGGCGCCGATCAGCGACTCCATCGTGCGGATCCGAGACGAAGCGGCCTGCTGCGTGATCCCCAGCAGGTCGGCAGCAGCACTCAGGCTGCCGGCCCGGGCGACCTCGACCAGCAGCTCGAGAGCGCGGAGCTCCGGCACATGGGATCCCAACACGAGGCACAAGCCTACCTTGTGACATCACAACCACAACTTCGTTCTGTGACATGGAATCGCTCGCCAGACTTGCCAACATGACTCTTCGCGTAGCCATCGTCGGTGGCGGACCGGCCGGCATCTTCGCCGCCGACCTGCTCACCAAGTCCGAGGTCGACGTCTCGGTCGACATCCTCGAGCGCCTCCCCGCCCCCTTCGGCCTCGTCCGCTACGGCGTCGCGCCCGACCACCCGCGGATCAAGGAGATCATCAAGGCACTGCAGCGCGTGCTCGTCCACCCGGACGTCCGCCTGCTCGGCAACGTCGACCTCGGCGACGACATCAAGCTCGAGGAGCTCCGCGAGTTCTACGACGCCGTCATCGTCGCCACCGGTGCGAGGTCAGACCGCGACCTCGACATCCCCGGCGAGGACCTGTCCGGTTCGTACGGCGCCGCCGACTTCGTCTCCTGGTACGACGCGCACCCCGATGCCCCGACCGCGTGGCCGCTCCAGGCCGAGCACGTGGCCGTGCTCGGCGCCGGCAACGTCGCCCTCGACGTCGCGCGGGTCCTGGCGAAGACCGGTGACGAGATGCTCACCACCGACATCCCCGCGCACGTGTACGAGGGGCTGAAGGCCAAGCGCGCGACCGATGTGCACGTCTTCGCACGCCGCGGTCCGGCGTACGCGAAGTTCTCGCCGCTCGAGCTGCGCGAGCTGGCGCACTCCCCCAACGTCGACGTGATCGTGCACCCCGAGGGGTTCGAGGTCGACGACGCGAGCATGGAGCACATCGGGCGCAACAAGCAGGCCAAGATGGTCCTCGACACCCTCGCCAACTGGGTCGGCCGCGAGCCCGAGGGCAAGCCGCACCGGATCCACCTGCACTTCCTCGAGCAGCCCGTCGAGATCGCCGGTGACGGCGCCGTCGAGACGCTGCGCACCGAGCGCACCCGGCTCGTCGGCGACGGCTCGGTCGAGGGCACCGGCCTGGTGACCAACTGGGACGTCCAGGCGGTCTATCGCGCGGTCGGCTACCGCAGCTCGTCGGTCGTCGGGCTGCCGTTCGACGACCGTGCCGCCGTCGTCCCGAACGACGGCGGTCGGGTGCTGGATCTGGACGGCGTGCGGATCCCGGGCACCTACGTCACCGGCTGGATCAAGCGCGGCCCGATCGGCCTGATCGGCCACACCAAGAGCGACGCCGCCGAGACGGTCGCGCACCTGGTCGCGGAGACAACCCCGACCGCGACCGCTCGCACGCCCGAGGCCGTCGACGCCTTCCTGGTCGAGCGCGGTGTGGACGTGGCCGACCTCGAGCACTGGCTCCGCCTCGACCAGCACGAGATCGAGCTCGGCGAGGCCGAAGGTCGCACCCGGGTCAAGGTCGCCGGTCGGAACGAGATGGTGGCAGCCGGGCGTCTCTGAATGAGACAGATGGTTCCGCTGAGCAGAGGTTAGGCTACCCTTAGCCATCCAGTTGTCCCTGTCAGCGCCGAATGCGAGACCGCCCCATGATCGTGTGCCACTGCCGCGTCGTCAGCGACAGCGCACTGTCGGCCGCGATGAGTGGCGGCGCGCGCACGGTCGCGGCCGTGTGCCGGACAACCGGAGCGGGCCAGGATTGTGGCTCCTGCATCTTCACGGTGAAGGCACTCGTGTGCCAGCATCATGAGCAGGAAGCCACACTCCTGGAGGTGGACGGTGCAGCCAGCTAGCCCTCGGATCATCGAGCTCCTCAACGACGCTCTCACCTTCGAGCTGACCGTCACGAACACCTACTTCCTCCATGCGCGGATGCTCGACAACTGGGGACTCGGGCGCCTCGGGAAGGTCTTCTACGACCTCTCCATCGATGAGATGCGCGACGCCGACGACCTGATCAACCGCGTCCTTCTCTTCGACGGCCACCCCAACGTGCAGAAGCTCGGCGCGATCACCGTCGGCGAGACCGCCGAGGAGATGCTCCGGCTCGCCTTCGCCAGCGAGAAGGCCGCCGTCGACCAGTTCAACGCCTCGGCGCAGGAGTGCCACGACCTCGGCGACCACGGCACCGCCGCGGTGTTCGAGGAGATGGTGCGCGACGAGGAGAAGCACGCCGACTGGTTCGAGAGCCAGCTCGACGCGATCGAGCGGGTCGGGCTCCAGCAGTACCTCGCCCAGCACGTCTCGGCGGGCGAGGGCCCCGGAGCCTGATTCACGGCCGTACGGCGATCACGATCGAGCAGTCGACGCGCTCGGGTTCCTGGCCTCTCCGACCGGCGACCCGTCGACCAGCACCCTTCGCGGCTCTCCCGGGACTCGGCGACGCGTCACCGCGAACCCGACGAGCAGGCCGCCGAGGACTCCGGGAACTACCCACCGCCAGCCCGTGAGGGAGAACCACCGGGTGGCGGGCTCGGCAGCAGCAGGAGCCGTCGGAGCAGCCGCCGGTTCCTGGTCGATCGCCGATTGCGTGCCCGTCTTCGAGGGAGCGCCGGAGAAGACCCGGTCGAGAAGCGCGGCCAGCTCCTTGGGCTGCGCCACCTCACGGTAGGACGCATCCCCACCGAAGTCGTTCGGGTCGGACACGAACGTGGTGGCGACGAACGCGGTCCCGTCCGCACTGACGTGGAGCGAGTCGAGCCGCCACGGCTGCACGTCGTGGATCATCCAGGTCAGGTTGTAGTCCGCTCCCCCGGAGCCGGTCGGCGGATCGGAGGCCGGAGCCTTCGAGCCCTCCTCGAGGAGGCGTTCCAGGTCGGCGTAGTCCCCCGACGTGACATAGAGCGCGGTCGAGTTTCCCGTCGCCGGCTCGGTGATCAGGACGCTGGTCGGCCCGCCTGCGTGGGCGGTGCCGGGCAGGCCGATCAGGGCCCACAGGGCGAGTACGGCGACGGCAAGGGTTCTGCGCATGGCTCCTCCTCAGGACGGCTGTGCATGGGATACACCGCGATCGCGGGCGAGGTTCCCTCAGCGCGTCGAGTCCGCGATCGTGACGGCCTGGTCGAAGGAGTGATCGCCTTCGAGCCGCACGGTGAGGACGCCCTGCGGCCAGACCAGGGTGGGCGCGGCAAGGCGTGGAGGCAGTCGTAGCGCGGTCCCGTCGTCGGCGACGACCTGGACGACGTGGGCGGTCGGCAGCCACAGCGCGTCGCCAGCGCCGATCGTGACGATCGACGAGTCCTCGACCGTCTTCCAGAACAGCGGGTCGATGTCGCCGCGGAACTCGTCGAGTCGGACGGTGTCGGCACCGCTCCCCCAGCTGAGTGAGAGGACACGGCGGTCGGACGAGACCGCCACCCCGTCCGGAGCACCCAGTTCCGCAGGCACGAGGGGCGTGAAGCCGGCCAGTGCCGCTGCCTCGTCCAGGCTCATCCCCGCGGGCTCGGCAGGGACCGTCGGCTCCTCCGTGACGGTCGGCTGGCCCTCGACGACGTTGACGCCGTGGAACCCGAACCAGTCCAGGATCGACGCGCCCACGGGCGACGCCACGGCCCCAGCGCCGAGGACCGCGAGGAACAGGCCCACGAACCAGCGCCGCAGACGACGCGGTCGGGTCGCCGTCGACTCGTGGACGACTCGGGCCATCACTGCCGTCTCGAGCTCCGCCGGGACGTCCACGCGTACGGCGCCCGCGAGCTCGCGCAGCCGAGCCTCCAGCGTCTCAGACATGGCCCGCCTCCTTGTCGCGTGACGTCTCGAGCTCGGTGCGCAGCCGGGCGAGACCTCGGCTCAGCCTCGACTTCACCGTGCCGCGGGGCACCCCGAGGACGACGCTGGTCTCGGCCTCGTCCAGCTCGAGGAGGTAGCGGCAGGTGACGACCCTGCGCAGCTTGTCCGGCAGTCGCGCAACGGCGCCGAGGAGCTGCTCCTTCGCCTCGCGGTGCTCGACCTCGACCGCAGGATCGATCAGCTCGCGCGGCAGCATCCGCTGCTCTCGCGCCGTGCGGCGTACGGACGATCGATGGGCGTTGTGGGCCTCGTTGGCGACGATCCGGAGCAGCCAGGGGCGGAACGGGCGGTCGTCGCGGAAGCGGTCGAGCGATCGGTACGCCTTCACCAGGGCCTCCTGCACCACGTCCTCCGTGTGGACGCCCGCGCCGAGCAGAGCCGCTGTGCGCATGGCCATCGGGGCATGTCGACGTACCAGCACGGCGTACGCATCGGAGTCACCCGCGCGCGCCCTGCCGACCAGGGCTGCATCGTCATCGGCGCTGATCGTCACTCCGTTCGGTGGGAGCCAGCACCCTGTCTACACCGCCGCGGTCCGCGGCGTTCCGTCACTGCGTGCGAAGGGCGGTCAGAACTACCCAGAACTGGCAGTATCTCGCCCCCTGGTCCGGGTCTACGCTCGTAGGTTGGGTAGATCACCCCATGAGTAGAAGGGGCAGTGCCATGACAGTGACGATCTCGACACTGGATGGCCCCGAGGCTCAGATCGACGACGCGAGCCTCGAGGAACTTCGTATGACGATTCGGGGTGACGTGCTGACGGCAAAGGACGCCGAATACGCCTCCGTCCGCTCCGCCTACAACCTGATGCATCCGGGGAACCCCGCGCTGGTGGTACGCCCCACAGGGACTGCCGACGTGATCGCCGCGGTCAACTTCGCCCGCGCCAACCGACTCCTCGTTGCTGTTCGCGGGGGCGGGCACTCCATCGCCGGGCTCTCGAGCGTCGACGGGGGCCTGCTGCTCGACCTTGCCCTGATGAACGGGGTCGACGTCGACGCGGAGGCGCGGACCGTGCGTGTCCAGGGTGGGGCGCTCATCGGCGACATGGACCACGAGACCCAGGCCTTCGGGCTCGTCGCTCCGAGCGGCATCGTCTCCGACACCGGCGTCGCCGGACTCTCCCTGGGAGGCGGAGAGGGCTGGGTCCGCCGCCAGCACGGGATGGCGGTCGACAACCTGCTGTCCGCGCAGGTCGTGTGCGCCGACGGTGAAGCGCGGACGGCCTCGGCAGAATCGAACCCCGACCTGTTCTGGGCCATCCGTGGGGGTGGCGGCAACTTCGGCGTGGTCACCTCGTTCACATTCCAGTGCCACCCGGTCGGTCCGACGGTGGCCTTCGCCGGGGTGTTCCACCCCGTGGCGGACGCCGAGAACGTCTACCGGCAGTTCCGCGACTGGGCACAGACGGCGCCCGACGAGATCTCGGCGATGATCGGTTGCACGACGCTGCCGGCGAGCCCGCACATACCGCCGGCGATCCACGACACTCCGATGGTCGTCACGGGTGCCGTGTACTCCGGTGATCCGGAGGAAGGCATGAAGATCATCCAGCCGCTCCGTGACATCGGGACGCCCCTCGCCGACATCTCCGGTCCGCTGCCCTTCGTCGGCGTCCAAGGCGCCTTCGACGAGTTCTTCCAGCGCGGAACGCTGCGCAGCTACTGGAAGGCGACGTACGTCGAGGAGCTGACCGACGCGATCCTCGAGATCGTCGTGGACAAGGCCCGCAACCGGCCGAGTGCGCGCACCTTCGTTGTCACCTTCCTCATGGGCGGCGCCATCAATCGCGTCCCGGTCGAGGACACCGCCTACAGCGAGCGCTCCGCCAACTGGATGGTGTCGATGGACGGCAACTGGGAGGACGCGAGCGACGATGACGCGGTCATCTCGTGGGTGCGAGGCGCTTGGGGCCAGGTGCACGAGCTCGGGACGGGTTCGCTGTACCTGAACTTCTCGGGCGTCTCTGATGAAGCAGTCACCACCGGTGTCGAGAGCGCCTTCGACAAGGCGAATCTCCAGCGCCTCGAGGAGATCAAGGCGCACTACGACCCGGACAACTTCTTCCGCCGGAACAACAACATCCTCCCAGCGTCCTACGGGGGGAGCTCCTAGGGCTGACCCGCCGTCGACAGCTCCAGATCAGCGGAGGAGAACCCTCTCACCCGTGGCGTCAACCCGACCTAGCCGGCCGGGTCGTGCCCGACGCCAGCGCCTTGATGCACGTCGAGGCGGAGCAGCCGGCACGCGAGGTCGACCAGCGGCCCGAGCAGCACGATGACCGCGACGGTGCCGATCCCGATCGTGGCTCCGAGCAGCCATCCGAGCAGCGCTCCCCCGCCCTGGACCGCGCTGTAGGTCCACCTGAATGCCACCGGTGGGTCCCACGCCAGAGCAGCGGCCTCCGCCGGCCCAGCCCCGGTCTGGCTGCCGAGGTAGGCCGCGATCCCCACGGCCAGCACGGGGAACGCGCATGTCAGCAGGAGAAGTCGCAGGCCGAGGGCATCGGGCGTCTCGAGCAGGTCCAGGAGCACGGACACGGTCACGCCCACCACGACGATCTGCACCACGGTGCCGAGGCCGGGTCGCACGCGGCGTGCGGCAGCCATCGACACGAACGCGACGCTGACTGCGATGTTGACGATCCAGAAGCTCCAGCCGGTCCGGGTCGCGATGCCGTTGACGAGGGTGGAATACCCGTCGGAACCGAGGTCGGCGGTGAGCAGCATCGCGACGCCGACGCCGAGCACCACGCAGCCAGCGAACAGGAGGAGCACCTGGCGCAGGGAGTAGGGCAGGGCAGTCAGCATGACAGCGCGCGTCGGGCAGCCTTCAGGAATCCGCGAGCGCGACGTAGCGACCGTCGGGCGTGACCGGGTTGTCCTCGTTGATCGCCTCGACCGCCTCGCTGAGCTCGGCCTTCTCGAGGGGGGCGCGCCGGTCGAGGTGCACCCCGGCGATCATGCAGCGGACGGATCCACCGGCGAGCTCGATGGTGGGGATCTCGACCGCGACGATCTCGCAGGACTCCTCGATCACCGCGACCTGGTCGGGCCGCAGGCTGCGGTGCGCGCGGGCGGACATGGCCATGATGTAGCGGCGCTTGCCCTCCGGCGTACGACCACAGAGCTCGACGGCGTTGCCGGCGAACTCCCGGATCTGTTCCTCGGTCAGCTCGACGACCTGGCGGCCGTTGACCGACAGGCGCTCGCGGACCTGCTCGCGACGGGCCTTGTCGGGGATCATCTCCAGCGCGATCATCGCGACCTCGGTCCCGACGCAGGCGATGACGTTGGTGTGGTAGACCGCCACGCCCTCGGCGTCGACCGCATCGAACGCCATCGGCTCGTAGGTGAAGTCGGTGCAGAACCGCTCCAGGACGGCGACGTCGGCGCGGTGGCTGCGCGCCGTGTAGGCCACTCGCGAGAGGTGGTCGAGCACCATCGCGCCCGTGCCCTCGAGGAAGATGCCGTCGGGCTCGAGCCCGGAGTAGTCGACGATCGTCTGGACGCGATACTCCGACTTGAGCATCTCGAGCACGTCCCCGCGGCGCTCATGGCGGCGGTTGGAGGCGTACATCGGGTAGACGGCGACGTAGCCCCCGGCATGGGTGGAGAGCCAGTTGTTCGGGAACACGCTGTCGGGTCGGGTGTGGTCGGTGTCGTCGAAGACGTGGACCCGCACACCGGCGTCGCGCAGGGCGGCGGCCAGCGCGTCCATCTCCGCCAGTGCGGCTGCCGAGGTGGCATCCTCCGACTGCCCTGCGGGGGCGTCGGCCTGGAAGGCGTTGTCGGCGGCGGTGGCCGGATTGGGGGTGAACCGGACGGCGCGGATCAAGATGACAGCAGAAGGGGCCTGAGCACTCACGCAGCGGAATCTAGACCATGTCGCCCCGTGGTGTGATGTCCGCGTGCAGCGCCTCCGACCCCTCGCCGTTGCGGGCGCTGTCGCCGCCGTGTCGATCGGGCTGCTGGTGCTGGCGGTGGGCTACGGCTGGCTCGGGCCCGACCTCGGTCGCGGAGCCAACTTCTGCGAGGCGGCCCGCGTCCGGCGCGGTCAAGCAACCGGCCAACAGCTGGTCCAATCTCGGGTTCGTGGTCGCGGGCCTGGTCATCGCGTGGCACGCTGGCCGATCGTCCCGATCGCCGCTCATGCCCGTCGGTCTCCAGACCTTCTATGCCTGTGTCGTCGTGATCCTCGGACCGGCGTCGGCGGCGATGCACGCGACGCAGAGCTCGCTGGGCGGGCACCTCGACCTGCTGAGCATGTACCTCATCGCCGGGTTCGCCGCGTCGTACGCCTGGGTGCGCCTGGCCCGCCGCGGACCGGTGGCGTTCGGCCTTGCCTATGCCGTCTGCGTGCTCGCCTGTGAGCTGGCCGGGCTGTGGTCGAGGCCGGTCCCGGTCGTGCAGTACGCCGGCAACCTGGCGTTCGGCCTGCTGCTGGTCAGCGCCGTGGTGATCGAGACGCTGCTGTGGCGTCGCGGCGAGACGCGCCGGACGATCGGCTTCGGCTTCGCGGCGCTCGGCTCGATGCTGGTCGCCTTCTTCATCTGGAACATGTCGCAGCACGGCTGGTGCGACCCTCGTTCGCTGCTGCAGGGCCACGGCGTGTGGCACCTGCTGTGCGCCGCGGCGGCGTACTTCCTCTACCGGCTCTATGTCTCGGAGCGGCCGCGCCGTGATCCGTGATGGGATCGGGCCGTGAAGACCTGGATCCTGCTTGCCTTCATGGCCGCGCTCTTCTCCGTCATCGGTGTCGTGATGACGGTGTTCGCCTTCGTGACGGGCGAGTGGGCCCTGCTGGGCGGCCTCGTGTTCCTGCTCGTGGGTCTGGTGATGGCCTACTGGGTGCCGGCCACCCGGCGCGAGCAGAACGCGGACAGCGCCGCTCTGTCCCCGGCCGCGGCCGGGACCGTGCCGTTCGAGCGGGTCGCCGAGCTGATCCGCGAACGGCTGGCCGGCACGCCGTACGCCGTCGAGCTCGAGGGCAGCATGATCCGCGTGCACGCCGATCTCGCGGACGCCGAGTTCCTCGGGTGGGCATCGGCGCACAAGGTCAAGGTGGTCCGCGGTCTCGAGGTCGTGGCCAGCAGGCCCGGGGTGGCGATCACCCGAGACTTCGAGCAGGACCTCGACCTCAGCGTGGGCGCCGGCCGACTGACGGGACGCGCCCGGGTGCAGTCCGGCCGCAGCTTCTCCTACGAGCGCCGCATCGAGTGGGGCATGGGCAAGGACGGCAAGGTCGGGCGCCAGGTCGACGTCAGGTTCTCTTCCAAGGAGATCCAGGAGCCGGTCAACGCCGTGCTCAAGGAGACCGGGTGGTACTCGAGCTTCTGGACCGCGCTCCCCGCTGAATCGAAGGGCGCCCTGATCGTCGGCGCCATCGGCGGTGGCGGTGCGCTGGTCGCACTCGTCGTGCTCGGCGTCGCGGCAATGCTGGGGAAGCTGGGCTGACATGACCCACGTGTCCGCCGTCCTCGGCGACATCACCACGCAGGACGTGGACGCGATCGTCAACGCCGCCAACAACCGGATGCGCGGCGGTGGTGGCGTGGACGGCGCCATCCACCGTGCCGGTGGGCGGGCGATCCTGGACGACTGCATCGCGCGGTTCCCCGATGGCCTCGCGACCGGTGATGCCGGCTGGACGACGGGTGCCAACTTGTCGGCCCGCTGGGTGATCCACACGGTCGGGCCGATCTTTCCGGGCGACCGTTCACTGCTCGTCTCGTGCTACCAGCGTTCGCTCGCCGTGGCCGACTCACTGGGCGCGTCCTCGGTCGCCTTCCCGTTGATCAGCGCCGGGGTCTACGGGTGGCCGCTGGACGACGCCGTCCTGGCCGCGGTCACTACGTTGCGTACGACGAAGTCGTCCGTCTCGGAAGCACGGATCGTGGCCTTCTCACCCACGACCCTCGAGGTGGTCGAGGCGACGCTGGCCGCTGCGGGTTGAGCGTGGTCAGGGAAGCGTGCCTTCGATCCTCGCCTTGCCGGACGGTCCCCCGGGGCACGATGATCTTGGCGGTTGCCTTCATCGAATAGCCGGCGACGAAGTCACTGCCGGTGACCAGGAACGGTTGGCGCCAGGCACCAGAGCCACCGACCAGGCCGCTGGGGCTACGGGGCGGGCTGGCCAAGGAGGCGACGCTCCCAGAACACGTCCGAAGGTGCGACGTTGGACGTTGACGAACCACTCGCTGATTCCAACAGCCGCCATGCCCCGACACACCGCAGCACGGGCCCGCTTTCGGCTTTGTCGGCGGCGTGGTGTTGGCTTGAGCCCGTATCAACCACGATCTGTAAGGAGAACACGTGAACAAGTCCGAACTCCGCGACGCCGTCGCGCAGCACGCCGAGCTGACCAACGCTCAGGCCGACAAGGCCCTCGAGGCCGTTCTGTCGTCGATCACCAGCGCCGTCGCCGGTGGCGACAAGGTCACGCTGCCCGGCTTCGGCACCTTCGAGGCCCGGGCCCGCAACGCGCGCACCGGCCGCAACCCGCAGACCGGCGAGAGCATCGACATCGCCGCGAGCACCGCTCCCGCCTTCAAGGCTGGCGCCGCTTTCAAGTCGGCCGTCAACAAGAGCTGATCCACGCATCACGCGCCGGACGGCGTGACCCCACGGGGTCACGCCGTCCGCTGCATTTGCGACCGCGTCAGGACGCGTTGAACCGCGCCGACAGAGCTGGCACCCGGCGGATGACGAGCTGGTCGAGCAGGAGCACCACGAGCACCGACAGCCCGAAGAACGGCAGGAAGATCCCCAGCGCGATCAGGCCGACGAGCAGCACCGGGGTCCCGCGCAGCGGCAGCCGCCCACGCGGCGCACCGAGCGAGCCCGAGGGCCGCCGCTTCCACCACATCAGCGGACCGGTCACGCACGACGCGATGATCACCAGGCACATGATGGTCGAGCCGGCCATCGACCACGGACCGAACGAGCGTCCCTCGTGCAGCCCGATGCCCTGGGCGACGACCTTCGCGAGCGTCGGATAGTCCTCGAAGCCGTACGTCGACACGACATCGCCGCCGTACTGGTCGACGTGCACCGTCCGCTCGTCCGACGGCGCATCGAACGCGTAGCCGATCACCGAGAAGACGCCATCGTCCGCGGCAGGCAGCGCCACCGTCATCGGGTGCCGAAGTCCCACCGAAGAGGCGACCGCAAGGGCCGTGTCGACGTTGGCGATCGACCGCTCCCCCGTCGGCTGGGAGGACTGAGGCACCGGCGACTCCCCCTGCGCCCACGGAAGGTCGGCGTGGGTGTGCGGCAGCGACTCGTCCAGGGTCGACGCCGGGTCGGAGATCGCACCGTGGTCGAGGCTCCAGAACGAGCGTGCCCTCGGACGAGGCGATGCTCTGGGCCTTCTCACCCCAGAACCCGGTCCACGGCAGCCCCGAGACGAGCAGGAACAACAGCCCGACCCCGGCGACCAGACCGATCTGCGCGTGCCGCGAGCGCAACGACCGTGGCTGCCGCGACCGGGCCCGGCGTCCCTTCCAGAACAGGTAGTAGCCGGTGATCGCCATCACGATCGCCCAGCAGGCCGCGAGCTCGATCACGCGCTCCCCCCAGGTGCCGGCCATCAGCTCACCGTGGATGCGCACCGCATAGCCGGAGACCGTGGTGTCGGGGTTGAGCGAGCCGAGCACCTCCGCGCCGTACGGATTGACGAAGACGTCGCGGGTCGACTCGTCCGGCATCGCCACCGAGAAGACCGTGCTGCGGCCCTCCGATCGCGGTTCGGTCATCGAGACGATCGTGGCGTCGGGGAACGACCTCTCGACCGCGGCGAGCTGGTTGGCGTACGGCTGCTGGATCGAGTCCGGCCGAGGGCGCCGACACCTTCATCAGGTCGGCGTTGATGAGCGGCTCGAGCTGGAAGCGGAACAGGTAGATCAGTCCGGTGACGGCCAGGATCAGCAGTACCGGCGCCACCAGGAAGGCGGCGTAGAAGTGCCAGCGCCAGAAGGCGCGGAACCAGCCGGAGCTGGTCGCGGGCCTGGGCGCTGAGGCGCGCGAGGGCGCAGGGTTCAGCTGGGTGGTCATGTCTCTCCTCGACGTGACGGGATGCGCGAGACCGGCGGGCCGCAGGGGTCAGCGGCCGCGCTCGCGCGGGGAGGTGGTGAGGGTCAGGCGGCGAGGAGAGCCGGTGGACCACGGCGTACGACGGAGCGCGCGACGCGGGCGAGCGAGGGCAGGGTGGCGGGCCGGCGCCGCAGTGGAGCCCGACGGCGGGCGACGAGTGGCACGGCCACGGGTGCCACGAGGAGCGCGACCACGGCAGTGAAGACCAGCGTGAGCATCGCCCACAACGCCCGCTCCCCGGCGGCCAGCCAGAGCCCGACGAGCACGGCCGCCACCGTGTGGGCGAGGAACATCGGCAGGTGATCGACGAGCGCGGTCGGATCGGGCATCGTCAGCGCCGACCCGGCCGACGGCGTGCCCACCATGGCTTCGTAGTGGTCCTGCAGCGAGCCCACTCGACCACCAGCACCGACCGGGAGCGCGCCCGGACCGGCTGGTGGCGTGAGCAGTGGCAGCAGAGTGCGCGGCACCCGCGTGACCAGCCGTCAGGCTGAGCAATCCGTGACAGGCCGTCTGGCCGAGAACGACGAGCGCCACGATGCGGCGAGTGGACGCGGGGCGGGCGAGGAAGACGGCAGTGATCGCCGTACCGACCGCGAACATCGACGCGAGCGCGAACCACGACGACAGCAACCCACCGGTGCTCACGTGGCCGACGGCGCCGACCAGGAACGTCATCGCCGACACGAGCCCGGCGCGCCACCAGAGCAGCGAGTCGGGGCGGGCAGGCATGGGCGGATTCTCCCACGGCTCGGGACCGGTTCGAGACCCGCCCGAATCGCCACCGGTGTTCACTTTCACGTCACCTCGACGTCAGCGGGGAGCGGTTGGCTCAGTGGCACTGCCCCTGCCACATCTCACCCATGACCGCAACGGCTCGGAGAACCTCATGACCCTCACCCCTCAGCGTCAACCGCTCCCGATGGCAGATCTCGTCCACGGCAACCGCAGCCCCGTCACCTGCCACCTCCGGTGTGGTGATGCGTGCTTCGTGGACGCCCCCAACACCACCCAGACCTCCTACTTCCGCGACGTCGCGGCGACGGCACTCTCCCGCCGCAGTGTCCTCGGTGCCGCTGTGGGCACAGCCGCCCTGGGCCTGGTCGCCTCCCCCGCCGCTGCCGGACGCGGCCACGGACACGGGGGCGGACACGGGGGCGGACACGGCCACCACCACCCGAAGCCCGAGGCCCTCGCCTTCACCGCGATCGCCCCGGTCGCCAAGACCGTCGACGCCTTCACCGTTCCGACCGGCTTCCGGTGGGACCCGATCATCCGCTGGGGCGACCCGATCCTGAAGGGGGCGCCGGCGTTCGACGCCAACACCCAGACCGCCGCCAAGCAGGCCGGTCAGTTCGGCTACAACTGCGACTACCTCGACATCATCGTCACCGACCGCTCGGGGAAGCGTGCGTTGCTCGTGGCCAACCACGAGTACACCAACGAGGCCATCATGTTCCCGCCGGACATGGACCCCAGCGAGCTGATCCGGACGGCATGGGCCGCGCACGGCATGAGCGTCGTCGAGCTGCGTCGTCGTCGCGCCGGAGACGTCTGGGAGTACGACAGCCGGAGCCGGGTCAACCGCCGCATCACCCTGGACACCCCGTTCGCCGTCGACGGTCCGGCGGCGGGCTCCGACCTGCTCAAGACCGCTGCCGACCCGACGGGCCTCCGCGTGCTGGGCACGATGAACAACTGCGCCGGCGGCACAACACCGTGGGGCACCGTCCTGTCCGGCGAGGAGAACTTCAACCAGTACTTCCTCGCGGCCGGCGTCACCGCGGAGGAGAATCGCTACGGCCTCTCGGGCACCGGCGACGCTCGCGGCTGGCGCTTCGTCGACACCCGCTGGGATGCGGTCGCCAATCCCAACGAGCCCAACCGGTTCGGCTGGATCGTCGAGGTCGACCCCGAGGACCCGAGGTCCACGCCGGTCAAGCACACCGCGATGGGCCGGTTCAAGCACGAGGGCGCCAACGTCGTCGTCAACGGCGACGGCAGGGTCGTGGCGTACATGGGTGACGACGAGCGCTTCGACTACGTCTACCGCTTCGTCTCCCGCGACCGGATACGCCGCGGAGACAGCCGCTGGGACCGGGCGCACAACAGGTCGCTGCTCACCAACGGCGACCTCTCAGTGGCGCGCTTCACCGGCGACGGCCTCGAGGACGGGGTCAGCGACGGCGCCGGTGAGTGGCTCCCCCTGACAGTCAACGGCCAGTCGGTCGTCCCGGGATTCACCACGGAGCAGGTGCTGGTCTACACGCGGCTCGCGGCCGACGCCGTACAACCCACCAAGATGGACCGCCCGGAGGACGTCCAGCCCAACTACGTCAACGGCTTCATCTACGTCGCGTGCACCAACAACACCGACCGCGGCAAGGTCGGCAAGGAGGGCCCGACGGAGCCGAACCCGCGCAACGCCAACAAGGACGGCCACGTCGTCGAGATCCAGCCGACCAGCGGCGACCACACGGCGCCGACGTTCGCCTGGAACCTGATCCTCATCTGCGGCGACGCGGCCAGCGCCGGCACCTACTTCGGCGGCTGGACCGGCCCGGTCTCGCCGATCTCGTGCCCGGACAACGTCGCCTTCGACTCGGTCGGCAACCTGTGGGTGTCAACCGACGGCCAGCCCTCCTCGATCGGCCTCAACGACGGCCTCTTCAAGGTGCCCGTCGCCGGCCCCGAGCGCGGCCGGGTGCAGCAGTTCCTGGCCGTCCCGACCGAGGCCGAGACCTGTGGTCCCGTCATCCACGACCGGGACGGCTCGGTCTTCGTCGCGGTGCAGCACCCGGGCGAGAACGGCACCTGGGCGGCGCAGACCTCGCGCTTCCCCGACTACGTCTCCTCCACCGGCACCGCGGCCCCCGGCGACTTCGCCGGCCCGCGTCCGAGCGTCGTCCAGGTGACCCGCGGCTGATCCGCTCAACCCGCGACGGGGCTCCGGACGTGATGTCCGGGCCCCGTCGTCGTTTCAGGCTCCTACTGGTGGAGCAGCACGAGGCAGCTCAACGCAACCAGCCACGAGACGAAGCTGCCGACGAGGAAGTACTCCGTCAGCAGGTGGATCCGCTCCTGGTCGCGTTTCGACGACAGCTCGGGAAAGCGCAGCAGGCCCTTGGCGGCCACGACGATGCTGGCCGCGGTCACCTGCCCACTGAGGGCGAGGCCGAGGATGAACACTCGCTCCATCGGCCCGAGCAGCCGGCCGCCCTTGAGCTGCATCTCCGGGTCGTCGACCTGGCCGTGCTTCGCCGGGTTGACCGTGTCGGTCGCGGCCAGCACGAGCCGCACCACGACGTTGCCGGTGCTGAGCTGTACGGCGAACGCGCCGGCCACCAACAGGGCCCGGTCGGCATCCATGTCGCCGAGCACCGGGACCGCCGTGCCGCGCAGCCAGTCCCCCACCAGCCCGTCCGCGGCACTCGCCTGACCCGAGAACCCGATGGCCAGGCCGACCGAGACCGCCAGCACGAGGAGCGGCAGCCAGGCGGGAATCCGGCCGGCGAAGCCGCTCGTCACGGTCTGGCCCCACGCCACGACGGCCAGCGCGATCAGGACCAGGGCGGCGATGTCCCGCGGCTCGGTCAGGCCGGCGAACAGCCCGACCACGACCGCGCCGATGGCACCGACGCACTCCGGCACGATGCGCACCGGGCGCACGGAGTGGGTCAGGTCGGCGAGCGCCAGCCCGATCAGCAGCACAGCGAGCCAACTCATACGCGTAGTCGCTTCGCTCCGTGCGCATATGAGCCACAAGCCGCGCTGTCTTGGATGGCTCGCTCGCTCCGCTCGCTCACGGCAGCCCTCCCATCAGTTCGTGCGCAGCCAGGATCGTCCCCAGGCCGTCGGCACGCACCCGCTGGGACACGGCCGACGGGCTGATGCCCAGCTCTTCGGCCAGGTCACGCTGCGTCTGTCCCGCCAGCAGACCACGCAGCACCGACAACGACCGCTCCGACAGACCGGTGACCAGCTCATCGCGCAACAACAGGCTGGCGTTGACCAACGCATCATCGGCATCCGGCGCCGAGACGTCCGCGACGTACGCCGTCCGCAACGTGCGCGTCGCGGCCCTGCCCTCGGCCTGCTCGACCCGGTCGATGGCGGCCCGGGCGGCCCACCAGCCGGGTCCGTCCTCGACCCGTGGCGAGGTGCCCAGCACCTCGACGTCGCCGCGGCCGATCCCGTGCCGGATGTCGCCCTCGGGGAGCAGTGCGAGCCGGACCAGCAAGGACGCGGACAGGGCATCCCCGAGGGTCGAGAAGATGCCCTGGTACTCGTCGCCCACCTGCATCCGCATCGGCGTCGGCGGGGAGAACCTGGCGTTGACCTCGTCGAGCGCGCGCTCGAAGCGGGCGTGCAACGCGTGCCGATCGTCCGAGACCCGGGACCCGATCAGGTCGCCGATCAGGGTGGTTGCTGTCATGGCTTCACCTCACGACAAAGAAGACTATCACTTCATTCGACTACCAATGAAGTTTGGTGCTTCATTCTCTCCAGAACACCTTCTCCACGACCGCGTGCGCGCGACGAGTGGTGCGGAGGTAGTCGTTGACCATCCGGTCCGAGTCGCCGGCGGGATAGCCGAGCACCCGCGCCACGGCGGCTCGCTCCGTCGCGTCGCGCGGGACCTGGTCCGACGGCTTGCCGCGGACCAGCGTGACCGCGTTGCGCATCCGGCTCACCAGCCTCCAGGCGACGGCCAGGACCTCGGCGTCCTCCCGCTCGATCACCTCCGCGGCCACCGCCGCTTCGAGCGCCGCGAGGGTCTGGGGGGTGCGGAGCTCGGGCACGGCACCGGCGTGCTTCATCTGCAGGAGCTGGACCGTCCACTCGACGTCGGCGAGCCCGCCGCGGCCGAGCTTCAAGTGGGTGTTGGGATCGGCGCCGCGCGGCAGCCGCTCGTCGTCGACGCGGGCCTTGATCCGGCGCACCTCCACGATGTCGTCGGGCGCGATCCCCTCGCTCGGGAACCGCAGCGGATCGATCAGGGCCGTGAACCGCTCCCGCAGCGCCGGATCGCCCACCACGGCATCGGCACGCAGCAGCGCCTGGAACTCCCACACGTGCGACCACTTTGCGTAGTACGCCTCGAACGACGCGAGCGTCCGGACCAACGGGCCCTGCTTCCCCTCGGGCCGCAGGTCGGCGTCCACCACGAGCGGCGGGTCGGTCGCGGGCAGCGACAGCAGTCGCCGCAGCTCACCCACCACTGCCTGGGCGTACGCCGCAGCGACCTGCGGTTCCACACCGTCGACCGGCTCGTGCACGAACATCACGTCGGCATCGCTGCCGTAGGACAGCTCGAACCCGCCGTAGCGCCCCATCGCGACGATCGCCATTCGGCTCGGCTCCGCGTCGAGGCCACGAGTCGCTCGCACGGCCTCCATCGCGACGGCCAGCGTCGCCTCGAGTGTCGCGTCGGTGAGCCGCGACAGCCCGGCTCCCACGAGCGCGACGTCGGTGTTGCCGACGAGGTCACCGCAGGCGATGCGCAGGAGCTCTCGTCGGCGTACGGCGCGAATCGCCCGCACCGCCTCCTCCGGGTCCGTCTGCCGGGAGGCGACGGACTGCATCTCGGTGGTGAGGGCCTCGGCGGACAGCGGCGACAGGTCGCCGCCGAGCATCCGCACGCCCTGCGGCTCGCGCTCGAGCAGATCGGTCGCGTAGCGCGAGGTGCCGAGCAGGAAGGCGAGTCGCTGGGCGACCTCGCCCTCGTCGCGCAGCATCTTGAGGTACCACGACGAGCGGCCCAGGCTCTCGCTGAGACGGCGGAAGCCGAACAGCCCGGCATCCGGGTCGGGCGAGTCGGCGAACCACTCGAGCATGACCGGCAGCAGCGTGCGCTGGATGTCGGAGGTGCGCGACACCCCGCTCGTCAGGGCCTCGAGGTGGCGCAGCGCGCCCTTGGGATCGTCGTAGCCGAGGGCCGACAAGCGTGCCTCCGCGGCGTCCAGCGACAGCCGGGCGTCATCGCCGGCCAGCTTCGCGACGGCGGCGAGCAGCGGGCGGTAGAAGATCTTCTCGTGCAGCCGCCGGACCTCGCGGCGGTGGTACTTCCACTGCTTGTCGAGCTCGGCGACGGGCTCGGAGTAGAGCCCCAGCGACCGCCCGAGGCGGCGCAACGACGCCTCGTCCTCGGGCAGCACGTGAGTGCGTCGAAGCCGGTACAGCTGGATCCGGTGCTCGAGCGTCCGCAGGAACGCGTAGGCGTCGTGCAGCGCCTCGCCGTCCTCGCGACCGACGTAGCCGCCGCGGGTCAGCTCGGCCAGCGCGCTCAACGTCGGCAGCCGACCGGATCGACGGATCCGTGCGCCCGTGCACGAGCTGCAGGAGCTGTACGGCGAACTCCACGTCGCGCAGGCCACCCGACCCGAGCTTCAGCTGCCGCTCGGCCTCGTGCGCCGGGATGTGGTCGAGCACCCGACGCCGCATCGCCTGCACGTCGTGGACGAACCCGTCGCGCTCGGCGGCGCTCCACACCATCGGCTCGATCATCTCGACGTACCTGCGCCCGAGGTCGAGATCGCCCGCGACCGGGCGAGCCTTGAGCAGCGCCTGGAACTCCCAGGTCTTGGCCCACTTCTCGTAGTAGCCGGCATGGCTGGCCAGGGTCCGGACGAGCGGCCCGGACGAGCCCTCGGGACGCAGGTTGGCATCGACCGGCCAGATCGTGCCCTCGCCGGTGTAGTCGGAGCAGACCTGCATCAGGTGCGAGGCCAGCTGGGTGGCGGCACGAAGAGCCACGCCCTCGTCGGCGCCGGCGGCCGGCTCGAAGACGAAGATGACGTCGACGTCGGAGACGTAGTTGAGCTCGTGGCCGCCGCACTTGCCCATAGCGATCACGGCCAGCCGGGCGGCAGCCGCGGTCTCGCCGACCCGGGCCCGCGCGACGGCCAGCGCCGCCTCGAGGGTGCCGGCGGCGAGGTCGGCGATCTCGGCCGCGGCGTCGTCGACGGGGAGGTGGTGGGCCAGGTCGCGCGCCGCCAGCCGCAACAGGATCCGTCGGTAGTTCACCCGCAACGCGTCGACGGCCCGGGCGTCGGGCACGGTGGCGACGGGCTGCTCGACGAGCGGATCGGCCCCCACGCAGGCCAGGAGTGCGGCCCTCATGGCGAAAGCGGGAGCGCGGGTGCGGCCGAGGGTCGGGTCGGTGAGCTCGCGCCACTGCTCCGGATGGCGCACCAGATGGGTCGACAGCGCCTCGCTCGCGCCCAGGACCGCACACAGGCGCATCGACGTACCCTCGTCGTCGGCCAGCGCCCGCAGCGTGGCTTCGCGATCGTCGACCGTGTCCGCGAGCCGCAGCAGCCCCGCCAGCGCCGAGTCCGGGTCGGCCGAGGCGGCCAGCCTACTCGTCAGTGCTGGTCCGGCTGCGCCCAGCCGTTCGATGCCGGCACGAGCAGCAGCGCCGTCGAGGAATCCGAGCCGGACGAGGGACCCGGCGGTGGCGCTCACGTCAGATGACCGGGAGCATCCGGTCGCGCTCGAAGGCGGAGACCTGACCGCGGTACTCCTCCCACTCCGCACGCTTGTTGCGGAGGAAGAAGTCGTAGACGTGCTCGCCCAGCGTCTCGGCGAGCAGCTCGGAGTCCTCGGCGATGCCGATCGCGTCCCACAGGCTCTTGGGCAGCGGCTGGATGCCGAGGGCCCGGCGCTCGCGGTCGGTGAGCGACCAGACGTCGTCCTCGGCCTCGCGCGGCAACGTGAGCTCCTCCTCGATGCCCTTCATCCCGGCGGCCAGGATGACGGCGAAGGCGAGGTAGGGGTTGCAGGCGGCGTCGATCGTGCGCAGCTCGATGCGGGTGGACTGGCCCTTGTTGGGCTTGTACATCGGCACCCGGATCATCGCGGAGCGGTTGTTGTGGCCCCAGCAGATGTAGGACGGGGCCTCGCCGCCGCCGATCAGCCGCTTGTAGGAGTTGACCCACTGGTTGGTGACGCAGCTGATCTCGCTCGCGTGGCGCAGCACCCCGGCGATGAAGGAGCGGCCGGTCTTCGACAGCTGATATTCGGCACCGGCCTCGTAGAAGGCGTTGCGGTCGCCCTCGAACAGCGAGACGTGGGTGTGCATCCCCGAGCCGGGGTGGCTGGTGAAGGGCTTGGGCATGAACGTGGCCCAGATGTCCTGGCTGAGCGCGACCTCGCGGATGACCGTCCGGAAGGTCATGATGTTGTCGGCCGTGGTGAGCGCGTCGGCGTAGCGCAGGTCGATCTCCTGCTGGCCCGGGCCGCCCTCGTGGTGGCTGAACTCGACCGAGATGCCCATCGCCTCGAGCATCGAGATCGCCTCGCGGCGGAAGTCGGAGCCCTTGGACTGGGCGGTGTGGTCGAAGAAGCCGCTGCGGTCGACCGGCCGGGGCTCCTCGCCGGGCTCGGGGTGGTCCTTGAAGAGGTAGAACTCGATCTCGGGGTGCGTGTAGAACGTGAAGCCCTTGTCCGCCGCGATGCTCAGCGTGCGCTTGAGGACGTGTCGCGGATCGGCGAAGGACGCCGAGCCGTCGGGCATGGCGATGTCACAGAACATCCGCGCCGTCGCCGGCCCCTCGCCGCGCCACGGGAGGATCTGGAAGGTCGACGGGTCGGGCTTGAGCAGCATGTCGGCCTCGTAGACCCGGGCGAGACCCTCGATCGCGGAGCCGTCGAACCCGATGCCCTCGTCGAAGGCCCCCTCGAGCTCGGCCGGAGCCACCGCCACGGACTTCAAGAAGCCCAGGACGTCGGTGAACCACAACCGCACGAAGCGGACGTCGCGCTCTTCGAGTGCGCGGAGTACGAAGTCTTCCTGCTTGCCCATGCGCACATCATGTCGCACGCGGGTCGGCCGACTCGCGAGGCGTCTGGGGCTGAGAGGAAAGGGTCAGCGGTAGAGGTTGCAGGCCAGCACGTCGTCGCTGACCAGCACGCCGCCGCGCACGCTCTCCATGGGCGGCACGAAGCTCTCCGTGACGGGTGCCCAGGCAATCGCTCCGGGCCGTCCGCGGTAGGTGACCTGGCGCACCTTGAGCGTGAGGGTGACGGCCTCGTTCACGGTGCCGGCCCAGCAGCCGCTGGCACGTCTCTTCGAGCGCGCTTCCTTGAAGGAGACCGTGTCGCCGATCGCCTTGCCGGCGTAGCGCCACACGACGTTGGTGTCGGCGGCGACGGACGAGGTGAGCCAGGGCGGCTCGATCCGGACGCTCATGCCGGCCGTCCTGGCCGACGGCAGGTTGATCGTGACCGAGCCTGCGGTCACGGTCGCGGGCACCGAGGAGTAGACGGGGTTGGCGCCGTCGTACGACAGCAGCGTGATCCGGCAGCCCTCGCACTTGGCGATGAGCAGGGTGAGGTCGGTGTCGAGCTCGATCGCGGCGGCCGAACCCGTGGCAGCGACAGGCGCAGCCGGGTAGGTCGCCGCGGCTGTCACTGTGCCGAGCACGGACGTCATCACGATCACCAGGGCGCTGATCAGCGCACCGGTCAGGGGGCGGACCCGGAGACGGGGCACGAGCAAAACCTTCCGCTGTCAGGGGTGTTCGGATGTACGACGCGCGCGTCGGCCGGTTAGTTGTCGGGACTTCTACTTCTCCGGGACCCAGGCCAGGTCGGCGAGCCATGCGGTGGCTGTCGCGTCGCTCGGCATCCGCCAGTCACCGCGGGGGCTCATGGTCCCGCCGGAGCTGACCTTGGGGCCGTTGGGCAGGGCACTGCGCTTGAACTGGTTGGCGAAGAAGCGCTTGAGGAAGACCTCCAGCCAGGTGCGCACCTCGGCCAGGTCGTAGGCGACGTGGGCCTTCTCGGGGAAGCCGGGCGGCCACTCCCCCGCGCTCGCGTCGCGCCAGGCGTGCCAGGCCAGGAAGGCGATCTTGCGGGGCCGGTAGCCGCGCCGGACGACGTGGAAGAGCGCGAAGTCCTGCAGGTTGTAGGGCCCGACCATGTCCTCGGTCGCCTGCGGCTTCTTGCCCTCCTCGGTCGGGATCAGCTCGGGGGTGATCTCCTGCTCGAGGATCTCGGTGAGCACCGCGTTGGTCTCCTCGGAGAACTCCCCGTTGGTGATGACCCAGCGGATCAGGTGCTGCACCAGCGTCTTCGGCACCCCGGCGTTGACCGTGTAGTGCGACATCTGGTCGCCGACGCCGTAGGTGCACCAACCGAGCGCGAGCTCCGAGAGGTCCCCGGTGCCCACGACGAGGCCGCCGCGGTGGTTGGCGAGACGGAACAGGTAGTCGTAGCGCAGCCCGGCCTGGACGTTCTCGAAGGTGACGTCGTAGACCTTCTCGCCGTCGGCGTACGGGTGGTCGAGGTCCTTGAGCATCTGCTCGGCCGCCGGGCGGATGTCGATGGTCTCGAACGTGACGCCGAGCGCCTGGCTCAGCCGCGTCGCATAGCTCTTCGTCTTCTCGCCGGTCGCGAAGCCGGGCATCGTGAAGGCGTGGATGTCGGTGCGCGGGCGGCCGAGCCGGTCCATGGCCTTGGCCGCCACGATCAGGGCGTGCGTGGAGTCGAGTCCGCCGCTGACGCCGATGATCGCCTTCGGCTGCCCGATCGACTCCAGGCGGCGCTCGAGGCCGGAGACCTGGATGTTGTAGGCCTCGTAGCAGTCGAGCGCGAGCCGCTCGGCGTCATCGGGCACGAACGGGAAGCGGTCGACCTTGCGGCGCAGGCCGATGTCGTCCAGCGGCGGGTCGAGGGCGAACTCGATGACGCGGAACTCCTCGTCGCCGCCCGCACCCCGGCGGTTGTCGTCGAAGCTGCCCTGCCGCAGGCGTTCCTGCCGCAGCCGGTCGAGGTCGACGTCCACGATCGTCTGGCACGGCGCCCTCCGGGAAGCGGTCCCCCTCGGCCAGCAGGTCGCCGCACTCGTAGACCAGGGTCTGGCCGTCCCAGCTGAGGTCGGTGGTCGACTCGCCCTGGCCTGCGGCCGCATAGAGGTACGCCGCATTGCACCGGGCGCTCGCGCTGCGGACGAGCAGGCGGCGGTCCTCGGCGCGGGCCACCGTGATCGGGCTGCCGCTGAGGTTGACGAGCACGGTGGCGCCGTTGAGCGCGGCCTCCGCGCTCGGCGGGATCGGCACCCACATGTCCTCGCAGACCTCCGCGTGCAGCAGGAGGCCGTCGACGTCGGTGGCCGAGAAGATGAGGTCGGGACCGAACGGGATCTCCTCGCCACCGAAGCTGAGGAACTGCCCGTGCTGGTCGTCGCCCGGCGCGAACCACCGACGCTCGTAGAACTCGCGGTAGTTGGGCAGGTAGGCCTTCGGCGCGATCCCGAGGATCTCGCCGCGGTGGATCACCACCGCGCAGTTGTAGACACGGTTGCCCTTCACCAGCGGCGCGCCGACGACGAGGACCGTGAGCAGGTCGGCGCTGGCCTCGACGACCTCGCCGAGTGCCTCCCGCACCGCGTCGAGCAGCGGATCCTGCAGGAAGAGGTCGTCGATCGAGTAGCCGCTCAGTGACAGCTCGGGGAACACCGCGACGGCGACATGCTCCTCCGAGGCCGCCCGCGCCTGCTCGATGATGCGCTCGGCGTTGGTCGCCGGATCGCCGATCGCGACCGGCAGCGTGATGGCGGCAACCCGCGCGAAGCCCTGGGCATAGGCGGAGTAGAAGTCCACGGCGTCACTCTAGGGCTGGCGCGTTCAGCTGAACGGTTCCGCCACGATCAGGCTCTGGGGACCGGCCAGGGCCATGTGCTCCACGAAGAGCCACCCGGTCGCGGCCAGCCAGCCGCGGACCTCGTCGACGCTGTAGACGTCCCCATGATCGAGGTGGACGGCGAACTCGCCGGCCATCATCGCGGCGTGCGCCGGCTGCGTGTGGGTCGGGTCGGTCCAGAAGTCCGCGAGCAGCAGGCGGGCGCCGGACGGCGCGACCGCTCTCAGCTTCGACAGCATGGCCATGCTCTCCTCCGGGTTCCAGTAGTGCACCAGGTTGGCGATCAGGAACGTGTCGTGCCCCGTCGGCAGCTCCTCGGCGACCACGTCGCACGCGATGGCCCTGGCTCGGCCGTCCAGCCCTGCGGCCGCGATGCGCTCCCTGGCCAGGCCCACGACCACAGGGAGGTCCAGCACGGTGATCTCGAGCTCCGGATACGCGCGCGCGGCGGCGATCGACCACGAACCGGTGCCACCGCCGATGTCGACCATCGACCGCTGCCCGGTCAGGTCGACCACCCGCGGCAGGGTGTTCGCCGGTCCAGCGAGGACCGCCTCGATCCCCGACGAGACGATCTCCTGCAGCTCGTCGTCGAGCTCGAAGATCTGCCGGGGTGGCTTGCCGTCCGCGAGCGCCTGGGCCAGCGAGGTCCACGTCGGATAGCTGACCCGGTCCCAGAACTTCAGGAACGGCCGCAGGTCCATCGGTGTACGACCGGTCAGGAACGCGGCCGCGGTCGGGCTGTTGGCGTACAGGTCTCCGGAGCGTTCGAGCACACCGAGCGCGACCATGGCGTCTGCGCTGATCCGTGCCGTCCTGCGGGTCAGACCGGTCCGCGCGGCAAGCGCGTCAACCGTCGCCGGAGCGTCGGCGAGGGCCTCGAAGAGGCCGAGCTCACTCGCCGCGAACAGGTGCTTGGCGGACATGAAGCCCGAGGCGATCCTCATCAGGGACTCGGGGCTCGGCGCAGCTGCCGAGTCGGCTGCTGCCGGGGTGGGATGGGTGGTGGTCACGGTTGCCTCCGGAGTTAGGGAATCGAAGCGTGCGCCCGCCGGTCCAGGCGTTTCCATCCCAGATTTCTGGGGCGGTCCGGGCGGCGTCGGCAGGGCTACGCTCGAACGGTGGGAACTGACCTGGAACGTCGTACTGCGGACAAGGTCGCCCAGCTGTCGGGTCAGGGCCTGGACTGGGTCGCCCTCAGCACCCGGCTGACCGAGCTGGTCGCCGAGCTGATCCCCTTCACCCGCACCTGCTGGCACACCGTCGACCCGGGCACCATCCTCTTCACCGGCAGTGTCAACCACGGCATCGAGTGCTCGGGGTCCTGGCTGGCCGAGCACGAGTACGTCGTCGACGACGTCAACCGCTGGTGGTTCCTGGCCCGCAGCGGCGAACACGTCGGATCGACCGGGCTGGCCACCCACGGCGACCTGTCCCGCAGCGCTCGGCACCGCTCCCAGGAGAGCTACGGGGTCGGCGACGAGCTCCGGGTCTCCTTCGTCAGCGACGACGTCTACTGGGGCGCCGCCGGTTTCCTCCGCGAGGAGGGCCAGCCGATGTTCGACCGGCGTGAGGTCGCCCTGCTCGGCGGCCTGGGTCGGGTGATCGCAGAAGGTCTCCGGCGGTCGATGCTGGCCCCGCCTGATCCGGACGCCGAACAGGAGCTGGTCACTGCCGGTCCCGGTGTCGTCGTCTTCGACCACCGAGGCGAGCTCGAATCGATCTCCGCGGCCGCCGAGATGTGGATTCGCGAGATCGTCGAGCACCCCACTCCGGAGACGCCGGCCCAGTCGAAGGCGGTCCAGGCCGTGGCAGCGCGGGCCAGGACGCTGACCGAGGGAGCCGACCCGCTGGGTCTGGAGGCCCGGTCACGCGTACGCACCCGGTCGGGGCGCTGGTTGCTCCTCTACGCCACCAGGCTCGCCGGGGCCACCGCAGACCGGGTGGCGGTGGTGATCCAGTCCGCGCCGAGCAACGAGATCGCTCCCCTGGTTGCTCTCGCCTACGGCCTCACCGACCGGGAGTGCCAGGTCACCCGACTCTGCATGCAAGGACGATCGACCAAGCAGATGGCCCAGACCCTGCAGGTCTCGGCGTACACCGTCCAGGACCACCTCAAGGCGATCTTCGCCAAGACCCGGGTGCAGAGCAGGGGCGAGCTGGTCGGGCAGATCTTCCTCGAGCACTACGTCCCGCGGTGGGAGCTCGCACCCGAGCCTCCCGACGGCTGGCTGGTCCTCGGCGACTCGGAGGCCGGTCCTGCGTGAGGCGAGTCCGGCTGGCAGTAATCTGCGCTCGTGCAGACGGCGCCCACCGATGTGACCGCCGGGCAGGTCCTCGCGTGTGCCCGCTCGATGTGGGAGCCGTCCCTGGTCGGCGTCGAGCACCTGCCGGTCAGCTTCGGGGCCTATCACTGGCGCGCGGATGAGCCCGATGGCCCGAGCCTCTTCCTGACCCTCGACCCTCCGCTGTCGCGCTCGCGGCCGGAGGTCTGGAGTTCATTTACCTGAAATGAACCTGGCGCCGGCGGCTCGTTCACCGTGCCGCTCGGGACCGGGTTGCTCTCGGCGGCGCGATGGGCACGGGGCGAGAGACCCGGGACTCTCACCCCCCGGCAGCGGGTCCTACTCGATCTCGCTGATGGTCGGCGTGCCGCGATTGCAGAAGATCTCGATCTCGATCGACCGGTCGCCCTTGGCGAAGACACCGTCGATGTCGTCGTCCGGGCCGGTCTCGAACTTGATCGTCCGCCAGCCCGCAGCCGCCCGTGCCTCGATTCCGCGCGCGAACGCGCCCTGACAGGCGATGTCGACCTCGCCGAACTCCTCGGCGAACGTCCGCTCCACCAGCGCCTGGTCCGGGTCGGGCTCGGCGCGCCCTTCCTGGAGGTCGCTTCGTGCGGCCTCGTTGCCGAGCGGCCCTCGATCCCTGAGCGTGTCGCCGACGCGCGTCACGGTGAGCACCCCGATGGTGACGGCGACGGCGGCGACGACGAGCCACACCGCGACCAGGCCCATCGGCCGCACCCATGCACCTCGACTGCTCACCGGCCCATTGTGGCCCGCTAGGTTCGACGACGTGGCACAGGTCTTGATCATCGAGGACGATCCCCGCATCCGGCCGCTCGTCATGCGGTCGCTGGGTGAGCTGGGGTATGCCGTCTCGTCGGCCTCCACCGGCATGCAGGGCCTGTCCATGGCGGTCGACACCCGACCCGATCTCGTGATCCTCGACCTCGGGCTTCCCGACATCGACGGCACCCAGGTGCTGGCCATGCTCCGCGCCGTCAGCGACGTCCCGGTGATCGTCGCCAGCGCCCGCGACGACGACCCGTCCCTGATCGGGTGTCTCGACGCCGGCGCCGACGACTACGTCGTGAAGCCCTACACGACCGCCCAGCTCGAGGCGCGGATCCGGGCCGTCCTGCGGCGTACGGCGAACGGCGGCGACGACCGGCCGCGAGCCACCGTCGTGGGCGGCCTGACGATCGACCCGGCAGCGCGCACGGCCGAGCTGGACGGTGCACGCCTCGACCTGAGCCCGCGCGAATTCGACCTGCTCGTGCGGCTCGCGGAGACTCCCGGCGACGTGGTGACGAAGCGACAGCTGCTCGCCGACGTGTGGCACCAGGCGTGGGGCGGCTCGGACAAGACGGTCGACGTCCACCTGTCCTGGCTGCGCCGCAAGCTCGGCGAGTCGGCGGCGGAGCCCCGCTACCTGCACACGGTGCGCGGCGTCGGCGTACGCCTCTCACCGCCGGAGGCCTGAGTGCGCCGGAGCCTGATCCTGACCGTCGCGGCCGCCGTCTCGATGGTGCTGCTGGCCATGCTGGTGCCGATGGCGATCCTGATGCGCGACTACGCGCTGAGGACCGGCTCGCGACCGCCGCCCTCGAGGTGCAGGCGACCGAGACGGTCGTGTCGGGAGCGGGCACCGACTACGGCGACGTGAACGTCTACGTAGTCCGCATCAACGAAGCCTCCGAGAGCCAGACCACCGTGCTCTACCCCGGCGGCATGGGCGTCGGCCCGCAGCCGGGCGAGGACGAGCGCGTCGTCCAGGCCCGCCAGACCGGCCAGGCGCGCGTCGACGACGTCGACGGCGGCGCCCAGATCCTGGTGCCGGTCTCGCTCGGCGGCAGCTCCGGCCGCCCCGAGGACACCCCGGTGATCCGGGTGTTCGTGCCCGAGCCGAGCCTGACGTCTGGCCCGACGACGCGCGCCTACCTCGTGCTCGCCGGCCTCGGTCTCGTCCTCCTCTTCGGTGCCCTGTTCATCGCCGACCGGGTCGGCCGCTCGTTCGTGCAACCGATCGGCCGCCTCGCGACCTATGCCCAGACGCTCGGCGATCGGCGCACTCCCCCGCCCGAACCGTCCGGGCCGCCCGAGGTCCGCGATCTCGGGGCCACCCTCCAGCGACTCGTCGGTCGCATCGAGCTGTTGCTCGCCCGCGAGCGCGAGTCGGTCTCCGACCTGTCCCACCGGCTGCGTACGCCGATCACCTCGCTGCGGCTCCGGATCGACGGTCTGGCTTCCAGTGACGAGAAGGACCGGCTCTCCGAGGACCTGGACCGTCTGCAGGTCATGGTCGACCACGTGGTCAGCGAGGCCCGGCGTTCCGAGCGGGAGGGGCTCGTCGCCGGGACGCCCGCACTCGCGGTGCTCGCCGACCGCGCCGCCTTCTGGGCTCCGCTGGCCGAGGACCAGGGGCGGTCCTTCACTGTCGACGTGCCGACCGCACCGGAGACCCCGGTGCACGCCAGCGCGGCTGACCTGGCCGCGCTCGTCGACGTACTCCTCGACAACGTCTTCACCCACACGCCCGAAGGCGCCGGCTTTGCGCTCAGCGTCGCGCCGCGCACGGGCGGCGGCGTGGTGCTCACCGTCGACGACGACGGGCCCGGCTTCCCCGACGACGTCGACGTCGTACGCCGCGGCGAGAGCGGTGCGGACTCGTCCGGGCTCGGCCTCGCCATCGCGCACAAGACCGCCACCGAGTCCGGTGGCGGTCTTGTGGTTGGTCGTTCGCCCTCAGGCGGCGGCCGGGTGGTCGTGGAGCTCGGACCACCGGCCTGACGCGTCAGGCGAGCATCAGGCTGCGGTGATGCTGGTGGCGCAGTTGACGGTGCCGGACTTGGCGACGAAGGAGAACTTGTCCTTGCCGGCCGTGTTCCTTGCGTAGGCGTCCACGTCGACCTCGCCCTCGTAGTCGGCCGTGCGGGTCACCTTGGTGAGGCGCTTGCCGTCGTGGCGGACCACGAAGGTCCACTGCGAGCCGGGCTTCACGCCGTCGATGCTGCCGTCGATCTCGTAGCCGGCGCCCTCGCGGTCGACGCTGAACTCGTAGACCCCGGCGCCGCAGGCACCGTGGCGGTCGACGTCGGCGCTGGCCGGGGACATGGTGGCGAACGCGAGCGGCGCGGCGATCAGGGCGGTCACGCCGGCGAGGGCGGTGATGCGGGTGGCGGTCTTCATGGTGATCTCCTTGTTGTTGATCGGTCAGCTGGCGGTGATGGTGGCGGTGCAGGTCTGCTCGCTGCCCTGGGTCGCGGTGGCCGTGAACTCACGGCTCCCGCCCTCGGCGGCGTAGGCGTCGACGTCGATCTCGGCGTCCTCGTCCGTGGTGCGGGTGCCCTCGACCAGGACGTCGCCGCCCTGCTCGATCCGGACGTCCCAGCTCTGGCCGGGCTCGTTGGCCTGGACCTCGAACGACACCTCGGTGACGTTGTCCTCGCGCTCGGCCTCGAGCACGTAGGAGGCGCCGTCGCACGACCCGGCCTGACGGGTGTCGGCGTTGTCGCCCTGCCACCAGACGACGCCGGCTACGGCGGCGACGACGACAAGGATGGCGACGGCGAGGCCGGCGATCTTGGTGCGGTTCATGATTCTCTCCTCAGGCGGGGTGTGGCTGTTGAGAAGAGATTCGCCGAGGTCGCACTAAGGACGAACCATGCGATTGCTAAGGGCAGGCAAAGGCCTCGGCCCGACCAGGAGCCGGTTCGTCGGACGTTCGCCGGGACGTCCGACGACGTGCGCTGCCCGGCGACCGGCTCTCGTCGGGACGTCCCGCGGACGTCCGACGAGTTGCTGCTCAGGGCGCGACTCTTCGCGGACCCGTGCGGCGTACCCTCCCCGGCATGCCGCAACGCCCGCGTCCGCCGATGGGCCGCATCGACACCGGCCATGCCTGCGACGATGCGCAGCTGACGCAGATGCAGGAGGAGGCGCACCTGGTGACACCCCGCCGGTGGACGCACTCCCTGTTCTTCGCCGACGAGGCGACCGCCCGCGACGTCGGCTCAACGCTCGAGAACGACTGGCAGATGGACGTGCTCGCCTCGCCTCGACGGTCGGGCTGGACTGTGCAGCTCACCCGCGAGTCGGCTCAGGTCTCGGACGTCGCCGTCCGCCCGTGCGCGACGGGAGCTCACTGCGATCGCTTCGAGCAGCGGCGGCGAGTACGACGGCTGGCGGGCCTGGCTGTAGGGCTTTGTGTCCACAACCGGAACCACCGCAGGTTTCGCGGCCGTCGAAAGGGTGACGCTGTCGTCATGGACCCCGAAGACCTCGTCGCCGCAGATCCGATGATGCGGATCATGCGGGAGCGGCACCCCGACGTGAACATCGTGCTGCTTCCCCCGATCGAGCCGATCCTCGACCAGCCGAGCGCGACCCCCGCGCAGTGCCGGGCCGTCCAGAAGCATGCCGCCACGGTGCTCGCGACCCTCAGCCTCAACGTCGAGCGCGAGCCGTCGACCAGAGTGGACTACTGGTGGAGCCAGAGCCATCCAGAGGTACGCCGCTGGGTGACCGCCGCCAGCTATGCCGACCTCGGCGACGACGGCGCGATCCCGCTGCTCAGGACCCTGGGCACCCTGCTCGCGCGGCTCGGCTGGGAGCCCCGCCCCGCTGCCGACGGCAGCCCGAGGATTCGCGGCGTCGCCGGACCGTTCGAGCTGATCGCGAGCGCCGACGGCGATGCGGTCTCGGTCAACCTCACCAGTGACCCCCTCTACATCCCGGCCGAGCTCTACAACGAGCTGCGGGCCGAGGCATGAGCCTCTACGTCTACCTCGCCGCACTCACCACGTCGGCTCAGGCCTGGGAGGACACCAGCGAGACCGTTCGGGGTGCACGCAAGTCCCTCTCCGAGGCCAATCCCTCCCTCCTCGGCGACAAGGTCGTGGACGCAGCCCAGGCATTCATCGACACCTGGATGGACGAGATCAAGCGTCTCCAGACCACCGCCACCGATCACGGCGATGCGCTGCGCGACGCGTCGCTGCTCTACGACCAGGCCGACAGCGACGTCGTCGAGCGCAGCCAGCAGCTGCTGGTGTGGACCGACCGCAACGTCTCCCCGACCGGCGGCACGCCATGACGACCATCACCGTGCCAGCGCACGTGCCGGCCATCGCCGAGCTCAAGGCGACGGCCGCGGCCGCCAGCGTCACGACCGCCTTCCGCTCCACGGCCACCACCATGTCGGACGTCTCCGAGTGGATGACCGCGCACGGTGCCCCGGCCGGCTGGACGGGCGATGCCTCCGAGGCCGCCGACCACGCGATGACGCAGGTCGCCAAGGCCACCGATGGCGCGCGAGCCGCGTTCACCCGGGTGGCCGTCGCCTGCGACAAGTACGTCGACCGCGTCGTCCAGCTCGCCGCCGTACGCGACGGACTGGTGGGCCGACGCGTCACGGTCAACGACCAGATCGATGCCCTCACCACGAGGATCGACGCATCCACCGCCGACGACATCGCCACCCTGCAGGGAGAAGCGGAGGCTCTCCAGGGCAGGGTCGACCGGCTCGACGACGACATCACCAGGCTCTGGGACGACGTGACCGCGGCCGAGGAGGCGCTGATCGCCGCGTTCCAGGCCGTCGACGAGACGGCCGAGGGCCAGGACGCCGCCGATCGCGACACCACCGACGTCGGCGCACTGCGTGCCGAGCTGACGAAGCTCGGCGGCGACCCCGAGGCGATCAACGACTGGTGGAACAAGCTCTCCGCCGCCGAGCGCGAAGCCCTGAAGATCAGCGACCCGGACCTGATCGGCAACACCAACGGCATCCCGACCGGTGACCGCGACGATGCCAACCGAACGTCGATGGAGCGTGACCTCGACGACCTCGAGGCCAAGCAGGCGGCCGGCGAGGACCTGAGCAAGGAGGAGCAGCGCCTGCTCGACCGGGCCAATGCGGCCAAGGACGCGCTGGACGTGCCGACGGCCGAAGGTCTCCCGGACGCCAACAGGGACGGCAAGCCGGATGCGGTGGACGTCAACCTCATCGTCTACCAGCCCGGCGCCTTCGGGGGCGACGGTGCCGTGGCGGTCAGCTACGGCGACCCGGACACCGCCGACAACACGGCTGTCATCGTGCCCGGCATCACCAACGACGGCAGCAACATCGCCAGCCAGGGCAAGGACGCCTACACGCTCTACAAGGAGTCCATCGCCAACGGCGAGTCCGCTGCCACGATCGCGTGGATGGGCTACGACGCCCCGAGCTGGAACCCGGAGAACGCCCTGGACTGGCCGGGCGACGGCCTCGACATGGGTAGCGTGATCACCGAGGACAAGGCAGAGGCCGGAGGCAAGAACCTCGCGGACTTCGTCGACGGGCTGCGCGCGAGCGACCAGCGCCCCGAGGACGCCGACTCCAACCTGACCGTCATCGGTCACAGCTACGGCTCGACCACGGCCGCCCACGCGGCCCACGACTACGGGTTGAACGCCGACTCACTCACCCTGATCGGGAGCCCCGGTGCCGGCGGCAACGACGTCAACAGCGTGAGCGACCTGGGGATGGGCGAGGGCAAGGTCTACGTCGGTGCGGCCGACAACGACTTCGTCAGCTGGCTGGGCAGGGACGGCGACCTCGGGATGGGCAAGGACCCGGCCCAGGCCGACTTCGGAGCCAAGGTGTTCCCGGTCGAGCCGGGCGCGGAGTTCCATGCCGACAACCTCGACCAGGGCATCGCGAACCACACGTCCTACTTCGCGCCGGGCTCCGACAGCCTGGGCAACCTCACTGACATCGTGCGGGGCGACGAGCCGGACCTGACCGGCGGACGCACCCAGGACGCCAACGACATGGCCCTCGACTGGGCCAAGGACGAGGTCGTCCACCAGGTGGAGCAGGAGATCGAGACCACCGTCCAGGAAGTGGAGGACGCGTACGACGACGGCAAGGGCTGGGTCGGCGACCGGGTGGACGACTTCACGGGACTCTGGCCGTGACAGCTCGTCCTAGGGTGACCGGCATGACCCGGATCCTGCTCGCCGTCCTCCTCGTTGCGCTGGCCGCAGCCTGCAACAGTCCCGGGGCGACCGACCCCGGCGACCAGGAGCCCGACGCCGAGGCGTTCAAGGGCGAGATGGACGCCGAGGCCGCGAGTCTGTTGCCCGACCTGATCAAGGCCTTCGGCGGCCAGCTGAACGGCATGCAGGCGACGTTCTACGAGCGGAGTGGCTTCGGAATCTGGGACTACACCGCGAAGGGCACGGTCTACGGCCTGCCTGGCACGGATGACGATGCGCTCACCGCGGGTGCCGGCGTGCTGACCGACCACGGCTTCACGGTCGAGACCGATGAGGAGAAGAAGAGCTTGCGGGCCCGCAAGGGCGACGTCCTCGTCCTCGTGGCCTCGGCCTTTCCCGACGACGACGAGGGTGTCGCATCGCTCAACCTCACGATGATGAGCGCAGAGGCGATCAGCGACGGCGACGACTTCGCCGAGGACGCTCCCGCTCAGGACTATCTCGCCTACCTGACGTGACCGGAGACACAGCGCCAGGGGCCTCTGCCCGGGGCTAGCCTGATCACGTCCGTGGACTCCGACCGGGAGCTGCGAGATGTCTGGAGGAGATCACCCATGAGTGAAGAGACCGCGCCGTACGGCGGAGGCAGCAAGCCCGCCAGCACGCAGGCGTCAGCGCCGCGCCGCGCCGATCAAGAAGATCCGCACCCATCACCTCCGGGAGATGAAGGAGCGCGGCGACAAGATCACCATGCTGACGGCGTACGACATGTACACCGCGCAGACCTTCGACGAGGCCGGCATCGAGCTCCTCCTCGTCGGCGACTCCGCCTCCAACAACGTCTTCGGCAACGAGACGTCCCTGCCAGTGACCGTCGACGAGCTCCTCCCCCTCACCCGCGCCGTGGCCCGCAGCGTCGGCCGCGCGATGGTCGTCGGCGACCTGCCCTTCGGCAGCTACCAGGCCTCGCCCGAGCAGGGCTACCTCACGGCCGTGCGCTTCATGAAGGAGGCGGGCGCGCACGCCATCAAGCTCGAAGGCGGCGCCGAGATGGCGATGGTCAATCCAGAAGTGCGTCCAGGGCGGCATCCCGGTGATGGCCCACATCGGCTTCACCCCGCAGTCCGAGCACACCCTCGGCGGCTACCGCGTCCAGGGCCGTGGCGACAGCAGCGACCGGATCATCGACGACGCCCACGCCGTCCAGGAGGCCGGCGCGTTCGCGGTGGTCATGGAGATGGTGCCCGGTGACATCGCCGAGCGGATCTCCAAGGAGCTCACCATTCCCACGATCGGCATCGGCGCGGGCAACGGCTGCGACGGCCAGGTCCTGGTCTGGCAGGACGCGTTCGGGCTGCGCACCGGCCGGATGGCCAAGTTCGTCAAGCAGTACGCCGACGTGCACTCCGTGCTCCTCGACGCAGCCAAGGCCTACGCCGACGACGTGCGCGCCGGCACGTTCCCCGGCTCGGAGCACACCTTCTGACCGGCGGGCTGACTAGTGTCGGGGCATGCGTCGTGCGCTCCTCACCGCCGCCATTCTCGGACTGACCTTGCTGGCGCCCGCCCACGGGCGGGTGCCGGCAGCGGGCGACCACCGCAAGGCTGATCAGCGCAGCTCCGATCGGCGATACGTGCTGCCGGAGCTCGAGGTCCGTCGGCTGGTCAACGGCTTCCGCTTCCCGTGGGACGTCCAGCAGCTGCCGTCGGGCAGCCTGCTCGTCACCGAGCGCAACCGCGCCAGGCTGACGCGGGTCACCCATGGCGAGCGGCGTGGCGTCGGCTTCCCGAGCGAGGACGTCTGGGTCTCCGTCGAGACGGGGCTGATGTCGCTGGCCATCGATCCCGGCTTCCGGAAGAACCGACGGATCTACACCTGCCAGGGCGGCACGACCGCGACCGGCCACGACGTCGAGGTGATCGCCTGGCGCCTGAAACGGCGCAAGGTGCGTCGACCCCAGCCGTTGCTGGTCGGCATCCCCGCCTCGACCGGCAAGCACGGCGGCTGCCGGTTGCTGATCGACCGCGAGACCGGAGCGTTGCTCGTCGGGACCGGTGACGGTGCCCTCGTCGGCAATGCCCGCAACCTGGACACGCTGGGCGGCAAGGTCCTCCGGCTCAACCGGAAGACGGGCGCTCCCTGGCCGGACAACCCGTGGTACGCCGACGGCGGCACTCGGGCCTACATCTACACGTTCGGCCACCGCAACGTCCAGGGACTCGCGCAGCGCAAGGACGGCACGATCTGGTCGGTCGAGCACGGCTCCTACGAGGACGACGAGGTCAACCTGCTGCGCCCCGGCGGCGACTACGGCTGGGATCCCGGGCCCGGCTACGACGAGACCGTGGGGATGACCAACCACCTGCTGGGCGGAGGCCAGCGCGATGCCCGCTGGAAGTCCGGCTGGCCCACGCTCGCGACGTCCGGGGCGGCCTGGGTGAAGGGTGAGAAGTGGGGTGCCCTCGACGGCGCCCTGGCGGTCGCGGCGCTCAAGTCGCAACGGCTGCTCTTCATGAAGTTCGACAGGTCCGGAGTGCTCAAGTGGGTGGAGGCACCGGAGGCCACGCAGCAGTTCGGGCGGCTGCGTTCGGTCACGTCGGCCGCCAACGGAGACCTGCTGGTGACCACCTCCAACGGCGGCACCGACCACGTGCTGCGGGTCTCGCCTCGGTGACCGGGACCGCGTAGCGTCGAGACATGACGTCACGCCGCGCCGCCCTCGTCCTCTCCGGATTCCTCGCCCTCGGCACCGTGACGGCCACGGGTTCGCCAGCGCTGGCCAACCGCGCGGCCGGCGGCACGGCCGCCATCGAGGCACCGGTCCCGAGCGCGACCGCCGCCGCGCTCGAGCTCAAGGTGCGCACGGTCGTTCGCGGTCTGCAGATCCCGTGGGACGTCCAGTCCATCGGGGGCGGCAGCCTGCTCGTCACCGAGCGGGACAAGGCCCGCCTCAGCGTCGTACGCAAGGGCAAGCGCCGTATGGTCCGCTTCCCCAGCTCCAGTGTGTGGGTCTCGGGTGAGACCGGGCTGATGTCGCTGGCCGTCGACCCGCGCTTCGAGAAGACCCGCCGCTTCTGGAGCTGCCAGGGCTGGCAGAGCAACGCCGGCCACGACATCCGGGTGTCGCTGTGGAAGCTCAGTGGCAACGAGCGCCGCGCGAGGCTCGTGAAGCACGTGCTGACCGGCCTGCCCACGACGAGCGGCCGGCACGGTGGGTGCCGGCTCCTGCTCGACACCGAGAGCAAGGCGCTCTTCGTCGGCACCGGCGACGCCGCGGATCCGGCCAACCCGCGCAGCCTCACCTCCCTCGGCGGCAAGGTGCTGCGCATCCACCGCGGCACCGGTGCGGCGATGGCGGACAACCCGTACGCCGATGCCGGCGACGCGCGCCAGCGGCTGATCTACACGTACGGCCACCGCAACGTGCAGGGCCTGGCCCAGCGGTCCGACGGTGCCATGGTCAGCATCGAGCACGGGTCCTACCGCGACGACGAGGTCAACGCTCTCGCTCCCGGTGCGGACTTCGGCTGGAACCCCGGCCCGGGCTACGACGAGAGCGTCCCGATGACCGACCAGTCCCTGCCCGGCGAGCAGACAGAGGCGATCTGGAGCTCGGGCGATCCCACCATCGCCACGTCCGGCGGCGCCTGGACGTCCGGCTCCCGTTGGGGTGAGTACGCCGACGCGCTGGCCGTCGCCGCCCTCGGTGGCGAGCGCATGCTCTTCATCCGGTTCGATGCCGGCCTCGGGCAGATGGACGTCACCACGCCGGCGGTCATGCAGGGCTACGGGCGGCTGCGCTCGGTGACCTCGCTTCCCAGCGGGGACCTGCTGGTCACGACCAGCAACGGCACCGACGACCGGATCCTGCGCGTCTCACCCCGGTAGGCGTCCCCAGCAGGGTCAGGCCCAGTCGAGCCAGCGCGCGCCGGCCAGCACGACGGCGAACCAGCCGAGCGCGAGCACGCCGGCCAGCACGAGCACTGCCACCGGCCGGCGGATGAACCAGCGACAACCCTGCACGAGCGCGCCGACCCAGACGAGCATCAGCAGCGCGACCACCCACCACGGCGAGTCGACGACTGTTGGCGTGGCGGCGAACAGGAAGAACGCCGCGGCCAGCCCGATCATCCCGGCGAACGCCCAGGGCGACGCGTCGTCCGGCCGCCCTGTGGACTGCCCCGGCGACGGCTCGTTCGGCTGCTGTGACACGCGGCGCACCGTACACGAGTGACAGGCCTTGATCGCCCCGGCAGGATCGGGGTTCAACCAACCACGGTCATCAGGAGATGCATTCATGAGCGAGACCCCGACCACCGCCACCAGCACGCCGGCAACCACGGCCCCGTCGGCCGCCAAGAAGGCACCCGCGAAGAAGGCACCGGCCAAGAAGACGCCCGCCAAGAAGACGAGCACGCCCAAGAAGGCCAGCGTCGCGAAGAAGGCACCCGCGAAGAAGACCAGTATGGCGAAGGCGACCCCGGCGAAGAAGACGAGCACCGCCAAGAAGGCGGCGCCTGTGAAGAAGGCACCCGCCAAGAAGGCACCCGCCCAGATCGCGGCCTCCGTTCCTCCGGCGAGGATCCCGCGGCGTACGCCCGTCGAGCGCGCGACGGCAGCCGGCGCCCAGGCAGTCGACTCAGCGGTCGCCGCGCAGAAGGTCGCCCAGGAGACCGCCGAGCGCGTGGCCCGCGAGGTCGCGGCGCGGATCGGCGATGAGGTGCGCAAGGCGATCGCGGACACCTTGGCGACCGTGGAGAAGAACTCGCGCAAGGCCGCCAAGGCGACGCAGGCCCTGGTCGATCAGGCCAACAAGGCCGCCGCCAAGGGCAAGAGTGCTAACAAGGGCAACAAGAAGAAGAAGTCGAAGAAGTAACCGACGTCAGTTGTCCGGGGTCCCGTCGGTCAGACCGTCGCCGGACCCCGGACCGTCGTCGTTCCACTTGGGGTCGTTGTCCCACTCCTCGTTGCGTTCCGCGACCTTGTCGAGTGCGCGTCCTGCCTCCTCGGCCGAGGCGTACGGGCCGAGACGGTCCTTGCTGCGGCAGCCGTCGGCGCCTTCGACCGTGTGGTGAGTGAGGCAGAACCAGTACTCGCTGTCGCTCATGCTGGAGAAACTACACTCGCCGTCGTGACTCCAGTAGCCCCCGCCGTCATCTCCCCGCGTCGAGCCGTCCCCGCCAGCATCGTGCGCCCGGAGTACGTCGACAAGCCGGCTCCGACCCCCTTCACCGGCTCGGAGGTCAAGGACGCGGAGACCATCGAGAAGATGCGGATCGCTGGCCGCCTGGCCGCCCAGGCCCGTGAGCTGGTGGGCGCGGCAGTCGCCCCCGGAGTCACCACCGACGAGCTCGACCGCATCGGTCACGAGTTCCTCTGCGACCACGGCGCCTACCCGTCGACGCTGGGCTACAAGGGCTTCCCCAAGTCCCTGTGCGCCAGCGTCAACGAGGTCATCTGCCACGGCATCCCCGACAGCACCGTCGTCCAGGACGGCGACATCGTGAACATCGACATCACGGCATACCTGGGCGGCGTGCACGGCGACACCAACGCCACCTTCCTGGCCGGCGACGTCGACGAGGAGTCGCGACTGCTCGTCCAGCGCACCAAGGAGTCCCTCGAGCGGGCGATCAAGTCGGTCAAGCCGGGCCGTCGGGTCAACATCATCGGCCGCGTGATCGAGGCCTACGCCAAGCGCTACGGGTACGGCGTCGTGCGCGACTTCACCGGACACGGGATCGGCACCAGCTTCCACTCCGGCCTGGTGATCCCGCACTTCGACTCCGACTACCACGCCGAGGAGATCAAGGTCGGGATGACCTTCACGATCGAGCCGATGCTCAACCTCGGCACGCCCGACTGGACGATGTGGGACGACGACTGGACCGTCGTCACGAAGGATCTCAAGCGGAGCGCGCAGTTCGAGCACACCCTCCTCGTCACCGCCGACGGTGCCGAGGTCCTGACGAACCCCTAGTCGGACCAGGTCGTTCACGGCGACGAAATGAAGCCGTTACAAGCCCCACCTAGGGTCCGGTCATGCCTGACCTGTTCGAGGGTTACGACGCCGGGGCGGCGTACGACGAGATGTTCGACACCTCGACGCTGCGCGAGCCCTACCGCCGACTCGTCGAGTCGCTGGAGCACGTGAGCAGGGCCGACCTCGTCCACCGCCTCGAGACGCTGCAGAACTCCTACCTCGACCAGGGCGTCACGTTCGACATCGGCGGCGAGGAGCGGGCGTTCCCGCTCGACGTGCTTCCCCGGGTGATCGAGCTGGAGACGTGGGCGACGATCGAGGCCGGGGTCCAGCAGCGGGTCCGGGCGCTGGAGGCGTTCCTGGCCGACGTGTACGACGCCGGCCAGGTCTTCGCCGACGGCGTCATCCCTCGAGGGGTGGTCACCACCTCGGCGCACTTCCATCGTGAGGCCGCCGGGGTTCGACCACCCAACGGCGTACGCATCCACGTCGCGGGCATCGACCTCGTGCGGGACGAGCGCGGCGAGTTCCGGGTGCTGGAGGACAACGTCCGCGTGCCGTCCGGGGTGTCCTACGTGATGACCAACCGACGGGCGATTGCCTCGACTCTGCACGAACCCTTCGCGGAGCACCGCGTGCGACCGGTCGAGGGCTACCCGCAGCGACTGCTGGGAGCGCTCCGGGCAGCTGCCCCGGCAGGTGTCGCCGATCCCACGGTCGTCGTGCTGACGCCGGGGGTCCACAACGGCGCCTACTACGAGCACGCACTGCTCGCCCGCACCATGGGAGTGGAGCTCGTCGAGGGCCGCGACCTCCAGTGCCGGCGTGGCCGGGTGATGATGCGGACGACCCACGGCCTCGAGCCGGTGCACGTGATCTACCGGCGGGTCGACGACGAGTTCCTCGATCCTGTGCACTTCCGCGGCGACTCGATGCTCGGGTGTCCTGGTCTCATCGACGCGGCCAGGGCCGGGCAGGTGACCCTCGCCAACGCCGTCGGCAACGGGGTTGCGGACGACAAGCTCGTCTACACCTATGTGCCCGACCTGATCCGCTACTACCTGCGTGAGGAGCCCGTCCTGCGCAACGTCGACACCTGGCGGCTCGGAGACGGGGCAGCCCGGGAAGAGGTCATGGATCGCCTCGGCGAGCTCGTGGTCAAGCCGGTCGACGGCTCGGGCGGCAAGGGCATCGTGATCGGGCCGCAGGCCAGCCCCGCAGAGCTCGAGGACCTCAGGCGCAAGGTCCTCGCCAACCCGCGAGCCTGGATCGCGCAGCCGGTCGTCCAGCTCTCGACGGTCCCGACGTTCGTGGGTGGCAAGCTCGGGCCCCGGCACGTCGACCTCCGGCCCTTCTCGGTCAACGACGGCCAACGGGTCTGGGTGCTCCCCGGCGGCCTGACGCGCGTCGCGCTCGCCGAGGGTGAGCTCATCGTCAACTCGTCTCGCGGCGGCGGCTCGAAGGACACCTGGGTGCTGGCCGGCACGAACGCGACGACACCCCGCCGCGAGGAGCACACCGCCACCGCATCGGTGGCGCCCGCTCCTGCCGCCGGGCCGGCGATGGACAACCTCACCACCGAGGCCGAGGAGCAGCAACAGCAGCAACAACAGCAGCACCAGGTGCGCCTCGAGACGGGAGCGACGTCGTGCTGAGCCGAATCGCGGAGTCGATGTTCTGGATCGGCCGCTACGTCGAGCGCGCCGAGGACACGGCCCGCATCCTCGACGTACAGACCCAGCTGCTGATCGAGGACACGACCGGAGACCAGGAGACGGCCTGCCGCAACCTGCTCTCCATCATGGGCGTCAAGCCACCCGATGACCGGTCGGTCGACGTCGCGACCGTCCTCGAGCTGCTGGCCTACGACCCCACCGAGTCCGCATCCGTCGCCGCGGTCCTCGGGGCAGCCAGGGAGAGCGCGCGGCGCGCCCGGGAGACGCTCTCCGTCGCGATGTGGGAGGCGCTCAACACGACGCACCGCTCGGTCGCCACCGGCCAGTTCCGCAGCATGGGTCGCAGCACCGGCTTCCACTGGGTGCGCGACCGGGCGGCCCTGATCAACGGGGCCGCTGACGCGACGATGACCCGCGACGAGGGCTGGCAGTTCCTCGTCCTCGGGCGCAGCCTCGAGCGGGCCGACATGACCTCACGTCTGGTCGCGACGGCCGCATTCGCCGGCGGGGTCGGGTCGCCCTGGACCAGCACGCTGCGCGCCTGCGGCGGCCATGAAGCCTTCCTGCGGACCTACAAGGGCCTCGAGACCGAGCGCGGTGCCGCGGAGTTCCTCCTGCTCGATCGGCTGTTCCCGCGCTCCGTGGTCTTCGCGCTCAACCGGGCCGAGCAGTGCCTGGACAACCTCGAGGCCGGCCAGCGCGCAGGCTTCCAGAACGAGGCGCACCGGATGATCGGACGGACCCGCGCCGACCTGGAGTACCGCCCGCTCGCCGACGTCCTGACCGACCTGCCCGCCGAGATGGGGCGCCTCCAGAACACCTGCACCCGGGCGACCGAGGCGATCACGAGCCGGTTCTTCGCCGGCTCGGAAGGAACCAACTGGCTGGGAGGTCGGGTGTGATGCAGCTGCGACTCGTGCACACCACAGGCTTCCAGTACGACGGACAGGCGCTGGCGTCGTACAACCAGGCCCGAATGACGCCCCAGACGGGTCCCGGTCAGATCGTGGTCCATACCCGGCTCGCCGTGGATCCGACACCGTGGACCGATGACTACCGCGACTACTTCGGCAATGAGGTCACCGCCTTCGAGGTCCTCGACCCCCACTCCGCGATGACAGTCACGGCCGTGTCGACGGTCCACACCGACCGGCAGCCGGCACCCGGCTCGACCGTCTCGTGGGCGGACCTCGCCCTGCCCGAGGTCGCCGATCGCTGGACGGAGTTCCTCGCACTCCCCCACCTGGTGGCGCCTCCCGACGAGCTCGCCGCCCATGCCACCGCACTTGCACGCGCCCACGATCGTCCTGGAGAGGCCGCCAAGGCGCTGTGCTCGTTCGTCCACGACCAGGTGGAGTACGTCGCCGGCTCGACCGACGTCGCCACCGCGGCCGTCGAGGCCTGGGAGCAGCGCGCCGGTGTCTGCCAGGACCTGGCCCACCTGGCGCTCGGCGGCCTGCGGACCATGGGCATCCCGGCGCGCTACGTCTCGGGCTACCTGCACCCCCTCACCGAGGCGGTCGTCGGGGACACCGTGAGCGGTGAGTCGCACGCGTGGGTCGAGTGGTGGGACGACGGCTGGCACTCGTACCACCCCACGAACGACCTCGAGCCCGGCGACCGCTGGGTCGTCGTCGCTACCGGGCGCGACTACCTCGACGTCCGCCCGCTGCACGGCATCTACTCGGGGTCCGCAACATCCTCGATGTTCGTGCAGGTCGACATCACCCGCCTGGCGTGACCCGGAAGCGGCGGAGGAGACGCGAATGCGCGCGCGCCGGTGAGAACTGACACACTGACCGTGCGAATGGGCTGGCCGGGCGACCGCGTTCCGCTGCACGGCGACGTGTGGAGGACCGAGGAAGGTCCGGGCTCCACAGGGCAGGGTGATGGTTAACGGCCATCCGGGGCAACCCGCGGGACAGTGCCACAGAAAACAGACCGCCTGTTACGGCAGGTAAGGGTGAAACGGTGGGGTAAGAGCCCACCAGCGTGCCGGGCGACCGGTGCGGCTAGGTAAACCCCACCCGGAGCAAGATCAGACAGTGTGCGTCCGAGGGCGGCCCGCCCGAGCACACGGGTAGATCGCTGGAGGGAGTCGGCAACGGCTCTCGTAGATGGATGGTCGCCGGCGCTTCGGCGTCACAGAACCCGGCCTACAGGCCAGCCCATTCGTTACACCCCGTCTGACCTGCGGTCGTCCTCGTCGCCCATCAGTGGCCGTAGGTGTTCCACGTCTCGACGGCCGACTTGTGGCCGAGCAGCGCCTGGAGAACCTTGACGGACAGTCCGCCCCGGATCTGCACCAAGGCGAAGTAGCGGCGCAGGTCGTGGGGCGGTCCTGCGGAACCGCGATCAGGCCACGCATCCTCTCTGCGCCCAGCAGGTCAGTCGATATCCAGGCCGCGGCTGATCTCGATGATCCCGGCCGCAAGGTCGGCCTGGCGGATCCCGGCCCTCATCGCCGCGTCCCGCAGGCGCTCCCGTGCCTCGTCCAGGTCGGCAGCATCCTGTTGCGCGAGCATGCCCACAGCGACCTGAACATTGAGATCTTCACGGAGTCGGCGCGGTGCTTGCTCGGCCTCCTTGCGGGTGTTGAAGGTGAGGTCGGCGTTGGTGACGGCGCCCGGTGCCCAGGCGTCGAAGATATGGGCGAGGTCCTCGTGCCGGCCGTCGAACGCGTGTGCGGAGGCCGCGTAGAGGTTGATGGAGCCCGTGACGGCGCCGTCTGTGAGGATCGGCAGCGTCAGCGTGGACGCGATTGCGGCTGCAGCGGTCGCCTGTGCGAAGTCGTGCCAATGCCCTTCGTCGAGAACCTCGTCTCCAGCGGGGTACGTGAGTACCATCTCCGCTTCCAGAGAGTCCACGCAAGGCCCCCCGTACAGGTACTGGACCGCATCCAGCACGGCAAGCTCCACGCTGGTCGCGACCAGGGTGAGTATCACGTCGTGGACTTGGGACGCGAGAGTCATCCCTACGCAGTCCGGCACGAGGACCCGTACCCGTTCGCTCCTGTCGCGCAACTGCTGGAGCAGATCGCCGTCAGTGAAGGGACCGAACTCGTCGACCGCCTCGATAGACTCAGGAATTGGTTCCATAGCCGGTGGTTACCCAAATGTGGCCCCGTCATAACCCGGGAGTTCGCAACCTGGTCTGTCCCGGTGCTGGCTACGTGGCAGAGCACGACGCAAGGTGTCTCGTCGGTCTGGTGCCATGCAGTGCACATCTCGCCCAGTGACGGTCAACGAGCCATCTCGACTGCTGCTTGCTCCTTCGCCTCGGTGAACCGTTCTCCGAGGTCGCTCAGCTCCTGGTTGGTGGCCACATCGGCAAAGGCGGGGAGAATCTGTTCTTCCTCCTCTTCTACGTGGTGGCGGACCTCGCCGATCATCGCCGCGATCAGACCGTCCACCCCGGGCGCCTCGGGGTCACTGTCGAGCAGCTGCCTGAGAGTGTTCTCGACGTGCTGATGTTCGGCCAGCCCGTCGTCCACGTCCGACTCCTCGGCGGGCACCACGTGCTTGATGGCGGGATACACCACCTGCTCTTCGGCCTTGGAGTGAGGAATCAACAGGTCGGCGACCTGCTGCAGCAAGGTTGGGAACTCTTCCGGCTCTGCCGCCTCGAGCTTCTTGAACACGGCCTCGAGCTGCTTGTGGTCTTCCTTGATCAGCGTGACGACTCCGGACACGACGATTCCTCTCTGCTCGACACTCACTGAGCATTCCCGATACCCCTTCCGTCGTCGCGCATACGCCGCACCGCCATCGACAGAAGTGGAAACGGTCCGCGGGTATGGACCGGCGCCCCGTGCGCACTGGTTCACGCCAGGCGCTCGCGCAGGGCTTGTGCGTCGTGCGGCGCGAAGCCACGGGCGTCGTTGTCGAAATAGACGTAGACGTCACGTTCAGTGCTCGCCCACCGCTCGCAGCGACGGGCCCACCGGTCGAGTGCCGCGGACGAGTATCCGCTCGCGTACAGGGCGCGATCACCGTGCAACCGCACGTAGACGAAATCGGCCGTCACATCGAGGACCTCGGGCCAGCGTCCCGCGGTGTCGGCGACCACGCAGGCGACCCCGTATGCGCGCAGAAGGTCGTACGTCACGTCGACATCGAAGGTCGGGCTGCGGAACTCCAGCGCGTGCCGCAGAGGCTGCTCGGCTTCGGCCACGGTCAGCGCACGATCCTCCGGCACCTTGTCATCGTGCTGTGCTGCGAGCTCGGAGGCAGCGTTCGTCGTTCGCGGTAGCAAGGCGAGGAACCGTTCAAGGATCTCGGGCTCGAACTCGAGTCGCTCGGGCAGTTGCCACAGGACCGGTCCCAGCGTCGGTCCGAGTGCCAGCACGCCGGAGGCGAAGAAGTTGGCCAGCGGCACCTCCACGTCACGCAGACGTTTCAGGTGGGTGATGAATCGCCCGCCCTTGACCGCGAACACGAAGTCGGTGGGCACTGCTTCCCGCCACCGCCGGTACGAGGACGGCCGCTGCAGGGAGTAGAAGGACCCGTTCACCTCGACTGAGTCGAGGCGTCCGGCGGCGTACTCGAGCTCGCGTCGCTGTGGCAGTCCCGAAGGATAGAAGTCGCCCCGCCACTTCGGATACTGCCAGCCCGAGATGCCAACGCGGACGACACTCATGCCTGGGTCTCCATCTAGGGGTACGACCGGCTCGGTCGCGCGAAAGTCGGACCGACAGGCCCGGACTGTCGATGCCTCGGCTGCGTGAGTGGGGCACTCGACCGTCCAGGCCTGTCACGAGGGAGCCCGGTACCCAGGCGCAGCCCGGGCATGCGCCTGTCCGGTCGATGGAGGTCCACCCCCAGGAAATGCGAGCGCCCGCAACGACCTGCATGGAAGAAGCCGCACTGGGTAACGAACGCACTGCACAACGAAATCGTCATCGGCAGAAGAGTCTGATGACTCAGCAGCCGTTCCTCCCGCCGAGTCACCATCCGAACCGGAGCGTCGAGACCTTCACGACGCGAGACCTACTCAACAAGGAGCATCGATCACCATGAGCGCAGGCGAGATCCGCTACCCGGTGATAGTCCTGGACCTTGACGGCACCCTGGTCGACTCTGTCTACCAGCACGTCGTGGCCTGGCAGACGGCCTTCCACGACGTCGGCCTCAGAGTCAGTGCGCAGAGTGTCCACGAGGCCATCGGCCTGGGCGGCGACCTCCTGGTCTCTCACGTCGCCGGCGATGCCGCCGAGTGGGCGGTAGGTGACGAGGTCCGCAAGTTCCACGACGAACACTTCCGGGCCATCATGCGGGGCGTGTCCGAGCTCGACGGTGCCTCGGATCTGATCGTCGCGCTCAACGAGCTCGGCCACCAGCTCGTCCTGGCGAGCTCTTCGGAGGCGGACATCGTCAACGAGCTGCTCGATCATGTAGACGCGCGCGCCGAGCTCGCCGCCGTCGTCTCGGGGTCCGACGCCCGACGCAGCAAGCCCGCACCGGACCTGATCGAGGTCGCCTTGGGACGCGCCGGACCCGGCGATGCCGTGGCGATCGGGGACGCGACGTGGGACGCCGTCGCCGCCAAGGCCGCTGGTATTGACTGCATCGGTCTCCGGAGCGGTGGGATCAACGACACTCGGTTGCGCGAGGCTGGCGCGTCATGGGTGTTCGACGGTCCACGCGACCTACTGCAACGCCTCGAACAGAGTCCCTTGGGTTCCGTCGTCAACGCAGGCTCCTGATACCCGTCGCTCATCAGGGACCAGCGGGCAGGCCGACCAGGTCGAGGATCTGTCGCGCCGGCGTGCTCCTGGGAGCCACGATGCTCAGGCTCACTCCGGAACGGTCGCTGCGCTTGAGGAAGTCGAAGAGCGACTGCACGCCCGGGCTGGAGAGGTGCGTGACCTCGGACAGGTCCACCGTCGCAGCCGTTGTGCCGGCATGTGTCGCCTCGATGAGCGCCGCGTGGAACAGGTCAGCCGATCCCTCATCCACGGGACCCGAGGCCGTCAAGCGACCGGAGACGGCAATGGCCGACAGCTCGTCGGGGAAGGACCCGATGGACGACTTGGCCACACCGCTGTCGGCCTCCCACAGCTGCGCTGGTCGGCCGAGCCGAGTCCGGACTTCTACCTGTGTGCCATCGGGCGAACGGCGCACGCGAATGCTGTCCATCAGGCCCCCGGCCATCGCCAGGCCGCGCCCGCCAGGGTCCTCGGGCGTGCGCCACCGACCATGGTCCGTCACGGTCGCCGTCACCACGCCCGTCTCGTCGAAGGCCGCGTCGATTCTCATGGGTTGCATGCCCTCGTCATCACCTTGATAGGCATGCTTTGCGACGTTGGTGGCGAGCTCCACCACGGCGTGCCCGAGACTGATGTGATCGACGAGGCCGGCCCCGAACGCCTCGAGCCAGCCGGACAGCAACCCTCGCAGCTCACTGACATCCAAGGTCTCGGCGCTCAGGGTGACCGAGAACTTCGGGCGAACCCGCATCCGCTGGGCCACCAACAGGGCCACGTCGTCACACGAGCGTCCAGACATGAAGTGCTGCGAGAGCAGGTCGTGCCCCACGTCGTCTGCTCGCTGTGCGGGAGTCGAGTCCCGATCGGCCGACTCGTCGAGCACGTGAGCGGCGAGCAACATCAGGTCATCGGTCGCCTGCCTCAGTGCCGCTGCCGGCGTACTGACGAGGCCATTGGTGGTCATCACCACCATGTCATCGGCTCGCAGGACCGTCTGCTGGACGTGCGTCCTCCCGCCCATTCCCAAGGGTCGCATCGGGGCAGCACCCAAGAGACGCGGCGGGTGGTGAGGGGTGAGCACCAACGGCGGCAACAGGCCGGCTGCGGTGTACTCCAGGGTGCCGTCATCCACAGCGAGTACCGCGACCCCCACGGTGGCGGCACACAGCTCTGAATGACGTTCGGCATAGCGGTCCAGCCGTTCGACGGCGGTCTCCAACGTGGCTCCGTCGCCCAAGTGGGACCAGAGGATGGCACGCACCTGTGCCGCTGCCAGCGAAGCTCCGAGGCCGTGCCCGACGACGTCCGCCACCATGAGCGCGACCCGGCCTCCCGGAAGCACGCAGGCGCCAAGAGTGTCTCCGCGGTGCGTGGGCTGACACTCCGTCAGTCCGTACTGACCGGCCAGGACCAACCCGGGTAGCACAGGCAGCATGGTCGGAAGCTGGGCGTCTGTCGTTGAGTCCATGAGATACGTCCTGTGGCAGCCGGAGATGCGATCTAGTGAACCCCCCGGTATCCATGTCGGACTAAGTCATGCCGACGTCATCATCTTCCGAATCCGGAGGCGAGTCGAGGAGGCTGTCTCGCAGATCGCGCAGGACCTTGCTCAACAGACGGGACACCTGCGTCTGGGTCACCCCGAACTCGTCGGCGATCTGCTGCTGGGTGCGATCGTCGAAGTACCTGAGTCTCAGAAGCGCCTGCTCCCTCGCTGAGAGTCGGCGTACAACGGGGCGCAGCATCACGCGTGCCTCGGCAGCCGAGATGCCTTCAGCGTCGTGCGGATGCGGCATCGCGTCTCCCAGGCTCGTGGACGAGCCATCGCCCGCGGGTGAATCGAGCGAGACCGGAGCGAAGCAACCCTCGGCGCAAAGTGCCTCGACCACGTCCTCCCTGGAGACCCCGAGCTCCTGGGCGATGGCCTCCTCAGTGCCGGGTCCACCCGTCTCGACTCTCAACCGATCACGAGCCTCGACGACCCGGGACTGAATTTCCTGGATCCGCCGAGGAGGGCGCACCATCCAGCCGTTGTCTCGGAAGTAGCGGCGGAGCTCACCGCGGATGCTGGGCACGGCGTAGGCGAGGAAGTCAGCTGCCAAGTGGTCGTCGTACTCATGGACCGCGCGCACCAGTGCCGCGTTCGCGACCTGCTCCAGGTCCTCGGAGGCGATACCGCGGGAGCGATAGCGCGAGGCGATGCTCCGCGCAACTCCCATGTTGGCCAGCACGACGTCGTCGAGGATGCGGTCGCGCTCCGCGGGGTCTGTGACCTCAGCGGCACGACGCAGCATCGTCGCGGTGAACTTGCGCCGTTCATCTCGAGAGAAGTGTTCAATTTGGCTGAGGGGTAGGTCGTTGAAGGACATCGCGATCTCCGAAGAACTCGCACGTGCCCGCCGTTGACTTCAGCAGGGTGTGGGCTGCGACATCACGTCGGCCTGACTGAGCCGACGCGAGCGTCGTTGCCGATATTTAACCTCAAATCGACCGCGTCGTCACCACACCCCAAGGGCGGTCGTGGAGGCGTGCTCAGCTGTTGTGGCTCATCGCACCGACAGTCGCCGTGGCCCGCCTACGAGGGGGCCTCTGGGGCCGGAATCCCACGTTTCGAGGGCTCTGGCAGCTCGCCATTTGCTATCACCAAACCGGCCAGCTGCCGCAGCTTCATGTTCGTGTGGCTGGAACACCGGCGCATGGACTCGAAGGCCGCGTCACGATCGAGGGCATAGCGGCTCATCAGGATGCCCTGCGCGAGACCGATCTCGTGCCGTGCCTCGACCGCCTCCTGGAGGGTGGTGACCATGTGGGCCATGGCCAGGGCGTTACCTGCGTGGATGCCGTACAGGCGCAGGCGCTCCATGTCCTCGGTGTCGAAGGCGTCGGGGGCACGGCCGTACACGTTGACAGCGCCCAGCGGATCCCGGTCGGTGTCGAGTGTCGCGGCGGAGAGCTGGGCGCTCACCAACGAGTGGACACCCCACTCCGCAACCCTGGGACCCCAACGCGGCCAGCGCGCATCGTGCGCGGTACTCCTGACCAGAAATGGCTCACCCTCGGCCGCAGTCGAGATGCAGGGCCCTTCCTGCAGCTCGTACTGAAGCTCGTCGCACGCCAACGCCACGTCATCGGTGTAGGCCAGGGATTCCAAGCGGCCGCGGCGCCGACGCACGGTGATCCCGCAGAACGAGGAAGTGGGCACGACCGACAGCGCGTTGTGACAGATGCGATCGAGCGTGGCGAGAATCTCGTGGTCGGACACCAGCACCTGACTCAGCCCAGCGAAGAACCCGGCTGGATCTGCGGCAAACTCGTCCGGGGCGGCCATCCAGAAATCCTACGATCGTTTCGCGGTCACGGCTCGCGTACCGGAGTCGACGTCGTCATGTGACCTCCTGTCAGGCACGGGAGTCGCCGCGTCAAGCGCTTCGGCTGGATTCCTCGGACAGGGACGCGGCGCTGACGTACCCGTGCCGGACGCCCCACAGCACTGCCTGAGACCTTGAGGACACGCCCATCCTTCGGTAGGCCGATCGAATGTAGGACTTGACGGAGTTGATGCTGATCGAGGCATTGTCGGCGATGGTCTTGTTGTCGAGGCCCCGAGTGATCATGGCGATGATCTCTGCCTCTCGGGGCGGCAACAACTGCGCTCGCGGTCGCATCGACGGCGGGTGCGCCTCTCCGAGGTCCACCACGGTCCGACCCACGTGGATGGCTTCGAACGCCGACACGAGGGCCGGAGCCGGCAACGCCTTCGACAACACGCCGCTTGCGCCGATGCCCAGTGCCATCTCGGTCAGATCGGGGCGCGCGTTCCAGGTCCACGTGACCAGACGGCCGTCGTGCGGGACCGGCTCCGCCACCACGCCCGGCAGCACCTGGATGTCGGCCAGGGAGTCGTGCAAGGTCAGGTCCGCACCCTCGGCGGGCCAGCCTCCTGGCGATGGGAGCACCACGATCCGATCGGCAAAGGGGTCCATCATCGCGGCCAGACCCTTGGTCACGAGCTCGCTTTCGCGGGCAAGCGTCACTCGCACCGGCCGGATGCTGGTCGTCGAGGTGGTCATGGCTGGCCGGTACCCATATCCGCGAAGCACATTCCCGGCCGTGTGTACCTCACCGGAGAACTCCATCGATCAGTGCGGCAGCGACCACCCCCGTTGGGATGGTTCGGCCCGAGAGCGTGGCAGCTAGCGTCAGCCGTCAGGGATGCGTGCCGGCGTTCCCGCTGTCTCGAGGAGTCACATGGCCGTCAAGCGATCACCCGCCACCAGGTCGGACCGGCGCGAAGACCGGGATGTGCGCGCATGACAGCTCACGTCGCGCTCGTCGCCGGCGCTTCGCGCGGTCTCGGCCTGCTGATCTGCCGCGACCTGCTGGCGCGCGGGTTCACCGTGGTCGCCTGTGCGCGAGATGTTGAGGAACTGGCCGACGCGGAGGCACAGCTCGCGGCTCCGGGCCGATTCTCCACGCACGTGTGCGACGTCGGGGATGCCGAAGCGGTGGCCGCGCTCGTGGGCGAGGTGGCTGCGGAGCACGGCGACATCGACGTCGCCATCACCGTCGCCGGAGTCATCCAGGCGGGACCGGCAGAGTCGATGACGCTCGAGCACTTCCGGGACGCGGTGGACACGATGCTGTGGGGACCTGTCCACGTGGCGTGGGCAGTGCTGCCCGCGATGCGAACTCGTGACGCCGGTCGCATCGGCACCGTCACCTCCGTCGGCGGGATGGTCTCCCCGCCGCATCTGCTGCCCTACGCGACCGCCAAGTTCGCAGCCGTCGGCTTCTCCGACGGTCTGGCCGCATCCCTCGCAGGCACGGGCGTCACGGCCACCACCGTGGTCCCCGGCCTGATGCGCACCGGCTCCCATGAACGGGCGTCCTTCACCGGCGACGCCGCCCGTGAGTATGCGTGGTTCGCGCCCGCCGCCTCACTGCCTCTCCTGTCCATGGATGCCGAGCGGGCGGCCTCCCGGATCGTCCGGGGAGTGCTGGCCGGCCGCCCCCTCGTGACGCTCACCCCCGTGGCCAAGGTCGGCATCCGGGTACGTGGCCTCATGCCTGCGACGACCACCCGGGTGATGGGTCTGGTCAACCGCGCGTTGCCGGACGGCACCGACAGCGAGACCGTCGAAGGTCGCGAGGCCGGAAGACGCCTCGACTCGAAGGTGGTTCGCCTGCTCACCACGCTGGGCACGCGCGCCGCCCGGCGCAACAACGAACGGTGACAAGCCTCAGGGTTTCAGGACGACCTTGAGGCAGCCGTCCGCCTTGTCGCGGAACGTGCGATACATCTCCGGTGCCTGGTCGAGCGGCACACGGTGCGTGGCCAGGGTCTCCAGGCCGAGCACGTCGTCCGACTGGGACACGATCTCGAGAAGCTGCTCGGTCCACCGCTTCACGTGGCACTGACCCATCCGCAGTGTCAGTCCCTTGTCGAACATCGACATCATCGGCAGTGGGTCTGCCATCCCGCCGTACACCCCGCTGATCGAGACCGTGCCGCCGCGTCGGACGGCGTCGAAGGACGTGAGCAGGGCATTGAGCCGGTCGATGCCCGCCGTCTCGATCGCCTTGCGGGCGAAGGGCTTCGGCAGCCGGCTGGCTGCCCAGATCGCCTTCTCCGCGATCGGGTTGCCATGGGCCTCCATGCCCACCGCCTCCAGCACGCTGTCGGGTCCACGCCCGTCGGTCATGTCTCGCAGCGCCGCTGCCGCGTCATCGACCTCACCCAGGTCGACGACCCTGGCACCCGCCTCTCGGGCCGCCTCGAGTCGTTCCGGCACCAGGTCCACCGCGATCACGTCGGTGATGCCGCGGTGGATCGCCGACCGAACTGCCAGCTGGCCGACCGGGCCGAGACCGAGCACCGCGAGCGTGCCGCCGTCCGGCACGTCGGCGTACTCAACCCCCTGCCAAGCGGTCGGCAAGATGTCGGACAGGTAGAGGAACCGTTCGTCCGCCCCATCGGACGGCAGCTTGACCGGTCCGAACCCCGCGTGCGGGACGCGCACCAGCTCCGCCTGCCCGCCCGGCACCGCGCCGTAGAGACTGGTGTAGCCGAACAGGGAGGCGCCCTTGTCGTGATCACGGTTCTGCGTGGTCTCACACTGCGCGAACAAGCCCCGGCTGCACATCCAGCAGTGCCCGCACGAGATGTTGAACGGCACCACGACCCGGTCACCAACCTGCAGTCCACCGACGTCGGAGCCGACCTCCTCGACGATGCCCATGAACTCGTGGCCGAGGATGTCACCCGGCTGGAGGTACGGCGCCAGCACGCCGTACAGGTGCAGGTCAGAGCCGCAGATCGCGGTGGAGGTCACCCGTACGATCGCGTCGGTCGGCGCCTCGATCCGAGGCTCGGGCACCTCTTGGACCGCGACCTCGTTGAGTCCTTGCCACGTCAGAGCCTTCATCCATCGACCGTACGTAGAAGGTCTCGTGGCCGCATCACCCGAGAGGGTGCAAGGCAGTTGGGCGGCCACGGGGCTACGAACGTGCCCGCCCGTCGAACGGATGGACCTTCTCCGGGCGGGTACAGCTGCGGCAGGAGCAGCGCGTGGCGGAGAGGGGCCACGTCATCGCCGGCAGGAGGAGACCAGGGTGACCGACAAGAACAACCAGCTCCGGCTCGGTGCCGGCACAGTTCCTGACCCGTTCGGGTTGGCGGAGGACACCACACAACAAGTGTCGCGTGAAGAGACGCCCGCTCAGGACACTTCGGGCTCCACCCCCACCGAGCGCACGGACCAGGGCGAGGGGGCCGTCGCCGACGAGCCCCAATCCGTGTCCGTCCGGCTCGGCGAGCTCGACTGACGAGGTGCCAGGAGAGCACACTGCGCTGGCCCGTGGTGGGGAGCACGACGAGAGGTAGCGAGTACGCATCGAGGCCGCAGCCTGGGCGATGATCGCCGGGTGGGTGCGGACCGTCGGGCAGGTGACGGCGGTCGTGACCGGCAGGTCGGTGGCCTCAGCGACGGCGCCGATCACGGACCACACGAACGGGCTCTGGCCCTGCGCGTCGTGCCACGGATGGAAGTGGTCGCTGATCCACAGCGCCTCGAAACCTGCCCGCTCGGCCAGCTTTGCCTGCTCGACCAGCGCGGCCGGGCCGTAGTCCTCGCAGGACAGGAAGTATCCGAACCGCACGCGGCCTCCTTGGCTCGCTGCCACGATCGTGATCCACGGTAAAGGCCAATACCTCCCTTGGGGCGGGCGGTCCGGCGCTCGCCCCGGCCTAGGGTGTGCGTGTGTCAGCAGACTCGACGTCCGACGAGACGACCTCGGACCTGAGAGAGACCCCGCCCGGGCGGCGAGGTCGATGGGCTCGGCGTCTGGGCGTGGGCGCGCTCGTGCTTATCCTCGCCGGCGCGGCGTTCGACCTGCTTGGTCCGCGCACCGGAGAGGTCACCGAGGAGAGCAACGGCTACACGCTCGCCGTGGCCTACCCGCAGATTGGCCGGGCGGGTGAACCCGCTCCTTTGCGCATCACCGTGGACGCCGTCGAAGGACTGGGCGAGGTCGTGCAACTGCGCCTGTGCGAGGAGTTCTTCCAGGATCTCGACTTTCAATCCTGGTATCCGAATCCGTCCGCCGAGACCAGCGTGCCGGGCTGGATCGTCTACGAGTTCGATCCTCCGCCCACGGGCACCACGCTGCGGATCAGCCTCGATGCCCGCGTGGCGCCCGGTCAGTTCGGTGAGACCGACGACTGCCAGGTCAGCGTGTGGCGCCAGCACGAACCGGTTGTGTCCACCACGTTCACGACCTGGAGGATGCCCTGATGGACATCCTGATCCGCGCCGCGGTGATCTTTCTGTTCCTGTGGTTCGTTGTCCGGGTCGGGGGCAAGCGCGAGGTCGCCCAGCTGTCCGCGTTCGACATGATCCTGCTGATCACCGTGGGCGACCTGGTCAGCCAGGGCATCGTGCAGGAGGACTACTCCCTCACTGCGGCGATCATCGCGGTCGCGACCTTTACCCTCGCTGGCATCGCCCTCAATGCCTTCACCTTCCGCTTCCCACGATTCAGACCGTGGCTGGCCGGCAGGGCCCGGATAGTCGTGCGTGACGGGGAGCCACTGCTCGAGACGCTTTCGGGCGAACGCATGACCATTCAGGACGTCCACGAGGCCGCCCGCCAACAGGGAATTCGACGACTCAGCGACATCGAGCTGTGCGTTCTCGAGAACGACGGGTCCTTCTCGTTCTTCACCCGGGACAACGATGACCCCGACGGCGCGCCCGACTCTCACGACAAGCTCGCCTAGGCTCGCGGCCCTTGCCCGCTCTCAGTCCTCGGGGTCGACGTCGGTGGCGGGCCCGGAGGGTGTGGCTCCGCCCTCGGAAGTCCAGCCCTCGTCCTCGTCTGTCGAGTGGGCGGGATCTTCCTCGACGTCACCCGTGTCGACATTGGGGCCGGGTTCGGGCGTAGCCGGGTATTCCGCGGAGTTCATCTGCTTCCTCTCGTTTGGTCTTTCATGCGGCCTTCACTTGATGCGGCTTTCTAGGGAATGCTCTTCGGATGGGCAGACGCCATCCTGCTGGTCTGCCCTACATGTGCACTCCGCCCTTAGGGGTGGCGTTGATGGTGACGCCAGTGACCTTGTAGTGACTGCCAAAACTGCGAGCGATTCAGGCCCGGCGCGGTTCGTCGCTCGGTTCTGCTCCGCGTATCGCGGGCAGGACGTGCTCGGCGAAAGTGTCGAGGAACGTGCCCTGGTCCTGCCCGACAAAGTGGAGATAGAGGTCGTCGAACCCGAGGTCGGCATACTCCGCCAGCCACTCGCGGTGCCGGCCGAGGTCGGCGGAGACTCGCACGTGATCGCGGACCGCATCGGGCGAGACGTGCTCGGCCATCAGGTCGAAGGCCTCGGGGAGCTCGGTGTCCCAGCTCACCGGTTCACCGAACACGTTGCTGCGCCACTGGTCGTGGGCGATCGCCTCGGCTTGTTCCTCCGTGGCCGCCCACGACAGGTGCACTTGCAACGCGGCACGGCCGCGACCACCGGCGGCCCGGTAGGCGGCGAGCAGGTCGCGCAGCACGTCGATCGGCTGGTTGAGCGTGACGAGACCGTCGGCCCAGGCCGCGACCCGCGCGGCAGAACTCACGGACACCGCTGGTCCGATGAGCAGGGGGCGCAGGTCCGGGATGTCCCAGAGCCGGGCGCGATCGACGCTGACCAGGCCGTGGTGGGTCACCTCCTCGCCGTCGAGCATCCGGCCGATCACCTCGACGCACTCCTCGAGCCGATGGGTCCGCTGCTCCTTGTCGGGCCAACGCTGGCCGGTGATGTGCTCGTTGGAAGCCTCGCCGCTGCCGAGCGCGACCCAGAACCGGCCGGGGAACATCTGGCCCAGGGTCGCGATCCGTTGTGCGTGCACGGCGGGGTGGTAGCGCTGACCCGGGGCGGAGACGCAGCCGATCGCGAAGCTCGGTGGACGCCAGGGCAGCGCCCAGCCAGGCCCAGGCGTAGCCCGAGTGTCCGTGTCGCGTGCTCCACGGGGCGAAGTGGTCCGAGCACATGGCCATCTGGAAGCCCGCGCGCTCGGCGTGCTGGACGTCGAGGAGCAGCTGTCGGGGAGAGATCTGCTCGTGTGAGGCGTGGAAGCCGACGCGGGTCACGGGGTCCTCTCGATCGTGTCGATGAGTCAGCCGGTGGTCATTCGTTCAGTGGTCGATGCGCCGGTCGCCGTCGATGACCACCCGCCACCAGGCATAGCCGTAGGCCGGCAACGTCAGCGTGATCCGGCCGCGCGCTCCTGTCTCCATCCGCGGGGGTGTGCCCGGTGTCAGCAGGTCCACCAAGGCTGTCCCACGCGTCAGGCCAGGCACCTCGACGGTGACCTCCACCGGCTCGGCGGCGAAGTTGTGGAGGGCCACCAGGGACCACTCGTCCTTGCGGCACACGTGGACCAGCACCCGGTGATCGCCGGGGTCGAGCACCTCGACCGTCGACCACCCGATCTCGGGCGACTGGCGGTAGCGCGAGATGAGGCGCTGCACGAACGACCAAAGGGAGTCCGGGTCGCTGCGCTGATCCTCGACGTTGACCTGCGCGGCGCCGTACGCACCCTGGGTGACGGGACGCACAAGTGAGCGCTTCCCCGCGTTGGAGAAGCCGCCGTTGTCGCCCTGCTGCCACTGCATCGGCGTCCGCACCGACAACCTGCCTGGCACGTCGAGGTTCTCGCCCATGCCGATCTCCTCGCCGTAGAACAGGACCGGCGTCCCCGGCATCGAGAACATCAGCGAGTAGGCCATCCGGATCCGTCGCTCGTCGCCACCCAGCATCGGTGGCAGCCGGCGCCGCAACCCGCGGTCGAACAGCTGCATGTCGGGGTCCGGCCCGAAGGCGTCGAAGACCTCCTGCCGCTCGGCCTTGCTGAGCTTGTCGAGGGTGAGCTCGTCGTGGTTGCGCAGGAAGTTGGCCCACTGGCTCGCGACGTCCACCGCGGGACGTTCCCTCAGCGCCTTGGCCAGCGGACGTGCGTCGCCGCGCGCGAGGGACAGGTAGGTCGACTGCATGGCGATGAAGTCGAACTGCATGGACAGCTCGTCGGCGTCACCGCTGCCGAAGAACTCGGCCATGTCCGGGTAGGCGAGGTTGACCTCGCCCAGGAACATCGCGGTGCCGTTGCGCCGGTCGGCGAAGGCCTTGAGGTTGCGGAGGTACGCGTGCGGGTCGAAGTGCGGGAACTTGCGCTCCCGCTTGGGCAACTGGTCCTCAGCAAAGAGGAAGGGCACCGCGTCGATGCGGAAGCCGTCGACGCCGACCTGGAGCCAGTAGCCCATGGTGCGCATCACTTCGTCGCGCACGGCCGGGTTGGCGAGGTTGAGGTCCGGTTGAGTCTTGTAGAAGTTGTGGAGGTACCACTGGCCGGAGGCCTGGTCCTTCTCCCAGATCGCGTCCTCCTTGTCCGGGAAGACGACCTGCTTGCTCGTGTCTGGTGGCGTGGATGAGCGCCAGACGTACCAGTCGCGCAGCGGGCTGTCGGTCGAGGCCACCGCCTCCTTCCACCACGGGTGGCGGTCCGAGGTGTGGTTCATGACGAAGTCCACGATGATCCGGATTCCGCGTGAGTGGCACGTGCGCACCAGCTCGACGAAGTCCCCCGCGCTCCCGAGCTTGGGGTCCACGCCGTAGAAGTCAGTGATGTCGTAGCCGTCGTCGCGGTCCGCGGTCGGGTAGAACGGCATCAGCCACAGGCAGGTGATGCCGAGATCAGCCAGGTAGTCGACTCGATGCAACATCCCACGCAGGTCGCCCTGCCCGTCACCGTTCAGGTCAAGGAACGTCTGGACGTCTGCGCAGTAGAAGACGGCGTTCTTCCACCACAGATCCGCGGTGTCGGTGAGGTTCAACGGCTTACTCCTCCACGCTGGACAGTGTGACCAAACACCATCAGCGGACCGGCCGCTGCGCAAGTGGCAGGGTGACCATGCCCACTGGAAGGGAGGCCGCTAACCGGCCGTCGGGCCAAGGCGCTCACCCGATGCAAGTTGTACTTTCTACTGTGGCAGTGATTCTCATTCAACGCCGTCAGTCACCACCGGCTCCAAGCACGTTTGCGCAGGTCAGAGGCTTGCGCCGTACATGACCACCAACGGTCATCCCCGCGGGGATTCTTCCCGGCCTACAGGTCAGCCCATACGCCACAAGGCCATGACCTGCGAAACGCTGGTCCGCGAGGTCAACAGTCCGCAGCGGTCCGCAGGAACTTTCGAGGCAGCACCCCGGCGAGACAGAGGCGTCGGACCGCCGAGCGGGCGAGCTCTCCGCGTTCACCAGGTCGGCAGGGCTTGCGCTCGAGGAAGTTGTCGTTCCGTGGCCTTCGCCAAGCATCGCAGTCATCCAGACATCGCGTCCTGGTTCGCCCTGCGGACTCATTGCTCCTAGAGACGCCGGCGGTCATTCTGATTGTTGGAAGCGGAAAGCGCATCCTCCGCCGCCGCAGTCAGGCCCTCGTCGCACACTTCGATCGGGAGGTATCTGAGATGAACTCGACCGAATCGAAGCCGCTCGGTCGGCGGCCGGCCACGAGTGTCGTGCCTGGCCAGGACCATCAGAAGTCGGCATCCGAGCGCCTCGATCACTGGTTGACCAGGAGCAGTCCGCCTTGGAAAGCCGGCCTCTTGGTTGCGGCTTCGTTCATGGTCGCTGGCGGGCTGCTTGTCCTGATTGTCCCCGAGATGTTGGCTGAATGGCTGCCCGCACTTGCGAACTACTCACCGGCCGAGCGGACGGACTGGATCGACTCGGTGCGCACAGGTCTCCTTGGAGTCATTGCGTTCGGCACCGTCGCCGCATGGGTCACCCAATACCGGCAGTCGGTCTTGGCGCGCACCGTCGACGAATACACCGAGGGCGTTCGGCAGTTGTCGCAAAGCACGTGGGAGCAAGCGGCCGCGATCCGTGATCTCGAGGGAATCGCGGACAGCAACCCTGAACTACGCGTCAACACGCTGCAGATGCTCGCTGTCTTCGTGCGCGAGAGAGCACCGCGAACCGAGGCATTGCGGGGAGTTTCTACCGAACGATCCGACAGTCGAGGACGAGATGGGAAGCGCCGCCCCGAACCGGGAGTTCAGGAGGCGCTCCGGGTCATCGGCAGTCACCTCGATGCATGGGCCCCCCAGCCGCACACAACCAAAGAGGACGTAGCTGATGCAGGTGAAGACGAATCTGGTGGGGAGCATGGTGAAGGTGGCACCGTCCCACGCGATCCGCACCTTCCCAGCCAGCAGAACTACGTGAGCATGGCGGACGTGGCCATTGATGGGGCTTTGCTGAGGGACGCCAAGCTCAACGGGCTCAACCTTCGGCGCAGCCTGATGCGTGACGTCAAGCTAGAGGACGCGGTCCTGACGGGCGCAAGACTCCGGGACTCCGTCTTGTCTGATGCCGACCTTGAGCGGGCGATCCTGGTAAACGCTTCTCTTGTCGATGCCAAGTTGAACCGGGCCAACCTGCGCGGCGCGGATCTACGCAGCGCAGACCTACGAAGGGCGAATCTAAAGAGAGCGAAGATGCGCGACGCGAACCTCGACGGTGCGCATCTGTTCGGCGCGGTCGGACTCTCGGCTCTACCGGGGCAGACCATCGGTACACCGCACTGTCTGCCAGGCGGACCCGAGTGCTCGGGTGGCTCCGGCCACCTCAAGGAGAGCTGAGAAGCTCGCACCCGGATCGCGGCGAATGCCGCACGTTCTCGGGCAGCCCAAGGCCGGCCACCCGGTGGGGCTTTGGGGTGAAAACGATCACCGGCACAGCAGAAACTCACCACGCCATGCATAAGGATCTACCCGCTGACTCCGCGTACTCCGGCCGCGTCGATGCGGTCGGCCTCATCAACCACGTGCGCGACTTGAGCGGCCAGCCGGTCCGCCTCCGCGAGCAGCTTGCCCGAGGTCGCGAGGTCGTCCGACTCGGCCGCCAGCCGGGCGAGGGCATCGAGCGCGAAGACCTGCACTTCCACGTGGCTGGTCGCCCGCGCCTCGTCCAGCACCGAACGCAGAGCGCCGCCGTCGTCGCGCGCGGCGGCAAGCACGCAGTCCGTGAGTAGCGCGAAGTCGCCGCCGCCCGCGGACTCGTACCACCGCTGGTTCTCCTTGAGCAGTGCGACTGCTTCGGCACCCTGGCCGGCGCCTCGCAGGAGCCGAGCCAGGTTGAGCCGGGCCGTGGCGGTCAGTCGCCCGTCCCCGACGGACAGTGCCTCCCGGATCGCCTGCTGGTAGGAGGCGACCGCGGCCGGGTCGCCGAGGCGCTGCTGGACCCGCGCCAGGCTGGCGCGGTGCAGCGCAGCCTGGCCGAGGAAGCCCATGGTGGCCGACTCGTCGGCCGCCCGGGCGAGGGCGCGCACCGCGTCGTCATACCTGTGCTCGGCCTGGGCGATGCCACCGAGCAACGCCCCGGCGTGCGCCATCCCCCACGAGTCGCCGATCGGTCCGAGCACGGCGAGAGCCTCGGTGCCGGCTCGTGTCGCGCCTGCCGTGTCGCCGACCATGAGGTGTCCGTACGCCGACAGCACCAGGCTCGTGGCGGTTCGCCACGGGAGGCCGAGCGGTCCGTACGCCGCCAGACTGGCCGCCGAGCGGTCCAGCACCACGTCTGGCCGACCCTGCTGGATGGCGAGGAACGCCCGGTGACGATCGACGTCGGCGACGAGGACGGCGTCGTTCAGCTCAGCAGCCAGCTCGGCGGCGCGGTCGAGGTCCGACTCGGCCAGCGCCACGTTCCCGGCCGAGGCCTCGAGCCAGCCCGCCAGGAGGCAGGCGGTGGCCCGCTCGCGGGTCGGGGCCTCGGGCGTCTGCGCCTGCCGGACGCGAGCCGCACCAGCTGGTCCGTCGCCGAGCACGACCCAGGTCCAGCCGAAGCCGTTCGCGATGCGCATTCCCAGTCCTGGGTCGTGCTCGCCGCACCATGACAGCGCGACGTCGACGTTCGCACGCTCCGCCCGCGCGATGGCCAGGCACTGGGCCTGGCGATCGCTCCGGACGTGCTCCCCGCACCAGTCCGCTGTAGCGGCGCACCACGACGCGTGCGCGGCGGCGGCCGCATCACTGTCACCGGACTCCTTCAACCGCTCGGCTGCGAAGGCCTGGATGGAGTCGAGCAGGCGATACCGAACCCCGCCGGCGTCGGCGTTCTCGACGCTGACCAGGCTGCGGTCGACAAGCCGAGTGATCGTGTCGAGCACCGCTTCGCCGGGCACTCCGAGGGCCGCGAGCACGTGCTCGGTCGCGTCGAGCGACGCATCGCCCGCGAAGCTGGAGAGCGCCCACAGTCCGCGCTGGTCGTCGGGGAAGAGCAGCTCGTAGCTCCAGCTGATTGCCGCGGAGAGCGCTCGGCGGCGCTCTTGTCGTTGGCTGGTCGGGTCCCGCAGCAGCACGAACCGGTCGTCGAGGCGCCGGGCGATGTCGCGCACCGACATCGACCGCACCCGCGAGGCCGCGAGCTCGATCGCGAGCGGCAGCCCGTCGAGTGACCAGCACACCTCCTCGACCGCCGCCACGGAGTCGGGGTCGAGCACGAGCTGGCGCCGCATCTCCCGGGCCCGGCGGGTGAACAGCTCGACGGACTGGTCCTGGGTCAGGGGCTCGAGCTGGTGGACGTGCTCGTCCTCCAGGCCCAGCGGCAGCTGGCTGGTCGCGAGGATGCGAAGGCGCGGCACCGAGTCGAGCAGCCCGCGGACCAGTGCGGCAGCGGAGGCCACGACGTGCTCGCAGTTGTCGAGGAGCAGGACCGTGCCTGATCCGGAGAGCCGCTCGTGCAGGGCGGACTCCCCACCGGCGACGTGCAGGGTCTCGGCGACGACCTGTGCCAGCGCCGCCGTCTCGTCGATCGCGTCCAGCCTCACCAACCAGACCCCGCCGGCCGCCGCGAGCCCGCGCCCCACCTCGGTGGCGAGCCGGGTCTTGCCGACCCCGGCGGTCCCGACCAGGGTGACGAGCGGGCGCTCGTCCATCGCGGCCACCAGGGCTGCTAGCTCCTCGTCGCGACCGACCAGCGGTGCCGCTCGCGCCGGCAGGTTGCCGGGGATGCCGAGCACGACGGTCGGCGTACCGACGTCCAGGCTCGGACTCTGCTGGAGCACCAGCCGTTCCAGTGAGCGCAAGGCCGTACCGGGCTCGATGCCGAGCTCGTCGACCAGGGCACTTCGCACCCGTCCGTACGCCGCCAGCGCCTCGGCCTGCCTGCCCGCGCGGTAGAGCGCGGTGATGAGCGAGGTCCACAGCCCCTCACGGTGCGGGTGCTGCCTGACCAGGGACTCGAGCTCACCGACGATCTCGTTGCCGGCACCCAGCTCGACCCGGGCGGCCATCGCGTCCTCGACCAGTCCCAGCCGGACCTCCTCCAGCCGGGTGCGGTACGGCGCTGCCCAGTCTCCGGCATCGACGAGCACGTCGCCTCGGAACAGCGCCAGACCCTCGCGCGAATTCGCCAGCGCACCTGCCGCATCGCCCGCGACGCGGGCCTCGGTGGCCAGGGCGGCGAGCGTCACCGCGCGGGAGGCATCGACGGCTTCAGGTTCGATGGCCAGGGTGTAGCCGTCCTGGTGACCGACGACAAGGTCCTTGTCGCCCAGCGCCCGGCGGAGCTGGGAGACCTTCGACTGCAGGGTGTTGCGACCGGTCGGCGTGGACCACAGGTCCTCGATCAGCCCGTCCGTACGGACGGGCGAGCCCGCAGCGAGGGCGAGCCGCGCCAACAGCTCCGACGTCCTGCCCGCGGGCAGGTCGAGTCGCACGCCGTCTCGACGTACCTCGACTGTCCCGAGAACGGACACTGTCAGCACTGTCCGAGAGTAGGCCGTCAGCCGGCCGTCAGCCGGCCGTCAGCGCGCCGTCAGCGACCCCGTCCACTGTCGTCCTGTGCTCACCGATCAGACCGTCCTCCTCCACCGCCTCGTCGGCGGAGACCCTCTCGCCGCCAGCGAGATCCTCGCCCTGGCCCCGACGACGCACTCCGCGTCCGTCCTCGTCGCCGCGGCGATGCTCGCCCGCGACGCCGGCCATCTCGCCCGGGCCGTCGAGCTGGCCACCGGAGCCCGCGAGCGCCAGCTCGTGGTCCTCGCGGTAGCCCACCTGGAGGGCAACGCCTACCTGCTCGACGTCCTGGTCCGCGACCACCTCGCGGACCACCCCGACCACCTGCTGGCCGCGTGGATCGCCGGCCAGCCCATCCCCCTGCACTGACAACCGAAGGAGAAGTACATGTCCCAGCTCAGCATCGCCCCGTCCCGCACCGCTCCCCCGTCCACGCTTCGCACCGTCGCCCGCTGGCTGGTGTCCTTCGTCGGGTACCCACTCGGCGGCTTCGCGGCCCTGCTGCTCAGTGGGCCCGTCGACTCCCTGGCCCCAGCGATCGTCGGTGGGCTGCTCACCGGCACCGTCCTCGGTGCTGCCCAGGCCCTGGCCATGAGGTTCGACCTCGTCACCTGGGTCCTCGCGACGGCGGCCGGGCTGGCCGCCGGGCTGGCCGTCGGCGCGTCGGTCGTCGACTTCCGGACCGGGCTCGGGGACCTGGTCCTCCAGGGTGCCATCTCGGGTCTTGGCGTCGGCTCCGCGCAGTCGTTCGTGCTCGTACGCCGCATCGGCGCCGTCGCACTCCTCTGGCCCGGCTACCTCGCAGTCACCTGGTCGATCGGCTGGGCGGTGACCACGTCCGCCGGCATCCAGGTCGAGGACCAGTTCACCGTCTTCGGCGCCGCCGGCGCGGTCACGGTCGCCTTCCTCACTGCCGTCCTGCCCGTCCTCCTGACCCGTTCCCTCACAGAGAAGAGCTCCTGATGCGTCATGTCGTCTTCGGTACCGGCCAGGTCGGTCACCCCCTCGTCGAGCAGCTGGTCGCTGGTGGCCACGACGTCATCGCCGTGAACCGCGACGGCCACGGCACCCTCCCAGGTGCTGAGGTCGTGGGCGGGGACGCATCCGACCCCGCCTTCACCACCCGCGTCTGCGCAGGAGCGGACGTCGTCTACTTCTGCCTCAACGCGATGAACTACGACCGCTGGAGCGAGGAGTTCCCGCCGCTCCAGCGGGGAGTCCTCGCGGGTGCCGCCAGCGCCGGCGCCCGGCTCGTGGTCCTGGACAACCTCTACGCGTACGGCCCACCCCAGGGCCGGGCGTTGGTCGAGACCATGGCCGCCAACCCGACCTCCTCGAAGTCAGCCACCAGAGCAGAGATGACCGAGGAACTGCTCGCGGCCCACGCAGCGGACGAGGTCGAGGTCGTCATCGGCCGCGCGTCGGACTACTTCGGTCCGGGTGCGCTGCGATCGGCCCTCGGCGAGACGGTGTTCGCGACGGCGCTCGCTGGCAGGACGGCCCAGGTGATGGGCGACCCGGCACAGCCGCACAGCTACTCCTACACACCCGACGTGGCCGCCGCCCTGATCACCCTCGGCACGGCGCACGGCACCACTGGACAGGTCTGGCACCTCCCGGTGGCCGAGGCTTGCACCATCCGCGAGGTGGTCGAGAAGGTCTACGAGCTTGCCGGCCACAAGCCGCGCATCCTCGCCGCAGGCCGCTTGACCCTGCGCGCACTCGGGATGGTCAAGCCGGAGATGCGCGAGTACCTCCACACGCTCTACCAGTTCACCGACCCGTGGGTCGTCGACGACGGCAAGTTCCGCGCCGCGTTCGGCGACCACGCCACCCCGCTCGACGAGGCGCTGGCCACCACCCTCGCCTGGTACGCCGACCACTCATCTTCACTCCAGAGGAGCACGTCATGACCACCATCGACCGCACGCCCGTTCGCACCATTGATCGCGCCACAGCGCGTCGTGCCGGCGCCGCGCTGGCCCTGGCCTCGGGCCTCGCCATCGCCGGCTTCACAGTCCTCGGCTCGGTCTTCGAGTACCCCCAGATCCTCGAGGAGTCGACCGCCGACATCCTGGCCCTCTTCCGCGAGCACCGCGACGTGGTGATGGGCTGGTTCCTCGTCCTTGCCGTCAGCGCGACCCTGATGGCACCGGCCGGCATCTGGCTCGGCCGGATCGCCGGCGGCCGCCTCGGCCACTGGATCGCGGGTGTCGGCATCGCCGCCGCCACCGTCCAGGTCGTCGGCCTGCAGCGCTGGGTGACCCTGGTCCCCGGCATCAGCGACGACGCCCTCGACCCGGCCCTGCGTGACGACGCCGAGGACCGCTTCGAGCTCTGGCACAACGTGCTCGGCAAGGCCATCGGCGAGACCCTCGGCTATGCGCTCACCGCGACCTTCACCGTCCTGGTCGTGATCGCCCTGAGCCGGTCCGTGCTGCCGCGCTGGCTCGCCCTCACCGGCTACTCCGCCGCCGTACTCATTGCCACCGGCGTGGTGATCCCGGTCGTCGAGGCCGCCAGCCTCACCAACTTCGCGGGGTATGTCGCCTGGTGCGCCTGGCTCCTGGCCGTCGCCGCCGTACTGTTCCGCGCGCCTATGCATCAACGGACCGTCGTCCACGGCGATTGAGTTCCGCCGATCGGACCGGATCGCGGCGGAAGGACACGGGCAGTTGCGGTCTTCACACCGCGAGCCGACAACACCGGTCTGTGCCACCGAGGAGATCGCGGCGGCCGCCGGGCACCGGCTTGCAGATATGGAGCGGACGCGAGGATTTGAACCTCGACTCCTTCCCTGGAAGGGAAGCGTGCTGCAACTACACCACGTCCGCGAAGCCAGCCTCTGACGAGTCCGACGCGTTCCTAGTGTGAACCACCCCCGGGACTGCGCGTACGGCGCGTCCTAATCGCGGCGGACTGGGACACCTCCACACCACGCGGATTGCGGCTCACCGCCAACTGCCCGCCACGTATTGGAGGACCGATAGGTCGGGGCGGCTTGCCCGGCAATGAGTGCGGGCCGGTCCCATCAAATTGGTTTGATGTATTGTCGGCTGATGGTCCCCTCGGGTCAGGCATCCACACCACCGCCTTTCGTCTCGCTGGTGGCGCACCCGCTGCGCTGGAAGCTGCTCACCACGCTCGCCGACAGCGACCTCCGGGTCCGCGAGCTGGTGATGGGCGTCGGCGAACCGCAGAACCTGGTCTCCTACCACTTGCGACTGTTGCGAGATGGTGGACTTGTCACCGCACGTCGCAGCAGCTTCGACGGCCGTGACAGCTACTACCACCTCGACCTGGACCGCTGCGCCGACGCGCTGGCCGCGACCGGCGCCGCGCTGCACCCGGCGTTGCACACGATCGCGGCACCACGCGCCGCACCTGGTGCCCGCCGTCGGCGGACGCGACCCGTCTCGGTGCTGTTCGTGTGCACGGGCAACAGCGCCCGCTCACCCATGGCCGAAGCACTGCTGCGCCACCACGCCGACGACCGCGTGACCGCGATCAGCGCCGGCAGCCGACCCAAGCCACACCTGCACCCCAACGCGGTGCGGGTCCTGGACGACCAGTTCGGCATCGACACCTCCGGTCAGCAGCCACGACACCTCGACACCCTGGCCGGACGCCGGTTCGACCAGGTGATCACCCTGTGCGACAAGGCGCGCGAGACGTGCCCCGAGTTCTCGCACCATCCGCGGCGGGCCCACTGGAGCATCCGCGACCCGGGAACGGCCAGCGACACCGACGAAGGCAGCTACCCCGCCTTCCAGGAGACCGCCGCGAACATCGACACCCGCGTCCGGCACCTGCTGGCCGCCCTGACCTCGTCCGACCACTCATGGGAGATGACATCGTGACCGAGCCACAGCAGTACGCCAGCGTCCGCTACATCGTGAGCGATGTGCAGGCGGCCATCGACTTCTACACCACCCACCTCGGATTCACGGTGAACACCAGCGCCGCGCCCGCCTTCGCCGACGTCGTGCGCGGCCCGCTCCGCCTGCTGCTGTCCGGGCCCGCCAGCTCTGGTTCCCGCGCGACGCCTGAGGACGCCACCGTCGCCGGCCGCAACCGCATCCACCTGGTCCTCGACGATCTCGATGCCGAGATCGCCACGCTCCGCGACGCCGGTCTGACGTTTCGCAGCGATGTCATCGCCGGTCCCGGAGGTCGGCAGATCCTGCTCGCCGACCCCGCTGGGAACCTGATCGAGCTGTTCCAGCCCGCCCACGCCACACACGGATGAGCACCCGACCGCACGCGGGACCCACGCCGCGGACCGGCGACGTCATCCCGTTGCGCGAGGCGACCAAGGCGTGGTTCGCCATCTCGCTGCAGACCTTCGGCGGACCCGCAGGTCAGATCGCGGTGATGCAGCACAAGCTCGTCGACGAGAAGCGCTGGATCGGTCAGCGCCGGTTCCTGCACGCGCTGAACTACTGCATGCTGCTCCCCGGCCCCGAAGCGCAGCAGCTGGCCATCTACACCGGCTGGCTGCTCAACGGCACCCTCGGCGGGCTCATCGCCGGCGTCCTGTTCGTCCTCCCCGGGATGCTCGCCCTGCTCGGACTCACCGTCCTCTACGTGGCCGCCGGCGACACCAATCTGGTCATCGGCCTCTTCGCCGGCCTGGCCCCCGCTGTCATCGCGATCGTCATCCAGGCCGTGTACCGGGTCGGAACCCGGGCCCTGACGCACCGCGTCCTGATCGGGTTGGCCGTCGTGGCGTTTCTCGCCCTGGCGGTGTTCGGGGTGCCGTTCCCGGTCGTGGTCATCGCCGCCGGCGCCCTGGGTTGGGTGCTCTCCCGGTGGATCCCGGCGCTGCGCACCTTGCAGGGGCACGCCGACGGGGACGGCGGCCCGCCGCCGTTGATCAGCGACGACGCGCTGCACACCGACCGTCCCTCGACCCGCCGCGCGATCCACATCCTCGTTGTTGGGCTGGTGCTCTGGGTCACCCCGGTCCTGCTGGTCGCGGCCCTGTTCGGCCGAGACAGCGTCTACGTCGACCAGGGTCTCTTCTTCTCCGGCGCGGCCGTGGTCACCTTCGGCGGCGCCTACGCGGTCCTTGCCTACGTCGCCCAACAGGCGGTCGAGGCCTACGGTTGGCTGGCGCCCGGCGAGATGGTCAACGGGCTCGCCCTCGCCGAGACCACGCCCGGGCCGCTCATCATGGTCACTCAATTCGTGGGTGGTGTCGGCGCCTACCGCGATCCCGGACCGCTCGACCCGTGGGCCGCGATGCTGGTCGGGTCACTGCTGGTGACCTGGGTGACCTTCGTGCCCTGCTTCGTGTTCATCTTCCTCGGCGCTCCCTACGTCGAGCGGCTGCGGCACAACTCCCACCTCACCGCGGCGCTGACCGGCATCACCGCCGCTGTGGTCGGCGTCATCGCCAGCCTCGCCGTCTACTTCAGCCTGCACACCCTGTTCGGCACCACCGGCGTCCATGACTGGGGTCCGATCCACCTCGAGCTGCCGGCCCTGAGCACGTGGGACCCGGTGGCATTCACGCTCACCGCGGTCGCGCTGGTGCTGATGTTCTGGCGCGGCTGGAGCCCGCTGCGCACCCTCGGCGTCTGCGCCTCGCTCGGACTGCTGAGCAGCCTGTTCGCGTGAGCCGGATCCCGGACATCAGGAGGGAGGCGACGGTACGCCGCCCAGCATCTGGGAATCAGATGGAGGCGATCTCCGTGGCGAGTGATCGGGGTGCAGCGTCGGAGCCGGGTGCGGCCGGCGCGCCGAAGAACCAGCCCTGACCGAGATGGACCCCGATGGCCCGGAGCTGGTGCCACTGCTCCTCGGTCTCGACCCCTTCGGCGCAGATACGCGCTCCGACCAGGTCTGCCCAGGCGACGACCGTCTTGATGGTCGCCTGGTGGTAGTCGAGGTCGAGGTGGTGCACGAGCGACATGTCGATCTTCACGATCTCGGGACGCAGCAGGAGCAGTCGGTCCAGGTTGGAGAACCCCTTGCCCCAGTCGTCCACAGCGAGCACGGCACCCCGGTCACGGAGGCTCTGGATCTCGTCGTCGAGCAACGGGGAGTCTTCGACGTCGGTGTTCTCGGTGATCTCCAGGATCACGCCGGTCAGGTCTCCGCTCAACGCTTCGCGCACGGTCGAGGTCGCGAGAGCATCCAGGCTCACGTTGATCGCGATCGCCCCCACGTCTGGACGCGCCGCCAGGGCCGCGGCGATGGCCGAGGCCTCGAGCTCGACCCACGTGCCGTCCAGGCGGGCCGCGCGGAACACCTCCACGGGGTCGGCATCGTGAAAGCGGCTCAGTGCCTCGACCGCGACGAGCTCCCGAGTGGCGAGGTCGACGATCGGCTGCAACACGATCTCGTGTCGTACGGCGTCGGACGGGGTGTCGTCCTCGGCAGCCAGGCACACCCGGTTGCGGCCCTGGCTCTTGGCGTTGTACATCGCGATGTCGGCGCTCGAGAGGACTGATCTCGGGTCGGTCTCCGGATTCCAGCTCGCGATCCCGGCCGAGAACGTCTGTCCGTGCGGGGTGGCCCGCAGCAGGACGAGCACACGCTCCCGGGCCTCGACGGCGCTCTGACCTGGGAAGAGGACCACGAACTCCTCGCCGCCATAGCGCGCCAGGATCTCGCCGTCGTCCAGGGCGCTGGCCCAGGCTGCGGCGGCCTCCCGGAGCAGCAGGTCACCGGCCGGGTGGCCGAAGGTGTCGTTGTAGAGCTTGAAGCGGTCGAGGTCGAGGAGCGCCACTGCCAATGGGGTGTCGTCGTTGCGCGCGACCTGGCACGCCCGGGACAGCTCGTGGTCCAGGGTGCGGCGGTTGGGCAACCCCGTGAGCGCGTCCGACCTGGCCAGCGCCGCCAGCTGCACGGCCTGGGCGCGCACCACGGAGAGCAGCCCCGCCATCCTGGCCAGCACGAGGACCGACAGCGCGATCGAGCCGGTGGCGATCAGCACGCCGGACCCACCTCCACCGTCGAGAGTGTCCACGAGCAGGGCGAACGCGGGCAGCAGCAGACCACCGGTCAGGACTGCCATCCGCTTGGTCGGGTCCGAGAGGTCCTCGCGACCTGGCTGCGGGCCGGCGCGGTCGCGGACCGAGGGCGACCAGGCCGCGCCCGCGATCAACACGTAGGCAGCCAGCCAGAGCAGGTCGTTGACCAGGAAGACGACGGGTCCGACGCCGCCCTTCAGCGCGACGTAGTTGTAGAGCGCGTCCGCGAACAGGGTCACCGCGAAGCCACCCGCCAGCAGATTGAACGCGGACGTGCGAGCGCCGGGTGTGGTCCAGAGCCGAGCCAGGATCCCCAGGAGCAGCACGTCGCCGATGGGATACAACGAGCTGGTCACCTTGCCCATCAAGGTGAGCGTGGAGTCGCCAGCGATCGGGCCGATCACGAACACTCCGGCCACCACGGCGGTCCCCGTCGCCAGGATGGCCGCGTCGAGCAGCGCCGGCAGGTCACCGCGCGAGCCGCGCCGACGGACGATGACAACGAGTCCGGCGGCCATCACCGCGTAGGACGCGATGTAGACCGCATCCGAAGCGGCTGGGTAGGCGAGCACCCCGAACACGGACTGCTCGACCAGGTACATCCAGTCGCCGATCACCCATCCGGAGAAGCCTCCGACCACCAGCAACCAGCCGGGCGGTCGGGCCGGGCCGGCGCGGAGCAGACCGCAGAAGGCGACCGCGATGCTGAGCGTCCCGGAGCACGAGTAGACCACCTGACGAAGGTCGCCCTCCGGGATGACCGCGTAGGCGGCCATCGGGATCAGCAGAGAGGTCATCAGCAGGAGCGACAATCGGCTGGGTCGTGGCATCATCCGGCTCCCTCGTAGGTCAGCGCCCCCCGAGACACCGGTGGCGAGCAGATCCCCGAGTCCACACGGATCGCTGCCCCCATCGTCGCGCAGCGCCTCGCTGCTTGCGGGCGAATCGCAACATCCTTCCCGACCTCCGGGTCAGCCCCTCGCCGTACGCCCTCAGACCGCGCGGCAGGCCGCCGGCGGGTCTGAACGTCTCGGCCCCCACGGCGCGCCATACGTGAGACAGTGGGTGGTCGCGTGCCGAGCCGCGAGGGCTTTGTGATGCAAGGGGAGCGATGGACAGGCAGACCGCCGCCTTTCGAGCCGGCCTCCTGGCAGTAGGCGCGGCCGTCGCGGTCGGGTGTCTGTTGCAGTCCAGCATCTCGGGCCTGCTTCCGCCTGACGTGTCGAGCACGTTGATCGATGCTCTCAGTGCCGCGTGCACCGCCAGCGCTGCCACCGCTTGCCTCACGCTGGGCATCAAGACCGGCGACCCTCGGGCGTGGCGCTGGCTGGGCGTCGGACTGAGCCTGTGGGCGGTGGCGGACCTCACCTGGCTCGGCTATCGGATCGGAGGGGTCGAGGCTCCCTACCCCTCCGCCGCGGACGCCATCTACCTGCTGGGTCTGCTCCCGACCGCGTTCGGACTGTCGCAGTTCCGTGCCGGCACCCCGGGACAACGTGAAGGCTCGCGACGATTCCTCATCGACATGGCGGTGCTGTCGACTGCCTTCGCCCTCATCTCCTACCTCGTGGTGCTGCGCACGGTCTTCGGGCAGGGGGGTCTCAGCACGCAGACGCTGTTGTCGGTGATCTATCCCGTCTCGGACGTGCTGCTGGCGGCGTACGCGTGTGCACTGGTCCTTCGCAGCGACATCGCCCGCGAACGATGGGACCTCGTCCTGCTGGCGACGGGCTACGGGCTCTATGCGCTGTCCGACAGCGCGTTCGCGGTCTTCGAGGCAACGGGACGCGACTACGACGACGGGGTGATGTCCCTCGGCTACATCACGGCGGCGTCCATCCTGGCCCTGGGCGCACTGAGCGCACGGACGTCAGGCAGGCAACGAGCGGCGCTCGGAGTGCCACGAACCAGGGCATGGTCGGCGCTGCTGCCCGACGCCGGAGTGTTCATCGCCGTGATCGTGTGCATCTCCGTCCAGCTGCATGGCTGGGTCGACTGGGCACTCGTCGGGTCGGTGCTGGCCCTGGCCGCCTGGCGTCAGTTCGTCCTGGCGGCCGACAACGAGCAGACCCAGGGCGGGTTGGAGCGACGAGTGGCCGAACGGACGACCAGCCTGCAGGTGCTCGCGGACCACCACCAGAGCCTGTTGGACTCGTTGGGCGAGGGGGTCATGGGGATCGGCGAGGACGGCCTCATCACGTTCGTCAATCCCGCCGCCGTTCGCATCCTCGGTGCCGGTGCTGTCGGGCTGCTCGGCAGGAGAAGCTGCGCCTTCACCTGCATCAGCAGCGAACCACACCGGGCGTGCATCCTCGATGAGGTCAGGCTGGGCGGCAGCACGACTCGCCTGACGGACGAACAGTTCCAGCGAGTCGACGGCAGCCACTTTCCCGTCGAGGTCACTGCCGCTCCCCAGGCACGCGTGGGCGTGACGGAGGGTGTCGTTCTCGTCTTTCGCGACGTCAGTGAGAAGCACGCGGTCACCCGGATGAAGACGGAGTTCGTCTCGGCGGTCAGTCACGAGCTGCGCACCCCGCTCACGGCGATCCATGGCGCGCTCGAGCTCCTCTCGGACGGTTCGGTGGGCGAGCTGAGCAGCCCCGCTGAGCGCATGGTGGCGACGGCGATGAGAGGGAGCAGCCGCCTGACCAGACTGGTCAGCGACATCATCGACGTGGAGCGGCTGGAGTCCGGGACGTTCGCCATGGATGCGTCGGAGCGCGACCTGGCACCCATCGTCGAAGCGGCGGTCTCGGGGTTGCGCGTCATCGCAGACCAGTCGGGAGTGCGCGTGGTCCTGAAGCTGACTCCGAGCATGGCGATCTGCAACGCAGACCGCATCACCCAGGCCGTGGTGAACCTCGTCGGCAACGCCGTCAAGTTCTCGCCGGCCGGTGGCACGGTGCGGATCCTGGTCGAGCCCGCGGGCCACGAGGTGCACTTCTCGGTCTCCGACGAGGGTCGAGGGATACCCACCGCCAACCTGGAGCTCATCTTCGAGAGGTTCCACCAGGTCTTCCAGACGGACGCGAGCGAGAAGTCCGGGTCCGGGCTCGGCCTCGCCATCACGAAGTCCATCATCGAGCGACATGGCGGTCGCCTGTGGGTGGAGAGCGCAGTGGGACACGGCTCGACCTTCGAGTTCACCCTCCCGGCCGCGGTCCCTTCCTCGGGTCTGGAGCCGGCCGGCCTCCTGCATCCCTGAGGAGTACGACGTCGGGTCGCGTTCGCCGTACGACCTCGAGCGCCTCGGCGCCGCCGGCAGAGCCCACTCCCCGACCTTGGACATCTATGTCTCATATGAGACACTGATGTCTCATCGTCAGGAGTTGCCATGTCCACCAAGCGCGACCAGATCCTGGGTTCGGCCCAGCGACTGCTCAACGTGGACGCCGGCGCGTCCATGGGCCTCATCGCCGAGTCCGGCGGCATCAGCCGCGCGACCATGCACCGCTACTTCCCGACTCGGGAGGCGCTCCTGACCGAGCTGGGGACCCGCTCCCTGGATCGCTGGCAGCACCGGCTCGACGCAGGATCGGCGGAGGACGTCGCCGCCTCGGGAGATCCCGACCGCCTTGCCGCGGCGATCTCCGAGCTGGTGCGTGGGTACGTCGAGGACGCGCACGACTTCGGCTTCGCCCTCACAGATCACGTCATCCTGGCGGACGCGTCGTTGCGCGAACGCACCGAGCACCTGATCGCACGCGAGGCCGCGCTCTGGGCCGCCGGCCAACGCGCCGGCGTGCTGCGCGACGACGTGCCGCCGCGCTGGATCTGCCACGCCGTCTATGGCCTGCTCGTCGCCGGACGGGAGGCCTCGCGCCTCGGCGACGTCGCACCCCGCGACCTCGCCGGCCTCGTGCTCTCGACCTTCCTGAAGGGCGTGGACGCGTGATGGCCCTCGTACAGACCCCCTCCAAGGACACAGCGAAGCCGACTCACCCCTGGGCCGCGCTTGCCGTGCTCGCGCTCAGCCTCCTGGTCGTGGTCGTCGACATGACCGTGCTCAACGTGGCACTCCCGGACATGGTCGACGACCTCGCCCTCTCGTCCGTGGCGCAGCTGTGGGTGGTCGACGTCTACGCGCTGGTCCTGGCCGGACTCCTCATCCCCCTCACGTCGCTCGCGGACCGCGTGGGCCGCAAGCGCATGCTCGTCGCCGGCTACACCATCTTCGGTGTCGGTTCGGTAGCGGTCCTGTGGGCCGACAACGCAGGGTCGGTGATCGCTCTGCGCGCGCTCCTCGGCGTCGGCGGCGCGATGATCATGCCGTCCACGTTGTCGCTGATCCGCGTGGTGTTCCCCGACCCGGGCCAGCGGGCCCTTGCCCTGAGCATCTGGGGTGCGACGGCAGCCGCGGGCACCGCCATCGGACCGGTGGTGGGCGGTGCATTGCTCGAGGCCTTCAGCTGGCACGCGGCCTTCCTGCTCAACGTCCCGCTGATGGTGGTCGCGATCGTCGGAGCCCTGTGGCTCCTCCCGGAGAGCCGGTCCGCCCGGCCGGGTCGCATCGACGCTCTGGGCGTGTTGCTGTCCGGTGGCGGGACGTCGGTCCTCGTGTACGCCGTCAAGCACCTCGGCAAGCACGGCCCGTCAGTCACAGCGCTGACCATGATCGTCATCGGGGCCATCGCCGTCGCGTGGTTCGTCCGCCGAAGCCTGCGTCAGACAGCGCCCATGCTCGAGGTCCGGCTGTTCGCCAACCCGGTCCTCCGGGCGGGCGTCGTCGCGGCCCTGGCCAGCAGCATCGCGATGATCGCGGTGCTCTTCATCGGCAGCCAGTGGTTGCAGCTCGTGGTCGGCTGGGGTCCGTTGCGATCCGGCGTCGCCCTGCTGCCCCTCGCCGCAGGCGCGATGATCGCCACTCCGTTCGCCCCGGCACTGGCCCAGCGGACCAGCCCCCGGCTCGTCCTGACCGGCGGGCTCGGCGTGCTGGCGGTCGGCATGGTCTCCATTGCCGTCCTCCCCACGAGCTACGCCTTCGTGGCCGTCTCGTTCGCGGTCATCGGGCTCGGGACCGCCGCCCTCGGCCTCGCCTCCGCACTGATCATGGGCTCCGCCACCGATGACCAGGCCGGATCGGCCGCCGCGATCGAGGAGATCACCTACGAGCTCGGAGCCGTCATCGGGATCACGTTCCTCGGCAGCCTCGCGGCAGCGGCCTACCGCGCCGGCCTGCCGGACGGTGTGAGCGGACCGGTGCGGGAGTCGGTGGCGGGCGCCGTCGGCACCGGCTCGTTCGTCGCCGCGTCGGAGTCCTTCGTTCAGGCGTTCGCTGTCGTGGGTGCGGCAGGCGCAGCACTCGCAGTTGCCGCGGCCTGGATCGTATGGCGACTCGTGCCGGCGACCCTCCAGCTCAGCGACCACTGAGCCAGCGTCACTCGTCCCCGAGGCCGCGACGCTCCGCCCACAGGGCGGCCTGGGTGCGGTCCGACACCCCGATCCGGGCGAAGACCGAGGTCAGGTGCGCCTTCACGGTCCGCTCCGAGATGCCGAGCCGGCGAGCGATCTGCTTGTTGGCCAGCCCGTGCCGCACCAGCCCGAGCACCTCTGTCTCACGCGGGGTGAGGTCGACCTCGCTCTTCGTCAGGTGGCGCGCGCCGAGCAGCTGCCGGGCGGCCCGTGGATGCAGCGGCGACTCGCCGCGGCTGACCGCGCGGACGCCCTCGACCACGTCCTCGGGCTCGGCGTCCTTGAGCAGGTAGCCCACGGCTCCGGCGTCGAGGGCGGCGACGATGCGCTCGGCGTCGGAGAACGACGTGAGCACCAGGACGTCGGTGCCACCCTCGGCAACGATCTGCCGGGTCGCGGTCACCCCGTCGGTCCCGGGCATCTGCAGGTCCATCAGTACGACGTCGGGTCGCGTTCGGCGTACGAGCTCGAGCGCCTCGGCGCCGTCGGCGGCGGTGCCCACCACCTCGATGTCGGCCTCGCCGGCGAGCAGCCTCTCGAGCCCACTGCGGAGCACCGCGTGGTCGTCGACGAGCGCCACCCTGATCGTCACGGATGCGTCTCCAGTCGTGTGGTCGTCCCGGCTCCGGGCGCGGACCGGATGGTCAGCGTGCCGCCGCTGTCACGCACGAGGCTCTCCAGCCCGCGCAGTCCGTAGTGTGCCGTGCCGCTGACCGATTCGCGGTCGAAGCCCACCCCGTCGTCCTCGACCGTCAGCACGAGGGGTCCGCCGTCTCGCCGCAGGTCGAGGGTCATCGTGGTGGCATGGGCGTGGCGCAGCGTGTTGCGCACCGCCTCCTGGGCGACCCGCCAGATCAGCTCGGCGTCGTCCTGTCGCACGTGATCGAGGCCATCGGCATCGACGGTGACCCGCACGCCCGCTGCGGCGGCCGGTGCGGTCAGGTCCTCCAGGGCCGCGGGGAGCGTGGCCGCGTTCAGGTCAGGCGGGTGGATCTCGACGAGGAGGGACCGCAGCGCTCGCAGGCTTCGCCGGAGCGAGTGGGAGGTGTCGAGCAGCGCTGCGCGCACCGGTTCGTCGCTGTCGCGCGCGATGGCCGCGACGGTGAACGCCGACCCGGCGATGTCCTGGACGACACCGTCGTGCAGGTCGCGCGCGATGCGCCGGCGCTCGGCCACCGACGCCATGGCCGCGCCCCGCAGCAGTCGCTCGCGGTCCGCCGCCGCGCGGCTGACTCGCCGCGTGAGCGCCCACAGCAGCCCGGTCGCCACGGCCACCAGCAGGGCCAGTGCACCGAGGGTGATCCGCTGGAACGGCGCGATCACCTGCGCCTGGCGCTCTTCGATCCCCGCCAGCGAGAAGTAGGCCTCGAACAGGAGCGGCTCGCCCTCGGGCGTGGTCACCTGCGTGTAGACCTCGACCAGGCCCTCGCCCGTGCGCTCGTAGCGGTTCTCCGGCTCATCGAGCTCGGAGACCTCGGCCTCGGTGCCGCCGTTCATCAGGACCTCGAGCTCGTCGTCGGCGAGCGCGAACCTCTCACCGATCAGCCGCACCTCGTCGGAGTAGACGATGGTGCCGTCGGCGGCCCAGATCTTGATCCGGCGTACGTCGCCGACCCGGAGTCGCTCCGTAGCGACCCGGTCGAACCGGTCGACGGCTCCCGGCTTGCCCGCGGCCAGGCCGGACGGGATCGCCGGCTGGGCCACGGAGCGGGCCAGCACCTCCGTCGTCGCCCGGGCATCCGACAACGCCTCCTCGTGAGCAGCCCGGGAGGCGAGGACCCGGGCGCCGACGACGATCGCGGCCAGTGCGAGGAGCCCGACGACCAGGAACACGGTCACCGGGCTCCGCAGGAGTCGCCATCCGGGTCCGGGCATGGTCGCAGTATGCCTACGGACCCGCGCCGAGACCCGAGACCTGGCCCGGACTGCTCAGTAGCTCACCGTCGCCACGCACACGGCGCCGTCCCGGGTGGCGCGGAAGCGGAAGCTGTCGACGCCGGCCGCGTCGGCGAGCTTCCGCTCGACGTCGAACGAACCGCTCCGAGCGGTCGTGCGCGACGTACCGCGCTCGGCAACCCTGCCGTTGTGCTTGAGCACCCAACCCCACGACTGCCCCGCCGTGTTGGTGTCGATCTCGGCCTCGACCTCGATCCGGCCGTCGTCGGCCTTGGCCTTGATCTTCCACTCGGCGCCGTTGCTGCACGACCCGGTGCGCTCGATCCTGTCGTCGTCGTCATCCGCGTGGGCGGGCGCGGCCAGGGCCGGGACGCTGGTGGCGAGCAGGGCCACGATGGCCAGTCGGACGGACACGTTCTTCATGGCGTTCTCCTCGGTCGGGGTGTGTCCCCAGCATGGGTCGACCTCGGTGCGGACCGCCATTGTCCGGTGGTACTACGACCACCCGGCGCGTCGGACGACCAGAAGTGGGTGACAGCTCACGCCTCAGGCGGAGCGGACGACCCTCTGGAGTGCTTCTGGTCGTTCGACGCGCCGCAGCTGGGTGAGCACCCAACGGACGTACGCCTGGTCGTGCATCACCTGCTCCCAGGTGAACCGGACGACCCGCCAGCCGTGCACCACCAGCAGGGTGTAGCGCGCGCAGTCCCGCTTGTGCGCCTTGCGGGTGGCGTGGAAGGTCCACGAGTCGGCCTCGATGACCACGCCGAGCGCGGCCGCCACCAGGTCGGGATGGATGACGTCGATGCCCAGCAGCACGGGTTGTTGGGGCACGACGAGCACCCCGACCTCGATGCACAGAGCGCGAAGGACCGACTCGAACGCGTTGGCCGCCCGACCGTCCGCGGCCTCGACCACACGGCGTACGGCGCCCGCACCCGCGCCTCGCACGCTGACCGTGTCCAGCTCGTCGCGCGTGACCAGACCTGAGCGCAGCGCGGAGTCCGCAATGGCGAGGGCTTCGTCGAACGGCAACAGCCGCGCGCAGTCGACGACCGTCCGAAGCGGCGACGTGATGCCCGCCGCGTGGTCGTCCAGGCCAACCTCCATCCAGACCACCCGGACCTGCGCGCGCTTGTCCTTTGCGATCTTGCGCCCGCGGCGAACGGCCAGCTCGGGCTTCTCCGGCTGTTGCTTCATCCCCCACTCGTAGTGGGCTGCCGCGCTGCGCAGGCACAGGACCGCGGTCAGCTCATGCGCAGTCCGCCACGCCGCCCGCGCCGTCGGCAAGGCGTAGCGACCGCGCGAGAGAACCTCGACCTCGCCCTTCTTCACCGCTCGACGGATGCTCCGACGAGTTGTCAGACGCAGCAGCTGACGCGCCTCGGCGACCCCACCGAGGCGGCTCAACGCTGCCGTCGCCTGCACGGCCTCAGCCTGCCGCGAATCGCTGGGGAGCGTCGTCGCTCATCCACAGGCCCCGAGCCGCGGCGCGTCGGACGACCAGAACCCCGGCGTCACTCGCCGCCTGAGCGCTTCTCGGCTGGCGCGACACGACTTCTGGTCGTCCGACGCGCCGGCGCGTCACTCGAGCGTGAACTCGACCTTCCGCGTCGTCACGTCGGCGGTGGTCAGCTTCACGGACACGTCCTGCCCGATCGGCAGCGGAGCCGAGCCGGAGACCGCGGCCTCGATGGCCGGGTCCTGGATCGTCACGTCGCCGCGTCTGTCGTCCTTCTCCTGCACCTCCACGATGACGCCCGGGAACGACTCCCCCAGGCGGGGCGCGAGCACGGCGGCCTCGACGAGGTTGAGGATCGCGTTCTCGTACTGGTTGGCCCGCCGACCCGACTCGCGCATCGTGTCGGGCAGGTCGGGGAGCTTGGCCAGCACCCAGTCGGGCACGTCCTCGCCGGCGCACAGCGCGACACAGATCTCGAGGGCGTAGCGGTCGACGAGGCGGCGCAGCGGTGCCGTGACGTGGGCATACTCGGACGCGAGCGCCGAGTGCTGGGGCTGCTCGGGCAGCTCGCCGTTGAAGCCGACGTAGCCGCTCCCCCGCAGCAGGCGCGTGCACGCGACCACCATGGCCGCGTGGTTGGGCAGCGAGACGTCGAGCGAGCGGATGAAGTCGGGATAGAGCACCTCGGCGGGCCAGTCGATCTTCAGCGCCCGGGCGGTGCGGTGCAGTCGCTGTACGTCGCGGGGGTCGGCCGGCGGCAGGGTGCGGAGCAGCCCGACGCGGGCGTAGACCATCAGCGAGGCAGCGCCGAAGCCGGTCAGCAGCGAGATCTGCGCGTTCCAGTTCTCGACCGGCAGCATCTGGCGGAACTCGAGGTGCCAGACGCCGCCCTCGTCCACGATCTCCTGCTCGGGCAACGGCAGCGAGACGCCGCCGCGGGCCGCCTCGCGGGCCAGCCGGAGCTCGCCGAGCTCGCCCAGGATCGTGAACATCTCGTCCGCGGTCCCGGCATCGAGGTCGGCCTGCACGGCGGCGTACGACAGCTTGGCGCGCGACTTCACCAGCGCCCGCTCGACCGTGACGTCGGTGCCCTCACCGGTCGAGTCGACGTTGATCCGCCACACGAGGGCGGGCCGGACCTGGTCGGGCAGCAGCGAGCCGGCGTCCTCGGAGATCGACCTCGGGTGCAGCGGCACCTTCGAGTCGGCGCCGTAGAGCGTCTCGCCGCGGCGGTTGGCCTCCACGTCGATCGCGTCGCCGGGCGTGATGAAGGCGGAGAGGTCGGCGATCGCGTAGTGCACGACGAAACCGGCACCGGCGCGCTCGAGGTACATCGCCTGGTCGAGGTCCATCGCCGACTCCGGGTCGATGGTCACGAACGGCAGGTGGGTCAGGTCGAGGTCCGGCAACCGCGGGTTGGCGGCGGCTTCGGCGGCGGCCTTCTCGACCGCCTCGGGGAACTCCGGGGACACCTTCATCTCGGCCTGGATCGCGTCGATGCCCTTGCGGAGGGTGTCGCTGGGGACGGCGCCGGAGTCAGACGGGCGGACGGTGATCACGCGGGAGCTGGCCATGATCCGAACCCTAGCCAAGCGTCCCGGTCGGCCCGGCCCCTACTCTTGCGCGCGTGCTGATCCTGCTGCCGCCCAGTGAGGGCAAGTCCGCTCCCCGCCGGGGCCGCTCCCTCGACCCGAGCAGCCTGTCGGCCCCGGTGCTCACCGGCACCCGCGAACGCATCATCGACGCGCTGGTCGGCCTGTGCGAGCGACCCGACGCGGCGGCGGTGCTCGGCCTCGGCGGCACCCAGACCGAGCTCGTCGCGCTCAACGCCCGAATCCGCACCGCCCCGACCGCCCGCGCCGACGCCGTCTACACCGGCGTCCTCTACGACGCCCTCGGCTTCGACACCCTCTCCAGCGCGGCGAAGCGACGCGCCACCAGCCGGGTCGCGATCACCAGCTCAGTCTTCGGCCTGGTCCGCCCCGGCGACCGCATCCCCGCCTACCGCCTCTCCGGCGACGTCTCGCTGCCCGGTCTCGGCCCGGTCGCCGGCCTGTGGCGCGAGTCCCTCGGCGAGGCCGTGGAGGAGGCCGTCGGCCCGGGCCTGCTGATGGACCTGCGGTCGACGATGTACGCCGCCTTCTGGCGACCTCCGGTGACGAGCCCGATCCGGGTGGCGACCGTGCGCGTGCTGCACGAGCACAACGGGACCCGCAAGGTGGTCAGCCACTTCAACAAGGCCACGAAGGGGCGGATCGTGCGCGACCTGCTGGAGCACGGCGCGAACCCGCGGACCCCCCAGGCCCTGGCCAAGGTGCTCGGCGATCTCGGCTGGCACGTCGAGGTCGGTGAGCCGACGCCGCGGGGCACGCAGCTCGACGTGATCGTGCGCGAGGTCTGACAGATCCCAGTGGACCCGAGGTTCAGAGGCCGGACTCCGGCGTCCGGACCAGGATCCGCTGGCACTCCTCGCACCGCACCACCTCGTCGGCCGCCGCTGCCCGGATGACACCGAGCTCGGCCGCGTCGATGGTCAGCTGGCAGCCGCCGCACTGCCGCGCGCGCAGCGCGGCCGCGCCGACGCCGCCCTTCTGGGTGCGCAGCCGCTCGTAGAGCGCCAGCAGGTCCTCGGGCATGCCCTCGACGGCCACGGCCCGGGCGGTCTCGGCCTCGGCCAGAGATGCGTCGATCTCGACCCAGCGGCCGTCGCGGGCGACGGCCAGCTCGGCGATCTGGCCGTCGGTCTCTGCCAGCTGCGCCGTGAGCGTGTCCACGGTCCCCTGGGCCTCCTCGAGCTTTTCCATGATCTCGAGCTCGGCGTCCTCCAGCGAGTTGATCCGCCGCTCGAGCGACTCCAGCTCGTGCTGCATCCGCTCGAGGTCCTTGGGGTTGGAGATCAGCCCCTGGTCCATCCGGTCGCGGTCACGCTTGCGCCGGGTCTTGACCTGCTCGACGTCGGCGTCGGCCTTCTTCTGCTCGACCGTCAGGTCGTCGACCACGATGCGGGCGTCGCGCAGGCGGTCGTCGACGTCACCGCGGCCGGTCTCCAGCTCGGCGATCCGGACGATCTCGGGCAGTGAGGTGCGCTGGTGCCGGAGGTGGTCGGCACGGGAGTCGAGCTCCTGTACGGCGAGGAGTTGCTGCTGGGCGGACGGGTCGGCCTTCAAGACGTGGGACTCCTCGGGTGAGACTTCTTCAGATTGGCGGCGATCAGGTGCGGATGATCAGACACGGAACTGCCAGGGATCTGTGCAGCGTGTGCTGACGCGAGTGCCCACCGTATCGCCCATCGCGGCGCGGAGCTTTGCCTCCACCACCGGCAGCCAGGTCCACTCGGCCGCCCAGTGCGCGACATCGACCAGCGCCGGGCCACGTTGCTCGACGAACTCGCCTGCCCGGTGGTGCCTCAGGTCACTGGTGACGTAGGCGTCCACGTCCGCCGTGGACAGGTCGTCGAGGAGGAAGTCCCCGGCCCCCCCGCAGACCGCCACGCGGCGTACGACCCGATCCGGATCGCCAGCGACCCGCACGCCGTGCGCCGTCGAGGGCAGTGCGGCGGCGACCTGCGCCGCAAAGTCGGCCAGCGACATCTCCGGCACGGTGCCGATCCGACCGGTGCCGGTGTCCGACGTGCCCGGGTCGGCGAGCTCGATCAGGTCGAAGGCCGGTTCCTCGTAGGGGTGCGCGGCCAGCAGCGCACGGACCACGGCGGCCCGGCGCGACCTCGGCAGCACGGACTCCACGCGCGTCTCGGGGACCACCTCCAGCTCGCCCACGGACCCGATCACCGGTGTCGCCCCGTCGAGCGGTCGGAACCGCCCTTCGCCCGGCGTCGAGAAGGTGCAGGAGTCGTAGTCGCCGATCGCGCCCGCACCGGAGGCGGCGAGCGCCGCCCGCATCGGCTCGGCGTGCTCGTGCGGGACGAACGTGACGACCTTGTCGAACGCCGGGCCGGGAGCCGGCCGGATCGGTGTCAGGTCGCTCAGACCGAGTGCGAGGGCCAGCGCCTCGGACACGCCGTCGACGGCCTGGTCGGCGTTGGTGTGCGCCGTGAGCAGGGCGCAGCCGCCCTGCGTCAGCGTGTGCAGGGTCCGGCCCTTCGGCGTGGTGGCGGCGACCCCGTGGACGGCGCTGAGGAAGAGGGGGTGGTGCACGACCAGGAGGTCGGCACCCCACTCGACCGCCTCCTCGGCGACCTCGAGCGTCGGGTCGACGGCGAACATCACCTTCGCGACCTCGGCCGCCGGGTCGCCGGCCACCAGGCCCACTGCGTCCCACGAGTCGGCCGTGGCCGGCGGATACCAGCCGTGGATCAGGTCGACGACCTCGGAGAGTGCGGGCATGGCCTGAACTCTAGAGCGAACCGATCGCCGCGAGTCGGCCGTCCTCGGCGCGCGCTGCGAGATGCGCCAGGATCCGGTCCCGCTCGTCGGCGTCGGCACCGGCCACCTCGATCGACAGCAGCCGCGCCGCGGCGACGTGGCAGTCGTGGTGGATGCCGAGGCCGTCGGTGCGCCGCTTGAGGCGGCGGGCCAGCTTCTTCCGGCCCACGATCTCCGCCGCATACCTCGCGCGCTTCGCCGCGGTCCGTGCCCGGTGCAGCGCGATCGGGTCACGCCCGGCGGCGTCGAAGCGCTTGTCGGCCCGTCGAGCCGCCCGTCGAGCCAGCGGCCTCAGGTCGCCCTTGCGGCTCGCCAGCCCGTCGACGTACGACGACAGGTCGGCCACGAGCCGCACGTGGGCGACCCCCGACACCTCGGACCTCGTGTGCTCGAGTCGCGAGGCGAGCTCGGCCCGGACCGCAGCGGCCTGGAGGTCCCGCAAGGGGCCCGGAGCAGCCGAGTCGAGGAGCTCGCCGATGACCTCGAGGTCGCGGACCGGACCGAGCATGGCCGCACACTGCTTCAGTCGCAGCGCCAGCTCGAGCGACGTGTCGGTGGGCAGCGCCGGTCCGAAGGTCCGCAGCGCGCTGCGCACCCGCGCGATGGCCACCCGCAGGTCGTGCACCGACTCCTCGGCCGCGGCGGCCACTCCGTCACCGGCCTCACCCATCGCCGCGACCTGCTCCGCGAGGTAGGCCCGCAGCGCGGACAGGTCGGCCGACACCTCAGTTGACCTGCCGGCCCTGTCCGTCCCAGTAGGGCTGGCGGAGCTTGAACTTCTGCAGCTTGCCCGTCGCCGTACGCGCCAGCTCGTCGCGGAACTCGATCGAGGTCGGCGCCTTGTAGCCGGCCGCCTTGTCCTTGCACCACGCGATCAGCTCGGCCTCGTCGGCCTTCTCCCCCTGCGCCAGCACGACGAGCGCCTTGATGGTCTCGCCCCACTTCTCGCTGGGCACCCCGATCACCGCCACCTCGGCCACGGCCGGGTGCGAGAAGAGCACGTCCTCGACCTCGATCGAGGAGACGTTCTCGCCACCGGTGATGATCACGTCCTTCTTGCGGTCGCTGATCGTGAGGTAGCCGTCGGCGCCGATCACGCCGCCGTCACCGGTGTGGAACCAGTCGTCGGCCAACGCCTTGGCGGACTCCTCCGGTTGCTCCCAGTAGCCCTCGAGCACGACGTTGGAGCGGGCGAGCACCTCGCCCTCGGCATCGGTCGTGAGGCGTACGCCGAGTGCAGGCGCGCCGGCACGGACGAGCTTGCCCGCCCGCTCCTCCGCCGACAGGTCGTCCCACTCCGCGCGGGTGCGGTTGAACGTGAGCAGCGGAGAGGTCTCGGTGAGCCCGTAGATCTGGATGAACTCCCAGCCGAGCTCCTCCTGGACCCGCACGATCGTCTTCGTCGGCGGCGGGGCGCCGGCACAGATGATCCGCACGGTGTCCCGACCGGGGATCGCACCGTCCCAGTCGGCAGCTGCTTCCAGGACCGAGGCCACGACGGCCGGGGCCGCGCACATCACCGTGACGCCGTGCTTCTCGATCCGGCGCAGGATCTCGGCGCCGTCGACCTTGCGCAGCACGATCTGCGGGACACCCAGCCCGGTCATGGCGAACGGCATCCCCCAGCCGTTGGCGTGGAACATCGGCAGCGTGTGCAGGTAGACGTCGCGGTCGGTCACCGCCGCGTGCATGCCGAACGTCACCGCGTTGACCCAGATGTTGCGGTGGGTGATCTGCACGCCCTTGGGACGAGCGGTGGTCCCGGAGGTGTAGTTGATGCAGGCCGTCGCCGACTCGTCGGGCTCCCACTCGCGCGGCTCGACGCCCTCGGCGGCGTACAGGTCGTCGTCGTCGCCCAGCACGAAGCGGTGCTCCGCGGTGACGCCGGCGAGTGCCTCGTCGAGCTCGGGATCGACGTACACGACGCGAGCACCGGAGTGCTCGAGGATGTAGGAGACCTCGTCGGGCCGCAGGCGGAAGTTCACGGGCACCAGCACCCGGCCGGAGCCGCAGACCCCGAAGAACGACGTCAGCAGGCGGGCGCTGTTGTGGGAGATCACGGCGACCCGGTCACCGACCTCGATGCCGAGCTCGTCGAGCTTGGCCGCCTGGCGCCTGGCCAGCGCCGAGATCTCCGCGTAGGTCAGCTCGCCGAGCGGCGTGGCGGGTTGGTCGGGCTCGTCGACCACGCCCACCCGCTCGCCGTAGACGACGCGCGCTCGGTCCAGGAAGTCGGTCACGGAGAAGGGCACGAACATGCGATCACTGTGGCACGCGCCACCCCACCCTGCCGAGTGCCAGCCTGCTGGACGGTGCGGATCGAGCGCCGAGCGGTCGCGAAGATGAGAGTCCTCTCATCCGGGTCTCACGCCGGCCCCACGTCGGGCACCGATGGTGGTGCCCATGAGCTCGATGCTGAAGGCGATGATCGCCCTCGCTCTCGTGCTGCCGATGACTGCGTACGTCGCCGGCTCACTGATGGCGAGTGGTGCGGGCGCTCCCGCGGACCGGGGCCGTCCCGTCATCATCAGCGACGCGCCGTCCCCGAAGCCGTCGGCACCGAAGCCCCGACGCCCGCCCACTCCCGCCGAGACCACCTCGTCGACGCCTGCCCCGGCCACCACGGCCACGCCCACCCCGGCGGCTCCGACGACGCCTCCGGCGCCGGAGGGCACCCGGGACGCGGGCGGAGACGACGAGGGAGGTGACGGCAACGGCTCGAATGACGACAATGAGGCCCGCGTAGTCACGCCCCAGCCGACCACGGTGGACGACGATGACGACGGTGACGACGATGGCCCGGAAGGGGACGATGACGACTCCACGACCGGCGACGACGACGGGGACGACGACTGATCACCCGCGCCGGTTCTCGCAGGTCTCGGTCCGCACCCGCCTCACGGTCGTCATCGCCCTGCTCACCGCGGCGGCCATGGCAGGAGCGGGAATGCTCGTCTACGCCCTCGAGTCGGCACGGATCGAGCGCGCCGTGAACGACCAGATCGACCAGGAGATCGCCGAGTTCCGCGAGCTGCGCATCGGCATCGACCCCCTCACCGGCGAGCCCTTCGACGACGTCGGGAGCCTGCTCGACGTGTTCCTGACGCGCAACGTGCCCGACGACGACGAGATGCTCGTGGGGTATGCCCCTGGCGCACCACCGGCCAGGACGCGCAACCGCTACGGCCAGGAGGTGCTCGACGAGCCGGCCTACCAGCAGGCCGTGGCCGACCTGTCCGAGAGCGGCGGCACCACGGTGATCGCCTCCCAGCGCTTCGGCGAGGTCTGGGTCACCGTGGTTCCCGTGCGCAACTCCGGCACCTCGGGGTCACTGGTCATCGTCAACTTCCTCGCCGACGAGCACACCGAGCTCAACCGCACCCTGCGCACCTACGCACTGGTGGCGCTGATGTCGCTGGGCCTGATCACCACCATCGCCGCGTTCCAGTCGGGCCGGCTGCTGGCGCCCCTGCGCACCCTGGAGGAGACGGCGCGCGACATCACCGCGACCGACCTGTCGCGCCGGATCCCCGAGCAGGGCAACGACGACATCACTGCCCTCACGAGGACCATCAACCTGATGCTCGAGCGCCTGGACGCCGGGTTCACCGATCAACGCCGGTTCCTCGACGACGCGGGGCACGAGCTGAAGACACCCCTGACTGTGATGCGCGGCCACCTCGAGCTCCTCGACCCCGCCGACGCCGCCGAGGTGGCCGAGACCCGCGAGCTGCTTCTTGACGAGGCGGACCGGATGTCGCGCCTCGTCGGCGACCTGATCGTGCTCGCCAAGACCCGTCGCCCCGACTTCCTCAGCGTCGAGCCCGTGGCGCTCGAGCCCTTCACGCACACCCTGCTGGCCAAGGCCAGGGGGCTCGGCGATCGGGACTGGCAGCTGGATGCCAGCGCACGCGGCACGTTCACCGTCGACGAGCAACGCATCACCCAGGCCGTGCTCCAGCTGGCGGACAACGCGGTCAAGCACACCGACCCGGGAGACACGGTCGCCATCGGTTCCTCGATCGCCGACGGCACGACCACGATCTGGGTGCGGGACACCGGTCGCGGTGTCGCGATCGCCCAGCGTGAGGCGATCTTCGAGCGCTTCGGTCGCGGCAACGTGCGTGCCGGGCGACGAGGGGTTCGGCCTGGGGCTGTCCATCGTCCGCGCCATCGCCGAGGCCCACGGCGGCAGGGTGTCGGTCACCGACGCCCAGCCGCGTGGCGCACGTTTCGAGCTGACGCTGCCAGCAGAGGAGGTCCCCGGACCATGGCCCAGATCCTGATCGTGGAGGACGAGGGGCGCATCGCCTCCTTCGTCGCCAAGGGCCTGCGGGCCGAGGGGCACAAGCCCACCGTGGTCGGTGACGGAATCGCCGGCCTGGAGGAGGCCCTCTCCGGACGGTTCGACCTGCTGGTCCTCGACATCGGGCTGCCCGGGATGGACGGCTTCCAGCTGCTCGACCAGCTGCGCGCGCAGGGCAGCCGGATGCCGGTGATCGTGCTCACCGCGCGCGACTCGGTGACCGACACCGTGACCGCGCTCGACAGCGGGGCCGACGACTACATGCCCAAGCCCTTCCGGTTCGCCGAGCTGATGGCGCGCGTCCGGCTCCGGCTGCGGCAGTCCGCCGGCGGCGACACGACGGCCCACGAGGAGCTGCTCAGCGTCGGCAACGTCGAGCTCAACCGCCGTACCCGCCGCATCCTCGTGGGTGGCCGCGAGCTCGACCTGTCGGCGCGGGAGTTCGCGATGGCCGAGATCTTCATGCTCAATCCCGGCCAGGTGCTGAGCCGCGAGCAGCTGCTCGACCACGTCTGGGGCTACGACTTCGACCCGGGTTCCAACGTCGTCGACGTGTACGTCGGCTACCTGCGCAAGAAGGTCGGCAGCGAAGCGATCGAGACCGTGCGCGGCGTGGGCTACCGCTTCAACTCCTCCGGTCGGGCCGAGCTCAGCCCCGGACCTTGAACCCCGCCAGGCTGCCGCGCGGCTGCCGGGCCAGCACCGGCTCGAGCAGGTCGACGACCTCGTGCGGAGCGGGTCGGGAGCCCGGATCCTGCTGGAGCATCGCGGCGATGACCGTGGCGACCTCGTCCGGTACGCCGTGGGGCAGCGCTCGTGGCGCGGCCACGAGCTGTGGATGCCGGGCGCCGATGTCGTCGGCCCGCGGGTCGCCGGAGGCGAAGGCGCGCTGCCCGGCGACCGCCTCGAACAAGGTGGCCCCCAGGCCCCACACGTCGCTGGCGTAGGACGGCGCGAGCTCACCGGGGTCGCACTGCTCGGGCGCCATGTAGGCGTCGGTGCCGATCGGGTGCCGCAGGTCGCGGGCGTCCGGTTCCGGCCGGGCGACCGAGAGGTCGATCAGTCGAGCCGGTGCGCCCATGATGATGTTGCTCGGCTTGATGTCGAGGTGCGTCCAGCCCACGTGGCGCAGGTAGTGCAGCGAGGCGGCCACGTCGATGGCCAGCGGGAGGTACTGCTGCTCCTGCAGCCGCCCGTGCCGCCGGATCAGCGACGAGAGCCGCGGCCCGTCGATGTGCTCGAGCACCACGTGCGGTCGCGGACCCGCCAGGTCGTGTCGCAGGCCACGCACGACGACCGGGTGGTTCACCGCCGCGAGCGCCGCGACCTCCCGGACCAGGCCACGCCGCGACGAGCGGTCGTCGACCTGGCCGGGACGCAGCAGCTTGACCACCACGGGCGCGTAGGTGATCTCGTCGAACGCCAGCCACGCCTCGTACGCCGCACCGCCACCGAGGCGGCGCACGGCAGTGAGCTCCTCGGTGATCGCGTCACCCTCGTTGAGGTGCCAGCTGTCCGGGTCGCCGCTCATGTTCTCAGCGGCGGGTGTCGTTGCGGCTGCGGTCGTTGGTCTGGTTGGCCGACCAGTCGCGCTTCTTGTCCCCGGCACCGTCGGTGGTCCAGTCGCGGGTCTTGTCGCCCCGGCTGTTGTCCCGGTCCCGGCTGACGTCGGTGACGTTGCTGGACGTGTTGTCGTTGGTCTCCCGGCTGCGGGACCGGGTGTCCCCGTCGTCGCCACCGCCGGTGTCCCCGTGTGGTGTTCGTGTCGTCGTCATCGTCGTCGGCGACCAGGACCAGCTCGATCGCGTCGTCCTCGCGCTTGAGCGCCTCGTCGGCGCCGACAGCCGGGGTCTGCATGCCGACCAGACCGATCGCGGTGGCGCCGGCGATGCCGAGCAGGGCGGTGGGGATGAGCTTCTTCATCGGGAATCCTCTCGTCGGGAGCCGGTGGCTCCGGTGGACGAGCACCACGATGGACGCGAGGCGTGAGGGCGCCATGAGGCGTGGATGAGACGGCTCTCATGGAGAGCTGGGTGCGTCGGGACGGTTTCGAACCGCCGACCGCTCGGGTGTAAACCGAGTGCTCTACCGCTGAGCTACCGACGCGCAGGGCAACACCCTATGAAATGAGTTGAACCGCTGGCGTCTCGGGTCACCAGCGGTTCAACATGTTGAAGATTACGTGGTGGGTTCAAGCCTTGTCAGCGAAAATTGCCGAGAAGATTGAAAATCCTCGCAACTGGTTTAGACCAGTGCCGTCAGCTGCGCGAGGTGCTCGTCGAGATCGCGGCCTTCGGGGTTGGCGTTGTGCACGGCCCAGGCCAGCATGCCCTCGCGATCGACGACGTAGGACGACCGGCGCGGCGTCCCCTTGACGTCGTCGAACACCTCGAACGCCTTCGCAACCTCACCGTGCGGCCAGAAGTCGGACAGCAACGGGAAGTTGAGCCCCTCGGCGTCGGCGAAGGCCCGCAGCGAGTAGACCGGGTCGCAGGAGATGGCCAGCACCTCGGTGTCGAAGGTGAGGAATTCGTCGAGGCGCTCCCGGATGCCCGCCATCTCCCCCGTGCAGACACCGGAGAAGGCATAGGGGTAGAACAGGATCACCACGGCCTTGGTGCCGCGGTAGCTGCTCAGGGTGACGTCCTGACCGAACTGGTCGCGCAGGGTGAAGTCGGGCGCGGGGACCACCCAGCTGGAGGCCCGTCACGCCTCCTCGTCCCAGGTCGCGAGCTCGCGCTTGAGGATCTTGCCGGTGGCGTTGCGGGGCAGCTCGGGGATGACGACGATCTCCTTGGGCACCTTGAACCGTGCGAGGTGGGCCTTGACATGGTCCTTCAGCTCGTCCTCGGTGACGTCGGCACTGACGCAGACGAACGCGCGGAGGCGGGTGCCGAACTCCGGGTCGTCGATGCCTACGGCGGCCGCCTCGACGACCGAGGCGTGGCCCACCAGGCAGTCCTCGATCTCCTTGGGGAAGACGTTCTCGCCGCCCGAGATGATCATCTCGTCGTCGCGCCCTTCGACGTACAACCGACCGTTCTCGTCGAACCGGCCCACGTCGCCGCTCGACATCAGGCCGTCGATCATGGCCTTGGAGCCGCCGCCGGTGTAGCCCTCGAAGAGCAGGCTGTTGCCGACGAAGATGCGGCCGACTTCGCCCGTGGCCACGGGCTGGTCGGCGTCGTCGAAGAGGCGCACGATCGTGTTGTGCGGGGGCTTGCCGGCCGAGGACGGCGCGGCGCGCAGGTCCTCGGGAGTGGCGATGGTCGCCCACGCCACCTCGGTCGAGCCGTAGATGTTGTAGAGGTTGTCGCCGAACCGGTTCATCCAGTTCAGCGCCAGCTCGCCCGGCAGTGCCGAGCCCGATGACGCGACCACCTTCAGCGACGGCATCGCGTAGCCGGACAGCACGGCCTCGTCGAGGCTCAGGATGCGCTGGAGCATGACCGGGATGACGACCAGCGACTCGCAGTGGTATTCCTCGACGACCTTGAGGACGTCCTCCGGGTCGAAGCGGCGACGCAGCACGACCGTCGAGCCCAGCAGCATCGAGAGGGCGAAGTGCGCAAAGCCCCACGTGTGGAACAGCGGGGCCGCGATGTGCGTGCGCCACCCGAAGTGCAGCGGCATCCGCGAGAGCAGGGACACGGCGGCCGGGATGCCGGCCTCCTTGCGCGGCGCACCCTTGGGCGCGCCCGTCGTCCCCGACGTCAGGATCACGATCCGGGCGTGCCGGGTGGGGGGTACGACGTCCGCGTGGTCGTTGTCGGCAATGAGGGACTCGATGGTGGCGACGCCACCGTGGTCGGCCCCGTCGCTCCACCCGATCAGCCGCTGCGCGACGTCGGCGCCGGCGAGCAGCTCGGTGAACTCCTCGTCGTGCACGACGACGGCCGGCTTCTCGCGGGCGATGACGTCCGCCAGCTGCGGGCCCGCGAAGGCGGTGTTGAGGTAGAGGATGTCCGCGCCGAGCTTGGCGACCGCGATCGTGGTGTCCACGAAGCCGCGGTGGTTGCGGCACATGACCGCGACCGAGTCGCCCTCCTTCACGCCCAGGGCGGCCAGGCCGCGGGCGAGCGCGTTGCTGCGTCCGTGCATCTCGGCGAACGTGAGCTCGCCCAGCTCGTCGATGAGGCCGAGCCGGTCGGGATGCGCGGACCGCGAGCGTCATGAAGCCACCGGCAGGACCGGTGCCCCAGCGGATCACGGTCTTGCCGAGGGCGAGGCCTAGCGCCAGGGCGCGAGGGCCGTAGGGCCGGACGTTCCAGCCGGCGCAGCCTCTCGCGTACTCGTTCGCGGGCGCACGTGGACACCTCGCGCCTGCCATGGTCGTCGTCCGCTCACTCATGGAAGTCCTGGTGTGTCGTGCGGGACGAGGCACGTCACGCAGGGGTCTTCGGCGTGACCAGTCGAGTGGCCTGCCAGTCCTTGCTGACCGCAGCCGTCGTGGTCTGCGCGAGGCCCGCCACCGGGGCCGCCTCCGCGATGTCTGCCGCGTCCACCGAGTTGGGACGACCGACCTTGGGCGTGAGCAGCCAGATGGCGCCGCCGCCCACGAGGTCCGTCAGCGAGTCGACGAGACCGTCGACAAGATCGCCGTCGTCGTCGCGCCACCAGAGGAGGACCGCGTCCACGACGTTGCCGTAGTCACCGTCGACCATGTCCGCGTCGATGGCGTCCTCGATCGCGACCCTGAGCTCGTCGTCGGTGTCGTTGTCCCAGCCGAGTTCCTGGATGACCATGCCGGACGTCATGCCCAGCCGCTCTGCGGCACCTGTTGCCTGGGCGGCTCCGCCACCCATCGTCGAGCTCACGCCACGCCTCCGTTCGTTGAGGGTCCGCGCATTCGCGCGGCTTGAATCCATTCTCCGCCATCGCGGAGGAATCACTCCCGCTGTCGCGGCAGAATCATTCCCCACTATCGCGGAAGTGGGGGTAGTCCACCGGAGTTGGGGCAACGACGCAACCCCGTCCCGCGTGCTGGCTCCCGAGTTGTGCAACTCGTCAGTAGATTTCGCAGGGCCCAGCGGCGTGACACGATGCTCGGGTGAGTGATGAGTCCACCCCCACCCAGCCCGCCACACCCGCTCCCGCGCCGACCGTGCGGGCGGTGATCCACGAGGGCCTGCCGACCCAGCTGCCCGACATCGATCCCGACGAGACGCTCGAGTGGCTCGACTCCTTCGACGCCATGCTCGACGACCGCGGCCGCGAGCGCGCCCGCTACGTCATGCTGCGTCTCCTGGAGCGTGCACGAGAGAAGCAGGTCGGCGTGCCCGCCCTGCGCAGCACCGACTACATCAACACGATCCCGCCCGAGCGCGAGCCGTGGTTCCCCGGTGACGAGGAGATCGAGCGCCGCATCCGCGCGTTCATCCGCTGGAATGCCGCGGTCATGGTCTCGAGCGCCAACCGCAAGGGCCTCGAGGTCGGCGGACACATTGCGACGTACCAGTCGTCCGCCAGCCTCTACGAGGTCGGCTTCAACCACTTCTTCCGCGGCAAGGACCACCCCGGTGGCGGCGACCAGCTCTACATCCAGGGCCACGGCTCGCCGGGCATCTACTCCCGCGCGTTCCTCGAGGGCCGGCTGACCGAGGAGCAGCTCTACCGCTTCCGCCAGGAGGTGCAGCACGGCGTCGGCGCCGGCCTGCCGTCCTACCCCCACCCCCGGCTGATGCCCGACTTCTGGGAGTTCCCGACCGTCTCGATGGGCCTCACCGGCATCAACTCGATCTACCAGGCGCGCTTCAACCGCTACATGCACAACCGCAACATCAAGGACACGTCGCAGCAGCGGGTGTGGGCCTTCATGGGTGACGGCGAGATGGCCGAGCCCGAGTCGCTCGGCGCGATCCGCGTCGCCGCCCGCGAGGAGCTCGACAACCTCACCTGGGTCATCAACTGCAACCTCCAGCAGCTCGACGGCCCGGTGACCGGCAACGGCAAGATCATCCAGGAGCTCGAGGCCAACTTCCGCGGCGCCGGCTGGAACGTGATCAAGGTGATCTGGGGCCGCGAGTGGGACGCCCTGCTCGCCAAGGACGTCGACGGCGTGCTCGTCAACCGGATGAACACCATGCCCGACGGGCAGTTCCAGACCTACTCCACCGAGGACGGCGGGTTCGTCCGCGACGACTTCTTCGGCATCGACCCCCGCCTGCGAGCGATGGTCGCGCACATGTCCGACTCGCAGATCGAGAAGCTGCCGCGCGGTGGTCACGACTACCGCAAGGTGTACGCCGCGTTCGACGCCGCCACCAAGCACGTCGGCCAGCCGACGGTGATCCTGGCCCACACCATCAAGGGCTGGACGATCGACGCCCTCGAGGGCAAGAACGCCACCCACCAGATGAAGAAGCTGACCCCCGCGGACCTGAAGAAGTTCCGCGACCGGCTCTACCTCCCGATCAGCGATCGTGACCTCGAGGAGTCCTACGAGAAGACCGGCGGGGCGCCGTTCTTCCACCCCGGCGAGGACTCCCCCGAGATCGAGTACATGCTCGAGCGTCGCAAGCAGCTCGGCGGCGCCGTGCCGCGTCGCGTGGTGCGTGCGAGCTCGCTGAAGCTGCCGGGCGACGAGATCTACTCCGAGCTCAAGCAGGGCTCGGGCAAGAACAAGATCGCCACCACCATGGCCGTCGTCCGCCTGCTGCGGGACTGGATGAAGAACCCCGACATCGGCGAGCGGATCGTCCCGATCGCGCCCGACGAATACCGCACGTTCGGCATGGACTCGATGTTCCCGAGCGCCAAGGTCTACAACCCGGGCGGTCAGCAGTACGACCCCGTCGACCGCAAGCTGCTGCTCTCCTACAAGGAGTCGAAGCAGGGCCAGATGCTGCACGAGGGCATCTCCGAGGCCGGCGCCATGGCCTCCGCGACCGCGGCCGGCTCGGCCTACTCCACGCACGGCGAGCACATGATCCCGTTCTACATCTTCTACTCGATGTTCGGGTTCCAGCGCACGGGCGACTCGATCTGGGCGATGGCCGACCAGCTGGCCCGCGGCTTCCTCATCGGTGCCACCGCCGGTCGCACCACCCTGACGGGTGAGGGCCTCCAGCACGCCGACGGCCACTCACCGCTCCTCGCGGCGACCAACCCGGCGGTCGTGCACTACGACCCGGCGTACGCCTACGAGGTCAGCCACATCATGCAGTCCGGTCTCGAGCGGATGTACGGCGCCGACGCGGAGAACGTCATCTTCTACATCACCGTCTACAACGAGCCCGTCTCGATGCCGGCCCAGCCGGACGACGTGGACGTCGAGGGCATCCTGAAGGGGATCCACCGCGTCAGCGTCGGCGAGGGCGAAGGTCCCCGCGTGCAGCTGATGGGCTCGGGAGTGGCGATGCCATGGACCACCGAGGCGGCACAGATCCTGGCCGACGACTGGGGTGTCCGCGCCGACACCTGGTCGGTCACCTCGTGGAACGAGCTGGCCCGCGACGCGGTCGACGCCGAGGAGTGGAACCTCCTGCACCCGGGCGACGCCAAGCGCACGGCCTACGTCGCCGACAAGCTCGCCGACGTGGCGGGCCCGGTCGTGGCGGTCTCGGACTTCATGCGGGCGGTGCCGCTGCAGATCGCGCGCTGGGTGCCCGGCGACTACCGCGTGCTCGGTGCTGACGGCTTCGGCTTCGCCGACACCCGGCCGGCCGCGCGTCGCTTCTTCAACATCGACGCGCAGAGCGTCGTCGTGCAGGCGCTGCAGGCGCTCGCCGACGCCGGTCAGTTCCCGGTGGAGAAGGTCGTCGAGGCCGCCGCGAAGTACCGCATCGACGACCCGACCGCCGTACGCGACGTCAAGCAGGAGGGTGGCGACGCGTAGTCGCTCGCAGCCACCTTGATCGGTGGTTTCGACGCGCCCTTCGCAGCCTCGCAGGCTCGGCTGCGGGCTTGCTCAACCCGCCTTCGCCCACGCCGGGCGCTCGTTCCTCGCGGCCGGCTGCTCAGGCGCCGGTGCTCAGCACGTGCACCGGCGCTACGGGCGCCTCGCCGGCCTCGGCCTGGAGCGGCACGATGCGGGGTCCGGCCTCGAGCAGCTCGCGCCACTCCTCACGGTCGTACGCCGCAGGCTCGGTCGAGCGGATGAAGTCGTTGACGATCCGGACGAACCGCTGCGGGTGGTCCTTGTGCGGGAAGTGCGCCGCGTTGGGGATCACCTCGACCCGGGCCGAGGGCGCGAGAGCGGCGGCGTTGCTGGCGTGCCGGACCGGGATGATCTGGTCGTTGCGGCCCCAGATGACGCACATCGGCATCGCCTCGGTCAGGTAGGCCCGGTCGGACATGGTGACGATCTGGCCCTTCCAGTCCACGACCGCTCGCACGACGTGCCGGATCGCGGTGCGGGTGTGCGGGTCCTTGAACGACTCGTAGATGTCGGCGACCTCGCCCAGGTCGCGCAGCGATCGCTTGCCGGTGGCGGCCAGTGCACGCAGGCCGGCCGTTCCGATGTGGCGCAGACCGGGCAGGGTCAGCAGCCCCATCGCCTGGTGGAACCCGGGGGTGGTGATCACCCGGATCGCGGGCGAGACCTCGGGGCCGAGTCCGCCGGTGCTGACGAGAATCATGCGCTCGCACCGCTCGGGGAACTGGTAGGCGAACTGCATGGCGACGCCGCCGCCGAAGCTGTGCCCGACCACGGTGACCCGGTCGATGCCCAGCACGATGAGCAGGTCGCGCATGCCGTTGGCGTATCCGCCGACGCTGTAGTCCGCGCGCGGCTTGTCCGATGCACCGTGACCGAGCAGGTCGGGCGCGATCACCGTGTAGCGCTTGGCGAGCGACTCGATGATGGGCATCCAGGTGGTGTGGTCGCACCCGAGTCCGTGGAGCAGTAGCAGGGCAGGCCCCGAGCCGGTCTTCACGAACGCGCGCTTGTGTCCGTGGATCTCGACGAACTCCAGCTCTGGCACTTCGCTCACATGCACTCCCGGTTCGAATGATTTTCGCGATTCAATCAGAACACGTTCCCATCCCGGACGCATTGATCGTGTATCGGGGCACTTCTCGACCGATTTGTTACCTGCCCACAGCATCCGGGTGACGGGAGTGACCGGTGGGACTAGATTCGACGTGTGCCGACAGCCGAGCCTTCCCGACGCCGCGCCGCCGCCGCGCTGCAGCGGTCGACCGGCGCCCTCAGCACGGCCGCCATGGCCCGGATGTCGAGCGACCTGGAGTGGTTCGAGGAGCTCAGCGCCCAGGATCGCTCCTGGGTCGGACTCGTCGTGCAGGGCGGCATCAAGGGCTTCATCGACTGGTTCGGCCTCGACACCCAACTGGACGAGCTCCACGCCGGCGACACTCCCCCACTGGCCGCTGCCGTCTTCGGGGCAGCACCTCGGGAGCTCACCGGCGTCATCGACCTGAAGCAGACCGTGGACCTCGTCCGGCTGAGCATCTCGGTCGTCGAGGGCAACATCGACGCCATCCTCGACCCGGCCGACGCCTTCGAGGTGCACCAGGCGATCCTGCGGTACGGCCGCGAGGTCGCCTTCGCCACCGCGGAGGTCTACGCCCGTGCCGCCGAGGTCCGCGGCGCGTGGGACGCCCGGCTCGAGGCGCTGGTCGTGGACGCGGTGCTCAGGTCCGAGGCGGACGAGGCAGTGCTGTCGCGCGCCAGCGCGCTCGGGTGGGGCGCACGCGGAGATGTGGCAGTCGTGTTGGGGGCTGTGCCCGCCCGACGCACCGAGACCGACATCTTCGAGCACGTACGCCGCGACTCGCAGGCGGCAGGCATGGACGCCCTGTGCGCCACCCAGGGCGAGCGTCTCGTCGTGGTGCTCGGCGGCGTGACCGATCCGTCCAAGGCCGCGCTGCGGATCGTCGACCACTTCGGCCCGGGGCCGGTGGTCGTGGGGCCGGTCACCGACGACCTGAGCCATGCGCACGCCTCGGCCCGCGCGGCGATGTCGGCCCACCGGGCGGCAGCGGGCTGGCCGGAGGCACCGCGGCCGGTGCGCAGCGACGAGCTCCTGCCCGAGCGGGCGCTCGCCGGCGACGGCCACGCCCGTCGACACCTCGTCGTCCAGGTCTATCTCCCGCTCCTCGGCGCCCGCGGCACCCTGATCGAGACGCTGGCGGCGTACTTCGAGCACGGGCGCGCGATCGAGGCCGCCGCGCGCCACCTCTTCGTCCACCCCAACACGGTCCGCTACCGCCTCAAGCAGGCCACGGAGGTGACCGGCCTGGCGCCGACGTCTGCCCGAGACGCCTTCACCCTGCAGATCGCGCTGGTGCTGGGCCGACAGTCCGGCCGCCAAGCGCCTGGGGACTCTTTGTAGGAACCCTACAAAGAAGTGCGGTGCAGATTCGTGCAGGTCCGAGGAGAATCCAACGCCCTTCACCGGGCAGGCTTGATCCTGTGCTCGTCATCGTCGCTCCCGGCCAAGGGGCCCAGACCCCAGGCTTCCTCACTCCGTGGCTCGAGGACCCCGTCTTCGCCTCGCGCCTCGACTGGCTCTCGACCGTCGCAGGCCTCGACCTCGCCGACTACGGCACCAACGCCGACGCGGAGACCATCCGCGACACCAGGATCGCCCAGCCGCTGCTGGTGGCGACCGGCCTGGTCGCGGCGCTGGACCTGTTCCCACACCCCGCCGACGCCTTCGCGCGGATCGGTGCGGTGGCCGGGCACAGTGTCGGCGAGCTGACCGCCGCCGCTGGCGCACGCGTCATCACCGCCGAGCAGGCCATGGTGCTGGTCCGTGAGCGCGGCGACGCGATGGCCAAGGCCTCGGAGGTGACCCCCACCGGCATGACCGCCGTCCTCGGCGGCGACCGCGAGGAGGTGCTGGCCGCGCTCGAGCTGCAGGGTCTCACTGCTGCCAACGACAACGGCCCCGGCCAGATCGTGGCCGCAGGCACCCTGGAGCAGCTGGCCGCCTTCGCCGACGCGCCGCCGACCAAGGCGCGGCTGATCCCGTTGTCGGTGGCCGGCGCCTTCCACACCAGCCACATGGAGCCGGCCGTCGGCCACCTGGCCGCCCTTGCCCGCTCCGTCTCCACCCACGACGCCCGCACGCCGGTGATCTCCAACCGCGACGGCCGGATCATCCACGACGGACGCGACGTGATGGCCCGCATCGTCGGCCAGATCGCCAGCCCGGTGCGCTGGGACCTCTGCATGGAGGCGATGATCGACCTCGGCGTCACCGGCATCATCGAGATGCCCCCGGCCGGGACCCTGACCGGCATCGCCAAGCGGGCCATGAAGGGCGTCGAGACGTTCGCCCTCAAGACCCCCGACCAGCTCGATGACGCCCGCGCCTTCGCGGACAAGCACGGCGAGGCGTCGCAGATCGAGACGTCACCGACGTGGCGCATGGTCGTCTCGCCCGGCAAGGGCACGTTCCACCGCGCCGCGGAAGCCGCCGACGCCGGCGTGCTGTCGGCCGGTGCAACCATCGGTGAAGTCGCCAGCACCCGGGACAGCACCGTCGTCAAGGCCCTGCACGGCGGTAGTGTCGTGGAGTGGCTCGTCGAGGACGGTGACCTGGTCTCTCCCGGCCAGCCGCTGTTGCGCCTGCACCCGGAAGGCTTGAGCTGATGACCAGCATCACCACCACGACTGGCTCGGAGCACGCGGCGATCCTCGGGGTCGGCGCCTACCGCCCCGTTCGCTCCGTGCCCAACTCCGAGGTCGTCGACGCGATCGACTCGAGCGACGAATGGATCCAGCAGCGATCCGGCATCAAGTCGCGTCGTTGGGCGGGTCCTGAAGAGTCCGTCCAGATGATGTCGGTGGCCGCGTCCCGGATCGCGCTCGAGCGGGCCGGCCTCGACGCACGGCAGATCGACTGCGTGGTCGTCGCGACCGTCAGCCACCTGCTCCAGACCCCGGCCGTCGCCACCGCGATCGCGCACGAGCTCGGCACCGACCAGGCCGCCGCCTTCGACATCTCCGCCGCGTGCTCCGGGTTCTGCCACGGCATCTCCCTGGCCTCCGACTTCGTCCGCGCCGGAAGCGCCCGCTACGTGCTGGTCATCGGCGTCGAGCGCCTCACCGACATCCTCGACCTCACCGACCGCGGCACCGCCTTCATCTTCGCCGACGGCGCGGGTGCGGCGGTCGTCGGACCCAGCGACACCCCGGGCATCGGCCCGGTCGTGTGGGGCTCCGACGGCGAGCAGTTCGACCTGATCCGTCAGCGCGAGGACTGGCGCGACGTGGTCGGCAGTCCTGAAGTGCCCGGCAGCGGTGTGATGCCGCACCTGGTGATGCAGGGCAACCCCGTCTTCCGCTGGGCGTCCTTCGCGATGGCCAAGATCGGCCAGCAGGCGCTCGACAAGGCCGGCATCACCCTCGACGACCTCGACGTCTTCGTCCCCCACCAGGCCAACATGCGCATCATCGACGCGATGGCGCGCTCGATGAAGCTGCCCGCCTCGGGTGCGGATCGCCCGCGACATCGCCGACCAGGGCAACACCTCGGCCGCCTCGATCCCGCTCGCGCTCGACCGGATGATCGCCGAGGGCGACGCCAAGTCCGGCGACACCGCCCTGCTCATCGCCTTCGGCGCCGGACTGTCCTACGCCGCCCAGGTCGTCACCGTCCCGTGAGGACCCCCGAGTTTCACACCATCAGCAGGACCCACGCTGTACCCCAGATCAGCCCACCCATCAATGGAAGGAAGGCCCCATGGCCACCACCGAAGAGATCCGCGCCGACCTTGCCGAGATCGTCAACGAGGTCGCCGGCATCGACGCCGACGACGTGCAGCTCGACAAGTCCTTCGTGGACGACCTCGACGTCGACTCGCTCTCCATGGTCGAGGTCGTCGTGGCCGCCGAGGAGAAGTTCGGCGTCACCATCCCCGACGACGAGGTCAAGAACCTCAAGACCGTCGGCGACGCCGTCGCCTTCATCGAGCGCGCGCAGGACTGACCTGCCGGCGGCCGGTCCGACACCCGGACCGGCCGCCCGTCCGCCTCCCCCGCCAGCCTCTCGCAGTCCACCCCACGAGAACGGACATCCTCATGACCTCGACCCGCGTAGTCGTCACCGGTCTCGGAGCCACCTCCCCGGTCGGCGGTGACGTCACACCACCTGGGACGCCCTGCTCGCCGGCACGTCCGGCGTCCGACACCTCACCGACGACTGGGTCGAGCAGATGCCGGTCAAGATCGGCGGCCGCGTCGCCGTCGAGCCTTCCGAGGTCCTCGAGCGGGTCAAGGCCCGCCGGCTCGACCGCTCCGGCCAGTTCGCCATGGTCGCGGCAGACGAGGCATGGGCCGACTCCGGCCTGGAGGGCTCCGGCTGGAGCCCGAGCGCCTCGCCGTCGCCCTGGCCTCGGGCATCGGTGGCGTCACCACGCTGCTCGCCAACTACGACGCGCTGCTGGAGAAGGGCCCGCGTCGCGTCTCGCCCCTCGCCGTACCCGATGCTCATGCCCAACGCCCCGGCGGCCAACGTCAGCCTCAAGTACGGCGCCCGCGCGGCCGTCCACGCCCCGACCTCGGCCTGCGCGTCGGGCAACGAGGCGATCGCGATGGCGATCGACCTGATCCGGCTCGGCCGCGCCGACGTCGTGCTGGCCGGTGGCACCGAGGCCGCGATCCACCCGCTCCCGATGGCCGCCTTCGCGAACATGATGGCGCTGTCCAAGAACGACGGCGACCCGACGACCGTCTCCCGTCCCTGGGACACCGGCCGCGACGGCTTCGTGCTCGGTGAGGGCGGGGCCGTGCTGGTCCTCGAGTCCGAGGAGCACGCTCGCGCCCGTGGCGCCCACATCTACGCCGACGTCCTCGGCGCCGGCATCAGCAACGACGCCCACGACATCGCGCAGCCCGACCCCGAGGGTCGCGGCGGCACCCGCGCCATCCAGATGGCCCTGCGCGAGGGTGACGTCGACCCGAACACCGTGGTCCACGTCAACGCGCACGCCACCTCGACGCCCAAGGGCGACATCGCCGAGGGGCTGATGCTGCACGCCGTCGCTCGGCGCCCAGGTCGACAACTTCGTGGTCACCAGCACCAAGTCGATGACCGGCCACCTCCTCGGTGGCGCCGGCGCCCTCGAGGCCGTCGCCACCGTGCTCGCGCTGAACGACCGCATGGCCCGCCGACCATCAACCTCGACAACAACGACCCCGCAGGTCGAGCTCGACATCCCGACGACCGCCCGCGCGCTGCCCGACGGCGACATCGTGGCCCTCAACAACTCCTTCGGGTTCGGTGGCGCCAACGTCGCCGTCGCCTTCGGCAGCGCTTCATGACCACTGACGGCCGAGACCGCAGTCCCGGCCAAGCCGGCAAAGCTTCCGCGCGACCAGGACCCGCGCAACCCGGTCCACCGCCTCACGGCGCTCCTCGACGAGGGCAGCCTGGAGCTGCTCACCGACGACGACGACTCCGGGATGCTGGCCGCGGTCGGCCGGGTCCACGGCACCACCGCCGTGGCCTTCTGCAGCGACGCCACCGTGATGGGCGGCGCGATGGGCGATGTCGGTTGCCGCGTCGTCGTCGACGCCTACCACCGCGCCATCACCGACGGCGTACCCATCATCGGCCTGTGGCACTCGGGCGGCGCCCGCTTGGCCGAGGGCGTGCTGTCGCTGCACGCCGTCGGGCGGATCTTCCACGTCATGACCCAGGCCTCCGGCAAGATCCCGCAGATCTCCGTCGTGCTCGGCCCGGCCGCAGGTGGCGCGGCCTACGGCCCCGCGCTCACTGACGTGGTGATCCTCGGACCCGAGGGCCGCATCTTCGTCACCGGCCCCGACGTCGTCCGCTCGGTGACCGGCGAGGACGTCGACATGCTGCGGCTCGGTGGCCCCGAGCCCCACGGCCGCAGCTCCGGCGTCGTCCACATCCTCACCGACTCCGAGCGCGAGGCACTCGACCGCGCCCGCATCGTCGCCTCGCTGCTCGGCGCCCAGGGCAGCCTCGACCAGGACTCGGTCGAGGACCGCGACCTCGAGGCCATCCTGCCGGAGTCCAAGAAGCGGGCCTACGACGTGCACCCGCTCGTCGAGGCCGTGCTCGACGACGACACCATGCAGGAGCTGCACGCCCGCTGGGCCCCCAACATCGTCACCGCGCTGGGACGCTTCGGGGGCCGCACCGTCGGCGTCGTGGCCAACAACCCGCTCCGCCTCGGCGGCTGCCTCGACTCGCTGTCCGCCGAGAAGGCGTCCCGCTTCGTGCGCATGTGCGACGCGTTCGGCGTACCCCTCATCGTGCTCGTCGACGTCCCCGGCTACCTCCCGGGCGTCGGACAGGAGTGGGACGGTGTCGTACGCCGCGGCGCGAAGCTGCTCCACGCGTTCGGCGAGTGCGTGGTGCCCCGCGTCACGCTGGTCACGCGCAAGACGTACGGCGGCGCCTACATCGCCATGAATGCGCGCTCGCTCGGCGCCACTCGAGTCCTCGCCTGGCCGGGCGCCGAGGTGGCCGTGATGGGCGCGGTCGCGGCCGTCCGGATCCTGCACCGGCGCAAGCTTGCCGAGGTCTCTCCCGAGATCCGGCCCCGCGTCGAGGCGGAGCTCGCCGCCGAGCACGAGCGGATCGCCGGCGGCGTGGACAAGGCCGTCGAGATCGGCGTGGTCGACGAGGTCGTCGAGCCCTCCCGGACCCGCAGCGCGATCGCCGCGGCGTTCCGTCACGAGATCGACACCTCCGGCGTGCACCGCGGGCAGCACGGCAACATCCCCCTGTAGGACGTCTGGGCCGGGAGGACCCGGGCATAACGCCGACGCGTCCAACGCGTTGGAGAGTGTGTCCGTGGTCACTCGCGAAGGATCTCCTGATGCACCGCCCACTCACCGTCCTGCTCGCCACAGCGGCCATGTTGGTCACGCTGTTCGCCTCGCCCGCCGAGGCCCATCGCGACGCCGACGTGATCGGCGGCAACACGGCCGGGCTCGACGGCATCCTGCACAAGGGCTGCCACCGCTACTTCTTCGCCTACGCGGTCCAGGTCCCTACGGAGGACTGGACGCTCGAGGTCTCGATCGTGGACCGACGTGGTCAAGGCGTGGCCTCGTTCGCCTACATCGGTCCTTCCGACCCCAAGACCCGGACGACGGAGTTCAGGCTGTGCCGCAATGCCACGGTGCCCGGCAAGTTCCGGATCCGCTCGGTCCTCAACTGGTACGACGACCCGTCCGTGCCCATCCCCGCCTACGTGCCGGTCACGCGCTTCCGGCTGGCTCGTTCCTGACGGCCGGAGCAACGGTCGCTGCCGCGATCGCGGTGGTGGCCGGCACGGCCAGCACCAGGCCGATGGCCGACGCCAGGGTGCGTGCCACCTCCTCGGCGATCGCCTCGTCGCTGAGGACGTCGATCAGCGGTCGGTCGTAGAGGGAGATCAGCAGCATCGTGGCCACCGCGGTGCCGGCGTAGGCGAAGACGATCGTGTAGATCGTGGAGGCGATGTGGTCGCGCCCGATCCGCATGCCCGAGGCGAAGATCTCCCGCCGGGTCAGGTGCGGAGCGGCCTCCCGCAGCTCCCAGACCGATGAGCTCTGGGTGATGGTGACGTCGTTGAGCACTCCGAGACCGGCGATGATCACCGCGCAGGTGAGCAGCCCGCGGAAGTCGAGGCCGTCGGCCTGGTTTCGCAGGAGCAGGCTCGACTCGTCACCGAGTCCGCTGAGCCGAGCGGTGTGGATGGCCACCAGCCCGATCCCCGCCGTGATGACGAGCCCGATCAGGGTCCCGGCCAGCGCGGTCGACGTACGCACCGAAGGGCCGTGGGCCAGATAGAGGACGACGAACATGATGGCGGTCGAACCCACCAGGGCGACGGCGAGCCCGGACTCCCCCGCCAGCAGCGCCGGCAGCATGAAGTAGCCGATCACCAGGCCGGCGAAGACCAGCCCCAGGATGGCCAGCAGGCCCCGGAGACGGGCAATCAGCGCGACCACGAGCAGGAACGCCAGCGCCAGCCATCCGAGCGGCGGTTTGCGATCGAACCCCACCCAGCCGTAGTTGGGTTCGTCGGTGCCCTCCTGCGGTACGGCGACGAGCGTGACCCGATCCCCCACCTGCAGTGCCTCCACGACGCCCGGTCGCACCCGCAGGTCGCTCACGGTGCCGGCCTCGCCGTCGAGTCGTACGTCGACATCGTCGCAGATCTCGGGGAAGTCGGTGGACTCCTCGGTGACGACGGGGCAGGCCTCGCCGACGCGGAGCACCTCACCGTCCGGATAGGTCACGCCGTCGGCGGAGTACGGCGTCGGCGGCCGCTCGCCACTGGGCCACAGCACACCGACGCCGATCAGGGTCGCGAGGGCGGTCAAGGCCAGCACGATCAGCAGCAGACGCGTGACCGGCCCGGACGTGCGGACGTCGACGGCGCGATGGGAGTGCGAGTGCCCGTGACCCACGAAGCGGTCAGACGACCTGGTGCAGCCAACGGACCGGAGCACCCTCACCGGCGTGGCGGAACGTCTCGAGCTCGTCGTCCCACGGCTTGCCCAGCAGCTTGTCGATCTCGTTGAGCAGCGTGGTGTCGCCCAGGGCCGCCTTGACGACGGCGGCCTTGAGACGGTCCTCGGGGATCATGATGTCGCCGTGCAGGCCGGTGACGGCGTGGAAGACACCGAGCTCCGGCGTGTAGGAGAAGCGGGTGCCCTCGCTGGCGCTGCTGGGCTCCTCGGTGATCTCGAACCGGAGGTGGTTCCAGCCGCGGAGCGCGGACGCGACCGACGCCGCGGAGCCGACGGAGCCGGCCCAGGACAGCTCGGCGCGGTAGCTGCCGGGCTGTGCCGGCTGCGGGATCCAGTCAAGGCTCACGGCAACGCCGAGCACTCCGCCGACGGCCCACTCGATGTGAGGGCAGAGAGCAGAGGGTGCTGAGTGCACGTAAAGAATGCCCCGGGTCCCGGCAACATCCGGGCGGGCGTGAGTGCTTGTGGTCACCGTGACCTCCTTGAAGTTCCGACGCTGAGATGCGCCTTCCCCAGCGGTCTGTGCGACGGTTTCAAGGAGTTACCAAGTGACACGTATGTGATTAGGGCTCCATTGTGGCCCATGGGACCTGAGTTTGCCAATGGGACAGGCCAGGAACCACTCGCAATGTTGCGCGACGGCCGAGATCGAGAGCGACAAGCAGATCGAGCGGTCAGCCGATCCGCTTCTCGAGCAGGTCGGCACGATCGGAGGCATCGGTGAGCTGTTCGCTGTCGATGGCGTTGGTGCGGTGGAACCACGCCAGCGCGTCGGCCTCACGCCCGGCGGACTCGAGCGTGTCCGCGTAGGCGTAGCGCAGGCGCACGACCCACTGCTCACGGCTCTTCGACATGAGCGGGGCCAGTTCCAGCGTGCGCAGTGCGGCATCGAGCTGACCCATGTCGCGACGGGCGCCCGCCTCGACGAGCGTCATCTCCGCCTTGGCGTCGGCCGGGAAGTTGGCGACCGAGGGGCTCTTGGCGAGCTTCAGCGACTGCTCCGGGTGCCCGAGCGCACGGTGGCAGTCCGCCATCATCGGGAGATACTCCGTCGCACCGTTCATCCGCTTGGCGGCACGCAGCTCGGCGAGCGCCACCCCGTAGTGCCCGGCCGCGTAGGCAGCCTCGCCGACGGCCTCGCGGACGATGGCGATGCGGGAGGCACGCGCACGCGCGGCCAAGGTGTGCTGGTAGGCCGTCTCGGGGTCGTCGTCGATCAGCAGGCCGGCGGCGGCGAGGTGACGGGCCACCCGAGCGGCCAGCTTCTCCGGCAGGCCCTTGAGCTGGTTGACCACGCCGCGATCGAGCTCCTGGCCGGTGACCTCTTCCGGCAGCGGCGGACCGTCGTACTCCGCCTGGTCGACCGTGCGCGGGCGCTGCTCCTCGCGCGGGCGCTTCCAGTCGCCCTCCCGCTTGCGGTCGGAACCGCCCCGAGCATCACGAGAAGCGCCGCCGCTTGCCGCCACGGGTGTCGGGCTTGCCACCCCGGGCATCGGGGCGACCACCGCGGGTCTCGGGCTTGCCGCCACGCGACTCGGGCTTGGCGCCCCGGCTCGGGGAGCTGCCACCACGGGCAGGCGGCTTGGAGCCGCCCCGGGCTGGCGGGCGCTGGCTACGACGTTCCTCGGCCACGACGGAAACCTTTCGGGGGTGCTTGCTCACTGTGCTGATGTAAGAATTTGGGGGTCGTGCGTTGCCACGGTACTGGCCTTGGCGCACAAATGCAGCAGAGGCCACCTGTCACCAGGTGGCCTCTGCCCAATTGTATGTCCGGCGGCGTCCTACTCTCCCACAGCCTCTCGGTTGCAGTACCATCGGCGCTGAAAGGCTTAACTTCCGGGTTCGGTATGGGACCGGGTGTTTCCCTTTCGCTATGGCCGCCGTAACTCTGGCGGAACACACACACCCATACACATCCCCCCGTGTTGTGGGGGTTTGTTGGGGGTGTTCCAAGCTTTGATGATGCATCTGTTCAGTTGTTGGGTTCCTTCAACCTGTACCGCCCTGACCCCTATAGGGGTGGGTGTGTTGGTTGGGAACTGCATGTGGACGCGGGCAAACACACAATGTGTGGTTGGTGCTTTGTAGCGCAGGTCTTGTCGGTGTTTTTCCGTACAACCCTTGCGGGTTGGTGGTGATTGGTTTTGTACGGTGTTGGGACAAGCCCTCGGCCTATTAGTACCGGTCGGCTGGGCATTGCTGCTGTACACCTCCGGCCTATCAACCCCATGTTCTGTGGGGGGCCTTACCCAGTTAACCTGGTGGGAAACCTCATCTTGAAACGTGCTTCCCGCTTAGATGCATTCAGCGGTTATCACTTCCGAACGTAGCCAACCAGCCGTGCCCCTGGCGGGACAACTGGCACACCAGAGGTTCGTCCATCCCGGTCCTCTCGTACTAGGGACAGCCTTTCTCAAGTTTCCTGCGCGCGCGGCGGATAGGGACCGAACTGTCTCACGACGTTCTAAACCCAGCTCGCGTGCCGCTTTAATGGGCGAACAGCCCAACCCTTGGGACCTACTCCAGCCCCAGGATGCGACGAGCCGACATCGAGGTGCCAAACCATCCCGTCGATATGGACTCTTGGGGAAGATCAGCCTGTTATCCCCGGGGTACCTTTTATCCGTTGAGCGACGCCGCTTCCACCTGCTGGCGCCGGATCACTAGTTCCGACTTTCGTCCCTGCTCGACATGTCTGTCTCACAGTCAAGCTCCCTTGTGCACTTACACTCAACACCTGATTGCCAACCAGGCTGAGGGAACCTTTGAGCGCCTCCGTTACTTTTTAGGAGGCAACCGCCCCAGTTAAACTACCCATCAGGCACTGTCCCTGATCCGGATTACGGACCTAGGTTAGACATCTAATACTACTAGAGTGGTATTTCAACGTTGACTCCACCCAAACTGGCGTCTGAGCTTCACAGTCTCCCACCTATCCTACACAAGCAGTACCAAACACCAATACCAAACTATAGTAAAGGTCCCGGGGTCTTTCCGTCCTGCCGCGCGTAACGAGCATCTTTACTCGTAGTGCAATTTCGCCGAGTCCATGGTTGAGACAGCGCCCAAGTCGTTACTCCATTCGTGCAGGTCGGAACTTACCCGACAAGGAATTTCGCTACCTTAGGATGGTTATAGTTACCACCGCCGTTTACTGGGGCTTAAATTCTCCGCTTCGACTTGCGTCTAACAGGTCCTCTTAACCTTCCAGCACCGGGCAGGAGTCAGTCCGTATACATCGTCTTACAACTTCGCACGGACCTGTGTTTTTAGTAAACAGTCGCTTGGGCCTGGTCTCTGCGGCCCTTCACGCTTCCCCAGCAAGTGGGTACACGATCCGGGCCCCCCTTCTCCCGAAGTTACGGGGGCATTTTGCCGAGTTCCTTAACCATGGTTCTCTCGATCGCCTTAGTATTCTCTACCTGATCACCTGAGTCGGTTTGGGGTACGGGCGGCGCATAGCTCGCTAGAGGTTTTTCTCGACAGCATAGGATCACCCACTTCACCATACGGCTCCGTGTCACATCTCAGACTCCACATCAAAGTGAGAGGCCCGGATTTACCTGGGACTCGTCCTACATGCTTACCCGTGGACAACCATCGCCATGGCTGGGCTACCTTCCTGCGTCACCCCATCGCTTGACTACTACCAGTTCGGGTCCCACGCTCCGCCCACACGTCTCGCCCCGAAGGGTCCGATCACATGGGTTTCGGATGGTTAGCATCACCAGGTTCATCATGGGCGCTACTTTGCCGGTACGGGAATATCAACCCGTTGTCCATCGACTACGCCTGTCGGCCTCGCCTTAGGTCCCGACTTACCCAGGGCAGATTAGCTTGACCCTGGAACCCTTGATCATTCGGCGGAAGAGTTTCTCGCTCTTCATTCGCTACTCATGCCTGCATTCTCACTCGTGTGGCCTCCACACCTGGATCACTCCGGCGCTTCACTGCCCACACGACGCTCCCCTACCCATCCACACACCTGAACCAACCTCAAGGGCGGCTTAGCTATTGTGTGAATGCCATAGCTTCGGCGGATGACTTGAGCCCCGCTACATTGTCGGCGCGGAATCACTTGACCAGTGAGCTATTACGCACTCTTTCAAGGGTGGCTGCTTCCAAGCCAACCTCCTGGTTGTCACTGCGACTCCACATCCTTTTCCACTTAGTCACCGCTTAGGGGCCTTAGCTGATGGTCTGGGCTGTTTCCCTCTCGACAATGGAGCTTATCCCCCACTGTCTCACTGCTGCGCTCTCACTTACCGGCATTCGGAGTTTGGCTAACGTCAGTAACCTGGTCGGGCCCATTAGCTATCCAGTGCTCTACCTCCGGCAAGAAACACGCAACGCTGCACCTAAATGCATTTCGGGGAGAACCAGCTATCACGAAGTTTGATTGGCCTTTCACCCCTATCCACAGGTCATCCCCTCAGTTTTCAACCTAAGTGGGTTCGGTCCTCCACGTCGTCTTACCGACGCTTCAACCTGCCCATGGATAGATCACTTCGCTTCGGGTCTTGAGCGCGCTACTGAAACGCCCTATTCGGACTCGCTTTCGCTACGGCTTCCCCACACGGGTTAACCTCGCAACACACCGCAAACTCGCAGGCTCATTCTTCAAAAGGCACGCCGTCACAAGCACGAATGCTCGCTCCGACGGATTGTAGGCACACGGTTTCAGGTACTATTTCACTCCCCGCCAGGGGTACTTTTCACCTTTCCCTCACGGTACTTGTCCGCTATCGGTCATCAAGGAGTATTTAGGCTTAACGGGTGGTCCCGCCAGATTCACACGGAATTTCAGGGGTTCCGTGTTACTTGGGGTACTGCTCCAGAGCTTGCGTCATACGTCTACGGGGCTATCACCCGCTACGGCGCCACTTTCCAATGGACTTCGACTTCAACCACAAGTTTCTTACTCTGCACCACACCGGCAGATGTGATCGAACAACCCCACAACCCCACACCTGCAACCCCTGCCGGGTATCACACAGATATGGTTTGGCCTCATCCGATTTCGCTCGCCACTACTCTCGGAATCACTTTTGTTTTCTCTTCCTGTCGGTACTGAGATGTTTCACTTCCCGACGTTCCCTCCACACACCCTATGTGTTCAGATGTGGGTAACTGGACATGACTCCAGCTGGGTTTCCCCATTCGGACACCCCCGGATCACAGCTCGGTTGCCAACTCCCCAGGGCTTATCGCAGGCTCCTACGTCCTTCATCGGCTCTTGATGCCAAGGCATCCACCATGTGCCCTTCATAGCTTGTCTCAACAACGTCAAAACAAATCACTACAAAGAAAAACACACACACCCACCACAATCAAGGAAGGCATGTGCACACAAAAAATACACTACAAAGCATTAATTAATGCTCGCGTCCACTATGCAGATCTCAAACAACAACCCCACCAACCCCCCACCACCCACAACGGGCAACAGGACAAAGGAGGACGATCCAAAAACACAAGTCCCAGCCACCCACCCCACCCGCTCACCCCAACCCCCGTAAGGACTGGACCAACCGGCCAGAACAAGCATCTGGTCCTGATGCTTCAGGACCCAACAGTGTGCCAACCCTCCCCCCACCAAGAACCAACCCCGTTCCACACCCCCACCTCGAGCAGAGCTCAAGATGCGGGTAGTACTAGGCGCCAGCCCCCACCAGGGGTCAAGCATCATCGACGATTCCACTAGTGAACACCACCATGCGCCCACCCACGAACGGGGTGAGTCGGGGCGTGTGCTCCTTAGAAAGGAGGTGATCCAGCCGCACCTTCCGGTACGGCTACCTTGTTACGACTTCGTCCCAATCGCCAGCCCCACCTTCGACGGCTCCCTCCCTTACGGGTTGGGCCACCGGCTTCGGGTGTTGCCGACTTTCGTGACGTGACGGGCGGTGTGTACAAGGCCCGGGAACGTATTCACCGCAGCGTTGCTGATCTGCGATTACTAGCGACTCCGACTTCATGGGGTCGAGTTGCAGACCCCAATCCGAACTGAGACCGGCTTTTTGGGATTCGCTCCCCCTTACGGGATCGCAGCCCTTTGTACCGGCCATTGTAGCATGCGTGAAGCCCTGGACATAAGGGGCATGATGACTTGACGTCATCCCCACCTTCCTCCGAGTTGACCCCGGCAGTCTCCTATGAGTCCCCACCATTACGTGCTGGCAACATAGAACGAGGGTTGCGCTCGTTGCGGGACTTAACCCAACATCTCACGACACGAGCTGACGACAGCCATGCACCACCTGTACACCGACAAAAGGGGCCACATCTCTGCAGCTTTCCGGTGTATGTCAAACCCAGGTAAGGTTCTTCGCGTTGCATCGAATTAATCCGCATGCTCCGCCGCTTGTGCGGGCCCCCGTCAATTCCTTTGAGTTTTAGCCTTGCGGCCGTACTCCCCAGGCGGGGCGCTTAATGCGTTAGCTGCGGCACGGAACCCATGGAATAGGCCCCACACCTAGCGCCCAACGTTTACGGTGTGGACTACCAGGGTATCTAATCCTGTTCGCTCCCCACACTTTCGCTCCTCAGCGTCAGGTAATGCCCAGAGAACCGCCTTCGCCACCGGTGTTCCTCCTGATATCTGCGCATTTCACCGCTACACCAGGAATTCCGTTCTCCCCTGCATACCTCTAGTCTGCCCGTATCGGAAGCAAGCACACAGTTAAGCTGTGTGTTTTCACTCCCGACGCGACAAACCGCCTACGAGCCCTTTACGCCCAATAATTCCGGACAACGCTCGCACCCTACGTATTACCGCGGCTGCTGGCACGTAGTTGGCCGGTGCTTCTTCTGCACATACCGTCACTTTCGCTTCGTCTGTGCTGAAAGAGGTTTACAACCCGAAGGCCGTCATCCCTCACGCGGCGTTGCTGGATCAGGCTTCCGCCCATTGTCCAATATTCCCCACTGCTGCCTCCCGTAGGAGTCTGGGCCGTGTCTCAGTCCCAGTGTGGCCGGTCACCCTCTCAGGCCGGCTACCCGTCGAAGCCATGGTAGGCCATTACCCCACCATCAAGCTGATAGGCCGCGAGCACATCCCCCACCGAAAAACTTTCCACCAAAACCCATGCGAGAAATGGTCATATCCGGTATTAATCACCGTTTCCGGTGGCTATCCCAAAGTGGAGGGCAGATTACTCACGTGTTACTCACCCGTTCGCCGCTCGAGTACCACCGAAGTGGCCTTTCCGCTCGACTTGCATGTGTTAAGCACGCCGCCAGCGTTCGTCCTGAGCCAGGATCAAACTCTCCATCGAAAACTTGCACCACAACCAACCCCACCCACAAAGAGCAGAACCAGCCACGGAAAAAGAGAGCCACATCCCCTGACAAAAGAACCAAACACTGACAAAAAATATTGTCAGAAATTATCGTCTTCAACCAAAGAAACCACCACCACAAAAATCACCACACCAAAGATGCGGATCAAGTCACGGTGACGGGGCAAAACAAACTAATTCGTCGACTATGACACACTGTTGAGTTCTCAAACATCAGAGCCACCCAAGCGCCTCCGGCTGAGCCGGACTTGTCTTGGGGACAACCTGCAAAAACTTACCGGTCCTGGTCGGGCCAGTCAAACTGGCGAGTGACCAGATCGGTGTCGGCGCGGCAGTACCCAGCTTTTTGGCCTCTCGGCCCGAAGCGGGGTGGTCGCTCGCGGCGACAGGACAGAACATTAGACCCAAGGTGGCTGGCGTGCCAACTCGGGGTGGACTGTTCACTGTTCGTGCAGGTCAGCGCGTTGTCGCGCCTTCCTCGGTGCGGCCGGGCGGTACACCGACACCGACGGTTCGCCGGTCAACCAGAACCGCCAGGGTGCCTCGGCCGCCTCGCGCAGCCCCACCCGTGGCCCGCGGAAATCTTTTCGGCATCGGGCGGATCCGCAAGCTCGAGCGTCACTCGGCCCGCCGCAAGGTCGTTCCCGTAGTCGGCGAGGTCGATGTCCAGCGCCTTGCACAACCTGGCCGGACCGCGTGCCAGGTCTCGATCTGAGCGCCGGGGCGGCGTACGCGTGCTGTCTCGATCCCCTCGACGACCTCGCCCGCGCGCAACAGCACCGCGGACGGGGTGCCCACTCCCCCGCACACGACGTTGGCGCAGTGGTGCATGCCGTAGGTGAAGTAGACGTAGAGGCGACCGGGCGGGCCGAACATCGCCGCGTTGCGCGCGGTCTGGCCCCGGTAGGAGTGCGAGCCGGGGTCGTCGGGTCCGGCGTACGCCTCGAGCTCGGTGATCCGTACGGCGACGCCGTCACAGCGCAGGATCGAGCCCAGCAGCGTCGGCGCGACGTCGAGCACCGGCCCGGCCAGGCGCGACGTCAGCTCAGCCGAGGTGCTCACGACGTGCGGCCGACGCGGCGGCCAGCTCGACGAGCTGTTCGCGGACCCGCTCGGGCGCCGTACCGCCTCGACCGGTGCGCGAGGAGACGGAGCCCTCGACCGTGAGCACGTCACGGACGCCCGCGTTGAGGTGGGGCGACAGCTCCGCCAGCTGGTCGTCGGTGAGCTCGTGCAGCTCGCAGCCGAGCTCCTCGCACCGGCGAACGCACGCGCCGGCCACCTCGTGGGCCACCCGGAACGGCACTCCCTCACGCACCAGCCACTCGGCGACGTCGGTGGCGAGCGAGAAGCCCTGGGGCGCGAGCTCGGCCATCCGAGCCGCGTTGAAGGTGAGCGTGGCGATCATCCCGGAGAACGCGGGCAGCAGGACTTCGAGCGTGTCCACGGAGTCGAAGACCGGCTCCTTGTCCTCCTGGAGGTCCCGGTTGTACGCCAGCGGGAGCGCCTTGAGCGTTGTCAGCAGACCCGCCAGGTTGCCCACGAGGCGACCGGACTTGCCGCGTGCGAGCTCGGCGATGTCGGGGTTCTTCTTCTGCGGCATGATGCTCGACCCGGTCGACCAGGAGTCGTGCAGCGTCACGAAGTTGAACTCGCGGGTCGACCAGAGAATGACTTCCTCGGCGAGTCGCGAGACGTCGACGCCGATCATCGCGGTGACGAAGGCGAACTCGGCCACGAAGTCGCGGGCCGCGGTGCCGTCGATCGAGTTGGGACTGGAGCCCGAGAATCCGAGCTCCCTGGCCACCAGCTCCGGGTCGAGTCCCAGCGACGAGCCGGCGAGCGCCCCTGCGCCGTACGGCGATTCGGACGACACCCGACGTTGCCAGTCCTCGAGGCGGGAGACGTCGCGCAGCAACGGCCACGCGTGCGCTAGCAGGTGGTGCGAGAGCAGCACCGGCTGGGCGTGCTGGAGGTGCGTGCGTCCCGGCATGATCACGTCGAGGTGGTCCCGCGCCTGCCCGGCGAGCACGTCGACGAGGTCGAGCACCTGGGCCGTGATGGTGCGGCCGTGGTCGAGGAGATAGCACCGGAAGAGCGTGGCGATCTGGTCGTTGCGCGACCGGCCGGCCCGCAGCCGGCCGCCGAGCTCGGTGCCCACCTCGTCGAGGAGCAGCCGCTCGAGCGCGCCGTGCACGTCCTCGTCACCCGGTGACGGCTGCAGCGAGCCTTCGGTGAACCGCTGTGCGAGCACGTCGAGGCCGCGGTGCAGCTCGGCCTCGTCGTCGGCGGTCAGCAGACCGGCAGCGGCCAGTGCCTTGGCGTGGGCGTGGGAGCCGGCGATGTCGTAGAGGGCGAGCCGCCAGTCGAAGTGGGTCGACCGGGACAGCGCCTCGAGCTCCGGCGACGGCCCGGACGTGAACCGGGCACCCCACAGTGCGCCCTCGTTGGTGGTGCTCTTGTCGGACATCAGTCGGTCCCGACCTCCATGGCGGCGTGGTCGAGCGCCTCGTCGTCGAGCTTGTCGCCGCCGTTGCGCCGCGCGATGCGGTCGGCACCGCCCGGCTCGATCTCGCCGAAGAGGTTGCCGTTCTCGACCAGGACGTGGCCCTGGTCCTGCGGCTGACTGGCGTACAGCTCCAGCTTGCTGCGCGAGTCGGCGATGTCGAGGTTGCGCATCGTGAGCTGGCCGATCCGGTCGGTCGGACCGAAGACGGCATTGTCGGTGCGCTCCATCGACAGCTTGTCCGGGTGGTAGGAGAAGTCCGGACCGGCGGTGGCCAGCACCGTGTAGTCCTCACCCCGCCGCAACCGCAGCGTCACCTCGCCCGTGACCAGGGAGGCGACCCAGCGCTGGATGGCCTCGCGCATCATCAGCGCCTGCGGGTCGAGCCAGCGGCCCTCGTAGAGCAGCCGGCCGAGCCGGCGGCCCTCGTAGTGGTAGTTGGCGATCGTGTCCTCGTTGTGGACCGCGTTGAGCAGGCGTTCGTAGGCGATCCAGATCAGCGCCATCCCGGGGGCCTCGTAGATGCCGCGCGACTTGGCCTCGATGATGCGGTTCTCGATCTGGTCGGACATGCCGAGACCGTGGCGGCCGCCGATCTCGTTGGCCTTCAGGACCAGCTGCACGGCGTCGGCGAAGGTCGCGCCGTTGATCGCGACCGGGCGGCCCTGGTCGAAGCGGATCGTGACGTCCTCGGTCTCGATCGCGACGGAGGGGTCCCAGAACTTCACGCCCATGATCGGCTGGACGGTCTCGAGGGACACGTCGAGGTGCTCGAGCGTCTTGGCCTCGTGGGTGGCGCCCCAGATGTTGGCGTCGGTGGAGTAGGCCTTCTCCTTGCTGTCGCGGTAGGGCAGGCCGCGCTCGGTGAGCCACTGGCTCATCTCGTCTCGCCCACCCAGCTCGTGCACGAAGTCCGCGTCGAGCCACGGCTTGTAGATGCGCAGCTCGGGGTTGGCGAGCAGCCCGTAGCGGTAGAACCGCTCGATGTCGTTGCCCTTGAAGGTCGAGCCGTCGCCCCAGATGTCGACGCCGTCCTGGTGCATCGCGCGGACCAGCATCATGCCGGTGACGGCGCGACCCAGCGGCGTGGTGTTGAAGTAGGTGCGGCCGCCCGAGCGGATGTGGAAGGCGCCACAGGCCATCGCGGCCAGGCCCTCCTCCACCAGCGAGGCACGGCAGTCGACGGCGCGCGCGATCTCGGCGCCGTACTCCAACGCCCGAGCCGGCACGCCGGCGATGTCGGGCTCGTCGGCCTGGCCGATGTCGGCGGTGTAGGTGCACGGGACGGCGCCCTTGTCGCGCATCCAGGCGACGGCGACGGAGGTGTCGAGGCCTCCGGAGAAGGCGATGCCGACGCGTTCGCCGATGGGAAGGGAGGTGAGGACCTTGCTCACTTACTGGTCATCCTTTGCAGTCTGGTGGTTCGCGAATTCGAGGAAGCGGCGGGCGAGGGTGTCGCCGCCGGATGGGTCGCGACTGATGACGAGGACGGTGTCGTCCCCGGCGATGGTGCCGAGCACGTCACCCAGGTCGGCCTTGTCGAAGGCGCTGGCCAGGAACTGGGCCGCGCCGGGGGGTGTGCGGAGGACGACGAGGTTGGCGCTCGCGTCGGCGCTGACCAGCAGCTCCGCGCACAGTCGCGCGAGCCGCTCGCGCGCCCCGGACGATCTCCCGGCCGCCGGTCGGGCTGCGGTCGCCGCCCTCGGCGGGTACGGCGTAGACCAGCGCGCCCTGGGGGCTGCGCACCTTGACGGCGTCCAGCTCGACCAGGTCGCGGCTGAGCGTGGCCTGCGTGACGTGGACGTCGTGCTGGGCGAGCAGCTCGGCCAGCTCGGTCTGCGAGCGCACGGCGTGGTTGGTGACGAGATCGATGATCCGCTGGTGCCGGGCGTTCTTCGTCATCGGACTCACGGCGGAGCTGCTCATCGCTCCCCCTCGCTGTGCGCGAGCAGCCACGCGAGGACCGCCTTCTGCGCGTGTCGGCGGTTCTCGGCCTCGTCCCACACGGCACTCTGCGGGCCGTCGATCACCTCGGCGCTGATCTCCTTGCCGCGGTAGGCCGGCAGGCAGTGCAGCACCATCGCGTCGGGCGCTGCCTTGCCGAGCAGCTCGCTCGTGACGGCGTACGGCGCAAACAGCTGCTCGCGCTCGGCTGCCTGCTCCTCGCGACCCATCGAGACCCAGGTGTCGGTGACGACGACCTGCGCATCGGCAACCGCGCCGACGGGGTCGTCGGTGAGCACGATGCTGCCGCCGGTGTCGGCCGCGATCTTGCGAGCCCGCTCGACGACCTCGGCTCGGGCTCGAAGCCGGCGGGTGACGCGATCACGAGGTGCACGCCGGCGGTCGCACCGGCGAGCACCCAGGAGTTGCCCATGTTGCAGGCTCCGTCTCCGACGAAGGCGACCCGCACGCCGGCCAGCGCGCCGAGGCGCTCCTGGACGGTCAGCAGGTCGGCCAGCAGCTGGCACGGGTGGAAGTCGTCGGTCAGCGCGTTGACGACCGGGATGCCGGAGTAGTCGGCCATGGTCGCGAGGTCGGCCTGGTCGGCGGTGCGCCACACGATGGCCGACGCCTGCCGACCGAGCACCCGCGCGACGTCCTCGACCGACTCGCGTGAACCCATCGCGGCCAGTCCCCCGTCGACGGTCATCGGGTTGCCGCCGAGCTCGGAGATGCCGGCCGTGAACGAGACCTGCGTGCGCAGCGTCGGGCGGTCGAAGACCAGGGCGACGGTCTTCGGACCTTCGAGGGGCTTCCCGACGATCGCGCCGTAGGGCGTCGTTCTTCATCGCGGCGGCCAGGGCGAGGACCTCGGCCTGCTCGCTCGGGGTCAGGTCGTCGTCGGCCAGGAGGTGACGGGTCACGCCGACACCTCACTCGCGTCGAGGATCGCCGCCCAGGCGTCGATCAGGCCCTGGGCGTCGGCCTCGGTGAGGACGAGCGGCGGGACCAGCCGGATGGTGCTGGGACCGGTGGCGTTGAGGATGAAGCCGTTGGCCATCGCTGCCGCGACGACGCCGGGCGCGTCGACGGTCAGCTCGAGGCCGATCATCAGACCCTCGCCGCGGGTCTCGGAGACGCGGGAGTCGTCGCCCAGCCCGTCGCGCAGGGTCTTGCCCAGCGCGGTGGCGTGGTCGAGGAGACCGTCCTTCTCGATGGTGTCGAGGACCGCCAGCGCGGCCGCGCAGGCCACCGGGTTGCCGCCGAACGTGGTGCCGTGGTTGCCGGGCTCGAGGAGAGCGCCGGCGGCACCGAGGCCGATGGTGGCGCCGATCGGGATCCCGCCGCCGAGGCCCTTCGCCAGCGTGACGATGTCGGGCGTCACGCCCTGACCGCTCGGCAGCTGGTGGGCGAACCAGGCGCCGGTCCGGCCGATGCCCGTCTGGACCTCGTCGAGCCAGAGGAGCGCGCCGTGCTCGTCGCAGATCTGCCTGGCCGCGGCGAGGTAGCCGTCGCCGGGCACGCGCACGCCGGCCTCGCCCTGGATGGGCTCGAGCACGACGGCGGCGGTCTCGTCGGTGACGGCCGCTGCGAGCGCGGCGGCATCGGCGTACGGGACGAAGGTGACGTTGCCCGGGAGCGGCTCGAACGGCTCACGGTAGGCGGCCTTGGAGGTGAGGGCGAGCGCGCCCATGGTGCGGCCGTGGAAGGCGCCCTCGGTGGCCACGAGGTGGGTGCGGCCGGTGCGTCGAGTGAGCTTGAACGCGGCCTCGTTGGCCTCGGTGCCGGAGTTGGAGAAGAAGACCCGACCTGGCGCGCCCAGCAGTGACAGCAGGCGCTCGGCGAGGGCGAGCTGCGGCTCGGAGGCGAAGAAGTTCGACACGTGCCCGAGGGTCTCGAGCTGACCGGTGACGGCCTCGACGATCGCCGGGTGCGCATGGCCGAGGGAGTTGACGGCGATGCCGCCGAGGAAGTCGACGTACTCCCGACCGTCGGCGTCCCAGACGTGCGCCCCCTCGCCACGGGTGAGCAGCAGCTTGGGCGTGCCGAAGGTGTTCATCAGCGAGGACTCGTAACGCGCTTGCCAGCTCATGCGTCTCCTCCTTGCGCGGACAGCGCCTTGCGGAGCTTGGTGGCGACGCCGGGCAGCACCTGGGTGCCGACGCCCTCGTCGGTGAAGATCTCGAGGAGTACGGCGTGGGGCTCGCGTCCGTCGACGACGGTGGCGCGCGGCACGCCGTTGCTCACGGCCTGGTGGCAGGCGGTCATCTTGGGCACCATGCCGGCGTCGAGCGACGGCAGCATCTCGCCGAGCGCCTCGGGGCCGATCTCCTGGATGACGTCGTCGGAGTTGCCGTAGTCACGGTAGAGACCCTCGACGTCGGTGAGGACGAGCAGCTTCTCGGCGCCGAGCGCGATCGCGAGCGCCGCGGCGGCGGTGTCGGCGTTGACGTTGTGGACCAGGCCGTCGATGTCCGGCGCCACGCTGGAGATGACCGGAATGCGTCCGGCAGCGACCAGGTCCTCGACTGCCTCGGGGCGGACGTGGGCGACCTCGCCGACGAGCCCGAGGTCGACCTCCTCGCCGTCGACGATCGTGTTGGTCGCCTTGGCGGTGAAGAGGCCGGCGTCCTCACCGGACAGCCCGACGGCCAGAGGGCCGTGCTGGTTGATCAGGCCGACCAGCTCGCGCTGGACCTGCCCGACCAGGACCATCCGGACGACGTCCATGGCCTCGGGCGTGGTGACCCGCAGGCCGCCACGGAACTCCGAGGTGATGTCGAGCCGCTTGAGCATGGCCGAGATCTGCGGACCGCCGCCGTGCACGACGACCGGCTTGAAGCCGGCGAACCGCAGGAACGCGATGTCCTCGGCGAACGCCGTCTTCAGCACGTCGTTGGTCATGGCGTTGCCGCCGTACTTCACCACGATCACCTTGCCGTGGTACTGCTTCAGCCACGGCAGGGCTGCGGCCAGGCCCCGTCTTCGCATCGGTCTTCATGAGCTGTACGCGCTGTTCTCGTGGACGTAGGCGTGCGTGAGGTCGTTGGTCCACACGGTGGCCCGCGCGTCGCCGGACTTCAGGTCGATGGTGACCGTGACCTCGCGGCCGGTCAGGTCCACGCCCGAGGGATCCTCGGCCGGCGTGGAGTTGCGGCAGACCCACACGCCGTTCATCGCGACGTCGAGGTCTGCCGGGTCGAAGACCGCGTCGGTGGTGCCCATGCTCGCGAGCACCCGGCCCCAGTTGGGGTCGCGACCGAAGACGGCCGCCTTGAACAGGTTGCTGCGGGCGACACTGCGGCTCACCTCGACGGCGTCGTCCTCCGAGGCCGCGTTGAGGGTCGTGATCGCGATCTCGTGGTCTGCGCCCTCGGCGTCCTTGAGCAGCTGCATCGCGAGGTCGGTGCAGGCCTGGGTGAGGGCTGCGGTGAAGTCCTGCGGGGTCGGCGTGATGCCGCTCGCACCGCTGGCCATCACCGTGACCGTGTCGTTGGTGGACATGCAGCCGTCGGAGTCGAGGCGGTCGAAGCTGACCCTCGTCGACGCGCGCAGGGCGGCGTCGAGCTCGGCGGCCGGCACGACGGCATCGGTGGTGATCACGACCAGCATGGTGGCGAGCTGCGGCGCGAGCATGCCCGCGCCCTTCGCCATACCGCCGATGGACCAGCCGGCACCCTCGACGACGACGTTCTTGGCCACGGAGTCGGTGGTCATGATCGCCTCGGCGGCGGCCACTCCCCCGTCGGCCGACAGTGCGGCGTACGCACTCTCGACACCGGCCAGCAGGTCGCCGCGGTCGTTGGCGAGACCGATGAGCCCGGTCGAGCAGACCACCACGTCGAGGGCGCCGATGCCGACGAGCTCGGCGACCTTCTCGGCCACGGCGTGCGTGGTCTGGAAGCCGTCGGCCCCGGTGTAGCAGTTGGCACCACCGGAGTTGAGGACGACGGCCTTGACCGTGCCGTCCTTGACGACCTCCTGGCTCCACAGGATCGGGTTGGCCTTGCAGCGGTTGGCGGTGAAGACGCTGGCGGAGTCGAAGGTGGGGCCCTGGTTGACGACGAGGGCCACATCCTTCGCGCCGGTCGACTTCAGGCCAGCAGGGACACCGGAGGCGGTGAAGCCGGCGGGATGCGTGACTGTCATTTCTTGGTCTTCGTCTTTCCGGGAGGGCTCGACTTCTTGATGGGCTTGGCGGGAACGGCAGCGGTCACGGTGTGACCCTGTCGTCGCCAGGCCTCGGTCGCCTTCTCGCCGTCGACGAGCCGGACCATGATCCAGTCGGTGTCGAAGGTGGACAGGGTGTAGACGGGGATCCCGGCCTCGGCCAGCGGCACGAGCAGGCCGGCCAGGATGCCGATGGCGTCGGGGTCGAGCGGGCCGCGCACCTGGAAGGCCGTCAGCGGCTTGATGCTCGGCGTCTTGGTCGGCACCGACCGCGTCGCGCAGATCAGGCTGGTCTCCGTGGCGGTCGCGGTGACCGAGAACAGGCTGGCGGACTCGGCCCACTTCGGCACCTCGGCGCCCGGCCCGAGGCGCACGATCGCGAGCTTCTCGGGGTACTGCAGCAGGGTGAACTGGGGCAGGGGGCTGGTGGCGTCAGTCATGGCGCGAGTCCGATCGTGGAGAGCCCGGTGGTCTCGTCGAGGCCGAGGGCGAGGTTCATGCATTGCACGGCGGCACCGGCGGTGCCCTTGGTGAGATTGTCGATGGCGGCCACGGCGACGAGCCGGCCGGCCGTCTCGTCGACGGCGACCTGCACGTGCACGGCGTTGGAACCGACGACCGCCTTGGTCTGCGGCCACTGGCCCTCGGGCAGCAGGTGGATGAACGGCTCGTGGTCGTACGCCGCAGCGTAGGCCGCTCTCGCCTGGTCCCCGGTCGAGTTGCCGACCAGCGGGGCCGAGACCGTGGCCAGGATGCCGCGCGACATCGGGACCAGCATCGGCGTGAAGCTCACCCGCACCTGTCCGTCGTGGACGAGACCGAGGTTCTGGGTGATCTCGGGGGTGTGCCGGTGGACGCCGCCGACGCCGTAGGCGCTGGCGTTGCCCATCGACTCGCTGCCGAGCAGGTGCGGCTTGAGGGACTTGCCCGCTCCGCTCAGCCCGCTGGCGGCCACGACCGTCACGTCGGGCTCGACGAGGCCGGCCGCCAGGGCGGGCGCGATGGCGAGCGTGGAGACGGTGGGATAGCAGCCGGGTACGGCGATGCGCCGGGCGCCGGTCAGCACCTTGCGCTGCTCGGCGAGCTCGGGCAGGCCGTACGGCCAGGACCCGGCGTGCGCTCCTCCGTAGAACTTCTCCCACTGCGCGGCGTCGGTGAGGCGGAAGTCGGCACCGCAGTCGATCACCACCGTGTCGTCGCCGAGGGCCTCGGCGATCTCGGCCGACTGACCGTGCGGGAGGCCGAGGAAGACCACGTCGTGGCCGGAGAGCGTCTCCACCGTGGTACCTCGAGGACGCGATCCGCAAGCGGTAGCAGGTGCGGCTGCAGCGAGCCGAGTCGCTCACCGGCGTTGCTGCCCGCGGTCAGCGCCCCGATCGTCACGTGTGGGTGGCCGAGCAGCAGGCGCAGCACTTCGCCACCGGCATAGCCGCTGGCGCCGGCGACGGCGATCGAGAACGATTCAGGCATGTGCATGACTATACATGACTCTGCATGTTCATCCGTCGCTAGGGTGCGGGCGTGCTCCCGTTCGCCCGACATCTCGATGTCCTCGCCCACGACACGATGCGTGTGGTCGGAGCGCTGCGGCGTACCGACCCGAGCGCGCCCGTGCCCGGCTGCCCCGACTGGCGGGCCGGCGACCTCCTCACGCACCTGATCGAGATGAACGACATCTGGGGCTGGCTGGTCGCGAATCGCCCGCGCGACTTCGACGAGGGCTTCGAGCCGATCACGATCCCGGCCGACCACGCCGCCCGGCTCGACCTGCTGGACGAGACCAACCACGGCCTGGTCGAGGCGCTGCGCACGGCCGGGCCCGACCAGTCCGTCTGCTACTTCGGCGAGCAGGCGCCGTCCGCGAGGGTCGCCAGGTTGATGGCGCTCGAGACGCTGGTGCACTCGCGAGACGCGGAGGAGTCCGCCGGGATGACCGCGACCCCGATCCCCGCTGACGCTGCGGCCGATGGCGTCGACCAGCAGCTGACGCACCTGAGCGACAGCACCCACGCGCGATGGCTGCCCGCCGGGGTGGCCCTGACCAGTGACGACACCGATGCCTCCTGGACCGTGCTCGTGGCCGAGGGTCACCTCGACGGCACCCTCCGCCTGGCCGACGGGACGCGGACCGGTGCCCAGGTCTCGGCGCCGGCGGCCGTCCTGCTCCCGTGGCTCTTCGCCCGGAGCCACGACGAGGCACTCGTCACGGAGTCCGGGGAGCCTTCGCTCCTGCGGGCCCTGCACCTGGCGCTTGGCCACGCCGTGGCTCCGATCGAGGCAACGGGCCGACGTCGGTGGTGGGGGCGCTAAACCGTTGTCCCGATGTCGGTGGGTCGCCCTAGGTTGAGGCCATGACCCTGTTGAGTCCCGAGTCCTATCTCGAGCACATCCGCGTCGAGTCCGCCCGCTTCCGCGACGTGCTGGCCGACTGCGACCCGGCTGCCCGGGTGCCGACGTGCCCCGACTGGTCCGCCGAGGACCTGCTCTGGCACCTCGCCCACGTCCAACGCTTCTGGGCCGGCATCGTGGTCGACCGCCCGGTGGAGAAGGACGAGTCCGACCAGCCCGAGCGGCCTGCGGCGTACGCCGACGTGCTGGCCGCCTACGACGAGTGGTCCGCTGCCCTCGCCGGCGCGCTCGACGGCGTCGACACGAAGGAGGAGGCGTGGACGTGGTCGGAGGACCACACGGTCGGGTTCATCCTCCGCCGTCAGGCCCACGAGGCACTGATCCACCGGCTCGACGCCGAGCAGACCGCCGGCGTGGAGCCAGCCGACGTGGACGCCAACCTCGCCGCCGACGGTGTCGCCGAGATGATCGGCGTGATGTTCGGCGGGTGCCCGCCGTGGGGCTCGTGGGAGCCGCTGCCCCACTACGCGCGGCTCGACTGCACCGATACGGGCGACGAGCTCTGGGCCCAGTTCGGCCTCTTCAGCGGCACCGACCCCGACAGTGGCGAGGTGATCTCCGCGGAGGAGGACTTCCACCTCGTCGAGGCGCCCGACGACGTCGAGCCCGATGTGGTCATCGACGGTTCGGCGGCCGCTCTCGATGCCTGGCTGTGGCACCGCGGCGACGACACCGGGCTGTCGATCGCCGGCGACCGGTCGATCCTCGACCGGTTCCGCGCGATCGTGTCGCACCCGATCACTTGACGACCCGCCCCCGGAAGGTAGTGCCGCTCACTTCCGTGACGTGAAGATGGCGGTAGTTCGCAGCCACGACGTGACTGTGAACTACCGCCATCTCTCGTCAGGTCAGCGCTGGACCGCGCCGGTCCGCTCCGCCGCGAGCGCGACGGCCGCATCACGGGCTGCCGAGGCCTCGCCCTCCTTGAGGGTCCGGTCGGCGGCCCGGAACCGCAGCGCATAGGCCAGCGACTTCTTGCCCTCGCCGATCTGGTCGCCGGTGTAGACGTCGAAGAGGCGGATCGACTCCAGCAGCTCTCCCGCCCCCTCGCGCAGCGCGGCCTCGACCGCCGCGGCCGGCACGGAGGCGTCGACGACGAGCGCCACGTCCTCCTTCGCGACCGGGTAGGACGAGAACGTCGGGCCGGCGGCGATGCGGGTCGCGTGCTCCAGCAGGGCGTCGAGGTCGATCTCCGCCACCGCCGAGCGGGCCGGGACGCCGTACGCCTTGCACACCTTCGGGTGCAGCTCGCCCGCGTGACCGATGACGCGCTCGCCGATCCGGAGCTCCGCGCACCGGCCCGGGTGCCAGGGCTCGCGGGTCGTGGAGCTGACCTCGAGGTCGACGCCGAGCTCGGCGGCCAGGTCACGGATGGTGCCGATGGCGTCGGACCAGGACGCGATGCGGCCCTCGCCCCACCAGCCGGCCTCCTCGGCGTGGCCGGTCAGCGCGATCGCCAGGTGCATCGGCTGGCTGGGAACGGCCTTCTCGATGCTGGCCCATTCCTCGTCGGTGGGTCGTCGGTCGACGCCGAGGATCGGCGCGCGCTCGTCACCGGTCGGCGCGAACACCAGGCTGGTCTCGAACAAGGCCACGTCCGCGTTGCCGCGACCGACGTTGCGGGCCAGGGCCTTCAGCAGGCCCGGCAGCAGCGTCGTGGCGAGCAGCGGCTCCTCGTTGTTGAGCGGGTTGACCACGCGCAGTGCGGTACGGCGGTCGTCGTCGGCCGGCAGGTCGAGCCGGTCCCAGTCGGCCTCGCCGACGAACGGATAGCTGATCGTCTCGACGAGGCCGGCACCGGCGAGCGTGAGTCCGACCCGGCGGCGCAGGCGCTGCGCCTCGGTCCGGCCACGACCGGGCGGGGCCGGCGGCAGCACCGAGGGCACCTGGTCGTAGCCGACGATCCGGACGACCTCTTCGACGAGGTCGTAGGGGTCGGTCAGGTCGGGACGCCACGAGGGCGCGACAGCGGTGAGGGTGTCACCCTCCACCGAGACCTCGCAGCCGACGGCCACCAGGTTGGCGACCGTCGTCTCGGCCGCGATGTCGATGCCGCTGATCCGGGCAGGCAGGTCGACGGGGATGGTGATCGACGCCGGCGCGGGAGGCATGCCGACGACCGTGACACCGGGCTCGATGGTGCCGCCGCCGTGCTCGGCGAGCAGTTCGGCCACGCGGTCGGCGGCCGCCTCGCAGATCGTCGGGTCGACTCCGCGCTCGTTGCGCTTGCCCGCCTCGGAGGTCAGCTTGTGGCGCTTGCCCGTGCGGAACATCGACGTCGCGTCCCAATGCGCTGCCTCGATCAGCACCCGGGTCGTCGTGGCGGACATCTCCGTGGTCTCGCCGCCCATGACGCCACCGAGGCCGATGATGCCGGAGTCGTCGGTGACGACCAGGTCCTCGGTCGAGAGGGCCCGGTCGGTGCCGTCGAGCGTGGTCAACCGCTCCCCTGCGCGAGCGCGGCGCACGCGGATCGGGCCGGCGAGCTTGTCGGCGTCGTAGCCGTGGATCGGCCGGCCGAGCTCGAGCATGACGTAGTTGGTCACGTCGACGGCCAGCGAGATCGGCCGCATGCCGGCCTGCTGGAGCCGGGTCGCCATCCAGGCGGGCGTCGTGGCATCGGGATCCAGCCCGCTCACGCTGCGCGCCACGAAGACCGGACACCCCTCGGCATCGTCGACGATGACCGGGTAGCCCTGGTCGTCGGCGGCCGGTGTCGCGCGGACGGCCGGGTCCGTGAACGGCAGGTCGAAGCCGAGCGCGGCTTCCCGGGCGATCCCCCGAAGCGACAGGGCGTAGGCCCGGTCGGGGTTGATCTCGAACTCGATGACCGGGTCGTCCATGCCCAGCACGTCGAACGCGTCGTCACCGGGCGCACCCGCATCGGCGGGCAGCACGATGATGCCGTCGTGGTCGGTGCCCAGTCCGAGCTCGGCGGCCGAGCAGATCATGCCCGCCGAGAGGTGTCCGTAGGTCTTGCGCGCGCTGATCTCGAAGTTGCCGGGCAGCACGGCTCCGGGCAGGCACACCACGACGAGGTCACCCTCGACGAAGTTGTGCGCGCCGCAGACGATCCCTTGAGGCTCCCCGGTGCCGTTGGCGTCACTGACGTCGACGGTGCACCAGTTGATGGTCTTGCCGTTCTTCTGCGGCTCCTTCTCGATGGTGAGCACGCGGCCCAGCACGAGCGGACCGGTGATCGCGTCGGCGGGGTTGGTGACGGCCTCGAGCTTGAGCCCGAGCATCGTCAGCTTGTCGGTGAGCACGCTCGACGTGACGTCGGCCGGCAGGTCGACGTACTCGCGAATCCAGGACAGTGGCGCCTTCATCGTCAGATCTCCGTCCCGAACGCAGTGGCGAAGCGGACGTCACCTTCGAAGACGTCGCGCAGGTCTGACACGTTGTGCCGGAACATCAGCATCCGGTCGATGCCGAAGCCGAACGCGTAACCCGAGTAGACCTCCGGGTCGATGCCACAGGCGGTGAGCACCCGCGGGTTGACCACGCCGCAACCGCCGAGCTCGATCCAGCCCTCGCCACGGCAGGTCCGGCAGGCGTCGGAGTCGACACCGCGACAGACGAAGCAGACCATGTCCATCTCGGCCGACGGCTCGGTGAACGGGAAGTAGGACGGCCGGAAGCGGGTGGTGATGCCCTCGCCGAACAGCGCCGTCGTCATGTGGTCGAGCGTGCCCTTGAGGTTGGCCATGGTGATGCCCTTGTCGACGACCAGGCCCTCGATCTGGTGGAACACCGGCGAGTGCGTCGCGTCGATCTCGTCCGTGCGGAAGACCCGGCCGGGGCAGACGACGTAGATCGGCGGCTCCTGGCTGAGCATCGTGCGCGCCTGGACGGGCGAGGTGTGGGTGCGCAGCACCAGCGCGGCCTCGGCCGGCTCCAGCCAGAAGGTGTCCTGCATGGTGCGGGCGGGGTGGTCTGCGCCCATGTTGAGGGCGTCGAAGTTGAGCCACTCGGCCTCGACCCACGGTCCCTCGGCAACGTCCCAGCCCATGGCCAGGAAGATGTCGGTGAGACGCTCGGAGAAGGTCGTGATCGGGTGCCGGGCGCCGCGGTTGCGGCGGTCGGTCGGCAGCGTGACGTCGACGCTCTCCTCGACCAGCATCCGCTGCTCGTGCTCCTCCTCGAGCACGCCGCCGCGCTCGCCGAGCGCCTTGTTGATCGCGCCTCGGGCCTGGCCCACACGTGCACCGGCCTCCTTGCGAGCCTGAGGCGGCAGCGCACCGATCTCGCGGTTGGCGAGCGCGATCGGCGAGCGGTCGCCGGCGTGGTCGAGACGCGCCTGCTTCAGCTCGTCGAGGTCGGTGGCACCGGCGATGGCGGCCAGCGCCTCGTCGCGCATTGCGCTCGACTTCCTCGGCCTTGAGTGGGGTGACCTCGACGGGGTCGTAGTCAGTGTTGGGGCCGGACATGGCTCCCTTTCCTTGCGTCTCAACGGGACGCAGCGATTCTAGAAGTGGGTCGGACGGGGGTTTGCCCCGGACCCGGCGACGTGCGGGAGCGCGTGTCGATCAGGCAGATCGACGGGCCCCCGGACACTGGCAAGGTCCGGGGCGCAGAAATCGCTGGCTGCTGCTCACGTCGCCAACTCTAGCGCGTCGACGCGGTGGCGTACTCCTCGAACATCGGCGTGCACGTGACGCTGAAGTCGAGCGTGGGGTGGCTGGCATCGAGGTCGGCACCCACGTCCGCGGCGCGAGACCGGCTCAGGTTCCATCCGAGCGGCCCGTGGTCCTCCACGCCGCCCTCGTCCTCCCGGAGCGTGAACAGCACACAGGCGGCGACGTCTTCGGGCAACCTGTCCGCGATCACCGGGGCAGCATCGCGCGAGAGCGACTGGAGGTAGGACAGGTCGATCTCGCCCTTCGACTCGAAGCGATCGATGTTGCGCCCCGCCACCCACGCGTCGGGATTGATCGATGCCAGGCCGAGGACCGCCACGGCACCGGTGACCAGGGCGATCCGCGGCAGCCAGCGCCCGTAGCCGAGCCCGCCGACGACCATCACGAGCAGCACCACGACACCGAGCCAGCCCTCGAAGACGTCGACGGTGAGTCGCAGCGTGGTGAAGCCGTAGGTCTCCTGGTAGAGGTTCATCCGGTGCAGCGCCGAGCCGACGACGACCAGCGTCAGCAGGCAGAGCAGGCCGAGCGATGCGCGCATCCAGAGCCGGTCGGTGGGGGCGTCCTTCACCTTGCGCGCGGCCGCCCAGACGACGAACAGCGTCAGCAGCGTGGCGATGGTCAGCTGCCCGAAGCCCTGGTGCACGTAGTCGGCGTACGTCAGGCCAGTGGTGTCCTCGACGTAGTCGTGGCCGCCGAAGATCGCCGTGGCTTGCGCCACCAGGAACAGCACGAAGACGGCGTCGACGAGCAGCACGGGGATCAGCCACTCCCACCGGTTGCCGAGTGCGTCGACCGGTCGCCGGGTGGGCTCGACGCGCGACGGGTTGAGCGCGAGGTAGGCCGCACCGAGCGTCGCCCCGAAGACGAGGAAACCGACGAAGATCCTGGTCACGAGGTCGTTGAAGCTCAGGCTCGGCACGAGGACGTCGATCCACGTGGCGAAGAGCGCGTCGGCCGAGGCGAAGAGCGCACCGAAGACCGCCAGCGCGATCAGCGACACGGCGACGGTGCGGATGATGGCGGGCGTCCGGCCACCGGTGCCGACCACCCGCAGCGCGCGACCGAACCAGGGCAGCCCACGCAGCGACGACAGCGGCCACGAGATGCCGGAGAGCACGAAGCCTGCGGGGGTGCGCGCGTCGGTGACCCCGATCAGGAACACCCCGGCCGCGGCGAAGACGCCCAGCAGCGCGATGCCTTCGGCGTCGAGCAGCATCAGCGGCAGCACGAGCAACGACGCGAGGGCGGTGCAGGCGATGGTGAAGGCGTTGCGGCGGTGCCGCGCAGTGAGGTACGCCGACGTGCCGGCGCCCAGGAGCACGAGCACCCACGACAGTCCGGGCTCGGTGAAGGTCATCGTCGCTCCGGCCAGGACTCCGACCAGGGCGCATGCCACCACGACGCGCAGGCCGGCGAGGCCGGGACGCTCGGGCCAGAAGGTCCCGAAGAACGAGTCCATGCCCGGCGGCGGCACGGGCGGTGTCCCGGGAGGCGAACCCAGCGGGACGTAGCGCGGCGCGACAGCCGGCGGCGGGGTCGGAGCAGTCATGGTGGCCTTCTCGGGAAGCGCGGGTGTGTCGGACAGGTCCGGGAGCTCCAGTCGGAGCAGGGCGCCGGGCTGGCCCGGGGCAGGGTCGGTGAAGCGGAGGGTGCCGCCGTGGAGCTGCGCCACCCAACGGGCGACGGCGAGGCCGAGCCCGGTGCCGCCTCCGGTGGCGTCGGTGCCGAAGCGCTGGAACACGCGCTCGCGGTCGTGCGCGGCGACCCCGGGGCCGCGGTCGGCGACGGTGAGCGACCAGCCGGTCGGCGTACGCGAAGCAGCGACGAGGACCGGTGAGCCCGCGGGCGCGTGGCGCGCGGCGTTGTCGAGGACGTTGACGAGCAGCTGGCGCAGGCGGGCCTCGTCGGCCTGTGCGACGAGGTCGTCGGGGATGGCGAGGTCGAACTCCCCCGTGCGGCCGGCGGCGGCGACCTCGGCGATGCAGTCGGTCACGAGCACCCGGACCGGAACCGAGGTGGCCTGCAGCCGGGTCACGCCGGCCTCGAGGCGCGACAGCTCCAGGAGGTCGGCGACGAGCCGGCGGAGTCGTTCGGCCTGCGCGAGCGCTCCGTCGAGGTGCTCGGCATCGGCCGGCACCACCCCGTCCGCGAGGTTCTCCAGCACCGCGATCATGGCGGCGAGCGGCGTTCGCAGCTCGTGCGAGACGGTGGCGATCAGGTCGCGTCGCTCGCGCTCGACCAGCGCGAGATCGCCGGCCATCTGGTTGAACACGGCGGCGAGGCGCCCCACCTCGTCGCTGGACGTCGTGTGGACCCGGCCGGAGTAGTCACCGCGTGCCATCCGCTGCGCCACCTCGGTCATCGACCGCAACGGCGCGACCATGCCGGCCGCGAGCAGCTGCGTGACGCCGAGCGTCAGCGCGACCGCCACCGGCAGCGTGAGCCACACCGGCACGCCGGCCGATGAGCCGAGGGTTGCCAGCAGCGCGACGACGACGACCGAGACTGCGACGAGCGCACCGAGCTTGACCTTGATGCTGGTGGCCGCGTCGAGGAGCCTCTTCACGCCGGGACCTCGAGGGAATAGCCCACCCCGTGCACGGTGCGGATCCAGCCGGCCCCGAGCTTCTGGCGCAGCGCCTTGACGTGGCTGTCCACGGTGCGGGTGGCGACTCCGCTGAGCGTCGCCTCGCCCCAGCCCCAGACGTCGGCGAGCAGGCGCTCGCGCGTCAGCACCTGGCCCGGCTGCCGGGCCAGGCAGACGAGCAGGTCGAACTCGGTCGGCGTGAGGTGCACCTCGGCGTCGCCGATGGTCGTACGCCGACGACCCGGGTCGACGCTGAGCGCGCCCTGCACCAGCGGTGAGCGATCGGTGGTCGCCGCGAGCTCAGCAGCGCGATCGACCCGGCGGAGCAGGGCAGCGACCCGCGCCACGACCTCACGCATCCGGAACGGCTTGGTCAAGTAGTCGTCGGCGCCGACGCCGAGCCCGACGAGGATGTCGGCCTCGTCGTCGCGGGCGGTGAGCATCAGCACCGGGACCGGGCGCTCGGCCTGGATCCGTCGGCACACCTCGTGTCCGTCGAAACCGGGCAGCATCACGTCGAGCAGCACCACGGCCGGGTCGGTCTCGAGGGCGAGCGTCACGGCGCTGGGACCGTCGAAGGCCTGGGTCACGAGGTAGCCCTCGGCGCGGAGGCGCTCGGTCACCTGGTCGTTGATGACCCGGTCGTCCTCGACCACCAGCACGCGTTGTCTGCTCATGCACGTACTCGCTTCGCTCCGTGCGCGCATGAGGCACCAAGCGCCCTGTGCTGTTTGATTCGCTCGCTGCGCTCTCTCATGCCCTGAGACTAGGAGTCCGCCTGCGCAGGAGACGGGGACGACTCGTGAAGGTTGTGTGCAGATCCGGGCCGATCCACCAGCCGAGAAACCGGTGTCCGTACGCCGAGAGCGGCCCTACGCTTCGGTGGTGCCGACCACCAGCCAGCTCCTCGCCTTCGCGCTCGCCTCCATCCTGTTCATCCAGGTGCCGGGTCCGAGCCTGCTGTTCACCATCGGCCGGGCGCTGACCGTGGGTCGTCGCGCCGCTCTGCTGTCGGTGCTGGGCAACGCGCTGGGACTGCTCGCCCAGATCATCGCGGTGGCGCTCGGGCTCGGTGCGATCGTCGCGGCCAGCGCTGCGGCGTACACCGTGCTCAAGATCGTCGGCGCCGGCTGGGTCATCTGGCTCGGCATCCAGGCGATCCGGCACCGCGGCGACGCGCGCATCGCCCTGGCCCTGGGCGAGCGGCACCAGGAACGCACGAGCGCGGCCCTGCGCACCGGGTTCGTGGTCGGTGCCACCAACCCCAAGACCATCGTGTTCTTCGTGGCGTTCCTGCCGCAGTTCACCAACGCGTCCGCCGGTCACGTCGGTGCGCAGCTCGCGTTCCTCGGCGTCCTCTTCGCAGTGATGGCCATCGCCTCCGACTCGGTGTGGGCACTCGCGGCCAGCCGGGCCCGTGACTGGTTCGCCCGCAAGCCGCAGCGCCTGGACGCCATGGGTGCCACCGGTGGCGTGATGATGATCGGCCTCGGCGCGACGCTGGCCGCGACCGAGTAGCTCACCCCGGTCGCAGGTCCTCGGACGGCCAGTCGACGACCACGCGGGCGCCGACGCCAGGCGCGTCCGTCACGTGGACGAAGCCGCCGTGGGCGCGGGTGAGCCCGCCGACGATGTACATGCCGAGACCGGATCCACCGCTGGCACCGTGCTTCCAGAACTTGGTGAAGATGCGGTTGCGCATCTCCTTGGGGATGCCGTCGCCCTCGTCGTCCACGCAGATGCGCACGCCCGGATAGGCCGCGTCGTCCGGGAGCGCGGCCAGCGAGACCCGGACGAGTCCCTGGCCGTGGCGCACCGCGTTCTCCACCAGGTTGGTCACGACCTGGGTGAACTTGTCGGGGTCGGCGAAGATCTCGGGCAGCCCGTCAGGTGCCGACAGCTCGATCTCACGACTGGTGCCCGCCCCCACCGAGTTGACGACGCGCTGCGCCAGGGCAACCGCGTCCGAGCCCCGTGGATACAGCGGCAACCTTCCGGTGTCGATGCGCGCGACGTCGAGGAGCTCGGCGATCAGCCGGACGAGACGATCGGCATCGGCGTTGACCGTGTGGAGCATCAGCTTGCGCTGGTCGTCGTTGAGCTTGTCCCAGCGGTTGAGCAGCGCCTGCACGAAGCCCTTCACGCCGGTGAGGGGCGAGCGCAGCTCGTGCGCCACGGTCGCGACCAGGTCGGACCGTTCCCGGTCGAGCCGGGCCCGCCCGCGACCGCTGCGGATGCCGATGGCGATGCCCACCACCGGCGCGAGCGGTCGATCCCGGACCAGCCGGGCGGTGGTCAGCACTTCCTGGCCGTAGATGTTCAACCACGACTGCTCCGGGATGCCTGTGCGGGTGGAGATGCTGCGGCCGGGCTGGTTGACCTGCCACCAGTTGCGGCTGTCCTGGTCCTGCAACCTCAGGACGGCGTCGACCCCCGCTCCCGTCGCGTCCTCGATCGTGGTGCCGAGCAGTCGAGCAGCGTGGTCATTGATGAAGGTGATCTCGCCTGCGATGGTCGCACCGACGATGCCGTCGGGATACAGGTCGGCCAGCGACCGCAACCGCGTGGGCCTCGTCGAGTCGATGCGGGGCACGGGCACCGGCACACCCTAGTCGGACGCGGCAGCCTTGGGCCGCCGCAAGCCGGCACGCCGCAGCCGGGTCACGAGCTCCCGGGAGGTCACCGCCACAGCGCCGGCGGCCAGCATGGCGTCGTACCACTCGGACGGCACGTCGTAGTGGTCGCGATCGAAGCCCCGGGCGGGCACACCGACGCCGAGCGCGAACGCGTGCAGCTCGTCGTAGGACTCGTCACTGGCGAGGTGGGACCACATGCGGCCCCACCGCTCGACGGCCGGCGGATCGATGATGATCATGTCTGGCCCGCACCGGGTGCGAGCGGGAGGTCGATCCAGAAGGTGGAGCCGGCACCCTCCTCGGAGACGAAGCCGACCGTGCCGCCGTGCGCCTCGGCGATCGAGCGGGCGATGCTCAGGCCGAGTCCGGTGCCGGGTACGGCGCGCTGCCGGGCGATCGAGGTCCGGAAGAAGCGCTCGAAGATCCGCTCCTGGTCATCGCGGGAGATGCCCAGGCCGGTGTCCTCCACCGAGATCCTCGCCGTCTCGCCCATCGTCGCCAGCCAGATGCGGATGGTGCCCGGCCCGGGACTGAACTTGATGGCGTTGCTGACGAAGTTGAACACCACCCGCTCGATCTCCTGGGGGTCGGCGTGCACGGGCACCGTCTCGTCGGGTACCTCGACGATCACCTTGAGCTCGTCGTGGCGCGTCGCGGGTATGACGACAGCATCCTGTGCCGCCAGCACGCAATCGCGCAGGTCGATCAGCTGCTTGTCGGGGACCCACTCCTGCTCGTCGACGGCAGCGATGCGGAGCACGTCCTTGGCGAGCGCGAGCAGTCGGTCGGCGTTGCGGGAGACCCGAGCGAGCAGATCGGCGCGGTGGTCGTCCGGCAGCTCGGCGCCGTCCTCGAGCAGCTCGACATAGCCCACGATGCTGGTCAGCGGCGTCCGCAGCTCGTGGCTGATGGTGCTGATCAGCTCGTTCTTCGCCCGGTCCATCGACTGCATGCGGGCGTTGGCCTCGCGCTCGCGCTCCAGCGCCGCCTTGGTCGCGGCATCGACCTCGCGCTGGTGGGCGACCATGACAACGCCGCGCTCGCGCTCCAGCGCCAGCCCGGTCGCGAAGACCAGCGCGATCAGCACGCTCGTCGCCATGAAGCTCTGCATGCCCGCGAGCACCGAGACCAGGGTGGCGTCGACCGACAGCACGTGGAACGGGCCGATGCCGGCCTGCGCGAATCCGGTGATGATCCCCCCGATGCCGATCAGCTCCAGGACGGCCCAGCGCGAGGGGAAGCGCGAACCTGCCCAGACTGCGACCGGAGTCAGCAGGAACGCCACCGACTGCGAGTTGTTCGGGGCATAGGTGATGGCGGTGGCGGCGATCAGGACGGCGACGTGGCCCACCACCTCGGTCTTGGAGACGTGTGGTGTGGGTGGCCGGCTCGTGACCAGCAGCATCACCACCAGGTTGCAACCGAAGTGGTTGATGAACACCCAGGTCGCGACGACGATGAAGCTGCGGTCGAGCAGGCTCACCGAGAGCACCACGGCCATCACTGCGGGAGCCGCGCTGCCGAGCGCCACGACGAGGAAGTAGCGACGCAGGTCGGGCCAGGAGTGCAGGCTCGCGGGCCGGGACCAGTTGCGCGTCAGCAGCAGGGCGATGACGTAGGACTCGACGGCGTTGCCCAGCCCCAGCCACGGACCGGTTCCGGGATCGCGACCGCCCAGGATGTTGCCGGCCCACGTCAGTCCCACGACGCCCAGGAACAGCCACGGCGCGTGTCGCCGGGGGGACGTCACCATGACGCAGGCGCCGATGGCCGACGCGACCCACCACTCCGAGACGCCGCCTCCGCCGGGCGAGGTCCGGACCGCCAGAAAGCTCGTCAGCAGGACCAGCAGCATCGCAGCCGCTTGCCTGAGGTGAGCAGTCGCATGGGGTCTCCGCTGAGAATGGAGCGCGTCGAGGGGCCGCACTCCTGCCCGGAGTCTAGTGAGTGGAGCGCCCGTCGAGGGCGAGCGCACCTCCCCGGGCCCTGCTCAGTCCTCGTGGCGCTGGGCCCGTGCGCTGGCGTAGAGGCACACGGCCGCGGCCGTCGAGAGGTTCAGGCTCTCCGCACGGCCATGGATCGGTATGGCGACACGGTGGTCGGCCAGCGCGGCGAGGTCGTCCGGCAGTCCCCACGCCTCGTTGCCGAACAGCCAGGCGGTCGGCCCCGACAGGTCGGTCTCGAAGAGGTCGATCTCCCCTGCGCCGTCGGCGGCCAGGACCGTGTAGCCGGCGGCGCGAGCGGCGGCGACGGCGGCGGCCGCGTCGGGCTCGAGGGCGATCGGCAGGTGGAAGACGCTGCCCACGCTGGCCCGCACGGTCTTCGGGTTGTAGACGTCGACCGACTGACCCGCGAGGACCACGCCGACCGCACCCGCGGCATCGGCGGTGCGGATCACGGTGCCGGCGTTGCCGGGGTCGCGGACGTCGGCGCAGATGACGAGGAGCCTAGGAATCGAGTCGCTCACTGGCGCTCGCTGCTCAACCAGCGGCGGGTGGCCGAGAACGGTTTCCAGGGGTACGTCGAGGTGGCGGCACAGCGCCACGACGCCGGCCGGGCTGACGGCGTCGGACAGCGACGCGAGCGCCCGGTCGTCGACCAGGGTCACCAGCGGGGCCGGGGCCAGCACATCGGCGTACTCGACGACCGCCGCAGGCGTGGCGAAGACCTCCACCACGCACTCGGGCACGCCGAGCGCGCCCTCGACGGCCTTCGGGCCGTCGGCAAGGAAAAGCCGCCGCTCGGAGCGAACCGAGCGGCGGCTGAGCTTCCGTGCCTCCTTGACGCGGGCGTTGCCCACCGTCAGACGCGAAGCCATGATCAGGCGGAGACCTTGGGCGCGTTGACGTCCTCGGGCAGCGCAGCCTTGGCGGCGTCGACGAGAGCGGCGAAGGCCGGGGCGTCGTTGACGGCGAGCTCGGCCAGGATCTTGCGGTCGACCTCGATGCCAGCCAGGTTGAGGCCCTGGATGAAGCGGTTGTAGGTCAGGCCGTGCGCACGCGAAGCTGCGTTGATGCGCTGGATCCACAGCTTGCGGAAGTTGCCCTTGTTCTTGCGACGGTCGTTGTAGTTGTAGACCAGCGAGTGGGTGACCTGCTCCTTGGCCTTGCGGTACAGGCGCGAACGCTGACCGCGGTAGCCGGAGGCGCGCTCGAGGATTACCCGGCGCTTCTTCTGGGCGTTTACCGCTCTCTTGACGCGTGCCATTTCTTTACTCCTTGCTCAAAAACTGTGTGGGTACGAGTGGGGCGAGTGGGGAGTCTCAGAGACCCAGCATCTTCTTGGCACGTGGCGTGTCGGCCTTGGCAACCTCGACGGTGCCGGTCAGTCGACGGGTGACCCGCGACGACTTCTTCTCGAGGTTGTGGCGCTTGCCAGCCTTCTCGCGAAGGATCTTGCCCGAGCCGGTCACGCGGAAGCGCTTGCTGGCACCGGAATGCGTCTTGTTCTTCGGCATCTCTCTTACTCCTCTGATCTGTGATGTCTGGGGACGACGTGCGTGAGGCTCTGGGTCAGGCTTCGATTTCGTCGTCGAGGTTCTCGGAACGACCGCGTTCCTTCTTGGCCGCCACCGGGCCGGCCGCGTGCGCTGCTTCGCGCTCGGCGTCCTCGGCTGCCACGAGTGCCGCGCGCTCTGCCATCTTCTCTTCCTTGGCAGCGGCGGCGTCGATCTTCGCGTCGGCCTTCTTCTTGTGCGGGCCGAGCACCATGATCATGTTGCGGCCGTCCTGCTTGGGCGAGGACTCGATGAAGCCCAGCTCCGTGACGTCCTCGGCCAGCTTCTGCAGCAACCGGAACCCGAGCTCGGGACGGTGCTGCTCGCGGCCGCGGAACATGATCGTGATCTTGACCTTGTCGCCGGCCTTCAGGAAGCGGACGACGTGGCCCTTCTTGGTCTCGTAGTCGTGCGCGTCGATCTTGGGACGAAGCTTCATCTCCTTGATGATCACGTTCGTCTGGTTGCGACGGGCTTCACGAGCCTTCTGGGCGTTCTCGTACTTGAACTTGCCGTAGTCCATGAGCTTGCAGACAGGCGGCCGGCCCTGGGGAGCGATCTCGACCAGGTCAAGGTCTGCCTCTTGGGCAAGCTTCAACGCCTGGTCCGTCGGCACGATGCCGACGGTCTCGCCATTGGGTCCGACAAGCCGGACCTCGGGAACGCGGATCCGCTCGTTGATTCGCAGCTCGGTGCTGATGTGTCCTCCAGTGATGTGGGTGGTTGTGAGACCCCAGGGGAGGAACTGCATCTTCCGGTGTGGCCCGAAATGAACAATGGCTCCCGCTCTGCCCAAGCGGAAGCCAGTTGCAGACCCAGAAAATCTTGCGATTCTCGTGTGCCTGATCCGGACCGGAACCCGACGACCTTGCGGTCGGTGCGGGTGGGGGACGAACGTGCTGTCTCCGCTTGGTGGATCGGTCCCGCAAGCGGGACTGATCGGTCAACACCGAAGATTAGCCGATCATTCCGGTGTCGGGCCAATCCAGGGACCGCTTCCGTCAAAACCTGACGGGCGCGTCCTCGGGCACATCTCGATCCACTGCTGGTAGTGGCCGGCATACTCGGGTTGGTCCTCCGGCGCGAGCGTCTCCGCGACCCGGCGCCACGACTCGGCCCGTCCGAGGCGACCCAGCCGCAGAGCGCTGGGCAGCGCGGCGCGCAGTTCCTCGATCGGGGCCACGTCGGACCACACCTCGAGGGCCGCGTCGGCGACCCGGCGCAGCCGGGCGTCGTCAGGTGGCGGCTCGTCGAGGTAGTAGGCCAGCTCGTTGAGCGGGACCAGCAACCCGGAGAGCGGATTGGCGGCCACCGAGTCGGCGAAGTCGAAGAAGCGCAGGCCGCCAGGCGTGTCGAACGCGTTGTGGCCGTGCAGGTCGTTGTGGCTGAGCGTGATCGGGAGGCCGAGGGCCGCGACCTGGTCGATCTCCGCGGCGACGCTGGGATGCGGCGGGGCCTCCGCGAGCCCGGCGGCCGCCAGCACCGGCATCGCGGGAGCCACGATCCTCGCCAGCTCCATCGCCCGCGTCACCAGCCGGATCCACGCCTCCAGGTCGTCGTCGGCGACCGTCTCGGCGAACACCGTGCCCTGGTCCACCGTGAGCAGCAGCCCGCGCTCGCGGTCCACGGCAGCGACCGGGACCACGTGGTCGGGAGCCAGCGTCGCGAGCTCGGCAACCAGGGCCGCCTCGAACGCCTGACCGTCGCAGTTCTGCTTGGCGTAGAAGACGCCGTCCACGGTCGTGACCCGCCACACGGCCGCCCACGGGCGGATCTTGGCCTGCTCCATCGTGTCGATCCGACCGACGCACGACTCGACCCAGGCGCGGAGCTCGTCGATGAACGCCTCGGTGGTCCACCGGGCCGAGGAGGCGGAGGACTCGGCGAAGGTCATCGGGCGTCCAGCCAGAGCGTCCGGTCACCGGCGCGGGCCAGCCGCCAGCCCGCGGCGAGCGCGATCAGGTCGTCGCGCTCGACCACGAACGTGCTCGGTCCGGCGATGTCGAGCACCATCGCGGCCGCCTCCTCCTGCGCCGCAGACTGGGCCGCCACCTTCGCGGTGACCGGCACCGGTCGCGCGTCGGGGTTCCACGCGGCGAGCGACTCGGTCGAGGTGAAGGCCAGCAGGGCCAGCCGGCCGTCGGCGCCCCTCATGAGGACGGCCGCCATGTCGCTCGTCTTGTCGTGCGCGAGGCCCCGGTCGTCGTACTCCACCTCCCCCAGCATCGCGACCACCGGAACCAGCAGTCGAGCGTCCTGGAGGGCGAGCAGCACGTCACCGTGGCTCGCTTCGTTTCGCGAGTACGCCGCAAGGGCGGCCGCCAGGATCGTGTCGGCCGTGCCGGTGTCGCCCGCGAATCCGGGGTCAGGGATGAGTCGCTCCACGCGGTCCATTGTCCACTGTGCAAGTCTGGAGTCGTGGACGAGGCAACCTGGGCGGCGCTCGCCGCGACCCTGACCCTGCTGGGGCTGGTGTGGACGTATGTCTCCTACCGGCGGCGCGGCGCCATCGCCGCCATGCGCGCGCTGGGATTCACCACGCTGCCGGTCGCTGCCTGGCTGACCGGCACGCTCGAGATGTTCACCGAGATCGGCGGATCGGTGGCCGACTGGGCCAGCGGGCTGGTGTTCAGCCCGATCACCTGGACCGGGATCGGCCTGGCCGGCTTCGGGATCGTGCTGATCGTGATCTCCGGCTACCTCCGCGACCGCCAGCTGGCCCGCGGACAGGACGGCGGTGCCCCCGACACGCCCGGAAAGCCGACCAAGCGTCAGCTGCCCGAGGCGAAGTCGACGCGTGAGCCCGCTTCGGGGGCCGCCGTGGACGACGATCTGGCCGACATCGAGGCCATCCTCAAACGGCGCGGGATCAAGTGAACGACTTCGTCGAACGCAACCGCCTCTGGGCTCGCCTCAACGCCGCGGTCGCGAATCACCCGGACCACCTGCCCACTCCGATCGCGGTCGTCGACCTCGACGCGTTCGACGCCAATGCTGCCGACCTCGCGCGCCGGGCGGCCGGAAAGCCGATCCGGGTGGCCTCCAAGTCGCTGCGCGTCCCGGCGCTGCTCGAGCGGGCGCTGGCGCGGCCCGGGTTCGAGGGAGTCCTCTCCTACACCCTGCGCGAGGCGCTCGTCCTGCACGACCTCGGCATCACCGACGACCTCGTGGTCGCCTACCCGACCGTCGATCGCGGCGCGCTCCAGGACCTGGTGCACTCCCCCGCGGCGGCCGCCGCGGTGACGCTGATGGTCGACGACGTGGCGCACCTCGACGTCATCGACTCGGTGCGCTCCTCGAAGGCAGTCCCGATCAAGGTCGCGCTCGACATCGATGCCGGACTGCGCCTGGGCAACCAGCACGTCGGACCGAAGCGGTCCCCGCTCTACGACGCGTCCGCGGTGGTCGCGCTCGCTCGCACCGTCGTGGCCCGCGACGGCTTCCGCCTGGTCGGCGTGATGACCTACGAGGGCCAGGTCGCCGGCGTACCCGGACGACGTGCCCACCCAGCGCGCCAAGTCGATGGTCGTGCGTCGGCTCAAGCAGGCCTCGGTCGCGCAGCTCGACGTACGCCGGCGGGCGATCGCCGACGAGCTGGGCTCGATCGTCGACCTGGAGTTCTGGAACGCCGGGGGCTCCGGCTCCGTGGAGTCCACGGTCGCCGACTCCGCGGTCACCGAGGTGGCCGCCGGGTCGGGTCTGCTCGTGCCCGGTCTCTTCGACCACTACCAGTCCTTCTCCCCCGTCCGGCCGCCTTCTTCGGCGTGCGGGTCAGCCGCAAGCCGTCGCCGATGCTGGCCACCGTGCACGGCGGCGGGCTCGTCGCGTCGGGGCCGGCGGGCGCCGACCGCCTGCCGCTCCCCTGGGCGCCGCCCGGGCTCCACCTGCTCGGGCTCGAGGGGGCCGGCGAGGTGCAGACCCCGCTGACCGGCCACCCGGCCGCGATGCTGTCGATCGGGGACCTGGTGTGGTTCCGGCACGCGAAGTCGGGTGAGCTGTTCGAGCACGTCCCGAACGCGCACCTGGTCTCGGGCGAGGAGATCGTCGAGACGGTGCCGAGCTACCGCGGCCTCGGGCATGCCTTCTGACTCCTGGGCAGCCGAGGTCCTTGCGCACGCCCGGGCCGCCGCGCCCACGCTGGGCGCGGGTCGGCTGATCTGCATCGACGGACTGGCAGGGGCGGGCAAGACGACCCTGGGCCGTTCGCTGGCCGCGGTCACCGCGGCGCCGGTGATCCACTCCGACGAGCTGCTCGAGGGCTGGGGCGGGCTGCCCGGCCTCGGCGCCACCATCGACGCCGTCCTCCGCCCGCTGGCCGAGGGCCGGACGTCGGCCTGGCGACGCTGGGACTGGCACGCGTCCGACTGGGCCGAGACCCACCCCGTCGCACCGGCGCCGCTGCTGATCATCGACGGTGTCGGGTCCGGCGCTGCGGCGTACGACGACCTGATCACGACACTGGTGTGGGTCGGGGCTGATCGCGACGTCCGACTCGAGCGTTGGCGCGAGCGGGACGGCGCCATCATGCACTGGCACTGGGAGCAGTGGCTGGAGGACGAGGCCGCCCTGCACGCCCGCGAGCGAACCCTCGAGCGCGCGGACCTGGTCTACTCCTCCAGCTTGTAGTTGTCCTGCCGGTAGCGCACGGCGTAGCCGGCCCGCTCGTAGATGCCGAGGGCACCCGTCGGGTTGGCGGTGTCGACGTCGAGGCTGGAGGAGTCGAAGCCGGCCGCCTTGCAGGCGTGCAGGGTGTGGGCCAGCAGGTTGGTCGCGAGCCCGCGCCCGCGGTAGTCGGGCAGGGTGCCGACGTAGGCGACGTAGGCCTCGCGCCCCTGCTCGCCCGAGGGCGCGATGGCGTACTCGTGCGTGAAGACGTAGGCCGCCACCGCGTCGTCGCGCGCCGGGTCTCGGAGCACGAAGGACTGGTCGTTGCGCACGTGCGCGGCGGTGACCATGAAGCTGGCCCAGTTGAGCTCGTCGACGTCGCTGTAGCTCGGGTAGTCGGCGAAGGCGCGGTTCTGTGCGGTTCTCAGCTCCTCCGCGTCGGCGGGGTCCACGGTGCTCACGGTGAGATCGGCCGGCAGCGCCAGGTCCGGCAACGCGTCCAGGGCCGAGAACATCAGGAAGTTGTGCCGGTCGAGAGTGAAGCCGTGGCGGTGAGCAGGTCGGCCTGGTCGGCACGTCCGTCGAGCGCGCGGGTGGACACCCGCATCCTCTCCGCGGGCGCATCCCGCTGGTGGATGTCCCGGGCGGTCGCCACCGCCCGGTCGAGCATGAGGGTGCCGTGCCCGCGGCCCAGCCGCGCCGGGTCGACGTCGCCGAAGAACAGGAAGGGATGGATCCCCGCGACCGACGTCCTCGGCAGCATGGCCGTGTAGGCGACGAGCTCGTCGCCCTCCCAGCCACCCTCGACCACGACGCCGGGATAGTCGCCGAGCAGCTCGATCACCTCGCTCGCGGCGAGCTCGAACCCCGTCGGGTGGTCCTCGGCGATGCGGGCCATCAACGCCGAGACCGCCTCTGCGTCGTCGGGCGTGACGGGCCGTGGCATGAGATGCATGAGGAGCAGGTTAGGGGCACCTAGGGTGTCGTCATGGTCTTTCCCTCCGGCGAGCAGTACGAGATCGCGGCGGCCGGCTATCGCGCCGTCATCACCGAGAGCGGCGCGGCGCTGCGCGTTCTGTCGTACGGCGACCGCCCGCTCGTCGACGGGTTCGCGGCCGACGAGATGTCACCGGGAGGGCGCGGCCAGCTGCTGATGCCGTGGCCGAACCGGATCCGCGACGGCAGGTACTCCTTCGACGGCCGCGACCTCCAGCTCGCGCTCACCGACCCGAAACGGTCCAACGCGTCCCACGGACTCGCCCGCTGGGCGGCCTGGACGCTGGAGGAGCACACCGCCAACTCGGTCTCGCTGGTCTACCGCGTGATGGCGCAGACCGGCTATCCGTGGGCGGTCGACCTGCACGTCCTCTACGACCTCGGCGCCGACGGGCTGACCGTGACGCAGACCGCGACCAACCTCAGTGGCGACCCGGCGCCGTACGCATGTGGAGCGCATCCGTACCTCACCGTCGGTTCCGCGACCAACGGGGCGATCGACCACCTGGAGCTCACCCTGCCCGCCGGCACGCGCACGCTGACCGACGACCGGTTGATCCCCGTCGACACGGTGGCGGTCGACGATGAGCACGACTTCCGGGCCGGCAAGGTCGTCGGCGGCGTGGTCCTCAACGGGACCTACGGCGACCTGGCCCGCGAGGACGGCATCGCGACGGCGACGTTGCGCGATCCGCGTGACGGGCACGGCGTCGCGCTCTGGGTCGACGAGAAGATCCCGTGGCTGTTGCTCTACAGCGCCGACGACGTGCCCGGCAAGGAGCGGCGCTCGCTCGCGATCGAGCCGATGACGGCGCCGGCCAACGCCTTCAACTCGGGCGTCGACCTGGTCACGCTCGCTCCCGCCGGCTCCCCCGGCGACGAGCTGTCGGTGACGTGGGGGATCCGGGCGCTCATCGGCGAGTAGACCCGGTGGCTGGGGAACGAGATCGGGCTCGATCACGCAGGCCAGCCCGTTTCGTTCCCCAACCAGGTGCTTGGGGAACGAGATCGGGCTCGATCACGCAGGCCAGCCCGATTTCGTTCCCCGACGGCGACGCGTCAGCGATCGAGCAGTGAGCGGATCGTCCGCACCGCACCTCGGGCGCGGTCGCCGTCGGAGCCCTGGATCGCGAGGAGTGAGGCAGTGGTCCCGTCGGCGAGGTCGATCGTCGCCCAGGGCGCGCCGGCGGGCAGGTGGATCGCGATGATCTCGGCCCACTCGTAGTCGCGACGCTTGTAGCCGTTGACGACCAGCAGCGCCCGGCTCGGACGCGACGACCCGCGACCGGGCCAGCGCGTAGCCGGCGGCGGCGTAGAGCAGCCCGATGAAGACGACCGTGAGCGCGCTGGAACAGCGTGAACTTCGCCCGGATCTCCGGGTCGAACCCGAACCACGCGAACGCGCAGATGGTCACCAGCATCGCGCCGAAGAAGATCACCGCGATGCGCGCACCGAAGGGCCGCCACGTGCGCGGCAGGGCACGGCGTCGGGCGCGTTCATGTGCGTGACGGGTTCAGAGCCGGCAGGCATGGATGTCGGTCAGGAGGATGGCGCGGGCGCCGAGGCCGTAGAGCTCGTCCATCAAGCGCTGCGACCCCGCCCTGGGCACCATCACCCGGACCGCGACCCAGCCGGCCTTGCCGAGCGGCGAGATCGTCGGGCCCTCGAGGCCGGGCGCCAGCGCCGCGGCACCGTCGAGATTGGCCTGCTCGATGTCGTAGTCCATCATCACGTAGCTGCGAGCGACCATGCACGCCGTCGACGCGACGCTTGAAGATCTCGAACTCGTCGGGCCCTCGGCGCCGTCGCGGGCGATCAGCACGGCCTCGGAGTCCAGGATGGTCTCGCCGAAGATGGCTCAGCCCGGCCGCGCGCAGGGTCGAGCCGGTCTCGACGACGTCGGCGATCACGTCCGCGACGCCGAGCTGGATGCTCGACTCGACCGCTCCGTCGAGCCGCGTCACCGTGGCGTTGATCCCACGCTCGGCCAGGTAGGCCTCGACCACACCGACGTAGGACGTGGCGATGCGCTTGCCCTCGAGCTGGTCGAGGCTCTGGAACCGCCCGACCGGTCCGGCGAAGTGGAAGCGCGAGCGGCCGAACCCGAGCTGCATCGCCTCGATGGCCTGCGCACCCGAGTCGAGGAGCAGGTCGCGGCCGGTGATGCCGGCGTCGAGCGTGCCCTCGCCGACGTACAGGGCGATGTCGCGCGGACGCAGGTAGAAGAACTCGACGTCGTTGTCGACGTCGATGAGGGCGAGCTCCTTGGAGTCGTTGCGCTGGCGATAGCCGGCCTCGCGCAGGATTCGGTGGCGGCCTGGGACAGCGCCCCTTGTTGGGTACGGCGATGCGGAGGGTCATCTCGGGGTTACTCGGTCTTCTCAGAGGTGGGCGTAGACGTCGTCGAGGGTCAATCCGCTGGCGAGCATCAGCACCTGCGCGTGGTAGAGCAGCTGGCTGATCTCGAGCGCGGTGCGTCCTTGCCCTCATGCTCGGCGGCCATCCAGGACTCGGCGGCCTCCTCGAGCAGCTTCTTGCCGATCGCGTGGACACCGGCGTCGAGCTGCTTACGGTGCCGACCCCTCGGGCCGGGTCGCGGCCTTCTCGCTCAGCTCGGCCCACAGCTCCTCGAACGTCTTCACGATCGCCAAGCCTAGGCGGTGGCGTGCCCGCACCCTGCGCCCGGTCCGAGGACCGGCATCCGCAAGACGGCCACATGGACGAGATCACGGGCGTGCCCGACTGGGCGCGACTCACCTGGCCGCGCGCCACCGAGCGCCTGACCCTGCGTCCGGCGACCATGGCGGACGCCGACGCGATGTTCGGCTACCGCTCACCTGGAGCCGGTCGCCCGCTGGATGACCCAGCTGCCGAGCGATCTGGAGTCGATGGCGCGCCGACTTCGCCGAAGCGCTACCCCTACGCCCTGATGATCGAGCTCGACGGTCAGCCGACGGTGACCTGTTCCTCAAGACCGAGGACGCGTGGGCGCAGGCCGAGGTCCGCGACCGCGTCCACGACGTGTTCGCCGAGATCGGCTGGTGCCTGGCGCCCGCCCACGAAGGGCATGGCTATGCGACCGAGGCCGTCCGGGAGCTGCTCGCCGTCGCGTTCGACGGCCTCGGGCTCCGGCGGGCGATCGCCATCTGCTTCGCCGACAACGAGCCGTCGTGGCGGCTCATGGAGCGGATCGGCATGCGCCGCGAGGCGCACACGGTCCGGGACAACCTGCACCGCGACGGCAAGTGGTACGACGGGCTCACCTACGCCCTGCTCGCCGACGAGTGGCGAGACCGCTAGCTCGAACGGAGCTCGGCCACCACGCGGGCAGTGTCCAGCGCGGCAGCCGTCGCCTCCCAGCCCTTGTCCTCGTCGGACCCCTCGAGGCCGGCACGGTCGAGCGCCTGCTCCTCGTTGTCGCAGGTCAGTACGCCGAAGCCGACCGGCACCCCGGTGTCGACGCTGACCTGGGTGAGTCCGTCGGTGGCGGCGCGAGCAGACGTAGTCGAAGTGCGGCGTGCCGCCGCGGATGACGACGCCGAGCGCCACGACCGCGTCGTACCCCTCCTTCGCCAGCGCCAGCGCGACGACGGGCAGCTCGAAGGTGCCGGGCACCCGGACGACCTCGGCTCGCCGACGCTGTGCGCCGCCAGCGCGCGCTCGGCACCGGCGAGCAGGCCGTCCATCACCTGGGTGTGCCAGCTCGCGGCGACGACGGCGACCTTCAGGTCGGGCGTCGAAGGGCTCTGGTCCGGGTGCTCCGTCACCGCTCATGCGGTCTCTCCTCGGTCGGCGATGGTCGATCTCCGGCAGGTCGGGCAGCACGTGGCCCATCCGGTCGCGCTTGGTGCGCAGGTAGGTCGGTTGTTGTCGTGGGTCGGGTGGATCGCCAGCGGCACGGCTCGGCCACGTTGATGCCGAAGTCCTCCAGGCTGGCGGTCTTGTCCGGGTTGTTGGTCAACAGCCGCACCGACTCGATGCCGAGGTCGCGCAGCACCTGGGTCGCGGTGCCGTAGTGACGGCCGTCGGCGGGCAGGCCGAGGTCGAGGTTGGCGTCGACGGTGTCGCGCCCCGCGTCCTGCAGCTCGTAGGCCTGCAGCTTGGCGACGAGGCCGATCCCGCGGCCCTCGTGGCCGCGGAGGTAGACCACCACTCCCCTGCCCTCGGTGACGATCTGCTTCATCGCCTCGTTGAGCTGCGGGCCGCAGTCGCACCGCTCGCTGCCGAAGACGTCGCCGGTCAGGCACTCGCGAGTGCACGCGGGTCAGCACGGGCTCGCCGTCCCGAGACGTCGCCGTACACCAGAGCGACGTGCTCGCTGTCGTCGATGGTGATCCGGTAGCCGTACGCCGTGAACTCGCCGTGGCCGGTCGGCAGCCGGGTCTCGGCCACCCGGTACGACGTGGCAGCTCGTGCCGGCGGCGGTAGCGCACCAACTCCTCGATCGAGATCATCGCGAGGCCGTGCTCGTCGGCGAACTCACGCAGCTCCGGCCCGCGCTTCATCGTGCCGTCGTCGTTGACCACCTCGACGAGCACGCCGGCGGGCGTGAGGCCGGCCAGCTTGGCCAGGTCGACGGCTGCCTCGGTGTGCCCGCGGCGTACGAGCACGCCGCCCTCGCGGTAGCGCAGCGGGAAGACGTGGCCGGGACGCGTGAGCTCCCACGGCTCGGTCGCCGAGTCGGCGAGCGTCTTGGCCGTGTGCGCGCGGTCGGCGGCGCTGATGCCGGTGCTGACGCCGTCACGGGCGTCGACCGAGATCGTGTAGGCCGTACGCAGCTTGTCCTTGTTGTGCGGCGTCATCAGCGGGATCTCGAGCCGCTCGAGCATGTCGCCCGGCATCGGCACGCAGATCACCCCGCTGGAGTGGCGGATGGTGAAGGCCATCAGCTCCGGGGTCGCCTTGGCGGCGGCGAAGATGATGTCGCCCTCGTTCTCGCGGTCCTCGTCGTCGACGACGACGACGGCCTTGCCGGCGGCGATGTCCGCGATGGCGCGCTCGACGCTGTCGAGCTGCTGGACGCGCTCATGCCGGGTCACCGCTCCTCGTCCAGTTCGGGGGCGTGTTCGGCGGTGCGGGCGGCCCGCCGCCAGACGACGAAGCCGATCACGACGAAGACGGCGTAGAAGAGGTACATGCCGGCCGTCGGGTAGTAGCTCGGCCCGGACGAGTGTGGTCACGCCGACGATGTCGACGAGGATCCACACCAGCCAGAACTCGACCCAGCCGCGGGCCATGCCGTAGGTCGCGAGCATCGAGCCCGCCAGGATCCAGGCCTCGGTCTGCGGGCCCCACGAGCCGATCTGGGTGAGGACGGCGTACGCCGCGCGCGTACCCCACGACGCCGAGCACGACCAGCTGACCCGCTCGCGCCCGGTCGCCCAGCGGGGCGTGATCGCGCCGCCGTCGGCCGCGCCTCCGGCCGCGCGCGACCGGGACCAGCGCCACCAGCCGTAGAGGCTGACCGCGGCGAAGAAGACCTGGCGGCCGGCCTGGCCCCACAGCGGCTCGTGCCTGGCGCCGCTCATCTCGCCGGTGACGAAGACGGTGAAGAGCAGGCCGTTGCCGACCAGGCCGACCGGCCAGGCCCAGACGATGCGGCGCATCCCGAAGATCGCGCTGGCGAGCCCGAACAGGTTGCCCACGACCTCGCGGACGTAGAGCTCGCCGTCGCCGACGGCGATGGTGCCGTGGAGGATCCAGTCGATCATGCGTCGTCCTGGTTCTGAGGGGTTGTCGGAGGTAGCCGCCGACGAGCAGCTTCTCGACGTGCTTGGCGATAACGTCGACCTCGAGGTTGACGCGGTCGCCGGGCCGGCGAGTGCCGAGCGTGGTGCGGGCGAGGGTCTCGGGGATCAGGCTGACGGTGAAGCTCTCGTCCTTGGCCTCGACGACAGTGAGGCTCACACCGTCGACGGTGATCGAGCCCTTGTCGACGAGGTAGCGGCCGAACTCGGCCGGCATCGAGATCTCGACGAGCTCCCAGTGCTCGCTGGGGGTCGCCGCAACACCTCGCCGACACCGTCGACGTGGCCCTGCACGATGTGGCCGCCGAGGCGCTTCTCGACCGTGACGGCGCGCTCGAGGTTGACCGTGTCACCGGCCGCGACGCCGCGCAGGCTCGTCTTGTCGAGCGTCTCCTGCATCACGTCGGCGGTCCAGGTGTCCTCGTCGCTCGTCGACCACGGTGAGGCAGCAGCCGTTGACGGCGATCGAGTCGCCGAGGCCGGTGCCCTCGAGCACGGTGGCGGCCGCGACGGTCAGGCGGATCGCGTCGCCCTGTTCTTCCACGGCGGCGATGGTGCCGAGCTCTTCGACGATGCCGGTGAACATCAGATTCCTGCTTTCGACGGTTCGAGGGTGAGGCGGACGGTCGCCTCGGCGTCGTGCCGATGACGCCGGCCCGCTTGAGGTGCCAGGGATCGGTCGGTGATCGTGGTGATGCCGAGGTCGCCGACGGCGTTGGCGCCGGCGCCCAGGAGGTCGGCGCGACGTAGGCGTAGATCTCGTCGACCAGACCGGCCTTGAGGAAGGCGGCGGCCAGCGTGGGGCCGCCCTCGAGCCAGACGTGCTGTCGGCCGGCGGCGTAGAGCTGCTCGAGCGCCTCGGCGGGTCGCGGGTGCGAGGTGCTGCGCCTCGCCGGGGGCGTCGAAGATCCGGCTGTCGGCCGGCGACTCGCGCTCCCCCATCACGACGCGCAGCGGCTGGTGCTCGACCGGCTGGTCGAGCTCGTCGCGGACGTTCAGCTGCGGGTCGTCGACCAGGACGGTGCCGGTGCCGACCAGGAGCATGTCGCACTCGGCCCGCAACGCGTGGGTGTCGCGACGCGCGTCGCTGCCGCTGATCCAGCGGCTGGTGCCGTCCGCGGCGGCGCTGCGGCCGTCGAGAGTGGTGGCGAACTTCCAGGTGACGAACGGGCGCCGTGGTCCACCGCGAACGTCCAGGCGCGGTTGACGCCGCGGGCGACTGGCTCCATCACGCCGGCCTCGACCTCGATCCCGGCTGCCCGCAGTGCCTCGGCTCCCCCGGCGGCGACCGGGTTGGGGTCGCGCTGCGCGAACACGACCCGGCGCACGCCGGCCGCGATCAGTGCGTCGACGCAGGGGCCGGTGAGTCCGGTGTGGTTGCAGGGCTCGAGCGTGACGACGGCCGTGGCTCCGCGCGCGGCCTCGCCGGCCTCGGTCAACGCAGCGGCCTCGGCGTGCGGAGTGCCGGCTCCGCGGTGGAAGCCCTCCGCGACCTCCGCACCGTCGGCATCGAGCAGCACGCAGCCGACCCGCGGGTTGGGGCCGAGCGGCACGCCGGGAGTGGCCGCGAGCGTCAGCGCGCGGCGCATCGCAGCCTGCTCGGCTGGCGTCGTGGTCATCGCTACCCCTCTGTCCTTGGAAATGGACTCCGGGGTGGCGGGCGCGGGCGTCACCGAGGACGTCGACGCTCTGCGTGATCTTCTCATCCGGACTTTGACCGTCGGTCCAGGAATTTCCACCTGGTCAACCGGCCACTGGCTGTGGCCGGGTCGCGGACTTCCGAGCGAAGCGAGAAAGCTTCGACCCAGTAACCGCCGGTGCGGAGTTTCACCGCCCCCAGAGCACGCTCTTGCTGGTTTGAACTCTGCCACACGGCTCGTCATTCCCGCGCGGGTGTCCAGGTGTGACGTCGGCTACTTGTGCGGGGCGCCGGCCGTGCCGAACCGCGCCCGGACGCAGAGGCCGATACCCGCAAGTGCGGCGACGAGACCAGCCCTACGTGGAGGGGCGACCACACGTCGTCGGGGTCGCCGCCGAACGTGATGGCGAGGGCCAGGACGGTCGCGAGAGCCAGGAGGCCCAGCCCGAACTCGAGCGAGCGACGGGCGAACAGACGGTGCAGCACTGTGTCCATGCCGTCAGTGTGGCACCGCTGGCCCGGTCCTACCGTTCCAGGTCGGGCAGGCGGACCGGCGCCTCGGCGTACGCCCTCGAGACCATCGCGACCAGCTGCGCGACGGCGTCCTCGTTGGGGGCGAACGGGCCGGGCCGGAAGTGCGGGCTCTCCAGCCCCCGCTGGACCGACTCGCAGGCTGCCCAGTCCTGACGGTTGGTCAGGTCCCAGAACTCCACGGCGTAGGTCGCGTCGGGGACCCCTCCGGCCGCGTCGGGCAGGAGGTACCACGAGCACTCGATCCACGTCCGGCCGGGCGCGAGCGGCAGCAGCCGGTGCGTCATGACGTAGTCCGGGTGGGCGGAGATCAACAGGTTCGGGAACAGGTGGAGGTACTCGACGGTCGTCGGGGCGACCCCCGGTATGGGCGCGCCACCCGACTCCCCGGTCAGCGACATCGTCGCCATCCCCTCGCGCAGCTCCATGCTGCCGCCGATCCACGCGCCCGGGAGGTCGTAGTTGTCGCCCGACGTCGGCGGCGACACCTGACACAGCTCGGGATGGATCAGCGGGCAGTGGTAGCACTCGTGGTAGTTCTCGGCGATCACCTTCCAGTTGGCGGCCACCTCGTAGGCGTGCCGGTCAGCGAGGCGGAGACCTGCGGGCGCGTACGGCGCAACGATGCCGTCCAGCGCGCCGACGTACTCCTCCACCGGCACCACCGCAGGGTCGTCCACCGGATGCAGCGCATGACCGAGCACCCAACCGCACCACACGGCGACCGGGAGCTCGACCAGGCCGTGGTCCTCCGGCGCGAACGTCGGGACCTCGCGGAACCCCGGTGCTGCCACCACGCGACCGGCCAGGTCGTAGGACCAGGCGTGGTAGGGACACACGATCGACTTCCTGGTTGATGCGTCGTCGTCGGCGAGCAGCTCGTGTCCGCGGTGCCGGCAGGTGTTGGCGAACATCCGCAGCCGGTCGTCGTCGCGGGTGAGCAGCACCGCCACGTCGCCGACCCGGGCAGCGCGCTGGGTGGTGCCCTCCTCGAAGAGCTCGTCGAACCGGCCCAGACAGGTCCAGCCGCCCGCGAACAGGTTGCGGAGCTCCCAGGCCAGCACGTCGGTCGACGTGTAGGCGAGGGCGGGGAGCATCGTGGGGACCGCGCTCGCGCGGGAGCGGATCTCTTGCCTCAGCAGCTCGACGTCGCTCACGTGGCCAATCTACGGAGCAGGTGTCGCTCGCGCAGCCACGCCTGTGTCGGCAGTTCGCGGCCGTTCTGCGCGAGCCGAGCGTGGACCGCTGCCAACGCCCACCGAACTGCCGACGTCAGCTCTCCAGACCGTGATCGCGCAGCCAGGCCTCGCCACGCCGCTTCGAGGCCTGCGCGAGCCAGGCCTCCTGGACGATCTCGACCAGCTCGTCCCGGTCCAGCTCACCCACCCGCGACGCGCGCAGCAGGACGGACGGGTGCCCGTCGAAGTGTGGAGTCGTGAAGAAGGGCAGTCCCTCGTCCTGGACCAGCGCCTGCTTGTCGCCCTCGGACGCGACCCAGATCACGATCACGTCGGCGTACCGCTCCCCCGTCTCCGGGTCGACGGCGTCCGGTCGCGGGGTGCGGAAGAAGACGAACGACTTGTTGCCGACCTGGTAGACCGGGTTGGCGTCGGGGCGGAACACGGTGACGTGCGGCATCGCCAGCGCCGCGGCGTGGATGTCGTCGACCGTCGCCTTCCTGCTCATGGCGACTCGTCCCGGCTGGGCGGGTAGGCGTACCAGCCGAACGTCGCGTCGGGATTGGCGCGCTTGGCTTCCTCGATCCGACGATTCATCTCCTCGAACTCGTTCGGGAGCTCGGGTACGTCGGAGGGGTGCAGCTCATAGGTCCGGAAGACGAGGTACGGGGTTCGCGCCTCAGCGGCGGATCTCACCGTCGCGAGGACGAGGTCCGCCGTGTACTCGAGATCACCCATCACGGTGCCGTACCAGCCGCTCCAGTCGTCCTGAGTCATCCGGATCTCGACCGAGATGTCGTCGTCGGTCCAGATCACCCGACCAGGCAGGGGCTCAGTGACGACCCCGGCCGTGCCGAGCACCTCGAGCAGCCGTGCCCATCCGTCATCCGGCCTCATGACGTCGACGCGGCCTCGGCCTTCGCCTTCAGCTCGCGCACCATGGCGTCCGGGTCGGCAGCGGAGTAGACCGCACTGCCGGCGACGAAGACGTCGGCGCCGGCCTCGGCGCACCGCTCGATCGTCTCCAGGCTGACTCCCCCGTCGACCTGCAGCCAGGTCTCGACGCCGTGCTTGCGCATCAGGGCTCGCGCCGTACGGATCTTGGGCAGGCACAGGTCGAGGAACTTCTGCCCGCCGAAGCCGGGCTCCACGGTCATGATCAGCACCATGTCGAGCTCGGGGAGCAGCGCCTCGTAGGGCTCGATGGGCGTCGCCGGCTTGAGCGCCATGCTCGCCCGGGCGCCCTGGTTGCGCAGCTCGCGGGCGAGCCGGATCGGCGCCCCGGTCGACTCGATGTGGAACGTGACGCTGCTCGCCCCGGCCTCGGCGTACAACGGCGCCTGGGTGTCGCAGTCCTCGATCATCAGGTGCGCATCGAGCGGAATGGTGGTGGCCTTGCTGAGCGCCTCCACCATCGACGGGCCGAAGGTCAGGTTGGGCACGAAGTGGTTGTCCATCACGTCCACGTGCACCCAGTCGGCGCTGCCGATGCGGCCGACCTCCTCGCCCAGCTTGGCGAAGTCGGCGTTCAGGATGGACGGCGTGATCTGGATTCCCACGGGCGTCAGCCTAGGGGCCTGCCGGGTCAGTCGAGCAGGGAGTCGTCGTACGCCGCAGTGAGCTCGCCGCCGGCAGCGCCGGTGTTCACCACGCCCGCCGGCTCGATCAGCATCACCGCGACGTCGCCGTCGGTGATCGGGCAGTGCTCGACGCCGCGCGGGACGACGTACAGCTGACCCGGGCCCACCGTGACGTCACCGTCGCGGAGCTGGATCGTGAGCCGGCCCTCGATCACCAGGAACAGCTCGTCGGTGTCGTCGTGGGTGTGCCAGACGAACTCGCCCTTGAGCCTGGCCAGCTTGATCTCGTAGTCGTTGAGCCGGGCGATCACCTTGGGTGACCAGTGCTCGGAGAACAGGGAGAGCTTCTGGGCGATGTCGACGGGTTGCGCCATGGATCGAGCCTAGTGGCGCCCTTGGTTTCGACACGCTCGCTGCGCTCGCTGCTCAACCAGCGGTGTCGGGGTCCGCGGGCGGTTCGGCGCCGGCCGCCTCGTCGCGGTCGGCCCACTCGAGCAGCGGCGCGATGTCGAAGACCTCGTTGTCGATGCCGCCGTGCAGGTCGCCGATCTCGGCGAAGCGTGCGGGCATGGTGAAGATCGTGAAGTCGTCGGGCTCGCAGTCGTTGATCTCCTCCCACTTCACAGGGGCGGAGACGCGGGCGTTGGCGACCCCGCGGACGGAGTAGGCCGCGGCGATGGTGTGGTCCCGGGCGTTCTGGTTGTAGTCCACGAACAGCTGGTCGCGCGACCGGTCCTTGCGCCACCACGCCGTCGTCACGTCGCCACCGGCTCGGCGCTCGACCTCGCGGGCGAAGGCGAGGGCGCCGCGGCGTACGTCCTGGAAGCCGTGGTCCGGCTTGATCCGCACGTAGATGTGGATGCCGGAGCCGCCACTGGTCTTCGGGAAGCCGACGGCACCGAGCTCGTCGAGCACCTCGTGCGAGATGTGGGCGACGCGCTGGACGGTCTCCCAGTCGCAGTCCGGCCCCGGGTCGAGGTCGATGCGCCACTCGTCGGGTGACTCGGTGTCGGCGCGGCGGCTGTTCCACGGGTGGAACTCGACCGTGGACATCTGGACCGCCCAGATGACGCTGGCGAGCTCGGTCACACAGAGCTCGTCGGCGGTGCGGTTCCAGCGCGGGAAGTGCAGCTGCACGGTCTCGAGCCACGGCGGGGCGCCACCGGGGATCCGCTTCTGGTGCACCTTGTCGCCGGCCAGGCCCTTCGGGAAGCGGTGCAGCATGCACGGCCGCTCGTAGAGCGCGTTGACGATGCCGTCACCGACGGCGAGGTAGTACTCGACCAGGTCGAGCTTGGTGGCCCCCGACTCGGGGAAGTAGACGCGGTCGGGGTTGCTCACCCGGACCACGCGGTCGTCCACCTCGATCTCGATGCTCGGTGACGTCGCCATGCAACGACCCTAGTGGGACGCGAGGGACGAGCGTCGCGCGTGGGTCGGCGGGTTGAGCACGCCTGCGACCGAGCCTGCGAGGTCGCAACGGCACGTCGAAACCGAGACCCTAGCCAGTCGGCGCGTCGGCCTGCCCGGGTGCGACGGTGACGAGCACCGGGTCGCTGGCACCCGCGTCGGCGTACTGGCTCTCCGGGCGCAGCCAGCGGAACTCCCGCGTCTCGGTCACGGTGACGCTGGCACGCGAGGAGCCATCGGGACCCATGTAGGTCAGCGGGGACGCGTCGGTCCACGCGTCGGTCCCGGGCACGCGGGACTGGAGAACGAGGGGATCGCCGGTGATCCGGCCGGTGCCGTCGCTGACCGACCCCGCGATCCTGACCTGGTCGCCGGACCCGACCGCGGGCGCCGACGCCGTGATCGAGGTGGCGAGGCTCAGGCCCTCGAAGTCCCACACTCGGCCGTTGCCGGTGATCGCATCGATGTTGAACGCGTTGCCGTCACAGCCGAAGCCGGTCACGACGAAGCCGGCGCCGTCGCCGTGCCGTCCCGTGAACTCGGCAGGCGTCGAGGACTCCACGGCCATCGCCATGCCGGTGCTGAGATCGATCAGCTGCCACTCGTAGGGGACGGTCGCGGTGTCGATGTGCTGCCACGTCGCGGGTGGGACCGTCAGCGAGGCTCGACCGCGCCACGCGTGCCCCGGTGGGGCGTCGAGGGCCGTCACCCAGATGTAGGAGGCACCGGTCGTGCCGCTCTCGGAACGGACGTCCAGGCCGGAGCCGAGCGAAGCCAGGGAGAGGAACGAGATGGTGGGGCCGGAGGCGGTCCCGGCGCCGGCCGGCACGAGGCCGAAGCTGCGGCGACCCAGCGGTGCCGCGCCGGGTCCGAGGTTGATCCGGGTCCCCGGGGCGCTGGCGGCGTCGCCGATCGCGTCGCAGCCGACGTAGGTCAGGTACATGCCGTCGAGCGCGGAGCCCGGGCCGGTCATGGTGGTGGAGGACCCGCCGTCAGCGGCCTGGGCGGGCGCCATCGCCAGTGGCGCGACAAGGGCCGCGGCCACCACTGCGGCTCGAAGTCGACGTTGCACTGTGAAGCTCGTTCCCGTTTCCGCCGATCACGTCGATCGGTCCCCCGCAGATCATCATCCACAAGAACCGCGCGGGAGGGAACCCGCAATGTAGGTACGGCGAACAATCGGGGTCGTCAGAGCCGGCGGATGGTGGCGATGAACATCGCGTCCGTGCCGTCGCGGTGCGGCCACAGCTGCCGCGTGCCCTCCAGCTGAGCGTCCTCGCGATCGGCGAGGACGGCCTCCACGACCTCCGTCGTCTCGGCCACGACGGGCGAGCAGGTCGCATAGACGACCACGCCACCGGGCCGCGTCGACGCGATCGCGCTCGTCAGCAGCCGTCGCTGCAGGGGCACCAGCACGTCGAGGTCCTGGGGGGTACGCCGCCAGCGGGACTCGGGTCGCCGGCGCAACGCGCCGAGCCCCGAGCAGGGGGCGTCCACGAGCACCCGGTCGAACGTGTCGTCGCGCCACGGAGGACGAGTGCCGTCGCCGGTCACCACTCCGCTGAGGCCGGAGGAGGCTGCCCTGGTGCCGCGCGCGACCAGCTTGGCGCGGTGGTGCTGGAGCTCGTTGGCGAGCACGAGCGCACCCTGCTTCGCGGCGAGTGCCGCCAGCAGTGCGGCCTTTCCTCCCGGTCCCGAACAGACGTCGAGCCAGCGCTCGTCACGACCGTCGAGATGGGCCTCGACCAGCGCGAGCGCGACCAGCTGCGAGCCCTCGTCCTGCACGCCGGCCCGGCCCTCGGCCACCGCGGGGACGGCCGACGGATCGCCGCCGGACAGCTCGACGGCGTACGGCGACAGGGTGCCGCGCACCCCGCCCGCGGCGACGAGCTCGTCGACCGTGGAGAGTCCCGGTCGGGCAACGAGCATCACCCGGGGTGCCGCGTTGTCGGCGGCCAGCAGCGCGGGCAGCTCGGCGGCGGTGTCGAGCGCTTCGGCCAGTGCCTCGACGACCCAGCGCGGGTGGGAGTGGGCGATCGACGCATGGCCCACGGGGTCCTTCACAGGGTCCGGTGCCACGCGCTGGATCCAGGTTTCGAGGTCGTGGGCGCTGACCTTGCGGAGCACGGCGTTGGTGAAGCCGGTCGGGCCGACGCCGACGCGGGCGTGGACGAGGTCGACGCTGGTGCTGATCGCGGCGTGGTCGGGGACGCGCATCCCGAGCAGCTGGTGGACACCGAGACGGAGCGCGTCACGCACCTTCGCCTCGAGCTTGGGCTTGGTCAGGCAGGCGTCGATGATCGCGTCGTAGGTGCCCTGCCAGCGGATGGTGCCTGACACCAGCTCGGTGGTGAACGCGGCGTCGCGGCCGGACAGCTTGTGCTCGGCGAGCACCAGCGGCAGTGCAAGATTGGCGTAGGCGTCCTCGAGGCGCACGGCCTTGAGCACGTCGTACGCCGCCAGCCGCGAGGCGTCCACCCGGCTGCCCCTAGCCATCGGCGAGGTGCTCCCTGGCCAGTCGCTTGGGCGCGACGGCCAGCCACGCCTCGTGGATGACCTCGGTGAGCTCGTCGAGGCTCAGCTCGTCGAGGCGCGACTGCTGGACGAGCACCGCGTTGAAGTTGCGGAAGTGGTCGATGGTGAAGAACGGGGTCGAGTCGTCCTCGACGAGCGCGGCCTTGTCGGCCGGGTTGGCCGTGCGGATGACCAGCAGGTCGTCGTACTGCTCCCCCGTCACCGGGTCGACCGCGGAACGGTGCGGGTGGCGGTAGAGCAGGAAGCCCTTGCCCTTCTCACCGGCCGGCACCTTCCAGGTCGGCACGTCGCCCCACGTCGTGCCGAACTCCGTGCTCGGCAGGGCCGCACAGATCTCGTCGACGTCGTCGGGTCGGGCAGGCCTGGTCACGAGACGCGAGCCTAGACCCGGCGCAGACGGCAGGTCAGCAGGCCTTGTTGTAGACGCCGGCCCTGGTGGGCGGCGCGTCGACCGGCAGCGTGTTGGGCGCCTCGAGGCTCCAGTGCCGCACCCAGTCCATCTGCATCCGGCTGACGTTCATCACGCGGTCGGGCTTGGCCTCCATCGTGAACCGCACGGTCAGCGGCACGCCGGAGAGCAGGTCGTCGCGGTTCTCGGTGTAGACGACGTGCGCGTCGATGAACCACGAGATCCGCTCGCGGGTCACCTCCACGGCGTAGGTGTGCCACTGGTCGCGGCCGAGATCCATCGGGTTGGTCGCCTTGTAGGCGAGGTTGGGCAGGGTCCGCGCGTAGACCGTGGCCGCCTTGCCGTTGGGGGTGTAGCTGGTCATCGCGATGTTGCGACCACCGCAGTTCTCCTCGGCGCCGGCAGCCGGGACGAGCTCGGCCAGCACCTTGTAGCGCCCGTTGCCGTGGCCGTACTGACGGCTCCGCAGCCGCGTCTCCCAGCGACCCACCTCGGCACCGGGACCTGCCAGGGTCGCGTTGACGCTGCCTTCGCTGGTGGCGTTGAGCGTCAGCATGCCGTTCTGGTGCCAGACCTGGCCGGGGCCGGACGCGACCCACTGCGGACCCATCTGACCTGTGTACGGCGTCTCGAACTCCTCGCGCCACACGATGCCCTTGTTCCACCAGCCGTAGGTGTTGCCGGCGTGGATGGGACCGGGCTCGGCACCCCCGTGGTCGGCCTGCGCGGGCGTGCTGGTCAGCACGGGGCTGAGCAGAGTGGCGAGCAGTGCGCCGGCGAGAACAGCCGCGCGACGGGGTCGGGCACCAGACAACGAAGAGGTCATGGGGCCCGACCGTACGCGTTCGGGCCCCTCCGGGGGCAAGTTCAGGCGGATGCCTCGAAGCCGAGGCGCGCGCCCTCGGGCACCGTCACCCCGCGCGCCCAGTCGGCGGCTCGCATCTGCTTCTTCCCGAACGCCTTGACCTCGCCCAGCTCGACGGGGTGCGTGGCGGTGCCGACGAAGACGGCGTTCTTGGTGACCTCGAGGAGTCCCGGATCCAGGCGCTCACGACCGGTCGCGACCGTGAGCGGACCGACCTTGAAGCGCTCGCCCTCCCAGGTGCTCCAGGCACCAGGACCGGGAGTGCAGGCGCGAACCTGTCGCTCGATGCGCTCGGCGGCGTCGGTCCAGTCGATCTCCGCGTGCTCGACCAGGATCTTCGGGGCAATGCTGATGCCCTCACCTGGCTGCTCCCGCGCCTCGAGCGAGCCGTCCGCGATCCCGTCGAGGGTGCGCACGAGCAGCACGGCGCCGCCCTCGGCCAGGCGTCCGAGCAGGTCTCCGGCGGTGTCGGTCGGACGGATCCGCTCGGTCATCACGCCGAACGTCGGTCCCGCGTCGAGGGCCTTCACGATCCGGAACGTGGTGGCGCCGGTCATGTCGTCGCCGGCCCAGATGGCGTGCTGCACCGGCGCGGCACCGCGCCAGGCGGGGAGGATCGAGAAGTGCAGGTTGATCCAGCCGTGCTCGGGGATGTCCAGCGCGGACTGCGGCAGCATGGCGCCGTACGCCACGACCGGGCAGACGTCGGGCCGGAGCTCCTTCAGCGCGGCCTGGAACTCCGGGTCGCGCGGGTGCACCGGCTTGAGCACGGGCACGCCGAGCTCCTCGCCGCGCAGGCCGACCGGACTGGCGACCAGCTTGCGGCCACGGCCCGACGGGGCATCGGGGCGCGTGACGACGCCGACGAGCTCGTGGTCGGATGCGGCCAGGGCGTCGAGGGCGGGTACGGCGACGTCGGGCGTTCCGGCGAAGACGACCCGCATCAGCGGCCGAAGCCGAGGGTGCTGTGCGGGCTCACCCTGACGGTCGGCTGCTCGAGGCCGAACCAGTCGGACTCGCGGATCTCCTTCATCGCCAGCTTGCGGGCCGCGGTGTCGAGCTTGTCGATGAACAGGATCCCGTCCAGGTGGTCGGTCTCGTGCTGGATCGCGCGGGCGAGCAGGTCGGAGCCCTCGATGCGCACGGTTCGCCGTACATGTCGAAGCCGGTCGCGACGACGGAGAGCGCGCGGAGGCACTCGTAGGTGAGCTCGGGGAGGCTCAGGCAGCCTTCGGCGCCGTCCTGGGTCTCGTCGCTGAGCGAGAGGACCGGATTGATCAGGTGGCCGAGCGTGCCTTCGACGTTCCAGGTGAACACGCGCAGGCCCACGCCGATCTGCGGCGCCGCCAGGCCCGCGCCCGGAGCGGCGAGCATCGTGTCGGTGAGGTCCTGCACCAGGGTGCGGATCTCCTTGTCGAAGGCGTCGACCTCGATCGCGCGCTTGCGCAGGATCGGATCGCCGAACAATCGGATGGGCTGGACGGCCACGTGGTGCGTCTCCTCGGTCGGGAGGCACCAATGCTAGAGGCGCGCGCCCAGCGGTCCGGCATCAGCGCCGTGCTCGGTCAGGTGTGGTCAGATCACCAGCGGGTCGACCTGGATCCGGACCGCGTCGAGCTTGCGCGCACTGCGCACGCGCTGGAGCTCGCCGAGGGCGTCGGAGAGCGCCTGGCCGGACGCGAGCGGAACGCGGATCACGGCGCGTTGCTCGTCCTTGTCGCCGCCGGCAGGCACCGGGCCGAGCAGATCGGCCACCTCGGGCAGGTCGAGGAGGGTCAGGGCGTCGTCGAGCGCACCGGGCTCGCCGGTGATCGTGGCGAGCCGGGCGGCGGGCGGCAGGTGGGTCTCGGTGCGATCGGCGAGCTCGCGCTCGGCGAAGCCGGCCGGGTCCCAGCGCACGAGCGCCTGCAGGACCGGCAGGGCCGGGTCGCCGACCACGACGACGCGTCCACCTGGCCGGACCAGCCCGGCGGCGCCGAGCCAGCGGCGCAGCGCCTCCTCGGTCGCACGCAGGTCCTCGCGGGCGAGCGTCAGCCAGGTGTCGAGGATGACCACGGCGGCATAGCCACCTTCGGCGGGCGGCTCGGCCCCGACGGTGGAGACGACGATGTCGGGGCGATCCGACACGGACGTCAGCACCCGGTCGCTGCTCGAGCTGCGGATGGTGGTGCCGGCGAAGGACCTGCCCAGCTCCTCGGCCGTGCGCGCCTCGCCGCGGACGGGCGCTCGCAGCCCGCGGTGGCCGCACTCGCGACAGGCCCACGCGGGGTCGGCGGTGCCGCACCACTTGCAGGTCGGCGGCGTCGTCGGCCCGCTGAGGACGAGTGGTCCTGCGCAGGTCGCGCACCGGGCCGGCGTGCGGCAGCGCTCGCACGCGAGGGACGGGGCGTAGCCCGCGCGCGGGGTCTGGACGAGCACCGGACCGCTTGCGAGACCCTCGCGGATCACGTCGTACGCCGCCCGCGGGATGCGCGACCCCGACCGCCCGATCCTCGGCCGGCACCGCGTCGACCCGGGCCCGCGAACGGATGACGGCGCGGTCGGAGACCAGTTCGTGGGCCCACCCGGACCGGAGCAGCAGCAGGGCCTCGCAGGTGCGGGCGAACCCGGCGACGAGCATCGCGGCGTCCTGCTGGCCGGCACGCAGCGCCAGCACCTCACGGACGTGGGGGTAGGGCGCCCGCGGCTCGGCGTGCAGGTCGTCGCCGTCGTCCCAGATGACGACCAGTCCCAGGTCGTGCACCGGCGCCAGCGCGGCCGAGCGGGTGCCGACCACGACCTGGCGAGCACCACGGGAGACCGACAGGAACTCGCGGTAGCGCTTGGCCGGACCTGCCTCGGCGCTGAGGACCACGTGCTGGTCCGTGCCGAGCACCTCGTCGAGAGCCGTCGACACCCGCTGCGCGTCACGCTGGTCGGGCACGCAGATCAGCGAACCCCGACCACTGGCCAGGGTGGCGGCGACGGCGTGGGCCAGCATCGTCGGCCAGTCGTCGCCCGGGGCGGCATTCCAGACGGCACGCGGTGCTCCCCCGCCGCCGAGGTGGCTCAGGAACGTCGGACCGTGGACGACGTGCTCCCACGCGGCGGGGTCTGCCTTCGCATCGATCGCCGGCGCCGGTGGCGACGGCACCTTCTCCGTTGCCGCGTGGCGTGGCGGCACGGCCAGCCGCATGACGTCGGCGCGCGCTCCGGCATACCGCTCGCGCGATGCTCGCCGTCAGCGCGGCCACCTCCGGGTGCAGCACCGGCTCGGCACTGACGACCCGTCGCAGCGGCTGCAGCCTGCCGTTGTGGTCGCTGGTGGCCGCGCGCTCGAGCACGAAGCCGTCGACGTCCTGGCCCGCGAACCGCACCTTCACCCGCGCACCAGGCACCGCGGTCGCCGCGTCCTTGACGGACACGGCGTAGTCGAACGGCCGGTCGAGGTGGGCGAGGGGTACGTCGACCAGCACCCTGGCCACGGGATCGAGCTCGGCGGGCTCGAACTCCGCGGCCTTCCGCGCCCGCGTCGCGGCAGCCTTGGCCTTGGCGTCGGCCACGGACGCACGAAGGCCGGGCAGCATCTCTGCTGGCCCGGCCTCGTGGTTGCTCATGGGCGGCATTCAATCAGCGGCCACCGACGCTCGGCTCAGCGCAGGTTGAACGTCGCCTTCGCCTTGCTCGCCTTGGCCGTCGTGGAGCCCGAGTAGGACGCCTTGACCTTGTGCTTGCCACTTCCGAGCTGTCTCAGCTTCTTCTTCGACAGCTTGAGCGTGGCCTTGCCGTTCTTGATCGTGACCGTCTTCTTGATGGCCTTCTTGTCGATCTTGAACGTCACCGTCCCGGTCGCAGATCCCGCAGTCTTGACGGTGGCCACGATCTTGACCGACTTGCCGGTCTTCACCTTGAGCGTCGTCTTCGACTCGGAGACCTGCTGCCCGGGCGGCGTCGTCGGCGTCGGCGGGACCGTCGGCACCGGCGGGGTGCTGGGCGGAGTCGTCGGCGGCACGTCGCAGGTGTAGACCACGATGTCGTCGAGCCACCAGCCGATGAAGCTGTCGCTCGCGTCTCCGCGCATCGTGAACTGCGGCCTGACGGTCTGGCCGGCGAACGACGACAGGTCGAGCTGGCTGGACGTCCAGCCGAAGCTGTCACCGGCGAAGGCCTTCCGTCCCGCCCAGGGCTTCGCGCGGCACCGGGGAAGGTCTGCAGGGCCTGCTGCGGACCGTTCATCCACGGCAGGGCTGCCGTGTCCACGGGCCGGTCCCGCATCGACCTCGACCGTGCCGCCGTCGATGTACGCCGCAGCCGTCTGGACGAGCCGGCCGGGTACCACTCGAAGACCCGCCACTGCTGGAAGCTGCAGGTAGGTCTGCTGCCCGGCCGGCAGCGCGATGCCGGTCGCCGTCTTCAGTGACACGCCGCCGGCACCATAGGTGACCGGATCCGGGTTGCACCGAACCACGAGTCCCGGCCGGACGTGGCGTTGCTGCCCCAGTCGTCGTCGACGCCGTAGCTCCAGAGCCCGCCGGTCCCGGTGAACTTCGTGGCCCGGACGTCGCCGGTCTCGCTGTTGAGCAGCTCGCGCAGCGTCGTGCCCGTCGGGACAGCTCTTCGGCAGCATCCGCCGGCTGGGGAGCGTTGGTGGGCGTCGTCCGCAGCTCGGTGGCAAGGACGGCCGCGGCGATGTTGGCACAGTCGGCCGCGGTGAAGCCGCCCGTCCCGGACGTCGACGAAGTCGGCGCAGCTCTGCTCGAGCACCGAGGCGAGGTTGGCGTAGTCGCTGCCGGACGTGAGCTTGGTGATCGCGTCGAAGTAGAGCTTGCCCGTCTTGGTCAGGCCGGTGTCGGCGCCGTCGATGCCGGTGATGGTCTGGCCGTTGAACGGTCCCCCCTGGGAGATCAGGTAGGCCGTCTTGTTGCCGACGCCGCTGTTCTGGTGGACGCCGCCGGAGTCGGGGTAGGCGCCGTGGTCCAGCGCGAGGTCCGCGGTGTAGTTCGGGCTGGTCATCTTGTCCGGGTCGCCCTTGGCCGGCGGGTCCTTCATGTCGCGGATCGCGCCGATCGGCAGGTCCTCGCCGAGCAGCCAGTCGCGTCACCGCGCGTCCAGGCGCGGCGCGGTGGTCGACGATCTCGCCCATGATGTCGGCCATCGACTCGTTGATCGCGCCGCTCTGGCCCCAGTAGAAGAGCTCGGAGTACTGGTCCACGACGCCGTGGGTCATCTCGTGCCCGACCACGTCGTCGGCACCGGCGTAGGTGTCGCCGTAGAACATCTGGGTGCCGTTCCAGAACGCGTTGGCGTAGGGGCAGGTGCTGCCCGACGTCGGGGGCAGTAGCGCACCGTCGCGGCGAGCTTCTTCCCGCCGGCGGCGTCGATGCCGAGCTTGTCGGTGAGGTCGATGCCGGCGATCTCGGCTGTAGGCCGTCGAGACCGGACCCGGCGTTGTCGAACGCGGCGTTGACCTCGCGCGACGCCGCTGGCCGGCCCGCCCTCGATGCGCGCGAAGCCGCGTCGTGCAGGGCGTCTCGGGCCCCGCGCGCGTTGGCGCGGTCGCAGACCACCCGGTCGATGTGCTCGATCTGGTCGAGGTTGACCAGGACGCGGCCGCTGGTGTCGTCGACGAGAACCAGGCGGCGTACTCCCACGCCGTCTCCGACCTCGAACTTCCAGACGCCCTGGGCCGAGCCCGGGCGGCTAGCGTTGAAGATCGCCGGGTCCCAGACCGCGCGGCCCTCGTTGGTCGTGGTGAGGTCTCCCCCGCCGGCCGCGCGAGCCGCCGCCGACGCGGCGGTCGTACGAGCAGCAGCCTCGGAGACCGTGGCCGCCGGCAGGCTGCGCAGGGTCGAGACCGTGGACAGCAGGGAGCTCAGCTGGCGGTCGGCCCGCAGGCTCACCACCACCTGGCCGCCGATGACCGGCGCGGAGTCGACCTCCTGCTGGAAGCGGACGACGTCCTGGCCCGAGGCGGACCTCTCGCTTCGCGTGATCGACAGCTCCGCGTCGTTCGCCAGGCCCAGCGCGGCGCCGTACCGCGTGAGGTGTGACTGCGCCGCCGCGCGGACGGTCGTGGCCGCCGACACGGCGGGGTTGACCACCTCGCTGCCGGCGTCGGCACCGACGAAGTCGGCCACTCCCGCGGCGTTGCGCTCGATGCGCAGCCCGTCAGTCGCGTCGGCCTGGAGCCGGACGATTCCCGGGTTCCGCGGCTCCGCCGCTGCCTGGGCCGTGCTCCAGGCTGCCAGCTGGCCGCCTGCGAGTGCTGTGAGTGCGACAGCCGCCGCGGCAAACGTCCTGCGTTGCGTCACTGGGATCCCCCTGCTCAGACCAATGCGCAGCACTTCACGGGCTGCGCTCTGGAAGCCTAGGAACCCCACGCGTGGACTGGCATCACCTCATCAGGTGATCCCGGGCAAGTCGCGCCGACTTCGCGAGCGTGTCGTCATGTTCCTGAGTGTTGCAACACTCACGAACGTTCGGTTCCCCCGCATATGCGGGGGAACCGAATGACGAGAAAGCAGCGATCAGGCGCCGGCGGCAGCCTTGAGCTTGTCGGCGCGGTCGGTGGTCTCCCACGTGAACTCCGGCAGCTCGCGCCCGAAGTGTCCGTACGCCGCAGTCTTGGCGTAGATCGGACGCAGCAGGTCGAGGTCGCGGATGATCGCGGCGGGCCGCAGGTCGAAGACCTCGAGCACGGCCTGCTGGATGGCCTCGTCGGGGACGATGCCGGTGCCGAACGTCTCGATGAACACGCCGACCGGGGCGGCCTTGCCGATCGCGTAGGCGACCTGGGCCTCGCAGCGGCGGGCGAGCCCGGCAGCCACGACGTTCTTGGCGACCCAGCGCATGGCGTAGGCAGCCGAGCGGTCGACCTTCGACGGGTCCTTGCCCGAGAAGGCGCCGCCACCGTGGCGAGCCATGCCGCCATAGGTGTCGACGATGATCTTGCGACCGGTCAGGCCGGCGTCGCCCATCGGGCCGCCGACGACGAACTTGCCGGTCGGGTTGACCAGCATGCGGTAGCCCTCGGAGGGGATGTCGAAGCCCGCGAGCACGGGGTCGATCACGTGCTTCTTGATGTCGGCCTCGAGGGTGGCGTGCTCGACGTCCTCGGCGTGCTGGGTCGACAGGACCACGGTGTCGATGCGGAGGGGACGGTCGTCCTCGTCGTACGCGATCGTGACCTGTGTCTTGCCGTCGGGGCGCAGGTAGGCGAGCGTGCCGTCCTTGCGGACCGCGGTCAGGGTCTGGGCGAGGCGCTGGGCGATCATGATCGGCAGCGGCATCAGCTCGGGGGTGTCGTCGCAGGCGTAGCCGAACATCAGGCCCTGGTCGCCGGCGCCGCGCTTGTCGAGGTCGTCGTCGCTGTCGCCGACGCGCGACTCGTGGCCCTGGTCGACACCGGCGGCGATGTCGGCGGACTGGGCGCCGATGGCGACCTGGACGCCGCACGAGGTGCCGTCGAAGCCCTTCTCGGAGGAGTCGTAGCCGATCTCGAGGATCTTCTTGCGCACCAGGTCGGCGACCGGGGCGTAGGCGTTGGTGCGGACCTCGCCCGCCACGACCACGAGACCTGTCGTCAGGAGGGTCTCGACGGCGACGCGGAGGTTTTCCTTGTCCGTGTCGTTCTCCATCAGGTAGTCCAGGACGGTGTCACTGATCTGGTCAGCGATCTTGTCCGGGTGACCCTCGGTCACAGACTCCGAGGTGAAGAGGCGTCCAGCCACAGCGATGCTCCTGTCAGGGGTACTCAGGTGTTGGTCTGTTGATCGGTGCGGTGCGGCTCACGCGGGTCGCGCGCGAGCATGGGTGCCACGATAGCGACCGCCCACTATGCGGGACGCTCGTCTCAGTGGTCGAATCGGCGAGCGACCTCGTCCCAGATGACCTGGGCGAGCGCGCGCTTGGTGCCGTGGGGTACGTCGACGCTGCCGCCGTCGGCACCGAGAATGACCGCCTCGTTGTCGGGGCTGCCGAAGACCGCTCCCCCGCTGACGTCGTTGACGACGAGCAGGTCGCAGCCCTTGCGGGCCAGCTTGGCGCGCCCGAGCTCGAGGACTGACCCGGTGGCGTCACCGGTCTCGGCGGCGAACCCGACGATCACCGATCCCTCGCGGAGCCGGTGGTGCGAGATCTCCTTGAGGATGTCGGGGTTCTGCTCGAGCTCGATGGCCGGAGACGTTCCGTCCTCGGCCTTCTTGATCTTGTCCTCGCTGACCGAGGTCGGGCGGAAGTCGGCCGGAGCGGCAGCCATCACGACGGCATCGGCGGACGCGGCCGCCGAGACGACGGCGTCGTGCAGCTGGGCCGTCGTCTCGACCTGGATGACCTTGACGCCGGCCGGGTCGGGCAGCGCCACGTTGGCGGCGATGAGGGTGACCTCGGCGCCACGCGCAGCGGCGGCTCGGGCCAGGGCATAGCCCTGGAGGCCGGACGAACGGTTGCCGAGGAAGCGCACCGGGTCGAGGTATTCGCGCGTGCCGCCGGCACTCACGACCACGTGTCGGCCGGTCAGGTCGGGCTCGACCACGCCGCGGTCGAGCACGTCGAGGGCGATGTCGAAGATCTCGAGCGGATCGGGCAGGCGCCCCTTGCCGGTGTCCTTGCCGGTCAGGCGTCCCTCGGCCGGCTCGATCACGATCGCGCCGCGGGCACGCAGGGTGGCGACGTTGGCCACCGTGGCCGGGTGCTCCCACATCTCGGTGTGCATCGCGGGCGCGAACACGACCGGGCAGCGCGCCGTCAGCAGGGTGTTGGTGAGCAGGTCGTCGGCCAGTCCGTGGGCGGCCTTCGCCAGCAGGTCGGCGGTCGCGGGCGCGACCACGACGAGGTCGGCACTCTGGCCGATCTGCACGTGCGGCACGGCGTGGACGTCGGTCCACACCTCGCTCGACGACCGGCTTGCCCGACAGCGCGGCCCACGTCGGCGCACCGACGAACTCGAGCGCGGCCGCCGTCGGCACCACCGTCACGTCGTGACCGGACTCGGTCAAGCGGCGGAGCAGCTCGCACGCCTTGTACGCCGCAATGCCGCCGCTCACCCCGAGGACGACCCGCACAGAACGAGCGCGAGGCCGCGCCCCCTCAGGGGACACGGCCTCGTTTGACTCAGTGGTCACACGTCACTCAGCAGCGTTGAACTGCGCCTGCGCCTCGGCGCGGGCGGCCGCGGCAGCGGCCTCCTCGGCGGCGAGCTCGGCGGGGTCGACGTCTTCACAGGTCAGCAGGTCGTCGTTGATCTCGCGCAGCGCGATCGACAGCGGCTTCTCCTGCACGTGGGTGTCCACGAGCGGGCCGACGTACTCCAGCAGGCCCTCGCCGAGCTGGGAGTAGTACGCGTTGATCTGGCGAGCGCGCTTGGCGCTGTAGAGGACCAGCTTGTACTTGCTGTCGGTCTTGGTGAGCAGGTCGTCGATCGAGGGGTTGGTGACACCCTCGGCGGCGATGTTGGGGGCAGACACAGCTAGAGCCTCACAGAGTCGAAGAAATGGCCGGCCGACACTCAAGCAAGATCTGAGGACTGATCTTGAGGGTCGACCCTCATCAAGGCTACCAACTCCTCGGCTGCAGCGTGAATCTCGTGGTTCACCACGGTCACGTCGAACTCGCTCTCGGCGGCCAGTTCCTCGCGCGCGGTGGCGAGACGGCGCTCCCGTTCGGCCGCATCCTCGGTGCCGCGACCGACCAGTCGGCGTACGAGCTCGTCCCAGGACGGCGGCTTGAGGAACACGAACAACGCCTCCGGCATGGTCGTGCGCACCTGGCGCGCGCCCTGCAGGTCGATCTCCAGCATCGCCGGGTGACCGCTCGCCAGCGCGAGGTCGACGGGACCACGGGGCGTGCCGTAGCGATTCATGCCGTGGACCACGGCCCACTCGAGCAGGTCGCCGCGCTCGGCCATGGCGTCGAAGTCCTCGTCGGACACGAACCAGTAGTGGACGCCGTTCTCCTCGCCCGGTCGCGGCTTGCGCGTGGTGGCGGAGACCGAGATCCAGACCTCGGGGTGGTGACGGCGGACCTCCGCGGCCACGGAGCCCTTGCCGACGGCGGTCGGTCCGGCCAGCACGATCAGGCGGGAGTGTGCGATCGCAGGCGTCCCGGCCGAGCTGGTCAAGACGGCTCTTGCGGGCCGAACTCGCGCTCGAGCGCCGCGACCTGCTTGATGCCGAGCCCCCGGACGCGACGGCTCTCGGCGATGCTGAGTCGCTCCATCACCTGCTTGGCGCGGACCTTGCCCAGTCCGGGCATCGACTGCAGCAGCTCGACGACCCGCATCTTGCCGATGACGTCGTTCTCCCGGCCTTCACGCAGGACGTCGACGATCGAGGCACCGGAGTTCTTGAGTCGGTTCTTCACCTCGGCACGCTCTCGGCGGGAGGCCGCAGCCTTGTCGAGGGCGGCCTGGCGCTGCTCGGGCGTGAGTGGGGGCAAGGCCACGAATGGGTTCCTCTGTCGGACGGGCTGGGCGTGGCGTCAATCTAGTCAGAGTGCGACTCGGCAGGCAATCGGGCCCCCACCCGACTCACTGGCTCAAGGGCATCTTGCACACGTCCAGCGCCTGCTGCTCGATGCCCGCCATCGCCGACATCGTCCCCTCGTCCCCGAGGTCCCTCGCGGCACCCTCGATCGCCCGGCGCTGCGCGGCCGGGAGCGACTTCAGGGACGTCTTCGGGTCGTACGTCGCGGGGTCGATGCCGGCGTCGTCGAGGGCGCTCTCCAGGGTCTCGAGACGGCCGATCACCTGGCTCCATTCGTCGCCAAGATCACGTGGCGCCTGCTCCTCCAGGTCCCGGTAGGCGTCGAGAGCATCGAAGATCGCCGACGGCTCGTTGCTGCCCACGATGTCGCTGAGCTCGCGCTGGTGGTCCTTGACGGACTCGCAGTAGGCGCTCGTCTCGTCGCCGCCGCACCCGGAGAGCACGACGGCCGCCAGGGCGAGCCCCAGCACTCTCCTCATGCGTCGCCCAGGGGTGCGACGGCATCGTTGCCGCGCAGGGCCGCGTCGCGCAGGGCGATCAGGTCCGGACCGGCCGCGAGCACCTCGCGCGACGAGCTCGGCAGCACGTTGCGCGCGGCGGCGCCGAAGATCCGCTTGAGGTCGTCGACCGTGCCACCCTGCGCACCGAACCCGGGGGCGAGCACGGGGCCGTTGAAGTCGAGGCGCTCGTCGCTGCTGCCGATGGTGGCGCCGATGACGGCACCGAAGTCGCCGAGCGGCGTGGCATCGGCATTGAGATGGGCGAGGTGGGCCAGCATCGCACCTGCCACGGTGTCGCCGCCGTCCGTGCGCGCGTGCTGGACCTCCGGGCCCTCCTTGTTGGAGGTCAGGGCCAGCACGAACACGCCGGCGTCGTGGCGGCGAGCGGTGTCGATCATCGGGTCGATCGAGCCGAAGCCGAGGAACGGGCTCGCGGTGATCGCGTCGCTGGCCAGTGGCGAGGCGGGGTCGAGGTAGGCGTCGGCATACGCCTGGCTGGTCGAGCCGATGTCGCCGCGCTTGACGTCGAGCAGCACGAGCGCGCCGGCCGCTCGTGACTCGGCGATGACCCGCTCGAGCACGGCCACCCCGCGCGACCCGAAGCGCTCGTAGAACGCGCTCTGGGGCTTCACGACACTCACGTGCGGCGCGACGGCCTCCACCACGGTGAGGGCGAACCGCTCCAGCCCGGCGACGTCGTCGTCGAGGCCCCACTCGTGCAGCAGCGAGGAGTGCGGGTCGATACCGACGCAGAACCTCCCGCGGGTGGTCATCGCGTCGTGCAGTCGGGCGCCGAACCTCATGGCTCGAACCTCATGGGCTTGTCCTCTGCTGTCAGGGCCGCGCGCACCCGCGCAACCGTGGTCGGATCATGCAACAGGGCGGTGCCGATCTGCACGGCGCGCGCGCCCAGGTCGAGGAAGCGGCGGGCGTCGTCGGCGGTGCTGATGCCCCCACCGCCGATCACGGCGACGTCGGGGCACTCCCCCGTCACCGCGGCGACGCAACGCAGCGCGATCGGGCCGATGGCCGGGCCGGTCAGGCCGCCCGGTCGTCCGTCGGGCATGGCGGCCGGGACGGCGTTGCCGATGACGACGGCGGTGGCGCCGGCGTCGACGACCCCGCGGGCGCCCTCGACGATGCGCGACAGGTCGGGGCGGAGCTTGGCGAGCACCGGCAGGTCGCCGGGGAACTCCCGGCGGACAGCGGCCACCACGCTGGCCGCGTGGTAGGGCTCGCGCACGTCGAAGAGGTCCTCGCCCGCCTGGTCGGGGGCGCCGATGTTGATCTCGAGTCCCGCGACGCCCGGCGCGCGGCTGAGGCGGCGCGCGAGGTCGGCGTACTCCCCCATCGTCGAGCCGGCGATCGAGACGAAGACGCGGACGCCGGCCCGCACCAGCCATGGCAGCTCGGTGGCCAGGAAGTGCTCGAGCCCCGGGTTCTGCAGGCCGATCGCGTTGACCAGGCCGCTGGGCGTCTCCATGATCCGGGGCGACGGGCCGCCGGAGCGGGGGTCGAGGGTGATCGAGCGGGTGACGAAGTCCAGGCCGACGAGATCGGCGTACGCCGCGAGCTCGCGGCCGGTGCCACCGCAACCGCTGGCGACCATGACGGGGCCGGGTAAGGGGCTCATGCAAGCGCCTCCCAGTCCACGCGGTCGCCGCGGAAGACGGGGCCGTCGACGCAGGCACGCACGAGCCGGGAGGCACCGTCCTCGGCGATCACCGGGACCGGGCAGCCCTGGCAGAGCCCGGTGCCGCACGGCATCGGCGTCTCGAGCGCCACCTGGCTCCAGGCGCCGCGCCGCTCGGCCGCCCCGGCGACCGCGTGCAGCATCTCCTGGGAGCCGACGGCGTAGACGATGTCGGCGTCGGCGCGCTCGAGGATGCCTTCGATCTGGGTGGGTACGGCGCCGCGCACACCGACGGAGCCGTCGCCGGTGATCACCGTGACGGCGCGAGCGGAGCGTCGGGCCTCCAGGGCGGACAGCAACCGGGCCTCGTCGGGTGCCGCCACCACGAGGCTGACGGCGCAGCCGCGCTCACGCAGGCGCTCGGCCAGCGGGAACAGGGGGGCGGCGCCGTGGCCCTCGCCGACGAGCACGCACGCGACGGGTTCACGCGGCAGCGCGAACGGACGGCCGAGCGGGCCGGTGACCTCCAGCCGGCTGCCCACGGGGCGCTCGGCCAGCCAGGTGCTGCCGGGGCCGGCGGCGCTCACGACGACGTCGAGGGTCGGGCCGAAGGCACCGGACTCCTTGACCCGGTGGATCCAGAGCGGACGGCGGGCGAGGCGGCCGTCCTCGACGCTCACGGCCACGAAGTTGCCGGCCCGGAAGCGCTGCGGGATGCCGGGGGCAGTGATCGTGAGGTGCCGGTAGGCACCCGACTTCTTCGTCGCCAGCACCTCGCCGGTGACGTGAAGGGGGCCCTGAAACGGGCGGAGTGCCTCAGCCAAGGGCGCGCACGATCGTTCGAGGCCACCAGGGACCCTCGTAGATGAACGCGGTGTAGGCCTGCAGCAGCGTGGCACCGGCCGCCAGCCGCTCGCGGGCGTCGTCGGGCGTGGTGATGCCACCGACGCCGACCAGGGTCAGGTCGTCGCCCACACGGCCCCGCAGCGCACGCATCACGTCGTTGGCGCGTGCCGTGAGCGGACGCCCGGAGAGCCCGCCCGCGCCGATGGCGGCCACGGCCTCGGCGTCGGTCGTCAGCCCGTCGCGGCTGATCGTGGTGTTGGTGGCGATGATCCCGTCGAGGCCGAGAGCCACGGCCAGGTCGGCGACCGCGAGCACGTCGTCGTCGCTGAGGTCGGGCGCGATCTTGACCAGCAGCGGCACCCGGTCAGCGGTGTGCCGGTCGGCCTCTTCGCGGACCGCGGCCAGCAGGGGCTCGAGCTTCTCGACGGCCTGCAGGTCGCGGAGTCCCGGGGTGTTGGGTGAGCTGACGTTGACGACCAGGTAGTCGGCGTACGGCGAGAGCAGGCGGGTGCTCTTCTCGTAGTCCGCGATCGCGTCCTCTTCCGGCACCAGCTTGGTCTTGCCGATGTTCACCCCGAGGACCACCGAGTCGGCGCCAGTTGCACGCCGAGTCGGCGCGACACGCGCATCGAGTCGGCGCTTGCGCTCAGCGAGTCGCCCCGCGACCACCTCGGCACCGTCGTTGTTGAAGCCCATCCGGTTGATGACCGCGCGGTCGGCGGGCAGCCGGAACAGCCGCGGTCTCGGGTTGCCGGGCTGCGGCTCGCCCGTGACGGTGCCGATCTCGACGTGACCGAAGCCGAGCGCTGCCAACGCGTCGATGCCGACGGCGTTCTTGTCGAAGCCGGCGGCCAGCCCGAGGACGTTCGGGAACCGCAGGCCCATCGCCTCGACCGGGTCATTGGCGCCGACTCGGCGGGCAACTAGCGCCGACTCGGCAGTGTGCAAGCGCCGACTCACCGGGCCGGCGGCCCGGATCGCCGCGAACGCCGCGTGGTGCGCGCGCTCCGGATCGGTCCGGGTCAGCACGTGGTCGAAGAGCAGTCGGTAGGGCCGGCCCATCAGTCCCGTCACGCCCCGGAGTTCCAGTCCTGGAGGCTGCGTACGCCGATGTCGCCGGCCGCCAGTGCCTCGATCCCCTGCACCGCGGCGCCGAGCCCCTGGACCGTCGTGATGCACGGGATGTTGGCGCCCACCGCGGCAGTGCGGATCTCGTAGCCGTCGACGCGTGCCGACCCGCCTGTGGAGTAGGGCGTGTTGATCACGAGGTCGATGTCGCCGTCGCGGATCAGCTGCACCGTCGTCTTCTCGCCGTGGGGGCCTTCGCCCTCGTGGTGCTTGCGGACGGTCCTGACCTGGACACCGTTGCGACGCAGGACGCCGGCGGTGCCCGCGGTGGCGAGGATCTCGAAGCCTCGGTCGGCCAGCACCTTGATCGGGAAGATCATGTTGCGCTTGTCGCGGTTGGCGACCGAGACGAACACCCGGCCACTCGTCGGCAGCGAGCCGTAGGACGCGGTCTGGGCCTTGGCGAACGCGGTGCCGAAGTCGGCGTCGAAGCCCATCACCTCGCCGGTCGACTTCATCTCCGGACCGAGCAGGGTGTCGACGTTGCGGCCGTCGGGGGTCTTGAACCGGTTGAAGGGCATCACGGCCTCCTTGACCGCGATCGGCGCGTTCTCGGGGAGGTCACCGCCGTCGCGCTCGGGCAGCAGGCCGATGGCACGCAGGTCGGCGATCGACTCGCCCAGCATCACCCGAGCGGCCGCCTTGGCGAGCGGGGTCCCGGTCGCCTTGGAGACGAACGGCACCGTGCGGGACGCGCGCGGGTTGGCCTCGAGGACGTAGAGCACGTCGGAGCCCAGGGCGAACTGGATGTTGAGCAGGCCCTTGACCCCCACGCCCCGGGCGATCGCCTCGGTGGCCGTGCGGATGCGCATGATCTCGGAAGCACCGAGGGTGATCGGCGGCAGCGCACAGGACGAGTCGCCGGAGTGGATGCCGGCCTCCTCGATGTGCTCCATCACGCCGCCGAGGAAGAGCTCCTCGCCGTCGAAGATGGCGTCCACGTCGATCTCGACCGCGTCGTCGATGAAGCGGTCGACCAGGACCGGCCGGTCGGGACCGATCTCGGTCGCGCTCTCGATGTAGGAGCGCAGCCGCTCGTCGTCGTAGACGATCTCCATGCCGCGCCCGCCGAGGACGTAGGACGGGCGGACCAGCACGGGATAGCCGATGCTGTCCGTGATCCGCTTCGCTTCGGCGTACGACGTCGCCATGCCGTGCTTGGGAGCCGGCAGCCCGGCCGCGGCGAGCACGCGGCCGAAGGCGCCACGCTCCTCGGCGAGGTCGATCGCCTCGGGCTGGGTGCCGACGATCTTCACGCCGGCGTCCGCGAGGCCCTGGGCCAGTCCCAGCGGGGTCTGGCCGCCGAGCTGGCAGATGACGCCGGCGATCGGGCCGGCCTGCTGCTCGGCGTGCACGATCTCGAGCACGTCCTCCAGGGTGAGCGGCTCGAAGTAGAGCCGGTCGGAGGTGTCGTAATCGGTGGAGACGGTCTCGGGGTTGCAGTTGACCATGATCGTCTCGTAGCCGGCCTCGCTCAGCGCCATGCTGGCGTGCACGCAGGAGTAGTCGAACTCGATCCCCTGGCCGATCCGGTTGGGACCGCTGCCGAGGATGATGACGGCTTCCTTGCCCTCGGCGCGGGGCTCCACCTCGGTCTCCTCGTCGTAGGACGAGTAGTGGTACGGGGTCTGGGCGGCGAACTCCGCGGCGCAGGTGTCGACCGTCTTGTAGACCGGGCGCAGGCCGAGCGCCTGGCGCACACCGCGCACCACGTCCTCGCGCATGCCGCGGATCGCGGCGATCTGCGCGTCGGAGAAGCCGTGCCGCTTGGCCGTCCGCAGCGTCTCGTGGTCGAGCTCGACCGCGGAGGCGATGTCGTCGGCGACCTCCTTGATCAGGAACAGCTGGTCGATGAACCACGGGTCGATCAGGGTGGCGTCGAAGACCTGCTCGGGGGTGGCGCCGGCCCGGATGGAGTCCATCACCGTGCGGAGGCGGCCGTCGGTCGGGATGCCCGACTTCGTGAGCAGCTCCTGCATGTCACCCGCTCGGCGACGCGAAGTCGAAGATCGCGCCCTTGCTCTCCAGCGAGCGCAGCGCCTTCTGCAGCGACTCGGTGAAGTTGCGGCCGATGGCCATCGCCTCGCCGACGCTCTTCATGTGCGTGGTCAGCGTCTGGTCGGCGCCGGAGAACTTCTCGAACGCGAACCGCGGCACCTTCACCACGACGTAGTCGAGCGAGGGCTCGAAGGAGGCCGGGGTCTCCTGGGTGATGTCGTTGCGGATCTCGTCGAGCGTGTAGCCGATGGCGACCTTCGCGGCGATCTTGGCGATCGGGAAGCCGGTCGCCTTGGAGGCCAGCGCACTCGACCGCGAGACGCGCGGGTTCATCTCGATCACGATCAGGCGACCGTCCGCGGGGTTCACGGCGTACTGGATGTTGCAGCCGCCGGTGTCGACACCCACGCTGCGGATGATGCCGATGGCCATGTCGCGCATCGCCTGGTACTCCCGGTCCGTCAGCGTCATCGCGGGCGCGACGGTGATCGAGTCGCCGGTGTGCACGCCCATCGGGTCGAGGTTCTCGATCGAGCAGATGATCACCACGTTGTCCGCGGTGTCGCGCATGACCTCGAGCTCGTACTCCTTCCAGCCGATGATCGACTCCTCGAGGAGCACCTCGCTGGTGGGCGAGGCATCCAGCCCGCCGCCGCCGATGCGGATCAGGTCGTCCTCGTCGTAGGCCATGCCGGAGCCGGTGCCGCCCATGGTGAAGGACGGGCGGACCACCATCGGGTAGCCGAGCTCCTTGGCGCCCTCGAGCAGATCGGCCTGGGAGTGGCAGATGAAGCTGCGGGCGCTCTCGCCGCCGAGCTCGGCCACGATCTTCTTGAAGATCTCGCGGTTCTCCCCGCGGTCGATCGCCTCGATGCTGGCGCCGATCAGCTCGACGCCGTACTTCTCGAGGACGCCCGCCTTGTCGAGGTCGATCGCGCAGTTGAGCGCGGTCTGGCCGCCCAGGGTCGCCAGGAGCGCGTCGGGGCGCTCCTTGGCGATCACCTTCTCGACGTACTCGGCCGTGATCGGCTCGATGTAGGTCGCGTCGGCGAACTCGGGGTCGGTCATGATCGTGGCCGGGTTGGAGTTGACCAGGACGACCCGGATCCCCTCGGCCATCAGCACCCGGCACGCCTGGGTGCCGGAGTAGTCGAACTCGCACGCCTGCCCGATGATGATCGGCCCGGAGCCGATGACCAGGACGGACTTGATGTCGTCGCGCTTCGGCATGTCAGGCCGTCCCTTCTCCGCCATGAGTGCTGTGTTTGTTGGTCGCTTCAGTCGCTCGCCTCGTTCCTCGGCTCGACTCCATCAGCTCCAGGAATCTGTCGAAGAGGTACGCCGCATCGTGCGGACCGGCGGCTGCCTCGGGGTGGTACTGCACGGAGAAGCTCTTGAGCCTGCCCGCGTCGTCGCGGAGCTCGAGGCCCTCGACGACGTCGTCGTTGAGGCAGACGTGGCTCACGGTCGCGATGCCGTACGGCGTCGTGGTCGATCCCTGGAGGGGAGCGTCCACCGCGAACCCGTGGTTGTGCGCGGTGACCTCGACCTTGCCGGTGGTGCGGTCCATCACGGGCTGGTTGATCCCGCGGTGGCCGTACTTGAGCTTGTAGGTGCCGAAGCCCAGCGCGCGGCCGAAGAGCTGGTTGCCGAAGCAGATCCCGAAGTAGGGGACGTCGCGCTCGAGGGCGGCCTTGAGCAGCTCGACCTGGCCGGTCGTGGCCGCCGGGTCGCCGGGACCGTTGGAGAAGAAGAGCCCGTCGGGACTCACGGCCAGGACGTCCTCGATGGTCGACGTCGCGGGCAGCACGTGCACCTCGATGCCGCGCTCGGCCATCATCCGCGGGGTGTTGGCCTTGATCCCCAGGTCGACCGCGGCGACGGTGAAGCGCTTCTCGCCGACCGGCGAGACGACGTACGCCTCCGGCGTCGAGACCGCCTCGCTGAGGTTGGACCCGGCCATCTGGCCGGAGTCGAGCACCCGCCGCAGCAGGGCGTGCTTGTCGGTCTCGGTAGTGGAGATCCCGACCCGCATCGCCCCGCGCTCGCGCAGGTGGCGGGTCAGGGCCCGGGTGTCGATGTCGCAGATGCCGACGACGCCCTGGTCGCGCAGGTCGTCGTCGAGGCTGCGCTGCGAGCGCCAATTGGACGGCACGCGGGCGGGATCGCGGACGACGTAGCCGGCGACCCAGATCTTGCGGGACTCCGCGTCCTCGTCGTTCATGCCGGTGTTGCCGACATGCGGGGCCGTCATCACGACGACCTGGCGGTGGTAGCTGGGATCGGTCAGTGTCTCCTGATAACCGGTCATGCCGGTGGAGAAGACCGCTTCGCCGAAGGTCTCCCCCTCGGCGCCAAAAGCGTAACCGGTGAAAGACCGCCCGTCCTCGAGGACGAGCAGTGCAGGCGCGCGTGAAGGCAACGCCGTACCTCCTTCTCCGCCTCACAGGACGGATCGTTAAAGGATGTTCGAGCGGTGCCGAGCCTATCAGCGGGTCAGGTCGATCTCCGCGCCCGTCCACCTGCGGCGCAGCCAACGATCGTGCGTCGCCACGACCACCGTTCCCGCACTGGCGCCGATCGCCTCCTCGAGCTCCCCGGCGAGGGCCAGCGAGATGTGGTTGGTCGGCTCGTCGAGCAGCAGCAGGTCCGGTCCACCGGCAATCACGACGGCCAGACCGAGGCGCCGGCGCTGACCGACCGAGAGCAGGCCGACAGGTGTGCGGAGGTCGCGCGGGTGGAGGAGCCCCAGGCTGCCGAGTCCGGGTGCTGCGGCGGGCACGAGGTCGGCGTACGTCGCCTCGGCCGATCGTCTCGGGTCGGGGAACGTCACGTCCTGCGTCAGCTCGGCCACCCTCTTCGCCGTCACCTGGACCTCTCCGCTGTCCGCAGCCAACCGACCGGCCAGCACACCCAGGAGAGTGGACTTGCCGGTGCCGTTCCCGCCGCTGACGAGCAGGTGCTGTCCCGCCGCCACGTCGAGCCGATCGAGCCGCAGGCGACCCGCCACCTCGAGGTCACGCGCCAGCACGACGCGTCCGGGCACGGCCTCGTCCGTCAGCGTCGCGGCGAACGCCAGGGGCGGGCGGGGCTTGCGGACCTGGCTCTGCTCCGCCCGGTCGAGCCGTTGCTCGGCATCGCGCTTGCGGCGCGCGTGGGAACGCTCGACGTTGGCGCCCTTGAAGGCGTAGATGAACTTGTCGTTGTCGCGCGGTCCGCGGTTGTGGGCGATGGCGTCGGTGCCGATCGAGGCACCCGCGCGGAGCGCCTTGAGCTCCTCCTGCTGCCGGGCGTATGTCGCCTCCCACCGTTCCCGGGCGCGCCGGCGGTGATCCTCGTACGCCGACCAGCCGCCGCCGAAGCGACGGCCACCCTCGCCGTCGGTGCCGAAGGCGCTGGGGTCGAGGTCGACGAGGTCGGTCGCGACGTCGTCCAGGAAGACCCGGTCGTGGGTGGCGAGGAGCACCACGCCGGGGAGGTCGACGAGGAAGCCGGTGAGGACCGCCAGCGCCTCGTCGTCGAGGTGGTTGGTCGGTTCGTCCAGGAGCAGGCACGTCGGGCGGGTGGTCATGATGGTGGCCAGCGCGAGTCGTGTGCGCTGGCCGCCGGACAGGGTGCCGACCCGGCGTCCCTGGTCGAGGTGTCCGACGCCCAGCTGTTCGGCGGCGAGCTCGGCGCGACGATCCGCGTCCCAGGCGTCGTGGACGAGGGCAAGCTCCAGTGCTGCGTCGTAGGCGCTCGCGGCTCCTGCGTCATCAAGGGCACCAGCCAGCCGCTCCACCTCGGAGACGGCATGACGAAGGGGCCGAAGGGTGGCCGCGAGCACTTCGGCGATCGTGGCCTCGGCCGCGAAGGGTGGCTCCTGGCCGAGCATCACCAGGTCCCCGGGTGCCTCGATCGTGCCGGCGCTCCGGGCGCGCCTGGGCAGCCGGCCGGCGATCGCGCGCAGCAGCGTGGACTTGCCGGCCCCGTTCTCGCCGATGAGGGCGATCCGTCGGCCCGGCTGCGCGACGAGATCGATCCCGTCGAGGACCGGCCGTTCGCCGTACGAGACGGAGAGGTCGGTGATGATCACGGGTGTCAATGGCATGCGAGGTCGCCTCTGAGGAGAGGGTCGGACTCGCCGGGCGGTGCCGCGGACGCGAGTCAGGTCAGCCGTGGATCCACATGATCTGCCCAGACTAGTTCGAGGTCGAGCCAGGTCGCCAGCGAATTGAGCTCGTCGCGGACACCCTCACGGCGCTCGATGGGAAACGGCTCGTCCTCGTGGACGGCGTTGACCACGAACACCCCGCCCTTGCGATCGGCGGTCGCGTCGACCTTCCCGACGAGGCGGTCGCCGTCGAGGACCGGCATTGCCCAGTAGCCCCAGCGACGCTTGGCCGCGGGCTTGTACATCTCGAGCTGGTAGTCGAACTCGAAGATCTCCTCCATCCGCTTGCGGTCGAACACGAGACGGTCGAGCGGTGAGAGCAGCGCGACGCGTGGCTCCAGCTCGATGTCGAGATAGACCGGGTCGACGCGCCACTTCCCCCGCACGCCCTCGATCACGGCCGGCTCCCCCACCGCACCGACGTCGTTCGGTTCGTGCCAGTTCGTGAGCTTGCCCCGCGCGATGCCGAGCGCCCGCAGACGGCGTACGGCCCTGATCTGCAACGCCTCGTCGAGCGGCACGATCGGCTCGTCCGGGTAGACGCGCTCGGCGAGGTCCCACAGCTTGTCGCGTCCTTCGTGGCCGACCGGCGCGATCTCGCCGCGCTGGACCATCCGGTCGAGCAGCATCCGCACGTTGCGGTCGTTGTTCCAGCCGCTGGACTCCCAGGGCACGAGGGTGGTGTCGGGGAAGGACTTCGAGGTCAGCGGTCCCTCGTCCTCGAGCTTGTCGAGGATGTCGCGGCGGGTGTCGTCGTTGGCCTCGACCCAGTCGCGTACGTCGACCTGCCAGTCCTTCAGCTCACCGGCCCCTGGCCACGCGGCCATCTCCGCCCGGTAGAGCTTCAGGTCGGCGGCCGGCCGCAGCATCGAGTGCAGCTCGATCAGCGACCCGTCCGCTACGGCGTCGTCGACATCTTGCGGTCGGCTCGCCTGCCCCAGCCTGGTCCAGGTCACGACCTGAGCGCTCGGGGCGACGGCTGCCGTCGGCTCGGACTGCAGCAGCGTGAGGTGGGAGACCATGTCGTCGAAGTCGGTCGGTCGGTCGGCCGACAGCAGCTGCGCCAGCACGGCGATGCGCCGGGCGTCGGCCCGGGTGAGCTCGTGGGTCATGCGACGAAGATGCAGAACACGTGGCCGGCCGGGTCGGCGTACGCGCGAAGCGGCTCCTCCGGCGTGTGCGTCCGGTCGTAGCGGAGCTCGCCACCGAGGCCGAGCACTCGCTCGTGCTGCTCGTCGAGCTCCTCGACGCTGCCGACGGTGAGGTCGAGGTGGAGCTGCATCGGCACGCCCGGCTCGGGCCACGTCGAGCGCTGGAGGTCGTCGGTGAGCTGGAAGGCCAGCCGGCGGTTGCCGTCGTGGTCGGTGAGGACCAGCCAGTCCTCCCCGTCGGCTACCTCCTCGTCGCCCGGGCGGTAGCGCAGATCCAGCAGCTGCCGCCAGAACTCCGCCGTGCCGCGCACGTCGTCGGTGTCGAGGACCGTGTGCAGGAGGCGCGGGACCGACATCAGCGATGACCTTTCGTGGGCGGTGAGCTCGGGGCCAACGCTACGCCGAACGAATACCGACCCGGGCCACGTGGACGTCCGACGATGCGGCAGCCGATCTGTCGGACGTCAGGCGGGACGTCCGACGATGCGGCAGCCCCGACGACCGGTTCGTCGGACGTCCCGGGGAACGTCCGACGGTCCTAGTACAGACCCTTGGCGTAGTTCTCCGGCCGGTAGTAGTCGTCGAGCTCGGCGAGCGTCTTGTCGGGCTGCGGCTCGAGCTCCTGCGCGATCACGGCCCGGCGCGGCACGACGGCCTCGGGCGCCCAGGTCTCCGGCTCCCACAGCTGGGAGCGCATGAACGCCTTGCCGCAGTGGAAGAAGATCGTCTCGATCTCGACGACGAGCGCCAGGATCGGGCGACGGTCGCGCACGGCGAGCTCGTCGAAGAACGGCGCGGCGCTGACGAGCCGCGCCCAGCCGTTGATCCGCAGGGTGTCCGCCCGGCCGGGAATGATGAAGTTGAGCCCGACGTGGGGGTTGGCGATCACGTTGCGGTAGCCGTCGACCCGCTTGTTGCCCGGCCGCTCGGCCAGCGCGATCGTGTGGTCGTCGATGACGTGCACGAGCTGGCCGGCCGGGTCGCCCTTCGGGCTGGCGTCGCAGCGCCCGTCACCGTCGGCGGTGGCGAGCACGCAGAACGGGGACGCCGCCAGCCACGCACGGTCGATCTCGGTGAGCGCCGGACGCTCCTTGCCTGCGGCCCGCTCGCCCGGTGTGCCCACCACCGCTTCCAGCTCCGCAACCGTCGTGATCTCGGCCCAGTCGTTCATGGCCGTCACGCTACGCCCGAGGTGTGCCGACGCGCCGCCGCGTGACCGGGGGTCGGACGCCTGGTTTGACGCGTCGGGCGTGGGGTAGGGCGCTCCCGCATCCCATTCGAACAAAGGATCCCCATGCGCTCTCGCCTCGCCGGCCTCGCCGTCGTCACCGCCACGCTCGTTCCCCTGGCCGCCCTGACTCCCGCCCACGCCGAGGTGGTCGTCGACTGTGCTGGCGGCGCGCTCACGGTCGACCAGTCCGTCGAGGTCGTCACCGTGACCGGCATCTGCACCGACGTCATCGTCTCCGGTTCCAACTCGGTCGTCACCGTCCCGGACGCCGTCTCGCTCACGATCACCGGCAGCAACACCGACGTGACCTCGGGCGCACTGGGCGTCCTCGAGATCCGCGGGGCGAACAGCTCCGTCTCCGCGCCGAGCGCCACCGAGGTGACCGTGAGCGGCGGCAACTCGAAGGTGGTCGTGGCGGGCGCGATCGGGGTGGCGCGGATCACCGAGGCCAACAGCACCGTGAAGGCGCTCTCCATCGAGACGGCCACGATCAAGGCCGCCAACAGCAGCGTCGTCGCCGCCACGGGCACCTCCGCAGTGGTGCGAGGCGCCGTGAACTCCGTCCGCTACACCCGGCTCGCGACGCTCACCGGTGATCGGCGCCAACAACCGGGCCGTTGTCCGCAAGGGCACCACCAAGGTGCAGGTCAAGGGCCCGAACAACTCGGTCCGCGTGCACAAGAAGGGCTGACGGCCCTCAGGAGGTGAGCGCGCCGTCGCGCACGGTGACGCGGCCGGCGTACACCGTGTGCACCACGCGGGACGTCAGCGACCGACCATGCCAGGGGTTGTTGCGCGAGAGCGACACCGAGTCGTCGCGATCGACCGTCACCGAGGCAGCCGGGTCCACGAGCACGACGTGTGCCGGCGTGCCGACGTCGAGCGAACCGTGGTCAGGCAGCCCGGCGATCCGGGCCGGGTTGGTCGACATCACGCGGGCGACCTCGGTCCAGGACAGGTCAGGAAGGGCGGTCCGGACAACCCCCAGCGCCGTCTCCAGGCCGAGCATCCCGAAGGCCGCGTCGACGAACGCGTGCTCCTTGTCGTGCCGCGCGTGCGGCGCGTGGTCGGTCGCGACGGCGTCGATCGTGCCGTCGGCCAGCGCCACCCGCAGTGCGGCGACGTCCTCGGCCGGGCGCAACGGCGGATTGACCTTGTAGATCGGGTCGTAGCCCTCGAGCAGGTCGGTGGTGAGCAGCAGGTGGTGCGGCGTCACCTCCGCGGTGACGTCGATGCCCTGGGCCTTCGCCCAGCGGAGCACCTCGACCGAGCCGGCCGTCGAGACGTGCGCGATGTGCACGCGCGAGCCGGTGTGGCGCGCCAGCATCACGTCGCGGGCGACGATGACCTCCTCGGCGATCCCGGGCCAGCCGGGCAGTCCGAGGCGGCCGGAGATCTCGCCCTCGTGGCAGCACGAGGCCGGTCCGGCGAGCGAGGGGTCCTGTGCGTGCTGGGAGACGACGCCGCCGAACGCCTTGACGTACTCCAGCGCCCGGCGCATCACCCGGGCGTCGTGCACGCACTTGCCGTCGTCGGAGAACACCCGGACCCGTGCCCGCGAGCGCGCCATCAGCCCGAGCTCGGCCAGCTCCTCGCCGGCGAGTCCCTTGGTGACGGCGCCGACCGGTTGTACGTCGACGAGGCCGGCCTCGCGACCGAGCTCGAGGACGCGCAGTGCGGCCTCGGCCGTGTCGGTCACCGGGGAGGTGTTGGCCATCGCCAGGACTGCGGTGAACCCGCCCATCGCGGCCGCCCGCGACCCGGACAGGATCGTCTCGGCGTCCTCGCGACCGGGCTCGCGCAGGTGGGTGTGCAGGTCCACGAGCCCGGGCAGCGCGACGAGTCCGTCGGCATCGAGGGTCTCGGCACCTGTGGGCGCCTCGGCCACGAGGTGGCCGGCGTCGTCGACGTACAGGTCCTGCGCCTTCTCCCCCAGGACCTTGGCGCCGGTGATGATCAGGCCCATCAGGATTCCTCTCCCGCAAGCAGGTGGTAGAGCACGGCCATGCGCACCGCGAGGCCGCTCGAGACCTGCTCGAGCACGACCGACTGGGCTGCGTCGGCGGCATCGGCGGCGATCTCGAGGCCGCGGTTCATCGGGCCGGGGTGGCAGATCGGGGCATCGGGCTTGAGCAGCTTGAGCCGGTCGCGGGTGAGCCCGTAGCCGACGGTGTACTCGCGCGCCGACGGGAAGAAGCCGCCCGACATCCGCTCCTTCTGGACCCGCAGCATCATCACCGCATCGGCGTCGGGCAGCACGTCGTCGATGTCGTACGACGTCGCGAACCCGGCCTCCTTGGACCACGGACCGATCCCGCTGGGCATCAGCGTGGGCGGGGCCACCACGGTCACGTGCGCGCCGAGCTTGGTCAGGCACAGCACGTTGGAGCGGAACACGCGGCTGTGCGTCAGGTCGCCGATCAGCGCGACGTGCTTGCCGTCGAGCGAGCCGAGCCGGCGCTGCAACGTGTAGGCGTCGAGCAGGGCCTGGGTCGGGTGCTCGTGCATGCCGTCGCCGGCGTTGATCACCACGGCGTCGACCCACTCGGAGACCTGCTGTGCTGCCCCGGAGGCGGGGTGGCGGATCACGAGGCCGTCGACGCCCATCGCGCAGACGGTCAGCACGGTGTCGCGGAGCGACTCGCCCTTGGACGCGGACGAGCCCTTGGCGGAGATGTTGATGACGTCGGCGGAGAGCCACTTGCCGGCGATCTCGAAGGACGAGCGCGTGCGCGTCGAGTCCTCGAAGAACATGTTGATCACGGTGCGACCGCGCAGCGCCGGGAGCTTCTTCACCTCGCGCCGCTGCACGTCGTGCATGTCGGCGGCAGTCTCGAAGATCTCCTGGATCTGGTCCGCGGAGACGTCGTTGATCGAGAGCAGGTGCTTCACGAGATGGTCACCTCGTCGAGGTCGTCGGTCTCGGCCAGCCGGACGCTGACCCGCTCGGACCGGGCGCTGGGCAGGTTCTTGCCGACGTGGTCGGCGCGGATGGGCAGCTCGCGGTGGCCGCGGTCGACCAGCACTGCGAGGCGTACGGCGCTGGGCCGGCCGAGGTCCGCCAGCGCGTCGAGCGCGGCGCGGATGGTGCGGCCGGAGAAGAGCACGTCGTCGACGAGCACCACGATCTTGCCGTCGATGCCGCCCTGTGGAATCACGGTCTTGTGGGCGCGGCGCGTGGGCTGCTTGCGGAGGTCGTCGCGGTACATGGTGACGTCGAGTTCGCCGACGGCCACGGCGGCACCCTCGACGCTCTGGATGCGCTGGGCGATCCGGTGGGCCAGCGGCACACCGCGGGTGTGCAGGCCGAGGAGAACGAGATCGGTGGCGCCCTTGTTGCGCTCGAGGATCTCGTGGGCAATGCGGGTCAGCGCCCGGGCGATGTCACCGGGGTCGAGCACGATGCGAGGGTCGGCCTGTGTGTTGGTCATGGGCCCTTGACCTCCTTCTCCGCCTCACGGGACGGCTCTTTAAAGGATGTCGAACGCGGCGACCCTATCAATGGCCCGACTTCGTGGGCGAGTCGTGTACTTCTTGGGTGTTGCAACACACCAGAAGGTTCGGTTCCCCCGCATATGCGGGGGAACCGAACGTTCCGTACGCAGCTCGGCCTCAGCGCTCGAGGATCGCCACCACGCCCTGGCCACCGGCGGCACAGATCGAGATCAGGCCGCGGCCCGAGCCCTTCTCGGCCAGCTGGTGGGCCAGGGTGTTGATGATCCGGCCACCGGTCGCGGCGAACGGGTGGGCGGCGGCGAGCGAGGAGCCGTTGACGTTGAGCTTGGCCCGGTCGATCGAGCCGAGCGGGGCGTCGAGGCCGAGGCGCTCCTTGCAGAACACCGGGTCCTCCCAGGCGGCCAGTGTCGAGAGCACCTGCGACGCGAACGCCTCGTGGATCTCGTAGAAGTCGAAGTCCTGGAGGGTGAGGCCGGCGCGCTCGAGCATCCGCGGGACGGCGTACGCCGGAGCCATCAGCAGGCCCTCGGCGCCGTTCACGTAGTCGACGGCGGCGGTCTCGTAGTCCGTGAACCAGGCCAGCACCGGGAGGTCGTGCTCCTTCGCCCAGTCCTCCGAGGACGAGCAGCACCGCAGACGCGCCGTCGCTGAGCGGGGTCGAGTTGCCGGCGGTCATCGTCGCCGCCTCGCCCTTGCCGAAGACCGGCTTGAGGGTGGCGAGCTTCTCGACGTTGGAGTCGGCGCGCAGGTTGTTGTCGCGCTCGACGCCGCGGAACGGGGTGATCTGGTCGTCGAAGAAGCCACGGTCGTACGCCGCCGCCATCTTCTGGTGCGACGCCGCGGCCAGCTCGTCCTGCGCCTCGCGGGTGATCCGCCACTCGAGCGCGGTCAGCGCTGCGTGCTCGCCCATGGACAGGCGAGTGCGGGGCTCGCCGTTCTGCGGGATCTCCAGGCCGATGTCGCCGGGGCGGATCGCACCGAGGGCCTTGAGCTTGCTCGTGGTGTCCTTGGCCGAGTTGACCTTCATCAGCTTCTTGCGCAGCTTGTCGCTGATCGCGACCGGTGCGTCGGAGGTGGTGTCGGTGCCGCCGGCGATGCCGGACTCGATCTGGCCGAGCGCGATCTTGTTCGCGACCTGGATCGCGGCCTGGAGGCCGGTGCCGCAGGCCTGCTGGATGTCGGTGGCCGGCGTCTCGGGCGACAGCCTGGAGCCGAGCACCGACTCGCGGACGAGGTTGAAGTCGCGGGCATGCTTGAGCACGGCGCCGGCGACGACCTCGCCGACGGCCTGCCCCTCGAGGCCGAAGCGGGTGACGAGTCCGTCGATCGTGGCGGTCAGCATCTCCTGGTTGGAGACGCCGGCGTAGACGCTGTTGGACCGGGCGAACGGGATCCGGTTGCCGCCGAGGACGGCGACGCGGCGGGTCTTGGCCTGCATGGGGGCTCCTGGTGCGTGAGGTGAAACTCTGCAGTGGCGCGGCAGATGCTGCCAGCGCCGGCTCCTATCCTTGCTCGCAACACCCGCGCAGGGAATGCAATGAGCGCCACGTCACGAAATGTGGACATGGAGTTACACCACTTGTTACAACTTGCCTGCGCTTCTTCCTCTTTCCTTGACTCCCCGGAGGATCCACACCCCATGAGTGACCGCTACCAGGGCTTCGCCTCCTCGCCCATCGGCAAGCTGCTGGTGAAGAACCTCGGCCTCCCCAGCCCCACCCGTCTGGAGCGGTACGCCGACGGCGCGCCGCTCGTCGACGGCACGGTCGCCCTCGGTGGCGACGGCCGCCTGAGCGGGTCGCTGCCGACCGTCCTCGAGAGCCTCGACGTCGCGTGGAGCCTCCCCACCGCCGGCGAGAAGTACAAGGGGCTCGTCTTCGACGCCACCGGGATCACCACCACCCAGGGCCTGATCGCCCTCCAGGAGTTCTTCACCCCGCTGCTGCGCAGCCTCGAGACCTGCCCCCGCATCGTCGTCCTCGGCACCACGCCCGAGTCGGTCAAGGGCTCCGAGCGGATCGCCCAGCGTGCCCTCGAGGGCTTCACCCGCTCGCTCGGCAAGGAGATCGGCAAGGGCGGCACCGTCCAGCTGGTCTACGTGACCGAGGGTGCCGACGACGCCATCGCCTCGACGCTGGCCTTCCTCCTCTCCCCCAAGTCGGCCTACGTCTCCGGCCAGGTCGTGCGCATCGGCGCCCACCAGGAGAAGCAGGCCGAGCCGGTCGCCGACTGGGCCCGTCCGCTCGAGGGCAAGATCGCCCTGGTCACCGGCGCGAGCCGCGGCATCGGCGAGCAGATCGCCCGGGTGCTGCACCGCGACGGGGCGAAGGTCGTCGGCGTCGACGTACCCCAGGCCGCCAGCGAGCTGCAGGCGCTGATGCGCGAGCTCGACGGTGACCACCTCACGCTCGACATCACCGGGAAGGACGCGCCGCAGCGGATCGCCCACCACCTCGCGACCGAGCACGGTGGCGTCGACATCGTCGTGCACAACGCCGGCATCACCCGCGACAAGAGGCTCGCCAACATGGCCGAGGACCGCTGGTCCTCCGTCATCGGCGTCAACCTCACCGCGCCGGAGCGGATCACGCGCCAGCTGCTCGACGACGTGGTGATCAACGACAACGGCCGGATCATCGGCGTCGCCTCGATCGCGGGCATCGCCGGCAACGTCGGCCAGACCAACTACGCCGCCTCCAAGGCCGGCGTCATCGGCCTGGTCGACTCGCTCGCCGACGACCTCGGACGCGGCATCACCATCAACGCCGTCGCCCCGGGCTTCATCATCACCGCCATGACCGCAGCCGTGCCGTTCGCGACGCGCGAGGTCGGCCAGCGCCTCAACGCGATGAGCCAGGGCGGGCTGCCGGTCGACGTCGCCGAGGCCATCGCGTGGTTCGCCTCGCCCGGCTCGACCGCCGTCAACGGCAACGTCGTCCGGGTCTGCGGCCAGATGATGCTGGGCGCCTGATGCAGACCGAAGCAGCTGACCGGCACCCCCGGCGGGCTCAGCACCCTGCTCAGGGCCGCGCTGCCCGTCGTGCCGGGGGTCAACCAGCTCCCGGGCGTGAAGAAGGCGTCGGCCGAGGGCTTCACCGGGTTGTCGTACGCCCGCACCGGCATCGAGACCACCCGGGCCGCCGTCGATGCGTACGCCGCAGTCTGCGGCTTCCCCCGCAAGGACACCGTCCCCCTGCCCTACCCGCACCTGCTGGCGTTCCCGCTGCACATGGCGATCATGAGCGACCCCGCGTTCCCCTACGCGGCGATCGGCATGGTGCACCTCGAGAACACCATCACCGCTCACCGCGCGATCGCGGTCGGTGAGGCCCTCGACCTGACCACGGCCGTGGCGGCGCCCAGGACGCACGCCAAGGGCGCGCTGCTCGACTTCGTGACCACCGTGACGAGCGGCGGCGAGCTCGTGTGGGAGTCGACGTCGACGTACCTCCGTCGCGGCGCGAAGGCCGACGGCGAGCCCGACGCCGGACTGGTGATCGCGGACGCGCCCACCGGTGGCGTGCAGTGGCAGCTGCCTGCCGACCTGGGTCGCACCTACGCCGCCGTGTCGGGTGACCACAACCCGATCCACCTCTACCCGCTGACCGCCAAGGCACTGGGCTTCCCGCGGCAGATCGCGCACGGCATGTGGACCTTGGCCCGCAGCATCGCGGCGATCGAGAACCGTCTGCCCGACGCCGTGACCGTCGAGGTCGCGTTCAAGAAGCCGGTGTTCCTGCCGGGCACGGTCGCGTTCGCGGACCGCCGGGACGGTGACGTGCACACGTTCTCGCTCACCAACCCGAAGGACGGTTCCCCGCACCTCGTCGGTCGGGCGACCCCCGCCTGACCCCGGGTGGTCAGCCCCGCGGCAGGCCGAACTGCACCGTGCTGGTCGCCATGCGAGACGTGATCGCCTCCGGGACAGCCGCCGGCAAGGGGGTCGTCATCGGGAACACCGCCCGGCCCTGGGTGAAGGTCGCGGTTGCCGTGGCCCACACGCCGAGGTCGGTGATGCCGTCGCCGTCCCAGTCGCCCGCGACCGGCAGGTCACCTGGCGCGCCGAGGGGCAGCTGCGACGTCCACGCCTGGGCGTTCGCGTCGACGAGCCGCAGCGTGAAGGTGGCGGTCGCGGGATCGAAGACCCCGAGGTCGGTCACGCCGTTGCCGTCCCAGTCGCCGGCGACGGGAAGGTCGTCGACGTCGCCGAGCAGCACGGTGGCGGACGATCCGTCCGCCTGACGCTGGTAGAACGCGCCCTCGGAGGCCCGGTAGACACCGACCTCGTCGGTGCCGTTGCCGTCCCAGTCGCCCGCGAGCACGCGGTCGGAGGCGAGGCCGTAGCGGACCTTCACCGCACCGGCGGGCGTCTGCAGGCGGAACTTCGCCTTCCGCGGACGCCAGATGCCGAGGTTGATGGCACCGTCGCCGTCCCAGTCGCCGACGATGGGCTCGTCGGTCGCGTTGCCGTACAGCAGCACGCGCGCGCCGGCCGGGTCGTTCACGACGAAGGAGGACCTCTTGCCGCGGCGGTAGACCGCGACCTCCGAGATCGCGTCACCGGTGAAGTCGCCGGCGATCGGGACGTCGACGCAGTTGAAGGACGTGAGGTTGCCGAAGAAGTAGGGCACGCCATCGAAGGACGCGGCGATGACGGACTTCCCCGGTGCGCTCCTCGAAGTGCAGGTGCGCGCCGTGCGAGTTGCCGGTGTTGCCGACGGTGCCGATGCAGCGCTCCCTGGTCGACGTACTGCCCGACCGCGACCGTCACGGCGTCCAGGTGGCGCGTAGACCGAGCTCTCACCGTTGCCGTGATCGATGACCACGTGGTGACCGTAGCCGCGGGTGCTCGTCGAGTCGGCCGTGGTGACGATGCCCGGGCGCGGCGGCCACGACCGTGTCGCCCTCGTCGCGGCACGGTTCCAGTCGACCGACTTCACTCGCGGCTGTGGCTGCCGCGCGTGGAACCGGTCCACGTCTGGCCGCACGGGAACGGCATCTGGTGCGGCGTCAGGGGTACGGCGTACGCGACCGAGCTCGTGAAGAGCGCGAGCGTCAGCCCGGCCAGGGCGGCGGCGGGCGCTGCGGGCAGGCGGCGTCGAAGCAGGGGGTTCACGGCGCGGTACGCTCTCGATCGATCGGGAACAGGGATGTGGGACCGCACCGGGGAAGGAGTCACAGACGCCACAAGAGTGCTCACACGTAACCACGCCGAAGGCGTGTCTGTTCGCGAAATGCCGAGATTCGCGGATCCGTGGTGCTAAGGCGTCCGCTACCCGCGCGCCGGGCGGTCCACGACTCGGATCAGGCCCTCCTGGGCGACCGTCGCGACCAGCGTGCCGTCCTGGGTGAACACCCGGCCCACGCGAGGCCGCGGCCGCCGTGCGCCGACGGCGAGTCGCTGGTCGTAGAGCCACCACTCGTCGGCCCGGAACGGGCCGGTGGAACCAGATCGTGTGGTCCAGCGACGCCACCTGGATCCGCGCGGATCGATGGGATGCCGTGTGGCGGCCAGCGCCGCGCCGAGCAGGGTCAGGTCGCTGGCATAGGTGAACGCAGCCAGGTGCAGGACGCGGGTCGTCGCCGAGCGCCCCGTCGGTCCGGACCCACAGCCGGGCCCGCGCCGGGTGGTCGGGATCGGCGGGCAGTCCCATGGAGCTCGTGCCGAGGTAGCGGACGTCGAGCGCGGCCCACTCCCGCTCCCACTCCTCGACGGCCTCGGGGCTGTTGCTGCCGCGCGAGGTCGACCAGTCGAGCGCCCATCTCGGGCGGCGGCACGTCCGGCATCCGGTCCTGGTGCTCGAGGCCGTCCTCGGGAACCTGGAAGTTCGCGGTCTGGTAGTAGATCGGTCGCCCGTGCTGGCGCGCCACCACCCGCCGGGTCACGAACGAGCGGCCGTCCCGGATCCGCTCGACGTCGTAGATGATCGGCACGGTCGTGTCGCCGGGGCGGCAGGAAGTAGGAGTGCAGCGAGTGCATCGTCCATGCCGTCCTCGACCGACCGGGTCGCGGCCGACCACGGCCTGCGCCGCCACCTGGCCGCCGAAGACCCGCTGGCGGTGGTGCCGGCCTGCTGACCGCGGAACAGGTCGATGTCCAGGTCCTCCAGGTCGAGCAGCTCGACGAGCTCGTCCACCGGCCCGGCATCAGCTCTCCGGCCCGTCGTCGTGTCGGGCTCGAGGCCGGCGAGGAACTGCTCGAACTGGCGCCCGATCTCCTCGCCGGTCGGCATCGGCTCGTCCGCGGCCAGCAAGACGTCGCCGGCCGCTCGGCGCGCGGAAGGCGTCGTACTGCTGCTCGAGGCCGTGCACGACCTCGCCCACCTCGTCGTTGCGACTCGAGGTAGCGGGCGATCTCGGCCTCGCGTGATCCTCCGCCGCGGCGCGCAGCCTCGGACAGGTCGATGGTCAGCCGGCCGCCGATCTCGAGCTGCTCGAGCAGCACGACGGCCGCCTGCGGGTAGTCCATCTGCGCGAGGTAGTGCGGGATGTGCGCGACGAAGCCCATGGCCGCGTGGCCCCACTCGCCGAGCCGGATCTCCAGCAGCGCCTGGGCGCTGGCCGGCATCCGCAGCTCGCCGCTCCACGGGCTCTCGCCCGGTGAGCGAGCTCGGGCTGGTTGGCGTGGCGGGTGATCGCGATCGGGCGCGTGTGCGGCACCGCCATCGGGACCGAGCCCATGCTCACCACGCGGCGTACGCCGAAGCGCTCGACGACCTCGCGCACCGCGCGGGCGAAGGCCTCCCACCGGGTGTCGGGCTCGGGACCGTGCAGCAGCAGGTACGGCGTGCCGCCGGTGTCGCGCAGCAGCCGGACGACGAGTCGCGGCGCGTCGTAGTCGGTCGTAGTGGTCGCGGACGAAGGACATCGGCGGGCGGCGGGCGCGGTAGTCGTGCAGCGCGTCGACGTCGAAGGTCGCGACGACCGGCCCCTCGGCCAGGTCCTCGAGGTGCTGGGCCGCGCCAGCTCGGCGGACGTTGCCGGCGTCGAGGAACCCGGCGAGCACCAGCACCAGCGTCGAGCTCGGAGGCGTCATCGAGGACGTCGGCCGGAGTCGTCGACGATGTGCACCAGCGGGTCCTGGGGCACGCAGGGTTCTGACATGCGGCGCGCCAGCCTAGTGACGCGGCCCGACCCGCGTGACCGGACACACAGGCCTGGGACGCTGTGCCGGGTTGTTACTTATGGGTAACCTGTCCGAGTTCCTCCACCGTCCCATCCCCGAGGAGATCCCACGTGTCCCCGCCAGCTGCGAGAGGTCGTCTTCGTCGACGGCGTGCGCACCCCGTTCGGCAAGGCCAAGGGCCAGTACGCCGAGACCCGCGCCGACGACCTCGTCATCAAGTGCATCCGCGAGCTCATGCGCCGCAACCCGTCGCTCCCGCCCGAGCGGGTCGACGAGGTCGCGATCGCGGCCACCACCCAGATCGGCGACCAGGGCCTCACCATCGGCCGCACCGCCGCGCTGCTCGCCGGCCTGCCCCAGAGCGTGCCGGGCTTCGCCATCGACCGGATGTGCGCCGGTGCGATGACCGCGGTGACCACCACTGCGTCCGGCATCGCCTTCGGCTGCCTACGACGTCGTCATCGCCGGCGGCGTCGAGCACATGGGCCGCCACCCGATGGGCGAGGGCGTCGACCCCAACCCGCGGATCATGTCCGAGAGGATCGTCGACCCCGAGGCGCTGTCCATGGGCAACACGGCCGAGAACCTCCACGACCGCTACCCCACGATCACCAAGGAGCGCGCCGACGCCTACGCCGTGCGCTCGCAGGCAGAAGACCGCGGCGGCGTACGAAGCCGGCAAGATCCAGCCCGACCTGGTGCCCGTCGCCACCGCGCTCGCGCCGAGGCCGGCTGGGGCCTCGCGACCACCGACGAGCCGATTCGCGCCCGGCACCTCCATGGAGTCGCTCGCCGGCCTCAAGACGCCGTTCCGCCCGCACGGCAAGCGTGACCGCGGGCAACGCCGCCGGCATCAACGACGGCGCGACCGCGGCCCTCCTCGCCGACGAGGAGACCGCCCGCGAGCTCGGCCTGCCGGTCCGGATGCGCCTCGTGTCCTACGCCTTCGTCCGGTGTCGAGCCCGAGGTGATGGGCGCCGGCCCGATCCCGGCGACCGAGAAGGCGCTCGGCCAAGGCCGGCCTCACCATCGACGACATCGACGCCTTCGAGGTCAACGAGGCGTTCGCCGTCCAGGTGCTCGCGTTCCTCGAGCACTTCGGCATCGCCGACGACGACCCGCGCGTGAACCCGTACGGCGGCGCGATCGCCATGGGCCACCCGCTGGCCTCCTCCGGCGTGCGCCTGATGACCCAGCTCGCGCGCCGTTCGAGGAGCGTCCCGAGGTCCGCTACGGCCTGACCACCATGTGCATCGGCATCGGCATGGGCGGCACCGTGATCTGGGAGAACCCGAACTGGAACGGGAGACGACCAAGTGAGCCACCGACTGCTCTGCTCGAGCGTGCCGAGGAGCTCTCCTCGGACGCCGAGCGCGTGACCGAGGCCAAGCTGCGCAAGGTCGCCCTGCCGGGCGGCCGGACCCTCGGCCTGATCACCCTCGACAACGGCGAGGACCACACCAAGCCCAACACGTTCGGGTTCCGCGTCGCTGCTGGCGCTCAACACCGCCATCGACGCGGCCCTGGCCGACGAGACGATCGATGCCCTCGGCGTGACCGGCAAGCCGTTCATCCTGGCCGCCGGTGCCGACCTGACGTCGTCCAGAGCGGTGGGCCCGACGCCGTACGCATCATCGCGCGAGCTCGGCCACGCGGTCTTCCGCAAGCTGGGCCAGGACGTCACGGCGGCAAGCCGTCGTTCGGCTTCATCAACGGCCTCGCGCTCGGCGGCGGCCTCGAGGTCGCGCTGCACTGCACCTACCGCACCGTCATGGACTCGCGCGCCGGCCCTCGGCCTGCCCGAGGTCATGCTCGGCCTGGTGCCCGGCTGGGGCGGCGCCTACCTCGTGCCCGAACCTGCTCGGCGCCGACAAGGCGGTCACGCTGGTCATCGAGAACCCGCTCAACAACGGCAAGACGCTCGGCGGACAGGCGGCGTTCGACTTCGGTCTCGCCGACGCGGTGCTTCGGTGGCGCCGACTTCCTGGAGCAGTCGCTGCTCTGGGCCGGCAAGGTGCTCGCCGGCGACGTCGTCGTCGAGCGGCCCGAGGTCGACCGAGGCGAGGCCTGGGACGCGGCCATCGCCCGCGCCGAGGGCATCGTCGCGGCGAAGACCGGTGGGGCCTCCCCGGCCGCCAGGAAGGCGATCGAGCTGATCGCCGGCGCACGTGACGCCGACCGTGACGCGGGTTTCGCGGCCGAGGACGACGCCCTCGAGGCGATGTCACGCACGCCCGAGCTGATCGCCAGCATGTACTCGTTCGACCTGGTGCAGAAGCGGGCCAAGCGCCCGGCCGGCGCGCCCGACCGTTCGCTCGCGCGCCCGGTCACCAAGGTCGGCATCGTCGGGGCCGGCCTGATGGCCAGCCAGCTGGCGCTGTTGTTCGTACGCCGCCTCAAGGTGCCCGTGGTCCTCACCGACCTCGACCAGGAGCGCGCCGACAAGGGCGTGGCCTACGTGCACGCCGAGCTCGACAAGCTGCTCGCCAAGGGCCGCTCCAACCAGGACAAGACCAACCGCCTCAAGGCGCTCGTCACCGGCGCCGATCGAGACCAGACCGATCATCCGTTCGAGGACGCCGACTTCGTGATCGAGGCCGTGTTCGAGGAGATGTCGGTCAAGAAGCAGGTCTTCGCCGACGTCGAGAAGTTCGTCTCGCCCGAGTGCGTGCTGGCGACCAACACCTCCTCGCTGTCGATCACCGAGATGGCGGCCGACCTCGAGCACCCCGAGCGGGTCGTGGGCTTCCACTTCTTCAACCCGGTCGCGGTGATGCCGCTGCTCGAGATCGTCAGGGGCGAACGCACCGACGACGCCGACGCTGGCCACCGCCTTCGGCACCGGCAAGGGGCTGAGAAGACCACGATCCTGGTCAAGGACAGCCCGTCGTTCATCGTCAACCGCCTCCTCGGCCGCTTCATGGGCGAGGTCGCGCAGGATCGCCGACGAGGGCACGCCGATCCAGGTCGTCGACTCCGCGTTCGCCGGTGTCGCGCCGATGCCGCCGTTCGTCCTGCTGTCCCTCGTGGGCCCGGCCATCGCGCTGCACAACAACGAGACGCTGTACGCCGCCTTCCCGGACCGCTTCTACGTCTCGCGAGAACCTCCGGCGCGTGGTCGAGGCTCGCAAGCCGAGCTTACTACGGTGCCGACGGCGCGATCGATCCGTCGGTGGCCGAGCTGCTGGAGCAGCCGTCGTCGCCGATCGTGAAGACGGCCGAAGAGGTGCGCGAGCAGACCCTGTCCGCGCTCGCCGACGAGGCCCGCCGGATGCTCGACGAGGGCGTCGTCGCCGCTCCCGAGGACCTCGACCTGGCGATGATCACCGGCGCCGGGTTCTCCTTCTGGAACGGCGGCCTGACCATGCTGCTCGACATCGCCGGCATCTCGGAGAAGGTCAACGGCAAGCGTTTCCACTGATCAACTGCCTCAGCGCCGAGGGCGTCCGACCGGCTGGTCGGGCGCCCTCGCGTCTTCCGACCGAACCTTTCGGCCCGGTGAGATCGTCATGACGGGTGAGCAACCAACGACCTGACACGACGAGCACTCCAGGAGCAACAGATGGCACGACGCGATCCGGCGGCCTTCGCCGAGTTCGTCGCTGCGCGCTCGCCCGCCCTGCACCGGGCGGCGTACCTCATGGTGGGCGAGCGACAGCTCGCCCAGGACCTCCTCCAGGAGGCCCTGACCAAGACGTACGTCGCGTGGCCGCGGCTGCGTGACCCCAGCAAGGCCGAGGCCTACACCCGCAAGGTCATCACCACGACCGCCATCTCGTGGTACCGCCGCAAGTCCTGGCAGGGCGAGCGGCCGACCGAGACGCTGCCCGAGACGATCTCGATCGGTCACGACGACTCTGTGACCCAGCGCGAATGGCTGTGGACGGCCCTCCAGGAGCTGCCACCCCGCCAACGCGCGGCCATCGTGCTGCGCTTCTACGAGGACCTCACCGAGGCCCAGACCGCCGCGGCCATGGACTGCGCCGTCGGCACCGTGAAGAGCCAGGTCTCGGCCGGACTCGCCAAGCTGCGAGCGCAGCTCGGCGACCGGTTCGGCGACCAGGCCCAGGAACTTCTCCCCGCAACCCTGATGACGGTGACCCCATGACCGAGCTCCTGAAGGACCTGATGAACGACCGCGCCGACGCCCTCGGCGCCCCCGACCTCGACGTGCTGGGCATCGTGCGCGACGGGAACCGGCGAGTGAACCGCCGGCGGACTGCGGTGCTCGGTGCCGGGGTCGCTGCCGCGGTTGTCGCGGCGTTCGCCGTACCGACCCTGCTTCGCGATGCCCCGCAGCGAGCGACGGAGGTCTCCTTCGCCGCAGCCTTCACCGCGCACGAGCCGTCGTACGCCATCGGCTCCGAGGTGCACATCGACGGCCGGAGCTTCGACGTCGGCCACTCGGTGCACGCCTTCGTGCAGACGACGGCCGGCGTGGTGTTCACCGACGAGAGCGGCACGGTGTGGGCCAGTGACGGCTCGCGAACGGTCGAGGTCGGCACCACCGAGGCCGAGTTGCCACGCCTGGAGGCCGACGGTCCGCGGGTGGCCTGGACCGCCTACCCGAAGGGCGCCGCTCCGGAGTACACCGTCCTCGACCAGTCGACCGGCGAGCTACTGCGCACGCCGTTCGACACCGGGAACGACGGAGCGACGGAGTACGACGACGCGTTGTTCGCCGTCGACGGGGTCGACGTCTACTTCCGCGACAGCCGCGGGATCGTGCGGTGGAACGTGGAGTCGGGCGAGCAGACGTCGCTGGGGCGGCCGCTCGGCCTCGAGGTCCAGGACGCCAAGGCGGGGATGATGGCGCAGGAGGTCATCGACCCGGATGAAGGCACGTCGACGATCTACTTCGGCCGCGACTTCCGCGACGTCGGGTCCGCCTTCTACCGGACGCTCGCCCTCTCGCCCGACGGCCGGTGGGCGCTCGGTGAGGAGAGCTCCGACACCCCGGCGCTGGCCGACACCGCCGACGGCGACTTCTTCTCGATCGACGTGCCCGACTACGGCTTCTTCGCCGGGTACGGCTGGGTGGACGACGACACCTACGTCGGGCTCGGGCTCAACGAGCCGTGGGAGACCACGCCGGCGGACCTCCTCGAGTGCGAGGTCTTCGGCCGGTGCACCGTCATCGGCTCGGCGGTCGGGACGTTCGGCGCCGACCTGGTGATCCCGATCGGCCGGTCGATGGACGACTGAGGAGGCGTCAGTCCTTCGCGGAGTAGTCGGACGGCGGGCAGACCGACGCCACGACGTGGTGGGGTGACGCAGAGCCGAACTCTGGCATGCTGAGTGGCTCAGACTCGTCGTCAGGAGGCACCCATGAGCTCAACGATCGAGCACTCCGAGGAGCGCCGGGGGGCGTTCAGCTCCCGCAAGGTCTTCATCCTCGCCGCGATCGGGTCGGCCGTCGGGCTCGGCAACATCTGGCGCTTCCCCTACGTCGCCTACGAGAACGGCGGCGGCGCCTTCATCATCCCCTACCTCATCGCCCTGCTCACCGCTGGTCTGCCGTTCTTGCTGCTCGACTACGGCCTCGGCCACCGCTACCGCGGCTCGGCGCCACTGGCCTTCCGGCGGGCGCACAGCTCGGCCGAGGGGCTGGGCTGGTGGCAGGTGGCCATCTGCTTCGTGATCGCGGTCTACTACGCCGCCGTGATCGCGTGGGCGGCCCGCTATGCGTTCTTCTCCTTCGACAAGGCCTGGGGCGACGACCCGGAGGGCTTCCTGTTCGGCACCTACCTGCAGGCGGGCGATCCCGGCATCGGGCTCGACTTCGTCAGTGGCGTCACGGTCCCGTTGGTCCTGGTCTGGGTCGCGGTCCTCGCCATCATGGCGCTCGGGGTGCAGAAAGGTATCGGCATCGCCTCGACCGTCTTCATCCCGATCCTCTTCATCGCCTTCATCGCCCTGGTCGTGGTGGCCCTGACGCTCGAAGGCGCCTCGGCCGGCCTCGACGCGCTGTTCACGCCGGACTGGAGCGCCCTGAAGGAGACGAGCGTCTGGATCGCTGCCTACGGCCAGATCTTCTTCTCGCTCTCCGTGGGCTTCGGCATCATGATCACCTACTCCTCCTACGTCGGGCGGCGCAGCGACATGACCGGCTCCGGGCTCGTGGTGGGGTTTGCGAACTCGGGTTTCGAGCTGTTGGCGGGCATCGGCGTCTTCGCTGCCCTCGGGTTCATGGCCACGGCGAGCGGCACCTCCGTCGACGAGGTGGCTACCGACGGTCTCGGGCTTGCCTTCATCGCCTTCCCGGCGATCATCAGCGAGGCGCCCGCCGGGGCGCTGATCGGTGTCCTCTTCTTCGGCTCGCTCGTCGTGGCCGGCGTCACCTCGCTCGTCAGCGTCATCGAGGTCGTGATCTCGGGTGTGCGCGACAAGTTCGAGATGTCCCGGGTCGGCGCCTCGATGGCGGTCGGCGTCCCGGCGGCCGTGATCAGCATCACCCTGCTTGGCACCACCACAGGGGTCTACGTCCTGGACATCGTTGACCACTTCATCAACCGCTTCGGCATTCTCGTGGTCGCCGTGGCGAGCATGCTCGCGCTGTCCTGGCTGTTCCGCAAGACCAGCCTGCTGCGCGAGCACCTCAACCGCGACGGATCGGTCCACATCGGGGTCTGGTGGCAGTGGCTGATCGGCGTGTTCGCGCCGGCAGCGCTGACCTTCATCCTCGTCAACGAGTTCATCGACAACCTTCAGGAGCCCTACGAGGGCTACCCGACCTGGATGCTCAACACCCTCGGGTGGGGGCTGGCGGTCGCGGTGGTGCTGATCGGCTTCTTGGCCGCCAGAGTGCCGTGGCGCGAGAGCACCTTCCTCGGCGATCCCGAGATCCAGGCCCAGCAGGACGAGAGGAGCTCCTGATGTCCACCGCCGCCATCATCATGATGCTGATCGCGATGACCGTCCTGTGGGGAGGGCTGATCGTCGCGATCTGGAACATCAACCGCTACCAGGGCGAGGAGCCCGACGCCGTCCAGCGCGACCTCTGAGTCGCGTCTCTTCAGCCGTACGTCGCCACGATCCGTTTCGCCGCCTCGCGGGCCAGCTGGCGCGTCGAACCCATCTACAGCGTCTGCTGCACCTCGTCGGCCTGGTCCTCCGGGCTCGTCGCTGCGAGCTCGTCGAGCAGGCGCCACAGCATCGGTCTCGCCGTACATCGCGACGATCGCCTCGCACGCCCACCAGGAGATGCCGTAGTGCGCGGCCTGGCGTCGGCGTCGTTGTAGTCGAGACCGGCGGGCAGGTCGTCGAGCCGTCCTCGGCGGCCGCGTCGATCGCGGACTGGCTGATCAGCCGCTGGTCCTCGGGCCATCGGCTGCACGGAGACCCATTCGGCGATGCCCTCGCCGAGCCAGGTCGGTACGTCGTCGTCGAGGCCGCCGAGGGCGACGTGGGTCAGCTCGTGGCGGATCAGCCGGGCCAGCTGCTCGGCTCGCTGTCGAGCATCCGCGGGTGCAGCAGGAACCGGGTGCCCGCCAGCGGGTCGCCGTCCTCGCCGTCGACGCGGGCACCGGGAACGACACCGCGTCCAGTGCCTGCGGGATCGTGCGCCGGCAGGCCGTCGAGGCCGTCGAGGAAGGTCGGTGTCCGAGAGCGCGTAGACGCACGACGTGAGCCGTCCCAGTCGTAGGGCACGACCTGGCCGCACCTGCCGATGACCAGTCTCGACCGTCGTGGATGACGTCGCTCGCCTCGACCGGCGCTGCCAGGTGTCGAAGATGCCCAGGACGCCGCTCCGCCGCGGACGACCGTGATGGCGCGGCGTCCCACGGCTGCACGTCGACCTCGTTGCGCTGTCCTCCCACGGCGTCGCGGTCGCTGGTCGATCAGCCAGTCCGTCGCGCCCGTGCCGCCGGGAGAACTGGTAACCGGTCCCGGGCGCACGACCGGCAGCGCGTCGTAACCGTCGAGCTCGAGGCTGACCTCGACGACGGCGCCGTAGGCGCCGGCCGGTGCGGGTCAGGCTCGCGGGGTCGATCGTGTAGCCGAACTCGCCGACGGGAGCTGCTCGAGGTTGGCGAAGTAGATCTGCTCGTCGTCGACGAACTTCGTGCTCCGCGTGGTCGACTCGTCGTCAGGAAGGCCTCCTTGTCGTCGCCGCGTAGCGCGTCGGCTCGGCTGATCGAGCAGACCTGCTGCATGAGCCGCGCACCATGTCGGCGAGCCTGCACCGCCGGGCGCGTGTCGGGCTCGGGATCGTCGCTGCAGGACGGCTCTGCGTCGGAGGCAGGCCGCGACGGGCACAGCAGTAGGCCAGCGCTGACGGCGGACCGTCGCAGCACGCGCGGCTCAGGCACGGGTGGTCGACATCGTGCCGGGCTCGACCGTCGGCGACGGCCGTCACGTCCTCCACGATGCCCGCGCGCGATGGCTCTGTGCGTCGAGGCCGATCCGGCTCCAGGATCGACGTCGCGCTTGGCGTGGTCGAGGAACTCCTGCGGGATGCCGTGGAGGCGGAACGGCGTGGTCACACCGGCGTCGTTGAGGGTCTGCAGCAGGCACTGCACCGCAGCCGCCGACCCGCCCGTTGTCCTCGATGCTGACCACGAGGCCGTGCTCGCGCGGCCAGCTCGACGATCGCCGGGTCGATCGGCTTGACCCAGCGCGGGTCGACGACCGTGACGCCGATGCCCTGGGCGATCAGCCGCTCGGCGACGTCGACGGCGACCCCGTGCCATCGAGCCCACCGCGACGATCGAGCACGTCCTGGTCGCCGTTGCGCACGAGTACGTCGGCGCCGCCGGCCTTGCCGATCGCCTCGATGTCGTCCGGCGGCGGACCCTTCGGGAAGCGGACCACGGTCGGAGCGTCGTCGACGTCGACCGCCTCGTCGAGGAGCTCGCGCAGCCGGGCGACGTCGCGCGGCGCGGCCAGCCGGAGTCCCGGGCACGACCTGCAGGATCGACATGTCCCACATGCCGTTGTGGCTGGCGCCGTCGTCGCCGGTCACCCCGGACCGGTCGAGCACGAAGGTGACGCCGCAACTGGTGCAGTGCGACGTCCATCAGCACCTGGTCGAACGCGCGGTTGAGGAAGGTCGCGTAGACGGCCAAGACCGGGTGCAGGCCGCCCAGCGCCAGGCCGGCGGCGCGAGGTGGCGGCGTGCTGCTCGGCGATGCCGACGTCGAAGGTGCGCTCGGGGAACCTCGCGGCGAAGGTGTCGAGGCCGACCGGGTGCATCATCGCGGCGGTGATCGCGACGACGTCCTGGCGGCGCTCGCCGATCTGGACGATCTCGTCGGTGAAGTCGATCGGTCCAGATCCGGCCCTTGGGCTTCTCCGCGCCGGTCTGGACGTCGAACGGACCGGGCGCGTGGAACTGGTCGGCCTCGTGCCGCTCGGCCGGCGTCGTACCCGAAGCCCTTGCGGGTGATGGCGTGCACGATCACGGGCCCGCCGAACCGCTTCGCCTGGGTGAGCGCCTGCTCCATCGCGTCGCGGTCGTGGCCGTCGATCGGGCCGACGTACTTCAGGCCGAGGTCCTCGAACAGGCCCTGCGGGGCGAGCGCGTCCTTCATGCCCTTCTTCACGGCGTGCAGCGCGTCGTAGCCGGCCGGCCGACGCCGCGGACGGCGTTCAGCCGGCTGCTTGACCATGGTCGAGCACCTGCTCGTAGCGCGGGTTGGTGCGCAGCGCCGGTCAGGGCGGTCGGCGAGCCCGCCGATCGGTCGGGCGTGTAGGAGCGCCCGTTGTCGTTGACGACGATCACCAGGCGGCTGTCGCGGGCGATGGCGATGTTGTTCAGCGCCTCCCAGGCCATGCCGCCGGTGAGCGCACCGTCGCCGATCACGGCGACGACGTGGCGGTCCTCGCCCTTGACGCGCGTAGGCCTTGGCCAGCCCGTCGGCGTACGACAAGGCGGTGGAGGCGTGGGAGTTCTCGACGATGTCGTGCTCGGACTCGGCCTGGCTCGGGTAGCCGCTGAGGCCGCCCTCCTGGCGCAGGCGTGCGAACTCCTCGCGCGCGGCCGGTCAGCGAGCTTGTGGACGTAGGCCTGGTGGCCGGTGTCGAAGACGACGCGGTCGCGCGGGGAGTCGAAGACCCGGTGGATGGCCAGGGTCAGCTCGACGACGCCGAGGTTGGGGCCGAGGTGGCCGCCGGTGCGTGGCCAGGTCCGGACCATCAGGTCGCGGATCTCGACGGCCAGCGTCGTCGAGCTGGCTCGTCGGAGAGGTCAGCGCAGGTCACGTGGGATCGCGATCGACTCGAGATGGCCCATGTCGGCGAGTCTATGTCATGGCAGGAGAGCACCGCGACGGCCGGCTCCTGCGAGGCTGCCCATCCACACCCGGCCGTCGTGCTCGCGGACGCCGGTGACCATGTGGAAGCCGTCGCCGTGCACGGACCGGTCGTCGTGGTCGTGGACCAGCCGGTCCCGGTGTCGTCGTACGCCTGCACGCGGACGGTCCGCTTCGGCTTCGGCTGGAGCCGGCTCCGGGATCCGGGTGACCTGGCGGCGCAGCCAGAGCGGTCCTGTCTGCAGCCGCTCGACCAGCGGGTCGCTTGGCGACGCGACGGTGACCCAGATCAGCCCGTCGCTCCCCCGGGCGATGTTGTCGGGATAGCCGGGCAGGTCGCTCGACCAGCAAGTCGCGCTGGCCGGCCCGGTCGCCGGCGATCCACGAGCGGACCACGGTGCGGGCGCCGGTCTCGGCCACCGCGACGTACGACTCGTCGGCCGCGAGCGCGACGCCGTTGGCGAACGCGAGGCCGTCCATGACCACCGTCACCGTGCCGTCGGTGTCGCGGCGCAGCAACCGGCCCGTGCGGGTGTCCTGGACGAAGTCGTCCTTCCACTGCTCGATGCCGTAGTGCAGCGACGAGTCGCAGAACCAGATCGTGCCGTCGCCGGCGATGGCGGCGTTGTTGCAGAAACGCATGCGTCGCCGTCGATGTCGGTCGGTCAGCTGTCTCGATCGCGCCGTCGGCGGTGTGCCCGACGAGGAGCCCGCGGTCGGCGTCGCAGACGAGCAGGCCGCCGTCGAGGTCGAGCTCGAGGCCGAGCGGACGGCCGCCGGTCCGGGCGATGCGGTCGCAGCGGCGGCCGTCGGCGCTGAGATGGACGATCGAGCCGTCGTCGGTGCCGGTGTAGACGCCGCCGTCGGCCGCGGCCGACGACGACGTCCTCGGCCCCGGCGCCGGGGACGTGATGGACGGTGAAGCTCATGAGGAGGCTCCTGCGAGGTCGTGATAGCGGGGGGAGGCGAGGAAGGCCGGGAGGATGATGACAGCAGCGGCCGTCAGGTCGAGGCCCAGGGCCTCCTGAGGTTCGACGAACACGATCTGGCGCCCCTCGTGACAGTCGATGTCATCGTCGGTGAGTGCGGTCGCCGCGACGAAGACCTGCATCCGGTCCCAGGTGCCGTAGGCGTCGCGGTGGTCGACCATGAACTCGCCGAAGAGCTCCAGCTCGCCCGGCGCCGGTCGCACGCCCGTCTCCTCCTCGAGCTCGCGGTAGGCACCGGTCTCGAAGCTCTCGCCGGGATCGAGGTGGCCGCCGGCGAGGCCCCACTTCTCCGGATCGATGCGCGGGTGCTCGTCGCGCTCCTGCAAGAGGATCCAGCCCCGCGGGTCGACCAGGATGACGCCGGCGAAGCAGCGCTGGGGTTCGCCGCGGGTGCCGTGGGCCTCGACGTACGGCGCCCACGCGAGCGCCGTCGGCAGGATCCGGGCCGTGGAGCTCGTCAGGTCGAGGCCGGCAATCTCCTCAGGCTTGCGGAACACCATCCGGCGTCCCTCGTGGCACTCGACGTCCTCGTCGGTCAGGTCGGCGAGGGCGCCGAAGGTGACGTACTGGTACCAGCCGATCGCCGGGTTGAAACCGTCGGTGGTGGCCACCTCCGCCAGCTCGATCCCCGTGAGACCGGTCTCCTCCCGGAGCTCGCGGATCGCTGCGGCGTACGGCGACTCGCCAGTCTCGATCGCACCGCCGGGGAGCGCCCAGGCGTTCGGGAAGTAGCGGGCGTGCTCGTCGCGTTCCTGCATGAGCAGCCTTCCCCGCGCGTCGGCGATGACGAGGTTGACGAAGAGGGGCGCGATCCCGCCGCGCAGCCCGTGCCAGGCCCGCACGAGCGGGAGCACCAGCCGCGTTGCGTGGTTGATGTCCAGGCCCTCGAAGGTGGTCGGGTCGACGAAGACCATCTGCCGCCCCTCGCCGCAGACCACGTCGGCGTCGGTCACGTCGAGGACCACCGCGAAGAGCTCGAACTCGTCGTCCGTGCCGCACTGCTCACTGAAGAACCGGGTGATGCCCAGACTGGTCAGCTCGTCAGGCTCGACCTTCAGACCGGTCTCCTCGGCAAGCTCGCGTACTGCGGCGGTGAGGTAGTCCTCGCCGACCTCGAGCCCACCACCCGGCAGCCCCCAGAGGTTCGGATCGATCGGCGCGTGCTCGTCCCTCTCCTGCATGAGGATCCAGCCGCGAGCATCGACAACGGCGGCTGCGGCGAAGGAGTGCACCCGATCGACCCTAGCCGCGGGAGCCAGTCACAACCGCGCGACGTAGCGCCGACCTCGCAGCGCGTCCTCGACCAGCCCGACCGCGCGACGGGTCGCGAGCAACCGGGCCTCGTCGAGCTGGAACGTCCTGACCGCGGCCTCGACCACCTCCAGGGTGGCCACGTCCTTGAGGTCGGACCGGATCTGGCTCAGCCCGCGCCGACAGGCCGCCTGCTGCGCCTCGACGTGGAGCACCGCGAAGCGAGCGAGCACGACGACGTGTCGCCGCAGCCCGGTGTAGCGGCGGTACTCGGCCGGGCACAGGTCGAGCAGCCAGTTCGCGGCCGTGGCCTCCCAGTCGGGCGCATCGGGTGGGCGCACCTCGCGTGGCCAACCGGGCGGTGCGGCGTACGTGGGCATCCGTCAAGACTATCGAACATGCGTTCGATGTGGCAGTCGATGACCGAAGTCCCCGGCGACGCACACGGCAGGGTCGTGCAGGATGTGCCCATGTCGATCCGGGTCCGCCTGGGCGCCGGGTCCGGCGTCGAGCTGCTGATGGCCGCTGCGGCCATCGCCGACCCCGACTGGCGCGGGGTCTTCCACCGGGGTCCGGGGTCGTACGACGAGGCGCGCCGTCGCGGCGGTGCCGCCCTGCTCCGCGACACGACCCGCTTCGGTCGCTACGGCTGGATCAACCTGGCCGGGCCCCTCACGACGCTCCGAGGCGCCTGGACGGTGGAGGCACTGCGCGCGCAGGTGGCCGGGACAGACCCCGACGAGCTGCGACTGGTGCTCACCGGAGCGCGTCGACACCAGCTCCGTTCCCGACTCGACGACGACACGATCCGCGATGCCCTGGCCGGCGACCGCACCGCCCGCGCCGCGTGGCGCGCCGCGCTCGGGGACACGCTGCTCCAGGTGGCGCCCTGGCTGCTGTCGACCGAGGAAGGCGTCATCAAGCGCACCTGCCTGGACGTGATCGACCGGCTCCCCCACGAGCCACGCGCGACGCCACTCCCCCGCATCCGGCAGCGCCTGGCGGAGGTCGGGCCCGCCACTCTGCTGGCCGAGGTGGCACCGGGCATCCACTACCGGACCGGGGTGCTCGACGACGTCGTCCTGGTGACCTCACCCGGAACGGCCCCGATCCTGGTGGTGGTCGACGAGGTCGACCGCACCGTGATCCTGCACCCGCCGCTGGCCGACGGAGTCGCGGACGACGCCGGTGCTCGCCTGCGCGAGCTCGGTCGCGCAGTCGGCGACGACACCCGCATCACGCTGCTGCACACGCTCCGCATGGCACCGGCGACGCTGCCACAGCTGTGTGAGGCGTTGGGCAGCCCACGCACGACATTGCTCCACCACCTCGCCCTGCTGCGGTCCGCCGGGCTCATCCAGCTGGAGGTCGCGGCGGGCGAGGCCAACCTCTACAGCCTGCGGCCAGAGGGATTCGAGACGTTCGCGCAGGCGGCCACCGCCTTCCCCGTCATCTAGCCCGCGCCAGGTGTCGAGAAATCTCGACACCGCGCCCACGGAGCGCTCGCCTCCGGACATGAGTCGCCGTCTTGTGGTCGTCGCTGCCGCCGCCCTCCTGCTCAGCGCGTCCGCCTGCGGCGGGGACTCCACGGCGGAGCCCGAGGACGAAGCAGCCTCGCCCACCACGGAAGCCACGACGGAGGACACCATGCCGGCCGAGCCCGAGGTCGAGACCGCCCCCGCCGTCGACCTGGGCTCCGGCCCGGTGGGGGTCACCGCCGAAGGTGACAAGGCCGTGTGGGTGGTGATCAGCCGTGACGGCCAGGTCGTGCGCATCCCCGTCGGCGCGACGGAGCCCGACCTCACGGTGGACGTCCCCGGCACGCCGCTGCGGGCGGTCGCCGCGTTCGACGCCGTCTGGGTCACCTCGTTCCACGGCGAGCGGGTGCTGCGCGTCGACCAGGCCACCGGCAAGGTCACCGACCGGATCAGGACCGGAGCCGGTCCCGAGGGCATCACCGCGGGGTTCGGCTCACTGTGGCTCGTGGAGCAGGACGCCGGAACGCTCGCCCGGATCGACCCGGCCACCCGGCGCATCGTCGATCGGGTCGACATCGGGGTCGGCGCCCGGCTGGCCCACGCCGGCAGCGACGCGCTGTACGTCGCACACTTCCGTGACGACCGGGTTCTCCGCGTCGATCCGGCGACCCTCGCCGTACGCCGATCCCCCAAGCTGTGCAGCGGCCCGCAGGGCATGGCCGAGGCGGGCGGCAGCCTGTGGGTGACCTGCACGTTCTCCGACGAGGTCGTCGCGATCGACCCCGCCACCCTCCGACCTGGCGCGCGGACCGACGTACCCGGCCTGCCCGACTCCGTCGTCGCCGTCGGCGACCGGTTGCTCGTGCTCGCCGAGGAGGGTCCGAGGCTGGTCGTGCTCGACGCCGGGACGGGCGAGCTGATCGATGAGCAGGTCCTCGGCGAGGAGAGCGCGCTCTACGACAACGCCAACCTCGACCTCGCCGTGTCGGCGGGCGAGGCGTGGGTCTCGTCCTTCACCGCCGACCGGATCTACCACGTGCCTGTCCCGGAGTGATCCGGCTCAGACGGAGGTCGTGACCCCGCCCGTCTCGTCCACGCCGCCCTGACACGACGCGAACGGCTCGGGCGCGGTGTGCCCGTCGGCGTACTCGCTCAGGAACAGCCCGAGACGCTCGTCGTCGGCATCCTCCGGCGCAGCCTGCGCGACCTGGTGAATGCCCCGAACGACCCGGCAATCTCTTGAATCCGGTTGCAAGCTCGTTTCTCTTGATTTCGACCAGACATGGATGCGGATTGATGCCGAAAAAAGATGGCCGCCGATTTTATCCGCTGACGCCTGAAGGTCCGCCTCTCGATCATGCTGGCGACTGGCGGACACATCCAGCGGGGCTTCCTTCGCGGGCCGTGCGGAATATCGGGCCAGCAGCCCAAGTATCCCGGCAATCCACCTCTCCTCGTCGACGCAAAATCGTGCGTGCGAAAGTGAGCGCGAGGGCAGGGTGACGACGGAAAAACTCCCGGTCCAGCAGTTCGACTGCCCGTTCCGCCCTTCGGCGGAGCCGATGCTTGTCGGGGTGACGACGATTTCCACACAGCAATGTGTATCCGTCCGACGGACAAATCGCTCGCAGTAAACTGTCGATAGGGTCTGCATAGCTGCGATTGAGCAGATCCTCAAACTGAACGTGCCGCAGGATGGGAAAAAGTTCTGGCTCAAGCCGCAACTCGGCAGTCCATTGCTGAAATCCTTCTTTTGTGCAAATCCTTGAGTCATCCGCCTTGGCAACCTCTTCGACCATCGCTCGCGGGTAGTTCGCAACGAGCGGCCCCAGTATGACGCGCTCAAACTCCGGCAGAAATCGGCAGAATAGTCCAACTCGGCCTTGCGATGCACCATACTCAAGAATAATTGCCTGCCCAGGTTCGATAGCTTGATGAATGGCAGCAAGGGCTTTCTCGCAGTAGCGCGGGCTCCGCTCATTCGTTGTCGGCACGGCAACTGATTTCAGCATGTGCCAGAGAGAATACCACGAGGTCGCAAAAACCGCCCCATCCGAACTTGCCCTTCTCGTCTGAGGCGGTCCCCGCGGTCTCACGCACGCATGTCCGTGTTCCAAGTCCAAAGAGTGGAGAAGGAGAAATGCGGTGATACGCACTCAGGCAAGCGGCCGAACCATCGTGGGATAGGGAGACTATCAGAGCAGCGGTACTGCCTGCACGCGAACCGGAACCTGACTCTGGTGCGCAGCGACTCCGCTGTGGGATGAAGATTCACCAGAGACTGCCATCCTCCGTGATGGTCAAGGAAGAGCGGCTCCCGGATGGCATCGCTCGACGCCAGGTAGCTATCGAGCGTCGCGGCGTAGCAGAGACGGCGTGCAGGATTCTGAGCAAGATCGCGCGAGCGTGAGAATGTGATACGCCCGCTCGGTGGAGAGCGTTAGAAATACAACCCTAAAATACGGTCGGGGCGGCTGCTCTCCCGCCCTCTTCCACTGCTGCCACACGAGGTCCTGGTAGTGGCCTGACAGGCAACGATATAATTTTTGGAAAAGGAGGTGACGACAACATTCAGGGAGCACAATTGGATGATAAGCTTATGGTGAAAAGGGAGATGATGTTCTAATGGGCGGCTGTCAACAATGATTATTTGTCAGGCGGCGACGGAGATGATCAACTGTTTGGCGGCGACCATGATGATACCCTTAGAGGCGGGAAGGGCAGAAATTTGTTTAATTGTGGGAATGGATTTGATGTAGTCGTGGATTTCGACCCCCAAAACGGTGACGTTAGAACTAATGATTGTGAAGTTGTAAATGTGGTAAACCATTAGAATATACTAATTACAACTTTATTTATTTTTGTAATATTATTATAAAATATTCATACTATGTATATAGACCTTGATTTGATAACCTGTTTGAATAAAGTATATTGAATTTTCAGATCATAAATCATTAAAACTCAAGCACATTTTAAGTGTAAGGGTAAAATTTCCGACTTAATAGAGTTTCAAATATGATACTATAAGATAATATAATACCATCTTCTTAAGAATCATATTTAGTAGATTTATTTCAGAATCTGATTAACTTGCCAAATTTCGAGAAGTAGGTCTCGACGAAGCGGTCGTCCTCCTTGTAGAGGGTGCGGAGCATGCTCGGCCACGGCTTTTCCAGCATCAGGAGCCCCTGGCCTTCCTCGACCGGCGTGCCCTCCTTCTCGTCGACGACCAGCGCCTCCACCCCGGGGAACGCCTTCGTCGCCGAGCCCGGCTTCGTCTCCGTGATCCCCGGCAGCGGCGTGATCATGATCGCACCCGTCTCCGTCTGCCACCAGGTGTCGACGATCGGGCACCGTTCGCCGCCGATCACCTTGTGGTACCAGAGCCACGCCTTCGGGTTGATCGGCTCGCCGACCGACCCGAGCAGCCGCAGCGAGGAGAGGTCGAACTTGCCGGGGATGTCCGCGCCCCACTTGATGAAGGTGCGGATCGCGGTCGGCGCGGCGTAGAGGATCGTCGCCTTGTAGCGCTCGACCAGCTCCCCCCAGATCCCCTGGTGCGGGTAGTCCGGCGCCCCCTCCCACATCACCGAGGTCGCGCCGTTGGCGAGCGGCCCGTAGACGATGTAGGAGTGCCCGGTGACCCAGCCGACGTCCGCCGCGCACCAGTAGACGTCGGTCTCCGGCTTCAGGTCGAAGACGTAGCGGTGCGTCGTCGTCGACCCCGGTCAGGTAGCCGCCGGTGGTGTGGAGGATGCCCTTCGGCTTCGCGGTCGAGCCGGAGGTGTAGAGGATGAACAGCGGGTGCTCGGCCTCCATCGGCTCGGCCGGGCACTCCGGGTCGGCCGCTGCGCACCCTCGTCGTAGAAGACGTCGCGGCCCTCCGTCATCGGGCAGTCGATCCCGGTCGAGCGGATCACCACGATCGTCTTCAGCGACTCGACCGAAGCCCATCTCCGCATCGACCTGCTCCTTGATCGGCGCCGTCTTTCCCTTTGCGCCGGGCGCCGTCGACCGTGATCAGCGCCTTCGCCTCGGCGAATTCCATCCGCTCGCGGACCGACTCGGCGCTGAAGCCGCCGAAGACGACGTTGTGGATCGCGCCGATCCGCGCGCAGGCCAGCATCGCCACCGCGACCTCGGGGATCATCGGCAGGTAGATCCCGACCACGTCGCCCTTCGCCACCCCGAGGTCCTTCAGCGCGTTGGCCAGCTTCTGCGTGTCGGCGAGCAGATCGGCGTAGGTGACGTCGCGCTCCTCGCCCTCCTCGCCGCGCCAGTGATAGGCGACCCGGTCGCCGATCCCGGCGGCCACGTGGCGGTCGAGGCACTGGGCGGATGCGTTGATCCGCCCGTCCTCGAACCACTTGTAGAAGGGAGGATCGGAGTCGTTCAGGCCTTCGGTCGGCTCCACGTCCCAGTCGAGCAGCTCCTTCGAGCGCGCCGTCCACCAGGCGACCGGGTCGGCGGCCGCCTCCTCGTAGATCGCCGGATCGCTCCAACTTGCGCCCGCCCGGAAATCCTCCGGCGGCGGGAACTTCTCGATCTCGAGCATCCGGTCGAGCTCACGCTCGAGGCTCGAATCCGTTCCCGCGGCCTCTGCATCGGTCGCCATACGACTCCCCTCTCCTCTCGACTCAGTCGCCCAAGGGTACGACCGGCAGCACCGTCCTGCCGAAGGTGGAGTTCAGTCACCCCGGCGAACGACGCATACCAGGCGGCGGCGGCGGTCAACCAGACCGGCGAAGCCACCGACTTCGACGATCCCTTCGTGTTCGCCCGCGTTGCCGATCCCGAGCAGGATGAAGGTGATCGCGAGCAGCAGGAAGACGAGCGCGATCGCCGCCGGTCGTCCGCAGGCTGGCGACAAACATGTAGGCGGTGAAGATCCCCCAGGAGATCAGGTAGAGCCCGATCGCCGCGCCCGACGTGTTCAGCCGGGATCGAAAGGGGGCGAAGAACGTCACCAGCGCCCAGAAGGAGACCCAGAAGGCGCCGTAGGAGGTGAAGGCGACCGCGCCGAAGGTGTTGCCGGTGCGGAACTCCCACATCCCCGCCGCGAACTGGGCAATCCCGCCGTAGGCGAGCGCCAGTCCCCAGCACCACCGGCTCCCCCGCTTTGCTGACCAGCCCCGAGTTGAACATGCTAAGGACGAAGGTCGTGAGGGCGAACCCGGCGAGCCCGAGGGGACCCGGGTCGGCGGGTGTCCAGCCCGCACTCCTGCCCTCGGCCGGTTCCTGAGGCGGCAGGCGGCCGCCTACCTGGCACAGCTCCTGACTCCATGTGCTGCTCCTTTCCCGTAGTGGCAATCCCAGCGCGCCATTACCCAAATGGGGAAAGTGCAATCCCGCTACGTTCCAGTTTCCTCAACGGCCGCCTGCCGGTGGGCGGCATCGCCTAGACGGAGAAGACGATCAGGCAGAAGAGGCCGGCGCAGATGCAGTAGATGCCGAACGGGCTGAGGCGGTTCGTCTCGAAGTAGCGGAGCAGGAACTTCACCGCCGCCCAGGTGGTGAGCGCGGCGGCGATCGCGCCGACCAGTGCCTGGCCGCGGACCCCGTCCCCGGTCGAGCCGAACAGTTCGGGCAGCTTCAGCAGCCCGGCGGCGCCGATCACCGGCGTCGCCAGGAGGAAGGCGTAGCGCGCGGCGTCCTCGTTGGAGAGCCCGTCTGAGCAGGCCGCCGCCCATGGTCACGCCGGAGCGCGAGATGCCGGGGATCAGCGCCAGCGCCTGCGCGGCGCCGATGCCGAGCGCCTGGCGGAAGCTCATCTTCGCGATCCGCTCGTCGCCGTCCCCCTCGCCGTCGCCGGGCTGCGGCGGCCGGCGCCGGAAGCGCTCGACCGCGAGCAGCAGCACCCGTTCACGGTGAGGAAGATCGCCGCCGCGGTCGGCGAGGCGAAGAGCGTGCGCAGCTTGTGCTCCAGCGCCAGCCCGAGGATCCCCGCCGGGACCGTGCCGATGATGATCAGCCAGGCCCAGCCGCGCGTCCGTGTCGTCGGTCGTCGCCCGTCCCCGCACGGAGCGGACGAAGCCGAACCAGATCCGCTTCCAGTCCTGGAAGAAATAGATGAAGAGGACGAGCGCGGTGGCGCAGTGGGTGGCGACCAGGAAGACGAGGAAGTAGTCGTCGTTCTGGTGGATGTTCCAGCCGAAGAGCTTCGGCAGGAGCACCGCGTGGCCGAGGCTGGAGATCGGGAACGGCTCGGAGATCCCCTGCAGGGCCCCGAGGATGATCGCCTGCAGGTAGGAAATCGGTTCCAAAAGCTCCGCGAGCCTACCCGCGCGGGATTAAACGCGGATTAGAGCCCGGGCGGGTGCCGGACGATGAAGCCTTCCGGCGAGTCCACCGGCGAGCTGTGCCAGCGCGGGCCGGGGCCGCCGACGGTGTCGAAGGCGAGGCCGGCGATGATCATCCAGGCGTGTTCGGCGTTCGCGTAGACGGTGATCCACTTGCCCGGGCCCGCTTCGCCCCAGGTCTCGAGGCCGGTCGAGTCGAGCGGGCTTTCCAGCAGGCCGCCGCCGTGCAGCGCGTAGGAGACGGCGCCGGAGCAGTCGTAGCCGGAGGATTCGAAGGAGGCGTGGCCGCCGCCCCAGATGTAGGGGGTCATCGCGATCGCGTTCGCCGCGGCGATCGCGCCCTTCACCTGTTCCGGCGCCGCTTCCGGGGCGCTCGCTTCCGATTCGGAGATGAAGCCGGCGCCTTCGCCCGCGTTCAGCGGCGCCGGGAATTCGCCCGCCGCTTCGGTGACCACACCGGAGGCTTCCGCGTTCGCGGCCGCTTCCGCGGCGCGTTGCTGGGCGATCTGTTCGGAGATCGAGGAGAGGTTGTCGGAGAGCGCCTGTTCTTTGGACTCCAACGCTTCCATCGTCACCCGGCGTTCCCCCTGCGCCGTCTGGAGTTCGGCGAAGCGCGCTTCCGCGGCTTCCTTGGTGGCGGCGACTTCCTGCTCGGTGGTGGCGATCGAGTCGCGCGCCGATTCGATCCGGGCGCGGGTCGAGGTGAGTCGGCCGACCGCGTTCTGCACTTCGTTCCGCAGGGTCTTGACCCGCCCGACGACGGAGTTGTCGTAGCTCTGGATCCGGTTCAGGTATTCGGTCTGCGCCGCCATCGAGGACCAGTCCTGCGATTCGAGGATCGCGTTGAGGACGTCCGGGGAGCCGGCCTCGTAGATCGAGACGAGCCGTTCGCGCAGCACGCCGAGTGCGCGGTTCAGCTGGCCGCGGACTTCGACCAGGTGTTCGCGTTCTTCGCCCAGCGCCTTCGTCGCGGCTTCCAGCTCTTCTTCTTTCGCGACCAGCTGCGCCTCCACCACTTCCTGTTCCTGGCGCAGGGTCGAGACTTCGCCGATCATCGTGTTGATTTCGGCGTTCTCGGCGGCGATCGTGTTCGCCAACGCGTTCTGGTTCGCTTCGACTTCGTTCAGCTTCGACTGCGTCGCGTCGCGCTTTTCTTCGAGGCTCGCCGCCGGGGCGGTCGAGTCGAGCAGAAGCGCGAGCACGCAGAGCGACGCCAGCAGCACGGCGGCGAAGCTGAGCGCGCGCCGACGGTGCGCACTACGGGGGTCGGTGTGGGTGAAGAGGGTCCGCATCGAATCGGGGTCGAGTCGTGAAACACAAGAACTCGGCCGCGGTCGCGCAGGCTAGCGGAGAGGACCCACCGCCCCCTCTAGTTCACAATAATTTGCAAGCCGCCTTGCAGAATTACGGCGTTTGCAGGACTTTCAGCACTGCCGTAGAGGGCGACGGGGCGCCGTTTGCGCGCCCCGCACCCCCTGAGGACCTCAGGCGAGCAGTTTGGTCTTCGCCTGGTCGAACTCCTCCTGGCTGAGCGCTCCTTTTTCGCGCAGTTCGTTCAGTTTGTGGAGTTCGTCGGCGGGCGAGGTGTGAGCCTGCTCGCGCACGTATTCGTCGAAATGCGCTTTCGCGTCGGTCTGGGCTTTGATCGCGCGATCGCGCATCCCCGAGCCGCGGGCGATCAGGTACACCAGCCCGGTCAGGAAGGGGATGAACACGAGGAACAGGATCCAGATCGCCTTCGCCCAACCGGACATCGCATGGTCCCGGAAGATGTCGGTGATGATCGTGAACAGGATCCAGATCCAGATCACGAAGAGGAAGATCTCAACGACTACGAGCAGTAGTTCGCCGAAGCTGATGTCTGCGAGGGGCACTTTGCTTCCTTTCGGGAAATTCGGGTGGGCTGCCAACCATGTCGGCAGTTACTAAGCCCAGCTTTACCTATCTGGCCGGACCCTGCAGGAGAATCGCGTAAAGGACGGCGGCGACCGAGGTGGCGAGGTTGAGGCTGGAGACGCCGGCCCGCATCGGCAGGGCGATCCGGCCGTCGGCGGCGGCGAGCAGCTCGTCGCTGAGCCCGTGCCGCTCGGTGCCGAAGGCGAGGATCGCGCGGCGCGGCATCGCTGCGGGATCGATCTCCTCGCCCTCCGGGTCGAGCGCCAGGAGCGGCCGCCCCTCCCCGCTCGGCGCCCGCTCCACCGCCGCCACCGCGGGCAGCGCATAGTGCAGCCCCGCGGCCCCGCGGACGGCGTCGGGATGCCAGGGATCGTTCTCGCCGATCGTCAGCAGCCCCGCCGCGTCCGCCGCCGCCGCGACCCTCACGCACGCCCCGAGGTTCCCCATGTTCCGCGGCTGCTCGAGCAGGACGATCGGAGCCTCCCGCGGATCGGCCAGCACCGCCCCCAGGTCCGCCACCTTGCGCCGGGCGATCGCCACGACCCCCGTCCGCGGCGCCTGCGGCACCAGCCCCGCCAGCTCCTCCGGGTCGACCCTCCGCACAAGCGCCCCGAATCCTCCCGCCAGGTCTGGAGCCAAGTCGCCGGCGAGCTGCTCTAACTCCCCCGGATCGGTGCCAACCGCCTCCTCAACCTGGGCCCCGAACCGCAGCGCATGCTTCAGCGCATGAAACCCCTCCAGCACCGTGAGCCCCGGATCCCGCCGAGCCCCCCGAAATCTCCTCTGAAGCTCACCGTCTGCCATCCCCGCATCGTTTCAGCCCCGCGTAGGCGCCGTCAGGGCGACCCCTGAACGAACCTCCCGCAGTTCGTGAGAGAAGGGGTCGCCCTGACGGCGTCCCGCAAGCCCCCGAAGTAAGCGACCTTAAAAGGCCGCAGCGCTGACGAGACGGTCGCGACCCGCCTCCTTGGCCCGGTAAAGAGCCGCATCCGCCCGAGCCACCAGATCGTCGACCGATTCCCCCGGCTTCCACCGGGCGAGCCCCGCCGAGCAGGTCTGCCCGTCCGGAGTGGCCGCCCGCAGCCGCTCGACGATCACCGTCGCGTCCTCGATCCCGCAGTCGGGCAGGACGACGAGGAACTCCTCGCCGCCGAAGCGCAGGATCGTGTCTTCGCCGCGCAGGGAGGAGTCCCAGGCGGCGGCGCAGTCGCGCAGCACCGTGTCGCCCGCCAGGTGGCCGAAGGTGTCGTTGTAGAGCTTGAAGTTGTCGATGTCGATGAGCGCCAGGCAAAGGTCGGATTCCGAGCGCTGCGCCCGTGCCATCTCACGCGGCAGCTGGTCGTCGAGGACGCGGCGGTTGGGCAGCCCGGTGAGCGCGTCGGAGGCGGCCAGCTTCTGCACCTCCGCGATCAGCCGCTCGCGCTCTTCCTGGGCCGCTTTGCGGTCGGTGATGTCGGTGGAGCGGGCGTAGACGAGTTCCTCCGCGGGCTCGAAGACGGAGCTCGTGCGCAGCCAGTGCCAGCTGCCGTCGGTGGCCGCCACCCGCGTCTCCAGGCTGGTCGAGTCGCCGCCGGAGAAGACCTTCTTCGCCTCCTCCATGGCGTGTGCGTGGTCGTCTGGGTGGGTGAAGTCGAGCAGCCGTCGGCCCCGCATTTCTACCGGCCGGTAGCCGAGGCTGCGCTGCCAGGCGCCGTTGACCTCGATGCAGCGCCCCTGCAGGTCCATCGTGCAGAGCATGTCCTGGGAGAGGTCGAAGAACTGGCGGGCGCGGATGTCGGCGCGGTTGCGGCGCCAGGCGAGGTTGTTGATGAAGAGCATCACCACGGTCAGCGAGACGGCGCTGAAGACCCAGCGGGTCACCGGCGAGTAGCCACCGGTCCCTTCGACCACGGCCAGCGCGATCGCGTAGACGAAGAGCAGCCAGCCGAGGTGGATCGCGGCGACCCGGCGGGGGAAGAAGTAGGCGGAGATCAGCGTCGACCAGATGAAGATCGAGCCGTACTGACCGACCGCGATGCCGGACTCCCAGATCAGGACGGCGGTGGTCAGGGCGGTCGCCGCCAGCAGCAGATGGACGAAGGCCGGCGGCACGCGAGAAGCGTTCAGGAAACACACGGCGCCGATCAGTGCCATTCCCATGGCGGTGGCGACAAGGGCGATGAAGTGGCCGCCGGAGGGGTGCGGCAGGATCAGCGAGAGGGCGACCAGGCCCGCTCCGGCGAGGAGCAGGGCGCCCGTGGCGCGAGCCTCGGAGCGGCCGGGCGGCCGGATCTCTTCTTGAGCTGCGCTGCCGGATGCCATGACTGGGTATGAATCGGCAAACCTGCCCCCCTCTCTTTAGTGTGCCGAAGGATCGGAAACCCTGATCGTCCCGCGCAGCCAGGGGTGGATCGCGTCCATGAACCAGAGCCTGGTCCCGGCCTTTGCGGTGACCTCCTGGGTGAAGCGTCCGCCCCGGGTCGTGCCGGAGTACCAAGAATCCCCCGGTTCGCTCGGCGTGCCGGGGGTGTCCCAGCCCGGTTCGCCCGCTTCGGCGGGGTCGATCGTCGGGATCCCTTCGCCGTGGACGCCCTGCCATTCGGCGATCGACCAGCAGATGTGGCCGGGGGTGAAGCAGTTCGCCTGGGCGGCCTTCGTCTTCGGCAGGTAGCCGCGCTTCACCAGGGAGAAGGTGATCGGCCCGACCTTCTGCGGGTTCGTCTTGTCGACGATTTCCAGCGTCGCGCCTTCCGCGACCGCGTCGGGGCCGACGAACTTCAGGGTGCCCGCGACTTCTTCGACCGCGATCATCGCCTTGCCGCCGCTCGCCGGCGGCGCGCCCCCGGGCGCCACGGGAGCGGCCGCGGCGTTCCCGGCGGCGACCAGGAGCGCGGCGAGCGCGAGGGCGCTGGCTCGACGGACGGACGGCATCGACCCGGAGGATAAGCTGCCCGCCATGGTCAACACGTATCTTCACACCTGCTATCGGATCGGCGACATCGACAATTCAGTCGCCTTCTACGAGAAGCTCGGCTTCTCCGAGATCGGCCGGATGCCGATCGGCGACGAGGCGATCAACGTCTTCATGGGCCTCGAGGACGGCAACCCGATCCTCGAGTTGACCTACAACCACGGCGTCGACTCCTACGAGCTGGGCACGGGCTACAACCACATCGCCCTCGCGGTCGGCGACCTCGACGCCATCCTCGCCGGCCTCGCCGAGCAGGGCATCGACCCGGAGAAGCCGCCGTACCGCCCCGGTGGCCGCACCACCGGCAGCCGCATCGCCTTCGTCCGCGACCCGGACGGCTACCGGATCGAGCTGGTCGAGCGAGGCGACCTCACCGAGTAGCGCGCCGGTCTGCATCTTGGGGCGCTATCCGCCCCGGACCGCAGACGGCAAGGACGATCAGCCGGCGCCGATGCCGCCGCCCGCGGGGGCGTGGGTCACTTCTTCTGGCGCTTCTTCGGCCGGTTCTTCTTCGGTTTCTTCTTCCGTGCCTTCTTCTTCTTCGAATTCTTCGAATTCGTTTTCTTCTTCGCCGGGGTGGTAGTAGTGACCGCTGGTGGTGTGGCCACCGGTCAGGGCGGAGAGTTCGGGAAGGGTTTCGGGCGTTTCGAAGGACGGGCACTTGCCGGCGGTCGCGGATTCCATGTACCGGCTCCAGATCGGGCCGGCGGTCGGGCCGCCGAAGCCGGTCCGTTCACGGGATTTGGGATGCCCGACCCAGACCGCGGTCGAGAATTCGGGCGTGTAGCCGACGAACCAGGCGTCGGATTCTTCCTCCGAGGTGCCGGTCTTGCCCGCCACTTCCGAGCAGTAGCCGGTGGTGACGAAGCCGGTCGCGGTGCCGTGGGTGATCACGCCTTTCAATACGTTCGTCACGTCGTAGGCCTGGCCTGGGGTGAGCACTCGTTCGCCTTCTTCGGATTCGATTTCGTCGACCTTGCCGTCGGGGAATTCGACTTTGCTGATCGCGGTCGGGTCGTGGTGGATGCCGCCGTTGGCGAGGGTCGCGTAGCCGTCCGCCTGTTCGAGCGGGGTGACGCCCTGGGCGAGACCGCCGATCGCCTCCGCGGGCAGCGACTGGAGTTCGGCTTCGATCCCCATCGAGTGGGCCGTCTCGGTGACGTTTTCCGGCCCGACGTCGAGGTCGAGCTGCGCGTAGACGACGTTGATCGACTGCCAGGTCGCTTCTTCGAGCGACATCGTGCCACCGCCCGGCTCGTCGTTTTCGACCGGCCAGGTGCCGCCGCCGGGGATTTCCAGCGTCATCGGCGAGGTGCCGTCGTAGTAGGTGTCGGAGGGGTCGATGCCCTGCTTGATCGCGGTCGCCAGCACGTAGGGCTTGAACGATGATCCCGGCTGCCGGTGCGCCTGCCAGGCGTAGTTGAATTCTTCTTCGCCTTCTTCGCCCGGGGTCGAGGCGAGGGCGAGGATCGCGCCCGTGTTCGGGTCGACGGAGGCGAGACCGGTGGCCGGGCCGCCGCCGCCGTAACAGACGCCCGTTTCGGTACAGCTGGCGACCGCCGCTTCCGCGTCGGCCTGCAGTTCGGGGCTGATCGTGGTGTAGGCCTTGAGCCCGCCGTTGCGGACCGTGTTGATCCCGTAGCGTTCGATCAGTTCCTGTTCGACCAGCCGGTAGAGGAACGGGTCGTTCACGTGGCTGTAACGGTGGCCTTTGTCCAGGCCGAGGCCGCTCGTCCGCGCGTTCAGGTAACGGTCGCGGGTGATGTAGCCCTGTTCGCGCATCGTCCCCAGCACCTCGTTGCGCCGCTGCAGCGCCGCTTTCGGGTCGAGGAACGGGTTGTATTCGGAAGGCGCCTGCGGCAGCCCGGCGATCAGCGCGGACTCCGTCAGGTTCAGTTCGGAGGCCGATTTGTCGAAGTAGGTCTGCGCCGCCGCTTCGACTCCGAGCGCGGTCTGCCCTTCGTTCGTCCCGTACGGCGCCGTGTTCAGATAGGTGTTGAGGATCCAGCGCCGGCTGTGCTGTTCGAAGAGCTCTTCCGCCAGGTGCGCTTCTTTGATCTTGCGCTTCAGCGTGTCTTCCGGGTGGCGGATATAGAGGTTGCGGACCAGCTGCTGGGTGATCGTCGAGGCGCCCTGCACCGGCTTGCCGCCGGCCAGGATGTCCTTCCAGGCGGCGCGGGCGATCCCGGCGGCGTCGAGGGCGCCGTGTTTCCAGAAGTCCTTGTCCTCGATCGAGATCGTCGCGTTTTTCAGCACCTGCGGGATTTCGCCGCCGGTAATCGGCTGGCGGACGTTTTCCGAGTGGATGTAGCCGATCAGCTTGCCCTCGGCCGTGTAGATCGCCGAGGTGCGGCCCTTCTGAACCGGTTTGAGGTCTTTGAGAGGCGGAGCTTCGTTGTAGACGTTCAGCGCCCAGGCGGCCGCGATCCCGCCCGCTGCCGCGACCGCCCCCACCACCAGGATGATCGGGAGGACGATCTTGGGCCAACGCGTCTTGTGCGGCTTGCGCCGCTTTCTACGGATCCGACTCGCCATCGGCGTGCGATTCTAGGGATGCGAGGTAATCGGCCGGTTAATTCCGGACGGCCTGGCAGCGGACGCCCACGCTCAGGAGCGCAGCTTGTAGCCCTTCTGGAAGAGCCTCAGGTTGAAGAGGAAGAGCGCCACCGTGGCCGCGGTCAGCGCCGCCAGGGCGACCGGGATGTTCACTTCGGTGAAGCCGACGAAGCCGTAGCGGACCAGGGAGATCATGTAGTAGACCGGATCGAACTTGGTAAGGGTCTCGAACGGCTGCGGTAGAAGGGCCGCCGAGTAGAACACCCCGCCGAGGAAGATTAGCGGCTGCAGGATGAAGGTCTGGGCGAAGGCGACGTCGTCGAACTGCTCCGCCCGCACGCCGATCAGCACCCCGAGGTTGGCGAAGAAGAAGCCGACCAGGAAGAGCGAGGGGATCAGCACCAGGACGTGGTCGACGCCGAGGTTCGTGAGGACGATCGAGACGATGAAGGTCAGCACCGCCACGATCAGCCCGCGGACGAAGCCGCCGAGGCAGAAAGCCAGCAGCAGCTCGCGCGGCGAGGCGGGCGAGGACAGCTGGTCGTGGATCGCGCCGAGGAACTTCTGCTGCAGGATCGAGGAGCTGTTGTTGGTGAAGGCGTTGGTGGCGAACGCCATCATGATCAGCCCCGGGATGACGAAGACGATGTATTCGATCCCGTGCAGTTCCTTGATCCGCGAGCCGAGCGCCGCGCCGAAGACGGAGATGTAGAGGAACGTTTCCAGCAGCGGCCCGCCGAGGGTCTGTTTCTTGATCTTCATGAAGCGCGAGATCTCGCGCCGCCAGAGGCTGAAGAAGCGGATCTGCCAGGTGCTCATCGTGGGACGCCGATTCGGTGGATGACCTGGGGTCAGGCGGTGACGCCGCCCTCGACGTGCGACCGCGAGAGCTCGCGTCGCCCGACCAGGGCCAGGTAGGCGTCCTCGAGGTTGACCACGTCGTAGCGGGCGGCGAGATCCTCGCTCGTCCCCTGCGCGGCGATCTGGCCGTCGGCGATGAAGGCGATCCGCCCGCAGAGCTGATCGGCCTCCTCGAGGTAGTGCGTGGTCAAGAGGATCGTCACGCCTTCGACGTTGATTTTCTGGACGTAGTGCCAGAGCTCCAGGCGCAGCTCGATGTCGACGCCGGCGGTCGGCTCGTCGAGGATCAGAAGGCGCGGCCGGTGCATCAGCGCGCGGGCGAGGATCAGCCGCCGTTTCATCCCGCCCGACAGCGCCCGCGTCCGCTCCCGCGCTTTCGCGGTCAGCGAGAACGTCTCCAGCAGCTCCTCCGTGCGCTCCTTGCGGTCGCGCTTCTCCATCCCGAAGTAGCCGCCGTGGAACTCGAGCGTCTCCTCGCAGGTCAGGAACTGGTCGAGGTTGACCTCCTGCGGGGCCAGCCCGACGGCCGCGCGCGCCTCCCCGTAGTCGGAGATCGCGTCGTGGCCGAACACGCGAATCTGCCCGCCGGTCGGCTGCGCCAACCCGGTCGTGCAGTGGATCAGCGTCGACTTCCCCGCCCCGTTCGGACCCAGCAACCCGTAGAAGTCACCGGGCTCGATCGTGATCGAGACCCCCCGCAGAGCCTCCACCCCATTCGGGTAGCGTTTCTCGAGGTCGACGATCTCGAGCGCCTTCGCGTTCGATCCGTCCGCGGCCGGGTTCGCGGTGCCAGACATGAGGGCGACCACGCTACCTGTCGGCGACGCTCGGCCTAGGCCTAGGCGATGCGGTCGGGGGGCGCCTCGGGCTGGACCCGCAGCGAGGCCAGCGTTATCGCCAGCATCTCGTAGTGGCCGATCAGCATGCAGAGCTCGATCAGCAACGGCTCGTCCAGGTCCTCCGTCAACCCGGCCCAGGTCCCGTCGCCGATCCGCCCGTCGGCGTGGCACTCGTCAGCGGCGGCGAGGAGGAGGCGACGGCGCTCCGACCACTCCGGCGGGGCGGGGCCGCGGCGCACCCGCTCGATCTCCTCCCGCGAGAGCCCGGCACGCGCACCGAGCCGTTCGTGCTGCGCCCACTCGTAGTCGTTGCCCGCGTTGTGGGCGACCCGCAAGATGACCAGCTCCGTGTCCGCCCGCGGGAGCTTGCCACCAGGCATCAGCGCACCCGCGAACCAGAGCCAGCGGCGGAAGAGGCGCCGGTTGCGGGCCAGGGTGGTGAAGACGTTCGCGGGCCGTCCGCCGGTCGCCAGTCCGAGGACGCGGACGATCGCCGAATTCACGAGCCCGATCTGCTCGCGGTTCCCCGGCCCGATCCGCGGTCCCTCCCCACCCACCATGTGTCCGAGCTTAGCTGCCATAGATGGCCCCTGAGCTGGGACACCTGGGGTGGCGATCGATATAAGTGGGGCATGGCCGGGCCCCTTCTCGTCGTCGACGCACCCTCGATGATGTTCCGCGCCTTCTACGCGCTGCCGAAGACGATCACCGGCACGGACGGGCAGCCGGTCAACGCGTTGCTGGGGACGGCGAACCTGGTGCTGCGGGAGATCGATCTGCACAAGCCGCGCGCCGTCGTCCTCTGCTTCGGCCCCGACGCGGCCGCCTATCGGACGGAGCTCTACCCCGCCTACCACGCGGAGCGCGACGAGGCGATGCCGGACGAGCTGCCCGACCAGTTCACCGCGAGCGGGCCGTTCTTCGAGGCCTTCGGCTGGACCGTGGCGACGAGCCCCGACCTCGAGGCCGACGACCTGCTCGGGACCTTGGCGCGGCGCGAGGCCGAGGCCGGCGGCCAGGCGCTGATCATGACCGGGGACCGCGACATGTACCAGTGCGCGGCGCCTGGCGTGACCGTCCTCTACGTCCGCACCGGCGGCAAAGGCGCCGAAGAAGTCGATCCCGACGGGGTGCGCGAGCGCTACGGCGTCGACCCCGAGCAGGTCCCCGACTTCATCGCCCTGCGCGGCGACCCCGCCGACGGCCTGCCGGGCGCGAAGGGCGTGGGACCGAAGAAAGCGGCGGAACTGCTGAGCGAGCACGGCTCGCTGGAGGCGATCCTCGACGCGGCGATCCGCGAGCGCCGGCCCGCCCTGAGGGCGGCGCTGCTCGAAGGGCGCGAGGACCTGATCGCCTTCAAAGACATCGCCACGCTCCGCGACGCCGGCGTCGACCCGCCGCCCGACCGCGAGACCGACTGGGAAGGCGCGGCGAAGGCGGCGCTCGAACTCGGCATGCGGAAACTCGCGGAGCGGCTGATCGAAACCGGCGCGAAAGGCTGACCCGGGTCAGGCGTCGGGTGGGCCGAGCTCCCCGTCGGCTTCCGCCGCGTCGGCTTCCTCGCCGAGGATGACGAAGAGGCTCCAGGCGGAGACCAGCGCCCAGACGCCCTCCAAGAGCAGGAAACCGATCTGACCTTCGACGGCCGCGAGCACCGCGAGGATCGTCGAACCGACCACGTTCAGCACGAGGTAGAGGCGCGAGTCGTTGGGCAGCTCGCCGACCTGGCTGGCGGCGAAGGCGCCGAGGATGATCAGCGCGCCGACGATCTGGATGACCTGGGTCACCCGCCGAGAGTAGAACGCGCGGGCGGCGGCGTGCCGGCCGGGTAGGTTGCGGCGATGACGCCGAGCGACCTTCCCTGGCGCAGCCCCGGCCCCGCGCGGCCGGCCCTCCCCCTGCCGCCCGGCCGGATGCCGCTGCGCCGCGACGGTGGCCTGCGCAAGCGCTGGCGCTACGTCGGCTTCTACGGCGAGGGGCTGATGCTCTGCGCGGCGCGCGCCGAGGTCGGCCCGGCGAGCCAGGCCTTCTGGGTGCTCTGGGACCGCGAGCGCGACCGCACGCTCGCCCACACCGTCCTGCGACCGGGCAGCCGCGAGGTCGTCCTCGACGGGGCGCGACTGCGGATCGAAGCTCCCGGGCTCCACGCCGACCTGCGCCTCGGCGAGGCGGAGCCGATCGAATCGATCTGCCCGAGCGGCGACGCCGGGGGCTGGGGCTGGACCCGCAAGCGGGCGGGCGTGCCGATTAAGGGCATCGTCGAGACGCCGGGGCGACGGGTCCGGGTCGAGGGCTTCGGGGTCGACGACGAATCGGCCGGCTACCAGGCCCGCCACACCGCCTGGCACTGGTCGGCGGGAGTCGGGGCCGCCGCGGACGGGCGCGCGGTCTCCTGGAACCTGGTCGAGGGCATCAACGACCCGCCCGAGCGGAGCGAGCGGGCGGTGTGGGTCGACGGCGTCCCCCACGAGCCGGCCCCGGTCGCCTTCGACGGCCTCGACGCTGTCCGCTTCGCCGATGGAGGGTGCCTCGACTTCACCGGCGGCGCCGAGCGAAGCCGCGACGACAACTTCGGCCTCATCCGCTCCACCTACCGGCACCGCTTCGGAACCTTCGCCGGCGGCCTCGACGGCATCGACCTCGCCGAGGGCCGCGGCGTGATGGAGTCCCACACCGCCCTCTGGTGAGGGCTACCAGGTGTCGACGGGGCGGGGACGGTCGGCGCCGTCGGCAGCGCCGGAGGCGGCGGCGATGGTCCTCGCGATCACGTCGCGGGTGTCGGCGGGGTCGATCACATCGTCGAGCTCGAACAGCGTCGCGACGTTCAGGGCTTTCGCGTTTTCTTCGGCCGCCGCGGTCAGCTCCTTCACCCGCCGCTCGCGCTCGGCCTCGTCCGCGATCGCCTCGAGCTCCTTGCGGAGCGCCAGCCGCACCGCGCCTTCAAGCCCCATCGGCCCCAGGTGGGCGCCCGGCCAGGCCACGGTCAGGAGCGGCTCGTGGAGGCTGCCGCCCGCCATCGCCTGTGCCCCCAGCCCGTAGCCGCGCCGCAGCACCACCGCGATCAGCGGCACCCGCAGCGCCGCCCCGCCGACCAGCAGCCGCGAGGCGTGTCGCACCAGTCCCGTCGCCTCCGCCTCCGGACCGACCATGAAACCCGGCGTGTCCAGCAGCGAGACCACCGGCAGCCCGAAGGCGTCGCAGAGCGAGAGGAAGCGGGCCGCCTTGTCGGATGCGTCGCTGGTCAGCGCTCCCGCCATGTACCGCGAATCGTTCGCGACGAAGCCGAGCGGCCGGCCCTCGATCCGCGCCAGCGCCGTCACCAGCTCCGGGGCGAAGCGCTCGCGCAGGAAGGTGACGGAGCCGACGTCGGCGAGCGTCCCGATCAGCGGGCCGACCGCGAAGGCGCGGCGCGCCCGCTCGGGGACCATGTCGCGGAGCGCCGTCTGGTCCGGCACCTCGCCCGGCAGCGTCGGCCCCTGGAAGTAGGCGAGCAGCTGCTTTGCGAGGGCCGTCGCCTCCGCCTCGTCCGCGGCGACCACATCGATGACGCCGTTACGCGCCTGCATCTCCAGCGGCCCGACCTCGTCGGGGTCGACCTTGCCGGCCCGCCGCCCTCGATCATCGCCGGCCCGCCCATCCCCAGCGAGGAGCCCTCGGTGGCGACGATCAGGTCCGAGCAGCCGGCCAGCACCGCGTTGCCGGCGAAGCAGCGCCCGGCGACGATCGCGATCCGCGGCACCAGCCCCGACAGTCGCGCCCAGAGCGCGAAGGCCCGCGTCTCCAGCGCCGACACCACCGGGTAGTCGGTGTCCCCCGGGCGCCCGCCGCCACCCTCGGCGAAGAGGACCGCGGGCAGCCGCATCCGCTCGATCAACTCGAAGAGCCGGTCCTTCTTGCGGTGGCCGAGCGCGCCCTGGGTCCCGGCCAGGACCGTGTAGTCGTAGGAGAGGACGGCGCAGCCGGCCCGCGCGCCGAAGAGCTCCGCGTTCACCGTCGCGGTGCCGCCGATGAAGCCGTCGGCCGGCGTCTGTGCGATCAGGTCGTCGAGCTCCCGCCGCCCCCGCTGGGCGGCGATCGCGAAGCGTCCGTACTCGACGAAGCTCCCCGCGTCGACCAGGTCGGCGAGGTTCTCGCGCGCCGTCCGGCCAGCCGCCGCGTGGCGGCGCTCCACTGCGTCGGTCCGCGCCGCGTCCTCGGTCAGCGCCCGCCGCGCCTGCAGCTCGGCGAGCTCGGGGCGCTCGCCGCCGCCCGCCTCGCCGCCCGCCACCTCAGCCCTCTTCGAGCAGTGCCGCCAACCGCTTCATGCCTTTGCCGTTGGCGCGGCGCATGAAGGCGCGGGAGATGAAGGGGGCGATCCGTTCTGAGCGCGGCGTCTTCAGCCACTCCAGTTCGAATTCGATCCGCGTGCCGCCGCCGTCGATCTCGGTGAAGCGGTAGGTCCCGCGGGTCTGCCGCTTGCCGTGGGCGCTTTCCCCTTCCTCCACGATCCGCTCCGGCGCCACCGCGTCGACCACCTTGATCGTGATCAGTTCGCGCGAGGACGGCGCGTTGACGGTCGCCTTCGTCACCGACCCGATGCCGCGCTTCGGCCCGGCGAAGCTCCAGTCCTTGAACAGGTGGTCCATCCACTTCTCGTGGTTGGCGGCGACGTCGACCAGGTCGAAGACCTCCGCCCGCGGGCGGGCGACCTCGACCGTGTTGGTGACGGACTGCGACATCGGCCGGAATCCTAAGCGCTAAGGGGCGCTGGGCTCGCCGTCGTCGACTCTCCGCCCCCACCTCGGGGACGAAGCCGTCCGGCGCGGGCTCGAAGGCGGCCAAGCCGACGACCAGCGCCGTCGGCTCCTCCTCGCCCCCCTCGAGGCGCCGCCGGCAGAGGTCGTGGATCGCCTCGAGGCGATTCGTCACCGCCTCGAAGACGGCGGACACTTCCGCCCAGCCGGTCGCGTCGACCGCCATCGGCATCCAATTCAGCGTGGTGTCTTCGCGAGCGTCCATCGTCCCCGCCTCGAGCGCGTCAGCGGCGCGGTCGAAGAAGGTCCCCAGGGAGGCGCCGGTGACCCCGTCGCGCAGTGACTTCGGCACCTTGCGCCAGTCCTGGTGGCCGATGTAGGAGCGCGGCCGGGCGCGGAAGTAGTGCTCCACCGCGCCGCGCCGCCGCGCCGTCGCCACCTGCTCGATGCAGCCGCATTTCTCCAGCACGCGCACGTGGTAGGCGACGTTGCCGAGCGGTGCCGAGAGCAGATCGGTCAGCTCGCTGGGACTGGCTTTGCGAAGCTGGACCACGTCGAGGATCTTGACCCGCAGCGGGTGCCCCAGCGCCCGTACAAGGCGCTGGTCGATGCGGTTCGGTCTGCCCGGATTCATTGCTCGGGCAGTTTTGCGTAGGTACGACCATGTGCGAAGGAGAACCGCCCGTTTGTGTTAGGCGATTCCACCATTTCGTTCGGCTCCAGTCAAACGACGCGCCGTCGGCGCCCACGGCGCGTCGATCTCGCCCCTGGGTCGCCCTCAGTTGCCCTTAGCGATGCTCTCCACCGGCGTCACCGCCGCAGACTCTTTGATCGTCATCTCCTCACCTCCTCCCCCCTGGCTCCCGATCCGGGACCTGGCAGGAAAGTTTGATGGTCCTGATCACTAAATTCGAATTCCGCCATGTTTTCGGGCGCAGCAAGCGAGGTTGACGAAATCCGCTTTAATTGAGGCGGGTAAGTCACTCAGATTTTTTGGAGGAGTCGTGGGCGCCACTCCCACCGCCAAAGTCGATCGGGCCCCAGCGCTGCCGGACTTCCTCAGTCCCCAGCTGGCCGCGGCGATGTCGCACCCGACCCGGGTGCAGGCGATGAGCATCCTCGGCGAGCGGGTCGCCTCGCCGCGCGAACTGGCGGCGGAGATGGGCGAGCCGCTGAACAACGTCACCTACCACTTGAACCAGCTGCGCGACCTGGGCTGCATCGAGCTGGCGCGGACGGAGCGGCGGGCGGGCGGGCGCGTCCTCGAACGCTTTTACCGCACCGCCCAGCGCGCCTACTTCGACGACGCCGCCTGGGACGCGCTCGACGCGAAGGGGCGGCTCGGCGTCGTCTCCGCGATCATCCGGATGATGTCGAAGGACCTGGCGACGGCGATGTCCAGCGCCACCTTCTTCTCCGAGGACGACAAACACATCAGCCGCTGGCCGGTCCAGGTCGACCAGGAGGGCTGGGACGAAATCAGCGAGGTGCTCGAGCGGACCTCGCACGAGCTGTTCGAGGTCGAGGAGCGGGTGGCGGAGCGTCGCGCCGAAGGCGTCGAGGCCTCGATCCGGGCCAAAATTCACCTCCTGCAGTTCCGCTCGCCGGCCGCCTGAGCCAGACGGGGCGCGGTCAGTGGCCGCGGATCGCCTTGCCGACCATGTCCTTCACCCGGGACCGGTCCCGGGCGTTCAGGTTGCCGGGCCGGCCGTGCGACTTCTTCAGCAGCGTCCAGAACTCCGACTGCTCCTTCTCCGTCAGGTTGTCGCGAACTCGGTCGCGACCCTTCTGGGCGAGCCAGAGCGTGATCGTCCAGACCGTCTTCCAGGGGACTTTTCTCCAGATCCAGGGCACGGCGCGGCGGGCGATCCAGGCGGGCATGGCTTCAAGGTACCCGGCGCACTGGCGCCCTGACGGCCAATAGTCTTGGCGCGTGCCGGACGCCGACCGCCACCGCCGGTGATCGCCGCGCTCGCCGCCGCGGTGACCGGGCCGCGCGGTCGCTGGGTGACGATCGTGATCTGGGCCGCGCTCGGGATCGGCGGCTACCTCGGCCGCTCCCACATCGGCGAGGTGACCGCGGCCGGCCAGTCGAGCTTCCTGCCGAAGGGAGCGGAATCGATCCAGGCGATCGAAGTCCTCGACGGCCGCTCCGAAGTGAACGCGGGGGCGAGCGCGGGCGCCGAAGAGGTACCGGCCGTGATCGTCTTCGACCGCAAGGGAGGCCTCACGCCGGCCGACCTGAACGCGATCGGGGCGCTCGGTCGCGGCCTCGGCCGGCTCGGCATCACCGGGGCGACGCCGATCGTCGACCCGTTCTCCGCCACCGCCGGAGCGCCGCTCGGCGAGGTCGCCGACTACGCGCGCGGGGTCGGCCCGATCTCCAAGGACGGCGAAGCGGCACTCCTCGTCCTCGCGCTGAACGCCGCCGACCACGGCGCGATCACCAGCGGGGTCGAAGAAATGCGCGCATACCTGGCGGCGCACCCCGTCCCCGGCCTGCACGCCTACGTCACCGGGCCGGCCGGGATCGCCGCCGACCTCGACAAGGTCGCGAACGACGCGGGCCGCACGCTGCTGATCGCGACGCTCGGCCTGGTCCTCGTCCTGCTGCTGCTCGTCTACCGGGCGCCGCTCCTGGCGCTGCTGCCGCTGATCGCGGTCGGCGCCGCCTACACGGTCGCGATCGGGATCGCCTACCTGCTGATCAAGGCGGGCTGGATCGTCGTCAACACGGAGGGCACCTTCCTTTTACTCGTGCTCGTGTTCGGCGCCGGGACGGACTACTCGCTGCTGCTCGTCCACCGCTACCGTGAAGAGCTGCAGGCGGGGACGCCCGCGGAGGCGGCGCTGCCGACGGCGCTGCGGGAGACGGTCCGGCCGATCGCCTCCTCCGGCGGCACCGTGATCGCCGCGATGCTGGTGCTGCTGGTCGCCGACCTGGAGTCGACGCACTGGCTCGGGCCGATCCTCGCGGTCGGGATCGCGGTGATGGTCTGCTCCGCCTTCACTCTCCTCCCCGCGCTGCTCGCGGTGCTCGGGGAGCGCGCCTTCTGGCCCGATGCCGGCGCCGCGCCCCACGAGCGCCGCAGCCGCTGGGAGGCGATCGCGTCCTTCGTCAGCCGCCGCTCCCGGCCGATCATCGGCGCCGTGATCGTCGGCCTGCTGGTGCTTGCCGCCGGCAACCTCGTCCACCACGGGACGATCGGCTTCGGCCAGGGCGAGACGAGCGCGACGAACTCGAGCGAAGGCACCCAGGTCCTGAACGAACACTTCCCGCCCGGCCTCGCCTCGCCGCTGACCGCGGTCGTGCCGGCGGACGAAGCGGCGCAGGTGGCGCGGGCGATGGGCGGGCTCGACTCCGTCCGCCTGGCGATCCCGGTCCCCGCGGGCGGGCGCATCGAATCGGCGGTGGTGGTCGTCATCCTCGCCGGCAACCCGTACTCGGGCGAGGCGGCGGAAGAGGTCGAAAAGGTGCGCGAACGCCTGCACAAGGTGTCCCCGGACGGGTTGCTCGGCGGGCTGCCGGCGGAGAACTGGGACGTCGAGCAGACGAACGGGCGCGACACCCGGCTGATCGTGCCGCTGGTGCTGCTCGTCGTCGGGCTGATCCTGGCGGCCGTGCTGCGGGCAATCGCGGCGCCGCTCTACCTGATGGCGACCGTCGTCCTCTCCTTCGCCGGGACGCTCGGGCTCTCCACCTTCGCCTTCGCGGTGGTCGGCGGCGAAGGGATCACCTTCGACCTGACCCTGCTCTCCTTCCTCTTCCTGGTCGCGCTGGGGGTCGACTACAACATCTTCCTGATGACCCGGGTGCGGGAGGAGGCGGCGCGCCACGGCACCCGCGAGGGGACCCTGCGGGCGCTGGTCGCCACCGGCGGCGTCGTCACCGGCGCCGGGCTGATCCTCGCCGGTACCTTCGCCACCCTGACCTTGCTGCCGCTGGAGGAGCTGATCCAGATCGGCGCCACGGTCGCGGTCGGCGTCCTGCTCGACACCTTCGTCGTCCGCGCGCTGCTGATCCCGGCGATCACCTACCGGCTCGGCGAGCGCGCCTGGTGGCCGGCACGGGCGGTCGAGCCGCCCGCATCCGGCCCCGGCCCGGTCCCCTAGACGTTAGGACTGCGTTTGACCTTGTGGCGCTCGGTTTTATGCGCCCGGCCCTTCTTCTCCAGGGTGTCGCAGGCGTGTTCGATGTCGTTGGCGAGGCGGTCGATCTGCGAGCGGCTGAGGGTGTGCTTGACGAGCGCCCGCAGCACTTTCACCTCCTGCGCGTTCGGCGGCATCGTGTAGGCGGGCAGCATCCAGCCGCGCTCGGCGGAGACCTGCCAGGAGACGTCGAACTCGTCGTATTCCTTGCCGTCGATCAGCTTGAACGCGACCAGGGGCAGCTGCTCCTCCTTCTCGCCGATCAGCTCGAAGTGGCCGCAGCGGTCCAGCTTCTCGACCAGGACCTCGGCGTTCGACTGCATCGCCTTCATCACGTCGCTGTAGCCCTCCCGACCCAGGCGGACGAAGTTGAAGTACTGGGCGAGCACCATCGAGGCGCCGGTGGAGAAGTTGAGGGTGAAGGTCGCGTCGGTCTCCCCGAGGTAGTTCTCGTAGAAGACCAGGTGCTCGGCGAGGTCGGACTTTTCCCGGAACACGAGCCATCCGATCCCCGGGTAGACGAGCCCGAACTTGTGACCGGAGACGTTGATCGAGCGCACCTGCTCGAGCCGGAAATCCCACTCCGAATGGGGGTAGAGGAACGGCCAGACGAAACCGCCGCTCGCCCCGTCGACGTGGATCGGCACATCGTGCCCCTCGTCTTTCTTCAGCTTCACGAGGAGATCGTTGATGCCGCGGATGTCGTCGGCGTGGCCGGTGAAGGTGGTGCCGAGGACGGCGGCGACGCCGATCGTGTTCTCGTCGATCTGCGGGGCCACGTCGTCGGGCCCGATCGTGTACTTGCCCTCCTGCAGCGGCACGACCCGTTGTTCGACATCGAAGTAGCGACAGAACTTTTCCCAGACGACGTGGACGTCGCCGCCGAAGACGAGGTTCGGGTTGTCGATCGGCTTCCCCGCCGCTTCGCGCCGTTCCTTCCACTTCCACTTCAGCGAGAGGGCACCGAGCATGATCGCCTCGGAGGAGCCCTGGCAACGGGCGCCGGTGGTCTCGCCGGGAGCGTTGAAGAGGTCGGCGAGCATGCGGATGCAGCGCTGCTCGATCTCGGCCGAGATCGGATACTCGGCGTGGTCGATGAAGTTCCGGTAGTTGTTCTCGGCGATCAGCTTCTCCGCCTCCGGCTCCATCCAGGTGGTGACGAAGGTCGCGAGGTTCCGATTCGGGTCGCCCTCCAGCTGCAGTTCCTCTTCGACCAGGCGCTGGGAGTCGAGCGCCGACATCCCCTGCTCGGGGAAGGATCGGTCGGGGGCGTCCTCGGTCAGGAAACGGGTCCCGTAGAAGCGGGCCTCTTCGGTTGCGGCGGAGTCTTTCTTCGGCATGGTGCCGAACCTATCGACGCGCGGACGCCTCCGCTTGAACTTTCCGATCCGGCAGGGGCCGCGGTGCCGCCGTTGCGCTCACCAGCGTTTCGCGCCGCCGGGCTCCTCGTCGACGGTCAGCTCCGCGAGGGGTTCGGCCTCGAGGCGGCCGTCGGGGATCGGCTCGCCGGAGCGCACGGAGAGGCCGTAGGTGCCGGCGGCGAGGCGCTCCTCGGCCCGCTCGATCTGGTCCAGGCGGCGGGTCAGGTCGCCCTCCCTGCCGGCCGCGAGCTCGTCTTCGTAGAGGCCCTCGTTGTTGAAGTCTCCCGCGGGATCCTGAGCATCGCTGCCCTCTCGGCCTTCGCCGCGGACCGAGGCGAGCTCCGCCTCGACCTGCTCCCGCTCCGCTTTCAGTAGCTCTTTCGCGCGTGAGTCGTCCATGGGACGAGAGCCTAACCCCTTGGCCCTTGAGGTCCGAAAGCTGTAGCGCTATTCTCCAAGAGGACTAACTACAGAAAGTGAACTTGGTGATGAACTACAGACTCGTTCCCCTTGACGACGCGATCGTCTTCCCGACCGTCACCGCCACCCTGTCGATCGACGTCGGCGAGGACGAGCGCGTCTTCCTCATCCCGCGCCGTGAGGGCGAGTACGGCCGCGTCGGCGTCGTCGCCGAGGTGGTCGAGCACGGGCGCTCGCGCCGCGGCGTCCCGGTCGCGACCGTGGTCGGACTGCATCGCGGCATCGCCGGCGCCGCCCAGGCGGGCGACGATGGCGAGGCCCTGCACGTCGAGGTCCAGGAGATCCACGACGGCCACCCCGACGACGAGCACACCCGCGAGCTGGCCCGCGAGTACCGCGCCGTGGTCGAGGAGATCCTCGAGCTGCGCGGCGACGACGGCCGCATCGCAACCTTCCTGCGCTCGATCGAGGAGCCCGGCGCGCTGGCCGACACCTCCGGCCTCGCCCCCGACATCCCCAACGAGGGCAAGCTCCGCCTGCTCGAGACGATGGACGTCACCGAGCGGCTGGAGATCGCGGTCGGCCTCCAGCGCGAGCGCCTGGCCGAGCTGCAGGTCCGCTCGAAGATCCGCGACGACGTCGAGTCGGGCGCGCAAAAACAGCAGCGCGAGTACTTCCTGCGCAAACAGATGGAGTCGATCCGCAAGGAGCTGGGCGAGGACGACACTGACGTGATCGCCGAGTACGAGACGAAGATCGCGGAGGCCGGTATGCCCGAGGCCGTCGCCGAGCAGGCGACGAAGGAGCTGCGCCGACTGGAGCGCCAGGGCGAGCAGTCGCCGGAGAGCTCGATGATCCGCAGCTACCTCGACTGGCTGATCGCGGTGCCGTGGAGCAAGCGCTCCGAGGACAAGCTCGACCCGAACCACACGCGTGAGGTGCTGGACGCCGATCATGCCGGGCTCGACGACGTGAAGAAACGGATCACCGAGTTCGTCGCCGTGCGCAAGCTGCGCGAGGAGAGGGCCGAGGAGATCGAGCAGGACAGTCGCGCGAACGGCACGATCCTTACCCTGGTCGGCCCTCCCGGCACCGGCAAGACCTCGATCGGCGAGTCGATCGCCCGCAGCCTCGGGCGCGAGTTCGTCCGCATCAGCCTCGGCGGCCTGCACGACGAGGCGGAGATCCGCGGCCACCGCCGCACCTACATCGGCGCCCTGCCGGGACGGATCGTCCGTGCCCTGCGCGACGCCGAGACGATGAACCCGGTGATCCTCCTGGACGAGGTCGACAAGGTCGGCGCCGACTGGCGCGGCGACCCGTCGGCGGCGTTGCTCGAGGTCCTCGACCCGGCGCAGAACCACTCGTTCCGCGACCACTACCTCGACGTCGAGGTCGACCTCTCCGAGGTCGTCTTCATCGCCACCGCGAACCTGCTCGACACGATCCCGGCGCCGCTCCTGGACCGGATGGAGATCATCGCCTTCGACGGCTACACGACGGAGGAGAAGCTGGCGATCGCGAAGGGCTACCTGGTCCCGCGGCAGCTGAAGCGGAACGGCCTGCGGGTCGAGGAGATCAGCGTCGAGGACGACGTCCTGCGGACCGTGATCTCCGAGTACACCCGCGAGGCGGGCGTGCGGCAGCTCGAGCGCGAGGTCGGCAAGCTGCTGCGCGGGGCGGCGACGAAGATCGCCTCCGGCTCGGACCAGGACTCGCCGATCGTCCTCGACACCGAGGCGGTGCGCGAGGCGCTCGGCAGGCAGAAGGTGTTCCAGGAGTCGGTCGAGCGCACGGCGATCCCGGGCGTGTCCACGGGCCTCGCGGTCACCGGCACGGGCGGCGACATCCTCTTCATCGAGGCGACCGCCATGGACGGCGACAAGGGTCTGGTGCTGACCGGCCAGCTCGGCGACGTGATGAAGGAGTCGGCGCGGATCGCCCTCTCCTACGTGCGTTCGCACCGGGAGGAGCTGGGCATCCCGGAGGACCGTTTCCAACGTGAGTTCCACGTCCACGTACCGGCCGGGGCGATCCCCAAGGACGGTCCCAGCGCGGGCACGGCGATGACCACGGCACTGGTCAGCCTGCTTACCGGCCGCCCGGTGAAGCACACTGTGGGCATGACCGGAGAGGTGACCCTGCAAGGACGGGTGCTGCCGATCGGCGGCCTGAAGCAGAAGGTCCTGGCCGCCCACGCGGCGGGCCTGACGGAGGTGATCCTGCCCGAGCGCAACCGCGGCGACCTCGACGAGGTCCCGGAGGAGGTGCGCGAGCAGATGTCCTTCCACCCGGTGATGAGCATCGACGAGGTGCTCGGGCTGGCACTCGAGCCCGCGGAGGCCGGCGCCGATGTCGCCTCGGTGTCGTAGCTGCGAACCCGTGCCGAAGGAGCTCCGCGCCGCCGCGGGGCTCCTCGAGCGCCGCTGGACGATGGCGACGATCTACGCCTGCTCCAGCGGCGCTCACCGCTTCAACGAGTTCCGCCAGTCGCTGCCGGGAGTGTCCCCGACGACCCTCTCGGAGCGGCTGGAGCAGCTGGAGGCGGCGGGGATCGTCGAACGGCGCCTCGTCGCCGGCCGTCCCCCCCACGCCGAGTACGCCCTGACCGGCCGCGGCGAGCGGCTGGCCCTGGCCGTCGCCGGCCTTTTGGAGCACTGACCATGTTGATGGGCCGAAAACTCAACCATGTCTTGAGTTTTCGGCCCATCAACAGCGGGGTGTGACGGAAGTGAGCTTTACGGCTGTCCACCGCGGCGGCGAGGGGTCGCCGCTCCTCCTTCTGCACGGCTTCACCGACACCTGGCGGACCTGGGAGCTGGTGCTGCCGGCGCTGGAACGACGCTTCGAGGTGCTGGCGCCGACGCTCGCCGGGCACGCCGGGGGTCCCGCCTTCCCGGCCGGCGAGGCGAGCGATGACGCGATCGTCGACGCGGTCGAGGCGGTGCTCGACGCGGCGGGCTGGGAGGCGCCCGCGATCGCCGGCAACTCGCTCGGCGGCTTCGTCTCCCTACGCCTGGCGGAGCGGGGACGGGCGCGCTCCGTGGTGGCGCTGGCTCCGGCGGGGGGCTGGCCCCTCGGCGACCCGGCGATTGCCGAGACCCTCGGCTACTTCCGCTCGATGGCGGAGCTCGTCCGCCAGGCGGCGCCGCAGGCGGACCTGATCGCCTCGACTCCTGAGGGCCGGGCGCGGGCGACCGTCACCTACGCCAGCACCCCCGAGCACATGAGCGACGACCTGATCGCCCACCTGATCCGCGGCGCCGCCGCGTGCGAATCCGAGCCCCTGGTCGCCTTCGCCGAACGCGAGGGCTGGCGACTGGACCCTGCGAAGGTCGATTGTCCGGTCGGGCTCGTCTGGGGTTCGGACGATCGGCTCTTGAAACTCCCCATCGCCGCGACCCGGTTCCGCAAGGAGTGGTTCCCGCAGGCGGATTGGATCGAGATCGAGGGTGCGGGCCATTGCCCGCAGTTGGACCATCCGCTGGAGACCGCGGAGCTGATTGCGGGGTTCTCGAGGTAGGAGGGCTGAGTCCGCAAGCCGGCGCCCGGAAGGGTTCGTGCCTCGCAGGCTGGCGCCTGAAGGGATGGAAGCCGCAAGCTGGCGCCCGGCCAAAGGACTGGCCGTCTCGTCCACGGCCCGGGCAGGCTGCGGCCGTGGCCGAGACGGCCGGGGTGCGGGAAGTGGTGAGGGACGGGAGCGGCAGGTGCTCCTCGGCGATCTGGGGTCTTCCGTGGTTCGAAAGGTCGCCACGACCCGAAGGCACCACGCGAG